>NZ_JBTWBG010000002.1:0-1489717 GCF_054850705.1 Haloarcula sp. H-GB5 | reverse complement strand
TGCCCGGGTATCCCAAAGAATTCAGGGGGAATTATTTTCGACACTGTGCTATTTCTTTACTCATATCCAAAGATTTGTATTCGAGGAACGAATCCTTCTTACTGTTAAGATGGCAGAAACACCGAATTCCGATATGAGCGGTGCCTCAAGCGGACAGTCGCGGCGACCAAAATCTAACCAGGACTGGTGGCCAAACAAGCTGAACCTGGAGATTCTCGATCAGAACGCCCGGGATGTCGGTCCGATGGAGGACGATTTCGATTACGCGGAGGAGTTTCAGAAACTTGATCTCGAAGCGGTGAAGTCGGATCTCGAAGAGCTGATGACATCGTCCCAGGACTGGTGGCCAGCCGACTACGGCCACTATGGTCCGCTGTTCATCCGGATGGCCTGGCACAGCGCCGGGACGTACCGGACCGCCGACGGGCGCGGCGGTGCGGCTGGCGGTCGGCAGCGTTTTGCACCGATCAACAGCTGGCCGGACAACGCGAACCTCGACAAGGCGCGGCGACTGCTCCTGCCGATCAAGCAGAAGTACGGCCGTAAGATCTCCTGGGCCGACCTGATGATCCTCGCAGGGAACGTCGCCATCGAGTCGATGGGATTCAAGACGTTCGGCTACGCCGGCGGCCGCGAGGACGCCTTCGAGGAGGACAAGGCTGTCAACTGGGGGCCGGAAGACGAGATGGAAACGCAGGAGCGCTTCGACGAGCCCGGTGAACTCCAGGAAGGGCTCGGTGCCTCCGTGATGGGCCTCATCTACGTGAACCCGGAAGGGCCAAACGGCAACCCGGACCCCGAGGCGTCGGCGAAGAACATCCGCCAGACGTTCGACCGGATGGCGATGAATGACAAAGAGACGGCTGCACTCATCGCCGGCGGACACACGTTCGGGAAGGTCCACGGCGCTGACGACCCCGAAGAGAACCTCGGTCCCGAGCCGGAAGCGGCCCCAATCGAGCAACAGGGTCTCGGGTGGCAGAACAAGAACGGGAACAGCAAGGGCGGCGAGATGATCACGAGCGGTATCGAAGGGCCGTGGACCCAGTCGCCGACCGAGTGGGACATGGGCTACATCAACAACTTGCTTGACTACGAGTGGGAGCCGGAGAAGGGTCCCGGCGGCGCGTGGCAGTGGGCACCCAAGAGCGAGGAGCTGAAAAACAGCGTCCCGGACGCCCACGACCCGGACGAAAAGCAGACGCCGATGATGCTCACGACGGACATCGCGCTGAAGCGAGATCCGGACTACCGAGAGGTCATGGAGACCTTCCAGGAGAACCCGATGGAGTTCGGGATGAACTTCGCGAAGGCCTGGTACAAGCTGACCCACCGCGACATGGGGCCGCCCGAGCGGTTCCTCGGCCCGGAGGTTCCTGACGAGGAGATGATCTGGCAGGACCCGCTCCCGGACGCTGACTACGACCTCATCGGGGACGCGGAGATTGCCGAACTCAAAGAGGAGATCCTCGACTCGGACCTCTCTATCTCCCAGCTCGTCAAGACCGCGTGGGCGTCGGCATCGACCTACCGCGACAGCGACAAGCGCGGCGGTGCCAACGGCGCTCGCCTCCGGCTCGAACCCCAGAAGAACTGGGAGGTCAATGAGCCGGAACAGCTAGAGACGGTCCTGGGAACGCTCGAAAACATCCAGGCGGAGTTCAACGATTCGCGCTCCGACGGGACGCAGGTCTCGCTTGCGGACCTGATCGTGCTTGGCGGTAACGCAGCCGTTGAGCAGGCGGCAGCGAACGCCGGCTACGACGTCGAGATCCCGTTCGAACCCGGCCGAGTGGATGCCGAGCCGGAACACACCGACGCTGCCTCCTTCGACGCGCTCAAGCCGAAGGTCGACGGGGCCCGGAACTACATTCAGGACGACATCGTGCGACCGGCCGAGGAAGTGCTGGTCGACAACGCGGACCTGCTGAACCTGACGGCCTCAGAACTGACGGCGCTGATCGGCGGCATGCGCTCGATCGGTGCGAACTATCAGGACACCGACCTCGGCGTCTTGACCGACGAGCCGGAGACGCTGACCAACGACTTCTTCGTGAACCTGCTCGACATGGGCACGGAGTGGGAGCCGGCAGCGGACTCGGAACACCGATATAAGGGTCTCGACCGCGACACCGGCGAGGTCAAGTGGGAAGCCACACGCATCGACCTAATCTTCGGCTCGAACGACCGACTCCGAGCGATCTCGGAAGTCTACGGCTCTGCTGACGCGGAGGAGAAGCTCGTCCACGACTTCGTGGACACGTGGAGCAAGGTCATGAAGCTCGACCGCTTCGACCTCGAATAGATCGGAGTAAACGCCACCGCCTCGGTGGCTATCGCGAGACAGAGCGGTCCCACGTCAGCAACCGACCGCCGTTACCGCGTGGCATCTGCCTTTTTACCGCTGAACCACCGCCTCACTGGACGTTACTGCGAACCGCCCGGGGGGTTAAATAATCGGACACCGTATCCTCACAACGAGTGACGGCGACACACACCACCGAACGAGCGGTCATCGCGAAGCGCGTCGACAGTGGCACCGCCGACACCGAAGAGATCCGGGACCTTGCCCGGGCGGCCGGGTACGATGTCGTCGGCGAGATCACACAGACCAGAACGGAGGACCCGGCGTACCACCTCGGCGAGGGGAAGGTAACGCGACTGAGCAACGTGGTCGCCCGCGAAGGGGCCGTTGTCGTGATCTTCGACAACCAGCTCGGCCCGTATCAGACGTACAACATCGGGAACGAACTCCCCGAGCGTGTGCGCGTCATCGACCGCTTCCGGCTCATCCTCGAAATCTTCGGCCAGCGGGCCCAGACACGGAAAGCCCAGCTGCAGGTCGAACTCGCAGAGCTCCGCTACGAACTCCCGCGTGCCGAGGCCAAGGCGAGTCTGGCCAAACGCGACGAGCGCCCGGGGTTCATGGGGCTCGGCGAGTACGACGAGTCCCGCGAAGAGGACATCAAAAAGCAGATCGCCAACATCCGGGACGAACTGGAATCCATCGAGGAGACCGAGCGCCATCGCCGGGAACAGCGCCGCGAGTCCGGTTTCGACCTCGTTGCGCTGGCTGGCTACACTAACGCCGGGAAGTCGACGCTGCTGCGCCGCCTCGCAGATGACCTCGACGTGGACGAGAACGACGACCTGCACCCCGACCTCGACACCACGGCAGAGAGCGAGGACCGCCTGTTCACGACGCTCGGGACGACCACTCGCCGCGCCGAAATCGGCAAGCGCGAGGTGCTTGTCACCGATACGGTGGGGTTCATTCAGGACCTCCCCCACTGGCTCGTTGAGTCGTTCAAGTCCACGCTGGGGTCGGTGTACCACGCCGACCTCGTCTTGCTCGTCGTCGATATTTCGGAGTCAGTCGAGGAGATCCGCGAGAAGTTGGTGACGAGCCACGACACGCTGTACGAGCGCAACGAGGCCCCGATCGTCACGGTCCTCAACAAGACCGATATGGTCGACGACGAAGAGGTCCGTCGCAAGAAAGACGCGCTGTCGTCGCTGGCACCGAACCCTGTCGCTGTCAGCGCCAAACAGGGGCTCAACATCGACGACTTGGCGGACCGCATCGACCACGAACTGCCAGACTACGAACGGGAGCGGCTCGTGCTTCCGATGACCGACGACACGATGAGCCTCGTCTCGTGGATCCACGACCACGCTAGCGTCGACACGGTCGATTACGGCGATCAGGTAGTCATCGAGTTCGAAGCCAGGCCGGCCATCATCGAGCAATCCCGGGCGAAAGCCGGGGACCTGGTCGGTGCGTCGGCCTGACTACGGACGCTACGGTTCTGCTTCTCGCTGCCACAGAACGCTCGGTATCTCGTCTAGCAGGTCCGTCGCGACCAATCCGTAGCCGCGGTCGTCGACGACACGGTCACCGACGCTGCCAACAGTGTAGGCGGCGATGGCGGCCGCATCGAGTGGGTCCTGCACAGAGGCGAGTGCGCCCGTCACGCCCGCAAGCACGTCGCCGGTTCCGCCGACCGTCATCCCGGGATTGCCGGTTCGTCCGACGCGGGTCTGCTCGCCGTCAGAGACGATGTCGTACGGACCCTTGACCAGCAGCGTCTGGCCGATCTCCGAGGCGAAGGACTCCACGAGGTCCGCCCGTTCCCGCCAGTCTTCGGCGGTCTCACCGCCCATACCGAGAAGTTCGCCCTGGTGGGGCGTACAGACGAGTTCCGCGTCCGTTTCGATGTCCGGAATCACAGACAGAGCGTCGGCATCGACGACGGCCGTTCCCTCAAATCCGGACAGCAGGTCCGCGACCGCTTCCAGCGTCGCGTCGGCGTTCCCGAGCCCGGGCCCGACGATCAGCGTATCGTGGTCCGCCGCCAGTTCGGCGAGGCGGTCGACGTGCGGCGGCGCGAGGTTTTCCCCGTCGAAGGGTCTGAGGATGAGGTTCTCGCTGTAGGACTGGATCTCGCGAGCGACGACAGCGGGGCAGGCGACTCGAACGAGGTCGGCCCCGCCTCTGAGTGCAGCCTGTGCGGAAAGCGCCGGCGCACCGGTGTACGGACCGCCGCCGACGACCAGCACTTCGCCGTTGTCGCCCTTGTGGCTCGCGGGGTCACGTTCGAGCCGGGTGAGGTCGCCCCGCTCGATGAACAACTCCGCTGCGTCGGGGATGCCGATGTCAGCGACTGTGACTGGTACGTCGAGGTCCGGCAGGCCGGGCTTGATGTCGTGAAACGTGACGACGTGGTCGGCGTCGACGGCGTTCTCGGCCAGCCGCCCCGTTTCGGCGTCGAGGCCGGACGGGACATCCACAGAGAGGACGGTCGCGTCGCTCTCGTTCATCGCCGCGGCGGCCGTCGCCGCTGGTTCCCGGAGGTCGCCGGTAATGCCCGTGCCCAACATCGCGTCGACGATGACAGCAGGGGTTCCGAGATGTAGTGCCGAGGAATCCCTGACCGTCTCCGTCGGATACTCGGCCTGCTGGAGGGCGTCCCAATTCTCCCTGGCGATTGTCGTCGAAATAGCACCCTGACGGCCCAACAGGAGGACGCGGAGGTCGTAGTCGTCGAGGAAGCGGGCGGCGACGAGCGCGTCCCCGCCGTTGTTTCCCCGTCCGGCGACGATAGTGACCTGGTCGCCGGGGTCAGCGATGGTACGGACCGCCTGTGCGACGGCGTGTCCGGACGACTCCATCAACTGCTTGCGCGGGACGCCGAGCGCAGCGGCGTTCTCATCGACGACACCCATTTCGGAGCCGGTGAGCATAGCCGCGGGTTCGCTCGCCAGTGAAGTAACTCTACGGGACGGCGGCCTACCAGCGGACCTCGAACCCGTCGACACCCTCCGGGTCCTCGTGCTCGACGTCGACATCGGTCACGTTCGCACGTTCGCTCCCCTCGTGGCAGAACTCGATCATCGCTTCCACGTCGGCTTCGGGGCCTTCGAACACCGCTTCGACGCGGCCGTCGTCGAGATTGCGGACCCACCCCTCGACCCCGTGGTCCTGTGCGCGCTCCCGCGTGGTCGCTCTGTAATAGACGCCCTGAACACGACCGGAGACGAACACGTGTGCTCGCGTGCGAGCCATAGCCGAGGGTTTGCCGGCGGACTCCGTTATACTGTCGCCTTCCGCCACGCGTGTCAGTCCTCGTTACTGCCCGTTCTGAGGTAGTGGAACAGATACGTCTGCGTGTAGCCGGCGAACTCCCCACCCAGTGCTGCCCGGATCGCCCGCGACGTGTCGGTGTAGTTCCCCCGCTCGCACTCCGGATAATACTCCTCGATGGTCGTCCGGATCCAGGTGTCTAGCGGGACCGCTTCGAGGTAATCAAGCGAGAACAGCAACACGCAGTCCGCGACCTTGTCGCCGACGCCGACGAAGCGGGTGAGCGACTCCCTGGCGTCCTCGTAGTCAAGGCCGACAGCTTCCTCGGGGTCGGCCTCGCCGCTTGCGACCATCTCCGCAGTGCGCTGGACGTACGGTGCGCGATAGCCCAGTCCGAGGTCCCGGAGCCGTTCTTCTGTTGTCTCTGCCAGCGCGGACGGCGTCGGATAGGCGTTGTACGTCCGCCCGCTGAACTCGACCGTTTCACCGAACGCGTCACGGAGCGCCTGTTGCATATTGTGAATCCGAGCTACACGCATCTGGGCCGAGCAGATGAACGAGATGAGGGAGCCAAACGGGGGGTCCTGAACCAGCCGCATCCCCCAGAACGTATCGTAGGCCGACTGAACCACGTCGTCGTCCGGTGCCGTCGCCCGAATCGCGGCGAGATCGTCGTCAAGTCGAAGGAGCCGTCTGAGTATCGCCTCGGCGTCGACTGTTGATTCCCATTCGAGCACCCCGTCCCGCTGCCGAACACGGATGACTGCTGGTGACCCGTCTCGGCGGATTGTCGTCCAGTACCACGCGTCGCCGCCGGTTGCACCCTCGCGCTGGTACATTTCGCCGTCGTCCCGGTTCCACAGGTATGACTGCCCGCTCTCGACAGTTGCCTGCAAATCGATACCGCCGGCCAGCGACTCCACATCAATGACGCCCTGTTCCATTGTTCGAGTATACGGGCTCGGAGGTAATGGCGTTACGAGTTCCGCTTGCGTTGGTTTGATACCAACTAGCAACCTAGCAGCCGCACCCGTCTCACCTATCACTGTGTTTCGTCGTCGTGATGTTTTGCAGTCTACTACTCGGTCGGGTTCTCCGTCTCTCTGCACCCCGGTATACGGGAAGTACGAGAAGTACTGTTTCAGGGCTAACCTTCATTATATTGGGAAACAAACATACTACCATGAATTGCCGAGTTGTTGTCGAGGCCGCAGTCCCAGTGTACGACGTGGCATCTGCGGATGAGGCAGTTCGCATCGCCATCTCGAAGACGGGCGAGATGCTGAATCCCGACCTCAACTACGTCGAAATCAACATGGGAGATCGGCACTGTCCGCACTGCGGTGAGACACTGGAACCTGCGTTTCTCGCAGCCGATGAAAGCCTCGTCGCACTCGAACTGGAGATGACCGTCTTCAACGTCGAACGGGACGAACACGCCGCCCGCATCGCCCGCAAGGAGATCGGGCAACGGCTCGAGAACATCCCGCTCGACGTGCTCGAAATCGAAGAGATTCCGGAGGAGTCAGACGAGACGGCAGAAGACGAGTCCTCGTCCGCAGAGTCGGCAACCGAGGCCGACGACCTGCCACCGGACCAGTCAGAGGACGAATCGGACGACGTGTTACCCGAGTTCGAGGAATTAATCGACGAGTAAGCACGGCCACCGAGTGGCAGGGGAATCTCTGTGTTGCACTCTCGACGTATTGCAGCTCTGACATACGTCTGACAGCGGTTATACGGTCACTAATCGCAGTGCTGGTCGGGAGAACTGCGTAGAAACTACGGAGAACCGTTAGTCCGCGGCGGCAGAAACAGGCTCTTTGGTTTCGTCAGCCATTTCGGAGGCAATACCGTCAGCAATCGCAAAGACAGCGGCCTTGTGGTCTGTTTTCGACTTGTGAATCGATGTCGGCTTGACGCCCAGTTCCTCGTATTCGTCGTGGTCCACTTCTGTCCCGGATTCGGCTTCGTAGTGGTTCTGTACCTGTGCAAGCAGGCCGTGAAGGTGGATGAGCTCCTGCTTTTTCATAGTCAACCCAAGGTAACAACTCGAAGGTTATAGTACTACTCTGATGAAGGTTAACACACGTCTCTGCTAATAATACGTAATAGTTTATGCATAATTTTTGATGTGGAGTATATTCTGGATATTTTACACTAAATTTTACCATTTCCCAAAAGACAGTGCTGTGTGCTAGCAAAGCAAGCGTACTCACCGGTGGAGCGCGCTAGGGCGAACACTGCCACCTCAAACGTATTGCGGGTGTCTACTGCTGGCACCCAGAACTATGGGCTGTCTACGTCTCCTATCAGTATGGACAAAGCGACGCTTCCCCCGGAAACCGAGATCGGTCGGGTGGCCCTGACTGTTGCTGATCTATCATCGACTGTCGATTTCTACCGTGATGTTGTCGGTCTCCATGTCTTGGACGCAGACGACGATCGGACGATACTCGGTGCGGGTGGACAGGAACTGTTAGTTCTGCATCATCGTCCAGACGCACCAGCGAGAGAGGCTTCATCGACCGGGCTGTATCACATTGCGTTTCGCGTTCCATCGCGAGCGGCGCTGGGTGACGCACTCCAGCGTATCGACTCGGAGTGGACACTCGACGGCGCATCGGACCACGGTGTCAGCGAGGCGCTGTATCTGTCGGACCCGGCCGGGAACGGCGTCGAGATCTATCGGGACTTTCCGCGGGCATCGTGGAGTGAGACACCGTCGGGGCACGTCAAAATGGTAACTGAACCCCTCGACACGCAGTCAGTCGCGGCTGCTGCGACCGGCGAACAGTCGATGCCCGGGGACTCCGACATCGGACACGTACATCTAGAAGTCTCGTCAGTGGAGACAGCCCGGTCGTTCTACGCCAACGCACTCGGACTGCGCGTCAGGGCCACGTACGACGGCGCGGTGTTCCTGGCGGCCGGTGACTACCACCACCACATCGGTGCCAACGTCTGGCAGCGGCGGTCCGGGCCCCAAACCGGGCAGGGACTGGCGTGGTTCGAGATTCAACTCCCCGACGAAGCGACTCTTGAGTCGGCAGAGAAGCGCCTCCGTCAGTCCGACTATGCTGTCGCGGAAACCGATGCCGGTCTCACAGTGCACGACGGCGACGACATCGAACTCCGCCTGCGAACCTGAATACGGGATATTTCGACCGATTGACCGAAGTGCCAACTCAAGTGTCTTCGCGCGTTATCTGGAGTATGCATACGACACGGTGGCTGACTACGGTGGCCGGGCGAACTGTAGGGGAAACCGACTGCACGGGCGTGACAGGACGAAGCCAACGACCGGAAGGAGAGCGATGAGCGGCCCCCATCAGGGCCAGCAGCTCGTGACCGCGGGAACTGCGCTGTCGGAGGCAAGCGCGGCGGCAGTGCTGGTCCACGGCCGGGGTGCGACGGCTCGAAGCATCGTCCAGATGGGGGCGGAGTTCCAGCAGGACGGGCTGGCTCTCCTTGCGCCGCAGGCCGCGCGGAACACCTGGTATCCCAACTCGTTCCTCTCGCCAGTCGAGCAGAACGAGCCCGGGCGGACATCGGGACTACAGGCTATCGAGGATGCTGTCACAGAGGCTGAGGAAGCCGGGATACCGACTGATCACGTGCTCGTGCTGGGTTTCTCGCAGGGGGCCTGTCTCGCAAGCGAATTTGTTGCTCGCAACCCACGGCGTTACGGTGCCCTCGTCGCCCTCAGTGGCGGCCTCATCGGCGAGACCATCGACGAAAGTGAGTACGAGGGCGACATCGAGGAGACACCGGTGTTTCTGGGCTGTAGCAATGTTGACCCACACATCCCCGAAGAACGCGTGCACGTCACAGCCTCGGTCTTCGAGCAGCTGAACGGGGATGTCGAGGAGCGCATCTACGAGGGGATGGGCCACGGCGTCAATGAGGACGAACTGGCGTACGTCTCGTCGCTGGTCGCTACCCTCGCCGATTAGGCGGTCCGACCGCTGGTCCGTTCACCGAAACCCCCTCGCTGAGCGGCCGAACAGGGAGTTACCGGCACCTCACCGCGAGGTTTAGTGGTTGGGAAACTCACACATAGCATGAGGATTTCCCGCCGACGGTTTCTCACTACAGTTGGGGCCGGTGTGACGCTCGGCGGCGCAGGCTGTGTTGGGGATGACGGTGCTACTGCTGGAGCTGGCTCGGAACCCGACTCCAGCACTGGAACCAGCGCGGCGTCGACGGCAACCGACCGGAACGACAGACCAGAACCGCCCACAGCTGATAGCCGCCTGCATCTGGATTACGAGACTGGGACACTCGAAGAGCATATCGTCAGCGGCGGCGTTCCAAAAGATGGGATTCCGGCCATCGACGACCCGACGTTTGCGGATACGCCCCCGGACGGATTAGCTCCGGACGACCCGGTGTTCGGCGTCGTCCGGGACGGGGAGGCGAAAGCCTATCCCCAGTACATACTCGTCCATCACGAGATAGTGAACGACACCATTGCCGGCGACGCCGTCGCTGTGACGTACTGTCCGTTAACGGGCACCGCCCAGGGGTTCGAGCGTGGCCCGGTGGAGTTTGGCGTCTCCGGGCGGCTGGTAAACTCGAATCTGACGATGTACGACCGGGGCACCGATAGCTGGTGGCCACAGATGCTCGCGACGGCAATTAAAGGCCCACTAACTGGCGAGTCGCTGCGTGAGTTCCGGGTCACCTGGACAACGTGGAGCCACTGGTCCAGCGTCTATCCGGAGACGCGCATCCTCACCGAAGACACGGGGTTCTCACGGCGTTATGGCGTTGACCCGTACGGTCAGTACAACGAGAAGCGTGGCTACTATTCGAGTACGCGGACGCTGTTCGAACCCCTGCACGGCGACAGTCGCGCTCACCCGAAAGTCGTGGTCATCGGAACGCGGACGGAAACAGGGGCGCTCGCATTCGACAAGGAAACACTGCTGAATCAGGGTGTGTTGACCGGCCGTATCGACGACACGCCGTACGTCGCTATCGCTGATACTGACCTCGCAAGCGGGTACGTGTACGCGAACCCAGAATCGATGTCAGTTGCAGCGTCGGACGACGGCTACATGATCGACGCGACGGCATATGATGCCGACTCGCTCCCGCTGGACCGCACGCTGTCCTTCGACGCGATGTGGTTCGCCTGGGCCGGCTTCTATCCGGGGAGCGGGTATGTCAACTGACGGCTCGACCGACAAGACAGGTGCGGCTGCCAGCATCCAACGCTTGTTTCGGAACACCGGGGTTGCGGTCAGCGGAGCGCTCAGCCGCCGTGACGGACAGGTGTTTCTGGGTGTGTTTGGAGTGGCGTACTTCCTGCTGTATCTCGCTGGTCTCAGACACCTGGGTTTCGGCCCACCCGCCTACGAGATCTCTGTCGTCAGTGACCCGCTCACTCGTGCGTTCCGGCAGGTCGGCCCGTTTCAGTGGGAACCGGTTGCATTAGTGGTCGTCGGCCCGGTCGAACTGCTCGTCGCGCCGCTGAATATGCTTCTCGGGGGCGTCTTGGCAGCGCTAGTCGGACTCAACCTCGCCGTCTCCGTCGTCGCGTGGCGCGGCCCAGCGGCCTGCCGTCTCGGCTCGGGTGCAGGGGTTGTGTCGGGACTACCAGGACTGCTCTCCGGGTTCGCCTGCTGTGGGCCCACTATCCTGCTCGTTGTTGGCGTGCAGGCAAGCGCTGGGCTTCTCTCGCTGTTCCAGTGGCTCCTTCCCCTCACTGTCGTGGCGCTGCTCGGAACCCTTCTCTGGGTCGGGAGTCGCGTCGAGACAGTGCGACAGATTCCGTAGATAGCACCTACTACTGTGGGGACAGATAGTAGCAAGAGGCTACTGGGCTGTACCGTGATTGGAACTTTTTTCCCTCGATTTGAGGGAAACATATAATTACTCCGTACGACCCATCTACCAGTATGACCGCTACTGTCGTGAGCGAGGTCAACCGACCCTACGTGCCGACGGGCGGGGCGAAACTGACCGCTGAGATCGAAGTCGAGCCCGGACGGTTGGAGGAACCACCTACGCGACAGATTGCCCTCTGTATCGACGCCAGTGGATCGATGGCCGGCGACGACATCGAGCAGGCACGCGCCGGCGCTGAGTGGGTGTTCGGGCTTCTCGACGAGGAGGATTACATCTCGATCATCGCCTTCGACAACGAGGTCACGACGGTGCTTTCGCCGACGCGGTGGGGAACGATTTCGCGCGAAACGGCAGTGGACGCGGTCGCTGACATCTCTGCAGGCGGGGGCACTGATATGTACAGCGGCCTGCTGGAAGCGAAGGCGTCTCTGCAGGATCTACCGACCGACGATAACACGGCCCGGCGAGTCTTGCTCCTCTCTGATGGGAAGGACAACTCCCACGACCCCGAGGCGTTCGGCACGCTAGCACGCGAAATCGACACTGAGGGTATCAGAATCAAGGCGGCGGGCATCGGGAGCGACTACCGCGAGGAGACGATCCGGACGCTCGGGACCGTTGCCCGCGGCGAATGGACACATCTGGACGCCGCCGGTGATATCGAGTCGTTTTTCGGTGACGCAGTCGAGGAGGCTGGGACCGTTGTCGCTCCTGACGCCCGTCTCGAACTTGACATGGCTGACGGTGTCGAGGTGAGCGAGGTGTACCGCTCGCTTCCACAGACCCAGTCCGTGAACCCCGAATGGGAAAACAACACGGCCGTCGTGCCGCTGCCCGACCTGCTTGAGCGGGAAACCCAGCGGGTCGTCCTGAAGATCCACGCTCCGGCCAATGACCCGCAAGACGCCGTATCTCTGGCGGATGTCACGCTACACGCCGGCGGCGAAACGACGCAGGAGTCAATTACCGTCGACTACACCGACGACGAGGCGAAACTGGCTGAACACAACGAACAGGTCGACGTGGACCACCGACAGACCGTTATCAAGACCGAACTCGGCAAGGGCAACGTTGCCGAAGCCCAGACGCAACTGGAGCGGATGACGCGCATCCACGGCGAGGATACCGAGGCCGTCGAGACAGCCGAACGGGAGACACGCATCGTGATGGAAGGCGGACGCAAGGAGCAAAACAAGGCGACGAAAATCGTCACCGACGAGGGTATCCAGAAGTGACCGTCCCGATCTGTGGTGTCAGCAGGGCCGCTACTGGCCGGAGAAACGGGTGATTCATGACCTGGGAACCTGAGAGCGGTGATGTCATCGCCGGCCAGTACAAACTCGAGGAGTTCCTTGGCAAGGGAGGGTTCGCAAAGGCGTTCCGCGCTACAGACATCGAGAGCGGCGAGTCGGTCGCCGTCAAATACCCCAACTACACTGAATCCCAGAACGACCCCGACATCATCGAAGAGTACTTCAAAAAAGAGGTCGGCTCGCTGGAACGCATCCGCCGGGCCGGCGGCCACGAGAACGTGATGGACTACTACGACCAGGTCACAGAGCGTGACGTTCCGTTTCTGGTCGTCCAGCTAATCGTCGACGGGATCGAACTCGACGAGGTCATCGACCAGCACGGCCCAATCGACGACAGCGAACAGGTCCGCCAGATCGGCATCGATCTCTGTGACGCGATGGGCTTTCTCCACGAAAACGAGATCGTCTATCGGGACCTGAAACCGGAGAACGTGATGCTTACGCCCGACATCACGCCTACGCTGATCGACTTCAATACGGCGACGGGGTTCGATGCCACCGAAGATCCTTCCTCCGGGAACACCGGGACGACGATTCTGGGGCCGTTCAAGCCCCGCGAGGTCGCCGAGGCCAGTCGAACCGACGTTCGGCAAGGTCCCTGGTCGGACGTGTACTCGATCGGAAAGATACTCTTGTTCCTCCTCAAGGGGAGCGTCCCGAAGAAAGACGGGGTGAACCCGCAGGCGTTCGGGGCCGACTGCGACGATTATCTGGCCGAAATCGTCGAACGGGCCACGCAGTCACATTACCGCGACCGATACCGGAACGCGACGGTCCTCAAGGAGGTCCTCGAACGGCGAGATCCGACGCCGCCAGCGACGGCGTCGGTGACGTACATCCAGGCGGACAGGCAGTTCACCGTCGAACCGGGCGACACTATCGGGCGGCAGGGCGCGAGCGGTCCCCCGGCATCGATAACAATCGAAGACCCGCAGGGAGAGTACATCTCCTCAGTGCAGGTCCAGTTCGACATCGAGGACGGCGAGTGGGCCCTCCACGACCGGAGCCTCAACGGGACGTTCGTCCAGAAGGGGGCGGGTTGGCAGCGGGTCCTCTCGGAACCCGGACGCAACCGTCTGCGCTCCGAAGGCGAGGACCCAACCGACAGACACGGTGACGTGCCCCCCGAGTCAGTGACACTGACCGACGGTGATCTGGTGTCGCTGGTCCACCCGACCTACGGGGTCACGTTCGAGTTCCATCCGGAGGAGTCATGAGATACAGCACGAACTACGACATCGGCGACAGGAAGCGAGGACAGGGCATCAACGAGGACAGCGTCTCGCTGACGGTGTTCGAGGAGGGCCACCGGGACGGCTACCGCGGGCAAGACAGACCGCAGCCGCAGGATTCGGATACAGCAGACGACGGCGAGCCGGCGGAGGTGACAGACGAGACAGTCGGTACTGAGACGGCGGCGTATACGGCCGCCGACACGGACGGTGCTGACATTGACGACGGAGATACGTCCGAACCCGATGGCACCGAACAACCGATGAACCGCTCGGCCGGCGTGTTCGTGGTCGCTGACGGGGCCGGCGGGCACGACGCCGGCGACATCGCGTCGTATATCACGACGACCATTGTGGCCGAACAGCTTGCTCCCGTGGCGATTCGAACGGCCCGGAGCTATCCCGGGGACTTCGATGTCGATGTCGCCCGTGATGTCCTTCCGGACCCGCCCGGTGAGCGGGAACTCGAAACCGCCGTGGCAGAGGCGATTACGGCGGCTCACCGCGAGATTATCCGGTACGCAAACGAGACCGGGACACAGTCCTACACGACGGTTGTCGCGGGGATCTACGCCGACGGCAAACTCCATTACGGCTGGGTCGGTGATAGCCGGGCCTACGTCGTCAACAGTGCCCGTGGGACCATCTCGCCGCTGACCAGAGACCACGCCGTCGTTCAGGAGTGGGTCGACAGCGACGAAATCGATCCCGTGGAAGCACATGTCCACCCCAATGGGAACGAAATCACGCGCGCGCTGGGCGGGTCTGGCTACGAGGACCCAGATGAGGCGACTGTTGGGGTGGACACACGAACGGTCAGGCTGTACGCAGAAGACACGGTGTTGGCGACCAGCGACGGACTCATTGACGCACAGACCGACGCGCCGGAGCTATACGAGGAGTACGTCGATTCGGATCACGCTGATTCGGTGGCCGAGCGTATCCACGACGAGGTCATCACCGACGACGAGATCCGCGACGTTGTCCTCGATGCAGCATCCCTCGACGAAGCGAGTCAGGAGTTCGTGTCACTTGCAAACGACCGCGGTGGGAAAGACAACATCTCCGTGCTCCTGTTCGCTGACAGTGCGCTCCCAAAAACACCAGAAAGCGGTGGGATGCCAGTTCGAGATATCGATCCTGACCTCGATATCTCCGAACGTGACACAGTGATTATGACAGACGAGTAGAGAGAAAGTTTCGTGGGACAAGTATTTTATTTCTCGACTCTGTAGGACCTAACGAAACCCATGCCTGAATCCGACCGTACGGTAAAATGCCCCATATGCGACGAGGACTTTGATCCGACAGTCGCGGGCGGATGGTGCACAAACCCGGACTGTGGTGAGTGGCAACACACTGACGAAAGCGCCGCTGATTTTGACACCGACGATGGGGTGCCAGACGACGCCGACTTGATACCGGAAGGCACGGACGAGGCAGACCCGACGGGTGGCCGGTCGATGGGGACCAGTGACGAACCCGACACGCCGGATGGCAACACTGGTGACGATGCTAGCGCCGACGACGTCTCGGCGGATGCGGCCTCGGACACTGGGGCAGCCGAGGCAGAGGATGAGACGGCGGAGACGGCGACGGAACACGAACCTGAGGCCGACGCCGAGGCCGAAAACGGAACCGGGCCGAACGCTGCGGAAGAACCCGACGAGGCCGACGACACCCCGGACAAGTCCAGCGGTGACTCCGAAGCGGACGCCGAGGAGTCAGGCGAAACCCCGGAGACAGATGACGACCCGGCGACGATTACCTGTCCGGACTGTGACCGCGAACTCGACGCTGACGCGAATTTCTGTGTCGCCTGCGGTGCCGACGTACAGGACATCACACCGGGAGACGACCGCTCGCTCGACGCGTGCCCGTCCTGTGATACCGCTGTCGACGACGATGCCAGTTTCTGTGTCAACTGTGGAGAGAACTTAGACGCGCATCGCGGCGAGAGCGACACGTCGACGGCTGACTCGGCAGGGCCGTCGACCGCCGACGAGACGGAGAGTGAGTCAGCAACCGCGGGCAACGCCGTCGACACACTCGCCTCACAATCCACCGACGATGCGGCGGTACCGGATAAGCTCGTCCTCTCGATTGAGGGCCGAGATATCACTGTCGAAGACGGGGATCGCATCGGCCGAGAGATCCGAGCAGCACTATTGGATGCCGGCCGACCGGAAGACGAAGCGGTTCGGATCCACCGCGAACATGTCCGGTTCGACCGCCAGCCGGACGGGTACTATCTGGTCGATCTCGGGGACAACCCGACGCGGCTGAACGAGACCCAGCTGCAGAAAGGCGACCGGGAACCGATCCAACCGGGCGACGAACTCGAACTCTCGGGCGTCGCCACGATGACACTTCGGGCGGCGTGACCACCCACAGTTAAGCGGTCGGTCGGGAAATATCAGGCTGATGGAGCGTGGTCGACTGGGGTTGGAACTCCGCGAGTCCGCCGCACTACTCCGAGCGGAAACCTGGCTATTTGTGGGTGTGGGTCTGGCATGGCTCGTCTACGGTGGCTGGGTACTCGCGACGGGGCTGCTGCTGGCGCAGTTCCCAGGGCTCGAACGGACTGTTCTTGCGACACTCGCTGGCCGAACTGTCACGCTACGAACTGTACTCGCCGCTGGTCTCTGGCTCGTCGGTCCGTCACTGGCGACCGTTGTCCTCATCAACCGGCGGCTTCGGAACAGGCACGGCAACCTTGCCGACGCGTATCGGCTGGACCATCCAAGCCTGTTACTCGCTATCCCCGGCAGTGTACTCCTCGGCTGCTTGCTGCTCAGTGTCATACTCGGGCAGCTGTGGCCGCTCACGGTGGTCGTACTGTTCGGGACAGTGCATCTCGTCGTCCGGACCGTCGCCTACGGACACCGCGTCTACACGCTTTCGGTCCCACCACTCCTGTCGCTGCTGGTGTTCGTGAGCGCAGTCTCGCTTAGTACTGGGTGGTTGGTCCAGATGGACACCGCATCCGGCGTATCGCCGGCGCTGTCCCCGTGGCTGACTCAGGCTGGTATTAGTCCCGTTGTTGAGATAGCCCTCAAGCTGACGGGCGTTCAGCCAGCACAGGCCACACCCATTTTCATTGCCGTCCCCGGCGTGCTGGCGAGTGCGTACCTCCTCTTCCAACTACTCGCTGGGACCCCGGTCAGAATCCGTGCGCCGCTTTCGAACTGGCAGCGTCGTCCGGACCAGCGGCACCCGATCATGCCACCGGCCGGATCGGCGCAAAACGGAACCGAGCGTCCAACTGCCCAAGAGGCTGTGGACGCTGCACCGGATTCTCGGGAACAGACTGGAACCGACACCGAAGATGACGACAGCGACGCGGAGTCACCGGGACACACCGGGACCCGAGTGTTTTCGCCCGACGAGGCTCAGGCTGCGGAACCGCCTGCTCACGAATCGGGACAGGGCAACGCGCCGCCGTCAGGGGCTGCTACAGAACCGGAGGCGACGGTCGACGACACTGGAACAGGCGCGGACTCTGAGACAGCCGGGACGGACGATACGAACGAGACCACCTCGACAACCGATGAAGCGTGGATGGATGATACATCTGTCTTCACACCGGGCGGCCGGGACGCCGGCCAGTCGTACTGTAGCGAATGCGGCGAGTCGCTGCCGCCCGACGCTGACACCTGTCCGTCCTGTGGCGACCCCGTCGACGGGTGAGGTGGTCAGCGGTTCGAAACGGGGATGTCGCCGAGTGCGACGGTGTACTGTGTCGACTGTACTGATTCCTCGTCCGGGTACACGAACACCGTTACAGCGACGGTGTCCGGGCGCTCACCGGGCGGGAGAAGCCACGACTTGGTCACGTCGTCAGTGTCTCCCACTGGTAGCTGTCCAGTGCTTGCGGTGTCCGCAACTGTCTCTCCGCTGCGGGTGGTAACGCTGTCGAGACGAACTGCTGTGGGGTCTGACCCAGTGTTCGTCACGTTCACTGCGAGCGTGAACCGCCACCCATCGTCAGCCGTGACGACAGACGCCGCGTCGATGCGGGCTGAGACGTTGGCGGATTTCAGAATCGGGTCGCCGACGTCGGCACCGGCCGGCTCCGCAGTCGGCGTTCCGGGGACCGCCTCTCCCCCGGTGTCTCCGGTTAAGTGGTGCCCCATCATACTCCCGAAGGTAACGACCTCGATGAGGATCGGCAAGCCGATTCCGACGATGATGAGGAGTCGTAGCAGCGTTTTCTGCTCCGGACCGTCGACGTCGTCGAACATGATGAGAGAGTAGTGAAGTGGTGTTAGACCGGGATCGGCGGGCTACCGGGCGCGAACAGTCCATCAGCGACCATGCTGGCGAGTGGTGGCCCGTAGGCGATGACGATGAGCAGCAGGGCAATTGCCGTCCAGAGCTTGTAGTTGTCCAGAATACGCGGGCTGTGGTCCGCGCCGGACAGCGGTTCTGGGATGTTGCTGTTGACCGACAGCGTCCCACCGCGGCGAGCGAGCAGGGTGTCAGCCATGACGATGAGGAACATCGCGGCGCCGACGAACAGCAGGAAGCCGCCGATGGCGATCTGGATTCGCATTTCGCCGACTGTTCCGGCGACCCCCTCGAACGCGAACTCGTCATACGTCGGTTCGGCAGTCCGTCGCGGAATGCCGGCGAGGCCGGCCCGGTGCATGGCGTTCGACATCAACGCCATGCCCACGAACCAGACGTACGGCTGGAGCGTAGCGATGCTTCGCTGTCGGAGTTTCTTCCCGGTGATCTGCGGGACCAGCCAGTAGCTGATAGCCATCGCCGTCAGCGCGAACGCAGTCCCGACAGTGAGGTGGAAGTGGCCGGGCACCCAGATGGTGTTGTGGATGAGGTAGTTGATGTTCATCCCGGCGTTGATCATGCCGGAGAAGCCTCCCGCTGCGAACATCAGGCCGGCGAGCATACAGCCGGCGAAGGCCGGCTTGCCCCACGGCAGATTCCGAAGCCAGGAGAGGTAGCCCTTTGCCCCCCGCTGGCGAGCGCCATGTTCAACCGAGGCGACCACGGTGAACGCGGTCAAAAGCGAGGGCAACAGCAAGAACATCGTGTTCGTCATCGCGATGAACTTGTAGCCCGAGGGAATACCGGGATCGGTGTACTGGTGGTGGAAGCCGACCGGGGTTGAGAGCAGCAGGAAGGCGACGAAGACCACGCGGGCCAGCGGGTCACTGAACAGTCGGCCGCCAGCCAGTTTCGGCAGGATAGTGTACCAGACGAGGTACGCCGGCATGAGCCAGAAGTACACGACCGGGTGGCCGAAGTACCAGAACAGCGTCCGCGTCAGCAGCGGGTCGACGTTCTGGATGAGTCCGAGCGACCACGGGATGAGGAAGGCGACGACCTCGACGGCGACACCGATGGTGGAGACGTACCACATCAGCATCGTCGTCAGGACCATGAACGTCTGCAGCGGAATGCGTTCATCCGGGTTCTCAGATCGCCACTCCCACAGCGCCTTGAAGTACGCGAGGCCGGCGATCCACGAACCGACGATGATGAGCGCCGCACCGATGTAAAATGCCGGATGAGCCTTCAACGGGGCGTAGAAAGTGAACAGCACGTCCGCTTTAAGATCGTGACCCAGAATCGACGGCGCACCGACGAGACCGCCGATGATGGACACGGCCGCAAGCACTGTTCCTGTAAGCATTATCCAGAAGCCCGACCAGGCGATACGGTGTGGCAGCTCCCGTTCGAGGCTGTTGGCGACGGCCCACGTGAACAGTCCCGAGATGAAGAACGTGGTAAACACGAGCGCCAGCAAGACGCCGTGGCCCGTCAGAATCGTGTAGTAGTCCGCAGAACTGATGAATCCGCGGAACACGCCGGTTCGATGGAGCGCCTGAACGACGCCAAATAACGCACCGATTCCAAGGGCGACGAACGCCACAATGAACTCGCTACGGACTATTTTCGACGTTTTCGGATAGGAATCGACGAACACCATTACTGATCCGCCTCCTCCTGAGCCTGTGCATCATCTGCTGACTGGTCGATGTTCTCTTGCTGCATATCGTACTCCTCCGGTGGGACGACTTCGACGGAGCCACCCATCGTGTGATGGGCCGCCCCGCAGTATTCGTGACAGATAAGCCCGTAGGTGCCGGGTTCGTTGAACCGTGCTGAGACTTCTGAGACCTGACCCGGGATGACCATCGTGTTGATGTTTGTTTCGACCACGGAGAAGCCGTGCACCACGTCTGCACTGGTCACCCTGAACGTTACGTTGGCACCTGCGGGCACTTGGACCGGATTGTCTCCGCTCCCTGGAACGAACTGGAACTGCCGGGCGACAACGTACACGGTGTACTTATCTTCGCCCGTCTTGACGACGCCGGGGTCGTCGAACTGGGTGCCAGTGTTCCCGTTCTGTACTTCTTGCGCACTTATTTGTCCGCCCGAATCGTCGACCATCCCGACGCCGACGCCGACCGAGCCGTAGGCGATGGTCGCGATGAACCCGACGATGAGCAGTATCGCTGCACCGAGCCAAACCTTTTCGAATCTATGAACCTGCATGATATCACCCGATTATCGAGACGCGGCCGAGGAACTCGACGAAGTACATGAACACCCACAGCAGGCCGATCAACACGAAGTAGAAGGCGACCAGTGCCGCCGTTCCCTTCGGGTCGTACTCGTCGTGGCCCAGCTCGACGGCCGGTTCAGTTTCCGCGGCCTCTTCAACTGGTTCCGGGCCGGTCGCCCGCTGCAGCTCGCCACCTTCACCCGTCTGTGGCGGCCGCCCGTTCTGACGGCGTCGCATCGCAACTGCGAACAACAGCGGCGAGAAGAACGCAAGCAGAACCGAGCCCGAGAGAAGCCACTGCGGGCCGGAGAGTTCGATACCGCCACCCTCCTGTTCGCTTCCGCCCCCACTGCCGCCACCGCTGCCACCGAGCGGGCCACCGACAACGACGGCGCCCTTCATGCCAAGCGACTTGTGGGGCGTACAGGCGTACTTGTACACGCCCATTTCTTCGAAAGTGTGGCTGTAGGTCGTGCCGGACTCGCTGACCGGGCTGCCGGAGTCAAGTGGCCCGTCACCGTCCGAGACGACGTTGTGGCCGCCGCCTTCACCGGTCCAGGTCCAGGTTACTTCAGTGCCGGGCGTCACCCGGACCGCTGGCGGGTCGAAGGCGAACGCGCCATTGTTGCCCTGTGCGCCGACCGATATCTCGACGCTGTCGGCGTCGGTTCTGTCGACGGTCGTTCCGTCGTAGTTCGAGACGTCGTCGAACCAGCCGCCGTAATCCGGATTCTTGGGTGGGCCTTGCTGCTGTTGCCCGCCGGAGCCGCCGTCACCGGAGCCACCGTTTCCGGGCCGAACGACGACGGCGCCCTTCATACCGAGCGATTTGTGGGGGACGCAGACGTATTTGAACATCCCCTCAGACTCGAAGGTGTGGCTGTAGGTCGTTCCGGCCTCGCTGACCGGGCTTCCGGAGTCAAGCGGCCCGTCGCCGTCCGAAACGACGTTGTGGCCGCCGCCTTCGCCGCTCCATTCCCAGACGACCTCTGTGCCCGGACTGACCATCACCGCGGGCGGGTCGAAGGCGAACGCGCCGTTGTTGCCCTGCGCGCCGACGGTGATTGTCACAGTGTCCTGGCCTCGCTTGTCGGCGGTCCCGTCGTAGTTCGAAACATCATCGAACCAGCCGCCGTAGTCCGGTTCCTCCTGTGCTGTCGCCGTGCCAGTTGCGGCCAGCGCCGCTGTCCCGGCTGCGGCACCGACGAACTGTCGCCGACTCAGCGCCATCGTCGCACCCCCACCGCGTCGTGCGAATCTGGCAGCTGACTGCTTCTAGCTTCGTGCCGTACCATATCTGGGAGAATAGCAGATTACCTAAAAAAACCCCTGTTGGTGTTTTCAGCCGGCAGGAACGACCCGTTTCTTTTTATAACCCCTCTAACGTACGGTCAGGTATGTCTGCGTCAAGCCCTCGGCTCGTAACGTTGCTGGCGCTGCTCGGGCTCGCGCCGGTCGCGTACTACATGCAGGGAACCGGCCGCACCATCGTCGCGCTCTCGCTCGTCAGCGTCGTCATCATCGCCAGCAGTTTGTTCTTGATGACCAAGCCAACAGAGTCGCGTCCCGTCTGATATGCCGTTCGGGACGGCGGGGCTAAGCTCCGGTGAAACGGCCGGCCTCGCGGCGTTCGTCGGGCTTGGGCTGGTCGGGAGCGTTCACTGTCTCGGGATGTGCGGGCCGTTAGTCACCACCTACGCCGATAGACTTGACGACGGCGGGCCGGTGTCAGGTCACGAAATACGTCAGCACGCGCTGTTCAACGCTGGACGGACGTTGAGCTACGCGCTCGTCGGGACGGTACTTGGCGCTGCTGGCAGTGTACTGTACGATGTGGCTGGCCTGGCACGTCTTGGAACTGCTGTCCGGGGAGCCGTCGGGGTTTTCGTTGGCCTCGCTATCATCACCGTCGGCCTGGGGTATCTCTCTCGTGGTCGCGCCGTCGATGTGGCCCGGTCGCTACCGCTGGTGGGGAACCTGTTCCAGCGACTCTCCGCGTCGCTCGTCGCCAGAGTTGACCGGTGGGTCGACGGCCCGGGGATGGTCGCACTGGGCGCGATGCACGGCTTGCTCCCCTGTCCGCTGCTCTACCCGGCGTTCCTCTACGCGTTTGCGACCGGCTCTGCGCTCACCGGCGGGCTCTCGCTGGCCGCGCTCGGCCTCGGGACGTTTCCGCTGGTGTTCGCCTACGGGACCGCTTTCGGCACGTTGTCGCCAGGCCATCGCGCGACATTGCACCGGGCACTCGGTGTCGTCTTCATCGCGCTCGCGCTCGTCCCGCTGTCGAACGGCCTGGCGGCGTTCGGTATCGTCATCCCGAAACCACCACTGCCGATGCCCTGGACATGACTCACTGTACGCTCTGTGATCTACCGGTCGAGACGCCAGTCACTGATGAGGCGGTCGAGGGGACGTTCTGCTGTCGTGGCTGTCTGGAGGTCGCGCGGACGCTTGACGACCCGGCGACGGAGAGCCGCGACGCCGCCGACACTGGCCCCGATCCGGACGACGCCGACGGCGAGACGGCTTTCCTCTCTGTCGATGGGATGCACTGTACGACCTGCGAGACGTTCCTCGAAGCGCGGGCCATAGACCACGACGGCGTCACCGCCGCGGCAGCCAGCTACCCGACGGGGACGATGAAACTCACCTACGACGCCGACGCGCTCTCTGAGTCGGACCTCAGGGAGGCAGTGGCCGGAACCGGTTACGACGCCAGCCTGCAGGCCACGGAAACCGACGACGAGTACGAACTTGAGGGGCGTCTCATCGTCGGCGGCTTCTTCGGGATGATGACGATGCTGTGGTACATCCTCTTTCTCTACCCGGCCTACCTCGGCGTGGATCAGTCCCTGTTGCTGTTCGACCCCTCGGGGCAGGCGGGGGATTACCTGCTGTGGAACATGGCCGTGATGACCGGCGTCGTGGTCGGGTACACCGGGTGGCCACTGCTTCGCGGGGCCTACGTCAGCCTCCGCGCTGGTCGGCCGAACATGGACTTACTCGTCGCGATGGCTGCTGTGACAGCCTTCCTCTACAGCGTCGTCGCTGTCATTCTGGGACATACAGAGGTGTACTTCGACGTGGCGACGGTCATCGTCATGGCCGTCTCAGTCGGCGACTACTATCAGGACCGGGTCCGGCGGCGCGCGCTGGACCGCCTCACGGAGTTCACCACACAGCGAGCCGATAGCGCTCGACGACGGACTGACGGTGGTCACGAGGAGGTCGACGTGGGGGCGCTGTCGGCTGGCGACGAAGTCGTCGTCCGCTCCGGCGAGCGAATCCCTGTCGACGGGACTGTGGTTGAGGGGACCGCCGCCGTCGACGAGTCGCTCGTGACGGGGGAGTCGCTGGCAGTCCGGAAGGCGGACGGCGACGTGGTCATCGGGGGGTCGCTGGTCACGCAGGGCGGCGTCGTCGTGCGTGTCGGACCGGACGCCGAGAGCACCGTCGACCGGCTGACGAACCTGCTGTGGGAGGTCCAGAGCACGCGCGGCGGCGTCCAGCGGCTGGTCGACCGCATCGCCGCCGTCTTCGTCCCGCTGGTGGTCGTTCTGGCTGTGTTCGCCACCATCGGGCACCTCGTCGCCGGAGCGACACCCACGGACGCGATGCTGACTGGGCTGGCGGTGCTCGTGGTTTCCTGTCCCTGCGCGCTGGGGCTGGCGACGCCATTGGCGACCGCGGCTGGCATCCGCCGGGCACTCGACGGCGGGACCGTCGTAACCGGTGACGCGGTGTTCGAGACGGCGACCAATGCAGACGTAGTCGCCTTCGATAAGACGGGTACGCTGACGACCGGTGAGATGGAACTACTGGAGCGCGCCGACGAGGGGGCGATGTCCCGGGCAGCCGCGGTCGAGCAGTTCGCTGACCACCCCGTCGCTGAGGCCGTCACAGACGCCGTCCCGGTCCCGGACGCGGCCGTCTCCGGGTTCGAGCAACACCCGGGACAGGGCGTCAGTGCGACGGTCGACGGAGAACACGTCGCTGTCGGGACGCAAGCCCTGTTCGACGACATCGGGTTCGACGTGCCCACCGATCTCCGAAACCGGTGTGAACGCGCGACCGAGAACGGGCGCGTTCCGGCGCTTATCGGATGGAACGGCAAAGCGCGGGACGTGCTCGTCGCGGGCGACAGGCTCCGCTCGCACTGGGAGTCAGTCGTCTCGACGCTCGCTCGTGACCGCGACGTAGTTGTCATTACTGGCGACCGCCCCGAAGCCGCCACCCCGTTCGAGCGCCACGACGGCGTCGACGAGGTGTTCGCTGGGGTACCGCCCGAGGCGAAAGCCGAAGTTGTCGAGCGACTGCAGTCCCGCGGGACCGTCGCGATGATCGGTGACGGGAGCAACGATGCCCCGGCACTGGCGGCCGCCAACGTAGGCATCGCCATGGCCTCGGGCACGTCGCTGGCCGCCGATGCAGCTGATGCGGTCGTAACGACCGACGACCTGCGGGCCGTCCCCGACATGTTTTCGGTGACGGCCGCAACCCGAACCCGGGTCCGTCAGAACCTCGCGTGGGCGTTCTGTTACAACGCCGTTGCGCTCCCGCTCGCGCTGCTCGGCGTCTTGAACCCGCTGTTTGCGGCCCTGGCGATGACGGCCAGTAGCCTGCTCGTCGTTGGGAACTCCACGCGGACGCTGGCTGGAACAGCCTCACACGGCGAGGCGAGTACAGATGGGCCGGCTCCGCCACAGCAACCAGCAGCGGCCGACTGAATCGTGCTGTCGGTTACCGTCTTGCCAGCGACCGCTGATGGTTTGATATTTGGTATCATGTCTGAAACAGATTTAATATATCACCAGTTCTGGTCACATATACGTCGCTTTCACCGACGTGGTGACCCATGACCTACGCATTTCCCGTTCCCGCGCCAACGTCGTTCGCTCGCTGGCTGTACAGCGGGCGGTCGGCCATCGAACGTAGCCTCGACGCTACGGTCGAGTATGCACCCCTTATTGGGGAACGGGCCGCCGCGGACACCTGTTCGGTGAAGATTCCGTCCGTGGCACCATAGACTGGTTCGCCGCCGTGGGACCGGCGTCCCACTCACGGACGCCGCACTGCGGCGGGGATTCGATTTGGCTCACTGTCGAGCGGCGGGACTCTACCCCCCGCTCGGCCGCTCCGTCTGAGAGGCCTGCACCGCACAGTATGGTCTGTCGGCGTGTCGCCGCTCGCCCCTGAGCCTGTACCGTACCGTGTCGCTATCACGCTGTCCAGCCCTCGGGTTCCCCATCGTCCCGGTGTGGGAATCCCTGACCGGCCGCTCCCGGCCGGACGTACGCGCCCGCCACCCGCGCAGTCCCCGACCGACGCGACTCAATTGGCGAGTGCCCTCCCGGCCCGGTTCGACTCCGGCCGTCGGCGTTATGTCGCTGCAGGCGACCCCCCCGACCGAGGTATCGGCCGACCTATCACTGCGCGTTCCGCGTGGCGGGTCCGAGACCCTCGAAGCCGGTGTCGCCGACGTCCTCGCGGCCGTCGACGGCGTCGAAGACGTGGCCGTCGACCGCGTGACCAGCGTGCGGCCCACCTGGACCGACATCCGGGTCGACGCCGACGTGTCGCTCACGCTGCAGGCTGACGACGACCGGAACACCGCGGACGACCGCGGCGAACTCCTGCAAGACGGATTCGGCGTGATGGCGGTCAACCGCGTCGACGTGACCGGTGACGCGTAAGCGCAGCCCTCCACTCCCCCTGTCTTCCCGAATATTCCAACCGGACCCGGGCCCTCGCCCGGCGCAGGTTCAAGTCCTGCCGGGAAGTCCACATCCATGCATTGAATATACCTTGCCACTGTCATCGACAGACGGTGACGCGACTCGAAGAGCAGAGCACAGTCACGCCGCACCCGGCGGCTGTAGCTGCCGAGACGGGCCACAGTCGTTTCTGCCCTGTTTACCCTCACTGCGCAGCCGAGCCTGTAAGATACTGTAGCGCGAAGCGGTACGTATGACCGTCCATACGTCCGACGACCGATGGCTCGATGCGCCAGTCGAGACGGTGTTCGCGTTCATGGACGAGCCGTCGAACCAGGCGGCCGTCACGCCGAGTCTGTCCCGTGCCGAGCGTATCGAACGCCTGCCGAACAGCGGCAACCGCGCCGCCTACGAGTACAGGATGTTCGGCGTCTCGTTCACCGGCGAGGTCCGCGCGGCGACGTACGAGCCGCCCGAGCGAATCGTCTACAACATGGACGGCGACCTGACGGGGCGGATCGCTTGGCGGTTCGAACCCGAGGATGGCGGTACGCAGCTCACCTACGCCGCCGACTACGAAGTTCCAGGGCCGCTCCCAGAGTTCCTTCTCGCGCCGGTTATCAGATGGTACAACCGCCGGGAAGTGCGGCGGCTCCTGGCAAACGTCGCCGAGGCAGTCGAAGAGGAGGAGCAAGTCGTCGCCAGTTCGCTGTCGTAACTCCGGGACGCTACTCGTCGGTCCAGAGCGCGTCCGAAAGCGTCCGCTGAACCGCCTCCTCGCCGACAGCTGTAGCGAGCGTCTCGAACCCGCTGCGCTCGACGGGGTCGGCGGCGTTTGCGACCAGTCGGGAGACGATGAACTCCGGCGTGGACTTCCCGACGGTGCCAAAGCGGGGCTGATAGTCGACCTGCAGGTCGAGGTCCTGATTCAGCCCTTCAGCGAAGATGCCGTCGACGCGAGCCTCCGTGGGCAGCGGTTCGAGGTCGTCTGCGAGGTGGGTGACGAACACGCCAAGCGCGTCGCGGTCGACGGTCAGTGTCACGAGCCCGTGCAGCAGGTCGGCGGCGGAGCCGGGTTCGGTGATGGCCTCGAACTCGTCGACGAGCATCAGCGTCCGGTCACTCTCGGTCAGCGGCGGCACGACCGAGCGCAGCGTCGATTCGAGGACGCCGGCGTTGAACGAAGCGTGCCGCCGGTGGAATACGATGGTGTCGACGATGCCAACCTCTGCGGCCTCGGCGGGGACCGGCAGCCCCATCTGGGCCAGCAGTTGCACCTGACACAGCGTCTCCAGCAGGGTCGTCTTCCCGCCGGAGTTCGCGCCGGTCAGGACAGCCACTCGGTCGCCGCTGGGTGGCTGGTTCGCCTGGTCCAGGTCCAGCGTGTGGTCGCCGATAGCGTAGGTGATCGGCTGGACGCTCTCTATGTCGGCGATGGTGAGGTTCCGCGCGCGTTTGACTGCGATTGTCTTGCGATCCTCGACGAAGGTGGGGCGCGTCAAATCGAATGCGATAGCAAATCGGGCGAGTGAGACGGAGAACGCGATGTCGTCCACCGCCTTGACTGCGGCGTCAATGTCCGCACGCGCATCGGCGAGGTCGTCTTCCAGCCGGTCGGCAACCGCCCGCTCGCGCTCTTGCACGTCGCTTCGGAGTGTGGTCCGGAGCTCCCGGAGCGCCACGTCGACGAAGTCCCGTGCGTCGGTCGCCTCCCGAGGCATCGCGTCGCGGATTCGTGCGGCGTCGATGCCGGTCTCGCTCGTGACGTGCCGGACGAGCGCGTCCTGGAACTCGTCGGGTCGTCGCGCACCCTCCTGCACAGCTTCGACGACCTCCATCGAGGCGGCCGCGAGGTCCTCGATTTGCCCGAGCTGGTCGCCCAGGCGGTCGAGTTCGTCGTCGGCCCCTTCGCCGACAGTGTCGCCGTCGCCCGCGAGGCCAGCGAGTGCTGCCCGGCCAGCCGACAGTGACTCCCCGTCGATGGCCGCTAGCGGTTCGAACACGCCGCTCTCGATGCCGGTGTTCTGGAGGGCGAGCGCCACGTCGACCGCGGCCAATTCGCCCCCGTCGGCGTCGTAGGCGTCGAACGCGTCGAGGACGGCTCG
This sequence comes from Haloarcula sp. H-GB5, assembly GCF_054850705.1. Taxonomy (NCBI): domain Archaea; kingdom Methanobacteriati; phylum Methanobacteriota; class Halobacteria; order Halobacteriales; family Haloarculaceae; genus Haloarcula; species Haloarcula sp. H-GB5. The sequence continues at coordinate 1,461,375 of NZ_JBTWBG010000002.1, read as the reverse complement.
CTGCTCCGCGTCCGAGAGGTCGGCCCACGTGTCCCGCGCTTCGAGTACGCCGTCCAGCCGCTCGTCCATCGCTTCGCGGGTCGGTAGCGGCGTCAGTACGCGGATGCTGTCCGCTGCGTCCGCCGTGACCGCGTACTCCTCGGCGAGGTCGAGCAGTTCCTTGTACACGTCGCGGGTGTCTCTGGTGGCGAGTAGGTCCATCGACTCGGCGCCGGTCGCCCGCCGGAGGATGCGCGTCGCGCGCCCCCGGGAGAGGCCGGCCGTGGTTAGCGCTCGTGTATCCGCCGACTCGATGGCCTCGATGGCCCGCTCGACGCCCAGCTCCTCGGTGAGCAGTTCGGACGTCTTCGGGCCGATGCCCCAGTACTCCTCCAGTCGCATGGACGGGTGGAGAACGGCGGCCCGCTTAGGCGTTTTCAGTTGTCGGGCTCGTCGTCGTCGATACCGAAACGCTCGTGGAGCGGCCCCGGCTCCCCGCGGGCCTGCCGGTCAGCCCGCCGGGCCGCACGGCGTGCGATGAGCGCTCCAAGTGCTGCCGGAATCGCCAGACCAAGCGACACGAGCGCCGTCTGCTCGGAGACGACTGATGGACCATCTGACAGGAGGACTTCGTAGCCGACGACGAGTACGACGACTGCCACGCCGGCGACGACGAGGTACAGCCCGCGGGCCAGCACCTCGCTGGGGTTCCGGAGCCGCGAGAGATACGCGGCTGGGCCGAGCCAGCCGGCCAGCAGGACGCCGACGGCCACGGGAACCGAGAGGTCGCCGACGAGGATGACGACGGCATACAGCACGAGCGGCGCAATGGCGATACCGAGCGAGAGGCCAGTAAGCGTGACTGCCCACGTCGGTGCACCGGAATCCATCGATTCCAGCGTTTCGGTCAGGCGCTCGTCAAGCATTTCTGCCTGTTCGTCGGTGAGCAGCGACGCGTCACAGTGTGGACAGGCCATCGCTGTAGGTTCCAACGGCTCCCCACACTCCGGACAGGCGGGGTCCGACGCTTTGCGCCACTCGGTCATACTCCTCTTTGCGCACCGAGCGGTTTGAGTGGTCCGGATAGTATCAAATTACCAGAAAGCCGTTGTTGGGTAGCGCTAATACTACACCATAGCGCAGCACCATCCATGCGGCCGAATCACTGTCCCGTCGGGGGGTTTCCAGCCAAAGAATGTAATTTGGATGATGGAAAGAAATAATCTACTACAGGCCTGATGTAGTATATGGGGGGCGTTGATATTCTACATGTCGACGACGACAAGGGGCTTGCTAGCCTGACTGCTGACCTCCTCGAACGGAAAGACAGTCGGTTCAACGTGCAGACTGCCGCAAGCGCGACAGAAGGGCTACACCTGCTCGATGAGTTCTCACCGGACTGCATTATTTCTGACTTCGAGATGCCCGGGAGAGACGGCCTTGAGTTTTTAGAAGCCGTCCGGGCGGAACACTCCAAACTCCCGTTCATCCTGTTTACTGGCCGAGGAAGCGAAGAGATCGCAAGCGATGCTATCTCTGCCGGTGCAACAGACTACTTACAGAAACAATCCGGGACCGAACAGTACGAACTACTGGCCAACCGTATCAACAACGCTGTCACTCGCTATCACTCAGAAAAACAGCTACGCGAGACCAAAGAGGAGTATGCCGCCGTTTTCGAGAACACACGGAACGGACTCTTGCTCGTCGATGTCGAACAAGACGGGTTTCGTTTCCGGCGGTGTAACTCACGGGTACTGGAGTTTACGGGACTTGCAGAGTCGGAACTTATCGGTAAGACCCCACAGGAGGCACTTGGCTATGAGAATGCCAGAGCGGTCGCCGGCGCGTATCGGAAATGTGTCGCCATGCGCGAAACAATCACTTACACGGTGACACTTAACCATCCAGTCGGGGAGGTCGTTCATGAAGCCAACACCACGCCGATAATCAGAGACGGTGAAGTCGAGCAACTCGTCGTCGCGTTTACCGACATCACCGAACGGTACGCCCGTGAGCAGGAGCTACGCGAAGAACGTGCTGTTATTCAACAGGCGCTCGATACGCTCGATAACCCACTGTTCGTTACCGATATCGATGGCCACCTCAAGCACTGTAACCGCCGCGCACTCGAGCTTATCGGGCGCACCGAAGACACAGCCGTCGGAACGCCGATCACCGACCTGTTTCCCGACGACGAACGGGAGACGATTACTGACGCGGTTGACGACGCACTTCGCACTGGCCGAACGACTGTCACGGCCAGCCTTCGCCTTGACAGTGGTCAACGACAGTCCTACGAGTTCCGCGCTCACTCTCTGACTGACCTGAATAACAACGTCGCGGGACTGGTCATACTCGGTCAGGATGCCCCTGATTCTTGATCGCGTGTACATCTGTTGTCGTCGCCGGTGACTATGACCGATCTCGTGTGCTGGGCTGTGCTGATCGGTCACCAACCGCAGAACTGTCTGTGTCCTCCTGCAGATGATTTGTTCGCCCTGTAGCTCCCTGGACTTTATACTATATGACGGTTGAATTGCACAATACCAATGAAAGACGTGCTCTCCAGAATCGGTATCGGGTCTGCGACAGTGGACACGGTGCTGCCGACAGACTCCGTCAGAGCCGGTGAGTCCGTTCGGGCCGAAGTCCACGTTGAGGGCGGATCGACGGACCAGGATATCGACGCGATCTACTTCGCGCTGGAAACTGAATACAAGTCCGACGAGGGGTACAAGGACGCTATCATCGACCAGTGGCAACTCACCGAGCCGTTCACTATCGAAACGGGCGAAAACCGGCGTTTCGAGACTACCATCGACATTCCCCGGGAGACGCCAGTAACCACACGCTCGACGGCCGTCGAAATCGAGACCGGCCTCGATATCTCGATGGCGGTCGACCCTGGCGACGAGGATTACATCGAGGTCGAACCGACACACCGAACGCAGGCGGTGTTCGACGCGCTGGACTCGCTCGGCTTCTCGCTCCACGCCTCGGCCTGTGAGGCAACGGCCGGGAGCCTGTTCACTACCTCAGCGAACTTCGTTCAGGAGTTCGAGTTCCGACCACAGCGCGGCGAGTTCTCTGATCAGGTCGACGAGGTCGAAATCGTCCCGGTATTCGACGACGACCGGCTCACAGTGTATCTGGAGATCGACCGTAGCGCCGGACTGCTCTCGGAGATGACCGACGCCGACGAACGACACACCGAACTTACCATCGAAGAGCCAGACCCGAAGGCTATCGAGCCACGGCTCACGGAAGCAATTCGGGAATTGAGCTAGCCCGCTGGCGTCCGTTGCCGCCCTCAGCCCCAGAACGACTGCGTCCGTGCGTACTCCCGTTCCTGCCGGAGGATGTCCCGGTAGAACTCGTCCTTGTCCTCCCGTAGACGGTTGATGATGCGGGCGGCATTGTGCGGCCCGACACCGCGAGCCGCCAGCGCGACTACCGCTCGCTTCCCGTGGCTCTGGACCAGCGAGGCCGAGCGGTAGGCCCGTTCGGTCATCTTCTCCTGTTCGTCGTCCTTGTCGTCGGTCCGGACGGCCGAGACGACCTCCTCGGCCCAGGGATTCAGCGCGGCGATGCGGGTCGACCCACATTGCGGACACGACGGCTGGTCGCGCACGCGCTTGACCTGCTGTTTTCGGTCCCACTCCTTGCAGTGTAAGCACATGAGGATGACACGGTCACTCTGGATGCGCTCCTTGACGGTCTTGATGACGCTCGCGTCGGCGTTCTCCGGCGAGAGGAGTTCCCGCCCGGAGGAGTTACCGCCGGTCCCGATGGGTGTGTGCTCGCCGACCGTTTCGAGCGCCACGTCGCCGCGCTGAATGTCCTGGAGAAGGTCGGCCGTCGCCTCGATGGCGAGGTCCTCGTGGCGCACCTCGCGCAGGGCTTCGTCGTACATCGGCGTGTCCTCTAGAGCGGCAAGCAGGCGGTCGCGGCCGAAGTCCGTCGACCCGCGACCGCGCCAGCGCTTGAGCGACCCGAACTTCGTCGCCACCTGCGCCAGTTTGAATTTTAGTGCATCGGCGTTCTTCAGGCTGAGTTCGATGAGCGCCGGGAGGTGGTCGGGGTCGGTGTCCTCGATGACTTCGATGACGTCGCCGGCGGTGATCCGGCGCGGGACCTCCAGCGTAATCCGGTAGGGGTCGACCTCCATCGCGACTGATTCGCCCGCTCGCTGGCCGAGCAGTGCCGAGAGGACCCGTCCCAGCGTCTCGTTGATTTTGTGGCCGTAGCAGGCGTTGACGATGACCTCCCGGCCGTGGAACTCCACCAGAATAGTCGTATCGTCCGGAATTGGCCCTTCGTGTTTTTCCACCTGTGAGAGCCCATCGGCGACGGTCTCCGGGCCGGCGGCGTAGCGCGCCGCCACGTCTCTGGCGACGGCATCGGTGTTGGCCCCCTCCTGTAGCTGCCGACCAGCCACACGGCGGAGTTCGCCGACCTCGGCGGCGACGGCCCTTGGAACCGGAATCTCCTGCCCCACCCACGACGGGACCTCACCGGCGGGGTCCTCGATGGGCGAGACGGTCACGACCTCCTCTTCCTCGTCGATATTCGTGATGCGCCACATCTCCCCGCGCTGGACAAATACCTCGCCGGGCGTGGCGAAGTTGACGACGAACTTCTCATCGAGGGTCCCGACCTGCTGGCCCGAGGCGACGTCCTCAACGTCGTAGGTGGCCTCGTCGGGAATCATCGAGAGGTTCTGATAGAAGTACTGCCAGGTGCCGCGGCGCTTCTCCAGGGTGTCCCGGTCCTCGTCGAGCCAGATGACGTTGTTCGCCGCGAGTTCCTCGATGACCTGCTTGAACTGTGCTTCGTCGAGGTCACGGAACGGATACGCGCGGGTCAGTATCTCGAAGGCCCGCATCGCCCGGATTTCGCCGGTGTCCATCACCAGCCCGGCGATCTGGTTGGCAACGGTGTCGAGGCTGCCGTCGTGGATTTCCGCCGGTTCGACATCGCCGGCCTCGGCCTGTCTCGCAATCGCCAGCGCCTCCAATGTGTCGTCGGTGTCGGTCGTGACAACCGTGCCCGAGGAAACGAGGTCCCGGCGGTGGCCGGCACGGCCGACCCGCTGGACGAGGCGGGACACCTGCCTGGGGCTGCCGTACTGGACGACGTGGTCGACGTGGCCCACGTCGATACCCAGCTCCATCGAGGAGGTACACAGCAAGGCGTCGAGGTCACCGGCCTTGAAGCGGTCCTCCACGTCGATGCGGACCTCCTTCGACAGCGACCCGTGGTGGACACCGAGGTCGGTCCCGAGTTCCTTGAACCGCGAGCCCAGCGCCTCGGCAGTTTGTCGGGTGTTGACAAACAGCAGGACAGATTCGTGCTCGTCGATGAGGTCTGCAATGTACCGAACGTGGCTGGCCGTTCCGGCGTCGGTGACGAGCGTACTCGACAGTTCCTCGTCGCGGTCGGTAATCTGGGGCCGGACCACCTCGATGTCCAGCCGGCTGCCGATGTCCACCTCCACGATAGCACACGTCCGCCCACCGGTGAGAAACCGGCCGACCTCGTGTGGGTCGCCGACTGTCGCCGAGAGTCCGATTCGCTGGAACCGGCCGGACAGTTCCCGGAGTCGTTCCAGCCCGACCGTCAACTGCGCGCCCCGCTTGGCAGCGGCGAGTTCGTGGACCTCGTCGATGACGATATGCTCGACGTCCTCAAGCGCCGTCCGAAGCTTCGACCCGGTGAGCATCGCCTGGAGCGTCTCGGGCGTGGTCACGAGCACGTCCGGCGGATCGTTGGCCTGCTTCTGGCGCTGGTAGTCCGTCGTATCGCCGTGGCGAACGTCCACTTCGAGGCCGAGCGTCTCGCCCCACCAGTCGAGACGCTGGCGCATATCCCGGTTCAGCGCCCGGAGCGGCGTGATGTACAGCGCGCCGATGCCAAAGCGGTCCTCAGACTCGGCCAGTGCATCGAAAACCGGCAACATCGCTGTCTCGGTTTTTCCGGTTCCGGTCGGGGCAACCACCAGCGCGTCCCGTCCGTCGGCCAGCGTCGGAATCGCCTTTCGTTGTGGGTCGGTCGGCGTCGTGAAGCCGCGCTCTGAGAGCGCACTGCGGACGGCCGGCCCGAGCGCAGTGAAGGCGTCATCGCCGCGAGCGACCCCGTCAGTCATCGCCCCTCTCTAGCGACTACACCGGGTTAAACACGTTGTGTCACCCCCTCTCGTACGCCGTCGGTAACCAGGGCACTGCGGGCGTTGCGGGGGAGCGACGGGTACAGCCTTATGTCGTTGCCCGGAGACATGTGAGAGTATGACGAACTCGTATGGCCTTTCGGCTGGTGATGGCCTGTGAACACGCTCGACGAGATCGAACGAGCGGTGAAGGATACGGCGCATTACGTCAGCGGGAACCTGGCGAACTACGCTAACAGGTCGGCCGGCGAGAACCCCAGCGGGGAACAACAGGTCGGTGGCGACGTGTGGGCCGACGACCTGTTTTTCGACGCACTCGCGTACATCGATGGTATCGGCGCGTACGCGAGCGAGGAGCGCAGCGACGTGGTCGACTGCGGCGATGGTTACAGCGTCGCGATTGACCCGCTCGATGGCTCCTCGAACCTCGCCTCGAACAACTCTGTAGGGACGATAATCGGGGTTTACGACGCCGAGCTCCCCGCGGCAGGCCGGGAAATGGTCGCGTCGCTGATGGTGCTGTACGGCCCGTACACGACACTAACTATCGCTCGGTCCGACCGCGATGTCGTCCAAGAGCACCTTCTCCGGGACGGTCACAGCGAGCGCTGGGGCCAGTTCGAACTGCCGGCGGAAGCGACAGTTGTCGGCCTCGCAGGGAAGACCGGCGAGCGCACCGATGAGTTCAACGACATCGCGCAGTCCTTCGAGCGGGACCTGAAGCTCCGCTACGGTGGGGCGACTGTCGCCGATCTGGCGCAGGTGCTTGAGTACGGCGGGCTGTTCGGGTATCCGGCGACGACGGGGTATCCAAACGGGAAGCTCCGGGTCCACTTCGAATCAGCGCCGCTTGCGTACCTCGTTGAGGCAGCCGGCGGGGCCTCCAGCGACGGCTCGCAGTCCTTACTCGACGTTGAACCGGACGGCATCCACGACCGGACACCGACGTTCCTCGGTAACGCTGAACTGGTCGATGAACTCGAAGCGACGCTTTCAGAAGGATAAACGGGTACAGTCGGCCGGCTCAGACCTGCTGATAGGCCCCTAACCGCGTGCCATCGAGCAGGAACGCCTCGGCATCCGCCATTCCCTCGGGCAGGAACGGAGCGAGGAACTCCTGCCCGTCGACGTTGACCCACGTTCCCCCGGAGCGGTCATTGAATGCCGGAAAGACGACGATATCCGGTGCGTTCTCGATTGGTTGGTCGAACTGTTCTGAAAAGGGCTCGCTCACCAGCGAGCCGCGGAGCCAGGCCCGCTCCTTCTGGGCCCCGCCGACGCTGTCCTCTAGCCGGACGACCGGGTGCTCGTGGCCGACGCAGAGAACGTCTGCTTCGAGCACGTCCGGCGCAGGCCACGTGTGGCCGTGAGCGAACCCGACCGAACCGATACGGGTTCCGTGTCCCGGTGTTACCTCAATCTCAGTATCGAGGTCGGATAGAACCGGCTCCAGCCCGCCGTCGTGGTTCCCTTTCACCAGCGTCACGGGCACGTCGACAGCCTCAAACAGCGCACCGAGTTCCGTGCGCTCATCCCCGAACGGGTCGCCGATAGCGTGGCCCAGATCACCGATAATGACCAACTGGTCGGCACGGGCTCGGTCGAGACACGTTAGCAACCGTTCCCGGCGGGCCTCGGCGGCCGACTGAAGTTCGACCCCTTCGTATCTGAGTCCCGCTTCGATGCCGGCGTGGTAGTCTGCGACCGCCAGCAACCGCTCCCCGTTGGTGTCGACTGTGGCCGCCGGAACGCCGGGAAGCGGTTCGACACGCATTGCTCCTGTGTTGGCCGTCCGGCGAGAAAAGCACCGCGGCTCAGTTCCAGATCGCTCCCGGAACCGGCTGTGAGTCGTCGTTCGCTTATATCGGTTTGAGCTTGCCGTCGTCGGGTTCGTAACACCGACCACCCATCAGGGCGTCCTGAATGGCGTCGTCCACCGCGTCGGCGTCGGCCCCGTAGCGGTCGACGACCGCCGCCAGCAGTTCTTCGCGGTCGGCCCCGTTGCCGTCGTCGAGTTCGTCCATGACCTCCATCGCGGCGTCTTCGAGGTCCTCGTCCTCGGCAGGCCCCGTGTCGCCGTCGTCTACTTGGTCGCTTTCGGAGGTGGGTTCTGAGGCTGTTTCGGTCTCGGACCCGATTGTTTCGGGTTCGGACGTGGGCGCTGTCTCCGCCTCTTCTTCCGGTTCGGGTTCTGGCTCCGGAATCGACTCTGTCGCGGAGGCGGGCTCCGTCTCCGGCTCGCTGTCTACTGACGTGCCCGCGTCCGCCTCGGTGGACATCTCCTCGTCAGGGTCCGGCGTCTCGATACCGGCCTCGCCGGGCTCGTCGACCTCCGTACCAGTCTGGAAATCGGTGCCGTACTCCTGTTCGATCTCCTCGCGCTCGTCCTCGTCCAGTTCGAACTCCGGATCGAACTCGCCGAGGTCCTCGTCCCCGTCTGCCGTCGCTGCGTCGCTGTCCGGGGCCGTCGACGTGGCCGGTTCTGGCTCGTCGGCAATGCCGTCAGCGTCGACTTTCGTCGTTTCGCCGCCCGCCACGCCGTCGGTCTCAGACGACGGCTCCGGTTCGCTCGCGGACGTAGCTGTGGTCGAGGTTTCGGGCTCACTATCGACGGTTTCGGGCTCCGCCTCTGACGGCGAGGACTCCGTAACGTCTGCTGTCTCGTCGGTGGCAGCGTCCTCCGTTGCCGTGTCGCTCTCGGTTGTCCCAGCCACCGGCTCGTCATCGGCCGTTCCCGTCTCCGACTCGCCCGCGTCTGACACCGGTTCCGGTTCGTCAGCTACCGCGCCCGCGCCTGCCTTGTCCGCGGTCGTCTCTGGCCCAGAGACGTCGGTGTCGAGGTCAAGAGAGGCCAGCAGCGGGATCGGGTCATCGGCCCCGTCGTCCGGTGACAGCGACAGCCCTTCCGCTTCGTCCGTGTCGCCAGCGACGACGCGAGCGGCGTCGAGCGCGGTCGTTCGGAGCGCGTCGAGGTAGTCGCCGGTCGTGCCGTAGTGGTCCAGCGCGAGCGTGATGCCGGCCGCGGCGCTCTCGTCGACGCCCTGGTCGACCAGCGCCTGGCGGAGGTCGTCACCGGCCAGACCGGTCTGTTTCGCGCTGGCTATCTGGCCGGCCCGCGAGACGGTTTGCTCGGCGGCCTGGACGACCCAGCGGTCGCGCGTGTCCGCGTCGACTTCGCTGATACTCTCGGGTCGAACCGAGGTGAACACCCGGTCGCTGTCGTCGGGCTGGAAGGTGCGGGCCTTGCCCGTGACGGCGACGAACATCGGTGGATCGGCGGCTTCGAGGAAGGCCAGTTCGTCGGGCTGGTACTGACCGGCGTAGATGACGAACGGGCCGGTCGGGTCCACGACGCGAGCGCGCAACACGTCGTCGTTGACCTGTTCGAGTTCGGTGAGAACGCCGACGAGGAACAGCCGGTTGACCCGCGCGCCGGTCGGCGTGACGACGTAGTTCGGGGCCCGTTCCTCGTCGGATTCGGAGTACGAAAAGTCGGCGTCGTCGAACTCCGCGGCGAACAGCCGATGGGCGACCTCTCGGCGGCCGGGGCCGCTATCTCCGGATTCGCTCATGTATCCGCCTCCTGAAGGAGGGCCTGCGCACGCGTCGCCGGGTCGTCGTCGGCCTCGACAAAGGTCGAAGCTGTGAGGTTCGCGCCGTACTCGTCGACCGACAGCGACCCGCGGACGACGAACTCGCGGCCGACGATGCGGTCGCTGATACGGTCGGCGACCACTTCCTTATCCATCGCGTCGCGGGCGTGCTCGCGGGCGTCATCGAGATCGCCACCGTACACGCGGGCGGTCAGTTCGTCGTCGAGTACTGCGGTGACGGTGTCGGTCCCGTCGTCGAGGATGGCCTTCGTCCGCAGGTCGTCCTCGCCGTCGACAGCGCCGTGGGAGCGACACTGGCCGTTCTGGATGACGCGGCCGCACTCCGGGCAGCGCTCGATGAGGCCGGAGCCGTCCCGCACTTCGATGACGTTACCGGCCAGTTCCACGTCGAACAGGCCGCCGCTCTCGACGGCCTCGCGGATGGACAGCCGCGGTGCGTCTTCGGTGACATCGACCGTGCGGTCCAGCGCGGTCACCGTCGAGAACTCGGAGACATTTACCGACGGCGCACCGCGGAATTCACGGACGAACGTCTCTTCGAGGCGTACGGACGCCCCTTCCTTGATTTCATCGTGGGGCTCCCAGTCGGTGAACGGGAGCCGGCCGCTCTCGTCGCCAACGACGCCGCTGAGAATCGTCGTCTCGCCGTCACGGCCGTCGATGACTTTCTGCTCGCATTCCAGCACCTGCACCTCGACAGTGATGCCGCGGTCGCCCGGTGCAAGGTCCTGTAGCGTGGCGCGACCCCCGACATCGTAGTCAATGTCGAGTGTTTCGTCAACGACCTCGGGGTTAGTGCTGTCGCCCAGATTGAGTTCCGGCTGGCCTTCCCACTCTCGGACGCCGGAATTGCCCAGTCGGACGGTTTGGCCGGGCTGGAGGTCGCCAGAGAAGCCATCCCACGCGGTGTACGAGATCTTCCCGGTCTCGTCGGCGAGTTCGCCCTCGCGGATGACGTGCTGTTCCCCGTTGTACTGGATGGACCGTCGACCGGACGTGAGCACCACGGCGGTGACCGTCACGTTCGAGTCGTCGGTCGAAACCTCGCTGATGGCCTTGCTCGACGGCGTGCTGTCGCCGCTTGAACTGCCATCGCCGTACTTCCGTCTGAGGCTCTGCTTGGCCTCGTCCATCGGGACGGAGTAGTTCACGAGGTTTTCCAGGTCGCGTGTGACCTCCTCTTTGTCAACACCGAGGTCGGAGGCGAGCTCCTCGGCATGGTCTTCGAGAGACATCGACTGATGATTCGACGGGAGTACTCAAAAGCGTTTTCGGCCAGCCGTGTAGGGTACAGCTGTCGATACCTGTTTGAAATCGCCCAAAATTCTTATTTATGATACTGTAATCTCTCAGAATATGCTCTCTGACCGAGTTAGTGGGTTTCGAACGGCCAATAATTCCGCTACTGGCCACATCAAGCTAACCGGGCAGAAGGTTATCGACACTGATAGCGGGTGCGGGAATGGGGGTGCTTGACAATGGGCAGTATGTTCGGGTCGAAGCCGTCAGAGGCCCACGTCATCTGGCGCAGCGGTCGGAACAACGACGGCAAGAAGAAGTTCGATTTCGAGTATCTGGAGCTGTGGGCCGCCCACTTCGGCGTCGACTTCGAGCAGTGGACCCGTGTCGACCACGACCGTGCGGACGAACCCCGCGAGCAGTTCGCCTGCGTGTTCCGCTGGGCGAAAAGCGGCGGGCAGGAACTCTCTGTCGGTGACGAGGAGTGGACGATGGGGTCCCAGCGCAAGCCCCGGACGTTCCTCGAAATCGACGAGGAAGGGATGGTCAGGCTCCGGGGCTGGAGCACGGAGACGACGCTCGACGTCGAGGAACTCGTACTCAAAAAGACGGTGCTGAAGCTGAAAACCGCTGACGGCACGGTAAAGAAACTCGATGTCCGGAAGCTCTCGAAACGCCCCGAAACGACCTCCTCCTGAGCGTAACCCAAAAGCCGTTTGACGTGTCGCCGGCACGAACGAGTATGCACGTCGTCGTCAACGCCGCCATGAGTGTCGACGGGAAACTCTCTTCTCGCCGCCGCGAACAGATCGCTATCTCCGGCCCGGACGACTTCGACCGCGTCGACCAGCTTCGAGCCGACAGCGACGCGGTGATGGTCGGCGTCGGGACGATTCTCGCCGATGACCCCTCGCTGACCGTTGACGACGCCGATCGCCGCGCCGCCCGGGCTGACCGCGGCGACCCGGAAAACCCCGCACGCGTCATCGCCGACTCCCGTATCCGCACGCCACCGGACGCCACAGTGCTTGACGGCCGCGCTCAGACCTACCTCCTCGTCAGCGAAGCCGCGCCGCCGGACTTCATCGAGGAGATGGAAGACGCCGGCGCGTACGTCATCGCTGCCGGCCAGGACCGGGTTGACCTGACGACGACGCTCGCGAAGCTGGAGGGTGACGGCATCGACCAGCTCATGGTCGAGGGCGGCGGCGAACTCATCTTCGGCCTGCTAGAGGAGGCGCTGGTCGACGAACTGTTCGTCTACATCGGGCCGAAGGTCATCGGCGGCCGGGACGCGCCGACGCTGGCCGACGGCGACGGCTTCATCGAGGACTTCCCGGAGCCGGAGCTGGCCGGCGTCGAACGTGTCGACGACGGCGTAGTGCTACACTGGCAGTTCTGAGAACTGGCCGGCAGAATTAGTGGTCGTGGCCGGTCAGCTCGGCGAAGGACTGTCCGAAGCGCTCCTCGAACAGTTCGCTGGTCTCCTCTTCGAGTGCGACGATCTGCTCGTCCGGCTCGCCCTGTGCGTGGTGGACAGCGCTGTGAATCCGCTGGGTCATGCCGAACATCGCAATGTCGCCGACGACCTGTGGGTCCGTCTCGTCCGGCGATTCGCGAAGGATATCTACGAGTTCGCTCGGGACTGTGAGTTCGTCGGTCTCCTCGCCGTCGTCGATAGTCAGCGTGACAGTATCGGTTGCCATGCCATCGACTCCGGGGGCTATCCTAAAGGGTCTGTGGATGTGGGACTGGACGGCACGTCAGGTGCGGGCCAAAGCCAGTCTCACCGATATGACGTTCAGTACCCGAGGTAGATGGCGAGCGCTTTCAGCACGGCGTAGACGGCGACGAGTAGGCCGGCGACGGACATGGCGACCGTCTTGAGCAGCCCCCACGGCACGAGGCCGCCACCGGACTCTCCGACGGTGAGCGTCCCCGCGGACGCGAACCCGACCGCGACGGGGTACTCCCCCGTTTCGTTAGCCCGATACCGGAAGCGGACGCTCCCTGACTCGTCTGCACGGACGGTGACGTTCCGCGAGGTGACGGGCTCGCCGGCGACCGTGAGCCCGACCGCGCGCGTCGCCGTCGTGTTCCCCTCGTTGTGGACCGTGGCGTTCACTGCGACGACCCCGCCGACCGGGACCTGCGTCCTGTTCAGCGTCGCGTTCGTCACCGAGAGGGCCGCGTTCTGGGCGCGGTCATCACCCGTGTCGGCCGACGTCGCACCGGCCGAGACCTCCGCGTCCGGTCCGTCCGTCGCCGATTGGTCCGACCCCGACCCGTCGGACGCGTCACCAGTCGAGCCAGCCGTGTCGCCCGATTCCGTTGTCCGGGCATCGTCCGTCGCCGTCTCTGTCACAGCGTCTGTGGCGGTCTCGGCCGGTGTTGCCGTTTCCGTCTTGGTGGCAGTCGCCGTGTCGGTTTCGGTCAGCGTTCCCGTTTCCGTCTCGGTGGCAGTCGCCGTCTCGGTCGGCGTCTCGGTCGGCGTCTCGGTTTCGGTCGCCGTGTCGGTTTCGGTCGGCGTCGGCGTGGGTCCGCCGAACGTCCCGCCAGGGAAGGTCAGGTCCAGTTGCTCGACCTCGCCGGTAGGGTTCGGGTCCGTCTCGGCAGCCTCCGCTCCGTCGGGGCCGTCGATGTGGAACGTCACCGTCGAATCGATGTCGCTGCTGACTCGGAGCTTGTCCGCGGTCGGGTCCGAGCCGCCGTACTCGCCGGTCGTCTCGACCGTGACTGAGTCCTGTACCTCGCCGTTTGCGACGGCGACAATGGTCGTTCCGACCGGGGCGTCCGTTCCGGTGGTCGACTCCGCGGCTCCGTAGTATGCGTTCGGCGGCGCAGTCTGACCGAGCGTCGGTCCGGCGACGACGCCGGTCATGACGAGCAGGGCGATGAGGGCGGCGGATACGACGAGTTGGCGGCGTGTCATAGCTGTGCGATTCGGATTCATTCTATCGGGTGCGACCAATTCTCGGCTGTTGGTCCGTCACTCATCGGCTGGAGGCGAGCGGCAGGAATCAGCTTCCCTCGCTCGGATCGTAGCCTTCCCCGTCTACGGTGCGGATCTCCTTGCCGGAGTCGAGGTAGACGAAGTACCCTTCGTAGTCCGAGAGGGACTCTGACCCGGAAGCGGTGGTGAACGCCGACACGTCCGCGTCGCCAGACGGGTCGGTAAGGTCTTCGCTCTCGTCGCGGACGTACACCGTGATGGCGCTGTCACTCACCGTGACACCCTCGCCGAGATCGGCGTCGACCGTCACCGACGACCCGGAGTTCAGATCGGGCGTTGCGGCGACGAGGTTGTACCCCTCGTGGAGGTATCGGGAGTGGAGCTGGCCAGTCTCCTCGTAGGTGTACCCGATGCGGGCGCTCGAATCGGTCCCGTAGACGTAGTAGCCCTCGCCGGCCTGCTCCTCGTCCGGCGAGACCCACTTCGTGTTCGTTGCCGTGGGGTCGTAGGTCGTCACGTCGCTAACGTTCTGGAAGACCACGTCCGACGTGTCCATCGGCGTCCCCTCGACCTGGTACCCCTCGTCCAGCCCGTTGGCCTCGTGGACAAGCCCGACTGCGTCCGTGTCCGACTGCGCGTTGGCCTCGGCGATGGAAACTGTCGTCGACCCGGTGTTCACGTCGTCCGTTATTTTCGTTGGGTCGATACGCGCGTCGACTGACCCATCCTCGACATCGACGGTGTAGCTGGTCCCGGCGATCTCGACCGTCGCGGTCTCGGTCGCCGCGCCGCCGCTGGCGACGAGGTTCCCTTGGGCGTCGCGCACGCCGTCGGCTGTCACCCGTATCGAGGTGTTCGTGTCCTCGACGACGCCGACGAACTCGCTGTGGACTTGGAGGCTGTCGACCGAGTCGATGGCGGTTTCGAACGTCACCGAGTCGGAGTCGGTCCGCGTCGAGCCGAAGTAGTCCGACGCGGTCACGTTCAGGCTGACCGAGCCGTCGCTCGCCGACGGATCCGAGACGGTGAACGAGTCGAAGTAGGTGTCGCCGGAGACGTGCGACAGCGTCAGCGAGTCCGGACCACCCAGCGCCGACGCGTCCGTCGCGACGGTGTCGACACCGGCCGTCGCGTCGGTCACCGTCGCCGATACCTTGACCGTGTCACCGACCTCGACGGTGTCGTCACCGTCCTTTTCCGTGACCGTGACGCCGCTGATAGACGGCTTCGTCGTGTCAACGGTGTAGTCGACACGCAGTGTATTCGCGTCGGGTGTCGGCGGACCGGAGGAGTACGAGTGGGTCTGTCCCGCTTTGTCTGTGGCGCGGACGCTGACGGTGAACGCGTCGTCGCTGTTGATCCCGTTTTCGTCCGTGTCGTAGCTCCAGTCCGTCGTCCCGGACGTGCTCAGCCACGTCTCCGAGCTCTGCCAGCCGGAGCCGGTGTAGTAATCGCCGTTGCTGCGCTGGATGGACACCTCGACGGTGTCGAGTCCGGCGTCGTCGGAGGCGGTCCCGCTGATGGTCGGCGCGCCAGTGAGGTTCGCCCCGTCGTCGGGCGAGTCAATGTCGACCGTCGGGTACTCGTTGTCGACGACGAACGTGTCCTGTGCCTCGGACGACTTGAAGCCGCTCCCGGTGTCGGCCGAGAGCCGCGCCTTTCCGTCGTCGAGACCGTCCCCGAAGCTCATCGCGCTCAGGTCGATTTCGACCGAGAAGTCGGTGTCCTGGACGGTCTTCGTCACCGTGGCGATGTCGTCGTCGTCGGGGTCTTGGACGAGGAAGGTGACATCGCCGGTGGAGTCGAGGTTCCCCTCGACAGTGATCGTCCCGTCCGGCGTGACGGGGTCGTCCGTCACCTCGAACGTCGAACTGTTCACCGCGGCGGCGGCGCTGGCTGAGAGCGTCACCGTCGCCGCGAACACTGCCGCAACCAGCATCAGTGACAGCGCGAGCGCCTGTATTCGCCTACGTGGAGTGATCCGTGTCATACTTGTCGAATGTAGGGGCTTCGGAGTGGCTGGTACGCCGAACCGACGGTTTCATCCACCCCTCGACCGCGGTCAGCGGGTCGGCCGTTCGCCGCCGCCCCGGTGAAACGCCCGAACTTCCGAACACTTTCCTCCCGCTTGTCGTCGCGTCTCGCCCGAGTCCGCCCCCGTATCTACCAACCACTTCCCTCAGACGTACAGTAATATCTTTGGACAATATTATCAAAGCTGACAATAGTGAACCACGCAACGCCAATGATAAGATATGTCTCGTGATACTGGCGACGAGTCAGCGTGGACTCGCGACTCGGATCCGCGTGGGTCTGTATGAATAGACGACTGGGCAACGGACGCCTCGATATGCGTCTCGACGGCGGTCCGGAACCGTCGGAGAAACAAGCGGCTCAGTCGTCGGCTTCCGCAGCGGCTTCGGACTCCGCCTCGGCGGCGGCCTCGGCCTGTGATTCGAGGTACTCGTCAGCGTCGATGGCAGCTTTACAGCCCATCCCGGCGGCGGTGACGGCCTGCTGGTAGTGGTAGTCGACCACGTCGCCGGCACCGAAGAGACCGTCCACGTCGGTGGCGGTCTGGTCGCCGCCGGTACCGCCGTGGGTCTGGATGTACCCGGTGTCGTCCAGTTCGACGCCGGTGTCTTCGAGGTAGTCAGTGTTCGGCGTGTGGCCGATGGCGATAAACACAGCGCCAACGTCGAAGTCGAAGGTTTCGGTCCCATCGTCGTCGAGCTTCTCGCTGGGATGGCCCTCGTCGTTCTGCGCGAGGGTGACGTGGTCGACGCCGTCTTCGGGAGAGCCGTGCATTTCCAGCAGTTCGGTGTTGCGCATGATCTCGATTTCACCCTCGTCGACCTTCTGCTGGACGCGGTCGATCCAGTAGTCCTCTGCGCGGAACTCCTCGCGGCGGTGTGCGATGTAGACGGTGTCGGCGAACTTCGTGAGGAAGTGGGCCTCTTCCATGGCCGCATCGCCGCCGCCGACGACGAGCATGTCCTCGCCGCGGAAGAACGCGCCGTCGCAGGTCGCACACGTCGAGACGCCGTAGCCCATCAGCTCGTCTTCGCCGGGGACGCCCAGCGTGCGGGCGCTGGCTCCGGAGGCGGCGATGAAGGCGTCGCAGGTGTAGACGTCGCCGTTCGACAGTTCCACGCGGAACGGCCGCTCGCTGTCGTCGATGTCGGCGACGATACCGTGTTCGAGTTCAGCGCCGAAGCGCTGGGCCTGCTCTTTCATATTGTTGATGAGGTCCGGACCGGAGAGGCCCTCGGGGAAGCCGGGGAAGTTCTCGACTTCGCTGGTCAGCGTGAGCTGCCCACCGGGTTCGTCGCCTTCGAGAACGAGTGGGTCGTTGTTGCTTCTGGCGGCGTAGATGGCCGCTGTCAGTCCCGCTGCGCCCGTGCCAGCGACGATGAGTCGTCGGTGTTCGACCGATTCTGTCATTAGCCAAGTTAGACTACCAGGCCGTATTTAGCTTGTGTTGTCGTGCGCCGAACGCGAACCGTGACGACACGCTTAGGCCGCTCCCGAGGCTTGCTGGGGGTATGGCCGCTGATCTCGAAGAGAAGACCGATCGCTACGAAGGACTACTCGCGGAGGCACTTGCTGCGGCATCAGTCGCACCTCCTGAAGGGACACCGATGCACAATGCCGCCTTGGAGTGTGAGGAGATGGCGTCAGCGTATCTTGAAGATGGGCGTCACTTCAGGGACGACGACGACCTCGTGAACGCCTTAGCGTCGTTCTCGTACGGGCACGCGTGGCTGGACGCGGGCGCACGTATCGGGCTCTTTGACGTGCCGACTGAGGGGCATCTGTTTACAGTCTGAAACTATGGTCGAATTTGGGTCCCAGTTCGGAAACCGATTAAGTGTCAATGGTCCTCCGAATCGTCTGGGTTTCCATGAAACGAACCAGACGCGGTGTCCTACGGAGTATCGGTGCTGGAACAGCAGTCGCAGTCGGTGGTGTCGGTACCGTGAGTGCTGCGCCGCCGAGAGACGGTGAGACGATTGCCGACATTGCCTCGAATGACGGCCGATTCACGATTCTGGTTGCGGCACTGGATGAAGCAGATCTTGTGGAGACGCTCGACGGAAACAGACAGCTGACAGTGTTTGCGCCAACCAATGCGGCGTTCAAAACCTTGCTGAGCGACTTAGGTATTAGCAAGGAGGAGCTGTTGAACCGAGACGATCTCGATGAAATCCTTACGTACCACGTTGCTCCAGGTCGTCGCGACGCCGAGTCGGTCACCACTTCCGACGAGGTGCCGACACTGAACGGAGCGAAAATATATGTCGATGGGACTGTTCTCAATGGCGGCCAGGCCAAAATCTTCGAGACAAACATCGAGGCCTCGAATGGATACATCCACGCGATCAACGGCGACAACGTCGATGGCGCCGGTGTCTTGCTCCCATAGGCCGGGGCACACTACAGTCTGCGTAGTCATAACAGCTGACCGGAACGGCTCTCTTCCGATGTCTACCTACCCCTTGCTCGGCCGGGTCGACCCGATCCCCGTGACTTCCGCTGATGCCTGGCTGCCCCGGTTTCGGTCGTAGGCAGCTATCATGGATTTGGCCAGAGGATATACGTGTGACCGGAGAGATAGGTTCGCTGATGGAGGGTGTCCTCTGGTACGTTCTCTCCGGGACCCGTGGGGGGCCAAACAGAGCCCGTATCCTCAAGGCCCTCAAGCGACGGCCCCGGAATGCCAACCAACTGGCGGAGGACCTCAACCTTGACTACAAAACTGTCCGGCACCATCTCGACGTGCTGTTGGACAACGGCGTCGTTGACAACACCGGCGGCGACTACGGTTCCGTCTACATGTTGACAGACAGGACCGAACAGTACTGGGACACCATCGAGGAAATCATCGCGGAGATCGAGTGACAATGGCCGAAAGCAAGAACGGAGTTTTACCACGAGCCGGCATAGGGGGGCACAGATGGCAGTCTGGATGACCGCGGCGAGTGTCGCCTCCGCGCTTAATGTCGTTGTGCTGCTGATGCTGCTGTCAGTCTGGGCTCGGAACTACCTGGCGGTGCGCTCAAAACACGCGCTGGGACTGACCGTCTTCGGGCTCCTGTTGCTCGCCGAGAACTGTCTGTCCGTCTACTATTATGTCCTTGATCCAGAGGTCGCCGTCTTGTTGCGAAGCGCCGCACCTGTCGCCGGCCGCGCAATGACGTTTGTCGCGATACTGGAACTCGGTGGGCTACTGTTTCTGGCGTGGATCTCGCTCGACTGAGCAGTCGCCACGATCCTCCTCAGACAGGGGCTGTCGCTGCATGAATGTATGTACCTGGTACGTAATTATAACCAAGCTGTATTGACTGGTAACATCGCTTTTTATATCTCATCACTCCCCCACGATGTGCGGAACCACACTGTGACTCCCGCTGACCCGGTAATTCCGGGACCCACTCGCCGTTCTCGACTGAACTGGAGTGGATGGAGCAAGGCGTGGGCTGGTCGTTCAGCGCCGTACCGACGGAGTCACACGGCGTTGCAGTCCCCCGATTACGCGTCAAGTTCAGGAGTTGGCGGTCACCGCCAAGGTTATATATCTCTACACGAGCCATGCTATACCCTATCACGCCGTCATACTGCGGTTTATGCCGAAAATCGGCGAAAGATTTATATACTTTACGGACTAACTATAGGGTAAGACAAACCCCCAATCAGTCTTAAAATTTCTGCACCCGGCAGAACAGGACTCCCAATCATGAGTGAATCAACAACGCGGACAAGCACACGAGAACGAGACGAGCAAATCACCGAATCGACAGAACAGGAGGCCGTAGAGACCTGCCCCGAATGTAGTGGGAATGTCGTTACGGACACTGAACACGGCGAAACAGTCTGTGAAGACTGTGGGCTGGTCGTCGAGGAGGACGAGATCGACCACGGGCCGGAGTGGCGGGCGTTCAACTCCGCAGAGAAGGATCGCAAGTCCCGCGTCGGCGCGCCGACGACGAACATGATGCACGACAAGGGCCTCTCGACTAACATCGGTTGGCAGAACAAGGACGCCTATGGGCGCTCCCTCTCCAGTGAGCAGCGCCAGAAGATGCAGCGGCTCCGGACCTGGAACGAACGGTTCCGGACCCGTGACTCCAAGGAACGCAACCTCAAGCAGGCACTCGGCGAAATCGACCGGATGGCCTCTGCGCTGGGGCTTCCCCAGAACGTCCGCGAGACATCCAGCGTCATCTATCGCCGTGCGCTCGGTGACGACCTGCTCCCGGGTCGCTCCATCGAGGGCGTCGCCACGTCCGCGCTCTACGCGGCCGCCCGTATGGCCGGGAATCCCCGGTCGTTGGACGAGATGGCCCGCGTCTCCCGCGTCGAAAAGATGGAACTCACGCGGACCTACCGCTACATCGTCCGAGAACTCAGCCTCGAAGTCCAGCCGGCGGACCCGGAACACTACCTCCCGCGGTTCATCTCCGACCTCGGACTCAGCGAGGAGACCCAGCGACAGGCCCGCGACCTCGTCGAAGGTGCTCGTCAGTCGGGGATGCTCTCCGGTAAATCACCGGTCGGTATCGCCGCTGCGGCCGTCTACGCCGCCGCGTTGCTGACCAACGAGAAGGTCACACAGAGCCAGGTCAGCGACGTCGCTGACATCTCTGAAGTAACTATCCGAAACCGATACAAGGAGCTCCTCGAAGCCGAAGATCTTCCGGCCTGACGCTCGAGTGAAGGCAGACTAATGGGGAGACGACAAGGCTTTTTATCATTGGCTATGTGTGTGAGTAACATACATGGAGGAAGCGTACGTGCGATTGCTCTGTCCTGAGTGTAAGAAAGACTGGGAATCGACGCCGACAGATTTGCCGCGACACGACACGACGTTCCACTGCCCGAACTGTCACGCGAGCCATCGGCTCGCTGTTTTCACCCGCACGGAAAACGACTTGCAGACGCTGAAAGGACTGCAGTAACTACTCGCTCGTCGCCGAGCGTGCGCCACACGCCTCACAGCGGAGCAACAGCGCACCCTGTTCCCGCTCCAGTTGCGTGTCGGGCAGTCCACACTCCGAGCAGAGCACGAACTCGTCGACGTAGTCGTCGATGGACGCCTCGATACGGTTGGCATCGAATTCACCGGTCAGTCGTGCCCGTCCGCTTTCGTCGATGTGGCCGCTCGTCCCGAGGTCGTTCTGCAGGAACTTCATCACGTGGTCGTCCTCGCGTCCGAGTCGGGAACACGTCGACTGGAAGTTCTCGTAGACGGTGACGTTCCCCTCCTGTCGGACATCTGGATCGGGAACCTCGAACCGCTCGCTTGTGCCGTCGATCTCGGGCGTCTCCTCCATCGCCCGGTCGAGCATATCGTCGTATTCCATACTCATACGTCACAGAGCGGTCAACAAAAACTTTTCATACGGATTGTTGGAGCGATTTACCGGTCTGTGTCGACCTCGAGAGGGCACTATCCGGAAATAATCTACAACAATCCGTATCAGCCGGTAGCTGCCGTTATCGCCAGGCTGTAAGTGTACAGGTCTCGTCCGCTACCATCGAAATCCAGGTGTCATCGTGGGCAATATCGGCGATGACGAACCGCTGCTGGCCGTCGACATCGTCGACAGCACACATCACATCAGACGCAGTGCCCGACCGACGGGTGGGACGTTCAACCTCGTAAGACACAATTGTTCATCTAGGATGTGCGGTAATGAATGTGTCGTACTCGTTTCGTCTTTTGATACTCCGAAATCCGACCGCTTACGCAACAAAACGTCTTGAGTATTGCTATTGCCGTTGTGAGTATCAAGGCCGATTCGACAATCGACGGTACTCACAGTCGGAGACAGCCGTTCTAAATCACCACGAGAAGCTCCGGAAGTGTCAGGGTGCGAGGCGGTTCTTGCGTCCCTTCATCTCCCGTTCGTAGTAATCGAAGGTCTTCGGACACCAGTCGGCCGCCAGGTCGAGCATCTCCTCTGTCATCTCCCGAATCTCCCACTGTGCGTCCGCCGCGGCTCGCATATCCGCGACGTGCATCAACATCCGGGCGTTCATCGACATCACGATGTTCACCTTGGTGCCGATCGGCAGTACGAACCGGGCGTCTTCCGGCGGCATTCCCAGCTCAAGCAGTTCTTGGTACGATTCGACCGCCTGCTCGATGGTATCCTTGAATATCTCTGTGCGCTTCTCGAACTCCTCGTCGGAGACGCTCGCTTTCTGCTGATTCCGGCCGATCCAGTCCGGGTCCGTCGCGGACGGCGGGGTCACGACCAATTCACCCTCACGGACGGCCTCTGGGTCTATGTCGTCGAAGGAGACGTACCGCATCGACTGTACGTCGAAGGAGACGTGTCGATGACGGGTGATCTGGGCCATACAGGAGCGGGAGACGCCTTCCACGGCGAAGGTGGCCTGCGCGTGTTCGAAGGGGCCGAAGTGGCCGTGGTCGAGCAGATGCCCGATGAGCGTTTCCTTTTTATCGTCGAGGGTGTCGCCGTCGACTTCAGCCATCGTCGCTTCGAACGACTGGCTGCCGACGGAGGTGTCGCTGTAGTCGTTGCGTGCTGCCTTGCAGATGAGATCCTCGGGGTCGTCTGTCGCTTCGAGCAGCTTTACGTCCATATCGGGTGGGTGAACCGGAGCGGCAAAATACTTCCTTCCCGGACCGACAGGGCGTTCGGACCACCTGTGGATGGCTCCGGACTCAGATGTCCTGCCAGTCGGTCGGCTCGCCGGCCAGGCCGAGTACGCGGGCCTCTCGGCCGCCGCCCTCCGCGTCGCGCACGTCGATCATCCCGTCGAACGCCTGCTTGATGACCTGCAGGGTCTGGTCGTCGTGGGCTCCTGAGTCGATAGTGAATACGCCAATGTAGCCCGCGGAGTCCAGCCGCGAGGACAGCACGTGACAGAACTTGAAGACGGTCTTCTTGTCCGTGTATGTCAGCATCGTCGACAGCGAGACGAGGGCTAGCCGGCCCTGTTCGTTGCCGGCGTTGTGCAGCCCCTCCAGCGCCTTCGTGATGCCGATACCGATGCCGGTGAGATCACCGGGCGAAGAGACGTGGTGGGCGTGGGCGTTGCCGATGGCCTCCTCGTCCGTGCCACCCTCGCCGCGACAGTCGATGACACCGAGCTGGGAGCCGTCGAGGTCTGGCACGAGCGATCGGAACTCCTCGACGACGCTGCCCGCGCCGTCACCGGTCGTCACGACCACTGCGCCGTCACCCTTGTCCAACCCATCGGCGAGAATATCGTATGCGAGTCGTTCCTTCCCGCTCATTGCTGGGCCGGAGATCAGGATACTAGATCCTGGCCGGACCTCACTGAGCGCATCGAACTCTATTACTGAGGTGAGATCATACATTGTTTGTCGCTCAGTTGTCTTCATCGTCGCTCAGTCCGCGAAGCGTTGCGATGAAATCGGAGTCGTCTTCGATGCCACCGAGTGTCTCCGAGAGGTCGTCTCGCATCTCCACGACTCTCTGGGTTAGTTCGTCGTACTGGTCGCTCTCCGCCAGTTCCGCGCTCGACTTCGTCGCTTCGAGCGTCGCCTGCTTCTCGACGAGTGCGTAGTACTCCTGCAGCAGGGAGTCGTACTCGGAGCGGTCGAGCAGATTGTCGACCGTCTCGTGGAGCTGTTCGCTCCGGATCGGCTTCGAGAGGTATGCATCAAAGCCCATCTCCAGAATATCGAAGTCCGGCTCGACGGCGGTGACCATCGCCACCCGGCAGCCAAGGTCACGCTCGCGAATGCGCTCAAGCACTTCATCCCCGGAGAGTCCGGGCATCATCCGGTCGAGCAGCACGACGTCGACATCCGCGTCCAGTTGCTCCAGGCCCTCGTCGCCGTTCTGTGCCATGCGGACCTCGTACTCCTGTTGCAGCCACAGTTTGTACGTCTCGGCAACATCTGGTTCGTCTTCGACGATAAGCACCACAGGTAGGTCCGAATCTGACATAATGTTCTACTATCCCCCGTTTGCATATCCACGTACATAGCCCTGTGGGTGCGGGCGTGCAGCGCGTCTCGGGCGGTGACAGAACGATACCCACATCCGGGACGACGGTCAATAGGCGGGTAATGATTCGAAATCTCGCCCGTGGGCAACAGGCCTTCACGAGCAACGTGTTCCTCGTCACCGGGGAGCGAACCGTGCTGGTGGACGTCGGTAACGAGTTCGATGTGGTGTCGGCTGTCGAAGAACACGTCGACGATATCGACGCTGTCGCCGTCACCCACACCCACTACGACCACGTCGAGAACCTCGACAGCGTCGTCGACGCATTCGACGTCCCGGTGTACGGCTACGACACGGACCAGGACGGAATCGAGCACGCTATCGCCGACGACGAGACGATACAGCTTGGCGACCACGACTACCGGGCGCTGCACACGCCCGGCCACAAGAACGACCATCTCTGCTTCTACTCGGACGACGCCGGCATCCTGTTCGCTGGTGATCTTGTGTTTGCCAACGGGAGCTTCGGCCGGACCGACCTCGACGAAGGGAATCGGGACCTGCTCGTCGACAGCATCGAGCGGGTACTGTCGGTTGTCGACGAGGACCTACAGGAGATGCACACCGGCCACGGACCGAGCGTCACCGACGCGCCGTATCAGGACATCGAACTGGCGCTGCAAGCCGCGAAGTTCTGAGGCCGGCTCAGCGCACAGTTTTCAGTCGAACGCACAGGCCAGTAGCGCATCGTAGGCGTGGTCGTACGCATTGGCGACAGCCGCCGGGTCACTGCGTTGTTCGCTGTCGAGTGCGGGCAGGCGTACCGCGGCGACCTGTTCGATAAGGTCGACGACGTTCGGCACCCGCTCCTCCAGTTGGCCGTCGCCGGGGCCGCCGGTGGCGATCTGACAGGCCTTGGCGTACCGGTCGCCGTCGTAGATGCGTGCTCGGCCCGGTTCGACGACGGCGACGGCGTCCGGTTCGATGCCCGACAGCGGCCGGGCCACGTCGCCGTAGGATTCGACGACCGCCCGGTCCGCCGCTTCGATATCTGCTGCGAGCGAGTCCAGCGCTTCGACGTGCATCACCCGCATCAGGTCGTTGAAGTCGGCGATCGAGGTCACTCGTGGGGCGTTGGCAAGCGGGAGTCGTTCGGAAGCGGACTCCGGCAAGTCGACGGTCCCGTTGACGACGTACTCGACGCCCGTCTCGGAACTCGGGCGGCCGACCCGATCGACGACGAACTGCTGGTTTTCCTTGCCGAGCAGGCCCGTCTCGGCTCCCGGTGAGGGATGCCAGAGGCGGTGAATCGGATTGATCTCCTCCGGGGTGACATCGCTCGGTGACGCAGCCGCGAGGCGCTTTGCGTCCTTGCCGTACAGTCGCCCCTCGTTCGTTGCTCGCTGGTAGTCGTCGTGGTCGAACCAGTAGTTGTTGCCCGCTCTGGGCTTGAACCCCTGGGCGCTGGTCCGTTCGAGCAGGCCGACGCTGAACGTGGTCTTGCCCGCGTCGACCCGGTCACTGCCGGCGACGAGGAGCTTCATGACTCGGCGAGGCCGTACAGTCCGACGACGTCGTCGTCCTGCGGGTCGGCGATCACGAGGTCGTCCTGATTGAAGATCATCCACGGGATCGCCCAGTCGATGAACACCGACTCGTTGGCCTCGTTGAGTTCCGCATCCGCCGGGAGACCCTGCAGGAGGCGGGCGATTTCTGGGATGGTGTACAGTTTGTCGGCATCGAGAATATCTGCGGGTTCGTGGAGCTCGAACGACAGTATCTCGTCGAACTCCTGCTTGTCGACAGGCATACCCGCTGGTATGCCGAGCGAGTGGGTAAATCCCTCGAACTGGCCGGAACCCATTTACTCGCTGGGCCAGATTGTTCAGTAATGGCCACGCTGCTCGTTGCGTACGCCTTTTTTCTGCTTGTCGTGGCCGTCGTCCTCGGGACGCTGTCGGTGTATGCGTGGAGCCGGCGTGACTCTCCCGGCGGGACCGCGCTCTCTGTTCTGCTTGCCGGGCTCTCGATATGGGACCTCTGTGCTGCGGTTGGTGTTTTGACGCGCGGGACTGAGTTGGCTCTGTTCTTCGCGTACGGCGTGTTCGTCGGCGTGATGCCCGCGATGGCCGGCCTGTTCGTGTTCGCGCTGGCCTACACCGACCACAACCGCTATCTCGGCTGGCGGACCGTCGCGTTACTGTCTGTCGAACCCCTCGTCTTCTTTGCGGCACTGTTTGGCGGCCCCGATGGGTTGATATACCGGATTTCTGGTCCCACAGACGCCGCTATGTACGGCTGGGAGATTACCGTCGGGCCTGTCTTCTGGGGACATCTGGTGTACTCCTACGCACTCATTGCCGTGTCGAGTGCGCTCATTATCCACTACGCACTCGTCTCCGGCCATCTGTATCGGAAGCAGGTGTACGCCGTTCTGCTGGCCATCGCCTTCCCGTGGTTCGGGAGCGTTCTCAGCATCTTCGGCGACACCGGCATCGAACTCACACCGCTGTTGCTGGCGGGAACCGGGATCATTCTCACGTGGGCGTTCTTCAGGGGACGACTGCTGGACATCTCGCCGGTCGCCCACCGGGAGGTCGTCGAGTCGCTCAACAGCGCTGTGTTCGTCGTCGACACGAACGATACAATCATCGAGGCCAACGACGCCGGCCGTCAGCTACTCGAAGACCAGGCTCTCGTCGGTCAATCCGTCGAGGCCGCGCTCGAACCGTCGCCCGACCTCCTTGAAAAGTACCGCGGTTTGAACGACGACGCCGAGGAAACGCAGGCCGTCATCGAGCAGCGCGACCGGTTTTTCGATGTCCAGCTCACACCGCTGTACGACTCCCGTGACGCGCTGGTCGGGCGCGTCTTTCTCGTTCATGAGATCACTGAGCAGAAGCAGCGGGAGCGAGAACTCGAACGTCGGAACCAGCAGCTCGACCAGTTCGCCGCTGTCCTCTCCCACGACCTTCGGAACCCGTTGAACGTGGCTTCGGGCCGACTGGCGCTGGCTCGGGAACGCAACGACCCCGAGGAGTTCGACCGCGTCGAGGAAGCCCACGAACGGATGAGCAGCCTCATCGACGAGGTGCTGGCATTCGCCCGCGACGAGAAGTCGACCGACCGAGTCGAGCTACAGCTCTCGGCGCTGGCGAAGGCTGCCTGGGGCCACGTCGACACCGGCGATGCGACGCTGCAAATCGACGGCGACAGGGAGATCACTGGCGACCGCGACCAGCTCCTGCAGCTGTTCGAGAACGTGTTCCGGAACAGTGTCGAACACGGTAGCAAAAGCGGCCGACAAGGGGCCGACGACGGGCGTAGTCGAACGGAGCCCGACGACAATGTGGGTCGGGAGGACGCAGGGGTGACGATACGCGTCGATGCCACCCCCGACGGGTTCACAATCGGTGACGACGGCCCCGGTGTGCCGCCCGGGGAACGGGAGGAGATATTCACGCACGGCGTCACCAGTTCCGAGTCGGGAACCGGCCTCGGACTGGCCATCGTCCAGCATGTCGTCGGGTCCCACGGGTGGGACGTCGAGATGACGGAGAGTCGGTTCGGCGGCGCGAAACTCGTCATCTCGGGGCTCGAAACAAGGCCGACACGGCTGTCTGAGGTCTCGTCGTAAGCAGCCAACAGTATAAGGCCCGCTCGGCTGTGAACTGCGATATGGCTGACGACGATCACACTGGTGCCTTGCTCGCTCGGCTGTCCCGCACACAGAAACTCGCGCTCGTCCGCGGCGCAACTGACCCGGAGGGCACAGCGACGGGGTACCTGCCGGGCGTGGAAGAGGCCGGGATTCCGCCATTTCGGCTCGTCGATGGGCCGCTTGGCATCCGAGCAGAGGGACAGCGTGCGACTGCTTTTCCGGCATCGATCGCGACCGCTGCGACGTTCGACACCGACCTGGCCCGTCGACAGGGCGCGGCGATGGGCCGCGAAGCGACGGCGCTCGGACAGGACGCGCTGCTCGCACCTGGCGTGAACATCATTCGGGTCCCGCAGTGTGGTCGCAACTTCGAGTATCTTTCCGAGGACCCGGTCCACGCCGGCGCTGTCGGGGCCGGCCTCGTCGACGGCATTCAGTCCGCCGATGTCGTCGCCACGGTGAAACACTTCGTCGCCAACAATCAGGAGACACATCGCACGACCGTCAGCGCCGAAGTGGACGAGCGGACGCTCCGTGAGCTGTATCTCCCGCCGTTCCGCGCGGCCGTCGACGCTGGCGTCGGGTCGGTGATGACGGCGTACAACCGCGTGAACGGAACGCACATGAGTGACCACGAGCGCCTCGTCGGCGACGTGCTCAAAGGTGAGTGGGAATTCGACGGCTACGTCGTTTCGGACTGGTATGGGCTGGAGAGTACCGTCGGCGCGGCGAACGCGGGCATGGACGTAGAGATGCCCGGGGTGGCGGCCCCCGGCGCAGCGGAAGCCACCGACAGCAGCACTGCGGATGATACCGAGGAGTTCGAGTGGCCCGACGGCATCCCGGACGCGACCCACGCGGGCCTGTTCGGCGACCCGCTGGCCGAAGCCCTCGACAGCGGCGAGGTCCCGGCTGAACGCCTTGACGACATGGTCCGGCGAATTCTCGGTCAGATGGCCCGATTCGGACGGCTGGACAGCAGCCGGAGCACCGCCGAAGGCGGTGAAACCGATGACGATGCGGGCGAAATCGACAGCCAGCGACACAGAGATATCGCCGCGGACGTGGCGGCCCGCGGGACCGTGCTGCTGGACAACGATGGCGTCCTGCCGCTGGCTGACGGGGCGGACGTGGCCGTCATCGGCCCGAACGTCGACGAGCCGAAACTTGGTGGCGGCGGCTCTTCCGAAACGACACCGGTCCACTCAGTCACACCAGTCGAGGGAATTGAATCCCGTGCCGAGGGCGCAGTCACGACAGCGTTCGGCGTCCCGCAGATAGAGTCCGTTTCGCTGTTCGACCTTCTGCCGTTCGTCGGCGAGGACGACGAGGCCGACGGTTCGGCCGAGGACACCACCCGACGGGAGCCGTCGCTCGACGACGCTGTCGACGCGGCCGAGGCAGCCGATGTCCCCGTCGTGTTCGTACGCGACGCGACGACTGAAGCGCGGGACCGGGACACGCTTGCACTGCCGGGCCGGCAAGACGAACTCGTCTCGGCCGTCGCCGCAGCCAACGAGAACACCGTGGTCGTCGTCCGCTCCGGCGGCCCCGTCGAACTGCCGTGGCGCGAGGACGTGGCCGCGGTCCTCGAACAGTGGTACCCCGGGCAGGCGGACGGCGACGCGGCGGCCGCTGTCCTCTACGGCGACCGCGACCCGAGCGGCCGGCTCCCGGTCACCTTCGCCCCCGAACGCGAGTACCCGACTGCAGGAGTCGAGCGCCGCTACCCCAGCGTTGACGATGAAGTCCACTACGACGAGGGCGTGTTCGTCGGCTACCGACACTTCGACGACGAAGACGCGGACCCGACCTATCCGTTCGGCCACGGTCACTCGTATGCGACGTTCGAATACGGCGAAGCCGAACACACAGGCGAGCGGACGGTCGCAGTTCCAGTCGAGAACGTCGCTGACAGGTCGGGCCGAGAAGTCGTTCAGGCCTACGTCCGACCGCCGCCCGTGGACGGCGTCGACCGCCCACAGCGGGAACTCGCTGGGTTCGAGGCGGTACAGTTAGCCGCCGGCGAGCGGCAGACTGTGAAACTGACGCTGGACGATCTGGCGTTCTCACGGTACGACCCAGATTCCGGATGGACGGTCGATACTGGAACCTACACCGTCGAAATCGGCCGGTCGTCGCGAGACATTCGGACGACACTCCCAGTCGATCGCTAGCGCGTCAGCTCTCCTGCGACTGAAATCCCGACGTATCCGCTGAAAACCGTCTGAAGCGGGAAATTCGCGGCCGGGGATTTCAAGCCCCCCGAATACATATAGCCAGTTATGAGTCAGACGCTCGAAACCATGGAGCCGAATCCGGTGTGGGTCGAAGACGCCTATTCCGACACCGTCGACGTTCTCACACGCTATGCTGACGAGTTCGAGTACAAGATCTGGGGCGGCGACTGGTGTAAGGACTGCCGGGCGCAGCTCCCCGACTTCGGGGCGGCCCTGAAAGCCGCCGGCGTTCCGGACGCCCAGATTCACCACTACCCCGTCGAGAAGGAAGACGACGGCTCGAAGACCGGACCGGAAGTCGATGCGTACGACATCGAACTCATCCCGACGGTTGTCGTCGAACACGACGGCGAGGAGATCGCTCGCTTCGTCGAAGAAGAGCCGGTCCCTATCGCGGTGTATCTCGCCGACAAGATCGAAGCCGCAATGGCGTAATCTTATTCCGTATCGTTAGTCGTCTCGCCCCAGTCTAACGCCGTCTTGAGGTCGTGTTTCGGCGGCGAGCAGGCGAAGTTCCGGCAGGCGTACACCGTCGGTCGGTCGTCGACCTGCGTGCGACCAGCCCAGATCGGCGGCGACTCCTTCAGTCCCAGCGTGTCGAGCCACTGCTCGAAGCGGCCTTCCTCGGCCGGTCGGTGGGCCAGCAGACGCCGCGGAACGTACCGCCCGGCGAGGGTCTCCGTCCACTCGGTTGGGTAGTCCGACTGGTCTCCGACCAGCGTGAGTTCCAGCGCACCCTGCTCGTAGGTGTCCGTCGCCAGCGTGAGCGAGGCGTGTTGGAGCGGGTTCGAGGAGACGCGGTCGGCGTGCGTTCGGATGGCCTGCTCGGCCACGCTCTCGAAGCGGTCGTCGTCGCTGAAATGGGATAGCGACAGCAGGAGGTCGACAGCGACGCCCGTACTCGACGGTGTCGACTGGTCGGTCAGTTCCTGCGGCCGTGCGACCAGCGATTCACCGCCGGTCGGGGTAAAGAAGAGCGTGCCCTGGTCGTCGTCCCAGAACGCCTCCGTGATGGCCTGGCCGAGGTCCATCGCGAACGCGAGGTGCTCCACGTCGCCGGTCGCCTCGAACAGCGTCAGCGCGCCGCGGCCGAGGAACGCGTAGTCCTCCAGGTAGCCGTCGATAGCCACGTCGCCGTCCTTGTACCGGCGGTTGAGCCGGTTTTGATCCTCGTCCCACAGGTGCTCCCGGACGAACGAGAGGGCGTCGGCTGCCACGTCTGCATACTGGTCGTCCAGCACGATGGCCCCTTCGGCCAGCGCCCGAATCATCAGGCCGTTCCAGCCGGCCAGCACCTTCTCGTCGCGGGCCGGTCGCGGTCTGCTCTCTCTGGCCTCGAAGGTCTCGTTTAGCGCCCGCTGGAGGCTCGCCGTGATTTCGTCCTCAGTTTGGTCGTACTCTTCGGCCAGCACAGATACCGGCTTTCGGACGGCGAGTACGGTCGCGCCCTCGAAGTTGCCCCGCTCCGTGACGCCGAAGTAGTCACAGAAGATGTCGGCGTCCGTCTCGGCGTCGACAGCCTCGTGGACTTGCTCGGGCGTCCAGACGTAGAACAGTCCCTCTTCCGTCTCGCCCTCAGGCTCATCGATTGGCGCACTTTCCGCGTCCAGTGTGCTGAAGAAACCTCCTTCTGGATGTTGCATCTCGCGCTGAACGAACTCGAAGGTCTCCCGGACGACCGACGCGTAGCGTTCCGAGCCGATGGCCTGGTAACCGGCGAGGAAGGCACGGGGAATCTCGGCGTTGTCGTACAGCATTTTCTCGAAGTGCGGAACGGCCCACTGCTGGTCCGTCGCGTAGCGGTGGAAGCCGCCGCCGACGTGGTCGTACAGCCCCCGGTCGGCCATCACGTCCAGCGTCTCCTCGACGACGTTCAGGTAGTCTTCCTGCCCGCCGTCAGCATATGCCCGCAACAATGCGTGCAGTCGCCCGTTCTGGGGGAACTTCGGGCCGCCGGAGCCCCAGCCGCCATCCTGCCGGTCCGCGCCGCGGTGGGCAATCGTCCCGGCGGTCTGGATGATATCTTCGGCGGGGTCCTCAGGATCAGCCGGCGTCGCTTCGAGGTCGCTCTCGATAGCCTCGGTCCACTGCCGGGCGCGGTTCTCCATCTCCTCGCGCTGTTCGGGGTCCGACCACGAGTCCGAGAGGCGCTGGAGCAGGTCACCGAAGCCCGGCTGCCCGCGCTTCTCCTCCGGCGGGAAGTACGTCCCGACGTAGAACGGCTCCCCCTCCGGCGTGAGCCAGGCTGACAGCGGCCAGCCACCGCCGCCGGTCACCTGCTGACAGATGCTCATGTACACCGAATCGAGGTCCGGGCGCTCCTCGCGGTCGACCTTTATCGGGACGAAGTTCTCGTTCAGTTGTTCGGCGATGGCCTCGTCCTCGAAGCTCTCCTCCTCCATGACGTGGCACCAGTGACATGCCGCGTAGCCGATCGAGAGGAAGATGGGCACGTCCCGTTCCTTGGCGGCCTCTAGGGCCGTCTCGTCCCAGGGCTGCCAGTTGACCGGATTGTCCGCGTGCTGGCGAAGATATGGGCTCTCCGCCTCGTCGAGTCGGTTTCGGGCCGTCGGGTCCGTGGCGTCGCTCATACCCGTGGCTGGGAGCGCCGCGGTGAAAAGGAACGCGACGCCGGCAGCGACGCCTCACTCGCCCGCCAGCCGGATTCCACGGGCGATGACGTACATCAGGGCAATTCCAGCGCCGACGGCGAGAATAAAATCACCGATCAGGGCCAGTAGTGCACCCAGCGCGGAGTTCTCGGCACCGAAGAAGGCGATGGCATAGAACGGGAGGCTCCCGGCAACGAACACGCCGACGAGTTTCGCGAGTGGCACGGCCTCCGAAAGTATCTGGGCCCTGTCGATCTCTCCTGTTGCGGGGTCGATGAATGGGCGGGGAGGGGACACACACCTGTCTGGCAGGCGGTCGGGTGAAGTAGCTCCCGGTCTCCGTCTGGCGACTCGTCTGCGCTCGACACAGAAACAACCGCCACAGTCAGCGAAAACCGGCGAAAAGACAATACTTACGTGAGAGCCCATCCGGCCTTCGGGTATGTCAGAGACAGTGCTGCTCGTGGGTGGCGGCGGCCGGGAACACGCGATTGCGCGCTCGCTCGCGGACTCGCCGGGGGAGCTGTACGCCTGTGCCAGCAACCGGAACCCGGGCATCGTCGCCCTCGCCGACGGCTTCGAGGCACTCGATACGACCAATCCGAAGGCAGTGACGACCTACGCTCGGGAGGTTGACGCCACGCTGGCGGTCATCGGCCCCGAGGCGGCCCTCGCCGCCGGGGTCGCCGACGCGCTGGATGACGCCGGAGTCTACACTTTCGGGCCACAGGAACAGGAGGCCCGCATCGAGACGGACAAGGCGTTCCAGCGGCGGTTCATGCGCGAACACGACATCCCCGGCTGTCCGGACTTCGAGACGTTCGAGGACATGGAGGCCGCCTGCGAGTACATCGACGAGTACGACGGCGACCTCGCGGTCAAGCCTGCCGGGCTGACTGGCGGTAAGGGCGTCCGCGTCATCGGTGACCAGTGCACCGCTGAGGAGGCCAAAGAGTACCTCCGAAGCTCCGACTACGACCGCGTCGTCCTCGAAGAGCGCCTCGTCGGTGAGGAGTTCACCGTCCAGGCCTTTGTCGCAAACGGCCAACTGCGCGTCACGCCGGCGGTACAGGACCACAAGCGAGCCTACGAGGGCGACGAGGGTCCGAACACCGGCGGCATGGGGAGTTACTCCGACGCCAGCCTCCACCTACCCTTCATGGAAGAGGACGACTACATGGACGCCGTCGATGTGCTCCGTGCGACCGTCGAGGCCCTCGACGGCTACAAGGGCGTGCTGTACGGCCAGTTCATGCTCACTGAGACCGGGCCACGCGTCGTGGAGTTCAACGCCCGCTTTGGCGACCCCGAGGCGATGAACACGCTGCCGGTGCTGAACACCGACTTCCTCGACGTGCTGACTGCTGCCCGCGACGGTGACCCGCTGCCACAGCTCTCGTTCCGCCCGATGGCGACCGTCTGCAAGTACGCCGTCCCGGACGGCTATCCGACCGACCCTGACGCCGGGGCGAAGGTGACTATCGACGACGACGTAATCGCCGAAGTCGTTCAGGATCATCGCGAGCAGTCCGGCGACGACGCGGAGATAGCCCCGGAGGCACTGCTGTTCTACGCAAGCGTCGACGACCGCGAGGACGGTATCTACACCACCACCTCTCGTTCCTACGCCGTTGTTGGCCTGGCAGAGACGATTAGCGACGCGGAGGCCATCGCCGAGGAAGCGCTGCAGCGGGCCGGTACGGAGGGCCTCCGGGTCCGCCACGACATCGGCAAAGCCGACCTCGTCCAGCAGCGTATCGACCACATGGACGACATCCGCGGCGGCGCGGACTGAGCGCGCGGCATCGGAGCCGCCGGGTTTGAGTACCGCGGCCCCGTACACGACGGACGTGAGTGGTCCACGACACGACCGGCTGCGCCAGCACCCGACGCCCGGCCTGTACAACTCCCTGTTCCCGTGGCCGGACGCCAAACACCCGCTCCGGGTGATGATAAACTACGTTGTCATCCTCGTCTGTCGCATCTCGCCGAGCCTCCGGCTCAAGAACTGGCTGCTCTCGCGACTCGGTGTCACCGTCGGCGACGGTGTCGCCTGGGGGCTGGAGTCGACACCGGACGTGTTCTGGCCCGAGCTCATCACCGTCGACGACCACGCCATCATCGGGTACGACGCGACGCTGCTGTGTCACGAGTTTCTGCAAGACGAGTACCGGACCGGCGAGGTCGTCGTCGGGGAACGGGCGATGATCGGTGCAGGTGCGATTGTGCTGCCCGGCGTCGAAATCGGTCCGGGCGCACAGGTCGCGGCGAACTCGCTCGTTACTGCCGACGTGCCACCAGAGACGACGGTTGCCGGCGTCCCGGCCGAACCGTTGAGCTCGGACGACGAGCCGACCGAAGAACCATAACCTCGCTTAGCCACGAACACGGACGATGCCCGTGTTGAAGACGCGCTTGTTCGGGATGATGTACTCCTCGCCGTCGCTTTCGATACGCGTGACGAGGATGTCGACTTCCTGAACGATGCCGCTCTGGTCGCCGATGACGATTTCGTCGCCGATGCTGTACGGCTCTGTCAACAGGAGGTAGAGACCGGCCGCACCGGCCTGCAGGATGTCTTTCAGTGCCAGCCCGCAGACGAACACCAGCCCGAACGCGTACGCCCCGAGGAGAATGAGCAGGGCGAGGGTCTCGACGCCCAGTTGTCCGAGGGCGATGAGCACTGCCAGATAGAAGATGCTGTACTTGACGAGTTCGGGCAGGACCGTCGCCTCGGGCATCTTGACGCTGCGCAGCCGCTCGGAGACGATGAGTTTGGCCTTGTCGCCCGCGATGAGACCGATGATGACGGCGAACAGGGCGATAAACAGGTCGGGCAGGAACGACGTGAAGCGGGCCCAGTACAGTTCCGGGTCGGTCAGTTGCGCGATGTTGAGGACGGCGGTGACCGTCGTGATGTAGATGAATAGCGCTGCGAGATTCGAGACGATGCCGACGGTCGATGTGCCAAGTCCCCTCGCCGTCCGCTCGAAAGGCGTTCCCTCAACCGCCTCTGGGACACCGAGTTCGCGCATGAACCGCCGGGACGAGCGCCAGACGAGATAGCCAAGCACGATACCCACAGCCAGTACTACGAGCGAAAAGACGAACGTTCCCTGTGGCGAGAACACCCGCCGGATGACCGTCGCCCAGTCGAAGCCGAACTGCATCCTCAGTACTCCTCGGGGTCGATCTCGAGGACCAGCTCCCCGCCTTTGAACGCCCGTACGAGCCCGTCGCTCTCCGAGAGAACAATAGCCGTCGCCATGGTGTCACGGGTGACTGCGCCGGCCGCCATGTGCCGAGCGCCGAGTCCCTTGGGGATATCGACCCCCTCTGCGGATGGTTCGAGGTACCGATACGCGGAGACGATCTTGCCGGCGTCGGAGATGACGAACGCGCCGTCGAGCCGCGAGAACTCCTTGAGCATCACGTTGACGATGGGGTCGCCGACGTGGACGTGGGACTTCTCGAAGGGGTTGTACGACAGCGGCCGGGACTTGTTCATCACCTTGCCGGCGTCACCGACGACGAACAGAGCACCGACGGGCTTGCCCTTCTGGCCTTTCTTCCCCAGTTCGATGGCGACCTCGAAGACGTCGCGGACGACGCTCGCGTCCGCCCTGGAGTTGACGAACATGTCGTACACGCCGGAGGGGGAGAAGTCGTTGGTCTGGACCCGAACGAGCGTGTTCTCAGACCCATCCAGCACTTCGGTCACACAGAGCACCTCGTCGCCCTCGTCGACGATGCCCTGCTCTAGCGCGCCCTCGATACCGAAGCGAAGGCGCCCTTCGAGGTCGGTGAAATCAATCGGCAGTTCGACGAACGGCTCCGCATCGAGGGTGTTCTCCGGCCCGACGACGACGATCTCCTCGTCGACGTCGTCGAACTCCTCGAAGAACGACGCGTTCGGGGAAAACAGGAACACGGCGTCGACGTCTGCGACCAGGTCTCCGAGCAGGTCGCGCAACTCGTTCATTATCAGAACGATGCTGTCTGTCGAAAAAAAGGTTGCGGGCAGTCAGCCACACGTCCGACGGCGGGTCACCGGTCAGATATCTTTCGAAGGCACTGCCAGCAATTGACCGAACGCGCCGCTCTCCCCGTGGCAGTGACAGTACGTGCCGACGGTGTTGTATTCCGTGAGGCCGTCGTGTTCGCCGTCGATGCCGTCGCCGCGGACCACGTCGAAGGCGAACGACGCGTCGTTGCCGAGTGTCGCAGCGGAGTAGTGGAACTCGTGTCCGCGCCGGTGCGCTCCGGACGCGGCCACGGCGGTGTCTGACTGCGCCTCCAGCTCCACGTGGTCGAGCGCCTGGTACCGGTCCTGCATCTCGATGTTTGCGGGGAGAACCCCGGCCATCTCGTAGGTGTCGCCGTCGGTCGTCGTCAGCGATTCCGACAGCGCCATCAGCCCACCACACTCGCCGTAAATGGGGACGCTGTCGGCGGCACGACTGGCTAGCTCGTCGAGCGTGCCACCGGTTTCGAGCGACTCGCCGTGGAGTTCCGGATAGCCGCCGGGCAGATATATCGCGTCGGCGTCGGGGACTGGGTCGCCGGCGACCGGCGAGAACGGCTCGACAGTCGCCTCGGACCGGAGCCGTTCGAGCACTGAGGGATAGGTGAAACAGAACGCGCTGTCCTGTGCAACAGCGACCCGGTGGTCAGCCGGCGGGTCGCCAGTATTTCGCTCCGTAGTCGCGACTTCCGGCGGTGCCCGTGCTGTCTCGACTAGCCGCTCGACATCGATGGTCTCCGCCGCCGTCGAGAGCGCGTCGCGATTGAGACCGGCCTCCGAGCCCATGTGGAGCCCGAGATGGCGGTCGGGAATCTCCAGGTCCGACATCGGCGGAATCCGGCCGAAGTAGGCGAGGTCCTCGGGGAGTGCGTCCCTGATCCCGTCGGCGTGTCGGCCGCCGTGGGCGCGCTGTGCGAGGATGCCGGCCACGTCGATATCGACGCCGATGCGGTCGGCGTACTGTGCGAACCCGAGCGCCGTTGCGGCGACGCTTTCCATGCCGGCTTTCGCATCCACGACCAGAACGACCGGGAGGTCCAGCCCCTCGGCGACGGCTGCCGTCGATGTCTTCGTCCCATCGTAGAGCCCCATCACGCCCTCCACGACGCAGATGTCGCCCGTGCCGCGCCAGTAGGTGCGACACATACCGTCTTCGCCCGCGAGCCAGGGGTCGAGGGTCCGCGACGGCGTGTCGACAAGTGCTTCGTGATGACTTGGGTCGATGAAGTCCGGACCTGCCTTGGCCGGCTGTGGCTGATACCCGGCGTCTTCAAGTGCTGTCAGGGTCGCCAGCGTCGCAACGGTCTTGCCGACGCCGGAGCTCGTGCCGGCGAGGACGACCCCCTCCATCGTCACGTCCCCTCCTCGGCTGTCGGTGTCGGTTCGTCGCCGATCAGATCGTCGTAGATGGCCGCGAAGCGGTCCCTGACCTCTGCCATCGGGATGCCGGCGCGGTCGGCGAGTGCCAGCGCACCGCCCATGCCGACCCCCTCCTTGGCCTCGCCGGCGACGAACCGCTCCATCGCGACGTGGTCGCTCTGGTCGAAGCCGGGGTCCGTCACTGTCAGGTCGAGGTCGAGTCGGTCGGCCGACGCCCGCACGTCGGCGCTCTCGTCGTCAGCCACGTAGCTCGTCGTCGCCAGTCCGAGCGGCCCCTCGTAGCCGCCGTGCCTGACCAGCGCGGCGACGGCGACACACTGGCTGCCGCCGGCAAGCGTTACGGCGGTATCGCTCTCGACGGCCCCTGCGGTCAGCCCGGCGAGCGTCGCCAGAACGGGATCGCCCATCCGGCGGACCGCTCGCTTCGGTTCGTTCGCGGCGTCGCCCGGTGCGAGCGAACTGGCCTGCAGTCCCTCGGCGACCAGCGTTTCCTTCTGCGCTGTCGGGTTCTCCGGAAGTGACGAAGAGACCATTCCCGTTTCGCCCAGTGCACGAAGGACACCGAGCGCCGTCGTCGTCCCGCCGGGAATGGTTTCGCCCAGATACAGTTCGTCGGCCGGGAGCGACTGGCCGAACTGTCGGGCGGCCGCGAACGCCCCGTGGGCCGTCGGCACCGGGTCCTGCTCCGCGATGTCCTTGCCCGGGCGTGCGCCGACAGAGACTGTCGGTGCCCCGGTCTTTTCGGCCAAGCCGCCATCGACAACTGTGGCGTCAAATCCCAGGACTTCTCGGACGGCCCGCGTCACCAGCGCTGGCGTCGGACAGCCGCTCGGACTGACCGGCGTCACGCCCGTCCGAACTGGTGTGCCGTAGGTCACCAGTTCGGCGTCTGCAGCGGGCGTTACCGACATTAGTTCGGGATCGGCTCCGGCGGCACTGATCCCCGCCCGACCTGCGGTTTCCGTGGTTCCTGCGACGAGTGCGAAGCGCGTTCCGCCACCGGGTGAAGTCATTGTGATTGTATTACCACAAGTAAACTTTAATACCTTGGTGCCGGGGCGGCGTATGATTTATACCGTGCGCCCGCGGTTGCCCGAACATGGACGATTTCGATGAACTTCGGTCGTCGTTGACGCCGCGCGAGGACAACGAGGCGATCGCTTCCTACCAGAACACGACGGCTGTGGCCTGTCCGTCCTGTGAAGAGCCATTCGACGATATGGTCGTCTGCAAGCAGGAGTTCACCTCCCTCAATCTCGATTTCGAGATGGACCTCTGTACGACGATCAACGACGGGAAGGTCGTGCTGTTCACCCACAAATAACTGGTCGGAACTGGGACACGTCGCTGTTGTTTTCTGGTTGCTTTCTGCGTCAATAGCGTGGCGGCTGGGGCTGGTGCGCTACCGAAATCAAATGTGATAATCCCAGCGACGGCTTTTTATACGCCTCCCCTCGTTATCTGAGATAGGCACCATACTGGTGCCGCACCACCCCACCCCCCACCCCCACATTCCTTACCTTTCCACTTCCTGTGAGCCGTCGGCTCCCACACTGGCGGTTTTCGATCTCCGATAGCTCATAGTCAACCCGGGGTTGCGGTAGTTTTGGGCAGTCAGCTGTCAGGCTTGACTGGCGAGTGTGACACACCAGTACCGGCCGCTACGCTCACGGCGAATGTCCGAAAATGGAAGGGGCGGGAGTCGAACCACGCGGAGCCCTTTGCGGGGTAACCACCAACCGATTCTGGCATGTTGGTCGGTAGCGCTCTACCACTGAGCCACCCTTCCAAGCTACCCGTAAT
Organism: Haloarcula sp. H-GB5; assembly: GCF_054850705.1. Taxonomy (NCBI): domain Archaea; kingdom Methanobacteriati; phylum Methanobacteriota; class Halobacteria; order Halobacteriales; family Haloarculaceae; genus Haloarcula; species Haloarcula sp. H-GB5. Next base: position 1,421,751 of record NZ_JBTWBG010000002.1, on the reverse strand, counting down.
ACGTTCCTGACAACCAAGTAAGTGATGATTGCGGGTGTTTCCGCACTCAACGCTCCCGACGTTCGAGTGCCGCTTAGCCGGTCGCTGATCTGTGTCTCACCAGCGGTAGCGCCCAGCGTCGGAGCGGTATCCGTCTCTGCGCCCTTTCCTATCGGATCCACAACAACTTATTTTGCGCTGGCTGGCGACACCAGTGGACGTGAGCTACACGAAAGTCAACTACACCGACGTGGAACCGGTCGCAGATGCAATGCATTTCCTTCGAGACCCGCTGGACTGTGAGCAGGTCGGCGTTACTGTCTTGGACTGTGATGCCGGCTGGACCGGCAAACCGCACGACCATGCCGATGAGGGTCACGAAGAGGTGTACATCCTTGTTGAGGGGACAGCCACCGTCGAGGTTGACGGCGAAGACGTTTCTCTCGAAGCGGGCGACGCAATCAAGCTTCCGCCGGAGGCCGAACGGACGATTCACAACGGCGAGACAGAGAGCACGTTCGTCCTCGTCGGCGCACCCTAAAAATCGCAGAAACAGCGTCGCAGCCGGTGGTCAGACCGTCAGTACGACCGGACCTTCGGTTCGTAGGTTTCCTCGTCGCCTTCGAGGATGACGGGCTTGTAGTATAGTTCCGGCTGTCCCTCGTTCCAGGCCAGCATCGTGTGCTTGATCCACTCGTCGTCCTTGCGTTCCTGGTGCTCCGCACGCCAGTGTGCGCCGCGGAACTCCTCGCGGGCAAGTGCACCAAGCGTGATTGCCTCGGCCACGTCGAGGATGTTGCGGGTCTCGATGGTGTGGATGAGGTCCGTGTTGTAGGTCCGGGACGGGTCCTCGACGGCGACGTTCTCGTATTCCTTGCGCGCCGTCCGGAGGTCCCGAAGGGCCTTTTCGAGGCCGTCCTCGGTCCGGAACACGTTGACGTTCTCGGTCATCGTCTCTTGGACGTCCGCGCGGACTTCGGCGTGGTTGATGCCGTCGGACTCAATGAGGGTCTCGATGCGCTGGCGTTCCTGCTCGACGGTGCTTTCGAGCACCGCCTTCGGTTCGACCGCGGCCCCGTCGGCGGCGACATCGTCGCTGCTGGCGTCGATTGCGCCGGGGTCGACTGGCGGCTCCACGTCGCCGGGCTCGCTCTTGGCAGAGGGGCCGGTCTGGATTTCGGCGGTCTTCATGTCTTTGCCGGCGGCGTGGTGGCCGGCGCGGGCACCGAACACGAGCAGTTCCGGCAGGGCGTTGCCCCCGAGTCGGTTCGCGCCGTGCAGCGAAACACACGCGGTCTCGCCGGCCGCGTAGAGGCCGTCGATACACGTCTCGCCGTTCTCGTCGGTTTCGACGCCACCCATGGCGTAGTGCTGGCCGGGCTTGACCGGCATCGGCTCGTCGAGGCCGTCGACACCCTCGAAATCCTCCGCGAGGTGGAGAATGTTCTCCAGTCGGTCGAGGATACGCTCCTCGCCGAGGTGGCGCATGTCGAGGTCGACGTACTCATCTTCGACACCGCGGCCCTCGTTGACTTCTGTCAGTTCGGCACGGGCGACCACGTCACGGGAGGCCAGTTCTCCCTCGTTGTTGGCGTAGCCATGCTCGAACATGAACCGCTCCTCGTTGTCGTTGTAGAGGATACCACCCTCACCGCGGACCCCCTCGGAGATGAGGACGCCCGTCGACGGCAGCGTGGTCGGGTGGAACTGGATCATCTCCATGTCCTCCATCGGCACGCCGGCGCGGTAGGCCATCGCACAGCCGTCGCCGGTGTTGGCGACGGCGTTCGTGGTGTGGTCGAAGGCCTGTCCGAGGCCGCCGGTCGCGAGAATCACGCCGTTGTTGGCGCGGAAGCCCTGAATCTCGCCGGACTTGATGTCGTATGCGACACAGCCGTGACAGACGCGGTCCTCGGGGTCGTCGTGGTCAGTGACCGCGAGCTGGGTCACGTACCACTCGTCGTACACTTCGATGCCGCGCTTGACCGCCTGCTCGTACATCGTGTGCAGCAGGTGGTGGCCGGTTTCGGCACCCGCGTACGTCGTCCGCGGATAGGAGAGACCGCCGAACGGGCGCTGGGAGACGCGGCCGTCGTCCTCGCGCGAGAAGGGCATTCCCCAGTGCTCAAGCTGGATGACCTCTTCGGGGGCGTCCTTGGCGAAGGTGTCGATGGCAGGGGCGTCGCCGAGGTAGTCGGACCCCTTCATCGTGTCGTACGCGTGGAGGTCCCAGGAGTCCCCTTCCTGGAGGGCAGCGTTGATTCCCCCCTCCGCGGCACCTGTGTGGCTCCGAACCGGATGGAGCTTGGTCACGAGGGCAACGTCTGCACCCTCTTCGTCCGCTGCAATAGCCGCCCTGAGGCCAGCGCCACCCGCGCCGACCACGATAACATCGTGTTCGTACATTGTGAGAGTGTCTCTTGGCGTAGTTTCGGCTTAGGATTAGCCAAACTTAAGCCTCCCTGTTGCGTTACTGAGTGCGACGCCAATAGCGGGATCTATCCGTTCCTGACATAGGGCCCTACTGTCACTCAGGGTGAATTTTTGACCTATCCGATGGAATTATATCACGCGCTGTGAATACTTAGGAACCAACTACTGATACTAGACCCACCGGATAGTGTCACTACGGGCCCGACCCGTTCCCACCCTGATGCCAGACCAGTATCTCACGTCAACTGATGACTTCGAAGCGGTGTTAGCAGAGGCACCCTCAGTACTGACGGTCACTGATGGCGAATTGATAATACGGTTCGTGAGCCCAGCAATCGAACGGGTGTTGGGGTACGATATGGAGTCGCTCGTCGGCACCAACTGGCTTGACCTCGTCCACCCAGAGGACGCGGAGCGGGTCCGGGCAACACTGGCGGGCGAACGGGAAGACGACGGGACGGAGTACCGGTTTCGGAACGCCGATGGTGACTGGGTCTGGCTCGAAACCATCGTCTCAGCGGATACCGAGACGGACCGCGATTGCCGGGTGTTCACCTCCCGTGATGTCAGCGACCGGCCGCGCTTCGAGGCCCGGTTCCACCAGTTCGTCACACACACCTCCGACGTACTCACCGTGTTCGACGAGCAGGGCAGCGTCGAGTATATCAGCCCATCCGTGGAACGCGTCCTCGGCTACGAACAGGACGCGATGCAGGACTCGGACCTCTTCGAGTACGTGCATCCGGACGACCTCTCGACCGCACTCACCGAGTTCGGCCGGATGATAGACGATCCGGGGTACGTCGCTGTCATCGAGCACCGGTACCGCCACGCAGATGGCGACTGGATCTGGGCGGAGTCCCGCGGCCAGCAGGTCGCGAGCGGCCCACTGGAAGACCACGTCGTCGTGACGACCCGTGATATCTCCGAGCGGAAACAGCGCGAGCAAGAACTCAAGCGACAGAACCAGCGCCTCGAACGGTTCTCGGACGCGATTAGTCACGACCTACGGAACCCGCTGGACGTTCTCGACGGCTCGCTCGAACTCGCACGCGAGACAGGCGAGGACGCACACTTCGAGCGGGCCGAGCGGAGCATCGATCGGATGTACACACTCATCGACGACCTGCTCGTGCTCGCCAAACAGGGCGTTGATCCGGCGGAAACCGAGATAGTCGATCTTAATACCCTTTCACAGCGGGCTTGGTCGATGGTCGACACCCAGGACGCAACACTTGAAACCCACGCCGACGACAGCATCAAGGCCGACGAGGGTGCGATGCTGGAATTACTGGAGAACCTCTTTCGAAACGCTATCGAACACGGTGGCGACGACGTGACCGTCACTGTCGGGACGGAATCGTGGGGATTCTATGTCACGGACGACGGGGCGGGCTTCCCCGACGGCACTGCGGACCTGTTCGAACCCGGCTACTCGACGGCCGATGACGGAACCGGATTCGGGCTCTGCATCGTCGAACAGATCGTCGACGCACACAACTGGGAAGTCATCGCGACCGACAGCGAAAGCGGCGGTGCGCGATTCGAGTTCATTTGTCGGAACTCCTGACCGCTGCGGGGGCGCTTGCGCTTTGCCGCGACAGACTGCCCCCAGTCCCTTTGCTCTGGTCAGCTGTAAGCCTACAGAGTATGAAACTCTGTATCTTCGGCGCTGGCGGTATTGGCGGCTATCTGGGCGCACGGCTGGCGCACGCGGGCCACGAGGTCCACCTCATTGCGAGAGGCGACCACCTAGCTGCATTCCAAACTGATGGGCTGCAGGTCGAGAGCATCCACGGCGATATGGCGGTTGACCTCCGGCGACCGATGACCCGGCCGAGGCCGGGTTGATGCGTCGATGAACAAGGTCGTGACAGCGATTCTCGCACTGGCGACGGCCAGACGGGAGTAACGGGCGAGCCCGACCACGACAGTACAGAGTGGGGAACGGACGCACCACGCCGTCATCGTTGTCGGACTGTGCAACGTTACATTATATCCGCTGACTGGAACCGAATGTAGCCGAACCCAAGTGATAGAACGAGCCAGCCCCCAAGAATGGCGAACCCGGCCCACTTCGGCGGGTAGAATGAAGCCGATACTGGGTAGGACATTATTTCGTCGAACGTGGGGATTATCGCCCGTGCCGCGTAGCCGACTGCCGCAGTCGGGTTGAGAGCGTGGACGACAATCAGCCACGGAGGTGCACCGGAATCTGGGGGCGTGTAGCCGACAGTGATGACCTGCAAAATAGCCGTTACAACGTCCCATCCGAGCTGAAAGAGGATGTAAAGTCCCCCCGCACCAATAACCGCTGTGTACTGAGACTTCAGTATCGACGAGAAGCCGATACCAATTGCAACATAGACCGCACCGTAGAAGACCGTCAAGATGGTGTAGAGCACAAATTTGACGGCCGCAAATGACTCGTAGGTGAACAGTGCGAAGACAGCGACGACAAAATAGCCGCTGAGGATAGCGATAGTCAAAACGGCACACCGGCCGATGAACTTCCCGAGAATAACGTCACGGCGCGAGTTCGGCAGGCCGAGCAGGAGCTTGATGCTCCCGCTGTCACGCTCACCGGCGATAGCGGCATAGGAGATGGCTAACCCCAGCAGTGGGACAAAGAAACTCATCGGCTGACCCATACTGTTGAGCAGCGCCAGCGTGCTGGTCGGGACATCGCTCGCCGAAGCCGTCAGCGGGACGTGCTGAATCGCCGCCCAGAATCCGGCAACGAGGACGAACAACAGGGTGGTAGCGAGGAACGCTCCTGAGCGGATTGCGTCGTTGAAATCTTTCCTGATGACCGCAGGGAGGGACATTTGTTGAGTAGTTGTCCAGAGCTGCCAATAAATCTTAGTAGCTCCTGAACGCACTGTGGGCCCATGTCTCTATAGTGACTGTCTCAGGCGACTCTGGGTCACAGCGGAAGCAGCGCGGAAGCCCACGACTAAAGTCGTGGGAGGAAGCGCGTACGCTTTTGAAACAACTGACCAATGACAGGTGGCGACAGACGCAGCGTACCTGACGACTAGCGGCTTTCTGCAGAAGGAATGCTATCCCGAATTCACCAGAACTTGAGGTTGTTCTTGACCGCTTCCCGCTTCAGTTCCTGGATGTGCTCGGTCAGCGGGATGTCTTTCGGACACACTTCGGTACAGGAGAACTGGGTCTGGCAGCGCCAGACGCCGTGTTCCTGTTCGATGATACGGAGTCGCTCCTGCTTGCGGTTCTCGCCTTCGCGTTCGTCCATCGCGAAGCGGTACGCCTTGTTGATGGCGGCGGGGCCGAGATACTCGTTGTCACCAGCGGCGATGTTACACGAGGACATACACGCGCCACACCAGATACACCGCGTGGACATCTTGACCTTCTCGCGGTTTTCCCGGGTCTGGCGCTGCTCTTCGAGCTTGTCGTCCGGCGTCTCGTCGGCGTCGAAGTACGGCTCGACGGCCTCCATCTGGTCGTAGAAGTGCTCCATGTCGACGACGAGGTCCTTCACCACTTCCTGGTGGGGCAGCGGCTCGATACGGACGGGGTCCTCAAGCTCGGAGATCTGCGTCTTGCAGCCGAGGCGCTGTCGTCCGTTGACGAACAGAGCGTCTGACCCACAGACAGCCTGTCGACAGGAGTGTCGGAAGGTCAGTGAGGAGTCGTAGTGGTCCCGTGCGTAGATGAGGGCATCGAGGATGGTCATGCCCTTGTGGAACGGAACACGGAAGTCGTCGAAGCGCGGTTCCTGCTTCCCCTCGACTTCAGGGTCGTAGCGGAACACTTTCAGCGTGATCGTGTCTTCGTCGTCGAGCGTCTCCTCTTCGACTTCCCGCTGGGCCTGCTCCTGTGCCTGTCGTTCGTCTCGCTGTGCGCGCCGACGATCGCCCGGGGATTCGACCTCGGGCTCTGTTTCCTCGTCGGCTTCCGTCTCGGTTTCCTGTTGTTCGATTTGCGTACTCATAGTTCAGACGAGGGTCGTCATGGCCAGCGACACGCGGGTCCCCTGCACGACGAGCAGGAGGCCGGCGATGCCAAGCATGTATTTGACTGCGTTTTTCTGGGAACCGGTGAGTCCCTGATTGACCAGCGCGTTGTACACACCGTTGACGCCGTGGAACGTCGCGGTGACGAGGAACAGCCACATCGTTGCGAAGTAGCTGACCTGACTCATCCGGGCTTGCGTGCCGAGGAACGTGATGTCAGAGGCGTGGTTCACGAAGTGCAATAGCATGAAGTGGAACGCGAGCACGCCGATGAGGAACACTGCTGTCAGCCGCTGGAACAGCCAGCGACGCCCGCCGCGGTCGAAAGAGGAGTAGTGCTGGGCCATTAGACTAGCTTCCCCCCGAGGAACGTCGGCACGCTGGCGACGACGATAGCGCCGGTCAGCAGCAGCGACGCGTAGAAGCTCTTGTCCTGCGATTCAAGGCCCACGCCGAGGTCAACCATCAGCAGTCGGATGCCGTTGAGGATGTGGAAGACGGCGACGGCCAGCAGACCGACTTCAAGGAACCGGACGATCAGCAGCGATTCGAGGCCGCTGAGCGTGCTGGTGTAGAGGTCGCTGCCTGCCTGCGCGCTCGCCGGATCGACGCCGACCGAAGTGCTCAGCACCGCGATGTGGGTGAACAGGTAGCCCACGAGAACCCAGCCGGTGAACTTGTGGAAGATCCAGGCCCACATCCCGGCCGTGAACTCCCGCCACCGTCCGAAGTCCTCGACGGTGCCGCGATTGTAAGACTGACTCATACACTGGGGGGTTAGTCCGGGGACAGATAGTAGTTTCTACAACGGACGCGTATCGCCGGAATCCCGCCCGAAGACGTTCGTCAATTGACTACTCCACAGTTACCAATCGTCGTCGTTCGTTCGGCGGTTCCACTCGATCGCCCGCTGTGTCCGGTCGTCGAGTCGGACCAGATGACAGAGCGGGTTACCGGGGTACACCAGTGGGTTTTCGAGGATGCCGACCAGCAGGCCGGTAAACGGCGCACGCATCAGCGTGTTCTCCGTCTTGAACGGGTTCGCGATCGTACAGATCACGTCGTCTTCGTACACCAAGTCGCCGCGGTCGTAGTGCATATCCACGAGGCCGCCCGAGTCCGCACGGATCCAGGTCTTTTCGCCGCTGTCGTCGATGACCGTGCGCCAGCCCGGCCACCGGACCGTATCGGAGTCCCGGAGGCCGAACTCCGCGAGCACCGATCGGACACTCTCCAGCGCTGAGTCGATGAGCGGCCGCTGGAACCGGTGGGCTTCGCCCATCTCTATCGTGATCGTTGGGACGCCCGAATCGCTCAGCTCCCGCCGGAGCGACCCCGACGGCCCTTCCGAGGAGATGATGACGTTCGATGCGAAGGCGTTTGCGACCCGCGCAACCTCGGGGTCCTCCATGTCCGCTCGGACGTGGAGCATGTTCGTCCGCCCGCGCGTGGAGGTGTGGAAATCGAGGCCCACGTCACAGGGGGCCAGGAAGTTCCGGAAGATCTCGTGGGCCATCCGCTTTGCGCTCGTCGAGTCGGGATCGCCGGGGAACGAGCGGTTCAGGTCCCGGTCGTAGATCGGCAGGTATCGCTCCTGTGCCAGAAACGCCGGGACGTTCAGCACCGGGAGACAGACCAGTGTCCCCGCCAGCCCCTCGTGGTCCCACTCGTGGGCGACCTCCCGGACGACTTCGATGCCGTTGAGTTCGTCACCGTGTGCCGCTGCGGTGAGAAACACTGTCGGACCGGGCCGCTCGCCGTTGACGATGGTAACCGGCATCCGGACGGCGTCCCCCAGATACGTCTCGCTGACCGTGTAGCGAACGTTACGGGTCTCGCCCGGCGCAACGATCCCCCCGTCGTAGGTGAACGGCTCGGCTTTGCCCATGCACTCACAACAAGAGGCGGCGGCTAAAACCCCTCCGGCGAGGCGGTCCCACGTCGGGGCCGTACGGCATGCCATATCCGTACACCTATACTGAGGCCGACAGAAAGCGACAGCATGAGCGATCAAAACCTCACGGTGGGCGTCCTCAGTCTCCACTCCAGCAAGGAGTCGAAGGCCATCCTGAACGCGGTCGACGAGATGGGCTACGGGACGGAGTGGCTTCGGACCGAAAACACCGCAATTAGCGTTGCCGACGGCGAGATGACGCTCGAACCCGACGTCGACGTGGTCGCGAATCGGCTGTTGCTCTCCAGCAGCGAACATCCCGCGGAAGGAATCGGGCTCGGGATGACTATCAGCCGGCTCGCACCGACGTTGAACGAGCCGATGGCTGCGACGACGGCCTTACACAAGTTTTCGAGCGCTGCCGCGCTGGCTGACGCTGGCGTCCCGGTCCCGGATGCGTTGCTCGCTCTGTCGAGCGATATGCTGAACGAGGAGCGGGACCGCTTCGGTGACCGCGCGGTGTACAAGACGGCTATCGGCACCCACGGCGGCGGAACGTGGATGGTTGATCTGGAAAATCAGGTCAACGCACAAGTCGGCGGTCGCTACGCGTTCTTACAGGAGTACATGGAACACGACGAGAAACGCCACCACGATCTCCGTGTGTACGTCGTCGGCGACCAGATCGTCGGGGCGATGAACCGCTACGCGCCCGATGGCGAGTGGCGGACGAACGTCGCGCTCGGCGGCGAGGTCGAGGACATGACGGGCGAACTCCCCGAGCGCGTCAGAGAGATCGCGCTCGACTCAGTCGACGCCATCGGGCTGGACTACGCCGGCGTCGACATCGTCCAGAGCGATGACGGCTACTACGTGCTCGAAGTGAACCCCACTGCCGGGTTCCGCGGCCTGTTCAAGGCCAGCGGTGTCAGTCCCGCCCCCTATATCGCTCAGCTCGCCATCGAGCGGGCCGGCGGGAGCGTCGACGATGAAACTGTCGAACGGCTCTCCGACCGACTCGACGACTCCAAGCCCGCGTGTACGCCGAAGAAGCCACAGCCGCAAGCGCAGAAAAACGTCGTCGTGGGCTACATCGAGGAGGTCGTCGTCACCGGAACGCAGGGGACAAAGTCCGTTCTCGCGAAGTCAGACACCGGTGCGACCAGAACCAGTATCGACGCCAAACTCGCCGCGGAAATCGGAACGGGGCCGATTCTCGACATCGTGAAGATCAAATCCGGGAGCCTCAAGTCCGGCCGCTCGCGCCCAGTTGTCGACCTCGTCGTCGGCGTTGGCGGGACCCAGCACACCGTCACTGCCAGCGTCGAAGACCGCGGGCACATGGACTACCCGCTGTTGCTGGGACGGGACATCCTCAAACACTACCAGGTCGACGTGAACCGCCGCGCGGACGACGAGACGGAAGTGGACACCGAGGAAGAGGAACAGAGCGAAGAGTAACGGCGCGCCAGTACCAGCTTCCGGCCCGGTTCAGTCTCCGTTCACTTCCGCGACACTCTCGGCGATGTCCTCGCTAGCCCGCCACAGATACAGGCTCGCGTAGCTCCGATACGGCGACCACCGCTCGGCGTACTCGCGCATCTCCGCGCGGCTGTAGCCCTCGCCGACGACGGCTTCGAACCCCTTCCGGATGCCGAGGTCGCCGACCGGGAACACGTCCTCGCGGCCGAACGCGAACAGCAGCTGCATGTTCGCTGTCCAGTCGCCGACGCCCGTGATGGCAGTCAGTTCCTCGTGGATTTCCTCATCAGCGGCGTCCTCGAACGTCTCCAGCGAGTAGCCGTGTTCCAGAAACGCATCGGCGACCTCGTTGACGTAGCGGGTCTTCTGCCGCGAGAGGCCGGCATCCCGGAGCACTTCGTCGTCAGCGTCTCTGATGCCTGCCGGTGTCACGGTGACGGCGTCGAACAGCCGCTCCCGTGTCGCGGCGGCCGACGCCATCGACACCTGCTGGCGGAGAATCGAGACGACGAGCCGCTCGAAGAGGTCCGACGCGGGGTCGAGCGTGAGTTCGCCGTGGGTCTCGACCAGCGGCCCGATGTCGGGGTCTGCGCGCAACGCCTCGTGTGGCGAGTTACTCATCGCTCTGTGGTACTGACTCGACGGAAAAGAACGTGTCTGTCGCTGTTAGCCGTCGGCGATGATGGGGTCGGGATTCGGTGAGGCGATGCCGGCCGCGCCGACCGGTTCGGCTGGGTTGCCGACGACCGTCGTCTCTGGGGCCACGTCATCGACGACGACAGCGCCAGCGCCGACGGATGCGTTCTCTCCGACCGTTATCGGCCCCATTATCGAGGCGTCAGCACCGACGGTCGCGCCGTCTTCGACCGTCGGATGGCGCTTTTCCCGGCGCATTGACGTGCCACCGAGGGTGACGCCGTGGTACAGGAGCACGTCGTCGCCAATCTCGGCCGTCTCGCCGACGACGATGCCCATCCCGTGGTCGATGAACACGCGCTCGCCGATCTCCGCGGCGGGGTGGATCTCGACGCCTGTCAGGAACCGCGTGACGTGGGAGATGAGCCTGGCGAGTAACCTCCGGTCGTTCGTCCAGAGCCAGTGGGCGATGCGGTAGGCCCAGATCGCGTGCAGGCCGGGGTACGTGAGCGCGACCTCCATGGCACTGGTCGCCGCCGGGTCCTTTGTGAGTGCTGTACGGATATCCGCTTTCAGTCGGTCGAACATTGGTGTGTTGTAGTGATGGCGTATCGTCTGCGCACGAGACAGTCGGTCGCGGTCCGAATCACCGGACAGAAGTTACTGAGGAGGACAACAGCGACGGGGAGAGCAGCAACTGATCACGGTCCGAAGCGGGCGAATAGCGGGGCATGAGACTCGGTCGCCCATCGTTGCTCCAACTACGTCGCTCGCTCGGTTAAAAAGCAGTGGTTCGACCATATTCACCCTCCAGCGAGCCCACGCACGTGAGACGCAGCCACCCGGGTCGGTGAGGCGGGCGAAGGACTGTCAAACGCCGACAACCGGGGCCTGTTCAAGTCATGCCCTTCCCGAGCAGTTCCCGGGCGATGATGTTCTTCTGGATCTCGGTCGTCCCCTCGTAGATCTGGGTGATCTTGGCGTCACGGTAGAACCGCTCGACATCGAAGTCATTGACGTAGCCAGCACCGCCGTGGATCTGGACGGCTTCGTCGGCGGTCTCGACGGCGACGCGGGAGGCTTTTTCCTTGGCCATCGACGCCAACTGCGTGAGCTTGTCGGCGTCGTTGTCGACGCTCCAGGCAGACTTGTGGGTGAGCTGCCGTGCGGCCTCGATTTCGGTGAATATCTCGGCGAGCTTGTGCTGGATGGCCTGAAACTCTGAGATGGACTGGCCGAACTGCTCGCGGTCCTGCGCGTACTCCAGCGCGCGCTCGGCGGCCCCGCGAGCGATACCGACGCCCTGTGCGGCCACGCCGGTCCGGGTCTCGTCGAAGAACTGCATTATCTGGAGGAAGCCGGCCCCGCGCGTTCCCACGAGGTTGTCTTCGGGGACGCGCACGTCGTTGAGGATGAGTTCTGCCGTGTCCGACGCTCGGATGCCGAGCTTTCCGGTAATCTTCTCCGCCTCGAATCCGTCGCGGTCAGACTCGACGAGGATCTGTGAGAAGCCGTTGTACCGTCCCTCCGCATCCGGGTCAGTTTCACAGAGGACGACGAAGTAGTCGCCGACCGAGCCGTTCGTGATCCACATCTTGTTGCCGTTGATGACCCACTCGTCGCCCTCCTTTCGCGCCTGCGTCGACACCGACGACACGTCAGAGCCGGTGTCGGGCTCGGAGATGGCCGCGCCCATAATGGCATCGCCCGTCGCGACGGGTTCGAGGTACTCCTCCTTCTGGGCCTCCGAGCCGAACCCGATGAGGGCGTCAGCACCGAAGGCGGCCGACTGGATGCTCAGACCGATACCGGGATCGGCCGCGAACAGCTCCTCGGCGATGATAGCGTTCGTCAGCGTATTGTAGCCTGCTCCGCCGTACTCCATCGGAATGTTCGCGCCTGTCAGCCCCATCTCGGCGGCCTTCTCGACAATCTCCCGGGGAAACTTCTCTTCCGTGTCGTACTCGGTCGCGACGGGCTTGATTTCGTTTTCCGCGAACCGGGCGATCTCGTCCTTTATCTGTCGCTGCTCTTTCGTCAGTTCGAAGTCCATATGTGGTGTGCTGACGTGATATGCATTAATGGTTTGTAATCCGAAATAAACTTGAGAGTGGTTTTCTAACGAGAGAAACGTTGAAGCCTCGGCCGGCAGTGGAACGATATGTCATGGATTTCGAGGATATTGACACTATCGCCGTGCTCGGTGCCGGGAACATGGGTCATGGAATCACCGAAGTGGCCGCGCTCGCAGGCTACGATGTGCGGATGCGGGACATCAAAGACGAGTTCGTCGAGGACGGCTACGACAACATCGAATGGTCGCTGAACAAGCTGGCCGAAAGAGACCAGCTCACGCAGGACGAGGCTGATGCGGCACTTGACCGTGTGACGCCGCTTGTCGATGTTGAGGAAGCGGTCAGCGACGTCGACGTAGTCATCGAGGCTGTGCCGGAGAAAATGGAGATCAAGAAGGACGTGTACACAGAGGTCGAAGCACACGCGCCCGAAGACGCCATCTTCGCCACGAACACGTCCAGCCTCTCTATCACGGAACTGTCGGAAGTGACCGAACGGCCCGAGCAGTTCTGTGGGATGCACTTCTTCAACCCACCTGTGCGAATGCAACTGGTCGAGGTAATCTCCGGCGCACACTCGGGCGACGACACGCTGGACGCTATCGAGGCGCTTGCGGAGGACTTCGGCAAAACGCCGGTCCGCGTCCGCAAGGACTCGCCAGGGTTCATCGTCAACCGAATTCTCGTCCCGCTGATGAACGAGGCCGCGTGGCTCGTCCACAACGATGAGGCAACTATCGCCGAGGTCGACTCGACGACGAAGTTAGACATGGGCCTGCCGATGGGGTCGTTCGAACTCTCAGATCAGGTTGGTAACGATGTGGGGTTGCACGTGCTTGAGTACATGCACGAGGTCCTCGGCGAGCCCTACGCCCCGTGTCCGTTGCTCGAAGAGAAAGTAGAGAACGAGGAACTCGGGAAGAAGACTGGGAAGGGCTTCTACGACTACGAGAACGGCGGCGTCGACATTCCGACCGACGCCGGCCGCGAAGACGTTGAGCACCGCCTCGTCGCCGTGATGGCAAACGAGGTCGGGAAGCTCGTCGAGAACGACGTCGCTCCCGTCGCGGACATCGATCAGGCTGTCCAGCTTGGCGGTGGCTTCCCGGACGGTCCTGCGAAGATTGCCGACAAGACCGGCCTTGAGACGCTCGTCGATACACTCGAAGAAACCCACGAGGCGACCGGCGCAGAGCGCTACGCCGTCTCTGACGGCCTTCGAGAGGCTGCCGAAGCGGGCGGCTTCTACGGTAGCGAGGACGATGCGCCGGCGGAGTTCGACAACGTCACGGTCGAATATCCCGGTGACATGGTCGGTCACATCGAACTCGACCGTCCCCACCGGATGAACACCGTCAGCCCGGAACTGATGGACGACCTCGCCGACGCAGTCGACCTGCTCGAAGACGACGACGAGGTGCGTGCCATCCTGCTGACCGGGGCCGGCGACAAGGCGTTCTCCGCCGGGGCCGACGTGCAGGCGATGGCCTCGAACGCGACGCCGCTGGACGCTATTGAACTCTCCCGTAAGGGCCAGCAAACCTTCGGGAAGCTCGAAGAATGTTCGATGCCGGTCGTCGCCGGCATCGACGGCTACGCGCTGGGCGGCGGGATGGAACTGGCGACCTGTGCCGACCTCCGCGTGGCCTCGGAACGCTCCGAACTGGGTCAGCCAGAACACAACCTCGGCCTGCTGCCGGGCTGGGGCGGCACGCAACGCCTCGCTCGCATCGTCGGCGAGGGCCGCGCAAAGGAGATTATCTTCACCGGCGACCGCTACGACGCCGACGAAATGGCCGAGTACGGCTTTATTAACGAGGTCGTCGACAACGACGCCCTCCACGAGCGGGCGCTGGAGATGGCCACAGACATGGCCGCCGGCCCGCCGGTCGCACAGAAACTCACCAAGCGCGCGATGCTCGCCGGCCGCGACGACATCGACGCCGGCCTCGAAGTCGAATCACAGGCCTTCGGCCACCTCATCGGCACCGACGACGTGATGGAGGGCATCAACGCGTTCATGGGCGACGGGGAGCCGGACTTCGAAGGGAAGTAATAGCGGACTCGTCCGCCAGGCAAATACGGAGCATCTTTTTCGTGGATACGTCACGGGGGCGGTCTGCTCTCCGTAGTCGCACGCCTGTGGTACGCATCCTCAGGTAGCGTCTATTTCGATGGGGTTAAATTGGTCCACCCGGAACGACTGAGTACGCTCGGTTGGTGTAGTCCGGCCAATCATCTTGGCCTTTCGAGCCGAGGACCAGGGTTCAAATCCCTGACCGAGCACATTACTGTCGCGAACTACTCCGCGAGCAACGGCGTTCGCCGCTGTTCTGTATAGCATGCTTCTGTACAGATACGGTACGTAGCGGGCTCACTGTCCAAGTTTCAGGATGTAGCCGCTCCGTGTTCCAATATACGTTCCGGACTCCGTGACCGTTGGGGCAGTCGTTGTTCCCTGAATGATGACGCGCCACATCGGGTCGCCGTCGAAGGAAAGCGCGTGTACGCCAGCGGCATCGGCACCCTGCGTCCAGCACACAACCGCATCGGATGCCGTCTGCATCTCTCGTAACGGCCGCTCGAAGGAGTGACTCCAGACGCGCTCTCCGGCACTTCGGTCAACGGCATGGACTGTCGTCTTACCAACAGGAACGCACACTGTATCGTTGGCGACGACCGGCGGACCTCTCGTGTCATCCGCTGTCGGGTACCGCCACTGTTCGGTCCCGTCCGCTGACTGGAGCGCAACTAGGCGTCCGCCGAACTCTGTCGCGTATACCGTCCCATCGCGTTCGACTGCGCCCGTCACATTGAAGCCGTCCTCAGTGGCTTTCCCCTCCCGATATTGCCAGCTGGAATCCCCTGTCGATTCGTCTATCGCAGCGAGTGCAGGCTCACCCGAATCCGTTTCTTCCCTGACGTACAGCGAATCTCCGTAGTGTCCTGACGGGTCTCCCAGCAGTCGTCCCGGATATGACCAGTGACGCGTGCCGTCGCTTGTGTCGAACGCACTGGTGCGGTCGGGCCCCTCATGGGCGTACACTGTCCCATCCTGTACCACTGCTTTGCGGATATCCCCAGTTTCACGTTCGAACCGCCTTCCGCTGTCGGCGGTGACAGCAAACAGTGACTCTCCGGCACGGTTGATCTCATCGTCATGCGTGCTTACGATGGCTGTCTCGTCGGCGGTTCCGAGAATGGACAGATATCTATCCTGTGGTTCCGTCCGCCACTGTAACTCCCCGTTCTCTAGACGAACCAGTTGCTGACCAATTCCCAGCATCCTCGTGTTCCAGCCGACGATAGCGTACACCCCGTTGGCTGCGGGAGCTACGACGGGCACGCTCTTGTTCGCCACGTAGCGCCACTGCTGTGTTCCGTCGGTGCCGACTGCGTAGACGTTCTGACTTCTGGGCGGTTGCATGCGTTCTTGGGGCGGGGTTCCTCGGTCATTGGTCCCACCGACGGCGTACACTGTCCCATCCCGCACGACCGGTCGGTCCGTCACGTAGCTAGGCCACTGTCCCGTCATGGGGCCGTTCGTCTGGTACGTCCACCGGACTGCGTCACCCTCCGGCGGGTCGGGACGCTTGTCGCTTGCCGTCCGCTGGTCCGTCGCTGTCTCAGCACGTTGGTCGGACCGCGTTGTCGTGCCCGTCGGGGTTGCTGACTCCGGCGTCGCGGTCTGGCTGCCATCGAGACCAGCGCAGCCAGCGAGCGCGGCCCCGAACGCGACCAGAAACGTCCGTCGGGATTTCATTACGACGGGCTGGCTCTCGCTCCGGCATAAGTTTCGTGTCGATTGTGTCACTGCTTTATTTGGGTGCTGTACCGTAGACCAATGACTACCGACACCGGACTCAGTACCGTATTTCGAACGACCGCCCAACTGTCAGACTCCTGTTTGTGGGGCAACCAGTGGTATCCGCTATCCTGGCAGTCGATTCGATCGAATGGACCTACAAGAACCTGTGTTGAATAATAAGATGTTATACATTCATATTTGACAAGTATATAGATAAAAGAAAACATATTTGTACACGTATATAAAGCGAGTAGTACATGGACCGACGAACATACGTGAGTACGATCGGAAGCAGCATCGCTGCACTCAGCCTTGCAGGATGTAGTGGTAGCGACGGCGGTGACGGAAGCAGTGAGTCCACGTCAACACCAGAACCAACGTACGAAGTAGATCAGGAGGCACCAGCGCGGCTGAAACTGCTCTCCGTGAGTGGGCCAAAAGAGGTCGCGTTCGGTGATACCATCGAGGGTGACGTGACCGCCGTCAACGTCGGTGGTGAGCCGATCTCCGGGGATGCAACCATAGAGTTCGTTCACTCAGAATCAGCTAACACTGAGCCACAGACAGTCACAGTCAACGCTGATGGACTGGCGTCCGGCGAAGAAGTTTCGCATAGCTATCGTGTTGACGCCGAGTATGCCGGAGCGTGGGCGTTTGAAGCGTCCTCCGACTTCTATGCTGTCGACGATACAGTCACGTCAACTGTGTCTGTCCTCCCGAAGCAGGGGAGCACTGGGGAAAGCATTGAGCTTGCCAGTGGGGTCCAGGCCACAGTGTCTGATATGACCTACGAACAGATGATAACCTACGAGCTCTCCGCTGGCGAACGGACTTTGGGCGACAACACCGCACACGCCATTCGCGAAACGGTCTCAGATAACATCCTGCTGATTCTGAGCGTTACGCTTGAGAACGGAACAGGCGAGGCCCAGACAGTGTCGAAAGACGACTTTGTCGTCCCCGAATCGAGCTTCGTGAGCCAGTCGGCTGCAAGTCGTGACGGAACGAACGCAGTCGGGGAGAACATCAATCCGGGGCAGACCTACAGCGGCCATCTGATTTACGCTGTCCCGAAGGCCAAGGTCGACGACCTCACACTCGGAATAAACCTCGCAGAAGGGAGTGCGGTCGCTGATATCGAAATCCCGCTTCAGTCACCCGGTGGCTTCCCCGAGTTCGAAATGGCGAACATCGATGTTCCGCCGGAAGACGTTACAGGCGATGAAGCAATCGTTGAGATGGAGGTCGAAAACGTCGGTGACAGCGCGGGGGTGTTCAAGTCCATACTTGAATTCAAGACGCCAGACGATCCGGGCATATTCGCTGGCTATTCCGCAGATACGTGGTACATCGACTCTGATGGACCCTACACACAGCGGATTCCCGCTGGCGAAACCAGAACCATCGAACTGGTAACGGAACCGGATTCAGACAGACGGTGGGACTACCGAACGACCCCATTCGGCGCGGAGTGGACGTTCAAGGCCGTGGAATAAGTGTAAGCACGACTTCGCCCACAACCTCACCCAGGTAACTTCTGTGTCTCCCGCTTCCCTATCGCGTCAACAGCGGTAGGTATTTTCCGGGGCCGAGCGACGGGTAGACCATGCAAGCAGTCGTACTCGCAGCGGGGCAGGGGACGCGTATGCGGCCGTTGACAGACCACACACCGAAGCCGATGCTCCCGGTCGCTGACCGGCCGCTGGTGGCACACACCGCCGATACGGCGATCCAGGCAGGGGCCGACGAACTCATCTTCGTCGTCGGCTACGAGGCCGAGGCGGTCCGCTCGTACTTCGGGGACGAGTACAGCGGCGTCCCGGTCAGCTTTGCCGTCCAAGAGGAGCAACTGGGGACTGCCGACGCGGTGGCAGCCGCGAAGGACCACCTTGATGGCCCATTCGCAGTCCTCAACGGCGACAACCTCTACGACGCTGAGAGTCTCAGTGGCCTTTTCGATGCCGCGCCGTCGGTCGCTGCCTATCGCGTCGACGACCCAACGAGCTACGGCGTGCTGTCGACAGACGGGGGTGCCGTCACCGACATCGTCGAGAAGCCAGACGAGCCGCCAACGGAGCTGGCAAACGCCGGGGCGTACGTCTTCCCAGCCGAGGCACGGGACTGGCTTGACGTGCCGCTGAGCGACCGCGGGGAGCGCGAAATCACGGACGTGCTTGCGAGAGTTATCGAGGAGGCGACGGTCACTGCCGTCGAAGTCGACCGCTGGCTGGACGTGGGCCGGCCCTGGGAGCTACTGGAAGCTAACGAGTGGAAACTGGGGCAACTGGACCGGCGACTCGACGGGGAGGTGCGCGGTGATGCTGACCTGCGCGGCGAAGTCGTCGTCGAGGAGGGCGCGGTCGTCGAACCCGGCGTCGTCATCGAGGGGCCGGCGCTGGTTCGCTCGGGCGCACACGTGGGACCGAACGCATACGTCCGGGGCGCGACCCTTCTTGGGGAGGACACTCACGTCGGCCACGGAGTCGAACTCAAGAACACAGTGTTGATGGCCGATTCCAACGTCCCGCACGTCTCTTACGTGGGTGACAGCGTCATCGGTCGCGAGGTCAACTTTGGTGCAGGAACGCAAGTGGCGAACCTCCGCCACGACGGCGATCAGGTCCGGATGACGGTGAAAGGCGACCGTGTCTCGACGGGCCGGCGGAAGTTCGGCGTCGTCGCGGGCGACGGCGCGAAGACGGCCATCAACACCAGCCTGAACGCCGGCGTCGTGCTCTCATCGGGCGCAACAACTACCCCCGGAGAGTCTGTTACCCGGGACCGATAGCGGGACTGCACAGCGGGCGTCCGTCCGGCTCACGTACACGCTACTGCCATTCTGTTACCGATTCGACATTCGTGTATGTTCGTGACGTTCAGTGCAAGTATGTGGGATTAAGTGGCGTGAAAGACACTCTCAACTAAGATGGTCGACCCGACATCAGATCACCACGAAGATATCGACGAGGACGAGGCACCGGAGTGTGCTACATGCGGTGATGCTATCGCCAACGAAGTGACTCACCGTGTTATCACATGGATAGAGGACGGCAGCGTCGAAACGGCTCACTTCTGCAACGAGGACTGCCGGACAGAGTGGCAGTAACGCGTCTGTTCTACCCGTCGTCTGGACGGCGACCGCTTGCCGTGCGTCACTCACGGTTCGGATCGTTTGGGTGCATCTTCCGCTGTTACAACCGAACCTTCGTTTCAGTTCATCTGCGTATCGATGTGGTGGACAGCGTCCGGTGAGAGAAGTCGCCCGGTGGGGAGTTCGACCCAGCCGTTTGCGAGGACGCGAACCGCTCCCTCGTGTAACACTGTCTCCTGATCGATATCCGCGTACACAATAGCGTTCTCGTAGGTCTTGACGAACTGATCTACGGCATCATCCCAGGCTGGTTCCGTCGAGAAGACCATAGTTCGACTATGCTGTGGCTGAGATATAGTCTTGGTGCGACACTTTCCCATCCCGTCGTCGTCCTTTCTTTCAAAACCGTTGACGGAATCAACTCCGACAAACCAATAGAGTGTTAACATCCTGCACATATTTGGGATGGCCTAGTGAACACTGCAGTATGACATGACTGCAGGCAATCACGCTGACTGGCGTCAGGCCGAGGAAGCGTACACTGACGAAGTCATCGGCGACGACACGCTGGGCGAGATGTTTGCTGCAAGCGCGACCCGGAACGCCGAGACGACGGCCCAACTGTACAAGGGTGGCGTCTACGATCGGTCACTGACCGACGACGTGATACCGGCGGCTCCCGACGGCGACTACGCCGAACTCAGCTACGAGCGGATGCACCACTTGGTCAAATACCTGGCCGCAGGGTTCCGTGACCTCGGTGTCGGCTCGGACGTTCGCGTCGGTATCTTGTCCAACACACGAATGGAGTGGGCGCTGAGTGACTTTGCCATTCTGTCTGCGGGTGGGGTGGTGACGACTGTGTACACGGATTCCTCGCCGAAGCAGGTCCAGTATCTGCTGTCGGACCCGGAGGCGAGCGCCGTCGTCGTGGAGAACGCTGCGATGCTGGACCGCGTCCTGGCTGTCGAGGAGGACCTGTCCCTCTCGTTCATCGTCGTCATGGACGACACTGACGTGGACCGCGATGACGTGTACACACTCAATACGGTGTATCGGCGCGGCGAGGAGACGTTCAGCGAGACGGCGTACCAGTCTTGGCTGGACGAGCGCGACCCCGACGACCTAGCGAGTCTCATCTACACCTCCGGGACGACGGGCCAGCCGAAAGGGGTCCAGCTCACCCACCGCAACTTCCGGGCGAACGTCAATCAGACGCGCAGGCGAATCGGGCCACGACCCGACAAGCCGTCGCACCTGCCGACCGTTACCCCCGAGACGCGTTCGATAGCGTTCCTCCCGCTAGCGCACGTGTTCGAACGTCTCGCGGGCCATTTCTTCATGTACGCGTCCGGCGCAGCTGTGAGCTACGCCGAAAGCCCGGATACGCTGGCTGACGACCTCCAGACTGTCAAACCGATGACCGGGCTAAGCGTTCCCAGAGTCTACGAGCGGATTTTCGACAATATGCGAACGCAGGCCAGCGAGTCCCCGCTCAAAAAACGGATTTTCGACTGGTCGATGGACGTGGCCCGCGACTATGCCCGGACCGACGACCCGGGACCGATACTCACGGCGAAACATGCACTCGCGGACCGTCTCGTCTACAGCACGGTCAAAGAACGGCTCGGCGGGAACATCGAGTTCATGGTCAGTGGCGGTGGCAGTCTCTCGAAAACGCTCTGTGAGACGTTCCTCGGGATGGGGCTGACGATACTCGAAGGGTACGGCCTCACGGAAACGTCGCCGGTCCTGACTGTGAATCCGCCGGAAGACGCCCGCCCCGGAACCCTCGGTGCCCCGCTGCCTGACGTTGACGTCCACATCGATACCGGTGTTGTCGACGCCAGCGAGTTCGACGACGTCACTGGCGACGTAGGCGAACTGCTCGTCGACGGCCCAAACGTCACGGCGGGGTACTGGAACGCGCCAGATGCGACGACACGGGCCTTCACGGAAATCGACGGCACTCAGTGGTTCCGAACCGGCGACATCGTCGAACGTACCGACGACGACTTCCTCATCTATCACGACCGCCTCAAGGAACTGCTCGTCCTCTCAACGGGCAAAAACGTCGCACCACAGCCCATCGAAGACCAGTTTGCGACGAACGACCGGGTCGACCAGGTCATGGTCGTCGGCGACGACCAGAAGTTCGTCGGCGCGATAATCGTCCCGAACTTCGAGGAACTCCGCCGGTGGGCCGACAGCGAGGGTGTCGACCTTCCCGACGATCCCGAAGCACTGGTCGACGACGAACGTGTCCACGAGTGGGTCCAGACCGCTGTCGACGCGGTCAACGAGGAACTCGAACGGGTCGAGCGGATCAAGTCGTTCGCGCTCGTCTCCCGAGAGTGGACCGCCGAAAACGACTTGCTCACCCCGTCGATGAAGAAGAAGCGCCGCAACATCCGCAGCGCGTACCGCGAGAAACTCGCCGAGATATACGGCGAGCAGCAGGTCGAAGCGGCCTGATTGTCGGTCACCAGCAGCCGGGCTCAGGCGGTGACGACCACGTCGACGGCTCGTTCGCGTGGCCCGTCACAGTCGACGAACAGCACGGACTGCCACGTCCCCATGTCGAGGTCCCCGTCGCGGACGGGAATCGTCTCGCTCGCCCCGACGACCATCGCCCGGACGTGTGAATCCGCGTTGCCGTCCAGTTCGTCGTGGTCCCACCCACTGTCCGAGACGAGGTCGCCGAGTGCGTCGCTGAGGTCGCCCAGCAGTCGCGGCTCGGCCTCGTTGACAGTGATACCCGCGGTGGTGTGGCGGACGAACACGGTGCAGGTCCCTTCGGCGTCTTCGGGAATCACGTCCCGTACCCGGTCGGTGATATCAATCACGTCTGTGTGCGTGTCGCTTTTGACGGTGAACCGAGTTGCGTTCATATCGAATGCCACTCTCCGGACCTATGTGAAGATAGGCCATTTATTATATACGATTCGGGTGGCTCAACGAGAACCTGCCTGTCAGTGTCGCAGGGCGGTTCTCCGCCCGCTCCGAGAGCGCCGCGCAGCGCTCAGGCCAGCCATTTGTCCGGCTTGGTGTTGTAGTCGATATCGGTCGCGGTGAGGTGTTCGACCTCGACCCAGTCCACGTCGGTGACGGTCACCTCGTCGCCGTCGTAGCGGATGCGCTTGCCGACCTCTTCGGGTTCGGGTTCGCGGTCGCGGCGCTTGGCGACCTCCACGTCGTGGTCGTCGAACTCCTTGACGATAGTCAGGAGGTTCACCGGGCGGCCCCAGAGTTCGAAGGTGCGCTTGAGCACTTCCTTGGCCTGCCCGATGTCGAGCATCACGCCGTTGTACTGGTGGGCGAGCAGCAGTTCGTTGCGGTTCTGATAGTTGCCGTCCTCGACGACAACGGTGGGCTTGCCGAAGTTGGTGAACTGCAACATCAGCTTCTTTTTGACGTCCTCGTGGTCCGTCGAGGTCACCCGATAGTCGCCGGAGGCGTGGGTGTACTCGTAGGTGAAGTAGTCGTTGTCGTCCACGAACTCCTGGGTGAGGAACTCATCGAGGAACGTCACGTCGTTGTGGCTCTCCCGGATCTCCCGCATCCGTTCCCAGCCGCGGGTGTAGTCCACGTCCGAAAGCGCTTCCGCGACGCTGTCGTAGCGCGAGTCGTCGAACATGTAGCGGGCGGTTCGCTCCAGTTCCTCCTGGCCGATCCGGGAGACGAAGCCGCGGTACTGGGGTTTGACCAGCGAGTAGTGCCGGTGGGCCAGTCCCTCGTAGGTCAGGACCTTCCAGGGGTACTGTTCCACGTCGAACTCGCTGTCGCGGGCCGCTGCCAGCCCCTCGCTATCGACGCGTGGGTCCTCGGGATCGAGGTCGTCGAGGTGACCCGGAACGTCAGTGAGCCACTCGGGGGGTTCGAGGTGGTCTTGGACGGTCTCGTAGTCGACGCTCTCGTCGAAGTTCCGCCAGGTGATGCCCTCGACCCGGAGCAGGCGCTCGATGACTTCACGGCGGTTCTCCGTGTTCTCGACGTACTCCCAGATCTCCAGCCCGAGGCTGTAGGGGTTCAGCCCGCCTGACCCCAGCACCTTCGACATGTGGTCGGAGTAGAGGATGAACTCGTCGTCACCGGCGAACTGCTCGCCGGTCATCATCAGGGATTCCCAGTAGGAGGCCCACCCTTCGTTCATCACCTTCGTCATCTTCTGGGGAGCGAAGTAGTACGCCTCCCGGCGGAGCAGTTCCAGCAGTTCCTTCTGCCAGTCCTCCATCTCCATCGCCCGCTCGGCGTCCGCGTCGTACTGCATGCCGTGTTTGCGCAGGAAGCCGAGCACGTCCTTCTCGGGTTCAGCGGGGAACGTGACGTTCTCGTCGTCGTCGCGCTGAGCGTCCAGCCACTCCTCGTCGAACACCTGCCGTTTGACCTCCTCGGAAAGGTCGAGGTCATCCAGCTGGTCGGTCACATCGGCCCCTTCGATGTCCTCGAACTCCTCGGGCACCGTCTCGACCGGGCTGTAGGGAACGTGCTGGTCGATGTTGTCCTCCAGACAGAGGACGTGGTCGATGAACCGCTCGACCTCAGCCCGCTCGATATCGGGATCCTGCATGTACTCCTGAATGGTGTCACCGTGGCGGGCGAGCATCCCGGCGGCGTCGGGGCCGCGGCGGCGGTCCTCACCGGACGCGTCGGTCGTCGTTCGGGAGGAGCCGTCGGTGAACATCCGGAACCACTCGTTGTTGGCGAAGAAGTCCGCGTGGGCCTCGACGTGGGTGATGACGGCCTTCTGGTCGGCTAGCGTGTTCGACTCCTGCAGGAAGGCGTGGGCCGGGTCGTCGTTGTTGACGATCTCGAAGGCTTTCCCACCGAGGAACTGGCCCTGTTTCTGCTGGCGGTCGTACTGCATGCCCCAGCGCCAGTGCGGGTAGCGCTGCTGGAATCCGCCGTAGGCGATGAGTTCGTTCATCTCGTCGTAGTCGACGATCCAGTAGTTCACCGGGTACGGCTTCAGCCCGAGCTTTCTGGCGAGATTGCCAGCCTCCTTGACCGGTTCGTCGAGGTCATCGGCCACGCGCTGTTTCGCGAATCTATCGTTGTTCATTGGTCCTCCGTGCTGAGTATGTCGTAGATGGCGTCCACCACGTCCTCCGGCGAGGAGACGTACGCGACCGCGACGTTGTCGGCGTCCCGGAAGTTGCGTTCGACCTCCTCGGCGTGGGTGGCATTGATAGCGTTCCCGCTCGGCTGGGTCTCCACGTAGGCGTGGAGGTTCGCCGGGATCTGTTCCATCAGCGGGATGACCTTCTCCTCGGTGTCGTTCGAGGAGTTCTCGCTGTCACCCGCCGCGAACACGTAGCGGTTCCACTCGCTCCATGGGTATTCCTCTTCGAGGATTTCCGCTGCGAGTTCGTACGCGCTGGAGATGCGGGTGCCCCCGCCCGAGCGGATGCCGAAGAACTCGTCGCGCTCGACCTCCCAGGCGTCGGCGTCGTGGGCGATGTAGACGAACTCGGCGTTGTCGTACTTGCCCGTGAGATACCAGTCAAGTGGCGTAAAGGTCCGCTCGACCAGTTCCCGCTTCTTTTGGCGCATCGACCCGGAGACGTCCCGGATGTTGACGACGACGACGTTCTTCTCGCGCTCCTCGACGATCTCGGGGTAGCGGTAGCGCTCGTCCTCGCGGCGGAACGGGATCTGGTCGACACCCTCCCGGCGGATGCGCTGGGAGGTCTCGACCTTCTCGACGTTGTCCTCCATCTCTTCGATGGAGTCCCAGACGGCTTTCTCGTCGGCGGGCAGTTCCTCGTAGGCGTCGTCGATCCACGCCTTCGAGACGGGCATGTTCTGCTCGCGGGTCCACTCGTAGACGGTGGCCGGCCCCCAGCCGTCGACTTTGAGCGCCTCGCGGACGTAGTCCTCGTCGAAGTCCATCGCGAGCTTCCGCTTGAGCCCTTTCTTGAACAGCCGCTCGAAGTCGAGCGTCGAGGACGGGCCGGTTCGGGTGATATCCGTGAAGTCACCCTCCTTCTCCTCGATGACTTTCTTGCCCTTCGGTTCGAGGTCGAGGCCCAGCTGTTCGTCGAGTTCCTCGGCGAACTCCTCGGGGTCCATCTCGTAGTATTCGTGTTCGCCGCCTTCCTCGCCGGGTTCGCCGTCTTCGTCACCGTCGTCATCGCCGGGCTGGGGCTGTGGCTGGCCGACCGGGTCGCCCTCCTCAGCGCCCTCGCCCTGGCCGACGCCACCCTGATCGCGCTGGTCGTACTCGAACTCCGGCAGGTCGACGATCTTGATCGGGATACGGACGGAGTCGCCCCGAGACTGGCCGAGATCGCCGTACTGGATGAACTCGGCGAGGTCCTGGCGGCGCTCCTCGCCCACGTCACGGTACCGTTCGAGGTCGTCTTTTAGTCCCATCTGTAACTCACCTGACTCATGACGTGTCGGCTCGTCAACTCGGCCGACGCCTCGGTGTAGTCGAACATCTCGACCATGTTGTCCAGCGTCTTCGCCTTGAGGCGGGCCGTCTCGGTCCCGGACGGCGGGTTGTCCCACTGGCCGGGTTCGAAGTCCTCGTAGGTCCGCTGGATGTCGTCCCAGTCGTAGCTCCCGAGGACGGTGTTGATGACCGGGATCTCCTTGGGGTTCACGTCGCCTACTCGGAACTCCTCGTCGCGGCGCTGCCATGCGTGGCGGTTCAGCGCGGTGATGATCTTCTCGGTGCGGAACTGCTCGACGGCGTGGTCGGGCTCGTTGCCGTCGTAGTTCTTCTCGTCGAAGCGACCCAGATGCTCGATCTCGAACACCTTCATCTTCAGCGGGTCCGGGTCGACGAGTTCGCCCCGTTCGTTCTCGATCTGGTCGTCCGATTCCCAGGCGTAGACGTGCTCGATGTACTCCTCGACGGTCGCCTCGTCGACGCGCTTGTCACGCATCATCGCGTCGAGCACGTCCTGTTCCTGCTGGCCGAAGATGTAGTTCTTGACAGTCACGACACGTTCCTCGTACTCCGTGGCCTCGCCGGTCGAAAACACAGGGGCGTCCTCCAGCCCCTCGGCGACGGCGTTGAGCACGTCGCGAGGCATCAGGACGTGTTCGACCGGGAGGTCGGGGTGGTGGCGATCCTGTGGCTCGTGTAGCAGGTCGGCGATGATATCGCGGACGTAGGTGACCGGGATGCCGTGGTCGCCGTCCTCGGCAGTGGTCTCCAGGTCGTAGTCCTCGATATCGACGCGCTCGTCGCCTTCCATCAGGTAGCCCCGGTCGAACAGGAGCGCCTTGTCGACGAGGTCCAGCCCCGTCGGGATTTCGGCGCTGTCGAGCCGCGAGACGACGGCGTACAGGGCCGCGGACTCAACGGTGTGCGGGGCCAGTTCCTTCTCGGTGGCCGTCTCGACCTGATCCCGGACCGAGATAGTCAGTGGCTCCTGAATCCACGTCTCCAGTTCCTCCCAGGTTTCGGGGTCCCAGACCGCGGTCTCGTTCGTCAGTTCCCGCCGCAGGAGCTGGGCCTCCAGCGAGAGATTCGTCAGGTACGTGAACTCGTGTTTGTCGAGCCGGCGCTTCAGCGCCTTCAGCGGGTCCTGCCCCTCGCGGTCGGCATGCTTGTTGAGCTGCGCTTCCAGATCCGGGTTCGAGATGATGACGAGCTGGGTGTCCACGTCCATCCCGATGCCCTTGTCGAGCTTGACGTGAGATTCGTCGGGGACGTTCAGCAGCTTCTGGAGCAGGTCGGCGTGCTGGGCGGCGTCCTCGACGACGGTCAGCAGGCCGTTGCCCTGCGAGAGGACGCCGTCGTAGCTGAACGCCTGTGGGTTCTTCCGGCCTCGCGAATCGAGTTCGCGGAGCATCCCGTGCATCCACGAACCGACGAGCCGTTCCTTGGGCGTCCCTTCGTCCTCGGAGTGGAGGATGCCGATGCCACGGCCCACGTCCACGACGAAGTTCTTCACCCGGAGGTGGGCCGGCTGGGTGACTGCCGAGAACAGGTCTGTCTCGCCCTGGCGTCGGTACTGCTCTTCGAGGAAGTCGTAGGCCTCGCGGGAGAACGGGTCGAGTTGTCCATCGACGCGGATCGGAATGTGGTCGTCGAGGCGTTCGTTGACCTCGGCGAGCAGGTCCGCGCGAACGTCCTCGGGGAACACCGTCAGCGGGTGGGCCTGGACGGGACTCTCGTACCAGTCGTCCTCGTCTTCGATGGCCGCGTTCCCGTAGGTCATGCTGGTGGCGTTGCCGCCCGCGCCAGCGACGTTCCACTCGACGGTGTAGCGCCGGCCTTCGGGCGTCTTCGAGTACTCCCGCAGGCCGTTGATGAGACAGCGCTTCAGCTCCGACTTGCCCGTGGCTGTCGGCCCTTCGAGCCAGATGATCTTCTCGTCTTTGCCGCGGCCGGCCGCGATGGACCGCAGGTCGTCGACGAAGGCGTTCAGTACCTCCGTGTTGCCGAGGATGGCGTGTTCGCCGTCGTTGTACGGATCGTCGAAGAAGCGGTAGCGCTCCTTCTCCTCGCCCTCCTCGATGACCATCCGCGTCCCAGCGTCCTCGATGGCATCGAGCAGGTACTTCGAGGCGTGTGCCGCGACCTGTGGTGTTTCGAGGACGGCGTCGACGTACTCCGCGAGGCTCATCGGGGCCTCGTAGGCGGCGTCGAGGGACTCGTCCGCGCGGTCGATGTACTCCTCGCCAGTCATTACTCTTCCATCTCGCTTTTGGCGACCTCCGCACCGGCGAATTCGAGCACTTCCTTAGCACCCTCCTCGGAGTAGCCCTGCTCGATGAGGGCATCGATCCACTGGTTGCGCTCCTCGTCGTCCATCTCCGAACTGGAGACCAGCGCGGAGAAGTTGATGTTGTGTTTCTTGTCCTCCCAGAGCTTGCGTTCGAGGGCGCGGCGCAGGCGGTCGTTGTCCTGTGGGTTGAACGTATCACCCTCGCGGGCGCGCCGGGACACCCAGTTCGACACTTCCTGCCGGAAGTCGTCCTTGCGGTCCTCGGGGAGGTTCAGCTTCTCCTCGACGGAGCGCAGGAACTGCTCGTCTGGCTCCTGCTCGCGGCCGGTGAGTTCGTCCTCGACGGTCGCGTCGTCGATGTAGGCCATGACGTGGTCCATGTACTTCTCGCCCTGGCGCTGGATCTCGTCCATGTCGTAGGCCAGCGCGTGGCGCACGTCCTCGATGGCTCTCTCTTTGTACTCCTCGCGGACGAGTTCGAGGAAGCGGTAGTACTTGCTGAACGATTCCTCGTCGATGGAGCCGTGATTCTCGAGGTTGCCTTCGAGGTGGTTGAACGTCGTCAGCGGCGAGAGGAAGTCGCGGCTGCGGTGCATCGAGTCCATGATGGCCTCGGCGATCTCGTCGCCGATGAACCGCGGGGAGACGCCGTCCATCCCCTCGCCGATGTCGGCCATCTTCTCGGCTTCTTCCCGGAGCTTCTTCACGTCGACGTCGTCGGCCTCGTCGATTTCGCCGTTGTAGGCTTTTGCCTTCTGCACGAGGTCGATGGACTCGTTGTCCGGTTCCTCAATGCGGGTGAGGACGCCGAACAGGCCCGCCATTTCCAGGGTGTGGGGCTCGACCTGGATATCCGGCAGGTCGGCGTTTCGCAGCATCTTCTGGTATATCTGGGCCTCGGCCTCGTACTGGAGGACGTACGGGAAGTCGATGCGCTTGGTCCGGTCGTTGAACGCCTCCATCTTCTCGTCGCCCTTCTTGTCCCGGTACTCGGGCATGTTCGTCCGGCCGACGATGACCTGATCGATGTCGATACGGGGGTTGTTCTTGGGCTTGATTGTCTGTTCTTGACTGGCATGGAGGAAGTCATAGAGGAACTCCCGCTGGAGCTTCAGCAGCTCCTCGCCAGAGAAGATGCCGCGGTTGGCGTTACAGAACGCGCCGGAGTAGTCGAAGGCTCGCGGGTCGCTCTCGCCGTAGATGGCGATCTTCGAATAGTTGACGTCGCCGGTGAGTTCCGTCTCGTCCTGGTTTTTCTTGTCCTTGGGTTCGAACGTCTCGATCCCGCGGCGCTGGTTCTCGTCGGCGACGAAGCGGACGATCTCGACGTGGTTTTCGAGGACGGACTGGAGGTCGTCGTCGTATTCCGCCAGCAGGCGGTCCATGTAGAACTCCGAGGCGGGATCGAGCGACTGCTCGTTCCGGATGGTGTAGGGAGCATCGAGCGCCGCGTTGATGTCCTCGATGACCTTGTCCCGCTGTGCCTGCGGGAGGAGCACGAGCGGGTCCTGGTTCATCGGCGACCGGACCACGTCGTCGGCGGGGTCCTGGTCGTGGATGACATCACAGAGGTTCGTCCAGCGGAACGTGTACATCCGGCCCCCGTCCCGGCTGGTGTAGTCCTCGAAGTAGCGCCGGACCTGGCGGTCGAAGTCGGACTTCCCGGAGCCGACCGGTCCCAGCAGGAGCTTGATCCGCTTCTCCGGACCGAGTCCGCGAGCGCCGGACTTGACCTTGTTGACGAACTCGTGGATGGCCTCGTGGATGACCCGTCCGTAGAAGGTGTTCTCGCCGTCGTTCAGCGGGTCCTCGCTCGCCAGCTCGTACTCGACCACGCCGGCCTCCTCGTCGTAGGTCTTGCCGTAGTAGTCGAACATATCCGCCACGCGCTGGTGGGCGTTGCGGGCGATCTTCGGTTCGTCGTACAACTGTTGCAGATACCAGTCGAACGTGTTCGTCTTCCGGAGGTCCGCCGGTATCGTGTCACGGTACTCCTTGCTCAGCGCTTCGAGTGTCTCTTTGTTCTTGCTCATGCTATCTCAGTAGTTCGTCGTGGCTGCAGGCGACCACCGACTGTTGCAGGATGACCCCGGGGCTGTGTGTCTACTCGGTGTCGATGCTGTCCGCCGCAGATGTGGCCGCATACGGCCGCTGAAGCACCCTTCGCTGCAGGGTGGCGCGTGTACCCTTCCATGGCTGACCTGCCGGGCGGAACACGGGGACTGTTCCGACCTGGCGTGGTAACGGGAGACAGTGCCGAACTGTTTCCGATACTATTTACGATACGAGTTCTGTTCGTATAAGAACTTTGCCCTACTGTTGGCATACCGCCGATAAATTCCGGTGTTCTGGTCAGCCGAATGCGGGGATGGCGGGCCACAACTATGTTAACATATCTCATTAGTTTTTGATTGGTTTATATACTGTGTCGGTTGTCAACTGTTCTCTTCGGTGTGTCGGCCAGTGTTTAGCGCTGGATTGATGTGAATCTGTTGCCGTATTGATTGGCGGTTGAGAACGGGACACACGGAGTGGCGACCCAATGTACCGGCGTTGCCATCACGCAACCGAGTGTCGGTCACTGGAGTTGGCGGACGCTGGGACGGACCAGCGGATTCTTGCCGGTCCACGCCAATTCAGCGGTATGGACCTGTCGGGCCTCCCCGAAGACTGGACGGTGTGGAACGAGACTGACGAGAAGCTCATCCTCGCGTACCGCCCGGACGTGTTCGATTCGGAGCAGTTTCCAGCGCCGTGTCTCCCGACCATCTATCTCACGCGCGGGAAGCGGACCCGCCGCCCCGGCGCTGACCGGACCGGGGAGCGCTGGTACGTCTCCTTCTATCTGGAACCCGAAGTCGAGCGCGACGCCGATTCCTACGAGGGCCGCGACGCTGCCGTCGAGGGCGCTATCGAACTGGCGACTCGCTTCGCCGACGGCGAACTGGACTACCGCTCGCTGTACCAGGTGCCCCGCGAGACGTATCTGGACAAACTGGACGACCTCACCGGTCGGACATGACGTTTTACCGTGGCGACATTCTATAGTCCGGTATGACCACTGTCACGCTTGTCGGGACGCGCCTCGCCGAGGCCGGCGCGGAGTTCGTCTACCGCGGCGAAGCCAGCGGCTGTGCTGACTGTCCCTACCGCGACCAATGCCTCAATCTGACGACCGGAAACCGCTACCGGATCACCAACGTCCGACAGAGCGGCCAAACGCTAGACTGTGCTATGCACGACACCGGCGTTCGGGCTGTCGAGGTCGAGCCCGCGCCGATCCAGGCGAACGTCCCCTCGAAGGGTGCGTACGCTGGGAGTAAGGCGTCGCTGCCGGGCCCCTGTCCACACACCGAATGTCCCAGCCATCCCTACTGTGAGCCTGCTGGGGCTGAATTTGATGAGGAATATCGTA
The DNA here is from genome assembly GCF_054850705.1 of Haloarcula sp. H-GB5. Classification (NCBI taxonomy): domain Archaea; kingdom Methanobacteriati; phylum Methanobacteriota; class Halobacteria; order Halobacteriales; family Haloarculaceae; genus Haloarcula; species Haloarcula sp. H-GB5. Next base: position 1,390,268 of record NZ_JBTWBG010000002.1, on the reverse strand, counting down.
TCTCTGAGATTATTGGTGATCCGCCGCATGACTACTGTATGCTAGACCGGGATCTGACGTTGGTGGAGTTGGAAGTGGCTGAGGATGGCTGAATATACGTTGGAGTTAGAACAAGCGGCTGAGGATGGCTGAATATACCTTAGAACAAGTTCAGCATCATCACCTTTCTAAATGATTGTAGTAAATTAACTCGGAGGAAATACCAGAATGTACGGACATATAGCCAATATCAATTAACTGAACAACATAGCTACCGTTCAAGGACTCATTATAGCGTACGTTTTCCGGTTACGAGACGTAATTAGTGAGTAAGTCAATAGAAAAAATGGACGGGGTGAACAGGAATTGGCTGATGCCGTGATTGAATGGTAACAGTCTCAGATTCGGAAGGGACAGAGTGGAGAGATCCTTTCGAAATACTACAATCTTAAAGTACATTCCGACAGTCAATTCCGGACCGTTCTGGACGTAGGAACGGTTAGGGTCATATCTTAGCATGGAGAGATGGCAGTCCACAACATCCTGAGTTGGACGGCAGAGCCGGCATGGACTTCTGTGTAAAACCAGAATAGTAGAAGTGTTAGACGCACGGCGACGTCAAGGGCGAGTTTCGGCTAATTTCGGTCGCCGAAGAATTCAGAGATTGCGGGACCACGAAGGCTACAGTAAAGTATCTAGAGGATCACCTCGGATCTGTTTGGTAGTGCGCGGCGAGTACACCTGCACCTTGATAGTGAAACCTTGCCTACGGTGGTGTTGAAGTATGTGTGTAGCCTAGAATTTGGAACATTCTGTGGATCGTTTGACAGTAGGATACCCGAGACCGATTAGAGGTTGTACGAGGTCTGTCGTATGCAATCTCCGGTCATACTCGAACTGAATTTTCGCCTCGTCGGGATTACAAACGCGAACGCGGAGATGTCCGGGACAAAATGATATTGGTGTGCCTATTGTCATGATAATATCTTAACCAATTCTAACTATTAATAAGTGATCTTTACTCAGGCTCTGTCTATCATATCCCAGAAAATTTCTTTTTCCTCGTCTTCAAATCCTAAAATCATTAGAGTAGAATAAAATATAACTGTTCCTAATACTCCACCGACTACAAGGAGTTGGTACCCAGAAAAGATCGTCTTACAAAGGTACATTACAAGCGCTGAGAGGGTACCTGCTGCTATTGGCTTCAAATATCGTTGATTATATGGATAAATCCCTTCGAAATACCAAACTTGGATGACCCTAATTATATTTATACCTGATAATACCGTTGCAGTGGCTATCGCTGCTCCTAAGAAACCATACCTTGTGATAAGCACATAATTCAGTATCGCATTTAGTACTCCGGAGATTACTTGATTATACATTGTCACATATTGATGATCCGTCATCATCAGTAGATATCCACTGGGTCCTACCATACAATTAGTTAGCTGGGCAATGGTGAACAGGACGAGAACCCAAAACCCAGCTGTGAATTCACTACCGAATATAAATAGAATGTCACTTGCAAACAATATTGTCGCGATGGCTGGCAACAAGGCAATCGTGAAAATCCATCTGGTAATTGTGCTATAAGTTTCATCCAACTCTGATAGCTTATTATCTTGATATAATTTCGAGGCAATCGGAGGGAACAGCTGATTAAACGCGTTTAGAGGTAAAGCAAGGACGCCGGCTATCAGAATTGAGATATTGTAGATACCGACTGCATCACCAGAGAGTAGTAGACCAACCATTAACAAGTCTACTCGGTTGTAGAACACATTCCCAATTTGTGTGAACGTAAGTGGGATCGAGAAATTATAATACTCTCTCACCTTCTCTTCGGAGGGAATTGAAAACCGGTCCAGTTGTGTCTGTGATTGTAACACCACAGCAGATATAGCCAGAGTTGCTAAACTCGCAGCAATCAGGCCTTTAGTAGCGCCAATCACCGAATATCCAAACCATACTGTTCCCCCAACGAAAATCAATTTGAGTAAAGGCTCGAAGATTGAGGTCGATAATACGTTGTAATCCATTCGCTCTATACCTTTGAATGATGAGTAGACGATGCTAGACAGTGCAATAAAGGGTAAAGCGAATGCTCCTATTTTCAGAACATCGATGAACAGTGATTCATTCAGGGTATAGGCCGAGATCAAGGGTGCAGTGAAAAAAACCACAGTTGCAACAGATGCGCTCGCAATGAGAGTGGTAGATGTAGCGATTGTGAGCATCACTCGTTGCGACTGGGGGTCCTCTCCGAACTCAGGCAAGAATCTCAGTAATGAATTATCGGCACCCAAGCGAGATATTACCTTCAAAAAAGACATCAAAACCATTAGATATGAATATATCCCATAGACCGATGCGCCCAAGCCTCTAGTGAGAATTAGATTAAGCACGAAGAGAATAATTTGCCGGAAGGCTTTACCGATCAGATACAGGCTGGCCCCCTGAGAGATCGAACCCAACGATGATATTGATTCTAGTCTGCTTGAGCTGTCAGTCACTCGTATAACACTCTGTTAGCATTTTTGTCTTATTTAGATTTTCTTTATTATTCAGGAACTAGCCAAGTCTATAGAAATGGACATGCCATGTGTGCTGAATCAAGTTATCTCAGGCGTATCCAAGGTCCTCAAGCTGTTTCCTGACGCTATTAGATACGTCTTCGTAATCCTCCTCGCGGGTCCTCGTTTTCACATCTAGTTTCTCTATCAATTCCTCAAGTTTGTCTTTCGCAACTTGATCATCGATATCGGATTTGAGAACCACCCCATCTTGCGGTTCAGTGTGTATTTGATAAGCGTATTCGTTATCTTTGGTAACAAATCCTCTTAGGTTCGTATTATATTTATCAAATACCTCTTCTGGAACTTCCATTCTGTCAAACTGTTTCCGATGCCAATCTAGAAATCCGTGATACTCAAACAAACAGTTCTTTGACATTGGTGAATCCAATAGATTCTGACCTCGAGAATCAGCATCAAGGTTTGCTATCTCAAGTATTGTCTTGTGAATATCAATCAGGTTTACCACTGAATCATCAATTTTATTCTCAATGTTCTTTCCGGAGATGGCAATTGGAACGTGCGTCAGTTCTTTGTAAAGACCATAGCCATGGTTCCATCTCCCATGCTCACCGAGCATTTCTCCGTGATCAGAGAGTGTAATTACCACATCAAACTCGCTCTGGAGCTGTTCAAAGAGCTTTTTATACTCGGCAGATAGGTATTTCGCGGAGTCATTGTATGCCTGAACAATCACTTCGGGGTCTTCCTCTGTTTCTGAGAACCCCTCGCCTGTCAATACATCTACCGGCGTATCGACTGAGGCGAAGTTCTCTGGAGGTGCATAAGGTGTATGTGCATCAAGCAAATTGACAAGTGCGAATTCTGAGTCACCAAAGTTCATAGAATCAATTCGGGAAGATACCACCTCAATACCTTTTTTTGATACCTTATCGCTCCCCATAGCCTTCGCCAATCTTGAGAGTGCAGGGTGATCCGTAGTTTTCAATCCAGCAATGATCGAAGGAACAGTGGCACAATCCGATGTGAGACAGCGTTGCAGTGCAGAACTGTACTTTTGAAGTCCCGAACTTTCGCATTCTGCATAGAATTCATCCCAGTCAAGTACCTTCTGTTTATTTGGGTCCAAATTTGTGGGTGAGATCGCCTCATCAAAACCTTGTCGCCATCCATCCCACATGTATATATGTGGGTTCGCGCTAACTAATCGCGTATTGTAGCCCTTTTGTTTCAGCAGTTGGGGCAGTGTGCTATCCGATTCTAAAGAGAGGGAATTAGCATGCACACCCACTTCACTTGGATACATGCCTGTGTACAACGAAGCATGGGCAGGGATGGTCCAATGTGATGTAGAGTAGGCATTTGTGAATTTAATTCCAGGTATCCAATCAAAGTACTCATCGAACGCGTCCCATCTCAGTGTGTCAAGTACGACAACAGCGATACTATCCATAGTGAACCACCTTACTAGTCTGTTTTATAGTCGCCAGTGAATTTCTTGAGTCCATAGAGCGATCTAATTCTTTGTTGCTAGTGTCGTCCACCATGCCTAAATAGGTTAATTAAATCGACAACTCCAAGCCTCTTCAACTTTCTGTATAGTATGTCTGTATAGCTACTGTTCATAACAGAATCATACCGTTCAGGGAAGCGATGTCGCAACCTGACTTCTTTATCATGTTCATAATCTGATCTAGAAGCTTTTGGGTGGACAACATGGGTTCCCTCGTTGTATTTACATTCTCCAGAGACATCACGCTCCATCCTCCACCCGAACTCTGTGTCTTCCCGCCAACCGCTGAACTCGCTATTGAACCCCCCAGCGCTAATCGCACTTTGTCGGTCGACAGCCAAGTTGCAGGTTAGGTATCCTCTCTCACCTTCGTAATTTATACCCCCACTCACACTGCCTTCCACGCAGATAGTGTTGTCATCGAAACTATTACTGATTTTCTGTAGCCAATCTGAAGGAATCCGACAATCATCATCGGTGAAAGCGACAATCGGTGAATCCGCGGTAAGAAGGCCTGCGTTCCTCGCCTGACAAGCGTTGATGCTACTGTCGTTTACAACAATTATCTCATAGTCTGCTTCAAAATGCTGGCTTTTCAAATCTTCAACAACACGTTTGTGGCTACTCTTGGGGATTGTAGGTATTACCACAGAGATCTCTGGCGTACCACCGGTTGACCTGACATCAAGATCAATCTCATCCAGATTTACCGTTGAATACTTCATTATTTGATTGATATGTACGAGGTCACTATGCCACTTCAATCATTGTATGTTTGCCTCATGATCGGCTACCGATCCATGACTAACCATACTTATTTAACAACTGGACAATACTGAACAGAGCGATATAAGAAAGGGCCAAGAATACAACTGTCCACCAGGGGAAAACTTCACGCACATATAGATATCCAACCACCGGCAGCAGAATATATGTAACTACTGCAATTTTAGACAGTCTCATAACAGAACATGATATTCGCCATTTGAATACACTTGATGGCTGTTGGTTACCCTCGTGTTATATGAAGAAGAGGTAATAGGGATCTTTGCAAAGTTTTGCGTGTACAACCCATCATTGGTCATACTGTCGTATAGTACGACCATGTCTGAGTGTGAATCGGTGTGGTCGTTGAAAGAGTCGAAATCGTTTTCATAGAACGTCAACCTATGCGACTGGACATCAGTTGGCTGTCTACCTAGGTAGTGATTATGATCAGCTAATACAGCACTCGTAGTTCTGTCCCCGAGTACTACCAACTCGGACGCGTAGTCCTGAGACCACTCTCCCCAAGCAGAGGCATCATCGTTAATCGTGTTAATATCTGCGTGTGGTGTACTCACTTGCAAGAAAATCACGCATGCGAATACAATAATAATTATAAAGGTATGTGCATCTGGATAGAATAAATCGTCTTTCTTAACCCTGCTAATATAGATCGCGGCACCGATTAACACTAGCGGAAACGCTAGTGTGTAAGTTCTTGTAATAACATAAAATGTGCCAGATGCTAAGAATGACACACTTATCATCAATACCGCTGTACCCCAACTGAATATTACAATGTCGCTTCCGCTTACATTATTATTTTGGCCGGACACCTGATGTAAAATTCGACGAATGAACAATACACCACCAATGACACCCAAACATGCGACTGGAACGAAAGCGATGAGGCCGTATGACTTATGAGCTAAAACGTACGGTGGTTTAACACTATTTGAACTGGTTGGTAAAGAGAATCTAAGGTAAACAAGACCCGATACCACCTTGGCCAGATAGTACTGATAATTTGAAAAGGAGAAGATCACCGGAAGGAGACTTAGCGTGGTAACAATAGGGGAAGATACGACAAACCAATACCGCTTACTAACTGCGCTCTTGATCAGACAACCCAATACAAGGGTGGCTGAAAATATTGCCCATATCTCTGGTTTCTGTATTCCTAACCAAATTGAGATTAATATAATTGGGAAGGCAGCTAAACGGGATTCATCAAAATACAAGATAAGTGATAAAATACCAACGAACATCACAAACCGTGGAAGTACGTTCAAACTGAGAAAACCGTTCACTGTATACACGGGTGCTACACCTAGAAGAGGTCCAAAAATGAAGGCATACTGTTTTTGATTAAGAATCCGTAATAAGAGACAGGTACTCACAAGTATTATTAACAAATAGAACGGTGTGGATGAGGATAGTAAATTTTGACTCATTCCGGTTGTTATTGATATAATTGCTTGGAGAGTTGGTTTAAAAAAATGGTCGATTGAAGATGAAATGCCGCTAGGCAATTCGGCCGTTCCAGACAAACCTGTAGCTATTTCGGACTCCCGTCTGGGAATCTGTCCATGCATAACAATGTGCCTTGTTACTACTGAATCACCCGAAAACCAAACATCGCGTTGGTATGTGGTGGGGATCACTGAAAATATCGAAAGTGCTGGTATGAGACTTAGCAATATCCCTAGAACTTTCCACATCCTGGCTGCAGACTTATTTTCCATAGTATTGTAGTGTAGCGATCGTTAGATAAACGTTAGATCGTCTACTGGTAAAAGTGTTAAATCCTGAATGGGCCTCAAGCGTCCGTTATGTATATATCTAATTGTGTACTACCACAGTATTGATCAGATGCGTATTCTCAGGATTTCCCAAGAAGTCTTTCCGGAAGTGGTTGGTGGTGGCGCATATCATGCTCACGCCTTGAGTAGAGATCAGGCCCACAGCGGCCACGACGTAACTGTTGTAACAATCAGGGATGACATTGATGAGATTGTACGCGAAGAATGTTCGGGGTATCAGAAAATATCATACCCTGCCACAGTCTCTCCGCTAGGGAATCATGTATCCGTTAGATTGTACAACGACCTTAAGCGGGTAGTAAGTGAATACGATATTTTGCATGCACATGCACATTTTTATTCTGCATCAAATGTTGCTGGTTTCCTTTCCCGCAGACGGTCTACACCGATGATTATTACAAATCATTCGTTGATTTCACAGAGCGTCCCAAGTTGGTTAGCACACATTCATTTAGAAACAATTGGAAGATATACATTCAATAGTGCAGAGAAAATTCTGTGCTATACTCAAGAAGAGAAGACAAGAATCAGCAGAATCACGGATACTCCTGCCGTCGTCGTGTCTAACGGAGTTGATCAAAATCGATTCTCACCAACAGGTGAGAAATCCGAACAGATATGCGATGAGAAGTTGGGGATACTATTTGTCGGAAGGTTGGTAGAGGGAAAACGTCCACAGGACGCTATCAAGTCGTTCCACATGTTATCAGAAAGCGGTATTGATGCGAATCTGTATATTTGTGGAACAGGCCCACTGAAGAAAGAATTAAAATCGCTATCAGAAGAGTTGGGAGTAAGTGATTCTGTGAAATTTTTGGGTCACGTAGAATATGAGTGCATGCCAAGAATTTACAGATCTTCTGATGTGTTTGTATTACCGAGCCGGTCAGAAGGATTCCCACGAACTGTGATGGAAGCTCTCTCAACCCAAACTCCTATCGTAGTGAGTGAGTTGGAACAAATCAAATCAATCGCTAGAAAGGCGGGACGGACGTTTGAGCCGGGAGACATAGATGAGATGGCATCAAATATCGTCGAGCTTGCTAATAAAATTAAATCTGATGGGAACCTATCATTTGATGGTCGGGACGTGCTACATGAAGAAGATTTACTATGGTCCAAAACAGTGGAAAAAACTACAACAGAAATGGAAAAACTGATCTAGTTGTTCTTGTTCACAACGAGGTAGAAGGTATGTTCAAGACTAGATGCTGCCCTGCCCCATGAATGCTCCTTTGCCCATTTTACAGCCTCACCCTCCAGTGAATGTCTTAATTCCATATTTTCTATTATACTAGATATGTCTTCTGCGAATTCGTCTATATCCCCTGCATCACTGAGTAATCCTGTCTTACCATCGATAATAGAGTCACGCACCCCTTCAACATCAGCTCCTACTGCTGGTGTGCCACAGGCGTTTGCCTCAATAACTGCAATTCCGTACCCCTCCACCCGACTGGGGACAGCGAGGACCCAAGCCGATTGAAGTAGCTCAACCTTTTCTGATTCTGACACATATCCATGGAAAACTGCGTCATTGTTGTTTTCACAGTAGTTCTGCAGCAGATCTTTTTCAGGTCCATCGCGCCCAGCGATATCCAATCTAATACTTTTTTCGAGCTTTTGCTTCGTTAATTTGTGAATTTCAGGCAGCCTGTCAGCGCCTTTGTACCGTTCCAACTTTCCAATAAATAATATTGACGGCTCATCCCGATCCTGTCCCGGTTGAAGCGCATCATGGTTTAGTCCGTTTTTTATCTCGTGGATTTTATCGCGTTGGTGTCCTCTTGAACAGAGCGTATCAGTTGTGCTAGGACTTACACTAATCACGTGTTTTCCTCGGTCAATATACACACCCAGCAGTTCGGAGTAATATCCGATAATGTTCTGTGGGAACGGATGGGTCTCGGAGAAAGAATCTAGTGTTAGATGGTGGTATATGCTAACCTTTGGTATCTGTGATATTATAATCCAAGGCAAGGGGGAATTCACGGTATAGATGACATCAGGAGATATTTTTCGCGATGCTACATAATAGTATAAATTGACTAAGATATACGTGATAATAATGTCCCACGGAGAAGGAAGGTCAAACTGCCCAACGCGCCTGATTCTAACACCATTTGCTACTTCCTCACGTGGTCTGTTGGTTTCTCCTCCGGTCAAAAGATGCACATCATGGCCATAATTGCTCAAGCGCGTAAGAGTTTGTTCGAGATTTATCTCCGCCCCACCTGGCTGCTGATTCTTCCAACTCTTTTTATTTATCGCAATAATTGTTAGCGGATCTTGACTCTGATCGTCATTCTGGCTCATATTGTACATTCCATGTCACAAAAACGGCCATCAACCGTGCGATAATTTAACACCATATTGTTCTCATGTCCATCGACGTTTGCGATGATCAGTCAAATATACTTTTTCAAGCACATCACCGGTAGTTCTACCTTGCACGATGTAGTCCACAAGTTCACTTTACTGTAAGGGTTCATCAAGCATTCTAATATATCCCAAATGCTCAGACCCCTCAACACAGTATCTGTGAAGCGACCAGTATGAACTGACTCTTTCACCGTAATAGCAAACGCAAAACCCCATCCCACACAAGGCATTTCCTCGCACACGACCTCAGCACTACTAACCAGAAAATGGTCCTCCCGAGCGAGCATTTCATCATCGCCCTCCTCCCCGTCGCAGTGTACGCACTCCTCCGGGACAGACAGCTCCCGTCGCTCCAGCTGGTCGCGGTTACGTTCTTCGGCAGCCAGTTCCCAGATATCATCGACAAGCCGTTAGCGTACGAACTTCATCTCATTCCCTCCGGACGGGTGTTTATGCACTCGCTCCCGTTCGCGATTCCGCTCTCGATTGTCGTCATCGCATACGCAATCCGAACGGACCGGACTCGACTTGGAACGGCGTTTGCGTTCGCCCACCTCTCACATCTGGTAGCCGATAATCAACAAATCCTGCCGCCGAACCTGTACGTGTCGTCGGATTTGCTCTGGCCGCTCCAACCGCCCGTCGCACGCTCGCCAGTCCCACAGTGGGTCGGCGAGGGCGCAGTGAATCTGCATCTCTGGACCGGGTTTTCGGTGCTCGTCCTGATGCTGGTGGCGTACGTGCTAGCCGTGGACCTGCAAGCCCAACTCGACAGTAGATAGTGGTGTCTGCACCACGCTAGAGCCTGAATACTGCATATCAGGTCGGAAATAACGATTCTCCGGAGACGATTGCCAGACCGACAGCAGTCCCAACCGGAGCGGCCTGTTCGCTTGCATTCTGTGCTTGTTTCTCCACCTGCTTGCAACCCAAGCGCGTAGACGGGAAACTGGAGTTACTGACGACGGAGTGACCCCATTCTGCCGGGAGCTTCCCCTATAGTGTAGCGAGGGCGCTGTTTTCGGCTGCTAGACTGTCGAATCAGACCCATGAGATTTTAGACGGACGGGCGAGCGAGAACACTGTATGCGACGATTGGTCCTCGCCGTATGCATCGTTTCCCTCCTTGCCGGGTGTGGGACATTCATGACTGATACCCCGCCACCGAGCGACGAACGAGCCGTCGCGGCTGTCGAGGAGGCGAACAGCACTGTCGCCGCCGTCGAAGCGTACCGATTCGAGATGGAGATGCACGTGACAGCGTCGGATGGTGAGCAATCACGGACCGTGAGAGTCGACGGAGATGGTGCGGTAAACGTCTCGGCAAAACGGATGCAAGCGACGACGCGGATGCAAGACCAGACGATCGAGTCCTATGTCGACGGGTACAAAGCGTACCAGGGCTGTCAGGACCCTTGGGGCGGCTACGCCGTCGAGAACGTATCGCGCTCCGATCCGTGGGCGACCGCGACGCCGCTCCATCGGCAACTACTGCTCTTCGAACGCTCGAACGTCTACTGGCGGGGCAACGAGACGCTCGACGGCAACCGGACTGTCCTTGTCACGGCGTCCCCGAGCGCCGAGACTATCGAATCACTCATGGATCGCCGACAGGCTGGTGACATGGATCTAAACCGCGCCTCGCTTGAGAACGCGACAGCGCAACTCTGGCTTGATCCGGAAACGAACCGACCGGTACAGTCGGAACTTAGAATACAAATCTCACAGCGTGGCGCGACTGCAACTGCCACGATCACGGTCCAATACAGTGAGTACGGTGACCCAACCGCCATTTCGATTCCGCCAGAGGTGTACGACGACCCGCACGAACTCGGGTGTCCCGGTGCGAGCTGAACCCGAGAGAAACCGCTTCAACCGTCGGCGAACACTCGCTCAGTCCGTCCAGTCCTCGTACAGCCCACGTCCGACGACACCGAGGCCGACGAGCGCTATGAGGTTGAGGAGGAGGCCGCCGACGACTGGAATTGCGAAGGGGACGGCCAGTAACAGTCCGCCGGCGACGCCATCTATCGCGCTAACAGTTCCCTCATCGCCGATGACCGAATTCCCGACCCAGACGGCAGTAATGCCGGTACCGACGATGCTGAGGATGCCGATGAGAAGCAACCCGGGGATCGAGATCAGCGCCCCGATAATTGTCAGTGCGAGTATCACCAGCCCGATGGGGACGAAAATGCCGACGAGGACTCCCCAGCCGATTGCGCCGCCGAGGTCGTCCTGAATCTCCCGCACGGCGTTAGTTGTGTATCTCGGCCCGATAGCGGCGGCTGCAGCACCTAATACTGCGAGAATGACGAACCCGACACCGAATCGGAGAACGACGTTGAACGCCGGGCCCACACTACCACCCGGGGCTGTAGGCTGTGCTGTTGCGACCCCGGCGAGCCCGAGTACGGCGAGCAGACTCCCGAGGCTACTGACGGCTTGCTTGGAGGGCATAGTAGCAATTATTCGGTTTCAACTGTGGTTGTAAACCTCTTCTGTATGTTTGCTTTCTGTCATCGCAGCCGGCCACTCTACTGGTTTGGTTCCAGTTCGAATCGCGATAGCATTTGCACAAACCGGGACGGAGTATCCGATGTAGTCGGGCTGTATTGTCAGTGAACCAGTTCATATCCAGCGGCGACACTGAAAGGAGACGTATCTTTTTGCGGTCTGGGACCTGACTGGGCAGTGTGGACGTGACCGTGTACGGGCCGCTCCGGGCGGCAACAGGAGCGAAAACAGTCGAGGTTACTGTCGATGGCGACACTGTTGGAGACGTGATTACGGCCTTCGTCAACGCGTATCCGCGGGCCGAATCACAGCTGGTCGATGAGGGCGGTGACCTCCGACCGAGTGTGCGCGTGATGGTCGACGGCGACAGTGCTGATCGTGACGAGCGGGTGCCACCCGACGCGACGATCGAGCTTTTCCCGGCGATGCGCGGTGGGTGAGCGCCAACGGCCGCCGTTCAACTACAGGTCGTACTGTTCGCGGACGGTAGCAGCGAGGCCCCGCTCTTTGAGGAGGTCCATCGGGGCGAGCATCGAGAGCTGCACGACGCCGGGCAGTCGGGCGATCTCGACACCGCCAGTGAACGTGCATCTCGCTCGGACTTCTCCCTCTGACATACCGAAGAGCGTCCCGGCCCGTGCGAACGCGTTCTCGGTGGCGTCGTTGATTGTAGCGCCGGACCCAATGATCTGGAGCGGCGCTGCATCGACGACATCGCCGACATGATGCTCAGCGGCTAGGGCGTCGCCTGCCTCCCGCTCAGCATCCGTGTACGGCTTGGCGATATCCGGCAGGTCCGACTCGTTCGGGAGCAGGAGCGGGCCGTCGATGTCGAGGTCCTTGATGACGCTCACTTCGAGTTCGGTGCGACCGCTCACGTCGGTCGTGTGAAGCGAGAGTTCGCCGTCGCCCTGGTTGGCGTGTAGGTCACCGACGTAGAGGCCCGCGCCGTCTATCTCGACTGGACAGATGAGCGTCGCGCCGGGCCGGACGTCGTTCGAGTCCAGATGACCGTCCGTACGGGCGTTCAGGGCCGATTCATCGGAGAGCCCCCAGTCGTGGTCGGCCCCGATGAGGAACTGGCCGAAGTCACCGGCGTTGTGTGAATCGGGGAACTCGACCGACGGCGTCGTCCCGATGTTCCCGATGAACGGGCGGAGGTGCCCGAGCGTTCCCGGGATTTCGTCGGGCTTGTACAACAGAATCGGGTGTTGCCGAGAGTTGTCGGGCAGTGCCATCGCCTCGTCGGCGCGCTCTGCGAGGTCCGCGGCACCATCGGGGCCGACGGTGAGCCCCACAGAGCGGTCCTCGTCGAACGCGACGGTGTAGCCGAACTCGAAGCCAAAGGACGAGGCGTTGGCCCCACACTCTGCACACCGAATCGCGTCCTCGCCAGTGCCTTCGACGACGCTCTCGGGCCACTCGGTCCCACACTCCGGGCATCGGTGGTCGACGAACGGGTCGCTCCCGAAGGCGTCCTCGCGTTCGGCCATGCTGCCCGTGCTTGTCGCGACACTCGTCACTTTGACATCCTTGATGTGGACGACGAGCGCGTCACCGGGTTCGGCGTTCTCGACCCGGATCGGCCGTGTCACCTCGTGGCCGCCACGGAACTCGGGGGTAATCATCGGCCCCCAGCACGCCGGGGGCGTGTGCGTGCGAACGGTCCCGCCATCGGCCACTGTGCCGGCCCATTCCTGATCTGGTCCGACGAGCCCCAGTGTGAACCGGTCGACGTCGAGTTCCTGCTGGATTTGCTCTGACATACATTCTCAAGCACGGTCTGTGAGAGAATAAATCATGGTGTGGTGCGTGGTGTGCTGACCTGTAGCCTCTCTAATAAACGGGGTTTGACCACGACGGCGGCTGGCCGACTGCTTGAGTACAAATCCGTCTGTGCCATCGCAAAACGTAGCAGTTGGGCCACTGCAAGCGGCCAGGGATTCTGGGCCAGGGAACACAGCAATGGTGACAGAAAACGAAATCGACACTACAGGATGATCGTAAGCATCCACCAGTACGAATTAGCTGACTCGGCAAGCCCCGACGATTTTCGCGACGCAGTTACGGCGGCAGTCGACGAGAATCTCTTCGATGACATCCCCGGACTGGTCGACTATCGGATCGGGCGTGGCATCGAGGGAAGCCGTACGGACCAGTTCGCAGCAGTCTGGGTGTACGAGAGTCAGGCTAGCTGGGAGGCTGTCTGGGGGCCTGTCGACGATCCGCTCCCGAAGTCGGCGTATCCGGATGCGTGGCTCCGCTGGGAGGACGAACTACTTGCCCCGGTTCTTGCGGACGACCCGGATACGATCGAGTATACCTCGTACGACGTCTTCGCCCAGAACGATGACTGATCCGACAGTGAGATACCGACTGGACCGATTCCCGCTATAACCCCGCGTCAGTCTAGCATCCCGATCCGATCCGCGGTAAAGCCGAACACGTCCTCGTAGCCGTAGGCTGAGAGCAACACCGGGTGGAAGGGCTCCTCCGCAACGACGGTTTCGTCATCGGCTGCTGCCACAGGGTCTCCCTCGGGCACAGGCTCGAAGTTTCTGACGAACACCTCGTACTGGTCGGCTGCCGACTTCGGAATCGGCTTGCCGAGTTGGAATACCGGAAGTGATGTCTCTCGCTGTAGCGGTGACGCAGCGGTAACGCCGGTAGCGGCGAGGAACTCCCGGATGACCTGCTCCGCGTTCTCGGCGGCTTCCGCGGAGCCCTGGTAGCCACACTCGACTTCGACGACGGAGTCCACCGTCGCGAACAATCGCCCCTCGTTTGCACCTTTCGTCTGTACGACGGCGTCCACGGAAAGGGCACTACAGAGGGTCTCCATTTCCGACGTGAGATCGTCGACGAGGGCGAACATTCCGTCGTAGGACTGTGTGGAGTGCAGCGAAAGCACGGTACAGTCCTGAAGTTCTGCGGCGAGAGCCGCGGCCAACCGCTCCTCGTGTGATTCGCCGTCAGCATCGCCTGGGAACGATCGGTTGAGGTCCGTATCGAGATATCGTTTGTTTGCGTCGAGGGCGGCCTCGTTCGCGATGATGAATTTGACCGGTCGCTCGACCTCCGGCGGGTCGGCAAGGACGGCTTCGATACCGTCCCGACCGCACGGTTCGTCGCCGTGGATGCTCCCCACGACGGCCACCTCTGGAACCCCGTCTCCCAGTTGCTCGATTCGCATCTGTCCATGCTAACGCTTCCAGCCTTTAGAATTATCCGGATTCAGTCAATGTTCGAGCGACTCCGCGAACTCGATGTCCTCCGGGCGACACGTCGGGTGCTCGCCGTCGAGACGGATCTGCCAGCCGTGCAGCGCCGACGGGTCCGACAGTGCGTTCGTTACCGTCGTTCGCACATCTAGCAGGTCGACGCCGTAGTAGTCGTTGGGGACGCCACGGAAGTACTGCAGCGACGTGCGAAACAGCGACCGCATCCCGTCGTCGTCTTCGAAGTCGAAGTGTTTGTACGCGCCAGCGGCGACCTGCACCATGCCGTGGAGGAACTTGCTTTCCGTGTTCCCGCGGCCGTAGTTGTACCATTCGTCCTCGAAGCAGTCGTGTGACTCGTGGAACTCTCCGGAGTTGTACAGACGGACGCCGTGGACGACGGCTCGCCTGAGCGTCTCGTGTTCCCATTGACCGTCGGTTCGCCAGCCCGATGGGTTCCCCTCGGGGGCCTCGACGGTCGGGTCGCGCGTGTGGTCGTCCATGCCTATGCTATTGGTTCGCCGGTGGGTCAAACCACCGGTTCGATCGGCCCCAGTGGGCATCAAAGGTTACCACTGACCACGCAACAGTGCGACCAGTGTGTAAACGCTTTCAATTAATGATACAGTGTCCCACTGGCTCTGAGTCGCTTCCGTACGACATTTATACCGTACCGCCATGTGTACCGAATGCAATACGCGTGCGAGGGTAGCCAAGCCAGGAAACGGCGGCGGACTCAAGATCCGCTCCCGTAGGGGTCCAAGGGTTCAAATCCCTTCCCTCGCATCGCATAGGGGCCGCATAGCGCGGCGCTGAAGGATGCACGCGGAAGGGTTTGAACGAGAGGAGGCGGGGCGGTTGCCCGTCTCCGCGTAGTTCAAATCCCTTCCCTCGCACTGTTGGACCGACACGGTCCCTCGCAAACAGTGAGCGGCCTTCGTTACGGTCGCGAGTACGCCATCGACCCCGATGGTATCTCGCTGCGAAGACGACGGCCGACCGGTGCCGGAAGACTCGCACGGAGCGATCTTCCCTCGCAATTCTCCGAACCGATGTGCCAGAGACGCGTCTCAGCGATACCGTTCACTATGCTCTGTCCAGACTGGATTCCGAGGAATGTCCGCCACGTCACAATCGACCGAAAACAGGTCGATGTCATGCTTCCGAGTATTCGTTGGGACCGGGTGGAATCGCGGCGCACACATTTAGCCACCCCTCGGTAACTAGCCTGTGACGCCTGCCCGATGAGCCGACTCTCTAATAAATTGTACCAGATCAGTTCAATAAGTACAACTCTAACCACAGGCTACAGTTACTGAGATACTATATAGACTCTTTTACCATCGGTTAATTACCATCTTATCTGTAGCTATTTGTCACAAACTCATAACTACAGAAAAACAGTCAATTTCACTCCAGTTCATAGTATATGTCGGTATAGAGGGCTTGTGAAGGCCCCAAAATAGTACCGCTGCACAAGAAATATATCACAGGCTTCAGTAATGTTTCTGTAATGGTAAAAACACCAATAATAAAAACGACTGTCATCTTCGTCATGGCGGTCGCGTTGGTACTCGCTGGTCCGTTATCAGTGACGACCACTGCTGGGGCAACCCCAGTTGCTGAGAGCCAGTCGATCTCGGTGACCGAAAACGTCGACGTGTGGGAGCGGTCCCCGCTCACGCTTCGAACGACGTCAGAAGGGCCGACCACGATAGTGGCACCGCGGACGTTCATCAACGTCGAATCAGCTGCGACTGGCGACTTACCGCTCAACAAGCGGACGGTGACGATCCATGAGCGCAACGAGTCGATAAACATGTCTTTCGAACCAAGGATCGGCGCTGGAACGAGAGCACTCGCCGGCGACGAGGCGCAACTGCTGGCTGTCAAGTTGGATGAAGCACCGACTACGGCAGGGGTAAACGCCAGCAACATTTCCGGCGCTTTCCTCGAAGATGTCTTCGCAAATAACTCGGACACCACGTCATCGGAGCTACTCGATGACGCGGAAGGCGTCGACACGATAGACGAGGATGGCGAACTGCAGGCGTCCTACACCCCCGAATCGGGCGGCGCATACGGCTTCGTTCTGGTGACTGTCGACGAGGGTGATGACGGGCTATCGGTGTCGGACGGCAACGTCTCCGTCAATGGGAACGTGACCGTCGTCGGCGTCGAACAGGCCGTGGTGCAGGACAACGCCTCGAACGTCGAGCGGACCCAGAACCCGGTCAACCCCGGTGACAACGTCACGCTGGCTGTCGACACTGAGATGGAAGACGAAAACGCTACCCACGCGGTCCTGCTGGTCCGACAGGGCGAACTCCAGCGGCAGTCGAGTACGGTGACTGTATCGGGCGAACTGAACGAGAGTTTCTCCGCTGACCAGGTCTCCGTCGAGAATTCCTTCGATGCTGTCAGCGGTGTCGGAACAGTCGGGAGCAACACTATACTGGGGAGTTTCAACCTCTCCGAGAACCAGTTGATACCTTCGATCGGGTTACCGGGGCTGTTCGGCACGGTGGTTTCCGAAGCCGAATCGGACGCTGACGGAGACGTTATCCATGCCTCTACAACGATTGTCAGCGGTGACGCTGACGCCAACGTGACGGTCCAGACCCTGGATTCCTGGCCAAACGGTGCGTATCAGTACGTCCACGTCGCAGTCGGTAACGAAACAGGGAGTATCAACTCGGATACCGGCACGGTGGCAGTGAGTCCGGGCGGCGGCCCTGATAACGGTGGTAGCCCGGGCAACGGTGGCGGTCCTCCGGACAACGGTGGCGGACAGAATGATACTGGAGACGACGAAGAGGACGCGGAATAACTGATTGGGGCGGCCTTCACTGGTTGAGGCCACCGAACACAGCACCTCTTTGTGCGCCGACGTGTGCGGATTCTACTCAATGACGCGGCAAATATTGGATAACTGATGTTAAACCCGGGCCCACTGTCGAGTCCTTACTATCAAAAACACGTCAATTCGGACCGTTTTCACAAATACGAATAGGGTAACTTACCGGGACACGATCCATGATTTGCGCTGTAAAATTCCCAGACAGTGTCTACGTGTTTTGTAACCTTGATATGATACTGTGTACCGTCGAATGTCACTGCATAAGAATTATACCATACCCCTCCGAAAAAATTCAGTAATGGATAAAACAACAAAAGGAAAACGAACTGTAATTTGTGCGATTACAGTGCTGCTGGTGTTAGCCGCGCCCTTGTCGGTAACGTCGGCAGCGGCAACGCCAGTCGATGAAGAGCAAACGAGAGCAGTGACGGAAAACGTGGACGTCTGGGAACGGTCGCTGCTCCCGCTTCGGACGTCCTCAACCGGCCCAACGACGATAGCAGCCCCGGAGACGTATATCAACATCGAGTCCGCCCAGACCGGTGACGTCCCCCTCAACAGAGAAGAGTACACGATTCACGAAACGGGCGAATCAGTGGATCTGACGTTCGAATCAACGACCGGTGCTGGAACGACGGGACTTGCCGGCGATGAGGCGCAACTGCTCGCTGTCAGACTTTCTGAAGACCCATCTGCGTCCGGGTTTAGCGAAGGAAGTATCAGAACCGATTTGGTTGATATCTTTACGAACGATTCCAACGCCAACTCGGTCGAACTGCTAGATGACGCGGAAGGGGTCGGTTCGATAGACAATAACGGGGTGCTCGAAACGTCGTATACACCTGACTCGGGTGGTGCCTACGGCTTTATCCTGGTCACTGTCGATGACGGACAGGGCCTGTCCGTTTCGGACAACAATGTTACGGCCGATGGGAACGTGACTGTCGTCGGCGTCGAACAGACGCTGGTTCAGGAAAGCGCGTCTACGGTCGATGCCCCCTCCGACAATATCACCGCTGGCGATAACGTCTCGCTCGATATCGAGACCGAACTGGACGACGATTCTGTCACGCACGCCGTGCTGGTACTCGACGAGGACGAACTCCAACAGCGGACGAGCACCGTCCGTGTGACCGGCGAAATCGGTGAGAACTTCTCGGAAGACCAGGTCACGGTGGAGAACTCTTTCGACGGTGTCAACGGCGTCTCGTCAACCGATGATGACGCCACTTTCACCGATGTGGACACGACGACGGCAGGAGCGATGCCGTCGGCGGGATTGGTCGGTTTGTTCGGATTCGTTCTCTCCGAAGCATCACCGGATTCGACCGGTGATGACGTGATGCATGCCTCTGCGACGACGGTATCTGATGCCCCCGATACGACCGTCGATGTCGAAACGCTCGACTCCTGGCCAAACGGGACGTACACGTACGTGCACATCGCCATTGGCGAAGACTCAGACGAGATCAACTCCGCCACCGGAACGGTCACACTGTCACAGTCGAACGAGACGGATTCGGGCGACGATGATGACAGTGACAGCGATGACGATGACGATAGCGACGACAACGACTCCGATAACGACTCTGACGACGACAACGACTCCGATAACGACTCCGACGACGACAACGACTCCGATAACGAGAGCACTGAAGAAGACACGACGGACGAAGCGACGACTGACACTGAAACCGACGACGGTACCGAGACTGAAGTCGGAACGGAACCGACGGAAACAGTTACGACCGCAGGAGGTGGGGCACAGCAACCCGATGAGACAGCCACAACTGGAACGGTCGAAACCACGGAATCGAGTGGTCCCGGTTTCACCGTCCTCGTCGCGGTGCTAGCACTGCTAGGTGCCGGGTTCCTGGCACGACGGGACTAACGAACTCGACAGGTTACGCAGCGGCTTCGGTTATTCTCTGACGCGATTTCTTTCCCCGCTGTATACCAATCCGAACTCTACGTTTCCCGGATAACTGAACTATCATGTCACTAGCGGTTACAGACACAATGTTGCTGAAAGGGATAATTTTATGAAATTTTACATATAACATGACTGTGTAAGGTACATACAATGGGGGACTACGCAAAGCCATCTCGTGCGGCGAAAATCAAGTGCATCAAGTGTAACTCACCGGTTGTGCTCACCGTTGACGAAGAGTACATCTGTGTCGACTGCGGCGAAACGCCGATCGAATCCGCGGCCCCAGTCTGAACAGTCGTTTTCGTTTTAGCCGTCTCTCTCCAGTGTTGGGAACAGCAGCCACGATCTCTGACGGATAGCCCGAAACCCGCCGCTTGAGACCCACTGCTTCAGTGGCAACGACTGCCGGCCGTGAACGTATTACCGTTGTGGTATTTCGGCTGGGACCTGCTCGTATCTCTGGTACACCGTCACGAGACTGTAGCTGACGGCCAGTCCGAAGACGATCAGGGGGACGGCAAGCGAGAGTAGACTGTCGGGCGAATGCGCCGCAAACGACGGCGTTCCATCGGGGTTTGCTGACAACAGCGGCCAGAACAGGTTCGGAAAGAAGTAGTAGTCAGTTCCGAGCCGCACAATCGGATAGAAGTCGCCGGCGATGTGCGAGAGGTAGCCGGCAGAAAACACCACTGCGTACCGCCCGTAGCTACGGCGGGCAGCCAGCAGTACAACGACGGTGAGGACGGGGAGCGAGATGACCAGCGAGTGGGCTAGCATACGCCCACTCGGAAGAATAGCGAACGTCCACGCGAGCGGCTTGTCGATTACGTCCGGGAGTTGCGTCGCAACAAGCAGGAGCAGTACCATCGGCCCGGACGGGAGGTGACGCCACCGAACCACCGTATATATCGTCAGCGGAACGGCTGCGAGGAGGAAGTGGCCTGTGGGGTACACCGTGAATCGAATGATCCGAGAAAACAAAAGCTGTTCGCCGGATTCGGTGTTCAGAGAGTAGGCAGTGGGCCAGCCCCGTTTATTTGGGCTAGCTCTGCCCTCTACGGGAACGTGGATTAACCGGTTACGTTCACCCAGAGATGGACTTCCCGGTACGCGGTCGATTGGTCCACAGTTTCAGGTGGTGAACCGCGGTACAGCAGGTACTGGAGCCGAAGCCTGTCGCCAGTCATTCTGGGTGTCACCTCGTGCTGACGGTGCCAAGTCTCGTTGTGTCCCAGCGTCGGCTGGAAACGCCGCAGTTCCGATCGTTCCCGAACCCGGGTCTCGTTGCCGACGCGTTCGACGCGTTGTAACTCGGCGATAACGGTGTACTCCGTCCGTTCGTGTTCTTGATTCCCGATACCGACGATCAACGAGCGACCGTCGCCCTGTTGAAACTCCGTCGGATAGCCGTCAGCGACGAGTTCGCCGTCCTCGTCTTCGGTCAGCAGGTAGAACTCGCTGAACCGCTCGCCGTCCTTTGGTACTGTGACCGCGTAGCCAACGCTGGCGGCCGCAAGCAGGATACTCAGGACCAATAGCACGTTCAGGGCAGCGTCCGTCCGTGAGGCCGGCGAGAACAACTCCGCACGTCCGGCACTGAGCCACGCACGGTACGGGACGCGAAACCGTTCATCGGCGGGCAACGCCCAGCGTCGAACAGCCGCGACAGCGGTCAACACGACCGTCAACCCGCTAAGTGACACGAGAATCGGAAGCAGGCGGATGCCCCACGGCGTGAAGTTCAACACCAGTCCGACCAGCGGAACGAGGGCGATACTGAGTCCGAACGAGAGTGCAGTCCGTTCGATCCCGTCAATCCCGTCAGCCTCATGATTCGCGACAGTTTCATCGTCAGCATTCGGTCCGCTCCCGGCCTCCGGAAACAGCGCTGCAATGAACGCATAGCCGGGAATGAAGAGGACAAACACGAGTCCGACGATGATACGGACCGGCGTGTCGGAGACGACCGGCAGGAGGGCAGCCAGATTCGTCAGAATCACCACGCCGATGACTCCTGCCAGATCGGCCGGGAGGTGGCGGAGTTGGCGCGGCAAGAGGAGTTTCCACGCCCTGGTTTCAGCCATTAGCAGTGAGTCATGTCGGCGCGGTAAAAAAATAGCTGATTACGTCGCTTTCTGTCACAGTATATGACTGCGACTGGTTCCGGTGAGGCAACCGAACGGATTTTATCAAACCAGCAGAATAACTCGGTGTGTTCCGGAGCCAGTCGTGGGTCGTGCTGGTCACCCTGACAGTAGTAGGGCTCACAGTGGGCGCTGGTGGGGTGGCAGCGATGGGAACTGATGACGGGGGTCCGGCTCTGAACCGGCAGGTGGAGACGCCGACGGACGATAACGAGACGCAACAAGAAAACCCGGATTCGGTATCGGACGGCGAGTACAGTGACGAAACGGCCGCTTGGTTAGCCCGGACGATGGGAGGGCAGCTGGAAAACAGTAGTATTGCGCTGTCGAACGACCAGTACGACCAGGCTCGGTCGGTCCTCGGCGACGACTACGACAAGCGCCTAGAGCAGTACGTCGAGGTTGCCGGAGACACGTCCTCGGATACGGACGATACTGCTGCGAGAGAGTTTGAGGCCGCGCGCGAGAACCAGCGGAATCTCACGAACGAGGTCCAGCGGTATCGGCAACAGTACGCGGCGTATCAGACAGCACGCGAGCGGGGTAACGAACGCGAGGCTCGTGTTACTGCGCGTGCGATGGAGCGAACGGCAGCGAACATCAGCGACAGGACCAAAGAACTGAACCGGAATCTCGACCGGATCGAGAACGCGACGTCTGTCGACCTCTCTTCTGGACAGACTGAGATCAACGAGACGACAGCGAACATCACGGCGACGCAGGCAGTTATCCGTGAAGAGACGCTCGTCGGAACGACACTCACGGTTCAGGCGATCGATTCGACTGCATCGTTTAGCGACCCCGGAACGGTCTCCGGGCAGATACAGACTGAGAACGGCTCGGTCGTCGCGGACGAGGCGGTCGAACTCAGGATCGAGAACCGGACTCGGACTGTACAGACTGATTCGAGCGGCGCGTTCGAAACGCAGTACCGGCCACGCTCGGCCAGGCTCGGGTCACAATCCGTGCGGGTCGAGTACGTCCCGGATGCCGACTCGGTGTACCTGTCCGACAACGCCACGTTCGCGATTGACGTACAACAGGTGACCCCGGACGTGACGAACGAAATCGCACCGGAGACGGTGGGGTACGGCGACCGACTCAACGCCACAGCGTCCGTGACAGTCGGGTTGAGAGGTGTCGACGAGGTACCAGTCGAGTTCGCCATTGGTGATACCGTCGTCGCACGAACGACGACCGGACCGAACGGCACCGCCACAGAAACGATCCGACTCCCGGCATCGATAAACGACGGTGACCGCCAAGTTGTCGCCTGGATTCCGTATGAGAACCGAGCGATAGCGGGCGCACAGTCGGAAACCCCTGTTGTCGTCGTCGAAACCGGAACGACCCTCTCAGTGAATGCATCGCGAACAGCTGAGGGGGTCCTCGTTCGGGGGCAACTCCAGACCAGTGCTGGGGACCCTGTCGCGGGTCGCCCGGTACGGCTGCAGGTCGGTGCTGGTGGAACCCAACTCGTCGAGACGGACCGGGACGGGTCCTTTCAGACTGTCCTTGAGGATCTGCAGAACAACGAGTCAGTTACGGTTACCGCCACGTACGACGAACCGAGCTCAAACCTCGGTAACGCGACCGCAACGACAACGCTGGTAGCTGGGTCCGGTGGCGGCAACCCACCGGTCGGCCCTGACGAGAACCCAGCAACTGGCTTCGTAAACGGGATTATCGGATACAGTTGGCTGCCCATCTTCGGTGGCGGGGCAGTGCTTGCAGTTATCGTCGCGGCCTGGTTCGTCGTATCGCGGGGCCGCCGGTCCCGGACTACGGACTCGGCTGTCCCAGCTGGGGAAACTGCGGCATCGATGACCGGGCCAGACCAGACGGGGACGCAACCGGACGCGACGACTCCGACGTTCGAGGACCGCGCCGAGACGTCTCTGGCTAGCGAAAATTACGACGCCGCAGCGATGGTAGCGTACACCGCAGTCCACGACGAGCTAGCGGTGGAAAACGGCATTGACGAGGGGGCGACACACTGGGAACTCCTCCAGCGGAGCCAGGAGCACGGCGTTCCCGAGGAACGGATGACGGATATCGAAACGGTCGTCGAAGCCTTCGAGACGGCAGCGTTCGCACCGACATCGGTTGATCCGGCACGCGCGGAAGCGGCCGTCGAACGTGCCCGCAAAATCAAGTCGAACGGGGACTCGTGACCGGCTGGTCGCTCCTTATAATATAAAATTTCTTACATATAAGCTGGGCCCAGCCGCTTCTGTCCACCGGGTCGAACGAGTTTCTGGAGGGGGCTAGCGGTAGCTGTCTCCGGATGACTGGCTGTAACGGCGGCCGGGTCGCCCGTCGAAATGCGGTAACTATCTTACACCCACCCGCTGTAGGACCCGCCAATGAGTGACGGCCGGAAGGGGCGAGTGCTGCTCATCGTAGCTGTGCTGGCCGTGGCAGTCGCGGCCCGACTGACGACGCTCCACTGGACGCCGCTGCCCTCGACGCTAGACGGATTCGGCTACGTCGCCCTGGCTAGGGACACGCTTCGGACCGGAACGTTTCCCCTCGCGCGGTTCCGCGCGGACAACATCGTGTTTACCGCTGTTCTGACAGTCGTCGGCGCAATCACCGGTGAGCGGCCGCTGTACATCGCCCAGCCGGTCGTCGGGGTGACCGGTGCGGCGTCCTGTCTGACGGCGATGGCGCTGGTCAAACGCCTCGCACAGTCGAGTCGCTGGCGTCACTCGCGGACGACGCTGGCGATGGGCGTGGTCGGAATGGGGCTCGCGGTGGAGGGAATCTATCTCCGGCGGACTGGACAGACGGACGAGGAGGCGCTGGCGTTTCTCTTGCTTCCGCTGTTTGCGATTGCCGTCCATCGGTTGCTCACGACGGAGCGATACCGGCGTCGATGGGGCGCAGTTGTGGTCGTCCTGTTCGCTGCCTTCCCGCTCCTACATACGTTCAGCTCGCTCATCGCTGGACTGGTACTGACGGGGGTGCTAGCCGCCCATCTCGCCAGGATTCCGTCGCGCCGTGACGCCGTTACTGCGCTCGCCGTCGTCGCGGGCTTCTGGGTGTACATGTGGGGGTACTACCGGATCGCGGAGCAGTCCCAGTTGGTGGTTCCCTACGTCGACCGCATCAGCGCGTATCCGGGACTGTTCCTGGCCTGGCTCGTCGTGCTGGTGGCGACGCTGGTCTGGTTTCAGCGGACGAGCGCTCGTCTGCAGCGGGTGACCATCGGCGGCGCGGTCGGCCTCTGGTTCCTGACGCTCGGCGCGAACGCGTTGCAGACCGTCTTCCCCGGGACACAGACCACGCCAGCGGGGCTTCTGGTGCTCGTCGCGGCCTTCGCCGTCCCGGTGGTGTTTGCGGTCGTCGGACTCCCACGTGCGAGCCGCGACCGTCGACGGATCGGTCCAGTCGTGCTGGCGCTGCTGCTGGCACCGATTGTCATCGTGTACTTCTCGTTGACCGCCTCGCTGACGCCGGAGTACTACGGGACGGCGCTCCGTGGGCAGACGTTCGTTCATCTACCCGTGTTCGTACTTGCTGGCCTCGGCGTCGTGTCCGTCGCCTATCGGCGGTCGCCGACGCCGGACGGCGGACTCGGAACGCCAAGGACGCACAGCCACCGACTCGCAACAGTCCTGACAGTCGTCGTCGTAGTGGCCGCGGTTGCAACGATGCCGATCGCGTTCGTCAACCTCGATACGCTAGCGTTCCCGACCGGGGCGACCGAATCGCAGTTCGCGGCCGCGACGTTCACCGCGGACCACGTCGACGAGCAGTGGGCGTCTGACCACCCGTTCAGCCGTATCGTCGATTTGTACTATCCGGGTGCGTCCAACGGCACGTACCAGCCGACCGCCCGATGGCTCGGTGGTGGTGCGGAACCCAACTGCCCGACGCTCTCGCGGTCGTCGTGGGGAACCACCGGAGCACACCTATTCCCGGCAGGAAGCGAGAGGACCACGCCCGCGGCGCTGGAGGAGTGGCGCTACGAGAACGACGTGGTCTATGACACGCGCGGTCTTGATTCGGTGTACCTCGTTCGGCCCGGCGGGAATCGGACGAGTTGCTGACGAGGTGCTGAGCGGACCCGGTTCGATAGTCCCCACCTTCATGGCTCCCGGGTATGTAACCGTGGCATACAATACGGGGCCGGCAGAAAGGCCGACAATGACTGACCCCGTCCTCGTCGGCTCGGAGCTGTGTGTCACACGACGGGGCACCAAGATTCTCGACGGCGTCTCACTCACGGTCGGGTCCGACGCGGCGATGCTCGTTCAGGGCCCTAGTGGGGCCGGCAAATCGACGCTGTTCAACGTCCTTGGACTGCTAGAACCACCGTCTAGCGGTCGGCTGGAGGTTGACGGCCGGGACGCGAGTACCTTGTCCGAACGCCAGCGTGCGAGCCTGCGGCGAACGACGCTCGGGTTCGTCTTTCAGGATTTCCAGCTCATCGGCGACCTGACGGCCCGCGAGAACGCGTCGCTCCCGCAGGAGCACGCGGGCGACCGCGACCCGGGCTGGCTGGACACGCTGTTCGAACGGCTGGGCATCGCCGGGCTCGAACACCAGTACCCAGCGACGCTGAGTGGGGGTGAGAAACAGCGCGTCGCCATCGCACGGGCGCTCGCGAACCGCCCCGAAATCGTCCTCGCCGACGAACCGACCGGGCAGCTAGACCCGGACACTGCCGAGTCGGTGCTGAACCTCCTGTTCAGCATGAAGGAGTCGACGGAAACCGCCCTCGTCGTCATCAGCCACGACCCGCAACTGGCACAGCGGTTCGACGAACGGCTGTTCATCCGCGGCGGCACGCTCGTCTCCGATGCCGCCTCGACGCCAGACGCAAGCCCGTCCACGGAGACGAACTAACGAACCGATGGGATACAGAAACGCCCTCCTGTTTCGCTGGTCCAGACGGGACCGGCTCACCGTCGTCGTCGTCGCCGTGACGGCCGCGTTTCTCATCGGCACAGTCCTGCTGTTGTTCACTGCGGTCACGTACTCGGAAACGTTCGCCGAACCCCTTGCGAACTCCGGGACGGTCACCTATCACGACGCGGAGAACGGCCTACCAGAAACCGGTGAAGATGTCACCGTGCTCCCGACAGCGACGGCGACCACAGACGGGACCGACGTTCGTCTCGTCGGTATTCCACCCGATACTCCCAGGGTGCTCATCGAGGGGTCGGCTCAGTGGCAGGAGGGGCGATTACCGACGATTCCGGACGGCGTTGATGGCCGGGGGCCGGTCTCCCAGCAGCGGACGCGAACGGTCAGCGGGTCGAACGGCACCGTCTCGCTCACCGTCGTACCACAGGAGCGGGGAACGACGTTCCTCTCGAATCAGTGGTATGCGACGAACGCCTCGACCGCTCAACGGGTCGGCGTCACCGGCTATTTCGTCATCGACCACAGCCCGAGCGGAACCGGGCTGGGGAGTCTGCCCAGCGAGGGAGCACCGCTGGTCAGCGCGCTCCTGTACGTCCTCGGCGGACTGGAGCAGGTGCTCTGGGCGCTTGGCATCGCCGCGGCCGCCGGCGGATTGCTGGTCCTCATCGTCGTCTACAACGTCACGCGGATGAGCGTCCGCGACCGCCTCGACGCGATACGGGTCATCCGCTCGACCGGCGCGTCGGGGTGGCGCGTGGGACTCCTGTTTACGCTCCGCGCTGGCCTCCTCGTGACCACTGGCGTCGTTCTGGGCTACGCCATCGGACTCATCTTGATCAAGGCGCTGGTCAACGTCGCCATTTATGTCGGCCTCCCGATCGCGCTCGATGTCACCGTCACCGGCCAGAGCGCCACCGTCGTCGGTGCCGTCGCCGGTGTCTTCGTCTTGATGGGGCTGGTCGCCGGCGCGCTCGCGGCCTATCCGGCGGCGACTCGCCCGCCGGCATCCCTCGGAAACCGTCATACTCTGTCTGGCCAGTCCGGACAGTCGACGCTCGCGAGAGTCCGAAGCTGGGTCTCCCCGACGTTCCTGTCGTGGCGCTCGGTCGTCCCGACGGCGGCGACACTGACCGTCTTCGGCATCACGTTCCTGCTCGTCGTCTCACTGGCTGGCCTCGCGTCTCCACTCGGCGGCGGGGCGGGTGGCTCCGGGACCATCACCGAAGCCGGCGCGCCCCACCCGCTGAACAGCCGCCTCGACGCTGAGTACGCCGCAGCCCTGCGGGCCGACGGGACACCGGCTAGCCCGGAGATAATCTACGCTCAAGTTTCGGACGGGCAGCCGTACATGGCTCACGGGGCGGAGTACGACGCGTTCGCGAACGTCACCGGGGCCACGCTGGTCGAAGGCAAGCGGCCACAGCGACACGACGAGGCCGTCATCGGGAGCGACCTCGCGCGGACGCTCGATGTCGAGATCGGTGACGAACTGACCGTCAGCGGGAGCGTCAAGCCCGGGTTCCGCCGGGTCACCGTCGTCGGGCGGTACGACGCCCCAAGAACACTCGATGACCTGCTCATTCTCCCGCTTGACTCCGCGGCCGACCTGGCGACCGGGCAAGGACAGGTCCATATGATCCGCGTGAAAGGGTCGGTATCAGGGATTGACGATGCCGACGGTGTCACGGCCAACCGGTCGGGCGCTGTCGTGACGGGGCTATCGGGTCCGAGGCGCGTCACGAAAGGTGACACAGTCAACCTCACCGTCGCCGTCCGAAACGTCGGCAACGAGCGTGCAGACCGGGAAGTCACCGTCCGGTATCGCGGCGACCAGCGGACGACGACGGTGGCTGTCCCGCCGGGACAGGAGCGGACTGGCACTGTCTCATTTCCCGCGTCAGAGCTTGGGACCACAAACGCAACCGCCGGGGAGTACACTCATTCAGTGACTGTCGTCTCGCCGA
Organism: Haloarcula sp. H-GB5; assembly: GCF_054850705.1. NCBI lineage: Archaea > Methanobacteriati > Methanobacteriota > Halobacteria > Halobacteriales > Haloarculaceae > Haloarcula > Haloarcula sp. H-GB5. The sequence goes on along the minus strand of NZ_JBTWBG010000002.1, from coordinate 1,361,755 downwards.
ACGCAATCGAGATTCCGAGCCAGTTGCCGTCACAGGCCCCGCCCGGGTCGGGGCTCTCCGTCCCCGTCGTCACGAAAACTGGCGAGCGAGTTTCGAACGCCACCGTCACGGTGAACGGGCCGTCGCTCAGAACCGGATCGAGCGGTGTCGCCGTCGTTCCTCTGCCACGCGAGCCCGGGAACTACACGATAACAGCTCGTTCGGGTGACCAGACGGCGACACACGCCATCCAGATCGTTCGGGGTACAGAGCGGGAACTGTACGGGGAGTTGTCGATCTCGCCGTCTTCGGGGTCGGTCCTGACGACGCCAACCCTCAGGATCGGACTCGCAAACCCCTGGCAAGAACCTATTACCCGCGACGTGCGCGTCGTCGGTCCCGGTGTCTCCCGGAACCGGACCGTCTATATGCCGCCGGGGAACGTCACGCAAACGCGGTTCTCTCCGGATGGCGGACGAGGCCAGCCCGGAACGTACACCTATCGAGTGACAGCCAACGGGACCACCCTCACCACGGCGGACTACGAGGTGACCGGTGATCGCCGGCTGGCATCTGCGGTGGCAAGCAGCGGGTCGTACGCGTCCGGAACGCCGATCGAGCGCTCCGTCGAGGGTGTGTTCGGAAACGTCCAGTTGATTCTGGGCGTCCTTGTCGTCCTCTCGGCGCTGAGTACTGTCGGCAGTACCACGGCGACGTTCGCACAGGGAGTCCACGCGCGTCGGCAGGCTATCGGTATCCACCGCTCGACCGGTGCGACGCAGTGGCGGGTTTTACGGACGATCCTGGCCGACATCGCTCGTATCGCGATTCCGGCGACTGGGCTTGCGCTCGGCCTGTCGGTCGCCGCGTTACAGCTGCTGGAGCGGGCTGGCTGGCTGGTCTTCTTCGGCTTCCGGCTCTCCGCGCGGACGCCGCCGGCGATCCTCGCAGCGATATTCCTTGGCGGCGTCTCGCTCGCCTTATTCGGTGCCCTCGTCGCAACGGTTCCCTATCTGACGGCCTCGCCGGTTTCGTTGCTCCCGAGTGGTGACCGAACGCGGACGCCCGATGCCGAGTCGGTCGACGAGAGACAGCCTAGCGACGACTGAGCCGAACTGCTAGGGTAGCCGTTATCTCGTGGCTCAGTCAGCAGCCGTCGGTCGGAACTTTGACTGTCTACCGACAAGAACGCCGTAGCATGGCGACCCGACAGCGCCAGCAGTTCATCTACGGGCATCTCGCGTGGGTGCTTGGTACCATCCTCGTGTTGACCCTCCTGGATGCGCTGACGCTGGAGCTGTTTTTCGTTGTCTCGCTGATCGGGTTTCTCGTTACTGTCGAACTGGTTGCACCGCAGGCCGTGTCGCCGCGCTGGCGACGGCGGCTCTGGTGGCTCATCGGGCTCGGACTGGTGGGCTTTGCCTACGTGGTCATCAAACGTATCCTCGAGATTCTACCGCCGGGGCTGGTCTGATGGCGTTGACACCGCTCTTTGAGGACTCGCGGTTGCCGTCGCTCACTCTCCCGCAGCTCCTGCTGGCCGCCTACACCGCCCTCACGGTCATCGCACTCGTCTACGCCGCGAGTACGTCCTCGGCGGCGTTCGGTGCGTACAACTCCCAGTGGGACGGGGCAGGTGAACTCCGAGGCGTCGCAACTGATGCCGGTGCAAACGTGACTGTCGGAACGAACGTGAGTCAGTATCCGACGAGTGGCGCGGACGGCACCGTTGCGGTCGTTCTCTCGCCGGCAGAGCCGTACTCGTCGAGCGAGCGCACGCGGATTGCGGAGTTCGTCCGGGGCGGCGGGACACTCGTCGTCGCCGAGGATTACCGCCCACACGGAAATGAGCTGCTCGCTGCTGTCGGTGCAGACGCACGCTTCGACGGCCGCCCGGTGTACGACAACCGGAACTACTACCGGAACTCTTCGCTCCCGGAAGCGACGCCTGCCGGCGACTATCCGGAGACGACCGGCGTCGATACTGTCGTCCTCAACTACGGGACGACTGTCAGAGCCGGCAACGCGACGACACTCGTCAACACCTCCGAGTATGCCTACCTCGACAGCAACGGGAACGCCAACCTTGACGGTGAGGAGCAGTTAGCGTCTCGACCCGTCGTCACGAGCGAATCGGTCGGCGACGGTCGAGTTATCGCCGTCAGTGATCCGAGTATCTTCGTGAACGCGATGCTCGAACGTGGTGACAACCGACGGTTCGTCCAGAACATCGTCGCCAACCACGACACGGCCCTACTGGATTATTCACGCGCCAGCAGTGTTCCGCCAGTGGCCGCTGCCGTCCTCGCCGTGCAGCGGTCGGACGCGCTGTTGCTGTTCTGTGGCGTCGTGCTGGTCGGGATGCTGCTCGCGTACGACCGCCGTCTCGACGATCGACTCCGAGAGCGACTCCGGGAACATAGAGGCCGCAGGCCGAACCCGCATCTTTCCCGGGATGGCGTTGAGAAGTATCTCAGAGCCCGTCATCCAGACTGGGGAACCGCACAGGTAGAGCGAGTAACGGAAGCCATTATTAAACAGCGGTCCGAACGTCAACGCAATGACTGATCCGTCGGTGCTGTACGACCGTCTCAAGGAGGAGACGGAGACCGTTCTTATCGGTAACGAGCAGGTCCTTCGCCACATTACTGTCGCCATGCTTACACGCGGTCATGTGCTTTTGGAGGGAGTCCCCGGTGTCGCGAAAACGACGATTGCCACGCTCGTCGCCAACGCGACGGATCTCGAGCACTCTCGGGTCCAGATGACGCCCGACCTCCTCCCTGCGGATATCACCGGAACGACGGTGTACCACCAGCAAAACGGCGAGTTCGAACTGCAGAAAGGCCCAGTGTTTACGAATCTGGTCATCGCCGACGAGATCAACCGTGCCCCGCCGAAAACACAGAGTGCACTCCTCGAAGCGATGCAGGAGGAGCAGGTTTCCATTGAAGGAACGACGCTCGAACTCCCGACGCCGTTTACCGTCGTTGCGACGATGAACCCCTTGGAGATGGAGGGGACATTCAAACTCCCGGAGGCCCAGCGCGACCGGTTCCAGATGAAACTCGTCACTGAGATACCCAACTCCGAGGAGGAGCGTGCCATCCTCGACCAGTTCGACACGAACCCGACGCTTGACGCGGACTCTATCTCGCAGGTTATCTCCCGGAAGGAACTTCTAGACGCCCGGTCGGTGGTCCCTGAGACACACATCGAAGACAGCATCAAGGAGTACATTCTCGCCATCGTGGGCGCGACGCGGGACCATCGAAACGTCGTTCACGGGGCCTCACCCCGGGCGACAATCGCCCTGCAGAATACGGCCAAAGCAGTCGCTCGTCTGAACGGCCGGGAGTACGTCATTCCGGACGATGTCAAGGAGATGGCGCTCCCGGTGTTGCGGCATCGTCTCATTATGAACAGCGATGCCGAACTAAGCCAGATCGGTCCCGAGGCGGTTATCGAAGAAATCCTCCAGTCGATTTCGCCGCCCGGGTCCGACACCGACCACAGTACGGGTGTCGAGAAAGCGGTTGGTGATGGCGGGACGAAACGGGAATTCGAGTAGCGACCGGACTGACGTCAGCTGTTTTCCGGGGCTGGTGTCGTCTCTCGTTCTCGGGCTGCTACGCCATCGGACTGCGCCGATGGTTGTTCGAGTGTATCCCACGAAACCGTCACGACACCGCTGAAGCGGTCATCGTCGCGCGTATCGACAGTGACAGGTCGGTCAAGGCCCGTGGCAAACCCTACCGAAAGCAGGGACACCACTGGGTGATCTAGTTGGTGAATGTCGCCGAACGCAGGATTGTCGATGGCAATAGAAGCGGTTCGGTTCTCGTCATCGATTTCGATTGTCGTGTCCTCGACGAGTTCGAACTGCTCGGACAGGGCTGCAGTCAGTTGTGTTGCTATTGCATCGGGGTCGCTACCGAATTCGCCCGACATCGTTTGCTCGAACTCGGTGTACAGACGATCTCCAGTCGGGGGAAGCGATATGCCCTGCTCCGCCTCGGCACCGCTCGTAACGAACAGTTCTCCCAACTGCTCTGGATCCGGAACCGCGTACTCGACGTGCTGGGGGACGAACAGACGCGCATTCGTCTCTGGACGGGATGCCATCGGGACATACACCGTCTCGGTCTGGAGTTCCAGTTCGCTGACGAGGTGCTGTTCGACATCGGCCAGCGTGTCGAACACCGTGTCACTGACCGACGCCGAGACGAACCGCTCGGGAGTGAGATAGAACGTGACGATACCGGCGAACACACCGGTTCCAGCGAACGCGACGAAGATCGTCTGCAAGGCTGGAAAGAGGAACGCCGCTATGAGTGAGAGTCCACCGACCGCAAAGAAGCCCACTGCGGTCCGTCTGAACGTTGCCCGCTTCGCATGCGCATAGGAGTCGCGCAACCGGCGGTTCTCCTCCCGTAACACTTCCATCTCCGCTTCGAGTGTCTGGCGGTCCCGCACAATATCCGTCTGTTGGGTGCTGTCATCACCTGATGCATCCGGTTGCGTAGGCTCGGGTTGGCTCATAGGAAATCACGATCCGAAGCTGTGTCTTCAGTCACGATGTCGAGTTCTATCAGCAGATAGCGATGGAAGAGATAGCCGACGATGGCAATACCGACGACCAGGGCGGACCCGGCTCTGAGGGGGGCCACGTTCCAGCGCCAGAGCGACAGCCAGGCGAGACTGCCGAGCAGTGGAACGACAAGTGCGACGAGGCTGCCAGCGACTCGGCTGTCGGGCGTCTCGATAGTTACCGAAAGCAATGCAAGGAACAGGCCGCCTTCGACAAGAACGAGCGGTAGCAGTGATGGTGTATCGACTGTGACGAGTGCTATCTGTCCAAGCACGACCGCGAGAACGGGTGTTCCGGACAGGTAGAGACCGCCGAGGACAACACCGACGAAACCAAGCCATACCGGCCCGCCCCAGACGAGTCCACCTGTGGCTACGACGATGCCCAGCAGGCCGAGCACGGTGGGCAGTGATCGGAGCGAGCGTACCCTCGTTTCCAGTGCGACGCTCATGCGTACTTCCTCTGTTCTGTGTTCGCTGGGCTGCCGGACAGAATAGCCGAGATCTGGTCTGGGGACCCAACCTCGTAGGCTGTCACCGAGTCGATCTCGTTCAGTTCGCGCCGGAACTGGTCGAAGGCTCGATACCGTTCGTATGCAGTATCGAGGTCAGTGAGGAGGTCCGTATCGAAGGCTACTGATGGAGCGATAAACACGACAACCTCCGTTGCGTTGCGTCTCGCCAGTCCAACTGTGTTCCGTAGTTCACTCGGGTTGCTGTCGTCGGTACAAATGACCAGCAGATCCGCGTTGCGTATCTCGTGTGGTGCCGCCTGCAACCCGTTGTACAGCGGTTGGTTGGGAAGCTGTCGTTTTGATCCGGCGGCGTCCCGATACGCGAGCAGCGTCGCTTCCATCGGTGATTGCGTGTCGGCCGTCGGGGACACCGTCCCTGCCATCCGTCCGGTAGAAGCCGCTGTTGCGGTGGCTGTTGCCGTCGTTTCAGCTTCGGTATCGATGTCGTTGATCCGATGCTGGCACGATCTGTAGGCCTCGGTTCTCGCTGCCGGGATTCCGGTTTCCGTTACGCCTGCGTCATCGATAGTCACGTACCCTAACGGGTCGCGGGTCGTTTCGGCGCGCTGCCGGAACGCCGCGGCGACCGCTTTGAGGTGTTCCAGCTTCGTTTCGCCAGGTACACCGTCGCCCAGCGTCTGACGGTGATCGAGGACGAGTACTACGCTACGGTTACTCTCGGCTTCGTAGTTGCGGACGTGCGCCTCGTCTAGTCTGGCAGTCGCCTTCCAGTCGACGTACTTCAGTGCGTCGCCCGGGACGTACTTCCGGATTTCCTCGGCTGACAGGCCGCCGGTTCGCCCGCGGGCATCGTGCTCGCCGACGCCGCGTAGCAACTGTTTCCCGCTCTGGCCAACGTGAATCGGGCCGACCGACGGGGACTCGACTGCTATTTCCGGTCCGGGAGCCGTTGTGAACGACTGAGCAAACAACCCGGTGCCGTCACTGACCGTCACTGTGGCTCCGGGAACGGTGTAGGTGCCAACAGTTTCCCAGGTGAGTGGGAGTGTCACTGATGACGACTGCATCGACATACCGAGAGTGATATCCGGAGAGGGGCCCGCTTCCATTTGCGCTGTGAGTGGAATCCGTGCTTCGATGGAAAGCGGCAGATGATCGCCGGCAGCGTCAACCGATGCATCAAGTGTGTACTTCGCTTCGGCACCGGTCCGTATTCGGGACCGGTCGAACGACTGGCTAACCGTGAGTTCGTCTTCGAGCCGTGAAACGCCACGAACGAACGCAAGCTGCATTGCGAGCAGCCAGCCTGCGAGCCCGACAGCTCCGACGACTAACAGGGGCGCATCGAGCAGCCCACCACCTACGACGAGGCTCCCGATAGCAGTGAGCGTGAGCCAGAACCGCCGGGTAACACGCATTAGCTCCTGTTACTGAATCGAGCCCATTGAAGATACCGACAGACTCGCTGAATACTCCAAATGTAGATCTGCATTCACTATCGAAATCGATACTGATATTCGGAGAATCAGTTACTTAATCTTCAACCGAAAACATTGGCGTATAGATGCCTCAAAGCTCTACTTTATCCCGATTTTTGGGTATCTGTCTGAATGAGATTTTCGGAATCAGTCTTAATACTGAGGCTAAAGATCAAGATGACGCTGCCGGTTCAAGTCCCCGCTGGTTCCATAACGTGTCGATGGTTCGCTTCGGTGCTATTGTCCTCGTCACGGTACTTCTGGCGGGTGTTGTGTTCCCAGTCGCTGGAATGTCTCCACAGGTGAACACCGCTAGTGGTGGTGGGGCCGATACACCGAATGTGCAGCAGGCACAAGCCGATGCGAACGCCACTGATACAGACGGGGACGGCCTGTCGGATTCGCTAGAGCGGTCCGTTTACGGCACTGACCCGACCAACGCGGACACGGACGGCGACGGTTATCCGGACGGCATGGAAGTTCGCTGTAAGCAGGCAATTCCGGATGCAGACCCGCTCCGAACGGACATCTACGTTGAAGTCGATTCCACACAGGCAACGACGCTCAGCGATCCGGTTCGGACATCTATTGTTGAGACTTTTGAGAATGCACCCGTTTCGAACCCCGACGGCTCCACCGGGATCGATATCCATCTCGTCACGGACGATACTAACCTCTCGGCCAACGGGACGGTGTACTCGAAATCCCGTGCTGGTGTCGGGAACGACATCTACGACTTCCGGGCCAACCATTCCGAGTACCGTTCTGAGGGCTACTACTACGTCCTGCTAACCGACGACGTCGCATACAACGGTGATGACTACTTCGTCGGTGCAGGCCGACCTGAAATCGCGGCAATGGAGCGGTTCGATTCGACGAAGATCACCGCGTCGCTGTTCATGCATGAATTCGGGCACGCGATGGGGCTCGACGCCCATCAAGATGGTATCGACGAGGAGCGCTACTCCCGGACAGAATACGATAGCGTGATGAACTACAACGGGCTGTACAGACAGCTCACCTATTCAAACGGCACTGACAGCGTGGGTCGAAACGAGTGGCAGTTCGTCGCCGAGAACCGAACACAGCCCGACATCGAATGCGTCGAGAACGGAACGTGCTCTAGCAGATGTACGCAGAACTGACTAATCCCGTTAAAACGACAGTCAACGGTTAGCTGCTGTCTGCTAGCATACTCATGAAGAACGACCCGAACACTGTCTGTAGCCCCAGCACCACGACTGTCGAGGCCAGAAGGGTCGCCGTGGCTGACGGCAACGCCGCTTCCCCGGCAAGCAGCCACTGTCCGAACACGCTCCCCAGGTACAGAATCCCGGCTGCAGCCGCGAGAATGCCGATCGACGCGCCGTGTTCAAGTTGGAACTGCTCCCGTATTATGCCGACAAGTACGCCGTCCGGCTTGTTGATCGGGTTCGCAGCAATGGAACTGAACAGCGCGAGCGTCCAGACCTGATACCCGACGATTGCCAGCAACGACCCGCCGACCATGGTCTGTATGCCGAAGTTGACGCCACCGATCGACAGCCGAGCGATTGACAGCGACATCAACACTGCCCCGACCGAGACGAGCAACAGAGCCGGATACGAGAACAGGTAGTCCGGCGCGTTCACGAGCATGAATCGGACGTGTCGCCAGCCGTCACTGAAACTATCGAGCGTTTCCTCGCCTTCCCGCTCGTGGTAGATAATCGGGACTTCCTCGATGGTGAGGTCGTTCGCACCGGCCTCCATGATCATCTCGCTGGCGAACTCCATCCCGGTCGTCTCTAGCTCTAGCGTTTCGAGCGCGTCTTTGGTGAACACACGGAAGCCGCTGTGTGCATCGCTTACACCGGCCCCGTAGAACGTGTTCAGGAACCGCGTCAACAGTGGGTTGCCGACGTATTTGTGGAGTGGCGGCATCGACCCGTCCCGGATCTCACCCTCCAGTCGGCTTCCCATACAGATGTCCGCGTCGCCGTTCTGGACCGGTTCGAGAAGTTGGGGAATCATCTCGAAATCGTACGTCGTGTCGGCATCGCCCATCGCTATGTACTCTCCCCGTGCCTTGTCGAACGCGTAGCGATACGCATAGCCATAGCCCGGTTCATCAGGTGTCACGACTGTCGCACCCCGCTCGCGAGCTAACTCCGGAGTCGTGTCAGTCGAACTGTCGCTCACGATGATCTCGGTCGGCACACGTAACTCCGAGATAGCTGTCTTGATCCGATCAATACATTCTACGATTCCTTTCTCCTCGTTGAGGGTGGGCATCACGACGCTCAAAACCGGCGTGACTTCGCTCTCTGGCGTGACGAGAAACTCGTCTACAGTCTTCGTGATCCCCTGTTGACCCGCTTGATTTGCCTGATTTGCTTGTATCGTCATTCCCGTACCTCGGCTATAGCTGGTGCGTCTGGTAGCATGCACTCTCCACTCCCCTGGTCGGCTTTCGATGAATACGGCTAGTAGGCCCCATTTTATCTAATCTCAATGGTTAATTTCTGACAGGTACCGCACGGCTCCCACACAGGCTGTCATGTCAAAGCAGCGTATAATAAAGCTGTCGGGTGGAATAACTCATCATTAATAACAAGGGTTGGCATGAGAAATCCCGTTTTCCGCTGATTGTACACAATTTCTTCGGTCCATGACCCTCGTGTAGCGTACCATCTATCAATAAAGCACATTATTCACGCACTAATGTACGTTGTGAAGCAGACATCTATCAGACTAGTAGACTATGTCTCCTGCGGGTCTCACCGTAGTCTATTTCAAGCAAGGTGATAAGACGGGCGCTGACAACAGGAAGCCACGTCTGCGAATGTCGAACGACACTGGGAAACTACTACGAGAGGCACTGGGCAGCGGCCCGGAACTTATCTGTAATCGGGAAACTGCGGTAGTTCGAGTAGACGAGTTCCGGGTACAGTCACTCGATTCCATGCGCCGGTCGGTGGCTTTGGCGTCATGGTTGCTGAGCGTCTTATACTGGGCGGCGAAGCCGGCTCCGTATCTCGCCACCAACAGCATGTATCCGCGGCAGTCGATCCTCTGATGCACTGATCAGCGTTGCCACGCTTAACCCAAGGACGTAGACAACTCCCAAAAGTGCGATAACTGAGATGTCCTTGCTGAACCGAAGTGCCCCACGTATCGATGCCATATACGTACATATCTGGGCTGAGTATAAGCCGTTGTGGCCCAATTATTAATATTTGTAACTGGGCGACCGTTGTTGTCCAGAGCCGTAGATTTAAGCCGCCCTATGTGCTAAACAATAACATGGCCACAGATCAGTCCGAGGGGGCCAGCCTGCACGTGCCACCGCTGGAGAATACAGCGTTTTTCTCCATTGAGGACGATGACGGCTACGTCCGTATTGAACAGTCACTGGGGAACCAGGTCCTGTACACGCCCAATGAGGCGCGGGACATCGCCGAAGCCATTCTCGACGCTGTTGATGAGGCTGTCGAAGAAGAGTAACTCCTCGCTGGCGGTCGGCCCTGTTTTGCTGGAAGGCGAGACGGTTTGAACGCGGGCGGTCCACCGTTAGGTATGACAGATGCAAGCCATCGGGCGGCGGTCGCCGAGCGAGCGGCCCGCGCTGGCGGTGTCGTGGCCCGGGAGCAGTTCCGGGGCGATCTCAGCGTCGAGTCGAAGGCCAACAAAAACGACCTCGTCACGGAGACGGACCGTGACGCCCAGCGGCAAGTCGTTGCGACTGTTCTGGAGGAGTTCCCCGGCGACCGGTTCCTCTGTGAGGAAGACCTTTCCACGCGGGCCGGGCCGGAGGCCGATTACGACCCTGAAGCAGTCGATAGCGTCCCAGAAAGCGGCTCTGTGTGGGTAATCGATCCGATCGATGGAACGGCGAACTACGTCCGTGGGATGCGTCTGTGGGGGACGGTCGTCAGCGCAGTTGTCGACGGCGAGCCGGTCGCATCGGTGACCTATCTCCCCTCGTATGGCGACCTCTACGCGGCCGGCCCAGAAAGTGTGACGCGAGACGAGACTGAACTTTCGGTAAGTGGACGAACCGACCCGGAGACGTTCGCCGTGGCTCCCGTCGGCTGGTGGGACCGCGATGACAGGGACGAGTTCGGTCGGTTGTGCAGCGCCGTCGGCGACCGTTTCGGTGACATCCGGCGCCTGGGCTCGTTCCAGGCAACGCTGGCGCACGTTGCCGACGGGGCGCTCGAAGGACTCGTCTGCACGCGCCCGATGGCACCATGGGATACGCTCGCTGGCGTCCATATGGTCCGACAGGCCGGCGGCACGGTCACTGACCTCGATGGCGAGCCCTGGACCCACGACAGCGATTCCGTCGTCGCCTCCAACGGCGAGGCACATGAGGCCTTCGTGGCGGCCGGCAACGAAGCGCTCAGGTAGGACTGAGCGTACTTTCGCGCAGCAGTTCGGCACCACTGGGCCGCGGACTTCCGCTCCACGCACACGGGACCGGAACGCTAAAACCGCCTGCCACCGGTCACTCGGCCATGGAAACGCTCGAGCGAGCCGTCGATGAGTACGGGCCCGGCCAGCTCTGGGTGGGCTCTTTCGTTGCTGTCCTCCTCGTCGCTGTCGGAGCCGTTGTGGCCGCTCCACAGGCCGTCTGGGATCGGTTCCTCTGGCAATACTTCTGGGGGCCAGTGTACGCGGACGCCAAGTCGGCCAGCTGTGCTGAGATGACTGCGTCCGGGCCACAACCGGTGTACGAGGGCTGTAAAGCGGCTATACAGGAGGGACGGCTCATCGCAGAACCGGGGTACACTATCGTCTCAGAGATCGGCTACATGCTGATTCTGGTGTACATGCTCGTCGGTGTCTACTTCCTCCTCGAGCGGCTGGACATCGCCGAAGACCCGAAGCTCTACTTCGCGTTCGTCCCGTTCATGCTGCTCGGCGGCGCGTTGCGGACTGTCGAGGACGCGACCGACCGCGCGGTCGACGCCGGAGTCACACCCATCGTCGAGTACCCGCTGAGTTCGCTCATCATCAGTCCCGTCATCTACGGGACGGTGTTCCTGCTGACGCTGCTCGTCCTCGTCGCCTGCGTGGATCTCGAACGCCGGGGAATCATCGACAGCTACTACCGGGTGACCGGCGCTATCGGCGGAGCGTTCGTCGCCGTGACGCTCCTGTATCTGACGTTTGTCGCCCTCACCCGCGAGTACGCGACACTGTACCCGTCAGTCCTCATTACGACCGTCGGACTGGCGTCGGTGTTGTCCTACGGTCTGTACCGTCTATTTGAGTCCTACCGACCGGCACTGAACGACGGAACTGGCTATATCGGCTTGCTCGTCATCTGGGGCCACGCCATCGACGGCGTCGCGAACGTCCTGCTGGCCGATTGGCTCGACGCGCTCAACGTCCCGCTGACGTACTACCCGAAACACCCGGCTAACAGGTTCGTCATCGAGGCCACCGAGGCGCTCCAGCCAGCCGGGATAACAGCCGCTATCGGTACGTCATGGCCGTTCCTGGTCGTCAAGCTCGCCGTCGCTTCGCTGGTCGTCTCGCTGTTCAATCAGGAGTTCATCGACGACAGCCCGCGGTACGCGCTCCTGTTGCTCATCGCCGTTACCGCAGTCGGCCTCGGGCCGGGCACGCGGGATATGCTGCGGGCGACGTTCGGTATCTGAACACCCGGCTATCCGGTATCTACCTCCACCTCTCGCTGTATCGGTTGTTTCTACGGGAATGGATGATGCTCCCGCTCAAGCCGCGGTTCGAAGCCCAGATCGGCCGGAACGGTTTCAGCCCGCTCGCCGAAGAACGACTCACCGAAGAACAGCGGCTGTGCCGACGGACAGACGACCCGAACCGCCTCGAACCCGATCTGTTCGAGGTCGCGCGTCGTCAACCGCGTCCCGTACGGCGCGAGTCCTGCGTCAGCCGCCCGGTCACACAACGTCTCTAGCTCTTCCTCGCCGGAGAGGGCTGCGTCGGGTCCGAGCGAGTCCAGCGGGACCGCCGTCTCTGCCTCCGTCAAGTCGGCCGCCTTGCCCGGAGACTTGGCATAGCGGCCGATAGCGCCCTGTGCATCCATAGCCGCCTCCGGACCCATATTGTCGAGTTCCATCCAGTTCTGGAGCGCCTCCTCCAGCGCGCCGACGGCGGCGGAACCAGGGTCCAGATCCGCGTCGGTCCCGAGCGCAAAGCGCGGCCACTCGTCCTGTTCCAGTGCGACAGTGATGACTGGCACGTCAACATCCTGTGTCAGCAACAGCGCTGTCACGTCGAGGCCCTCAGATGTTGCGCGCCGCCGAAGCGTGTCGTACTGCTCGTGGTCATCGACAGCCACCTGGAGCGGCTCGAACGTCGAGTACCACGACAGCATCGCGGCGTCACGCTCGATGACCTCGTACAGCCCAGTCAGCAGCGCCTCAGTGACGGTGTTTCCCAGCCCGAGCCCGGTCGTCGTTGCCGGTCTGACGGCGTTCGACGGCGGCGGATAGTGGACAGTTTCGGCGGGAAGCGACCGACGTTCGTCGGTCAGCAGATTTTCCACCGGGACCCAGGGGAGTGCTGTCGATTCGTCCCACACGGCCTCGTCTCTGACGAATGAATCAGGGGGAACGGCATCCGGAATATCGGCGACTGTCCCGCGCTGTAGATTCCCGTCTCGATAGACGCCGGCTGCATATCGCTCGTAGTTCTCGCCCAGCGCCTTCATGAATGCCGTATCCCAGTCGATGGCGACACCCGCGGCCTTGGCGGCGGCAGACACGTCACTGAAGCCGACGGTGTCAGCCAGCGTCGACAGATAGTACGGAGCCGGGAACGATTCGACTTCGCCGACCTCCGTAGCGATGCCGACCCGGTCGTCGAGGCCCAGCTCCGCCCGTGACAGCGCCTCGCTGTCGTGGGCCGTCTGTCGACCGTCACCGAGGGTGTGGCTCTGTGTCCCGCCACAATCACAGCCCGGGACGGGGAGGAACCGCCGCTGGGTGTGTGGGAGTTCCGTGACAGTCCCGAAGAGGGCAGCGTCGCCGTCGAGAAACTGGGCTACCAGCCGACCGGCCAGCGACCCCGCGAACCGCTGTGTGGCTGCCGTCGGGGCCGCTGTGGCTTCCTCGGTGTCATCGACCGTCGCCTCCACCCGGGTCCGAAGGCAGTCGAAACAGCCGGTCTCCGGTCCGAATCCGCTGATCGCGGCGTCAGTCACTGGAACGCCACCGACGCCACCCAGTTCGACGGCGACCCACGGGACGTCATTACCTTTCGCCCGGTCGTTCCACGCCGCAAACGTCTCCGAACCGACGGTATCGACGACAATGATGAGGTCGCCACTGCTCTCCGCCGGTGTCGAGGGCTGTGCCACTGAAACGTCGATATCAGCGAGAAACGCGACAAGTGCATCGACGGCCGGTCCACGCCCGACGACTTCGACAGTTCGCATGCCGAAGCCCTCGTGGTGAAGGGGGAAAAACCTACGCGGCGAGGATGGACTGGGCGACGGAGGCCAGTTCGTCCGGGTCGGCGTCTTTGAGTCGGTCGTCGCCGAGCATCAGGCGGAGTCGTGGTCGACCCACATCAATCGGGACCTTCTCGGTGTCGATGAGGTTCATGTCTTCGAGCTTCGTCTTCGTCCGCGAGAACGTCGCCTTGCTCGCCAGCCCGACATCTTCGCCCCACTTGCTGATGTCGTACAGTAGTTCGCCGTTCCGTGCGGCCACGAGCAGGCTGATGGTGACCTCATCGAGGCCGTCGCCGTCGCCGCGGGCCGTCGACAGTGAGTTCAGAACGTCGTTGAAGTCCGACGCGGTTTCCGGGCCGATGTCGGATTCCAGCGTGCTCTGGACGCGGTTGAGCGGCGGCGTCCGGAGCGAGTACTCGTCGGCGTCTTCCCACGCCGAGTCGTAGTAGTCGTAGGCGTTGTCCACGAACTCTCTGTCGTCGGTCCCGAGACCGCCGACCGTATCGCTGATCGTGACGAGCGCGTACACCGTATCGACGGTTACCGCGACCGAGTGGTTCGGTACGTCGTCGAGCAGCCGCATCGTGAGCCGCCCCTCGTCGATGAGATCGGCCGCGGTGCTCGCAACGAGGAAATCGTCCATGACGTCTTTCAGTGCCCGTTCGTCGGCCAGCAGCCGAACTTCGGGAGCGCCCGAATCTGCGTCTAGTGTCGATACAAGCTCAGAGATGGTCTGCCGCGACGGGTTCACGACGTACACCGGCTCGTCGGTTGCCCCAAACACCGTGGTCAACATAGACCCGACGTCGTCTTGCAGGAGATTTTCGGTCATTGTCCCTTGCCAGTATATAGTGTACTGTTATATTTAATTTTACCGGCCATACTGTGTTGATTTCGCCAACAATCCGACAACACCCACCAGCGAACAGCGATAAAATATTGGTCAGTTGTCCTAAGCAGAAGCCGTTAGACTCACGGACTGAACCTCCTGCTCCACTCGGTAACGCCGTGTAAATCTGATTGAACCAGTGGCTGGTGTCACTGTTTCCTTCCCGCCAGAAGCCAGGACCTGGGTACCGGATCAAATCTGATCTCTAGTATCAAAGGTTCTTGTAGAACATTGTATTGCCGCGACCACTCGGTCGGCCAGTTCGAAAACAGACGGCGGCCGTCTGGCCTATCTCGATTGTCTGATAGTTCTACCGTCCTCAGAAGTCCGTCCGGAGGCGCGCAGCTAGGTCGTCGGACCAGTGGAACTCCCCGTCGTAGATGACAGGCAGCGAGGTCTGACTCAGTGCGTCGGCCAACTCCGTAGCGTCGAGCGAGTGGCTCGTCTGTTCGCCGTTCAGTGCGGCGCTGTCGTCGAACGGCAGGCGGTAGCTCTCACCGGGCCGTTCCGGAGACACGACCGTACACTGTACGTCGAACCCTGTCTCCCCCTCAGAGAGCCAGACGACGGCCGGATGTGCAGGAGTAGGAACGATTGAATAGGTCCCGTCGCCGACAACCGCATAGTCCTTGCACATCATTATTCGCCGGCGAGCGAGTTCCAGCGCTCGCTGAATGCTGAACCCGTTACTGAGCAGGCGTGCGAAGGCGGTCCCGACCAGAGCGGCGTGTTTGTCCAGCACGTCGGTGAGTGTCACCGCGCCGGCGACCGCGCCCTGTTTGACCAGATCGAGCCCTTCATCGTAGGAGCCACAGGCGTTCAGGAAGAACGTCTGGGTTCGGGCTTCCGAGAGCGACGACAGCGACAGATTACCGTCGGGACAACGCAGTCCCGCCTCGTCGCAGTGGCCGATGAAGTGGACGAAATCGGTCGGTTGGCGGAACACGTCGGCCAGTTCGTTGACCGATAGCAGTTCGCTGACCTGCACGTCCATCGGGAGGTCCGCTGCCTGGTATATCTCTGTGACTTCTGTGTGTTCGTCGGCCATCTCCTCGTCGTTGAGGACCACCGCGACCCGCTGACTGCCGGTGTCCCGGTTCTGACTCCGGTAGCGATTTACGTACGCTTCCGTCGGCGTTTTGCAGGCGTCTATCGGGTTCCCCGGAGCGAGCCACGAGTGCAACTGCCCCTCGCGCAGGTTCGGATCGATGACCGGCGGGCGCTCGGCCGACCCGCGGCTCAGATACGAATCCGCCAGCGTCCTGTCGAGCAGCTCATCCTGGTCGAGCCGGGAGCTGTCCGGCAGGTAGATGAGGCTGAGCCGGTCGAGTAGGAACGGCAGGCAGCGGACCCGCTCCGGTTCCGGCGAGACGTACGTCGAGAGGGGCCACTCAGGCAGAATCGAATTCACGGCCTCGTCCGAGACCTCGATGTACCGTTCGAGTCGGCCGGCCGGCGACAGCGACCGAAGCGTATCCGGGTCGAGCGAGAGCGCCGACGTGATACGGGGGCCGCTCTCGGCCGGGTCGACGCGTCTGACCTGGCAGTCGAGATAGAACACCTTCCGAAGCAGCGCTGCGACGCCGGCCTGTAGCGATGGCCACGCGTCGAAAGAGAGGTGTACCGACGTGTCTTCGGCTGTCAACAGTGCGGCATCCCGTGACTCGACCACCACTTTGGCCCCGAGATAGTACGCCAACGGGGCGCTGACGAGCAGTTCCGCCTCGCACTCCGGAACACGGAGCGTGATACCGGTCTCGGGA
The DNA here is from genome assembly GCF_054850705.1 of Haloarcula sp. H-GB5. Classification (NCBI taxonomy): domain Archaea; kingdom Methanobacteriati; phylum Methanobacteriota; class Halobacteria; order Halobacteriales; family Haloarculaceae; genus Haloarcula; species Haloarcula sp. H-GB5. Next base: position 1,345,154 of record NZ_JBTWBG010000002.1, on the reverse strand, counting down.
CGGTTCTGTCGCACCGGTTCCGGAATACGGGTTGTCTCGCCGGTCGTGACTATCGGTGGGTGTCCGCGGAGTTCCGGGTGCGAGCGGGACGGCTGCATCGTGTGATGCGCCCCGCTCAGATGCGTAATCGCCGTTGCGAGCCCTTCGGGCGTCGCGGGGACCTGCAGATGCGGCCGCTCCGCGTTCGTTTCCCAGACGAACCCGACGGTAATGCTCGTCGGCTCTTGGAAACCAAGCACGGTGGTAATACCGGCCGAATGGAGCGACGCCGGACCGTCGAAGCGAACGTGGATCCGAATGTCGTCTACGACGCCCAGCGGCGATTCCCGGTCACTATCCGCAGCACGGGCCTGCATCGTCAACAGGTACTCTCCGTCCTCAAGCGTTGTCGGTGAATCAACTGTCCCGGCATCGGCGTCAGTGTCAACTCGGGTTACCGTGGCACTCACCGCCGGCAGCGCCAGTTCGGTGACAGACCCGCGATAACAATCGTCGACACGCCGTGGTAGCTGCTCCCCGTCCGTACTCTCTCTGTCGTGTAATTGGTGCACCAGTGCGGTCGGGTCGACCGTTTCCCCATCCCAGTCCAGCGTTTCACCGCCGTCCCGGCCCACCCGCTCGCCTGCCACCCCCCAGGTGACCATGTGTGGATATGTGGAACGTCATCTGATATATACGTATGGTTGTCAGCACGCCGTCACCGCCCACCATACCCGCGGTACCAACTGAGGAACGATAACGCTACACACGCGTGGGTCAAAGGGTAGATTATTGTCGTATCGGTCCTGACTCGGATACATGAGCTACGAAACCGTACGGGAAGCGGACCCGGCAGTCGCGGACGCCCTGGAGGGCGAACGAGGCCGGCAGAACGATACGCTGGCGATGATTGCCAGCGAGAACCACGTCAGCGAGGCTGTGATGGAGGCACAGAGCTCCGAACTGACGAACAAGTACGCCGAGGGCTATCCCGGTGAACGCTACTACGGCGGCTGCGAGTACGCCGACGACGTTGAGGAGCTCGCTATCGACCGCGCAAAGGAGCTGTGGGGCGCGGACCACGTCAACGTCCAGCCACACTCCGGCTCACAGGCCAACATGGGCGTTTACCTCGGCGTCCTCGAACCCGGCGACAAGATCCTCTCGCTTGACCTGACCCACGGCGGCCACCTCTCGCACGGCCACCCGGCGAACTTCGCCGGGCAGGTGTACGAAGTCGAACAGTACAAGGTCGACGAAGAGACCGGCTACATCGACTACGAAGGTCTCCACGACCACGCAGAGGAGTTCGAGCCGGACATCATCGTTTCGGGCTACTCTGCCTACCCCCGAGAGGTCGACTTCGAGCGGATTCAGGAAGCCGCCGATGCGGTCGACGCCTACCACCTCGCGGATATCGCTCACATCACTGGTCTCGTCGCCGCCGGCGTCCACGAGTCGCCGGTCGACGTTGCCGACTTCGTCACAGGCTCGACGCACAAGACCATCCGCGCTGGTCGCGGTGGCATCATCATGTGCGACGAGGAGTACGCCGACGACATCGACAGCGCGGTGTTCCCCGGCTCGCAGGGCGGCCCACTGATGCACAACGTCGCCGGCAAGGCCGTCGGCTTCGGTGAGGCGCTGGCCCCCGAGTTCGATCAGTACGCCGAGCAGACCGTCGACAACGCCGTCGCTCTCGGTGACCGACTCAAGGAACACGGTCTGGACTTGGTCTCCGGCGGGACGGACAACCACCTCGTGCTCATCGACCTCCGGCCGTCCCACCCCGACACCACCGGCAAAGAAGTCGAGGAAGCGCTGGAGGAAGCCGGTATCGTCCTCAACGCAAACACGGTTCCCGGCGAGACCCGCTCGGCGTTCAACCCCTCGGGCATCCGCGCCGGCACGCCTGCGCTCACCACCCGTGGCTTCGACGAGGACGCCTGCCGCGAGGTCGCGGATCTCATCTACAAGGTCGTCGACGCGCCCCATGACGACGATGTCGTGGCGGAAGTCAGCGACCGCGTGGACGAGATGACCGACGAGTACACGCTGTACGAATAGCGACAGAAGCGGTCACCCGCGGTGCTGCTATCCGCACACTTCGCGACTCACTTTTTATTGTTTCCACCCGACGCGTCCGGTATGCCCCGCACAACTCGACGCCGGATGCTCTATGCACTGTGTGCCTCCCTCTCGACAGTCGCCGGCTGTACGCAGTTCGAGGTCGAGTCGAGAGAGGAAACCGGACACAGCGATGACAGCGGGGGCGAGTCCACAACAGCGGCTACGGTGTCAGAGACGGATGCTGCCGCTGCGACAGACGAGCGGGCCACTGCTGGCCAGACGCCCGATGCCGAGGAAATCGATCTGCGGGAGGCCAACGTCGTCGGCGTCGATGTCAGTGACGAGGGCGGCGGCGACTACCGCTTCGACGTAACTCTCTATCACGATGACGACGGCGAGGACGGCTATGCGAACTGGTGGCAAGTCGAAACGCTGGCCGGCGACCGACTCGGGCGCCGGGAGCTCCTGCACGCTCACTCGACGGGCCCGTTCACCCGTTCGGAGACGATTACCGTTCCCGACGACGTTGGCTGTGTCGTAGTCCGGGGGCACGACCAGACCCACGGGTACGGCGGGCAAGCGATGACGATGGCTGTCCGGAGCGGCGCGACGCGGGCTATCCAGCAGGGAGCCGAGCGGCAGTCGGTCGCCGAGTCGGACTGTCCCTGAGCGTGCCAGCCTGTCGCGGCTGACTGAAATCCGGGACGTTCATACCGCCCCGCGCCGCCGTTGTACCTAATGACAGAGATTATCGACGGCAACGCCGTCGCACAGTCGATTCGGGACGACCTTGTCGCGTCCATCGACCGCCTGGCCGACGCCGGTCACCGCCCGTCGCTGGCGACGGTGCTGATGTCTGAGGACCCGGCCAGCGAGACGTACGTCTCGATGAAACAGGACGACTGCGAGGAGGTCGGTATCGAGGCCATCGACATAGATATCGACCCTGACGCGGATGCCGCCGAACTGTACGACACCATCGAGGACCTCAACGACGACGAGGATGTCAACGGTATTCTGGTCCAGATGCCGGTCCCCGACCACGTCGAGGACAGGTCGGTCCTGCGAGCCATCGACCCGATGAAGGATGTCGACGGCTTCCACCCGGAAAATGTCGGTCGGCTCGTGGCCGGCGACGCCCGCTACAAGCCCTGCACACCCCACGGCATCCAGAAGCTCATCGAGAGCGCGGGCGTTGACACTGAGGGCAAAGACGCCGTCGTCGTCGGCCGCTCTGACATCGTCGGCAAGCCGATGGCGAACCTGCTCATCCAGAAAGCGCCGGGCGGCAATGCGACGACGACGGTGTGTCACTCCCGCACCGAGAACCTCGCTGAACGGACGCGCAATGCCGATATCTTGGTCGCTGCGGCTGGCGTCCCCGAAATGATCGACGGCGAGATGATTCAGGAGGGCGCGACGGTCATCGACGTGGGCATCAACCGCGTCGACGCCGACACGGAGAAGGGGTACGAACTCGTCGGCGACGTCGAGTACGAGAGCGCGAAAGCGGTCGCTGGCGCAATCACGCCGGTCCCCGGCGGCGTCGGCCCGATGACCCGCGCGATGTTGCTGTACAACACGGTCAAAGCGACGGGCCTGCAACACGACATCGACGTCGACCTCCCCTGAATGCCGTCGCTTGCGGATTTTGCGGACCGCGATGTGCTCACCCGCCAAGTGACCAGAGAGACTGACGCGGCGGGCGTAGACGGCGTCTGTGCCCGTGCCGACCGCGGCCTTCGCTGGGCGGTCGGCGCGCTCGTCACCGACCCGGCGGACCGCCTGCTACTCGTCTACGAGGACGACATCTGGAAGCTCCCGGGTGGCGGCGTCGAAACCGGCGAGACACGGCAGGAAGCGGTGCGTCGCGAAGTACGCGAGGAGACTGGTGTCCGTATCGCCGTCGACGAATTGGCTGCCGTCACCGAGGTCACAGTGACTGACGGCGACCGCGAGGCGACGTTCTTTTTCGGAACCTATCGCGGGACAGCTGACTCGACGATACTCGCGTCGGACCCCGGCCTCGACGGCGAGGGGATCGAGACCGCGGCGTGGAAAGCGTCAGTGCCGTCGGACTGCCTGGACGAGTCGCTTGTACGGCGGCTCCGGTGACCGCTTAAACCGTATCGTCCTCGATTCCGGTGAGCCAGTTTTCAGCTCTGACGAAGGCGCTCTCGTCGCCGGTGATGTACGACCCCAGGTCCCGCGCCGCATGGACGAGGCGGTTCGCGTCCGTGGGGTCGACATCGCCGTCTAGTGCCTCGATGCGCTTCCGATGGTCGCGAATCCGCCCGGAGAGCTGTCGTGCGGTCGGGTCCGGATTGGCGTCCAGATACGTCCGCACGTCCCGCTGATAGCTGTCGACGGCGGCCGCCATCGCCAGCCCGTACGGCACTCGAAGGGCCGACGGGACCTCGTCGACGGCGGGACGGTCGCCGTCGTCAGCCCCGCCGAGCAGTTCGTAGAAGTACCGCTCCGCCGGGTCGCCGCTACGTAACTCTCGGGAGAGGTGTGTGCCGATGTGCTGGAGTTCGACCGCGGCGACGAACGTCGGGTCGAGCGGGCGAAGTTCGCCCGCGTCGATGAATCCCCGCTTGCGCGTGTACTCCCGGCAGCGCTTGGCGGTTGCGTCAGCGATCTCCCGCGTCGTATCCGTGTCGATTCGGCTCCGGACAGGCGTCAGATCGAGCGTAGCCGGTGTGTCGGTGTGTTCGGTGAGCTCGTCGATGCCGACACTGTGGATGCTCCCACAGTCCGGACAGGCGATGCTCCCAGTTTCGTAGTACCGCCATCGCGTGCCACAGTCCTGACACTCGCGCTCCCCGCGGACTTTCATACGTGATGCTGAGAGGCCAGCCCTCAAGATTGTTCCGTGAGGGTTGTCTACGCCAACGTATGCGCTCGCAAGACGAGATCCGTGAGCAGTACGAGTTCCTCGCTGAACAGCTAGACGACGAGGAGATGGACCACGAGCGAGTCCGTATGATGTTCACCCACTACAAGCGGGCACTTGGATGGGTGCTTGAGGAGGAACATATCTAGGTTAGTTACAGCTTACATCCGCTTTTAATTCGATAACTAACACCTGCTGGACGGGGCCGGTACTTTTAAGTTATTCTGCCCCATTCGACCAAGTGACGCTTCGCTTGGAGGGCCGAAGCGTCAGCGGGGACCAATTCAGGGCGGCAAGCGGTCGCGTTTTTCGCGACCGCTTTCCACTTACTTCGCTGCAAACGATCTAAGACGAGAGATTTCTGTCCCTCGGAAAAGGAACTGCTGGACGATACGACTTACTCGATAGACCCCTCTGTCTCTGTCGCGCTCTCGGACCACCCCGGTTCGACTCCGATGCTGAGCTCTCCGACGCCGCCCTCCGGGCACTCGTGCTCGGCTTTCACCTCGAACTCCACCTTCGATGGCGGCGCGACGTGACCCCGTCCATGCGCTGAGCGTAATCTCGGATCCGTCTCCCGGGGCGTCGACCATCGTTCTGAGATACGCCACAGTGACGTTGCGGCCGACTACTCCCTCGGCTTCAAACAGCTATTGTTCTGCTGACTGTTTTCTACAGTGATAATTAATACTGTTGCCATCAGTTTCCGGAGAATGATGATATACTGACTGTATTTACCATATGGACAAAACGCTGACTGAGAGTCTATGTGCAGAAAATTCGACACCCCGAGATGACGAAAATATGTCAAATTCTCTGGGCCGATATATTTAACAGTATAGATACTAAATCATTACATAGGTGAATCGATGCACGACTTGACAGGATTCCAGCGTGACCTTCTCTACGTGATCGCTGGCAGAGAGGAACCCCACGGCTTAGCTATCAAGGAGGAGCTTGAAGCGTACTACGAGAAGGAGATCCATCACGGCCGTCTCTACCCGAACCTCGACACCCTGGTCGACAAGGGACTAGTCGAGAAGGGGCAGCGCGACCGCCGGACCAACTTCTACACGCTCACGCGCCGCGGGCGTCGTGAGATAGACGCACGCCGCGAGTGGGAAGACCAGTACGTCGACCTATAACAACGTCGCAGCGCCGATTGTGCTGAGGCCGTCGTTTCGCTGGTAGCACTGCGTCCGTCTTCAGTGCGGCGCAGGTAACGCTACGATGACGGCATTCGTCGCTGGAGACATACACACCTTGTACGCCTGTAGCCCGGTTGACGGGGTCGTTCAGCGTCATGTGGTGCCAGGTTGGTTCACCATGGGTGACTCGTGGCACTCGATCACGAACCTGGCTCCGCCGCTCTCGCCCTCAGTGACTGATATGTCCCACCCGTGGGCCTGCACGATGTCTTTAACGATGGCGAGGCCGAATCCTGTCCCCTCCGTGTTTGTCGTATATCCCTGTTCGAACACGGCGTCACGCTCCTCGCTGGGGATGCCCGTTCCGGTGTCTTCAACATAGAAGCCGACTCCGTCGGGTAAGGACCCGACTTTGACAGTTAGGTTAGCCGACTCGTTGTGTTCGACGCTGTTCCGGAACAGGTTTTCGAACATATTCCGGAGCCGATTACGGTCACCATCGATTTGGAGCGTCGTTTCGACGACGAGGGTCGCCCTGCCAGTCTCGACGCTCTGCCAGGCATCGTATGCGATCATCTCGAGATCAACCTCGTCGGTTTCAGTGACTGTTTCTCCTGAGCGAGCCAACGTGAGCGAGTCGTCGATGATCGACTCCATGCGCTTGAGTTGCTCCTGAATCGTCCCAATCGATGCGTCGTGGTTAGCGATATCGCTCTCAAGTAGGCTAAGTCGTCCACTCGCGACGTTCAATGGATTCCGAAGGTCGTGTGCAACGATGCTCGCAAACTGGTCGAGCCGTTCGTTCTGTCGCTCCAGTTTTCACTTCCGCTGAAGTTGCTCGGTCACGTCTCGGGAGTTGAGGACGATGCCCTCGACGAACGGGTCGGCAAGCAGATTTGTTGCGCGCGCTTCGATGAAACGCCAGTTGCCCGCTGCGTCGCGGAATCGCACGACGTACGTGCCGGAGTAGCCGTAATCATCGACGTACTTGTCCAAATCCTCGGCAACACCCTGTCTATCGTCGGGATGGACGTATTCGATGACGTTCTCACCGACCAGCTCGGTCGGCTCGTATCCGAGTATCTTCTCGACCGGCTGGCTGACGTACGTGAAATTCCCGTCTTCGTCCAGTATAGTTACCATGTCCGAAGACCGCTCGATGAGGCGCTGGAACCGCTCCTCAGCGATACGTCGATCGGTCACGTCACGGTAGATGAGCAGGTGTCCGATCATTGAGCCAGTTTGGTCGGTGAGTGTCGAACGGTTAATATCAAAGTAGTGCGGGTCGCCGTCAGCCTCAATGATGACATCGGCGTCGGCACTGCCGTCGCCGTCTGGGAGCGAGTCATAGGACGGCATGACTTCGGATGCGGACCGGCCGATTGTCGCCCTTTCATCATCAAGGAAGTCTGCCCCAGCCTCATTTATATCGACAAGCCGTTCGTCTTTATCAACGACGAAGACTGGGTCGGCCATTTCTTCGATGAGCGTGTGCCTCGCGACGGGCATCAGGTCAAGGAGGTCAAAGCGAAAGAGCGCGATCGCGAAGACGATCCCGGTAAAAGTGAATGCGAACGCCGTCTGGTCGGCGGACCCCATCGGACCGCTGCCGAAGATGAACACCACGCTCGCAATCAGCGGAATAATGCCGCCAAGCAACATCAACGTCGCCTGTGTTCGGTACCGGCCGCTTCGCTTGAGTCCGAAGAGTCCGACGATGACGTACGTCGTCCCTATCAGAGTGTACTGGTACAGGAGATTAAACCAGAAGACAGGGCCGTTCTCGCGCTCCGGGCTCGCGAGCGGCGGTCCCTGCACGAACCCGTCGAGGGTCCACAGCAGGTCGTGTGACTGTGCGGTCACGACAAACCCCAAAATGACGACCGCCGGAGCAAGCAGTAGCGCCCAGCGTCGGCGGGTCAGGAGTGATTCCCGGCCGCTGTATGTCAGCCCGAACCAGAACTGCGTTGGCCCGAGTCCGAGCACCCCGAGGTATTTCACAAGGAGGCCGGTCCGGTACGTCGACAGTGTCGTGCTTGCCGCCAGAACGCCGTTACCGAGCGAATAAACTGCTACGCAGACCATTATGGCGGCGAGCGGGACCGCTCCGCGGACTCCCCTCCGGCGAATCGCAATGCCAGCGATCCCCAGGTTTATACCGAATGCGATGAGGAGAACCCACGTTGGTATGCCTGGCGCTAATCCCACACGCCAGAGTTGATTTAGGGTCATTTTATAATTTCCCTCTGTCTATCAAATTTGAGTGATCTCGATCGGGCACTCACATATTGTGTAGAAATCGGCCGTTCGTGTTGTAGATAGCAGAAAATAAGAAACAAGAACTCGGATTACTAATTCATTTATTGATAATTGTGAGGATGGGGTATTGGAAACTGATGGTAGTCTGTATTGGCTACGGGCGGAGGTAAGTGGTAACGCGGTTCGACCCCGATCGCTGGCGGGACACACTGCCTATTTCATGTCAGTGGGATTCTCAACTCAGAGGCAGTTTCCGGCGGATACGCTGCCCTGACGGATAGATCGATGAGGCAGTTACCATGTCGCGGATATCTTCGCCGTACAAGCAGCCAGGAAAGACTCCATAGCACCACCAACCGTTAACTAATATCACACGTATGTGTGTTATGTCGACCCTCTTGCAACTATCCCCGGAGCCGATTCAGACGACTGTGTTTCGAATCCTGCTTGCGGGGGCGCTCGGGATGTTTCTCGGGCTAGAGCGGGAGTGGTCACAGAAGTCGGCCGGCATTCGGACGTTCGCGCTGATTAGCCTGCTCGCCGCGGTGTTTACGCTGGTCGAGAATCAGGCACTGCTCGTCGTCGGTGGCGTGCTGGTCATCGTACAAGGGATTTTGCTCGCAGTGCAGGGGCTCCTCGGCGATGCCGAAGACGATGGGCTGTCACTGACCACGTTTGTGTCGATGCTCGTCGCCTACGGCGTCGGGGCGCTGGTTGCACAGGGGTTCATCCTCGAAGGCGTCTCGGTTGCCGTCTTCTCGTCGCTGCTGCTGGTGCTCAAGCGGGAACTCCACTCTTTGGCGTGGGGACTCTCCCGCGAGGAACTGCGTTCGGCGACGGAGTTCGCCATCATCGCCTTCGTCATCTACCCGCTGCTCCCATCAGAACCGGTCGAGCTACCCGGCGGACTGGTCGACGTGACCGTAGAACTGCGCGTTATCTGGCTGATGGTGGTGTTCGTCGCCGGCATCGGCATCGTCAACTACGCTATCGTCCAGACGTACGGCGGTCGTGGCATCGCCGTCACCGGTTTTTTCGGCGGCCTGGCGTCGTCGACGGCGGTCGTCGGCACGATGCTCGACCACGTCCGACAGCGGCCGGACGCAACCTCGTATGCCGTTGCCGCGATTCTGCTAGCCGACGCAGCGATGGCGCTCCGGAATCTTCTCATTACCGTGTTCTTCACGGTCGAGCGTGGCGTCTTGGTAGAGGCAATCATTCCACTGGGGGCCGTTATCGTCGGCAGCGTCGCCGTCGCTGCATACACCGCCGACTGGGCTGAGACAGTCGATATGGGTCTTGAAAGCCCGTTCTCCTTACGGAATGCACTTGCCTTTGGCGGCGTGTTCCTGCTGGTCGTGGTCGCTGGGGGGTTCGCGGAGACGCAGTTCGGAACGACGGGTCTCTACATCACGTCGGCGCTCAGCGGACTGGTCTCCAGCGCCGGGGCGACGACCTCGGCCGTGTTGCTGTACCGCGGCGGCGCTATCGACGGGCCGACGGCGATGCTTGCTATCCTCGCCGCGACGGCGGCCAGTATCATGGTCAAAGCAGCGTTGACTGCCCCGGGACCGAACCGAGCCTTCGCCACGCGCGTCGCGTTCTGGAGTTCGGTGGTTTTGGGTGTTGCAACGGTGCTGGCGCTGGGGCTCTTCGTTTAAAACTGGTAGCGCCGGTCGTCCTTGTCCTGTTGCTGGGGGAAGTCGTTCCCAGTCATCTGGTCGAAAGTCATTCCCGAGAGATACTCGTCGTACGTGCAGTCGTAACTCGACCGGAGGTGGAAATCCAGCGTTCCACGGTCGACCGTCGACTGAAACAGCATATGCACCGCGCGCCTGATGAGTTCGTCCGGGTCGTCCGGGTCGAGTGCGACTGACAGCATCGCGAGTTCGTTACGCGTCTCGCGGTCGATCGACAGCTCGAACTCGTCGTCGAAGTCACCGTACGCCGCTTCGATATCATCCTGTAGATCGTCGAGGCTCATACGAAAGGGGACGATGAGCGCGAGGAAACCCCTTACGACTCGTCTGGGGCCGCTCCCTCGAAACACGTGTCCCTGCGAGTATTACATATGATAAATTATATCATGGGTTGAACATAACGATGGGTAGCGGTCAACTACTGACAGATTCAGATCAGATAATGACAGGTGGTGGGGACAAGACAGCAGCGTCTAGCCAGTCCGACGGGCTGCGAGAGCGACTTCACGCAGTCCTCCCGGACGTGTACACGCGTAACTACGCGGCGAAGTTCGCTGTCGCGCTGGCAGTAATCATCGTCGTACTCGCAGCCGTCGGCTTCGGTAGTTACTCCCTGATACAGGAACGGGTCGTCAGCGACGCGGTGATGGACCTCGAAACGTCGGCTACGCATCGTGCCGACAGTATCGAGCAGTGGCGATCGACCACCGAGACGGAGGCAATCGCTATCGCAGCCTCAGGGGTGTACGGCACTGGGACGCCCGCAGATATCAGACAGTATCTTACCACAGCAGCCACGGCAGAGTCGTCACAGATTCGTTCGCTCCACTACGTCTCCACCGTTGACGACTCTCAGATAGTCATCGCGAGCACTGGGACGAGTACAGAAGGCCGGTCACCGTGGGCGGTCGAACCCGCGTGGGAGTCTCCCGTGATGGCGGCGATGAACGACACCACAGATACCGAGACAGTAGTACAATCGACGGCATATGCGGACGGTGACGGCCACTCGATGGCGTTCGTAACGCCCGTCTCCGATGGCGACGGAGTACTAGTGCTGGTTGCCCGGGTCCCAATTGAGCAGTTGGACGACGGGCGCAACGGGTTCGAGACGCGACTGTTCACCGGGGACGGGGACCCGCTTATTGACGGTCAGAGCAGTTCCGTACCGATCAGTCAGGACGGCCTCCGGGCCGCAACAGCGGGCCAAACAACGACTATCGAAACTGGGTCCCATGTCACAACGTACACACCCGTCAACGGCACGTCGTGGGTGGTCGCGACGAGCGCTGAGCGCGAGTCGTTGTACGGGACAGGCCGACTCGTCCGTCTGGGATTTCTCGCTGTCATCGGGACGGCAGTCGTCTCACTGGGCGTCGCAGGGTATCTTTTCGGACGGCACACGGTGCGACCGTTGGTACAGCTCCGCGACCGAACGCAGGCGATGAAACAGGGTGACCTCGGCGTCGACATCTCGACAGTTCGGAAGGACGAGATTGGGCGGCTGTACGACGCCTTCGAAAACATGCGGGACACGCTCCGGAGTCAGATCCGACAGGCGCAGGCGGCTCGTGAAGAGGCCGAGCGGTCGAGCCACGAACTCGAACGCCAGAACGAGCGGCTGGACGAGTTCGCGTCGACGCTGAGCCACGACCTCCGGAACCCGCTGACGGTCGCCCGCGGCCACGTCGAACTGCTGGCGACGCGGCTATCGGACCCGGAGACGGACTCGGCCGACCTCCAGTCCCACATCGAGAAACTCGAAGACGCACACGACCGTATCGAGTCGATAATCGACGACGTGTTGACGCTGACGAGAAAGGGCGCAAGCGTCGAGGAGACGGCTCCAGTACCGCTAGAGGCCGTCGTCACCGATGCGTGGGACAACATCGACAACAAACGCGCCAGCATCGAAGTCGCGGGCAGCCGAACCATCGATGCTGACCGGGCACGGCTACTGCGAGCCCTCGAGAACCTGTTTCGAAACGCCATCGACCACGTCGGCCCGGACGTGACTGTCACGGTCGGGCTGACGGAACACGGCTTCTACGTTGCCGACGACGGGCCTGGGATACCGACCGACGCGGTCGACAACATTTTCGAGTACGGCCACACGACGAGCGAGGACGGAACCGGGCTCGGCCTCTCTATCGTCAAGACCATCGCGGAGGCCCACGGCTGGCGGGTGTACATCGATACGACCTACCCCGACGGCGCGATGTTCGTGTTCGCGGACGTGTTCAGCGAGGACGAGCCGGACTGGTACGGAACCGAGTTCGAGTGGGGACGATCCGACGCTGACGACTGACACTATCGGTTGTGCTTGTTGGGAGATGGAGTCTACTTCGGGCGATGATTCTTTCCAGACGCACGGTCTTCGACGAGCAGCAACGACCGCCACGCACAAATCAGGACGGAGCCAAACGGGGGTATGACTGACCAGTCGACAGCGACGGACCGTCCGGGCGGCGTGCCCGCGGACCCGTCGGCTGTCCAGGACGCGCTCGTGGAGTGGTACGAGGCGGACCACCGCTCGTACCCGTGGCGGGAGACGACAGAGCCCTACGAGATCCTCGTTTCCGAGGTGATGAGCCAGCAGACCCAGCTCGACAGGGTCGTCGACGCCTGGGAGGACTTTCTGGACCGCTGGCCGACCGCGGCGGCGCTGGCCGAGGCTGACCGTTCGGACGTGGTGGGTTTCTGGACCAGCCACTCGCTGGGCTACAACAACCGGGCGAAGTACCTCCACGAGGCGGCCAACCAAGTGGTCGAGGACTACGACGGCGAGTGGCCCCGGGACCCGGACGGCCTCAGCGATCTGATGGGCGTCGGCCCATACACCGCCAACGCCGTCGCTTCCTTCGCGTTCAACAACGGGAACGCCGTCGTCGATACGAACGTCAAACGCGTCCTGTATCGGGCCTTCGACGTGCCGGACGACGATTCGGCGTTCGAGACGGCCGCGAGCACGCTCATGCCCGAGGGGCAGTCACGGGTCTGGAACAACGCCATCATGGAACTGGGCGGTGTCGCCTGTGAAAAGACGCCGGACTGTGACGGCGCACAGTGCCCCTGGCGGGAGTGGTGTTCCGCCTACGAGACGGGCGATTTCACCGCGCCGGATGTCCCGACCCAGCCCGAGTTCGAGGGGAGCCGCCGACAGATGCGCGGCCGCGTCATTTCAGCGCTCAAGGAGTACGACGAACTGCGACTGGACGAGCTCGGTCCGCGTGTGCGCGTCGATTACGCCCCCGACGGCGAGTACGGCCGGGAGTGGCTCGGCGGCCTTCTGGAGGACCTTGCGGACGACGGCTTAGTCGCTGTCAAGGACACCGACGACGGCCTCCTTGCACGCCTCAAGCGCTGACCGCGAGTGGCATACACCCTTGAACCCATGCGGTCAATACGTCCACAATGGCTGGCCTGCTTGGTTCGGTCGCCCTCATCGTCGTCGCAACTGCTGTCATCTGGAAAGGGAGCACGTACTTCGAGCGGGCCGCGGAACGGCTGAGCAGGTACTACGGGTTGCCGGTGGCGGTCCACGGCGCAATCGTCGTCGCCGTCGGGTCGAGCTTTCCCGAGATCAGTTCGGTCGTCATCAGCACCGTTGTCCACGACGAGTTCTCGCTGGGCGTCGGTGCCATCGTCGGGAGCGCGATATTCAATCTCCTCGTGATCCCGGCCCTCGCGGCGCTTTCGAGCGAGGAGCTTCGGTCCACGCGCGATATCGTCCACAAAGACGCCCAGTTCTACGTCATCAGCATCCTCATCCTGTTCATCGTGTTCGCGCTCGGAGCGACGTACGTCCCAGGTGGGACCAATCGGGCGGCTATCCTGACCCCGACGCTCGCCGCCATCCCGCTCGTGACCTACGGCATCTACGTCTTCTTACACCAGCAGGACGCTAGCGAGCACGTCGCGAACGAAACTAACAGCGTCCGGCCGGGCCGGGAATGGGGAATGCTAGGGATTGGTCTCGTCGTCATCACGGTCGGCGTCGAGGGAATGGTCCAGGGCGCACTCTCCCTCGGTGTCATCTTCGACACGCCGACGTTTCTCTGGGGGTTGACAGTCATCGCCGCCGGCACGAGCCTTCCCGATGCCTTCGTCAGCATCCGGGCGGCGAAAGACGACGACAGCGTCACGAGCCTGACGAACGTCCTGGGAAGCAACACGTTCAATCTGCTGGTAGCGATTCCCGTCGGCGTCCTCCTGGCAGGGCGGGCGACAATCGACTTCCTCGTGGCGATTCCGACGATGGGGTTTCTGGGGTTCGCCACGCTGGTGTTCATCGTGTTCATCCGGACGGACCTCGAACTCTCTGACCGCGAGGCGTACACGCTGCTCGGTCTGTACGTGGTGTTCGTCTGCTGGATGGCCCTCGAATCAATCGCGCTCATCGAGACGGTCAGTGGCATCTGAGGCGGGGCCACAGTGCTGTCACTGGTGGTTCAGTGTCCCTTAGATGCTCTCGGGACCGCCCTGCAGACCTACTCGTCGCCGTCCTCGGGCGACAGCTCGCGAGAATACACGGCCTCGTCGTAGGGGTCGCCGCCGATGGTGAGTGTCCGAGTCTTGGTCCGCTCGAAGCCGAGGTTCTCGAAGAACTCCCGGCTCCGGTCGTTCGAGGCTAGGTCGAGCGCCCGGAACTGCTCGACGCCGTGTTCCAGAAAGATGTCTTCGAGTCGGTCGTACAGCGCCGTCCCGACACCCTCCCCGTGGTGGTCCGGGTGGACGTACAGCCGCAGCATCGTCCCCATCGTGTGCATGGTGATGCCCTGTGTGAAGCCGATGATTTCGCCGTCCTGCTCGGCAACCAGGAGCGTCGCCTCGATGTCGTCGAGGTCGTTGGCGGGGACGCCGCCAGCCCATCCGTGGAGCGCGCTGCCCAGCGGGTCGGCGTACCAGTCGGATATCGTCTCGTCGATGACGTCGGAATCAAGCGAGTCGTAGGCATCGTGCCACGCCGCCCGCGCGACCCGACGAATGCCGTCGGCGTCGGCGTCGAAGGCTCGGCGGATGGTCGTCATGCGTGTCCCGACGACGGACAGATGGGTGGTTCCAAGCGGGTGCCACAGTGTGTGGACTGGCGCGATAGGCGGCGCAGTACCCGAGGCTCGGACAGAGGCTGAGGCGTGTCGCGTACCATAGATGTGTGTCTATCGGTCTGTTTGTGCTATCATGGCTAATATCCTCTCCCCGGTGTGTGAACTGTTCGCATAATCTATAATGGTTTATCATTAGGTTTATGTAGTTGACACCCATTGGTGGTCTTGTATGAGGACAGTCATCCTCGGTGTCATCGGCTCCGACGCGCACGTCGTTGGGATTACCATTCTGGAGCGAGCCTTCGAAGCGGCCGGGTTCGACGTAATCAACCTCGGTGTCCAGTCGTCCCAGTCGGAGTTCATCGACGCCGCGGATGAACACGACGCCGAAGCGATACTCGTCTCGTCACTGTACGGTCACGCCGAGCAGGACTGCCAGGGGTTCCAGCAGCAGATCAATGAGGCCGGGCTGGACGTGACGACCTACATCGGCGGCAATCTCGCTGTCGGGCAGGACTCTTTCGAGGAGACGCGCGAGACGTTCAAAGCGCTCGGTTTCGACCGGGTCTTTGATTCGGAAACCGACCCGGAGGAGGCTATCGAGGCGCTGAAAGCGGACCTCGGCCACCGCTCCCGCGAGGAGGCGTCGTCCGAGAAGATTCAACTCGGCTCCTGAGCTGTGGACTCCTTTTCCAGCCGCTAGCGCCAGCGAGCCACGCGTAATCCGGGATACTCTCAGCCACTGGTGTCGTCGACCACGCACAGCCCGGGGTGCTTTACGACCAGGGCGCGTATGAGATTTAATGTCACACATGACAGCTGAGTTGAGTGACGGCACCGAAATCAAGAACATTCACGACGTGGTCGAAGGATCGAACGGCGTTCATCTGAAAAAGGAAGTCAGCGGTGGCGGACTGGAACGCGTCGCATACATCCCGTATCCGAACCTCCTCTACGTGTACCACGACAACTGAGCGGTGGCCAGGTACCCGCCGTAGTCGTGACAAACTGGCAGGGAAACCGAGCCCAGCGGTGCGCCTCGTCACCCCCATCGATATACCGGCCCCGCTCCATAGAGCCGCCATGTCCGAACCACACGTCGTCGGTGTCGTCGGCAGTCTCAGAGACCAGAGCTACACCAGAGTCGGTGTCGAGCGCGCGCTCGCCGCTGCCGAGGAGTTGGGGGCGACGACGGAACTGCTCGATCTCCGTGAGTTCGACCTGCCGGTGTTCGATGCCGACCACCGCGAGGCAGGCGACGCCGTCGAGTTCGCTGACAGCATCCACGCAGCTGATTCGATTTTGCTGGGGACGCCGGTGTATCACGGGTCCTATTCCGGCGTGCTGAAGAACGCACTCGACTACTGTGGCTTCGACGAGTTCGAACACAAGACGGTCGGGTTGCTAGCGGTCGCCGGCGGCGGTTTTCCGATCACCGCGCTCGAACACCTCCGCTCGGTCTGCCGGGCACTGAACTGCTGGGTTATCCCCCACCAAGCTGCGATTCCGAAGGCGCGCAACCACATCGCTGACGGCCAGATAGTCGACGCCGATATCGAGAAACGCGTGATGACCCTCGGCGAGGAAGCCGTCCAGTACGCGAACATCGAGCCGGACCCGGCGTGTTTCGAGAGTACGGAGAATATCGGAGCGGACGATTAGCCGTGAGGACCGCTATGCGTGTCCGAGCTGTGAGCGTTCGGTTCGAAGGAGCGGACGATTAGCTGTGAGGACCGCTGTGCGTGTCCGAGCCGGACGGGGCCACTGACCGAGAGAAGGAAACGGTCAAACCGTCCCGCGCCCAAGTTCCCAGCGTGACTCAGTGGGTCGAGAATCCGACCGGTGGCCGGGACCGCGGGCCAGTCGCGCTGGTGCGTGCGTGGGTAGAAATACTCAGCCGTCCGCGGCGCTTTTTCCGCACCGGCGTCGCGCCGGGCGACCAGGCACCGGGGCTGGTGTTCGCGGCGACGGTCGTCCTCTTCGAGGAAGTGAGCCGCTACGCCGTCGTCAAGCTGGCTCAACGGGGACTCCTCTCTACGGGGCCGTTTGACTACCCTGCTATCGGCGGCTTCTCGCCCGGCGTCGCGGTGCTGGCGCTGTTTGCCATCCTGGTGTTCGTCACGCCGGCGACAGTGCATCTAACGGCGGCGCTGCAGACCCTGCTGTTGCTCCCCGCCGCGTCGGACCGCGGCGGCGTCAGTGAGACCGTGCAGGTGATGTGCTACGCGATGGCCCCCTGTCTGCTGGCGGGCCTGCCCAGCGCCGAGGTCCGGGTACTCGTCACCGCCTGGGGCGCGGGGCTGTACCTGCTTGGCACCGCCGTGATCCACAATATCCGGCTTCCGGTCGCCGCAATCGTCGGGGCCATCCCGGCCGCGATTATCTTCGGCTACGGCTTCCGCGGCTTCCAGGCCCTCTTGGTACTGGCTGCTGACTACGGGTTTTAGGGTCCGCCGGCGTGCGTTTCCACACGATGCTCAGTATCGACATCGACCAGTTCATGCTGGAACTCAAGGATGGAGCGTTCAAGAGCGTCGGGCCGTCGAACAAGGAAGCGACGATCAAGATGTACGACGTGGAGGGCGTCGACGTTCGGGAGTACGGCGACAAGCGCGTGAAAATTGCCTTCGAAGACGAACAGGGGAGCGAAATCGAGGTTGCCCTGTTCCCGGAACAGGCGAAAGCGGTCGCATCAGGGCTCGAACTGCTGGAAGAGGAGAGCGAGATGTTCGAATAGCGGACCTGTTTCGTTCGTCCGGAATTCGACAACCGTTTTAGGCCCGACATGCTTGCACCGTGTAATGGGTTCGTGTATCATCTGCGGCAAATCTGTCGAAGGACGCATCTGTGACCTCCACGAGGAGGACGCCCTGTTCGAGTTCCGCGGGTCTCGTGCCGACCAGCTATCGGTCGACCGCTACTACCGCGGCAGTGTCGACGGCTTCGCCGAGTTCGGCGTGTTCGTCGACATCGGCGACAGCGTAACGGGGCTGCTCCACCGGAGCGAACTGGACCAACGGCTCGACTCCCTCGACTGGGACTCGGGCGACACCGTCTACGTCCAGGTCAAGAACGTACGGGACAACGGCAACGTCGACCTCGGCTGGTCGATCCGCCAGTCCGAGCGCGAGTTCCGCGGCGTCCTTGTCGACGACCCGGACATCGGCCACTCCGTCCTGCTTGAGAACGAAGACGACGACGACGAGGTGCAGTCCGACAACGGCTCCGGCGAGG
Organism: Haloarcula sp. H-GB5; assembly: GCF_054850705.1. Classification (NCBI taxonomy): domain Archaea; kingdom Methanobacteriati; phylum Methanobacteriota; class Halobacteria; order Halobacteriales; family Haloarculaceae; genus Haloarcula; species Haloarcula sp. H-GB5. Next base: position 1,326,820 of record NZ_JBTWBG010000002.1, on the reverse strand, counting down.
TCGAGTCCGAATCGACAGCCGACGAGTCAACAAGCCAGAACGACGACGGATCGAGTGCGGACGACGACTCCGGCACAAGCCAGTCTGAATCCGAGAGTGCCACAAGCGCCGGTGCTGTCAGCCGGGCCAGCGACGACGACCGCGTCGAGGGCACCGCGGCCGTCGGCGGCAACGACAGCGGGTCGAACACCGCCGTCATGACCGAATCCGACGAGGAAGCCGACGCAGAGAGCGACGAGCAGACGGACGAAGCGACCACCGCCGAACCGGTCGCCGCGGCTATCGGCGACCTTGACGACCACGTCGGTGCGGACGTTCGACTGGAGGGCGAAGTCGTCGGCATTCGGCAGACCTCCGGACCGACGGTGTTCGAACTACAGGACGAAACCGGCACCGTCGACTGCGCGGCCTTCGTCGAAGCAGGCGTTCGTGCCTATCCTGAAGTCGAAGAAGACGACTACATCCGATTGTCGGGCGAAGTCCGCGAGCGTCGCGGCGAACTGCAGGTCGAAACCGAGGAACTCGACGTGCTCGAAGCAGAGGAACGCGAGGAAGTCGAACAGCGACTTGCCGACGCCCTCGACGACGAAGCCCGACCCGACACGGCCGAACCGCTCGCCGACGACACGGCGGTCGCGGCGCTCTCCGAGGAACTGGTCGAAGCGGCGACCCAGATCCGGAAGGCAGTGCTGACCGACCGACCGGTCATCGTCCGCCACGCCAACACCGCGGACGGCTACCTCGCCGGCAGCGCCCTCGAACGGGCCGCGCTCCCGCTTGTCACCGAGCAGCACCGCCGCGCCGACGCGAAGTACCACTACTTCGACCGGCGACCTATCGAGGGCGGCGTCTACGACATGGACGACGCGACGAAGGACACGACGACGATGCTGGACAACCGGGAGCGCCACGAGGAGAAGCTCCCGCTGTTCGTCTTCGTCGCCGCTGGCGGCACGCGCGAGAGCCTCGACGGCTTCGACCTGCTGAACGTCTACGGCGCGCCGAGTGTCGTCATCGACGACATCGACGTCGACGGCGCGGTCGTCGACACGGTTGACGCTGTCGTCTCACCGTCGGCCGACGCCGTTTCGGAGACTACTTCAACGTCGCTCGCGGCCAACGTGGCCGCACACGTCAACGAGGACGTTCGCGGCGACCTGGGGCACCTCCCGGCCGTGAGCTTCTGGGAGGACATCCCGGAGCCCTACGTTGCGGCTGCCAGCGAGGCCGGCTACGACGAGACCGCGGTGTCGGAGCTCCGCGAAGCCGTCGCGCTCGAAGCCCACTACCAGTCCTACGAGGACAAGCGCGAACTCATCACCGACCTCGTGTTCGGTGACGACGAGGAGGACGTGGGCGGTCTCGCCGGCCACATCGCCGAGCAGTTCCGCGAGAAGGTCGACGAGGAGGTGTCCACAGCTCGGGCTAACCTCGATCACCGGACCGTCGGGGACGTGGACATCGCCGTGCTCGACACGGATGCGTTCACTCACCAGTACGAGTTCCCGCCGGAGTCGCTCCTGCTCGATGAACTCCACCGGGACGTTCGCGACGAGAGCGACGCCGTGCTCGGCATCTCGACGGACACGATGTACGTCCGTGCCAACGGGGATCTGGACCTGCACGAGCTAGTCAGCGAAGTCAGCGAGCGAGTTCCCGAAGGCGGCGTCGCGACGCGGAGCGTCCGCGAGGGGACCATCCGCTACCTGGCCGGCGAACGCCCGGCCGTCCTCGACGCCACGCTCGACGTGCTGGCCGACGAACTGTAACGTAGCAGACTTTTTCTCTCCGCCCGCAGTCTGACCGGGCATGAGCGACGGGCCCGTCAACGAAGCCGATCTCGACTGGACCGACCACGAACACGGCGACCGGACGTTCAAGCGCAAACAGATCGGTGACGCCGCCGGCGGGGAAAAAATCGGCGCAAGCCTCTATACCGTCCCGCCGGGCAAGCGACTCTGGGTGCGCCACTATCACGAGGGCAACGAGGAAGCGATATTCGTTCGGGATGGGACGGGAACGCTCTGGCTCGGCCCCGAGGCCGAGGAACATGCACTCAGTCCGGGCGATTACGTCGCGCTCCCGGCCGGCGAGAAGAGTGCCCACGAAATCGAAGCCGGCGAGTCCGAACTCCGACTGCTGATGGTTTCGACGATGGAAGAGCCGGATATCACCGTCTACCCCGACCGGGAGATGGTCGGACTGTACGCCGGGTCGCCCCCGGGCGGCGAGAAAGCAGACCGCACGCTGTCGACGTATCTCGATATGAACGCGGAAAAAGAGTACTGGGAGGAGTGAGCCTTAGCGGCTGCCGACCTCAAACTCTGCGAGCATCGTCTGGAGTCGCTCGGACTGCTCGGCGAGCGATTCGATGCTGGCACTGACCTGCGACATAGACGCGGCCTGTTCCTCCGCCGTCGCCGACGCGGTTTCGGTCTCCGCGGCGGTCGCCTCGCTGATGTCCACGGCCTCCTCGACCATCGACACAGTTTCCTCTGTCGTGGCGGCCTGGTCATCGGTCGTATCGCTGATCTCCTGAATACCGTTGTCGGTCGCCTCGGCGTTCTCGGCCACTTGCGTGAACGTGTCGACGACCTCTTTGACGGCCTCTGTACTCTCCTGCATGTCCTCTTTGGCCCCACGTGCCTCCGTCACCGTCGTTTCGGTCTGCGCCTGCGTCTCCGCGATGAGCTGCTCGATCTCGGTCGCAGAGTCCTGCGTCTCCTCGGCTAGCTGTTTGACCTCGTCCGCGACGACGGCGAACCCGTCACCGCCCGACCCGTTTCCGGCCCGTGCAGCCTCGATATTGGCGTTCAGGGCCAGCATGTTCGTCTGTTCGGCGATGTCGCCGATGAGTTCGACGATTTCGCCGATCTCGGCCATCTTCTCGTCCAGTCGCTCCACGTTTTCGACTGTCGAGTCGATCGCTGTCTGGACCTCACGGGAGCCCGCTATCGCTTCCTGTGCTGTCTCTTCGCCGTCGTCAGCGATTTCGGCTGTCTCGCGGGACCGCTCTGCGACGGTTTCGGCGGAGGCGGCGACCTCTTCGACGGTCGCCGACAGATCGGTCATCTCGCCGGAGACGGTTTCAAGCATTTCCCGTTGCTCGTCCGCCCCGCTGGCAATGCCCTGAATCGATTCGCTCATGTCTTCGCTGGCCCCCGTTGCCTCGTTGGCACCGGCTGTGGCCTGGTCGCTCGTGGACGCGACTTCCTCTGAGAACGCCTGTATCTCTTCCATCGTCGATTCCGTCTCCGTCATCATCTTGTTGAACGACTCGGCGATCCGGGCCATCGCGTCGTTGTCGGCCTTGTCGGGATCGACACGAACCGTCAGGTCACCGTCGGCCGCGGTCGCCATCGCCTCACTGAATCTGCTGGCCGTCTCCTGCAGTTCAGTGTTTTGCCGCTCGACTTCCTGCATCTTGCGCTCCGCTTTCTCACGGGCCTCCTTCGCCTCAGCGCGTTGCTGCTCTATTTCTTCTTGCTTGGCCTGGAGATCGTCAATTTCCGAGGCACGCTGTTCGGCTTCTTCGAAACGCGCTCGGGATTTCTCGCGTGACCGCTCGGTTGACACCCAGTTGTTTACGAGGGCGACACACAGCATCAGGACGAACCCACCGTGGATGAGCCCCCATACCCACGGGTTGTTAATCGCTGCCGTGTGGTTGTAGACGCGACTCGGGTCGATGGTCCCGAAGTACCCGTGGGTCATAACTACATACCCCAGTCCCCACAGGAACGGGACCCAGTCCTCGTAGACAGCGACGATCGCCATCCCGACAAAGAAGTGAAAATGGGCCTCGATATAACCGCCAGAGAGTTGGACGAGAGCCAGCGACGACACGAACACCGCCGTGACTGAGAGTATCGTCCTGATTCGCCGCCTGAATCGAGTGATGAGACTACCTGCAGACAGGGCAAACACAACCCCACAGAGTAACAAGACCCGAGGGAGCGCGGTAGCAGGGATTTGCGCTTCAGCTATCGGTGTTGACCCAGTGTAGATACCAAGCCCGAACAGAAACGGGATATGCAGTAATGTTACCAGCACCACACTCCGGTGCCGGTTGCGCCACTGTTTGTCCGGGATTGTCGAGCCGTCTGGTATGTAAGATACGAAATTCTCCAGCCGCTCGGCTACGCTCGGATTGCTGCCTGTTGTATGCCCGATATCTCCCGTTGGCTGTGCCATACGTACACATCCTTTGAGTACCGCAAATTAACCCTTTCGTGCGGATTATCAATGCTTGAACTGCGGTATCGTCGCGTTCACCCCCTTATTGGAGGAATATAGCGTCGCTCGGTGCGTCCGTCGTGGCCGGAGAACCGGTCGTCGTTTCTAGAAATTAGTCTGTCGCCGCTCTCTGGGCGGCAGCCGTGTTACCGGCCGCTCACAATACAGCGGATCGTCAACACCAGCATTGACGTATCGACGGTCGTTCTCACGCTTTGGTCAACCTGTAGTGACTTACCCGCAGTATCACTCAAAATAACGAGGGCGTCTGCGGCAGAGGTCAGATGGCCCCGGATTGTTTCCGGAATTCGACGGGCCCTACGTATCCGGTGACGAGACGGACCTGGCTGCCTTCTTGGCTCCGTAGTACGCCCATTCTGCGCTGTAACAGAACACACAGCCACGGAAGGTCGGGCGGTCGAGGCTTCCAGTGTCGTCAGTATCACCGCTCATATGTCTATTTGGTGTGACAGCACAATGAACCCCACGGCTACCCCTGTCGCTGACGATACCCGAGCGACACGCTTATTCGGCCGAGACGCCGATTTCGCACAACGCCGATGAGCACGGAGACGCCGGACCCAGACGAGACAGAGACCTTCCAGCAGGTGTGTGCGGAGCTGGTCGACCGGATTCTCGCAGGCGAGGTCGAGCGCGACGATGTCGAATCAGCCAAGATCGACGTCTGTCGGGAGTACTCCGCACCGAAAGTGCCGAAAAACTCCGAACTGCTCGATTACGCGCCACAGGAACACCGCGAGGTGCTGGAGGAGGTCCTCCAGCGCAAGCCCGTTCGGACCGCCTCAGGTGTGTCCCCTATCGCGATCATGACATCGCCAGAGCGGTGCCCCCACGGGAAGTGCCTGTACTGTCCCGGCGGTCCCGACTCGGAGTTCTCCTCCGCCCAGTCCTACACCGGCCACGAGCCCGCGGCCGCACGCGGCGAACAGAACGACTACGACCCGTACGGACAGGTGACCCTCCGGCTCAACCAACTGCGGGAAATCGGCCACCCCGTCGACAAGGCCGAACTCATCGTGATGGGCGGAACGATGACAGCTCGGAGCCACGACTATCAGGAGTGGTTCGTCAAGCGAGCCCTAGAGGCGATGAACGACTTCGACGTGGATGGAGAGCCGACGCCCGCAGAGGACGTGAGCTTCGCCGAAGACGACTACGAGTTCCGGTATCTTGAGGATGTCATCGCGGAAAACGAGACCGCTGACGTCCGCAACGTCGCCACGACGTTCGAAACGAAGCCCGACTGGTGTGATCCCGAACAGATCGACCGGATGCTCGACCTCGGCGCCACGAAAGTCGAGGTGGGCGTCCAGACCACCTTCGAGCGCATCAACCGTGAGATGCACCGCGGCCACGGCGTCCAGGCCTCCATCGACGCCAACCGCCGCCTGCGCGACTCAGGGTTCAAAGTCGGCTTTCACATGATGCCGGGCCAGCCCGGAATGTCCAAGGAGATGTGTCTGGAGGACTTCCGACGCATCTTCGACGAGACGGACTGGCGGCCGGACTATCTGAAGATATACCCGACGCTGATCGTCGAGGGAACCGTCACCTACGACTGGTGGCGCAAAGACGAGTTCGACCCGCTGGACAACGACGAGGCCGCCGAGTTAGTCGCCGAAATCAAGGACATGATCCCCCGCTACACCCGCCTCCAGCGCGTCCAGCGGGACATCCCGGCGGACTTCATCGAGGGCGGCGTCTGGAAGTCGAACCTCCGCCAGCTCGCCTGGCAGCGCATGGAAGAACACGGCTGGACGTGTGACTGTATCCGCTGTCGGGAGGCCGGACACAGCGACGACGAGGCCGAGAACATCGAACTTGACGTGATGACCTACGAGGCCTGTGGCGGCACGGAACACTTCATCTCCTTCGAAGACTTCGAGAACGACGTGCTCGTCGGCTTCTGTCGGCTCCGGTTCCCCAACGATCCGGTACGCCGGGAGCTACAGGACGCCGCAATCGTTCGCGAACTCCACGTCTACGGCAACGCCGTCGGCGTCGGCCAGGAGGGCGACGACGGGGACCACCAGCACAAGGGCTACGGGAAGAGATTGCTGGAGAAAGCAGAGACACTGGCCCGTGATGCCGGTTTCCCGAAACTGGCTGTCATTTCCGGTATCGGTGTCCGACAGTACTACCGGGAGAAGTTGGGGTACAAGCAGGACGGCCCATACGTGAGCAAGCGTCTCTGATAGCCGCTCGACCTGATTTTCTCCTTCTGCCATCCTCGGACGTGTGGACTGACTGTCCTGTCGATAGGGCATCGCTGCAGAACTGCGCTGTTGTGTGTCTGGCTAGCCGAGAGTTGCCTTCATCGCGCGGCAGAACTCAGGCGACGACCGAAAGAACGGTCGCCGTTTGAGGTACTATATGTATACCGACACGCCAGCCCTGTGGTCCGGGCGTGCCGAACAGACCATTACCTGTAATGTTGGGGTTCGCCCCTTATTAGACTAGAACTGGCGGTAGCGGACGGTAAACGCGATAATAGGACCTTACTTGGCGATTCGTTCCCGCTAACTAATTACCATACTGTCATCGACCACCCCATGGGTAAGATTACGGGCCTGTGGCTATCAGCGATGACGCTACTGATGGTGGTTGCGGTGTCGACGACCCCGATGTTTGGGCCGGGTGTCGCGGCTGCGTCCAATCACGAGACAGGAACCATCGGAGAGTCAGACATTCGGGCAACGGATGCCGGCCTGATAGACGAGCGAGTCAATACGGCGGAGATGCAAACGCCCCAACCAGAGGTTTGGGTCACCTTCGAGAACACGGGCGGCACTGCCGGAACTGTGCCGATTACCGTCGAGGTCGGTGGGCGGGAAGTGACGGTCATCGGCCCCGACGAAGCGACGGTTGCGCCGGATGAGTCGAGTAACGTGACCACGGCGTACGTGCTGGAGACCAGTGACGGTGGCTACATCGAAAACGGGGAACACGAGGTGACAGTCAACGGTGAACCCGCGGGCACGCTGGTCGTCGGCGAACCGAATATCACCGTCACGGACCACTCTTGGAATACGACGACAGTCAGTGAGGGTGGAGCCGTCGAACTGACTGTCTCCGCGGAGAATACGGGCACTGTCTCCGGACAGCGAGACATCTTCACCATCGTCGACGGGAAATCCGACGGCGGGGTATCGTTCAATCTTAAGCCGGACGAGTCGGGGACAGAGAAATACGTACACACGTTCGACGAAGCTGGTGAGTTCGAGTTCGGTACCGCTGGGGAGACGCAAACCATCATGGTCGGCGAGCCACCGAGTTTTGCGGTGACAGAGCGCGAACTCAATAGATCTACGGTCAACGTTGGCGAAGCTGTTGAAATAACTGCTACCGTAACGAACACCGGCGACCGGGAAGGGAGCTTTGAGGTGCCGTTCACCGTCGATGGCAAAACCGAGGTAACAAGAGAGGTGACGCTGGATGGTGGTGATTCGACGACGGTGTCGTACATCCGCTCATTCAACGAGAGCGGTAATCGAAGTATCTCGATAAACGACGCGGCCGCCGGGACACTCACTGTCGAAGCAGAGAACGGGGGTGGGGCAGGCCCACCAGACATCAAGGTACGTGATGCCGGCTTGATAGACGAGCGAGTCAATACGGCGGAGATGCAAACGCCCCAACCCGAGGTTTGGGTCACCTTCGAGAACACGGGCGGCACTGCCGGAACTGTGCCGATTACCGTCGAAATTGGCGGGCGGGAGGTGACGGTCATCAGTTCAACAGAGGTCACCGTCGAACCAGGTGAACGAAACGTGACCACGACCTACGTGTTAGAGACCGATGACGGCGGCTACATCGATGATGGGGAACACGAGGTGACAGTCAACGGTGACTCCGCCGGCACGCTGGTCGTTGGTAAGCCGAATATCACTGTCACGGACCACTCGTGGAACCGGACGACGGTCACCGAGGGCGGTGCCGTCGAACTGACCGTCACTGCAGAGAACACTGGGGCTGTGTCCGGTCAGCGAGATATTTTCACATACGTCGACGACAGGTCTGTCGATGCAGTGTCGTTCAGTCTTGGACCGGGTGAGTCGGGGACGGACACGTACGTCCACACCTTTGAGCAAACTGGAACCCATCAGTTCTCCGTCGGAGATGTGAGCAAGACGATTACGGTTGAGGGAGAGAACGAAACTGAGGCCGCCACCGATGAAGACGGGACTGGAACTGAAACAGCTACGGACGAGCAGTCTTCGAGATTCGAGGTTCGCGACGCAAAACTGAGTAATCAGTCCGTCGAAACCGGCGATTCAGTGGACGTGACAGCAACTGTCGCAAATGTCGGCACAGAGAGTGGAAACTACACCGTGGCGCTTACAGAAAGCAACCGGACACTCAAGTCCAAAACTGTCGGTCCGATTGCCGGCGGTGAGACGGCAACTGTCTCGTTCAGTATCTCTTTCGACGATGAGGGCAATCGGTCACTCTCCATTGGCAACGTCCCCACCGAAACGCTCGCTGTCGAAGCTGAAGACAGTAGCGACGGTGGCGGTGGTGGAGGCGGAGGCGGCGGTGGCGGTGGTGGAGGCGGTGGAGGCGGTGGAGGCGGCGGATTCGACTTCGATGACGACGCAGACGAGACCGATAACGGCGGCGGCGCAGAGGCTCCCGCCATCTCGCAGTCCCAGATCGACAACGGGGTCACTGTCCGAGTGACTGCCGACGCCGCAAACTCGACGGTCTCCCAGTCGCTGAACCGTTCTGGTCCGTCCGAGACCGAGCCGGCGTTCACCCTCTCTGCACTCTCGCTCAACGTGACCAACGAAAGTGATGGGTTCAACGCGACGATGCTCGGCCCGCACGCCACGCCGAACGACATGACCGAAGTTCAGGAAGACGGCGTGCGTGGGTACGTGACCGTCACCTCCGGCGCAAATGCGTCCGACATCAGCCGAGCGACGTACACCCTGCGGCTCAACGAATCGGCGCTTCCGACCAACGGATCGATGGACAGCGTCCGGGTGTTCCAGTATCACAACGGGTCCTGGAGTCAGCTACCCAGTACCGCCAACGCGACCAATAAGTCTATCCAGGCATCATCGTCCAATCTCTCGACCATCGCTGTCGTCTCCCCGGTCGCTAATGCGTCCACCCCGACGACGACAGCTAGCCCCCCGAATACGAATGTATCGACACCGATGCCCGCAGAACTCACCGTTTCTAATGCGTCCTTGATGGCTGACTGGGTCCGGGCTGGCTTCAACACATCGGCGCGAGCGGCAGTGGAGAATCCGACCGACGAAACCGTCGAACAGACGCTGACGGTCACTGTCGACGGCGATCCAGTCGCTTCTCGGACCGTTCGACTCAACGCCGGCGAACAAACTACTGTGACGATGGAGTTCAAGGCTGTCGACGGCGCAGTCGCGGTCAACGGCGTCAGTGCCGGTGATCTGCGTGTCGGCTCAGACACCGCCCAGAGTACAGGCGGGTCCGGAACTGATGAGACTGGTGAGGGCGGCGGCGCGGAGCCAGCCGCGAAAACGGTCGCAGCGTCTGGCCCGGGGTTCACCGTCCAGCTAGTGGCAATCGTGGTGGCACTACTCGCTGGCATCGCCCGACTCCGCCGACGGGTGTAAGGCTCCAGTGGACAGGGACTTTCCGTCTCTCCAGTTTCAGCGTTGGAAGGACGACCTTACCGACGGGTTGGCTGCTGCGTAACTAATCGTTTACTCACGTATCCCCTGTATGAGCGAGGCCAGAACACTCTGTACTGCCGTCGCTGTCGTTTTTGCCACCACTGTGTTCGCATCCGTCTTCGCCGTCGGCGGCGTGGTCGCTTCCGACGCCGGTCCACAGAGCGAGTCAGACACCACAGCAAGTACACCCGGACCCATCGTTCCATCTGTTCTCGAACGCCACACAGGGACACTACTCGGGCAGGTTAACGAGACCGACACACAGGATGACGGTGAGCAGACCGAAGAGAGGGAAGAAGCGACTGAGACAGAGGAACCCACAGAAACTGAGGAAACAGAGGAACCGACCGAGACTGAAGAACCCACAGAAACTGAGGAAACAGAGGAACCGACCGAGACTAAAGAACCCACAGAAACTGAAGGGACAGAAGAACCGACTGAAACGGAAGAGCCCACAGAAACCGAGGAGACTGAGGAACCGACCGAGACCGAAGAACCCACAGAAACTGCGGAAACCGAGGAGACAGAAGAACCGACTGAAACGGATGAACCGACCGAGAATGGAATCCAAGAGGAAACCGACGCAGATGATGGCGCTGACGGAAACGATTCGGCCGATGCAGACGACGAGGAGAACACGACGACCCGGAACGAAACCGCGGGCGGCGGTGCGCCTGCTGACAACACGACAGGTAACGAGAACGGAACCGTCGGGTTCGGGACGGAAACAGAAACGGACACCGACGGGGCACCCACCCCCGGCGGACAGGGGAGCGCCGACGTCCGGATTTCGGACGCGTCCCTGTCGGCTGACTGGGTCCGGGCCGGGTTCAATACGACTGTGCGAACAACAGTAACGAACACCCGTTCGCGGCCGGTCAACGAGACGCTGACTGTGACGGTCGACGGCGAACCCGTGGCAACGGATCGGGTGGCGCTTGACCCAGGGGAAGAGACGGTCGTCGAGACCGAGTTTGAGGCAGTCAACGGAACGGTACAGGTCAACGGTGAGACGGCGGGGCCGCTCAGAGTCGAAAATCAATCTGTTTCCGGAACTGACGGTGACGAGCAGGCGACGACCGCGGCACAGGGACCGGGGTTCTCACTCCGCCAGGTGGGTGTCGGTATCGCAATACTCGCCGTCATCGGCTGGACGGGTCGGGGCTCTCGACGCCAGTGGGATCGCTGAATCGGACCACGGGCGGGCGGTCCGAACTGGTTGTGTGGTGGATTTTTACTCGTACCGCCCGACTGGCAAGTATGTCTCGTAACCTCGCAGTCGTCGGTGCTGGTGGTGCCGGTGCGGCGGCAGCCTACGCGCTCCGCGACACGGACGTCGACGTAACAGTGTTCGAGAAGAGCCGTGGTGTCTGCGGGCGCGCCGCGACCCGGCGCCACGGCGACTGCACGTACGAGTACGGGGCGAACTATCTCAAGGCCGACGACGGCCGCGTGACCGAACTGGTCACCGAGGCACTCCCGACCGAGGGGCTCGTCGACATTGAGGAACCAGTGTATGCGTTCGACCGGACCGGCGACATCGACGCCGGTCGAGATGCTGACGAACACAAATGGACGTACGAGGCAGGTATTACACAGGTTGCAAAGCGGCTGTTCAACGAGACGGACGCCGAGGTAGAGAACGGCGTGCGGGTCGAGCGTCTGGAGCGACAGCGCGACGGCTGGCTGCTTCAGGACAACGACGGAGCGGACCTCGGGCACTTCGATGCCGCGCTGCTGACACCGCCGGCTCCGCAGACGGCTGACCTGCTGGGGCAGTCGCGGTGGGACCACGACGACTGCCGGGAACTCCGACAGGAGGTCGCTTCGGTCCCCTATCGAACGGTCATCGCCGGGGTGTTGCACTACCCCTTCGAACTCGACGTGCCGTGGTACGCCGCGGTCAACAGCGACAAGGACCACGACATCGGCTGGATCGGCCGCGAAGAGTGCAAGGACGGCCACGTCCCCGACGGGGAGTCGCTCCTGCTGGTCCAGATGAATGAGCCGTGGTCGATTGCGAACTACGACGAACACCCCGACACGCTTATCGACGACATCGCAACTCGGACGGCCCGACTGCTGGACGACGATCGGCTGGCCGACCCCGACTGGACCGACCACCAGCACTGGCGCTACTCTCAGCCCGAGGGCGAGGTCGACCACGACCTGCTGTCGTGTGCGGCCGAGCACGACCTGCACTTCGCCGGCGACTGGGTGGCTGGCGAGGGGCGACTCCACGCGGCGCTACGGAACGGACTGGAGATGGGCGAAGCAATCGCCGACAGCGGGTAACGGAACGCCTTTGGGTGCCCGCCGACAGCCACCGACATGGACCACAAGCGGGAACTGACGAGCGTCGACCTCGCCGCTCTGGAGGGCGAACTCGCCGGCTACGAGGGCGCGAAGCTCGACAAGGCGTACCTCTACCCCGAGGACGACCTCGTCAGACTGAAGCTCCGGGACTTCGACCGCGGGCGCGTCGAGTTCCTCATCGAGGTCGGTGACGTCAAGCGCGCCCACGTTGCCGACCAGAGCCACGTCCCCGACGCGCCGGGTCGACCGCCGGACTTCGCGATGATGCTCCGGAACCGGCTGTCGGGCGCTGACCTCGTCCGCGTCGAGCAGTTCGAGTTCGACCGTATCATCGAACTAGAGTTCGACCGCGAGGACGGATCGACGACCATCGTTGCAGAACTGTTCGGCGACGGCAACGTCGCCGTGCTGGACGAGTACGGCGAGGTCATCGACTGTCTGGAGACGGTCCGGCTCAAATCACGGACCGTCGCGCCGGGGACGCCCTACGAGTTCCCCTCGGCGAGATTCAACCCGATGACCGTCGATTACGACGGCTTCGTTGCCCGTATCAAGGAATCCGACGCTGACCTCGTCCGGACGCTGGCGACACAACTGAACTTCGGCGGTCTCTACGGCGAGGAGCTGTGTACCCGCGCCGGCATCGACTACAACGTCGCCGTCGACGACCTCGACGAATCCGATTTCGAGCGGCTGTACGAACTCATCGACGAGATGGGGACGCGCCTGCGTGAGGGGAACGTCGACCCGCGGGTGTACTACGAGACGCTCGACGACGGTGACGGTGCAGGTAACGAGGGGTCCGGCGATGACCCGGACCGGCGGCGCGTCGACGTGACCCCGATTCCGCTGTCGGAGTACGAGGAACTCTACAGCGAATCCTTCACGGAGTTCAACTCCGCGCTGGACGACTACTTCTTCAATTTCCAGCGGGAGGAGGAAGTCGAGGGCGGCGAGACACAGCGCCCGGACTTCGAGGCCGAGATAGAGAAACAGCAGCGCATCATCCAGCAGCAGAAGCAGGCTATCGAGGACTTCGAGGCCGACGCCGAGGTCGAACGGGAGAAGGCCGAACTGCTGTACGCCAACTACGACCTCGTCGACGACGTACTCTCGACGGTCCAGGCTGCCCGCGAGGACGACGTGTCCTGGGACGACATCGAATCGAAGTTCGACGAGGGAGCCGACCGCGGCATCGCGGCCGCCGAGGCAGTCGTCTCGCTGGACGGGAGCGAGGGGACGGTAACCCTCGACATCGATGGGACGCGGGTCACAGTGGACGCCTTCACCGGCGTCGAAAAGAACGCCGACGAACTGTACAAGGAAGCCAAACGCATTGAGGAGAAGAAAGAAGGCGCGCTCGCCGCCATCGAGAATACGCGCGAGGACCTCGAAGCGGTCAAAGAGCGACGTGACGAGTGGGAGGCCGACGACGGTGACGACGAGACCGACGAGGACCAGAGCGAGGACGAACCGACGGACTGGCTCTCGATGCAGTCCATCCCCACCCGGTCGACCGAGCGCTGGTACGAGCAGTTCCGCTGGGTCCACACCTCGGACGGCTTCCTCGTCATCGGCGGTCGGGACGCAGATGACAACGAGGAACTCGTCCAGAAGTACCTGGAGGGTGGTGACAAGTTCTTCCACGCACAGGCACACGGCGGCCCGGTCACGGTTCTCAAGGCCACCGGCCCCAGCGAGCCGTCTAAGGAGGTAGAGTTCCCGCAGTCCTCGCTGGACCAGGCCGCGCAGTTCGCGGTTTCGTACTCCTCGGTCTGGAAAGACGGGAAGTTCGCCGGCGACGTGTACATGGTTGACCCCGACCAGGTGTCGAAGACGCCCGAAAGCGGCGAGTACCTGGAGAAAGGCGGCTTCGCCATCCGCGGCGACCGGACGTACTTCGAGTCCACGCCAGTCGGCGTTGCGGTCGGCATCACCTGCGACGACGAGACGCGGGTCATCGGCGGCCCGCCGGCAGCCATCGAGGGGCAGGCCGCGACCAGTATCACGGTCGAACCGGGCCAGTACGCCCAGAACGACATCGCCAAGCGCCTGTACCGGGAGTTCAGGTCCCGCTTCGCCGACGAGTCGTTCGTCCGTAAGGTCGCCAGTCCGGACCAGATACAGGAGTTCCTGCCGCCCGGCGGCAGCCGAATGTCCGAGGAGTGACCATGTTGGGGCAGAGAGAACGCCGTGCCGGTGGTGGCCGACTCCATGAGTGACCTCGGGAAAATCGACCGCGAACTGTTCGATAGCGTCATCTACCCGGAACTGGGTGCGGACCGAGAGGACGTGACGCTAGGGCCGACTCACGGCATCGACTTCGGCGTCATCGACGTGGGCGGCGACGCCCTCGTCACAGCCACCGACCCGCTCTCTGTCCTCCCCGACTTGGGCTTCGAGCGGGCCGGTCGGTTTGCACTCGACGTGGTGCTGGCCGACGTTGCCGTCTCAGGCATCCCGCCGTCGCACCTCTCCGTAACGTTCACGCTCCCGCCCGAGATGACCGACGACGAACTGGCGGCGATGTGGCACGGCTTCGCCGGACGGGCCGAAGAAGTCGGCGTGAGCGTCGTCACCGGCCACACCGCCCGGTATTCGGGCGTCGACTACTCCTGGGTCGGCGGCGCGACGGTGCTTGGCGTTGGGTCCCACGACGACATCGTCCGGCCGGACGGCGCGCGCCCGGGCGACAAACTGGTCGTCGGGACCGGCCCCGGGGCCGAAGTCACTGGGCTGTTTGCAAACCTCTTCCCGGCGCAGATCGGGCTGTCGCCCGACCGAATCGCTACCGCCCAAGAGCGACTGGCCGACACCGCTCTCGTCAAGGATGCCATGGCCGCGACTAACGCCGGAACCGTGACGGCGATGCACGACGCCACCGAGGGCGGCATTACCGGCGCGCTCATCGAGATGGCCGACGGTGCGGGCGTCCAGTTCGACGTGGACAGCGACGCAATGCCGGTCGCCGACGGCGTCACGGACCTCTGTGACGCGCTCGATATCAATCCTTGGCACGTCAGTAGTTGCGGAACGCTCTTAGCCGCAGTTGACCCTGCGGACGCCGACGACGTTGTCGGCGCGCTCCGGGACCGCGGGACACCGGCCGCCGTCGTCGGCGAGGTGACCGACGGCGAGGGCCTGTACGTCGACGGCGCTCGACAGTCACATCCCGGAGCCGACCCCTCGTGGGAGGCGTTCGCGCGGTTGCAGGCGGCTGCGGACGGGGACGCCGACAGGTAGTGGAACTGAGAGCTGTCCGGCTACACCTGACAGCACGGCACACGTATTGCTATATATACCTGTAAGTTGTATTATAACTTGATGTGACACCTCGTCGTGACTGACGTGGCAGCGGCCACGCCGGCCAGGCTGATGTCACGGAGTACCATCATGTTCCAAGAAGCACTATCGTATCCCCGGGACAGCGACAGCGCAGTGAAAACTATCGCCATCGGGGGCGTGTTGCTGCTCCTGAGTTTCCTCCTCGTGCCGGTGTTCTTCGTCCTCGGCTACATCGTCCGGACGCTCCGGGCGGTGCTGAACGGCGAAGCCGAACCGCCGGTGTTTGACGACTGGGGCGACCTGGGTATGGACGGCCTGAAGGTGTTCGCTATCGGATTCGTCTACTCACTCATCCCGGCGGCTATCGCCCTCGTAGCGGTGTTCGCAAGCGGCGCGACGCTGGGTCTGGGCGGCAACGGCGCCGGAAGCGGACTGGCCGTCGGCCTCATCGCCCTCGTCGCCACGCTTGCGATGACCGTCCTTTCGCTCGCCATCGCGTACGTGCTCCCGGCCGCAATCGTTGCGTACGTCCGGACGGACAGCATTGCGGCGGCGTTCGCACCTGCTGAACTCCGCCGGCTTGCGTTCAGTCGGACCTACGCCACCGGCTGGCTGGTCGCGTTCGGTATCAGCCTGCTCGCCGGTGTCGTCATCGGTGTCCTGAACGCCGTCGTCATCGGCGCAGTGCTGGTCCCCTTCGTGACGTTCTACGCGAACGTGGCAGGGACCTACGCGGTCGGGACCGCGGTACGGGATATGCCCGTCGTCGACGCCGGTGACGAGACGCCCGACGCCCAGCCCGCGGCCTGATCCAGTCTCTGTGCCAGGTCTTTCCGTGCTGCTGGAGCGCCCGGATTTATGATATTGGTTCAACAACACTGATCCGTGGCTGGGGTTCCGGGACTGTCCGGATACAAACCGTTACGAAGTCTCCATGTTAGAAGACGCACTCCGATACCCCTGGACCGGCGAGCAGAAAATCGAAACTATCCTTATCGGTGGCGTGTTGAGTCTGCTGGGCGTGTTTTTCATCCCGGTGTTGTTCGTGTACGGCTACCTCGTCCGTGTCATCCGAGCAGTGAGCGACGGTGCCGACGGGGAGCCGCCAGTGTTCGACGAGTGGGGCGACCTGTTCATTGAAGGTGTAGTCGCGTTCCTGATTTCGCTCGTGTACGGGCTCGTCCCGCTGGTCGTCATCGGCCTCGCAGTCGCCTCGTTCATTGTGCCAGCCTCTGTGGTCACGACGACAGGCGGCGACCCAGCGCCGGGACTTTCGCTCATCGGCCTCCTGTTTGCACTCGTCGTCGTCGCTGTCACCGTTGTAGTCTCGCTCGGCGCGGTGTATCTGCTCCCCGCAGCCGTGGCTGCGTACGCAGTGACCGGGCGTGTCGGGCCCGCGTTCTCGCCCGGCACGCTGCGCGCGGTCGGTGGATCACAGACCTACGCTATCGCGTGGCTGGTGGCGGTCGCCATCGCCATCGGCGCGCAGGTGGTCGGCGGGTTCGCCTCCGTCACCGTCGTCGGCGCGGTCCTGATACCGTTTCTCTCGTTCTACGGCAACGTCGCCGGTGCGTACGCTATCGGAACCGCCGTCAGAGAGGTGCCAGCCCTCGCAAGCGAGTCACAGACGCCAACCGCAGGCTCTGTCGCCTGAGTGGCTCGGCACACCCGGTCGGAACCGGGTTCTTGCCGTCGCGGCGCGTCGAATGGCAGAACACTTGTGTCCATGAAGCGGACGCTTCAGTATGCAAATACAGAGTCAGGAGACCACCGCGGAAGGGGCAGAACGAATCGAGGTGGTCCCCGAGACGCTGGACGACCTCTGGCATCTCTCGTATGTCATCGAGCCGGGGGATCTTGTCTCCGGCGACACGACGCGGCGCATCCAGCGCAACGACGACAACCTCCGGGACAAAGGCGGCGAGCGCGAGCCGATGTGGATTCAGATCGAGGTCACCGACGTGGAGTTCGCGAAGTTCGCCAACCGCCTCCGGGTCGGCGGCGAAATCGTCGACTGCTCCCGCGAGGACCAGCTGGGCTTTCACCACACGCTCAACGTCGAGGAACACACCGAACTCACCGTCGAGAAGCACCTCAAGCCCGATCAGGCCGACCGGCTTGAGGAGGCCGTCGAGGCGACGGAGAACCCCGACGTGGCGATTGCGACCGTGGAGGAAGGCGAAGCACACGTCCACACAGTTGCCCAGTACGGCACCGAGGAGCGGGCGACCATCACCTCAACGACCGGGAAAGGGGAGTACGCCCGCCCACGAAAGGAACTGTTCGACGAACTGGCGTCAGTTCTCAAACGGCAGGACGTGGACGCCTACATCCTCGCCGGCCCCGGCTTCACCAAACAGGACGCGCTGGACCACTTTCAGGACGAGATTCCCGACATCGCCGAACAGATCACGGTCGTAGACACGTCCGCTGTCGGCGATCGCGGGGTTCACGAAGTGCTCAAACGCGGCGCTGTTGAGGATGTCCAACAGCAGACACGTATCGCTGAGGAGGCCGACTACATCGACGAACTGATGGAGCGCATCGGGTCGGGCTCGGAAGTGGCGTACGGCCCAGAGGAAGTCGCCAAGGCGGCCGACTACGGTGCTATTGAGACGCTGCTCGTGCTCGATGAGCGACTCCGACTGGAGCGGGCCGGCGAGGGCGACTGGGATATCGACGTCGACCAGATCATCGAAACGACAGAGCAGAAAGGCGGGGACGTGACCGTCTTCTCCGCGGAGTTCGCTCCGGGACAGCAACTCTCGAATCTCGGCGGCATCGCCGCGCTGCTGCGCTACCGACTCGACTGAGGCCGCATACTCACGCTACATGTCTGTCATCTATTACGCCATCGGTGAGTCTCCCGAAACCGTTTTTTGCCGCGCTCTCCATTAATACGTAGTTCCAATGTCTGCGAGGAGTCGGTGATATGTCGTTTGAAGAACAACAGGACTTCGCCAGACAGGTCGCCGACCTGAACAAGTACGGTCAGGCGCTCAATCGGTGCGAGTCCGTCGACGAAGTCGTCTCTCTCACGCTCGAAGCGATGTCACTGCTGTTCGATTTCTCCTACTCTACGTTCGTCGAGGTGCGCGAGGATGACCTCCGAGTCGTCCACAGCACGAACCCGAACCTCGTTCAGGGCGAGCCACCGAGTGACCTTGCTCGACGGGCGCAGGAGGCTGGCGAGACGCTGGTCGAGCAGGGGTCTGATGCCGCTGTCACGGCCGATTCGGACGTGACTGGTGCCCTGGCTGTCCCAGCCCGGATGGGCGACGAGGTGACCGCGGTGTTGGTCACGCGGTCACGGAGTGTCGAGGAGTTCGGGGACGAGTACGTCAGACCGATGGAGATCCTCGCGACCCACGCCGCGACAGCCATCTCAAATATCCGCTCCCGTGAACGGCTAGAACGGGCACACCGCGATCTGGAACGGCGAAAGGAGATGATCGAGATGTACGACCGACTGCTTCGTCACGACCTGGGTAACGACCTGCAGGTCATCGCCGGGTTCGCCGACGTCGTCGCTGGACAGGTCGACGGCCAGACCGAGGAGTACGCCGGCAAGATCCAGCGCGCGGCCGAGAGCGCTGCCGACCTCATCCAGCGCGTTGGCGACCTCGTCTCGACGCTGGAAACACAGGACAATCCGGAGCCACACGACCTCGAATCTGTCCTTGGAGGTACGGTGCGTGACATTGAAGCTAACTACGAGTCGCTGACCGTCGACTTCGATGCGGCCGAGTTCGACTATCAGGTGTACGGCGGTGACCTGCTCGACTCGGTGTTCACGAACATCATGTCCAACGCGGCGGTCCACAACGAGGGCGAGATCAATATGCGAGTGTACCCGGCGGACGTCAGTCCCGACGAGGTTACGGTCTGTTTTGCCGACGACGGGGACGGTGTCTCGCCGGACCTGCGCGAGGATATCTTCGAGATGGGTGTGAAAGGCCAGGAGAGTTCGGGGACCGGCTTCGGCCTCGGGTTCGTTCGGGCGCTGACTGAATCCTACGGCGGCAGCGTCAGCGTGGCCGAAAGCGATGCCGGCGGGGCCGAGTTCCGAGTCACGCTCGAACGTGTCTAACTGACCGTTATTGTCAGGCCGTCCTCAGCGAACTGTACGTCGCCATCGTAGCTCTCCGCTATCGACTCCAGCATCTCCTCGTGTCGGCCCTCGGTGTGTGGATACAAGTGCGTGAGGTACACGCGGCCGACCTCGGCGTCGGCATCGCGGAGGGTCTCTCCGAGCGTCTTCGGCGTCGGGTGGTTCGATACGTCCACATCGTCCGGGAACGCGCAGTCGTGAACGAGTACAGCCGACCCGTCGGCGAACTCGATGAGATCCGTGAACGCCTCCGAGTCCGCGCCAAACGTTATCGCTGGACCGTCGTCGACGGAGAGCCGGTACGCGAAACACTGCATCGAGTGGCGCGTCTCGCAGGTGTCGCCGCTGAACCCTGCCAGCTCGAACGTTCCACCGTCGAGGTCTTTGAGTGTCAAGTCCAGCCGGTCCTGCATGTAGTCGTGTGTTTCGAGCAGATCCCGAACCAGATCGCTCGTCCCCGGTGGGCCAGCTATCGTGAGGTCCGTCTCACCGGCCAGCCAGCGGGCCTTCATCAGCACGTCGAGGTCGGAGACGTGGTCAAGATGGTGATGTGTCAGCAAGACGGTGTCGACGCCTTCGTATCCCGCGTCTGTTCGGGCCAGCGAGTGCAACACGCCGCTGCCACAGTCGACGAGCAAGCGGTTCCCGTCGGACTCCAGCAGATGGCCGGATTGCATTCGAGAGCCGGTGGGCATGGCGCTACCGGTGCCGAGAAACGTGAGACGCATACCGGACGACAGCGAGCGAACGGACAAAGGGTTGGTGTCTGGGGGCACACGTCGGCAGGGGAACCACCAGGGAGCGTCAGCGGAGTGAGGGCGGTGGCCGTCGGCGGGGACGGGGTCAGGGCGGCCGTGTGGGAAGGTCACCCGACGACGGCGCAGTTCATGCTTCGGACGGGGATAGCAAAAATTCACCCGTGGCTCAAAAACCGTTTTAACCGAACCGCGTTTGCGGCAAAACCGCGAAACGGAGCGGGAGACACTTGTGCGAGCACGACGAGAAGGGCGTATGAAGAAATCACTCGACGAACACGCCGAGCGGTTCTCCGAACACGCTGATGCCTACGACGAGGATCAGGATTCGGCGGCGTATCGCGCCTGTGTCGATTTTGTTGTCGACCACGCGGCTCCCGAAAGCGACGACGTGGTACTCGACCTCGGCACTGGCACCGGAGCCATCGCGTTCGCGCTCGCGCCCGATGCACGGGAGATTATCGGCCGCGACATCAGCGACGGGATGCTGGAGAAAGCTCGGGAGAAAGCCGACGAGCGCGGCGTCGAGAACGCTTCCTTCGGCGACGGTCGATTCCGCGCTCCCAACGTCGACGGCCCGGTCAACATCGTCACATCGAACTTCGCGATGCATCATCTCGGCGACGACGAGAAACGCGAGGCTATCGACACCATCGCCGATCTGGAGCCGCGACGAATCGTCCTCGGGGACGTGATGCTGTTCGGCGACGACGACCCCGACGCGCCGTTCTACAGCCCTGAAGTCGACGACCCGGCGACGGTCGGCGTCCTCGCCGATGCATTCACCGATGCTGGCTACGCGCTGACAGCTGTCGAGATGGTTACCGAACAGGCCGGCGTGCTGGTCGCCGAACGGACCGAGTCGGACTGAAGCGGGTGGGTCGCTGAACCGACTCAGCGGTAGTTTCTGTACGCCCAGAACGAGACGTACAGCGTCAGGACAAGCAGCCCGCCGAGGAAGAAGGCCACGCCGGGCTCGATATGGAAGCCGCCACCGGCCGCGGCGTCGGTCGTTAGTTGCCGTGCCTCCTCGGTCATTGCTGCGACCGGCGTATCGGCTTCCGGAGCCGGAGTGCTTCTCGGGGCCTGCGTGGCCTCTGGCGTCTCCGTCGCCTCGGCTATCTGGAATCCGCCGTCGTCCGACGCTGTCGGGGTTGGCGTGGGTTCGGCCGTCGCGGCCGTCTGGTTCGCTGCATCCAGACTCTCCGCGTCCCCGCCGCCCTGCGCACCGTCACCGGCGGTTCCCGCGTCGCCGGCCCCCGAACTCCCGAACTGGATCGGGAACTGCCCGAGCAGGAGTTGCAGCATGACGCTGGCCGCGGTGAGAACCCCGATGACAGGCAGGACACGGCGGACGAGCGACCGGAGCGACTGCTTGCGTTCCTGCGTCCCGACGAACAACACCAGCGGGTCCTCCGGGGGCTCGTACACCTTCATTTCCTGCCCTTTCTCGGAGTACTGGACCCCGGCGACGGTGATGAGTTCCTCCTCTTCCAGTTTCTCCAGATGATAGGAGACCTTCTGTATCGACATATCGAGTCGGTCGGCTAGTTCCGAGGGCGTTCCCGGCTCGTCGTAGACGGTGTTGAGAATCTCTCTGGCCGTTTCCGAAGAGAGGGCATCGAGTACGGCTGAGACGTCTTCGTCGACCCCGACGACCTGTAGCTCCCCGTCCTGTGAGGTGCTCGTGTCGGGACCGCGGGAGGGCAGCAACGACATATATTGCGTTCACTGCCGCCCAGCGTAATGAATCTCGTGGAACCTCACAGGGCTATTTGAGTCTCAGAGCTCTATCGGAGGTGACAAACGACACATCATCTACGACAGCAGTGCGCGCGGTCTGCTGAGCAGCGCGCTCTGATTGCCGCTACAATATCCCGGTCACGGACTCCACTGCGTCCGGTGAGAGCGAGGCCCGGGGCGGCCGCACCGTCGCGTGGTCGATGATGCCGCGGTCGGCGAGCAACGCCTTCACCGTGGGTGCGAAGCCGAACTCGGCACACGCTTCTGAAAGCGGTGAGAGGATGTCTCGTTGGACCGCCCTGGCCTGTTTGACATCACCGCTGGCGACGGCGGTGCCCGCCCGCTCCAGATCGTCGAACAGCAGGTGTGAGAGGGCGCTGACGCCGCCGTCGCCGCCCAGCACGAGCGACGGGACGAACAGGCCGTCGTGGCCCTGATAGACGCTGAAGTCTCCGGGCGTCTGATTCATGACCGCGGTGGCGTACGAGAGGTCGCCCGAGGAGTCCTTGAGCCCTGCGACAGCGTCAGACTGCGCGAGCGCGGCGACGGTCTTGACGGAGAGCTCCTGTCCGACGGCTCCGGGAATATTGTAGAGGTAGACGGGCAGCGGCGCGTCGGCCAGCACCGCGTCGAAGAACCCCTCGTTACCCGCCCCGCTGGCCTGGCCGCCGTAATACGACGGCACGACCAGGGTACTGTCCGCGCCCTGTTCAGCGGCGAACGCCATCCGTTCGTGGACCGTCGAAACATCTGTGGCGGCCGTCCCGACCATGACGCGGCAGTCGTCGGGCGCTGTCTCCGTCGCGGTTCGGACGACGGTCCGGTACTCCTGCGGTGATAGCGTCTCGAACTCGCCGGTCGTTCCGCAGGGAACGACCCCGTCAACGCCGGCCGCCACGACGTGCCGGATCAGCGATTCCAGGCCAGCAACATCGAGGTTGCCGTCGGCGTCGAATGGCGTCACCAGCGGCGTCAGTACGTCGAAGGATTCGGCCATGCTTCAGGCCAGACGCGGCGGTCGCTTAGACGTTTTCCCCATCGATATGGCGGAACCCACTTGCCGTGGCAGTCCTACTGGTCGGTAAGAGCCGACAATGGGAGGACGCGAGCGTCTCGCAGCGACGGACCCGGGCTTCGACCCGGAGGCGGTCGACATCGACGATGGCAAGGTGCTGGACCGCCTCGCACCTGTCGTCCAAGAGTGGTGGGTCGAGCAATTCGGCGAGTTCGTCCCCGGCAACGGCGGCTTCTTCACGCCGCCACAGAAGGAGGCCATCCCGCTCATCCACGAGCGCGAGAACGCCCTCATCTGCGCGCCCACGGGGAGCGGCAAGACCCTCGCGTCCTTTACCGGTATCATCAACGAACTGTTCGGGAAGGCCCGCGAGGACGAACTGGAGAACTCCGTCTACTGCCTGTACGTCTCGCCGCTGAAGTCGCTGGCTAACGATATCCACCGGAACCTCGAACAACCGCTGGACGGCATCACGGCCAAGCTTGCGGAGCGCGGCGAGGACGTGGAAATCCGCCACGCGATCCGCCATGGCGACACCAGCGACAGTGAGCGGCAGGCGATGCTCGAAACGACGCCCCACATCCTCAATACGACGCCGGAAACCCTCGCAATCCTGCTCAACTCACCGAAGTTCAAGCAGAAACTCGAAACTATCGAGTACGTCATTGTCGACGAGATCCACAGCCTCGCCGAGAACAAGCGCGGGACCCATCTCTCGGTGTCACTGGAACGATTAGAGGAGATGGTCGAGGAACCGCCGACGCGAATCGGCTGTTCGGCGACCGTTGAGCCGCTCGACACCGTCGCGGAGTTCCTGGTCGGCCGCGAGGAGCCCGGCGGCGACCCTCGCGACTACGAGATCGTCGACACGCGCTTCGCCCGCGATTTCGACATGGAGCTGTCCTGTCCAGCCGATGACCTCATCAACACGCCGCGGGATATCGTCACCGAGCGGTTCTACAAGCAACTCCACGACCATATCCAGTCTCACACCAACACGCTCGTGTTCACCAATACGCGCTCGGGGGCCGAACGGGTCCTGCATAACCTCCGCGAGAAGTTCGACGACTACGACGAATCGAACTCCGGCTGTCACCACGGCTCGCTCTCGAAGGAGCGACGCCGCGACATCGAGGAGTCGCTGAAGGAGGGGTCACTCGATGTGGTGACGACCTCGACCAGCCTGGAACTGGGTATCGACATGCCCCACATCGACCTCGTCGTACAGGTCGGCTCGCCCAAGTCCGTCGCCGCGTTGCTCCAGCGTATCGGCCGCGCGGGCCACCAACTTGGTGAGACTGTCGAGGGCCGCGTCATCGCGCTCGACCGTGACGAACTGGTCGAGTGTGCGGTGATGCTCGAAAAGGCCGAGCGGGGCTTTGTCGACCGCGTATTCATCCCCGAGAACGCACAAGATGTGGCGACACAGCACGTCTACGGCATGGCTATCAACGATGTCCGCCCGGAAGAGACGTTCAAGAGTGTCCTCCGTCGTGCCTACCCGTACCGGAACTACGACGACGAGGACTGGGAGCAGCTGATGCGGTATATGACTGCTGATTACCCGGGAATGGAGGACAAGAACGTCTACGCCAAGATCTGGCGGGACACCAACGACGCGCCCGACGGCGAGCACCACTACGAGGAGTACGACGTGGGTGAGCACCTCATCGGCAAACGCGGTCGGCTCGCGCGAGTCATCTACATGACCAACATTGGAACGATTCCGGACTCGTTTACCTGCGACGTGGTCACCCGGAGCGACGACAGCTGGGTCGGCCAGCTTGACGAATCGTATCTGGACACGTTAGAGAAAGGTGACGTGTTCGTGCTCGGCGGGGACAACTTCGAGTACCGCTACCGCCGCGGGTCGAAGGTGTACGTCGACCGGACCGCCGCCCGCCCGACGGTGCCGTCGTGGTTCTCCGAACGCCTCCCGCTTTCGTACGACCTCGGGCGCGAGATCCTCGATTTCCAGGGCCAACTGCTGGACCGGCTGGCCGACGGCGGGATGTCAGAGGTCCGCAACTGGCTCCGGACCTTCCCCGTCGACGAGAACAGCGTTCGAGCTATCGCGCGGATGTTCCGCGAACAGGTGGCCTATGCCGGCTCGGATAGCGTGGCCACGACCGACCGGCTCGTCATCGAGGAGACGCTGGACCACGACGAGTACGAACGGCACTACCACGTCCACTCGAACTACGGCCGGCGGTTCAACGACGGCTTTTCTCGGCTACTGGCGTATCACATCGCCCGGGAAGCAAGCGCGAACGTTCAGGTCGCCGTCGCCGACAACGGCTTCACGCTCTCGATGCCGCTGAACCGGAAGGTCGATATCGCGCGAATCGTCGGAGACCTAGACCCCGAGACGGCCCGCGAGGACCTCCGGGCCAGCCTCGACGGGACGGACCTTCTCCAGCGGTACTTCCGCATCAACGCCACGCGGTCGCTGATGATTCTCAAACGCTACAAGGGCTACGAGAAGTCCGCCAGCGAACAACAGGTGTCCTCGGAGATGCTGCTCGGGTTCGCGGAGGACCTCGGCGACTTCGCCGTCGTCGAGGAGACTTACCGCGAGATTCTGGAGGACAAACTGAACGCCGACGGCATCGAGACCGTCCTGCGTGCGATACAAAACGGTGACGTGGACGTGGTCCGGACCCGCGTCGACTCGCCGTCGCCGCGCGCGTTCGGCCTCGCGACGCTGATGGCCAGCGACGTGGTGCTTGCCGAGGACGAATCGGCCGTCCTCCAGGAGTTCCACCAGCGAGTCCTGAACGAAATCGAGGACGGAAACGGCGAAGACAGCGCTGTCGCCACTGACGACTGAGCGGCTTGCACTGCCCGACTTGGTTGTCTTCCCTCCGCTGGACTGCCGCCGAGCAAGCAGTAAAGGTCACGTGGCACAAAGGCGTGTTCTGCAATGCCACACCACACACACGGGAGCGACGACGACACGCACGAGCACAGCGAACCGGAGGCCGGCCACGTCCACGAATCGGTCGACGACGGCGTCGACGCGAGGGACGACTGGGCGCGTCGACGGCGCAAGGGCATCCCGACCGACAAGCAGTTGCTCGTCGTCGCCTGCATGGACGAGCGAATCCCCGTCGAGGACGCGCTCGGCCTCTCGCTGGGCGACGCACAGATATACCGCAACGCCGGCGGCAAAGTGACAGACGACGTAATTCGCTCGGCCGCGCTGACAACACAGTATTTCGATACGACCGAAATCATCGTCGTCAACCACACCGATTGTGGGATGATGAGCGCGTCCGACGAGGATATCGTCGCGGGGTTCGAGGCCGCGGTCGACGGCGACCTCGATGATATCGATCTGGACCCAGCACTGCCGGAGCTAGACATCGGTGACGCGTCAATCGCGGAGTGGGTCCGGATGACCGACGACATCGATGCGGCTTGTGCGGCACAGGTCGAATACCTCGAAAACCACGAGCTGATTCCCGACGACGTCACGGTGACAGGCTACGTCTACGAGGTCGAGAGCGGCCACCTCCGTCGGCCCGGCGAGCGGGTCTCCGAACAGGTCAACGAGCGCGTGTAGTTCGTTGCGGTCGTCACTGGGTGGCGTACGACGCCGTCTCGTTTTCGGTCATCCCGGCGTCCATCTCGTCGTCACCCATCGATTCGCCGTCCGCGGGCTCCGTCGTCGATTCGGTCATTGCGCTGCCCTCCATCGACTCCGTTTCATTACCTTGTACCATCGAGCTGTTCGTTTCGCCGCCATCCATCGACTCAGTCATCGCTTCGCCCTCCATCGAATCAGTTCCCTCGTCGTTCATCGACTCCGTCTCCTCGTCTCCGGATTGCCCGTCGCCGCCGGCACAGCCGGCGAGCGGGAGCGTGACACTTGCAGCGGCGAGCGTCGTCAGAAACGTCCGTCGGCTTCGTGACATACGCCTTGTCCGGCGTCGGGGGCATACAAGGACGTTTTTCGAAGTTCCGGACGATTTCGCCCACTGTTTGCCCCGTGTGTGGGTCGAAACGCTTCCAATTTCGCCCCGGAGCCAAACCGTTAATCCGCGGCCGGCCCCTCAATTCGGACATGGAGTCGCTCCACCCGCGGGTGAGACTGCTGTGGGTTCTGTCGACAGTTATCCAGGCGTCGGTACTCGGCGTCATCGCATATCTCGTCGACCGGTTCGCTGTCTCGCTGCCACAGACGGTCATCGTCGGCGGCTGGGTTGTGCTCGTGCTTCTGGGTGTCGCCCACGCCATCGCTGCTCACCGCATCTGGCGTTTTGACCTGCAGGACGACGCGCTCTTTCTCCTTCGTGGTGTCGTCACCCGGACCGACACGTCGGTGCCGTACGTCCGCGTCCAGCACGTCGACACCACGCGCGGCCCGGTCGAACGCGCAATCGGGCTAGCGAGCGTTGTCGTCTACACCGCCGGGACCCGCGGCGCGGACATCACCATTCCCGGGCTACGACCGGAACGGGCGACCGAACTACGCGAACAACTCCGTGACCTCGCGAACGAGAGCGAGGCCACGGACGCGGTATGAACCGGCTCCACCCCCGGAGTGCGGTCCTGCGCGTCGCCAGAGCAGCGCTGCAAGGCGGTTTCTTTGGCTTCTTCGGGGGCTCACTCGGAACCGGAATGCTCGGACTGCCGGGGTTCGCGGTTCCGCTGCTCGGCCTGCTCGGTGCGTTGACGTTTAGTGGGTACGCGCTGGCGCGCTATCTCCGCTTTCGCTACGAACTCGACGGGGACACGCTCACCGTGGAATCCGGCGTCTTCGCCAGACAGTCCCGCCAGATTCCGCTGGGTCGCGTCCAGAACCTCGATGTCGAACAGAACATCATCAACCGCCTGCTCGGACTCGCAATCGTCCGCTTCGAGACGGCCGGTGGCAGTGCGACGGAAGCCACACTGGACGCGGTCGACGAGACCGAAGTCAAACGTCTCCGGAACTACGTACGAACCCACGACCGGGACGAGGCCACCGGGACCGAGACGGGAGCCGCCGACGCGGTGTCCGAGGCTGCGACATCTAGCCGGGCAGCCCACGCTGATCTCCCCGGAGTGAACGGCTCCACGCCTGCACGGACCGGTGACGCCCAGACGGCGGATGATTTTGGGGACCCGGTTTCGGCCTCGGACACGGCGGAACGCGACCAGCCGGACGGGTCGCTGCTGTTCGCGTTCGACCAGCGCGAACTCCTGACGTACGCGCTCGTCTCCGTTCGACCGGCCGCGCCGGTCCTGACGCTAGCGTCGCTCCCGCTTGGGATGGACGTCGTCTGGGCCGTCCTGCGGTTCAACGCGACCCTTTCCGGCGCATCGCTCAATGGACCTGTCGTCCGCTGGCTGGCCAGCTCACCGGAAACCACGCGACTCGTCGTCTTCGCCGCCCTCTCCGCCATCCAGTTCCTCCTGCTGGCACTGGTCGTCAGCGTGGCGCTGACAGTCATCGAGTACTACGGCTTCCAGCTCACGCAGGCCGACGGCGACCTCCGGTACGAGCGGGGACTGTTGCGCCGCTACAGCGGGAACATCCCGATGGAGAAGGTCCAGACAGTCACCATCCGCGAGAACATCCTGATGCGGCGGTTCGGTTACGCGACGCTGGCCGTCGAGACGGCCGGCTACAGCGGTGGAAACCAGCAGTCGACGCAGGGTGTCGCCGTCCCGCTGGCCCCCCGTGAGGAGGTGTACGAACTGGCCCGCGATATCGAGCCGTTCGGCGACCTCGACTTCGACCGGTCGCCCACACGCGCCCGTCGGCGCTATCTCGCTCGCTTCTCACTGGCCGCGGCCGGCCTCACCGCAGTCGCCTACGCCGTGGACTCGCTGGTACTTGCAACGGGCTACTGGTGGCTCGCCGCCCTCCTCTTTCTCCCGGTCGTGCCGGCGGCCCACCTCCGCTGGCGACACCGCGGCTTCGACCTCGGTGACTCGGTACTGGCGACCCGGAGCGGGTTCTGGCGGCGCACGACGCGCATCGTCCCCTACTACCGGCTCCAGACGGTGTTCGTCACGCGGTCGCCGTTCCAGCGCCGCCGCGACCTAGCGACTGTGGGAGCCGACACGGCGAGTTCGTCAAGCCTGCTCGGCGGTGTCGCTCGGGTGTACGACATCGATGAGGACACCGCAAGCGAACTCAGGGATACGCTGCGGGAACATCTCACCGCACACGTTGCAGGGCTGCGGACGGGCGACAGGGTCAGCGACGCGGACTCTTAGTCAGCCCCGCGCCCACTCGACCATCCGGCCGTACACCTCGTCGGTCGCCAGCGCGTCGCCGTCGCCGACGAGAACGAGCGCCTTCTTCGCCCGCGTGAGTGCGACGTTGATACGCCGGTAATCCTCGAATATCGGGCTGTCAAGCGTCCCGGTGGCGACAAAGGAGATAACGATGACCTCCTTGCTCGACCCTTGGAACCGGTCAACCGTGTCGACGGTCACGTCCGGCAGGCGCTTCGATATCTCGGCGACCTGCGCGCGGTACGGTGCGATGACGCCGATGTCGTCGGCCGGTACCCCTGCCGACCGGTACGACGCGACGATGTCGGCGATCCGGTCAGCTTCGATGGGGTTGGTGTTCCCGACTTGGCTGCCATCCGGGTCGACGAACGCCACGCGGTCCCGGAGCCCTTCGGGCAAGCTAGCCGACGAGACACCGTCGAGGTCGTCGAGCCGCTGGGCAGCCACCTCGCCGGTCGCCGGCCGCAACTGCCCGTCGTAGAACTCCTGCGAGGCGAAGGCTTGGATGTGCTGGGCCATCCGGTACTGGCGGTCGAGCATCACGCCCGCGTCCGGGTGGGCGTCTATGAGCCGCTCGAACAGCGAGGTCGTCAGCGTCTCGTCCTCTGACTGGACCACCGGCGGGAGCTGCTGGTGGTCGCCGACCAGCACGAACCGGTCGGCCAGCGTCGTCGCCGCGAGCGTCCCTGGCTCGGTCAGTTGGCCGGCCTCGTCGACAACGGCCACGTCAAACTTCTGGGTCTGGAGCGTGCTCCCGCCGCAGGTAGCTGTCGTCGCCGCGACGACCTGGGCATTCTGGAGCCGACTCGCACACTCGCCCGGGTCGCCGCTGGTCTCCAGGCGGTACTTCTGCATGTCATCGCGGACGCCGCTCTCCGTGCCGACCCGGACGATGTCGGTGTACCCCTGGTCTTCCAGCGCTTCCAGCAGATTGTCGACGGCGCGGTTGGTAAAGGCCGAGAGCAGGACGCGGTCGCCCCGGGCTATCAGTGCCCGGACCATCCGCGCCAGCGTGTACGTCTTGCCCGTCCCCGGCGGCCCATGGACGAGCGCGAAGTCCTCGGCACCGACCGCCAACTGGACGGCCTCGTTCTGGGCGTCGTTGTTGTCGATGAACGTCTCATCGACTGAACTGAATTCCGGCTTGCGCCGCCCGAACAGCACGTCCTTCTGCTCGGGCGACTGGAGGAGCACGGCGTCGTGGAGCGCGTTCTGGAGCCGGTCGGTCGTCAGTTCGGAGGGGTACACGTCCAGTCGGCGGAGGTCAAGCGGCTCGTCAGCCGTGACGACGATTTCCGCGTTCACGGCGTCGCCGTTCCCGCTGTCCGAGGCGCGTGGCGCCTCGTTGCCCAGTCGCTCGACCCGCGCCAGTTCGGCGTTGCCGGTCACCGGGTCGCCGTCGCTGGCGAGCACGAGGTTGCCTTCGCGGATCTTCGAGACGGCACCGGTCCCTGTCGCGCGGAGTTCCCAGCGGCCGCCGTCGAGTTCCCGGCGACCGGTGGGTTCCAGGTCGATGAGCGCCCGGTCGTTGTCGGCGCGCTCCTCGGGCGTCTGTTCCCAGAGCTTCGCGTACTCCCGGTGGACGGACCGGCGCTCGGCCTCGACGGCCGTGTAGAACCGCTCGAAGTACTCCAGCTCTTCTTCGGGCACCGCCCGACCGACCGTTCCCGCCTTGGATTCCTGGTCGAGGCGGCCGGAGACGGCCATGCAGGTGTCCTGCTCGAAGCAGTACTCGCATTTGGCGTTGGCCTCGTAGCCCGTCGGCACGCTAGAGTCGTACTCCATCGCCGCAATCGCGTTGCGGGTCCGAACGACGTAGTTCAGCAGCCCGCTCCCGATGGAGAACTCCTTGGCCGGCGAGAGATCGCCGCTCTCCTCGTTCCGGTCGACGGCGGCGTTTTTCGTGTAGAGGAGTGTCCCGGTATCCGGGGCCGCGTCGACGGCGCTGCCCGCGCCGGCCGCGCGCTCGCCCAGCATCAGGGCGTATGCCGTCGCCTGAATCTTGTCCTGAAACCGCGGCTCCCGCTTGGTGTTCTTGCCGGTCTTGAGCTCGACGGGCATCCCGCGCCGGACGGCGTCGGCCCGCCCTTTCATGCCGAACCGCTCGGAGATGAGCGTCATCTCGGAGCGCCACTCGCTCTCCGCGGGACTGAAGTCCCGCTCCGAGTTGTCAGCGGCTGTCGCCGCTCCATCCGTCTCAGTCAGCGTCCCCTGCTGGAGCCACCCCTGGATAGCCGACGCGTGGTCGCGCACGTCGCCGGCCACCTCGTCGGCCTCTCGGCCGAGCAGTCCGATGTCCAAGCCGGCGGCGTCGACCTGCTCTTCGATGGCGGCGTCGAGGTCCCGACCGCGGAGCAGGTCGCCGAACACCTCGTGGACGACCGTCCCCTTCACAAGCGGGTAGGCGTGCTCTGCGCCGTCGAGTTTCCGGAGGTAGTACATCCGCGGGCACTGCACCCACGCCCGGATGTCGGTCACGTCGACGAGGAAGTCCGGCTGGACGACGAGCGTGGCGTCGCCGCCGACGGAGTACTGCTGTTCGCCCTGATACTCCCGCTCGTCGGGGTTGTAGACGGCGATCTCCATGCCCGTCTCGATGACGGCGGCGTTCTCGGTCCACTTCCCCCAGAGTGTGACTGTCGTGGGTTCGCCGGCCCCGCGGTCGGGGCGTATCGTCACCTCACAGAGGTCGCTCTCGCCGTACTGGGTGTTCACCGTCTTCGGCTCCTCGATGTCGACGACGACACCGCGAACACGGTCTACGCTCATGCTTCGGCCCTCCCCTGTTGCACGACCCAAGCGACGGGGCGGTCCCTCAAAAGTCGTTCGCGCCGGCGCTCATTCGCTGGTCGCATCGGCATCGGACTCGGTGTCGGCGGCGTACTCTTTGAGCGTCTCCAGCGACACGTCTTCGAGCACGTCCTCGCTCGTCGCGTCGAGATTCACCGGCGGTGCGTGCCCGGCCTCGTGGGCCTCTATCCAGCGCGGAACGCAGACACACCAGTGGTCGCCCGGGTCGAGGCCCGGAAAGTTCAGCTCCGGCCGCGGCGTCACGAGGTCGTTGCCCTGTGCCTTGCTGTACTCCAGAAACTCAGCCGTCATCACGGCACAGATCTCGTGCCGTCCCGGGTCGCGCTGGAGCGGGTAGCAGTAGCCGTCGCGCATGAACCCCGTCTCCGGGTCCATCGAGCAGGGAGCTAGCTCCCCGCCGAGGACGTTGCGTTCGCTTTCCATACCACGTCTGGCTGTTCCGGGGAGTAAAGCCGTTCGGCTACGTGACTGACACGCCGGCTGGCGAGGGTCTTTGGCTTCCGCACAGCGATGACCAGTCGGTCGCTGTGCCATTCAGGACCGATGGGTTCATTCTGACCCAGGCCGAACAAGCGACTGACAATGCGCGTTCGCGACTGGCAGGACATTCTCGAAGACGTGATGGAGAGCAATGCCAATCCGGGGGACTGGCGTGCCGTCGGGGGCGACCGCGCGAACGGAATCGGCGAGGACATCTACTTCGGTCACCCTGACGCCGGTGTCTACCAGCTGAAGACATATGCAAAGAACCCCTTCGAGGTACAGGGCGTCGGGTCGCAAGTGGCCCGCCGCATCGACGACGATATCGACCCGCTGTTCCCGAATGACGGGTCGGGCATCTTCGGCGTCCAGCAGGGACCGGAGGACGAGGACGACGCCAAGGAGAAGGCTAAGAACCTCGAAACGGTGCTCGAAACGCATGCGGACGCACCCACGTCGCCGCAAGCGTTGCTTGAGGACATGATGGACGCGATGGACTCCCCGGCCTATGGCCCGATGGAGTTCGATCACCACGACCGACCAGACCAGATGAGCGAACTCACTGAGACGTTCGAGGAAGCGGAGGAACTACTCGACGCGGAGTTCGAAGACGTCATCGAGGAAGACGTAGAGCGGGGCTTCTACTGATGGTCAACCGGACACACCCAGTCTGTACCGGGGGCCGCTGATGGTCGGTCCCTCAATGACGGACGCCGACCGGAAACGATTTCTCAGATATACGCAAGTCGGCTTCGCACTCCTCTTCGGCGTCTCGATGGGGCTTGTGACGTTGTACGGTGGTTCGGAACTACCGATTGTCGCTGTAACGTTTGTTGGCGGAACCGTCGTTGGCGGTGGCCTCGCGTGGTACATCATCCCGGAGAGCATCGCGGAAACGCCCTACGAGTCAGTCGATAGAGGTCCGAAACCCGGCGCAAAAATGAAACAACAGCGGCAGGAAGACAACGGCTCCGGACAGCGGGCATCCGAGGACGACAGCCGGCTCTCACAGAACCGCGATTAGAGGAAATCGTCCTGCATCGCCGGGTCCTGCTGTTCGGAGGCCGTCTGGTCGAAAATCTCTTCATCGAGCGTCTCGGTCTCTTCGGTCGTGGTATTGTAGGCCGAAATCCCTCGCTTCAGGAGGTCTTCCACGGCCTGATCACGGTTGAGGAACTCGCCCTGTTCGACGAGTCGCTGGATGTCCGAGTCGACTTGGTCCGGAAGTGACACCTTGATCTTGCTCACACTTGCCGCCTATACTGTTCGGACATAAAAACCCACCCCTGGTTCTGGGAAGGGGTAAAAAGGCGCACGCGTAGATGCGCGGAACCGTCACACACTTGCCGGCGGCAGACACGAACCACAGTGTGAACGCGAACGACCGAGCGATCACCGCGCTGGTCATGCTCGCACACGGTCTGGTCCACACCTACGAGATGGCGGTCCCGATATTCGTCGTCATCTGGCTCACCGAGTTCGACCTCATCAACCTCGGTATCGCACAGTTCAACGTGACGACGGCGACGGTCGGCGTCATCGTGACGCTGGGCTACGGCCTGTTCGGGGCGGGCGCGCTCCCTGGCGGTATTGTCGTCGACCGTATCGGCTCCCGTCGCCTCATCACGGGCTGTCTGCTCGGCATGGGCGGCTCGTATATCCTGCTTGGACTGGCTCCGAGTATGGTCGTCATCGCGCTGGCGCTTGTCCTCTGGGGGCTCTCGGCCAGCGTCTACCACCCGGCGGGGCTCTCGCTCATCAGCAAAGGTGTCGAACAGCGCGGGACCGGACTGGCCTATCACGGCGTCGCCGGCAACCTCGGCATCGGCCTCGGCCCACTCGTCGCCGCGATTCTCCTGCTGGTCGCCGAGTGGCGGACGGTCGCGCTCGTCCTCGGCGTTCCGGCGTTGCTCGCCGCCGTCTACGCCTCGCAGGCGAGCTTCGACGAGACGGCAGCAGTGGCGACCGCGACTGACGGCGGGTCGAAGGCAAGTAGTGGTATCGACTCGCTTGAGGAGTTCCTCTCGGAGAGCAAGCATCTGCTGGCCGGGAGCTTCCTGCTCGTGTTCCTTGTCGTCATGTGCTCGGGGCTGTACTACCGCGGCGTCCTCACGTTTCTCCCGGAACTCCTGCGAGACTTGCCAGGCTTCGAGCCCATCCCGATAGAGGCCCTGTTGCCTCCCAGCGTCCTGTCGGCGCTCGGTATCGAGGCCGGGACGGGCCAGACGCTCAAGCCACAGGACTACTTCTACGCCGGCCTGTTGCTCATCGGCGTCCTCGGCCAGTACGCCGGCGGCAAACTGACCGACCGGATTCCAGTCGAATACGGTATCGCTGGCTCGTTCCTGGTGCTTGCCGCCCTTGCGGCGCTGTTCGTTCCGGTGTCGGCGATGGGCTTCGGTCCGCTGGCGGTGCTCGGTGCGCTTCTGGGCGTCGCGCTGTTCGTCGTCCAGCCGATGTATCAGGCTGCCGTCGCGGAATACACGCCTGCCGGCACGCGCGGACTCTCGTATGGCTTCACGTATCTGGGCGTGTTCGGTGTCGGCGCGCTCGGCGGCGGTCTCGCGGGGTCGATTCTGGCCTTTGCGAACGCGACGGCGCTGTTCGGGACACTCGCCGGTATTGCACTCGTCGCTGTTCTCGCGGGGACTGCTCTCGCACGGCGTTCGTGACCGCCTGAGCGTCGGGCAGGCCGTCGCATCGCTTGCTATTTCTGTCTGTACGATGTACCTGCTGCTCAGATGGACGCCGCAGTCATCGTCCCGGCCTACAACGAGGCGGAGTCGCTGGCCCGCTGTCTGGCTCCCTTCGAGTCACAGTCCGTGGAACTGATCGTCGTAGTCGGCGGCGACGACGGCACGGAACAGGTGGCCCGTGACACCCCCTTCGTCGACACCGTCGTTCGGTGCGACGAAGGCGGGGCGGGAATCGCCAGGAATCGCGGAGCCGAAGCCGCGACAGCGCCGATTCTGCTGTTCACCGATGCAGATACGGTGGTTCCCGAGGACTGGGTCCGCCTGCATCTCAGGCACTACGCTGACGACGAGGTGATCGGCGTTGGCGGGCCCGCACGGCCACTCGAAGACAGTCTCAAACACCGCGTGTTGTTCAAACTGCTGTCGGACTACTGGTATCGGGTGTCCTGGCCGCTGGGCTTCGTCCAGCAACCGGGCTTCAACTGTAGTTTCCGGGCCGACACCTTCGAAGCCGCGGGCGGCTTCGACGAGGACATCCCGTTCATGGAGGACACGGAACTCTCACTGCGGATGAAAGACTACGGCCGAATCGCCTACGACGCCGACTCCTGTGTGGCCACGTCCGCGCGTAGAGAGGCTGACGAAGGGTACCTCTCACTGTTTGCCAAGTATGTTCGGGGATACGCCAATCACTACATCTTCCGCCGGGAGTTCGATGCCGACTACTTCTGAGAAGGGCAGCCTTTTCAACACACACACCGGAGCACTGACACGATGAGTGGCTGGCGGTCACTGCCCCGACGTGCTGTCGAACAAGTACGGGCGGACCTCCGGGACGACCCGTACCTCCGCTACGTGCTCCTGCTGTCGGCTGTTATGGTCGGGTTCTGGTTCTGGCACCGCATCCCGAACTTCGCGACCCGTGACGAGTACAGCCGCTTGCTCGACGCGATGGTCGTCTACGGGTCGGTCCTCGAAGAACCGACTTTCGAGGGGCTCAAAGCCGGCATCGAGTGGGGTCGGGCCCCCTTCGGCGCGACGCTGTACCTCTATGCGCTCGCTATCCTCCCTGTCGTACTCGTCGCGGCTTTCACTGGGGACCTCGGCGCGTTCACTACGATTGCCTTCCCCGGCTGGGAGTTCGGCCACTACGAGGTCTGGGCCGGGACCCCTGAGTGGATCTGGACCTGGAGCCTCGTCTCTATCCGGCTAACTAACGTCGTTGCCGCGCTCTGTGTCGTCTACCTCACGTACCGCCTCGGCGTCGCAATCGAGGGGCGCAACGCCGGCCGGCTCTCGGCCGTCGTGCTCTCGCTGACTTTCGGCTTCCTCACCATCTCGAAGGAGGCCGGCGAGGACATGCCGGCGCTGGTGTTCGTCCTCCTCACGCTGTATCTGCTGGTCAGGTACGTCCAGACCGACGACGGAACGCTGTTTCTGGCAGCGAGCGCTGCCGGCGGCGTCGCGATTGCGTTCAAACTGACGGCCGCACCGGTCATCCTGCTTATCGGCGTCGCCTTCCTGCTGCGTGCCAATGCTACTGACGCGCCGCTGACGGAGACGCTGTACCGGCCGAAGCTCCTGCTGAGTGGCGCACTGCTCGGCTTCGCCATGATCGTGCTCGGGTTCCCGACCGCGCTCGTGGCAGGGGCCGACCCCTTCATCGAGCGGGTGTTCGGCGGCTCGACCTCGCGGATGAGCCACCCAACGGGTCCCGACGCCCCGATGTGGTGGTGGTTCCTGCGGGGCTACTTCAGTGCGCTGGGACTGCCGCTGGTTACCGCGGCCGCCGCCAGCGTCGTGGCAACTGTCGCTACGTTGCGTGACCGCAGTTCCGGCGTCCACGGCACTGTCCTCGTCCTGACGGGACTGGTGGCCTATATCGCGATGTTCTCCCAGTGGCACGACTTCCGGGTGCACCACCTCCTGCCGACGTTCCCGCTCATTGCCTTGCTCGTCGGCGGACGACTGGTGGCCCTCCGTGAACGCTCGTCGTCTCTGGCGCGGCCGGTGATGGCTATCTTGCTGGTGACGACGGCCGTTTACGCCAGCGTTGGGACAGCACAGTTTGCGTCGATGCCCCGAGACGAAGCAACAGCGTGGCTCGAAGACAACAGCGACGACGGAGACGTGGTGGAGACGTACCGTGTCCACGTTCAGGACACCGCCGTCCCGCACTCGCTGACCGCTCGACACGTCGCCGGCCAGGACTCGGAGGCGGAGGAAGCGATGGCGTGTCCCCGATACATCCAGATCGGGTACCGGGATCTGCTGTATCTCAAGGAGGACACCTACTACCGGAATGGCGACGCACAGGCCACCTATCTCCGGAGCCTCCTGAACGAGGAGTACAACTACCGAATCGTCGCCGAGTTCGGGGAGCGGCCGCCGAACTTCGTGCCCCAGCGACCGACGCCCGGCTCGTTCACCGACCTGCTCCGGCTCGGCGTCGTCCCACATACGGACCAGTTCGCCGACGAGCAGGAACTCGCAGCGAACCAGTACACCCTTATTCTGGAACGTGACGGCGAGTGCGACACGAGCCGCCATCCGCCGTTCTGAGTCCGTCTTGACGTGACTCTCTCGGGCCGGCTATTCTGTCGTCAGTGACGTGACGTCGAGTCGAACAGAGGGATACCAGCCCGCGAGCGACGGCAGGTAGATACTCAGGAACCGGTCGACGAAGATGATGGGGATGATGACTTCCGCTGGGATGCCCAGCGCGACGAACACCGCCGTCGCCGTCGCTTCGGTAACACCGATCCCGCCGGGCGTCAGCGGCAGGAGCGTCACGGTGTACGCGACCAGCAGGTACAGCGGCAACGCGACCAGCGGTTCGAACGCGACGCCGAAACTTCCCAGCAGCAGGCCGACGCGGACGCCGGGCGCAAGCACGAGGTCGACGGCCCAGCCGACTGCGTAGCGTAGCCACACTGCTGGCTCGCTCACCAGTGACCGAAATGTCGTGGTCGAGCTGTCGGTGAATTCGAGCAGGCCGTCGAGCTGCGACGCGAGTGCCTCACCGACGCGCGGAACCCGGACCGCCACCCCGGACAGCCAGCCGATAAGCCGGTCCAGATAGGCGAGGTTGAGGCCGCCAAACAGTACTGTCAGACCGGCCACGAAGTACAGGCTCGTCGCGAGCGCCAGTAGCACGAGGAGTTCGAGCCGGAGCAGTGGAATCGCCAGCACGAGCCCTGCGGTCGCTGCCACGCCGTAGTATAGCGCGAAGATGGCGGTGTGAAGCGCTGAGGCGGCCGCGGCGTCGCTGTAGGCCATCCCGGTCTGGCTCCGGAGGACAAACGGCGCGGCTAGCCGCCCGGAGAGCCGCGACGGGAGCAACTGATTGACGAAGTTCACGATGAGCGTCGTCCCGGCGGCGGTCCGGAACTGAGCGGGCGCAAGTGGGGTCATCACCGCGTGCCATGTGTAGGCTCGGCCACAGATGCCGAGAACGCTGACGGCGACAATCACGAGCGCTGTTTCGGTCTCGACGCCGGCGAGCAGGTCGACCGCGCTGGCGATGTCGAACTGCGTGAGCAGCCACGCCAGCGCAACGACGGCGAGTCCGTACTGGGCGACCGTGATCCCCAGATCACGAGCCCGGTTCGTCACGGCGTCTCGCCCCTGTGGAGCCGTGTCGCGGCTGCTTCATCGTCCTCCAGAACGGCCCGTGCGGTCGTGAACTCGAAGTCCTGCTGTAGAATCCGTTCGACGGCCCGTCGCATCCAGTCGCCGGTCCTGACGTACACCCGCGTCGGCACCCCCTCGACGGCCGGTAGGTCCACCAGTTCCCACGGATGGACGTACAGCATCGGCGTAATGCCCCGGCGGGCCAGCAGCTTCATGCCCAAAATCGTGTACCGCGGGCCGAAAAACCGGAGCCAGGTCCCAGTGAGGGGCAACTGCAGGCCGGGCATGACGCTCGCCGGGAACTCAGTAATGCTGTCCGGTGCGTCCGGGTGGACTGCCGTCGCCGGGGCAGGTTCGTGGAGGTCGTACTCGCCGCCGTACCACCCCGGAATCGACCGGCTTGAGACGACGCTAGAGTCGTACGTGTACCCGATATCGGCAAGCAGGTCGAAGTGGTCGTCGGTGATGTCGAAGGCGGGCGCGCGGAACCCTGAGACCCGCTCGTCGGTGGCTCGCTCCAGCACGTCCTTCGACTGTGACAACTCCGCCCGCCGCTCCTCGCTGTCGAGATCGGAGAGCAACTGGTGTGTGTGCGTGTGCGAGGCGATCTCGATACCCGCATCGGCGAGTGCCCGCACGGCGTCGGGATGAGATTGGGCGACTGACGACACTACGAACGCGGTCGAATCCGCGTCGTGTTTTGCGAGTGTCTCCCTGAAAAACCGGCCACCATCGAGGCCGACACCGTCGCGGTCGGTCGTCCCCGACGCGCTCCGGTACGCCGGCGTCTGCGTGAACAGCTCGAAATCTATCGACAGTACCGCACGGTCAGTCATCCTGCTCGTCCTCGGTCCGTAGCTGGTGTTCCTCCAGTTCGCTCCGGAGAAGGCTCAGCTCCTCGTTCAGCCGCGACAGCCGGTCGTACATGTGCCCGATACGGTTGAGCAGGTACGTCACCGCGACGAACAGCGTCAGGTTCGAGATGACGAGGATGGCCCGGGCTTTCCACTCCAAGCCCAGCAGCCGCGCCACGATCTCGAACACGTTGGGGACGATAGCAACGACGATGAGTCCCGTGCCGAGCAGCAGCGACATCACGAACAGCTCTAACGATTCGCGTTCGCTTCGGACGATGATGTAGCCGTTCGCGAGGAAGGCCAGGCCGACGACCAGCGACAGGAGATTGACCAGTGAGTAGTCGAATCCAAAGACCATAGTTAGCGAAAGAGGAGGACGCGAAACACCGTGTCAGTCATCCGCAACGGGTAGAGCACGAGCGTGTCGAGGCTGAACTGCGACTCACCCTCGTCCCGGATCGGCATCTCTATCGATACCTCTTCGATCCGCTGGCCGCGCTGGGCCGCATCGAGCGTCTGTTCGACCGCCCAGTGGTTGTCCGAGCGGTGGAGGATGTCCTGTAGTGCCGACACACGGTAGACGCGGAAGCCGCTCGTCACGTCGGTGATGTCGATGCCGCCGAGCTTCCGCACGACGGTCGTAAAGAACGTGATGCCCAGCCGCCTGATGAGCGGGTAGTCGTCGATGCTCTCGTTCAGGTAGCGGCTGCCGATGACCATGTCCGCGTCCTCGGCGTGGTCCAGCAGGGTCGGAATCTTCTCCGGGTCGTGCTGGCCATCGGCGTCGACCTGCACGACGAAGTCGTAGTCGTGGCGGATCGCGTACTGGTACCCCGTCCTGACGGCCCCACCGACACCGGTGTTAAAGACGTGTGTGACGACGTGT
Source organism: Haloarcula sp. H-GB5 (assembly GCF_054850705.1). Classification (NCBI taxonomy): domain Archaea; kingdom Methanobacteriati; phylum Methanobacteriota; class Halobacteria; order Halobacteriales; family Haloarculaceae; genus Haloarcula; species Haloarcula sp. H-GB5. Next base: position 1,286,081 of record NZ_JBTWBG010000002.1, on the reverse strand, counting down.
GCGCCGTGCTCTCGGGCGATTGCCGCGGTATCGTCCGACGACCCGTCGTCGACGACGACGACCTCGTCGACGTAGCGGCTCGTTCCGTCGATCACCGACCCGATGGTGCTCGACTCGTTGTACGCGGGGATGACGGCGACTGTTCGCACTGGTGGAAACGCCGCTAGCAGCGAACTTAGAATTGTCGTTCTCTGGAATCCCTCCCTCGGAGTCTGTGAGTGTGTACTTGGCCGTTTCGCTCACGCAATACGACCTCTGTGGGCTATAGCCGACGTGAAACCGACTACTCGGGAGACCGCTGTTTCCCACGACCAAGGTAGTGGTAATTGTTTACAGGCCTCTTGCTCAGAAGAGCACTTGTCCCCGAGATAAGTCATGATGAATAGGGCAAGAATGAAAACACACCGCGCGGTACGTACTGCCATGAGTGTCGAGCAGGAGCAGACGGAACGGACCATCAGGTGTCTGGTGGCGAAAGTCGGACTCGACGGTCACGACCGGGGCGCACACGTCATCGCACGGGCGCTCCGTGACGCCGGCTTCGAAGTGATTTACTCGGGGCTCCATCGCGCGCCCGACGAGGTCGTGCAGGCCGCCGTACAGGAGGACGTGGATGTCGTCGGTATCTCTATTCTCTCGGGGGCACACAACACACTGGTCCCGAAGATTCTCGACGGGCTGAAGGAGTACGACGCGTTCGACGACCGGCTCATCCTCGTCGGCGGCATTGTCCCGGATGACGATCAGGAGGAACTTCGGGGGCAGGGCGTCGACGAAATCTTCGGTCCGGGTGCGTCGATGGAGGAGATGATCGACTACATCCACGAGAACGCGCCCGAGCGATGAGCGATCTCGTCGCTGACCTGCTCGCGGGTAAGCACAGCGCCCTCGCAAGGGTCATCACGAAGATAGAGAACCGCTCGCCGGGGTATCGGGAGATAATCTCCGACCTGCACCAGCACACCGGAACGGCCGACGTTATCGGCGTCACTGGCAGCCCCGGCGCGGGCAAGTCCACGCTGGTCGACAAGGTTGCGGCGACCTATCGCGAGCAGGGACTGACTGTCGGTGTCATCGCCATCGATCCGTCGTCACCGTTCTCGGGCGGCGCAGTGCTGGGCGACCGGATACGGATGGCCTCGAACGCGGGCGACATGGACATGTTCTTCCGGTCGATGTCCGCGCGTGGGTCCCTCGGCGGGCTGTCGACGGCGACGACCGACGCCGTGACCGCGCTGGACGCGTTCGGCAAAGACAAGATCATCGTCGAGACGGTCGGCGCAGGCCAGAACGAGGTCGACATCGTCCGCACTGCTGACACCGTCGCCGTACTCGTGCCCCCGGGTAGCGGCGACGACGTGCAGATGCTCAAGGCCGGCATCCTCGAAATCGGTGACGTGTTCGTGGTCAACAAGGCCGATCTCGACGGGGCCGACCGGACCGTCCAGCAGCTCCGAGAGATGCTTCAGGGACAGAGCGGCCGGCCGAACTCCGGCCACCACGGCGCGACCGAACTCGCCAGTGACAGTGACGACGCGGCCACCGACGACGCCGGTGCTGTGGACGACGAGCCGGAGACGTGGGACCCCCCTATCGTAGAGACGGTTGCCAATCGGGGCGAAGGTGTCGAGGACTTCCTGAACACGCTGGCCGACCACGGCGAGTATCTGGACCGAACCGGCCGACGTGAGGGACAGGCACGGGAGCGATTCGCCGCCGAAATCCGAACCCTGCTTCGGGAGGACGCCAACGAGCTACTGGTCGACGAACTCGACCGCCGCGGCGGTATCGAGCAGTACGTCGACGCCGTCATCGAGCGCCACACTGACCCATACACGGTCGTCGACGAGGTCCTCGCGCCGCTCCGAGAGTGTCTCGACGAGCCTCGCGACGGGAGCTAAGTCCGGGGCTGTCGCGTTTACGGAACCACGTTTGCCCGGGCCGATAGCGACAGCCATCTGCCGCTCGTCCAGCATGTATAACATACTCGGGGCCCCAAGTCATCAGTATGAAACTCCGCAAGGCGCTCGGTGCGGTCGTCGGAGCGGTCGGCGCGACAGCCGCTGCCAACCGCGTGCTGCAGTCGCGGGCCGGTGCGTTCGAACCAATGCTCGACGGGGAACAGGGAACGTACCGCTGGCGCGGGTTCGATATCGCGTACACCGAGGCCGGCGACCCGTCGGATCCGGACCTCGCGTTGTTCCACGGCATCAACGCCGCTGCCAGCAGCCACGAGTTCCATACGGTGTTCGACACGCTGGCGGAGGATTACCACGTCATCGCGCCGGATCTGCCGGGCTTCGGGCAGACGGACCGGCCGCCGCTGCTGTACTCGGCATCGCTGTACACGGCCTTTGTACGGGACTTTATCGAGGACAACACCACCGACGCGACTGTCGTCGCGTCGTCGCTGACCGGGGCCTACGCCGCCAGCGCGGCACAGGAGGTCGACGTGAAGGAACTCGTCCTCGTCTGCCCGACGGACAGTTCGATGGGGAATCGCACCGTCTGGCTCCGCTCGCTCCTGCGCGCCCCCGTCATCGGCGAGGCCATCTACAACCTCACCGTCTCGAAGCCTTCTATCCGGCACTTCCACGCCGACCACGGCTACTACGACATGGACAACCTCACCGAGGACATCGTCGACTACGAGTGGCAAAGCGGTCACCAGCCTGGTGCGCGATTCGCGCCGGCGTCGTTCGTCTCCGGCTTCCTCGATCCGGAAGACGACCTCGGCGAAACACTGGCCAGCTTCGACGTGCCCGTGACGCTGGTCTGGGGTGAGGACGCCGACATCACGCCGCTCTCGAAGGGTCGTGACCTAGCCGAGCAGGCGGACGCGATGCTCGTCGTGTTCGGCGATTCGCTGCTTCTGCCCCACGTCGAACATCCCGGTGAGTTCGTCGACGTGGTCCGTGACAGAGTGACGTCGGTAACAGTCGAGAACTGAGCCTTAGCGCGGTCGGAACACGACCGCTCTCTCCCCGGTCGTTACGCGCTCGCCGACATCGAGGCCGACTACGTCGCCGATGGAGACGTCGTCGGGATCAACGTCACGGACGAGTCCCGTTACCGAAACCGGTCCGAAGTCGGCGATAGCGGTGACGTAGGGCGCGTCGTCCTCGAACTGCGGCGTCGGGACCGTGATCGTCGTGTGGCTCGCGATTTCGCCGGACTCCGGCAGGTCGACCTCCGAGAGGTCCTGGTCGTGACAGCGTGGGCACACCCGCCGGGGCGGCAGCCAGCCGTGGCCGTTCGAACATTCGAGGTAGTAGCCGTTGTCCGATTCGATGCTGTCGAGCCACGCGTCGTATTCGCCGTCTTGTGCAGATTCAGTCATTCTCGCACCTCCATGATGTGGACGGTCGTAGACGCGACTGTGCCGCCCGCATTGTGCGCGACGCCGACGGTGCTGTCCGGGACGGCGTCGGCCCGCGGGTGCGACCCGTCGAGGAGCCAGGCAACGGTCGCTAGCTGGGCGACGCCGGTCGCGCCGACCGGGTGACCCTTGGCTTTCAGCCCGCCCGAGAGATTTATCGGACGGTCGCCGTCGCGGGTCGTCTCGCCGTTGCGTGCCGCAGCGATGCCCTCGCCGCGCTCGTAGAAGCCAAGCGATTCGATTGCGAACACCTCCGCGATAGTGAAACAGTCGTGGACTTCGGCGAAATCGACGTCGTCGGGACCGACGCCGGCGTCTTCGTAAGCCTCCTCCGCAGCCTTGTCAGCGGCGGGCGTCTGTGCCAGATGCGGACGGTCCTGTAACGCGAGATTGTCGCCGCCCTGGCCGGTTCCGGTGATGGCGACTGGGGCGTCCAGATCGTGTTCCTCGGCGTAGGACTCCGTCGTCAGGACGGCGGCTGCAGCGCCATCCGTAATCGGACAGGAATCGTACAGGCCCAGCGGGGACGCAATCGTCGGGGCCTCGGTAGCGTCCTCGACCGTGATCTCCTTTTGAATCTGTGCGTGTTCGTTGACCAGCGCGTGCTCGTGGTTCTTGACGGCAATGTGCGCGAGGTCCTCGTGGGAGCCGCCGTACTGGTCAAAGTACGACCGGGCCATCAGCGCGTAGGCCCCGGGGAAGGTCATCCCGGCACGGACCTCGTAGAGATCGTCGGCGGCGATGGCGAGCGCGTCCGTCGCCGCTGCCGTCCCGATGTTGGTCATCCGCTCCGCGCCGCCGACGACGACGACCTCCGCCTCGCCGTTCCGGATCGTCTTGACGGCTTCACGAACGGCTGTCCCGGCGGATGCACAGGCTGCTTCGACGCGAGTCGCTGGAACGTCCAGCCCGATGGCCTCGGCCATCAGCGGGCCCTGATGGCCCTGATGTTCCGCGAGCTCTCCCATGAAGTTGCCGTAATAGAGGGCCTCAGCGTCGTCCGGGTCGATTCCGGCCTGCGAAAGCGCTTCCAGTCCGGCCTCGGCGAACAGGTCTCGGCCGGTTCGCTCGGGGTGTTTCCCGAAATGTGTCACGCTGGCCCCGGCGATACGTGGGTCTGACATTATCTCCCAGTGTGCGCTGACGGCTTAAATGCCTACTGTTCGGATGGTTAATTAGCGCATAATCACCGAGTTAAACGCCTACAAACGGGATATAGGTTCTCAGCAAGAATTAATTTCCCACGACAGTTCTATATCCTTCAAAGGAATTTGTCCCGTGTCAGTTCACAATCTCGGCGATACGCTGGGGTTCTCCCGACAGCGCGGGTTCCGGTTCAACCATCTGTAGGACCTCGTGGTCGGTCACGTTCGGATACGACTTCTGGACGGCGTCTTCGATGAGGGCCTTTTCAAGGCGGAACTCCGTCCCTTCGTAGACGACATCCACGCCCTGTTCGTCAAACGACAGTACAGTCATACAGCGAATTACGCACGGCACGAATAAAAGGATAGTCTCTCGCGCGGCCGCGCAGGTCCGGCGACTGCCCGGCAAAACGCGTGGCCGGGCCACTCGTCAGGGCCGTTACGAGTCGCCGTCGCTGCCGACTCGGATCACCTGTAGCAGGGAGTACACCGGGACGCCGCGGATGTCGCCGATGCCGCGCTTGTCAGCCAGCACGACGCAGGCCACGGGATTGCCGCCCTGTTCGTGGATCGCGTCGATGGTTTCCCCCATCGTCTTGCCGCTCGTAATAGTGTCGTCGACCACGTAGCAGTCTCGGTCCCGAATTTGCGCGAAGTTTCGTGAGAACGAGCCATCGCTGGTTTCGCTCTCGTCGTCGTCCCACTGGTGTTTGGTCGGGGCGTACGTCCCGAGGTCCGTTTCCAGTTCCCGGGCAACGGTCGTCGCAAGCGGTGCGCCGGCTTTCTCGATGCCGATGGTGAGGTCCACGTCGTCGCCTTTCTTCGAGAGCAGGTCAGCCATCGCCGCTCCTGCGTGGTACAGCCGGTTGCTGTCACGACCGACGGCGGACCAGTCGACGTGGATGTCGTGGGGACCGCCGTCGTCGCTCGTATCCGGTTCCGTGCCGGTGCCGCTGCGTTCGACAAGCCAACTCGCCGTCTCCCGGGAGACGTTGAGTTCATCAGCAATCTCGCCCTTAGAGAGGCCACGCTGTGCCAGGTCGGACGCACTGTCGACGAGGTCGTCGATATTCTTCATACCATCATCTCCGTGTGCGAGGATTTAATAGGCAGTGTTCTTCACCCACCAAAATCTATTTACAACAGTCGTTGTACTAACCTATTGGCTGGGTACACTCTCCCTGCTATCCGGGGCCAGGTGGCAATCCCGTCAGGTCACCAGCATCCCCATCCCTCAACCCGGCCGGCGCCAACCGTCTGTCACACAGCATGGTTGTCCACGGGACCGCACGCACCAGCGGTCAGGCGGGACTCTCCCGCCGTTCCCGTCCGTCGTCTCCCCCCGAACAGAACCCGGATAGCGTCTCGAACACCGACTCTGACACGGATTCGCCCGTTCCGTGTCCGTTTCAGTTGTCGCCCATTTTAAAGGTATAGAGTCGCTGCTCACAGGTCGGACAGACGAGCGTCTCATCGGGGTCCTGACGCGGTCCCAGATGGCCGCCACAGCATGACACCGACGACGATTCGACCAGGTCGGAGTCACAGACCGGGCACCTATGGAGAAACATCCGGAAGGCTTCCGCGCCAGCGACTCTGAGTCGCTCGTCGTCGAGACGCTCACCAAGGACCTCGTACGCTGCGAGCTCGGCGACGACGACCGGCCGGGGGAGGAGTTGTTTATGATCGGTGCCGAGTGCGATCCACTCCGCGTCGTCGACGTACGGTTCCGCGTGCCCGACCTGCTCCAGCGACGCCTGCAGTGTCGTCGAGAGAGCCTCAAGTGATTCCGCTGCCAGTTCGTCCATTTGCTCGTGCCACGCCGTGTCTACAGCCGTCGTGAGAAACAGTTGCTCCCCCTCAAGTTCGATGACACCTGCTGCCGAGAGTTCCCGGAGGATGGTTTCGCCGTCCAGTTCCACATCCTCAGCCAGCGAGTCACGCTTCTCGTGGCCCATGGCTTCCTGCGTTGCCGCGTCGTGTGCGGACTCCCCGTGAAACCACTCGTCCGGGACCGGTGACGCCGCCACCAACTGCGGGGCAAATTCGGGCGTGTACGGAACCAGATACCCCCGAAGGTAGACCACCGCGACGCCGACAACGCCGATCAGCAGGCTCACCCGCGGACGGTTGCGTGCGCGCAAGAACATGGCAACGATTCCAACGAGCCCCAGATTCAGGATTGTACACGGCCAGCATCTGTTCGCTCCGGTGTAGGATTCGTCGCTGAGGGTTTCGAGTACTCCCATCGGGTCGGATTCTTCCGGTGCGGGTTCCCGGCTCATGTTCGGACAACAGTACGGAGTCCCAAAATTCTTTAACAACAGCTGTGGTACAAAGTGCCATGAGCGATTCGCCGGTGACATACACCACGCTCGGGTCGACAGGCCTCGACGTGTCCGAACTCTGTCTCGGAACGATGAACTTCGGGAGCGCGGAGCCCTGGATGCTAAACGACGAGGCCGAGAGCCGTCGGATACTCGAACGGGCGCTCGATCTGGGTATCAACTTCTTCGATACGGCCAACGCGTATTCGAACGGCGAGAGCGAGCGAATACTCGGCGATGCTATCGACTCCGCTCGTCGTGGCGAACTGGTCTTGGCCTCGAAGGTGTACTTCGATATGCACGAGGGACCGAACGGGAGCGGGCTCTCGAAGAAACACATCATCGACCAGTGTCACGCCACGCTGGACCGCCTCGGCGTCGACTATCTCGACCTCTACCAGATCCACCGATGGGACGACGACACGCCGATCGAGGAGACGCTGGACGCGCTGACGTATCTCGTCGACGAAGGGCTGGTTCGCTATATCGGCGCGAGCACGATGGCGAACTGGAAGTTTCAGAAGGCGCTGTACACCGCGGACATCGACGGGTACGAGCGGTTCGTCTCGATGCAACCGGAGTACAACGCCGTCGACCGACACGAGGAGGCGAACCTCCTGCCCGTCTGCGAGATGGAAGGGGTCGGCGTCATCCCGTGGTCGCCCCTTGCCGGCGGCTTCCTCGCCGGAAAGTACGATCGCGACGAGGACCTATCCGAAGGCCGAGCAAGTACGGACGAGTACACGGCAAACCGGTTCAGCGACGAGAACTGGGCGGTTCTCGACGAGGTGCGAGAGATCGCCGACGCGAAGAGTGCGACACCGGCACAGGTCAGTCTGGCGTGGCTCTGCCATCAGGACGTCGTCGACGCGCCGATCATCGGGCCACGGACGATGGACCATCTAGAGGAGAACGTCGGGGCGCTCGACGTCGACCTGACCGACGAGGAATGCGCCCGGATCGAGGCCCCGAAACAGCCACAGTGGCCGGTCGAGGGCAAGGACTGACCGTGGACTTCGATAGATAACCATGCACGTTAACTGCGTTCTCAGTTTCCCTGTACACACATGGACGACAGCGAACTAACCGATGTCCTCGAAGATGCCGGTCTCTCCCCGTATCAGGCGGAGGCCTACGTGGCGCTACTTGGGCTGGGGACCGCATCGGCGACCGACATCGCTGACTCCTGTGACGTTCCGGACCCACGGATCTACGACGTGCTCCGGGACCTGGAAACGAAGGGATATATCGAGACGTTCCAGCAGGACAGCCTGACCGCCCGCGCCCGCAACCCAGATGTGGTCCTTGAAGACCTCCGGTCCCGGTCGAGCAAGTACCTCGACGCGGCAGAGACGATCGAAGAGCGCTGGAACCAGCCCGAGATATCAGACCACGAGGTCAGTATCGTCAAGCGGTTCGAAACGGTCGTCAGCCGGGCCCGGGAACTCATCGAAACAGCCGAAAACCAGATTCAGGTCGGTGTGGACCCGGAGCAGTTCTACGCGGTTCGAGAGGAACTCATTGCCGCCCACGACCGCGGCGTGAACATCAAACTCAGCATCTGTACCGGGCCTGACGACGAAGTCCCACCGCTTTCCGACATCGAAGGGACCTGTACGGAAGCCCGAAACCGCAAGATTCCGGCCCCGTTTTTCGTGCTGGTCGACCGGACCTGGACGTGTTTTGCGCCCCACCACGACTCGGTCAACGAGTACGGCGTGCTCGTCAAGGATCGGACCCACACCTACGTCTTCCACTGGTTCTTCCTGACCTGTCTCTGGGAAATCTGGGATACACTGTACACTGAGCGGACGCCGGAAACCCCGACGACGTACGTTGACCTCCGCCACGCTGTCCGGGATATCGAACCGCTGTTGAATGAGGACGCGATTATCGAGGCTGTCATTGTGGGGTACGATACAGAAACGAAAGAATCGGTTGAGCTGACAGGGCGGGTCACCGACATCGACTACACCGGGAGTAGTATCGGTCGGAAGGACCCCGTCCCACTGGCACAACTGGCCGGTCGAATCAGTGCGACGCTGGTTACCGACGACGGGACGTACGAAGTCGGTGGCTGGGGGGCCGTCATCGAGGAAATCGAAGCTACCGAGATTACGATTACGAACGTTCAGTACGAGTAACGAGCCGCTGCTTTCTCAGGGTGGGTAAACTTCCCCTCAGTTTGCGCGTTTAAGACTCTCTGTGTGGCAAACAGCTGTTTGACCTATCCGTGCGTATATATACTGAAAGATTTATACGATGCTTAATAGTCAATAACATATCACGATTGCCGGGCTGAGGGAGACAATTAACAACACCTGTGGTTAATTATGGACAACCTTTAAGGTGTGTCCGGGATAGCTCAGAATAGATATGTCGGACAATGGCACAAGCGGCGAGCGGAACTCAACAGGCGTCTCCCGGCGACGGTTCGTCCGTGCCGCCGGCGCAGCAGGTGTCGTCGGTGGACTGGCTGGCTGTGCGGACTTCGTCGGCGGTGGTGACGGTGGTAGCGGTGACGGCGGCGACGGCGGTTCGACTGGCGATGGCAGCAGCGGCGAGAGCACGACGGTCCAGTGGGGCTTCGACCCGGTGGCTGTCCAGAACAACGGCGACGCGATCAAGCAGGCACTGCACGACAACGGCCTGCCGGACTCCATCGAAATCGAATTCGTCCCGCGTGACCAAGACACCGGTGCGGCTCGGTCGAACTACAACCGACTGCTCTCGGCTGGCGAGACGAACCCGGACATGTTCCTGATGGACAACGGCTGGACGAATATCTTCATCCAGCGGGGGCAGCTCCAGAACCTCTCCGAAACGCTGCCCGAGGAACTCCTTTCGGACGTGTCGGACAACTACTTCTCGGCGTTCACGGACACGGCACGGAATCCGGGCAGCGGTGACCTGTTCGGCGTGCCGGTGTTCCCGGACTTCCCGACGATGCAGTACCGCAAGGACCTCGTCGAGGAAGCCGGTTACAGCCCCGAGAGCAACAACTGGGCGACCGAGCCGATGACATGGGAAGAGTGGTCGAACATCGCCGCAGACACATACGACAACGCTGACGTCGATTACGGCTTTACGACCCAGTGGGACATCTACGAGGGAACCTCCTGTTGTACGTTCAACGAGGTCATGTCCTCGTGGGGCGGCGCGTACTTCGGCGGCCGCGACAACCTCTTCGGGCCGATCGGCGACCGACCGATCACGGTCAACAACGAAGAGGTCATCAACTCGCTGAACATGATGCGGAAGTTCGTTCACGACGAGGACTTCGGCGGCCAGTTCGAGGGCTACGGTGGCGGCTTCACCCCGACCGAAATCCTCGGCTGGAAGGAGGAAGACGCTCGCGCGCCGTTCGTCAACGGCAACGCGGTCTTCCACCGGAACTGGCCCTACTCGCTGGCACTCGGCGGCCGCAATCCGGAGGAAACCGACGACCCGGCGCTCGGCGAGAACCTCGGCGCGATGCCGATTCCGTACGCCGTGCCCGAGAGCGAGGCCGCACAGCCCGGTACGGGTGGTACCACGGCCGCCCTCGGTGGCTGGCACATGACGGTCAACCCCAACAGCGAGCAGCTAGACGCCGTGACGCAGGTCATTCGCGCCGCCATGGAGCCGGACTTCCAGCTCACGCTGCTGTCTGTCCAGGGCTGGCTGCCGCCGCGGCCTGAACTGTTCAACTCCAGCGAGGCCCAGAACGTGCCCGTCGTTGGCCGGTACATGGACACGCTGCAGGTCGCCGGTAACAATACCATGCCGCGCCCGGTGACGGCTGTCTGGAGCGACCAGTCCAGCAAGATCGCGCAGCAAGCGAACCGCGCAGTCGGGCAGGAAGCCTCCTCGGCCGATGCGATGGCGACACTCGAGTCCTCGCTCGAATCGACAGAACAGACCTGAAGTCGCAGGCAAGCGTTACAAGGCCACCCCTGTGATTATTTACCATGATACATTCAAACGACGGACGGAGGTAACTGAATGAGCACAGAAACCGGCCGTGAATCCAGACGCTCGGGGGCACTCGTCAGCGTAATGCGTTGGATGGAGAACCTCAGCGACACGCAGTACGCGTATCTGCTTTTGGTTCCCGTGTTCGTGCTTCTGGGTGTCGTCGCGCTGTACCCGCTGTTGCGGACCTTCGAACTGTCGCTGTTCGCGCTCTCGGCGGACTTTTCGAGCACTAACTTCGTCGGCGCTGGGAACTACGTCGAACTGTTCACCGGCGGGAAGAACCGGTACCTACCAGGTGGAACGACGTTCCTTCCTGAAGGATTTGGCTTAGGTGCATTGCTGAACAGCGCCCTCGTCGTCACGATAATCTTCGCTGTCACAAGTGTGCTGTTCGAGACGCTCATCGGCCTCGGACAGGCGCTCATCCTCGATCAAGATTTCTACGGTCGACGGTGGATTCGCGCGGCTATCATCATTCCGTGGGCTGTCCCCGTCGTCATCCAGGGAATAATCTTCTTCCTGATGTTCAATTCGAACGTCGGGTTCCTGACGCCACCGCTCGCTGACCTCGGATTGCTCGCGCCGACGAACACGCTCAACGACACGGCAAGTGCGACGTTTATTATCATCGTCGCCGACATCTGGAAGACATCGGCGTTCATGGCCTTGCTCATTCTAGCTGGGCTCCAGAGCATCGACCGGGGCCTGTACGACGTGGCGAAGGTCGCCGGCGCGACGAAATGGCAGCAGTTCAAGCTCATCACGTTCCCACTCATCCTGCCGACTATCGGCGTTGCCGTGCTGTTCCGGTCGGTACAAGCGATGCGAGTGTACGGCATCATCGATACGGTGTCGAGCTGTACCGTCGTGCCGTCGCTGTCGTGTATGGTCGTCGCGACGTTCACTACCCGCGAGGGGACATCCGCGGCCATCGCGTTCGTGACTGCGGCGATTATCGGCATCGTCGTGATGGGACTCATCGCTTGGCAAGGGGAGGACGCGATCTAACATGGCTACGCCAACCGATACCCAGGAGCAGTCGAGCGACGGACCGCTACAGCGCTGGACACAGAGCGCCATCCAGAACCCGGACAAAGTGTACCGGGCGCTGTTTTACGCAGCGATGGTGTTTTTCCTGGTGACGACGCTGTTCCCCTTCTACTGGCTCGTCGTGCTGGCGGTGACCCCCGAAGGGAACCTGCTCTCGGGCAGTTTCCTCCCGACAGTGAACCTCTTCGGCGTCAGCGGGACGTTCCCGCTCCCGGTTCCGAAAGGCTTCAACCCAGGCGCGTTCGTCACGGTCTTCGAACAGGTGCCGTTCCACCTGTACATGCTGAACAGCTTCGCGCTGGCGGTCACGACGACGGTCATCGTGCTGTTCGTCGCCAGCCTCGCCGGCTACGTGTTCGGCCGACTTCGGTTCCCTGGCCGCGCACTGCTGATGCTCGGTATTCTGGCGATCAGCTACTTCCCGCCAGCCGCGTTCGTCATCCCGCTGTTTCAGGCGTTCGCCGGCAACGCCCCGATCACGATACCGTTCACGTCCATCCCGCTGTTTACCCCACCGCGGCTGCTGAACACACCGGGGTCGATGGTACTGCCGTTCAGTGCGTTGTTCATGCCGCTGTCCATCTTCATCCTGACGACGTTCTACGGCCAGATTCCAGACGGACTGGAGGACGCTGCACGGGTCGAAGGAACGACGCGGCTGGGCGCGCTGTTCCGGGTCATCATGCCGCTGTCCGCGCCGGGCGTGGCGACCGCGGCCGTGCTGACGTTCATCGCCGTCTACAACGAGTACTTCTTCAGTTCGATCATGGCGACCTCGCCGGAGGCGGCGAAATGGTCGCCGATCGTCGGCGGGATTCTCAGTTACCAGACCCAGTACACGACGCAGTTCAACCTCATGGCGGCTGCGAGCATCGTCGGGGTCCTCCCCGTCGTCATACTCGTTATCGTCGCACAGGAACGCATCGTCAGCGGACTGACCTCAGGCGCACTCAAGGAGTAACACAATGGCAAGAGTACGACTCGAACACGTAACGAAGCGCTACGACGACCAGGGTGACGTGGTGACCGCGGTCGACGACATGAACCTCGACATCGACCACGGCGAGTTTATTTGCTTCGTCGGCCCGTCCGGCTGCGGGAAGTCGACGACGATGGAAACCATCGCCGGGCTCACCATCCCAACCGAGGGTGAGATATACATCGGCGACCGCGAGGTGACGAACCTGCCACCGAAGGACCGCGGCATCGCGATGGTGTTCCAGAACATCGCGCTGTTCCCGCACATGGACGTGTACGACAACATCTCCTTCGGGTTGCGGCTACGGGACTACCCACAGGACGAGATCGACCGCCGGGTCGAGCGAGCCGCGGACATCGTCCAGCTAGAGGGGATGCTGAACCGGATGCCCGAAGAGATGTCTGGTGGACAGCGCCAGCGCGTCGCCATCGCCCGCGCAATCGTGCGCGAGCCCGACGTGTTCCTGATGGACGAGCCGCTGGCGAACCTCGACGCGAAGCTCAAGGTCCATATGCGAACGGAGCTCCAGCGCCTGCACAAGGAACTGGACACGACAATCATCTACGTGACCCACGACCAGGAGGAGGCAATGACGCTGTCGGACCGCATCGCCGTCCTCGATTCGGGCCAGCTCCAGCAGATTGACCCGCCGCTGACCTGTTACAACGAGCCGGACAATCTCTTTGTCGCCGGGTTCATCGGCTCACCGTCGATGAACTTCGTCGAAGGGACAGTCACCGAAACTACACTGGAGACGCCGAACTTCTCGCTTGAGTTCAATCCGTCGTCCATCGAAGGCGTTGGAGTCGGTGACGACGTGACGCTTGGCATCCGACCGGAGGACATCTATCCGGGCGAACTCCAGTCGGAGGTTCCCGATCCGTCAGGGATGATTACGGCGACGACCGACATCCTCGAACCGATGGGCGACGAGATATTCGCCTACCTACTGCTGGGCGACGGCGAAACGTCGATGTCGCAGGAACTGGCGACGAACGACCAGTTGCTGATGAGTATCGATCCCGATTCGGACCTCGAAGAAGACGATGAGATCGGGGTTGTCATCGACCGACGGAACGTCCACCTGTTCGACTCGGCCACCGGTGAGGCAGTCGTCCACGACCTCATTCCGTACGAGGCCGAAGGTACTGCATCCAGTAGCGAAGTAGAATCAGACGACTGATATGAGTAGCCACCTCGCGATGCTGTACTGGAGCGGGATGCTCGTGCTGTTTTTCTTCTGGGCGTACGGTATCGTGTCGTTCGTCCTCGATCTGAAGAACAAAATCGTCCCCGGAATCATCCAGTATCGGCGCGGTCGACGGCGCGAGAAGGCGAAACAGGAACAGGAAGAGGACCGTGAAGAGCGTGAAAAGCAGTTGTATTAATTCACCTTAGTGACAACTACTGCCAATGACTGAGACCGTTCGGATAGGCATCATCGGACTGGGGAACATCGCGGACATTCACTGTACTAACCTCCAACAGCTCGACCAGCCGGTCTCGATAGCGGCGGGCGTCGATGTCGATGCCGATGCGCGCCGCCGGTTCGCCGAGAGGTACGACGCCGCAGTGTACGAGGAAGCCGCGGCGATGTTCGGGTCCGTCGATGCTGTGCTGGTGACGACGCCGAACAGATACCACGAGCAGTACGTCGTCGCGGCGCTTGAGGCGGGGCTGGACGTACTCGTCGAGAAGCCGCTGGCACACACGCTCGAAAGCGCCAAACGGATCGCTACGGCTGCCGAAGCGGCCGACGGGTTCTGTATGGTCGGCTTCCACAAGCGGTTCGCCGATCCGGTCGAGGCGTTGGTGGGCTACCGCGACGCGGGCGATATGGGCGAGATATCTCATGTCGAAGCGAACTACATCAGGCGTCGCGGCGTTCCCGGCCGCGGGTCGTGGTTCACGCGTAGCGACGTGGCGGGCGGCGGGTCGCTAATCGATATCGGGGCCCACGCTATCGACCTAGCGCTACACGTTGCTGGCCATCCGGACGTCGCCGAGGTGTCGGGTGACACCCGCGCTCAGTTCGGCGTCGACGAAGAGTACGCCTACGTCGAGATGTGGGGCGAAGATCAGGGCGCAGCCGAGTTCAGCGTCGACGATTCGGCGAGTGCCTTCATCCGCTGTGATGACGGTACGACGATATCCCTAGAGGTCGCGTGGGCGACGAACCGACCGGACAGTCAGGAGTACTACGTCCGCGGCACCGGTGCGGGTGCGAAACTCGATCTCGCGGACCAGTCGCTGACGCTGTTCGAAACGGCCGACATCGGCCGGATGCACCACCGAACGACCGACATCGAGACGCAACGATCGGACCCGCAACGAAAGGAGCAGTCACAGTTCGTCTCGGCAGTCCGGGACGGGACCCCGCCGTCGATGAACACCGTCGAGCAGGCACTGCGAGTCCAGCGCGTGATGGACGCGATCTACCGCTCCGGCGAAACTGGTGCGGCAGTCAGCGTCAGCGAGACAGAGACCTGAAGAAAGACTTAATCCCCAGTGTTCTCACTCTCTGCCTGGCATGAAAGTGATTGGTGTTACGCGGGACGACGACGGCCCACAGCTCCTAGAGCGGGAGCGACCGTCGCCTGATCCGGGCGAGGCACTCGTCCGGACGCTCCGCGTTGGTGTTGACGGCACAGACCACGAAGTCCTGAACGGGTCCCACGGCGGGTTCCCCGACGAGGCAGACCACATGGTTCTCGGACACGAGGCGGTCGGCGTCGTCGAAGAGCCCAATGGCACGGGGCTCGAGGCGGGGCAGGTCGTCGTCCCGACCGTCCGACGGAAACCGAACGGTGAAACGAACGAGTACTTCCGCCGGGGTGAACCCGACATGGCACCTGACGGCGAGTACACCGAACGCGGCATCGTCGGCGACCACGGCTTCATGGCCGAGTACTTCACCTCGCCGGCGGACTTCCTCGTACCCGTCCCCGAGTCGGTCGCGGAGTACGGCTTCCTCGTCGAGCCGCTCTCGATCACCGAGAAGGCCAACGAGCACGCCTACGCGACGCGGGAACCGTTCGACTGGCGACCGGAAGCCGCCTGCGTGCTCGGCAACGGCTCGCTCGGTCTGCTGACACTGTGGATGCTTGAACAGGAGTACGACCGCACCTACTGTGTCGGTCGGCGGGACCGACCCGATCCGACGGTCGACATCATCGATGAGATCGGGAGCACGTACGTCGATTCCCGCGAGACGCCGGTGGACGAACTCCCGGATGCCTACGAGGCGATGGACTACATCTACGAGGCGACCGGGTTCGCCCCCCACGCGTTCCAGACGGTCAAGGCGCTCGACCAGAACGGGGTCGGCGTGTTGCTCGGCATCCCGGAGCCGTGGGAGTTCGAAGTCGATGGCGGCTCGCTACACAACGAGATCGTCCTGCACAACAAGTGTCTCATCGGGACGGTCAACTCGCACGTCTCGCACTTCGAGGACGCCGTCGAGACGTTACAGGAGCTTCCGGAATGGTTACTCGATGATCTGATCACGACGGTTACCGACCCGGAGCACGTCGAGGCGGCCTTCGAGGATGGGGACGACCAGATAAAAGCAGTCGTCGAGTTCGATTCGCTGTAACTCCTCGGGCCGAACCGCGCCCGAGCTTTTTCGTCGCAGTATGGCCTGGATAGCCCCCATCTAGAAGCGGATCTGTCGGTCACATGTAAGATAACAGATGTAAGGTAGTGAGGTATTTACTCACATACGATTAATTTGTTTTACCGCTCAAACACGAAAAATCACGTAATATAGATGATTTACCGGGATCGACCCGAATGTCAAATGGTGACTTTCGCTATACAGAAGTATTAAGTACGAATCTTCAATAAGGAATTATGAGGTATTGGTGCAACCATGACTGACGACAATTCAAATAAACGGTTGACGCGGCGTAACGCTCTTCGGATTGCTGGCGCAGCAGGTGCGGCCTCGCTGGCTGGCTGCGGTGGGAGTGACGGTGGTGACGGCAGCAGCGGCGACGGCAGCAGCGGTGACGGTAGTGACGGCAGCAGTGGCGACGGCAGCAGCGGTGACAGCAGTACTGACAGCGGAACACAGTACAGCACACTTGAGGTCGCCCACTGGTGGGGTGAAGGCGACGGACTGGAAGCGATTCAGTCCGTTATGGACGCCTTCAAGGAGCAACACCCGGACGTTCCGTTCGACGAGAACCTCATTGCCGGCGGTGCAGGAGACAACCTGCAGGCGAACATCCGGACACGGGTTCAGAACGGCAACCACCCGAGTACGTGGCAGGCCTGGCCCGGAAACAATCTGCTCCCGTTCACCGATGCGAACCTGCTGAAGGACATCGGCGACTCCGTGTGGTCGGAGAACAGCATGGAGGACGCGTACCTCCAGGGTGTCAAGGACGCGGCCCAGCCCGCCGGGAACTACGTGACGGTCCCGCTCAACATCCACCGGATCAACAACCTCTTCTACAACGTCGAGGTCGTCGAGGACGCCGGGGTCGACCCGACATCCCTCGAAACGCCGTCTGACCTCGTCGACGCGCTGTCGACGGTGAACGATGCCGGTTACACCGGAATGGCACATCAGACTGGGTCGCCGTGGTCCAGCTTCCAGATGTTCGCGACGGTCCTTCTGGGCGAAACGGACGCCGAGACCTACAGCGCCATCTTCGTCGACGGCGAAGTCGACGCCAACAGCGACGCGCTGGAGTCGGCAGTCGAGACCACGCAGTCCTATCTCGACTACATCCCGAGCGACGCCGGTTCGATTTCCTGGACCGAGGCCAACAATCAGGTCATCAACGGCGAAGCGGCGTTCCTCCACCAGGGTGACTGGGCGGCCGGAACGTACATCACGAACGACCTCACCTACGGCGAGGAGTGGGACCACGTGACGTTCCCGGGAACCGACGGCTACTACGCGCTGAACATGGACTCGTTCCCGTATCCCGTCAACAACCCGTCCCCGGAAGCGACCACGCTGTGGTGCCAGTTCGTCGGGACGTCGGAGGCACAGGAGATCTTCAACCCGAAGAAGGGGTCGATTCCGCCGCGGACTGACGTGAACACCGATCCGTTCAACGACTTCTCCAAGGATCAGATAGAGGACTTCCAGAACAGCGATGCCCAGCCGCCGTCCGTCGCACACGGTCTGGCCGCACCGCCGGCAGTCAAGTCCTCGCTCGAATCCGCTATCTCATCGCTGAACTCCGGCGCTTCGGCCGCGGACGTCGTCTCCCAGATTTCTAGCTCCTACTAGAACGCACCGATAGCGCGCAGTTTTTTTTGCCGTGGCAGCTCGAACAATCGGAGTCCGGAGGGGTCGGCAGCCGCTGTGACAAGGCGACGAACAGTAGCGGATACTCGTGCGACTGGTCCTGAAACTGTCTGCTGAAGAGAGTGCCGAAGTTCTTAGTACTCGACTCGCAAACGCCACACTATGTCTAGTGACGACTTGGAAGCATCGCTCGAACAGGTGATTGCGCGGTTCAATCTCGGCGAGTACGAGATTTCAGCCTACCTGGCCGTGCTACAACACGGTGAGCTGACAGCGTCGGAAATCTCGGAGAACACGGACATTCCACAGCCGCGGGTGTACGATACGGTCCGGAGCCTCAGCGACGTCGGTCTGGTCGAACTCAAGGAGTCCCGGCCGATGAAGGTCCTCGCTATCGATCCTCGGGAAGCCTTCGAGGGGATTCAGGACTCGCTCGACGACCTCGTCGACGACCTGTCCTCGCGCTACACGGCACCTGCACGGGAGCCCGAGGCTGTCTCACTCGTCAAATCCCGACCGACGATACTCCGGTATCTCGAAGACATCATCGAGACGGCCGAGTACGAACTGACGCTATCCTTGACGCCGGCCCTGCTAGAGCGGTTCGAAGACAGGCTCGCAAGCCGGAAGCAGTCCGGCATCGCGATCGAGATTCTCATTTCGCCGAGCGTGGACGCCCCCGACCCGGCGCGGTTCGATTACGAATCCATCGCGACCACGGTGAAGGCCCGCCGCGGTATCACGACGCCGGTCGTGGCCGTCGCAGACGGGAACTACTCGATGTACGCCACCCGCGAGAGCGTCCGCGGTGACACGGACCGGTACGGCGTCATCTTCAACCGGTCGGAACTCGGGTTTCTGGTGTCTGGGTTCCTCAATACGGTGCTGTGGACGACTGCCGAAACGATTGCCAGCGACGGCGAAGGACTGCCGTTCCCGCGCCGCTATGGGACGATCAGGCGCTGTATCTCTGATCTGGTGACGCTGGACGGGGAGTTCTACGCAACTATAGAGGGTCGGGACGTCGAAACGGGCGACCACCGGGTCGTCGAAGGCAAAGTGGACCAGGCGTCGTTCAGTTCGAACCGCGAGGTCGCGACACTGGTCGTCGAAACGGCCGATGGGCCGGTTGAGGTCGGTGGACAAGTCGCTGCGTTCGAGGATATCGAAGCGTACGAGATCCGGATCGGGACGGACGAACCGCCTGAGAACTGATCCTGTAGCCGGCTGTAGCTCTTTCTCATGCTGACCGCCCGATAGCAGACGCTCGATACGGAAACGAGGGACAGTAGTCCACAGTCAAAAGACGGACTGGACGAGCCGACAGCGGAGACAATGAGCACCGTGGGCGGGCAACCCACGGTGATTGCATGACCCTTCGGGCTGGCGAAGTATGTCAGAGGCACGACATCGCCGGGCCCGAACGTGGCAATTCCACGAGACCAACGTGCTCCATTGCGTTCAGCGGGGACGTGGTCGTACGTGGACAGCAACAGTGTCTGCGTCGTGAGCGGTAAAAAAGATGGGCACATTGGCTGCAATAATATCCAGTGCCCGAGAGAATAGTTTCCCAGTCGAAGAAGATTCCATTACAAATGGAAACTGATATGTATGAAAAATATAATCTACAGTGTATGGGGACAGTATGGGCGTAGAATCGCTTATTCAGTACGTTCGAACGTCGTCCGTCCGGACGGATATCATCGGCTCGCTGTGTCCCGGAGCCAAGGCTACCAACGAACTGCTGTCAGCAGTCACCGCGAGCGAGTCAGCGATCTACGATGCACTTTCGAACCTCGAAGGCCGCGGTCTGGTCACCTCGATGGATGACGGGTGGCAACTTACCGGCACCGGCCGTCTGGTCGCAGATACGATTCACCGCCAGCAGCGCCTGGAGGAACTCTTCGCTGTGGCCCCCCAGTACTGGGAGTCCCACGACACGTCAGTGCTGCCACAGCCGTTCCGGTGTCGCCTGCCCGAACTCGACGAATACACAGTCATCCGTGGCACACAGACCGACATCAACCGCCCCGTCCGCGAAGTTGTCACCCGCGTCGAGAGCGTCTCGAACTGCGACGCTGTTTCGCCTGTCTACCACCCCGAGTACGAGGCGGCTATGCCCGACAACGCCGATTCGAGGCTGATCGTAAGCTGTGCTGTCGTCGACGAAATGCTCGGCAAGGAGTCCGTCTCACTGGATACGGCTCGATACGAGGAGACGATCGTCCGTGTCACGCCGGTCCCGTACGCACTCGCCGTCGCCGACGACTGGATGATCCTGACGCTTCCAGAACTCGACGGGACCTGGCCGTCAGCGAAGATTATATCGGAAGCGGACAGCGCCATTTTATGGGCGAGAGACCTGTTTACGCATCTCTGGGAAGACGCCACGCCGATAGAGACGTATCTCGCCGATCACTGATTTTGGCAAACCTAAACATTCAAGAACCGTGGGTTCTGACGGACGAGCAATGGCTATTCAGGGCACGCGGACCGAAGACCCGGGCGGCTACACGTTCGACGACCTCGCGGTCGTCATGGGGACGTACAACGAGGAAGAAGCGATCGGCACCGTTCTCGACGATATCGAGACAGTGACTGACGGCCGCGCAGAAGTCGTCTGTGTCGACGGGTCCAGTGACCGGACACCGGAGATCGCCCGCGACCACGGTGCGACAGTCGTCGAACAGGAACCACAGGGGTATGGTGTAGCTGTCCGCGAAGCCGTGCTGACGCCTGACCGACCGGTTGTCGTCACGACAGACTGTGACGACACGTATCCGATGGAACGCCTGCCCGATTTTCTGGCGGAAATAAACGACGGGGCCGACGTCGTCAGCGGTGACCGGTTGTACTACGGGGCCGAACAGATGCCGGCGATGAACAAACTGGGGAACGAGCTGTTCGCTCTCCTCGCGAGTGTGCTCATGGGCAAGCGCGTCCACGACACGACCACCGGAATGCGCGCGTACCGCCGCGAGATACTCCAGAAGATCGTCTGGACCGAGAACACCGGGCTCTCTGCGGAACTGCTCATGCGGCCGCTGATGCGCGGCTACGACGTGCGTGAGCGCCCAATCGAGTACGACGAGCGGAAAGGCGAGACGAAACTCGACCCGTTCTCCGGCGGGGCCGCCATCGCCAAATCCATCGTTCGGGTTGCGCTTGAAGAGCGGTTCCGGTAACCCAGCAAGAAATTGGCGACGGGAGCCGGCTCACCGGTCGCTCGGTGGTTGCTGGTAGCTACCCGTGCCGCCGGGGTAGCCCTGCGGGTTCTCGATACCGACAAGCTCGCCGCCGGTCGGCGAACTGTACAGCGCGAACAGGAGGTCGTTGACGAGATAGTAGCGCACGCGGTGCCTTGGGTCGCCATGCGGGTTCGGATCGGCGACCTTGACGCCCATTCCCCGGAGCGTTTCTTCTTGGGTCGCAGCGTCTACTGCCACGAAGTTGCTGTTCTCCCATTCTCGTGTGTACGCGTCCAGATCTGCGACGGCTGCCGCCATGTCCGCTGCTCGCTCGGAGTCTGCCTCGACGCGTCCGGCGACGTAGCTGTCGACAAACTCCTCTATGCCCGCTACCTCGCTCGGATAGACGATAGCGGCGACGGCCCGGTACGTTTCCCGCTCGTGCTCGCCGAACTCCGATTCGGAACTGGCAGCGTCGGCCTCTGTCTCGGCAGTATCGTCATCTCCCGACTCATCCCAGGCGAGCGCCGCCGCGCCGCCGGCGACAGTGACACCTGCCGCGCCAAGTGCTTTCAGTGCGTCGCGTCTGGTAAGTTCGTAGTCAGTCATCGGTGAGTCTCACGTGGTTACGGCCGTCGTGGTCGCGTTCATGCTGATTCCGTCGCGATGCGTGCCCGGAACGTACGCCGCTTCGCCGCCACAGCGACGTTGATCCTTACAGACTTCGAGTCGCGGCGTCAGCGTCCGGACGCCGCCGTCCGTCCGGTCGACCGGCAGCTCCGCCCGGTATTCGAACCCTGCACCGGTACCGTAGTCGACGAACATGATGAGCGTGACCGACCCGTCTTCCGGTGTCGACACGCCGACCTGCTCGTCGATGCCATCGCCGGTAAGCCGCGTCTGATTCCGGTCAGTCGAAAGCTGCAAATCGAGCCTGTCAGCCCCGGTAACCGTCGCGTAGTCATTCTCACCCTCGCTTGTGAGCCGTATCGAGACCAGCGCGGCCTGCTCCGGAACTGACGCCGATACGTCCGTCCGGACCGTCTCGCCCGCCGCCACAGACACCGGCTGGAGTCGCGGCTCGACGGGCATCCCCAGATACGGGACCCACTCGCCGCGGAACACGTAGCGGTAGTAGTCCCGGTCAGGGTAGGCGTCGAGCACCTCGAACTGGCGGTGTTGCATCGCGTAGACGGTGTCGCCGTTGAAGCCCGGGTCGTTGCGGACTGACTGGAACGGATGATTGAGCCAGTCACCGTACGGCGTTGGGAGCAAGACGAGACTGTTGTCGAGGTCCCGCTCCTCAAACGGCTCGTAGGCCTGTTCGAACTGCTGGGTCACCTCGTAGTTGTCCGAAACCGGCTCGGCCGCCGTCGTGACGGCCGCGCCGCCGCCCAGCGCCGCACTACAGAGCGCCACCGCGAGCAGGACCGGGCGGACCCGGTCCGCGTTGACCTGTTCGGTGACCAGCCGCTGCGTCCGTTGGGCGGCAGTAACGACGCCGACAGCACCGAAAGCAGTTAGCGGAACGAGCATATCGACGTGGTAGAACGGCCCCAGAAAGGTGACCAGCCCGTCGGTCGGGTCTGAAAGGTCGCCGAGCATATTCACCGTGCCCCAGAAGTAGCCGTTGCCGAGCGGGACCGTCAGCAGTACGCCGGCCAGCGCCGCCTGTCGACCGTCTATCCCGCGACGAACGATGGCCCCGAGTCCGACGGCTGCAGCGAGCGTCCCCAGCGGCCCGGCGACGACCCACTGGGTGACGAGTTTCCAGAGGAGTTCGGCGTTCGCGTCCAGCGACATCGCTGGCGTGAACTCCCGAGAGTAGCCCAGAATCTCGCGGTAGCCAAAACCCGGGCCATCCTGTGGGGCGAATACCTCATACGGGAACAACAGGGCGGAGCCCGTGACGGCGTGGTTGTATGCAAGCGTCGCGGCGACACCGGTGAGCCCGCCGACGGCAGTCAGCGACAGACGCTTGAATCGCGCCGGGTCGCGCGTCCGGAGCGACCACAGCGCGTGGAGGATGAACGGCGTCGCGAACAGCACGGCGGTGTACGGCCGCGCAAAGAAAGCGATACCAATCGAAAGCCCGGCACAGGCCGCCGTCTTTCGGCTCCCCGTCCGGTCGGCGTGGAGATACGCCGCGGCGAAGCCGAGGTTCCAGAGCGTCGTCGGCATGTACGAGAGAAACACCGAGGCGTCGATGAGAAAGAGCGGCGACCCAAACATGAGGAGCGTCGCTATCACACCCGTTCGGGCGTCGAACGCCTCGCGGACGGTGTGGTAGGTTAGCGCCAAGACGCCGGTCCCGATCAGGCCGAGGGCGACGCGGTACCCGCCGAGCAGTTTCCCGGCGGCGAACATCGCCGCTGGAACCGGCGCGTACTTCGGATACAGCCGCCCGCCGTCGGCCACGAAGAACCACGGCCGGAACGCCTCCTCGACTGGCGGGTACATGAACAGTTGTCCCTCCAGCAACATCGCGGCCTGCTGGAGATAGACACCTTCGTCGTGGTTGGTTGTGTGATGGGGAAAAACGACGTGGGCGAGCGTGAAGACGACGAGTCCGCCGAGCAGTGCCACCAGCCCCGCCTGTACCCCCGGCCGGCGCAGTCGCGTCATTCCGTCGGATACCAGGCCAGGTCGTGGTCGGCGACCAGGTCAACCTCGACGGGCTGGCCCGGCTCGAACGTCTCGACGTGGTTGTGCATACAGTGGACGACATCGCCGCTATGGAGTTCGACCCGATAGACGAACGAGGGGCCGTTGTACTGACGGTGGACGACGTAGCCGTCGGCTTTGGACTCGTTTGTCGGCATCGCCTGCAGGTCGTCGGGCCGGACGAGTACGTCGACCATCGCCCCGTTGTACGCTTCGACCGGCCCGTTCAGTAACTCGACATCGAACGAGCCGAGGCCGGTCTCGATGACGTCGTTGGTCACCCGGGCAGAGAGGAAGCTCGCCTGCCCGAGAAAGCTCGCGACGAAGCGGCTCTCGGGGTTTTCAAACACCTCAGCCGGGTCGCCGACCTGGGCAATGGTTCCGTCGTCCATGATGGCGACGCGGTCGCTTATCGACAGCGCCTCCTCCTGGTCGTGGGTCACGGAGATGGCGGTGACGCCGGCCCGCTTGAGGATTTTGCGGACCTCCTCGCGCATCTCGACGCGCAGGCGCACGTCCAGATTCGAGAACGGCTCGTCCAGCAGGAGGACGTCCGGCTCCGGAGCTAGCGAACGGGCGAGCGCGACGCGCTGTTGTTGGCCGCCCGAAAGCTGGCTGGGCATCTTGTCGTGATGGGTCGAGAGGTCGACCAGTTCGAGCAGTTCGTCGACCCGTTCCGCGACGGCGACTTCTTCCATCTCGGTCAGACCGAAAGCGATGTTCTCGGCAACCGTGAGATGCGGGAACAGGGCGTAGTCCTGAAAGACGATGCCGACGTTTCGCTCCTCCGGCTTTCGGAACGAGGAGCCGTCAGCGATGACCTCGTCGGCGATAGAGATCTGCCCGTCAGAGGGGCGCTCCAGCCCGGCAATCATCCGGAGCGTCGTCGTTTTCCCACACCCCGAGGGGCCGAGCAGCGTCAGCAGCTCGCCGTCTTTCACGTCGAGCGAGAGGTTCTCGACGGCGACTTCGTGACCGTAGTCCTTGGAAACATCATCCAGTTCGAGGACGGTCCGGTTCGGGTTCGCTACCGCTGCGTCCACGTCGTCGAAGTCCGATGTTTGCTGTGTGCGTGTTTGTCGAGACATTAGCTTGTGTCCTCCCGTCGAAGAATGACCAGCATGGAGAGTCCGGAAAGGCCAACGAGTACGAGGGCTGGGACCGCCGCCTGTCCGTAGTAGCCGGCACCCTGGACGAGCCAGATGTACGTGACGAAGGTTTCGAAGCCCGTCGGGCGTAACATCAGCGTTGCCGGCAATTCCTTCATGGTCGTCAGGAACACCAGCGCGGCCCCAGCAGCGATACCCGGGGCGACGAGCGGCAAGACGACTTTCCGGAACGCCGAGAGCGGGTGATAGCCCAGCGACCGCGCCGCCTCGATGTACTGCGGGTCGACCTGGAGAATCGAGGATTCGGTCGTCCCAACGGCCTGCGGGAGGAACCGAATCACGTAGGCGAACACCAGCAGGATGACGCTCTGGTACAGGAAGGGGACGTACCGGAGCCCCAGATACACCAGCGCCAAACCGAGCACGACACCGGGGACGGCGTAGCCGACGTACGTGGCCCGCTCGGGAAGCGACGAGAGACCCGAACTGCCGCGCGCGGCGAGGTACGCGACGGGGAGTGCCGCCACGACACAGATGGCGGCCGCGGCGGCCGCGAGGCCAACAGAGTTCCAGGCGTAGGACGCTTCGAACGCGAAGCCGCCGCCGGTGTAGCCCGTGCCGGAACGGAGGAGCCACTGGAGCAGGATACCGATGGGCAGCACCAGACACAGGGATGCGATAGCACCGCAAAACAGCAGTGCCGGGGCCTTCCAGTAGCCGAGCCTGATGAGCCCGGGCCGACGTGAGCCGCTGCTGACGTAGGCCCCATCCCGGCCGGCGCTGAGGCGGGACTCGACGGCGAGGATGCCAAGCGCCATCACAAGCAGCAGCATCGAGAGCACGGAGGCGTAGTCGAGCCGACGCGCGCCGAACTCGTTGTAGATCATCCGCGTGAACACGTCGTACTGCATAATCGCCGGTGTTCCGAAGTCAGAGAGTGCGTACAGCGCTACCAGCAGCGCGCCGGCGGCGATACCCGGTGCGATCTGTGGCAACGTGACGCGGCGGAACGCCTCCCAGCGAGTGTGGTTCAGCGTCCGGGCGGCCTCGACGACGGTCCCGTCGAACGACAGCAGGGACGCGCGCGTTGTCAAAAACACGTACGGGTACGTAAACAGTGTCAGGACGAGTATCGCGCCGTGCAGGCCGTATATCGTCGGGATTTGCTCGATACCGAGCGGCGAGAGCAGGTCCGCGAGGACGCCCCGGGGGCCAAACGCCGAGACGAACGCAAAGGCCCCGATATAGCTCGGAACGACCAGCGGCAACGCGGACGTGATCGTCCAGAACCGCTTGAACGGCAGGTCGGTCTGGGCGGTGAGAATCGCTAGCGGAACGCCGATGAGAATCGATGCGACAGTGACGCCGGTCACCAGTACCAGCGTGTTCAGCGTCACCGAAACAGTCGTGTCGCTTGTCAGCAATTCGACCGCACGCGCGAACTCGATTTCGCCTGCCCGGAGAAAGATCCACACCAGCGGTGCCAGTAACAACAGCGAGATCGCCAGCGAGACCACTGCGAGCAGTGTGTGTGGAGACGAGTCTCGCTCCGACGTCGTCGCTTGCTCCCGAAGCCGCTCGTAGCGGTCTTTTGTACCCATATTAGAGGACGCCAGCGTCTCGAAGTAAGTCAACGGTTCCGGCCACGTCGGCCAGTTCGGTCAGGTTGATCTCCGGCGGGTTCAGTTCGTCGATGCGCGGCAGGTCGCCGACCGGTGCGACACCCGGAATCATCGGATACGCGAACGTCCGGGTGGCGAAGAACTCCTGTGCCTCCGCCGAGAGGACGTGCCGGACGAAGTTCGACGCCAGGTCCGCGTTGTCGGTTCCGTTGATGATCTCCAGGCCCGAGACGTTGACGAGTGCGCCAGCGTCGCCCTCGGTGAACGCGAGGCCGATCGGCGAGCTTTCGCGCGCGGACTGGACCCGAAGCGTGTAGTAGTGGTTGGCGAAGCCGGCGGCCAGTTCCCCGTCAGCACAGGAATTAGAGACGCGGAACTCGTCGTCGTAGGTACTGATGCCGTGGTCCTGCATCGCCTGAAGCCACGACATCGTCTCGTCGTCGCCGCGAATGAGCCGCATCGCGGTGACGAACGACTGGAACGCACCGTAGCTTGGCGCCCAGCCCATGTTGTTTTCGAGGGCGGCCGTCTCGGGGAACTCCTGCACCGACGACGGAATATCGGAGTCGGAAATCTGATTCGTGTTGTACGGAATCGCCCGGGCGCGTCCGGCGATGCCCACCCAGCGCCCCTCACTGTCCTGATAGGCTTCGGGGACCGTCGAAAGGGCCTCATCGGGGAGGCTCGCTGTCGCACCGGCGTTGGCCACGGCACCGAGCGAACCGGCGTCGATGGACATGAACACGTCGGCAGGACTCGCGTCGGCCTCGTTCTCCTCGATAATCCTGTTTGCGAGGTCACTGGAGGGTTGCCGCCTGTGGTTCGCCGAGAAATCCGGGTAGCGTTGTTCGAGCAATTCGATAAGGTCGAGATACAGTCCGCCCTCCCCGCCACCGAGATACACCGTCAGTTCGCCACTGAGGTCCGGCAGATCTTCGATAGAGGTGCCTCCGGGTTCCTCCCGCTGTGCTACCAGTGGGCCAGAGCCGCGGAAGTCCGAAAGAGAAATCTGCCCGGTTCCGGTGCCGGCCTCACCGTCACCGCCCCCGCCGAGAATGCCGGAACAACCGGCAAGCGCTGTCGCGGCAGTCGCGCTGCCGAGCGCAAGGAAGCGGCGTCGAGACTGCGTCGCGTTACGTCCAGTCATATCGTTAGAATCACTCATTGTTTGATTTAGGGTTGCCTAAACAACTTAGGCCTTTCTAGTCGTCGGCGGTTGCGGGGACCTGTTCCGTCGCGGCGGCGTCCAGTTCGTCGAGACATTCCAGCCAGTCGAGCATGAATTCGCCGCAGTAGTTAAGGAAGGCACCGTTTTCCCAGTCGCTGAAATCGCCGTCGGCCATCGCTGTGGCGATTGCATCGAACACCTCACCGTAGGAATCGGCATCAGCGCCAGCCTCGTCGACGATCTCCCAGACGTGCTCGTTGAGTTCGAGCCCGTGGACCTCGTTAGTCAGGTCCGAGAACGTCGAACGGGGCGCTTTGTTGTGTTCACACAGCGGGTCGCCGTTGTAGATCTGCTTGCCTAACACGTCACAGGCCCGCTTGAGGAACACGCCCGACCAGATGTCATCGAAGCGACCGACGTCCCACTCGTTGTCGTCCATCGGAAGCTGGTAGAACGCCGGGATGACTTCACGGCGGAAGGCGAGGTTCATCGAACAGACGGTGAGGTACTGCCCCTCGGCGGCGACGAAGTCATCGCCGAAATCCGCCCCGCTAGTACGAGTCTGGGCCTGTCCCTGGAGGTCGCCGTCCATCAGGATACGAACGGCGTCGAGGTCGGGCACGTTCGTCCAGAGGCCCTGTGAGGCGACTACGTCGTCGACCCGAGTCTGCGCAGTCGATACTGTCTCGTCCATCGCGGCGTAGGGGTAGCCACGCGGGTAGAGGCCGTGTTCGTCCTCGTTCTGGTAGAGGACGTTGACCCACTGTTCGTCGGAACTGACCGTCTCAATCTCGCCCTCGAAGGCCAGATTCGACATATGCGTCCCGAAGAAGTCCGCGTCCTCGTGTGGCAGCGTGTCGTCGTCGATGAACACGCCGTACTCGTAATCGTTGGCCCACATGTAGAGGAGGCCAAACGACGTCTGAGCGTGACTTGCCTCAGGAATGAGGTGTGAATACTCGCTCGCGCCGTGGGTCTCGAACCACGCCTCGCGGTCGGTCCCGTCGTAGACGGCCCCGTCGACGCCTTCCTCGTCAAGCATCTGTTCCATCGCATCGGTGTCACAGAAGTCCTCAGTGATGAGCACGACGTACAGTCGGTCCAGATCGAACCCGTGGTCCCGGGCGTTCTGGAAGTACGACCGCATACATTCGTGGTTTCGTATCGTCGGCACCATCACGCAGATGTCGGCTGTCATGTACTGACTTCAGGTCTTTAGGCCATCCTAAAAGACTTGGCGTTCTCATTTTGCTGCCCTCGTGAGTCTGTTTTTCAGCCGTCATTTCTCCTGTAATGGGATCATCATTATATTCTGACTTCGTCGTCAAATGTTGTATAAGGCGAACTATTATTTGGCTGTGCTTTGCCAGATTAGGTGATGAGCGTACGAAACAACAGGGCTCCCATCAACCACAAATGAACCTGGAAAATCAAACCTGTGTCGTCACTGGGTCATCGCGCGGTATCGGCCGCGGAATCGCCAAAGACCTCGGTGCCCACGGGGCCAATGTTGTTGTTAATTACCGATCCTCAGAGGCGGAAGCCCGCGCCGTCGTCGAGGACATCCGCGAGAGCGGCGGCACCGCTATCGCGGCGCAGGCCGACGTAGCGAAACTCGATGAGGTCCGGGCAATGCGTGAGAAGGTGGCCGACGAGTTCGGGCCCGCGGACGTGCTCGTCAACAACGCCGGCATCACTATCGACAAGAAGTTCGAAAACATGACCCGCGACGACTGGGAGACGGTTATCGATGTCAACCTTGGCGGTGTGTTCAACGGGACGAAAGCTTTCTACGACGACATTCGCGACGCCGAGCATGGCCGACTGATAAATATCTCTAGCGTCGTCGGCCAGCAGGGCAACATCGGGCAGGCCAACTACGCGACGACGAAATCCGGATTGTTCGGATTTACACGGACGCTTGCGCTCGAACTGGCACACACGGGCTCGACCGCGAACTGCGTCGCGCCGGGCTTTGTCAAGACCGATATGCTAGAGGAGGTGCCCGAACGCGTGCAGGAGAAAATTCTGCGGGAGATCCCGCTCGACCGGTTCGCACGCGTCGAAGACATCGCCGGCATCGTGAGGTTCGTCGCCAGCGAGGAATCGAGCTACATGACAGGACAGGTACTTGGTGTCAACGGCGGGATGGAGTGGTAGGATGAGTCAACAGGAAGAACCAGAAGACGAGACTGGAGCGCCTGACGACGCAGTCGAAGAGTTGCGACAGAAACGAGTCGAAGCCGAACTCGGGGGCGGTGAAGCCCGCATCGAATCCCAGCACGAGAAGGGCAAGATGACCGCCCGGGAGCGTATCGATTTCCTCGTCGACGACGGCACGTTCAACGAGGTCGATCCGTTCGTCGAGCACCGGTCGACGAACTTCGGCATGGAGGAGAAGCGCTTCGCCGGTGACGCAGTCGTCACCGGCTACGGCGAGGTCGACGGTCGGAAGGTGTTCCTGTTCGCCCACGACTTCACCGTGCTGGGTGGCTCGGTCGGCGAGGTCGTCGCCGACAAGATCTGTAAAGTGATGGACCGGGCCATCGAGAACGGCGTCCCGGTCATCGGCCTCAACGACTCCGGCGGCGCGCGCATTCAGGAAGGCGTCGACTCGCTGGTGGGCTTCGCCAAGATATTCGAGCGCAACACCAAGGCCAGCGGCCTCATCCCCCAGATATCCGCGATTATGGGGCCATGCGCGGGCGGGGCCACCTACAGCCCGGCGCTGACCGATTTCACGTTCATGGTGCAGGACACCAGCCACATGTTCATTACCGGGCCGGACGTTATCGAGACGGTGACCGGCGAGCAGGTGTCGAAGGAGGAACTCGGCGGTGCGGGCTCACATTCCACCAAATCCGGCGTCGCTCACTTCTCGTACCCGTCGGAGGAGGAAGCGCTCGAAAACATTCGCCGGCTCCTGTCGTACCTTCCGGCGAATAACATGGAGGACCCGCCGCGGGTCAAACCGTGGGACGACCCCGACCGGGAAATCCCCGGCGTGACCGACATCGTCCCGTCGGCCCCGCGCAAGCCCTACGACATGACGAAGGTCATCGACGCCATCGTCGACGAAGACTCCTTCTTCGAGGTCCACGGTAACTGGGCGCGCAACGTCGTGGTGGGCTTCTCGCGGATGGACGGCCAGTCGGTCGGCGTCGTCGCCAATCAGCCACGCGTGAGCGCGGGCACACTGGATATCGACGCGGCGGAGAAAGCGGCGCGATTCGTCCGCTTCTGTGACTCGTTCAATATCCCCATCCTCACGCTCGTCGACGTGCCCGGGTTCATGCCCGGCACGGATCAGGAGCACAACGGCATCATCCGGCGGGGCGCGAAGCTCATCTACGCCTACGCCGAGGCGACGGTCCCGCTGCTGTCGGTCGTCGTGCGGAAGGCCTACGGCGGGGCGTACATCGTCATGTCCTCGAAGTTCCTGGGCAGCGACGTGAACTACGCCTGGCCCGGTTCGGAGATGGCCGTGCTCGGGCCACGGGGAGCCGTCAACATCCTCTACCGGAACGAGATCGCGGAGGCCGACGACCCGGATGCCAAGCGTCAAGAGCTGATGGACGAGTTCCGCGACGAGTTCGCCAATCCGTACGGGCCGGCGAAGCGGGGCTACCTCGACGACGTCATCGAACCGAAAGAGACGCGCAAGCGCCTCATTCAGGACCTCGAACTCCTGCAGCGCAAGCGGGAGGACACGCCGCCGAAAGACCACGGCAACATCCCACTGTAACATGGCGACTCGCGATACACCACAGTCGGACACGGAGGCGGCGCTACCCGGTGAAAGCGCGGACCCGGACGACCTGTCGCTGTCGATACCGGCGGACGCATCACAGGCAGAAGCAGCGGCTATCACCGCCGCAGTCAGTGCTCACCTGACTGACCGGCAGCGGGCCGCTGAGCTATCATCGCGGCGTTCGACCGTCGAGTACGTCGATGAGTGGACGCTGGCCGGACGGCTGGCGAGTGTGGGCAAACGCCGCCCTCCGAACAACGTCAAGCGCGGCGAGGAATGGAAGGCGGCAGCGCGGGCGCGGTACTAGGATTCGGTAAACTCCTGCAGTACTTCGAGGTCGCGACTCGTCCGCATAAACTCCGACAGCGACCGCTCGGCTCCACAGTCGTCACAGCCGAACTGTGTCTCCGGGGCCGGGAGGTCGGACACTTGCTCTTCCCAGGCGACTGAACACGCCGGACACTGGAGTTGAAGCCAGGCCTCCTGCATATTTCGTGTGTGGTTAGCACACACGGATATACTTTGTGTGGATTCTCACTGTCGGGGGCTGTGGTGCTGTTTGTCGATTCATGGCGTTTTTGGCCTACCTAAATATGGGAAGATTTAAACCATTTAGGCAAGCCTAAAAAGATATGAACCGACGAGAGTACATCGTTGCGGCCGGTGTCGGGCTGGCAGGAACCGTTGCCGGCTGTTCGGGTCAGTCCGAGGCGGGGAGCGGGAGTAACGGCGCGACTGATGATGCGACAGATTCCGGGACGACGACCGCGGAGTCGACTACGACAGCGACCACGGAACCGACGGACTCGGCCTACTCCGTCTCGATGGAGCCGGTCGGCGAGGTCACCTTCGAGTCAGCCCCGGAGGTCTGGGTCGCGAACAACGGCAGCTGGGCAGATATGGGGATCGCGCTCGGTCTCGACGCACCGGAGGGAGTCTGGCTACCATCGCGATATCATACCCAGTACTACGACGAGATTCCGGGCGTCAGCGTCGACGGAAGTTCGATCCAGAAGCTGTGGGGGGACAGCGGTGTCGGGAAAGAGCAGTTCTACGAAATAGACGCCGACATCCACGTCATGGACCCGAACTTCCTCCAGGCCCGCGGGTCTTGGGAGCAGTCGGACATCGACGAGATCGAATCCCAGATCGCTCCCTTCTTCGGGAACAGTATCTTCTCGACGGGCTACGAGTGGCACGATTACACCTACTACACGCTGTACGAAGCCTTCGAGAACCTCGCCCGGGCGTTCCAGCGGACCGACCGGTTCGAGGCGTTCCAGTCCCTCCACGAAGAGTTCCGGACGAGTCTGGACGACATCGTTCCAGACTCGAACTCCGACCGGCCGGAAGTGGCTATCATGTGGGCTGGGAGCGACGAGCCGACGAGCTTCTCCCCGTACCTCATCGAGGATGGAACTAGCTTCAAACAGTGGCGGGATTTGCGCGTTCGTGATGCGTTCGCGAAAACCGATGTCAGGGACTTCCACGCCGATCGGAGCAAGGTCGACTTCGAGACGCTGCTGGAGATCGATCCTGAATACCTCCTCCTGCGGGGGCAGGAGAACAAGACCCGCTCGGAGTTCGAAGATACGGTCGTCAGTTTCCTCGAATCGGACCAGACCGGGAGTGAACTGACGGCGGTCCAGAACGGGAACGTGTACCGCGGTGGGCCGCTGTACCAGGGGCCGATAACGAATCTGGTCCTCACAGAACGGGCCGCGTCGCAGGTGTACGACGTGGACCGGGAGCTGTTCGACCGCCAGCGCGTCGCCGATATCGTCGCTGGGGATCTGTAGGGAAACCATGGTCGGACGAACGCTCGCGGATATCCGTGACAGGCTCTCGGAGCTCAGCGTGGCTGTCGGGCCGTATCGCGTCGTCAGCGCCAGGACGGGCACGCCGCCGTTCCCAGTGTCGGGGATGCAGTTTCCGGACCGCGAAACAGCCGCCGAAGCGGCCAGTGTCGCGACTGCCTACCGAAGCGCCCTCCGTCGCTACGACCCACGTGTCACCGTGCACGGCCTCATCGTCTGTGAAGCGCCGTGGGGGACCGACGCCGTCAGGACTGGCCCGTCGTCGCTCCCGGAGTACTGTCACACGGTCGCCGGGTCGCTGTTCGAAGTACTGTCGGGCCATCATCGCTCCGTCGAGCAGGCAGTCATCGACAGCTATCTCGAAGCGGCTGAGGAAACCGAGAACCGCGAGCGACTCTGTCTGGCGATGCTCGAAAGCATGGCCACGGCACTGGAAGAACACCTCGACCCGGAGGTACAGGCGGACATCCTCCGCGAAGCCGCCGGACAGCTACCGAGAAAGCCAAGCGGGCCAGAGCCAGTTCGGGACGCCATCGCCGACCTCGAAGCAGCGGAGCTCGTCGACGAGGCAGCAATCGAACCCGCGGCCACCGGTCCCGGCCGTTGTTCCAAATATATCACATTACAGAACTATCGCCCGACACTGTCGGACCTTCGCTGTCCGGTATTGCCGATTGCTGTCGAACTGCTTCGCCGGACGAGTATCACGCCACAGATGGCCCAAGCGGAGCGAACTGCCGACGGCTGGCGGTTGCTCGTCTCACTAGCCGGTGACCAACCCGCCGAAGGGCTGTCGGTCGTTCGGACGACTGTCTGAAAATTCTTCTCGTTCTATAGGTCGGACCGTAATACATACACGAGACCCCTGTGACGACACAGGTATGGGAGTTGCAGTAATCGGCGCGTCAATGACGAAGTTCGGGCAACGCGACGCCTGGATCCGTGAGTTGCTCTCGCAGGCGGGCGAGGAGTGCCTCACGGACGCCGGCGTCGCGCCCGACGACGTAGAGCACCTGTACGTCTCGAACATGGCAAGCGGCGAGTTCGAAGGCCAGACGGGAATCATGAACCTGCTGGCCCACGACCTAGGTGTGCTTCCGGCCTACAGCGAACGGGTCGATCAGACCTCGTCCTCGGGCGGGGCCGGGATCTACGAGGCCTGGCAGTCAGTCGCTAGCGGGGCCAGCGACATGACGCTGCTGGTCGGCGGGGAGAAGATGACCCACAAGACGACGGGCCAGGCGACCGACATCATCGCCTCGATCACCCATCCTGACGAGTACAAACACGGCGTGACGCTCCCGTCCTTTGCCGGGATGACTGCCCGGCACTATCTGGAGCGCTTCGATGCTCCCCGGGAGTCACTCGCCCGGGTCGCAGTCAAGAACCACAGAAACGGCGTCGACAACCCCAAGGCGCAGTTCCAGAAGGAAATCACGATGGAGAAAGCGCTGGAGTCGCCCATCATCGCCGACCCGTTGCGGCTGTACGATTTCTGTCCGATTACGGACGGCAGCGCCGCGCTCATGTTCACGACGGAGGAGCGGGCCAAGGAGATAACCGACGAGTACGCGCTGGTCTCCGGCATCGGCGGGGCGACCGACACGCACGTCGTCCACGAGCGCGACGACCCGACGGTCATGGGCGGGGTCGTCGAATCGAGCGAGCAGGCCTACGAGATGGCCGGCCTCGGCCCCGACGACCTCGACGTGGCCGAACTGCACGATATGTTCACTATTCTGGAGTTCCTCCAGTTGGAGGGGATCGGTGTCGCCGACCAGGGAACGGCCTGGGAAATGGCGATGGACGGTGCCACTGCCAAGGACGGCGAGTTGCCAATCAACACCTCCGGCGGGCTCAAATCGAAGGGTCATCCGCTGGGGGCAAGCGGTGTCGCGCAGGGCGTCGAAATCTACGAACAGCTCGTCGGCGAGGCCGGGCCGCGACAGGTCGAGGCTGACACCGCACTGGCGTGTAACGTCGGCGGGTTCGGGAACTGTGTCATCACCACCATCATGGAGGCCGCAGAATGACGCTGGAAGCAGGTATGTGTTCGAACGGTCACGTCTCGTATCCCACGCATCCGCTGTGTCCTGAGTGTGGCGAACCGCAGGAAGAGACGTTCGACCTTGCGGACCGGACCGCCGAAGTCGTCACCTGGACCCATTCGACAGCGACGCCACCGGGTGTCCGCGAGCCGAACACGCTCGCTATCGTTGAGTTCGACGTAACGGACATCGACGACGCGAGCGACGAGTTCGTTCGCGCGCTCGGGCAGGTGACTACGGACGAGGTCGAAACAGGTGACACGGTCGAGCCGGTCTACGTCGAGGAACTCCGCGACCCCGACGCGGGTATCAAGGTGCCCGAGAGTCAGGACTGGGACGGCTACCGCTGGGACCCGGTCTGATCGCTCTCCACAGACTGCCAGGCGACCCTTTTCGACCGCCGCTGAGAAGACCGTAGCTGACGCTGCCGGAGACGGCATAGAAGCCGAACGGGGCACGCTGGCCTATACGGTCGAGACGGGCGTCGAATACATCTTTGGGAGGGCCCCTGTCTCGGCCAGTTCCGTAATGCACTCCTCGACAGACTCTGTTCGGCCCGCGTCGGCAAAGGGGGCTACCTGCACGAGACCGCCGTCCTCGTAGACCGCAAGACAGACGGCCGGCATGACGAGTTCGCGGCGCTTCTCGCCCGTCGTCGAACTGTAACAGAGCCGGGTGTCGAAAAACGGTGCGAGGCAGACTCCGGCCCCGCGGGCCCAGTCCGCAAACTCGTTGTACAGGCCCCGTTCGGTTCCGTTACCGGGGCCCTGCAGCGGCACGCGTTTCTCCCATTCGACTGTTTCGACATCGTCGAGTACGCCACGGCACACCAGCTCCTGTAGCTCACGTTCGATAGCGGTACAGCGTTTCTGTGACGGCGAAGGGAGGTCAGACCGGACGAACAGGGTCGCCCGGCGACCACCCGGAGCGGTAGAGCTGGACATCGGTATTCATACCTATACTTGTACAATAATAAATCATTATGTTTGATACAACATAACTTTCACACCGCGCTGGATTCCGTTACTCCTCGTCGCTTCCGTCTCCGTTTTCGGTACCGTCGTTGTCCCTGTCCGGACCATCGATTTCGTCCTTTATCGACCGTAACTCGGCATCTACGTCCACTGGGACGTCAGTAACCTGATCGGGGTCGACCTCCTCACTCATCCCTGGTTCGTCGGCAAGTCTATCCTGGATCTGGTCACGCAACTGTTGGGCTTCCTGAATGAGTTCGCGAGCGTCTTCATCTTCCGGCCTCCCTTCCACAGCCTGCTGGAGGTCCGTCAGCGCACCGTCGAGTCGGGAGAGCGTGGCCCGACTCAGGTCACTCGCACGCTGTCGCACTTCATCCGAGGCGGACCCAGTCGTGGTCGGCCGCCCCTCGGCCATCCGGAGGGCTCGTCGGAGAAGTTTCAGCGCCTCGACGTTGGTCTTCAGTATGAGAATGACTGCGGGGATGGTCACGTCGCTGGTGAACCGCAGGAGTTCACCCGGCGTCGGCGGCCGCGGCAGGCCGCTGTCTGTCGTGGGTTCGACCTCCGTCTCTAGCTCCTGTAGCGTCGTAACGAGGTCCGTAACCAGGGCGGTAAGGTCGTCGTCCGAACTCATACCTCTCTCTTGTCGCCTCGGGTACTAAAGGCCGCGCCGTATCGGCGGCCAGCTTCTGGTTGCCGCTGCCGTCGGTGCAGGGGCGTGGCGTCCACAGACGATTAGGCCAACCAAAATCCTTTTAGCTTTAGGGGTGCCTAACTCAGGTAATGCCATCACAGACGGACGATGTCGAGGCCTCCGAGGATCGCCCGGACGTTGCAGCACTGGACAGCGGTGCTGACAGAACCGTGTTTACCGAAGACGGGAACCGAGACGGCTGGATTTCGACTGACGTCACCGTCGATCTTCGACGATAGTCCGTTCATCCCTCCGCATTGCGTTTCTCTTTCCTTCGAGTCTCGGACTGCGTTCTACCGGAACGGTTCACGCCACGCTACACAGCCTGAGCTAGGTGGTGACTATCCGGCGGAAGAAACTGAGAGAGAAAACGCGGTACCGACGTTAGTCTAGGACGAGCGTGTCGTCTTCGAGGTAGTGCTCGATGTGATGGGCGTCTTCCTCGGTCTGCACGATGATCTCCCGGAGGATCTGTGCTGTGGCGTGGTCACCGAGGTTCTCCGCGAGGTCGATGTGGTCACGGAGCGACTCGATGATGTCGCCGTACATCTCGAGGTCGTTTTCGAGTGACGTCCGGATGTCGTACACGTCTTGACCTTCGGGTTCGACCGACGCGTGCTCTTCCTGTGCCTTCCCACCGGCGATGGGTGTGCCGCCGAGGGCCTGTGCGCGCTCGGCGAGTTCGTCAGCCGCCTCTTCAGCGTTGCCGGCGGCGTCGCCGAGGAACAGGTGGAGGTCACGGAACTCGGCGCCTTCGACGTTCCAGTGGTGCTTCTTGACCTGATGGTACAGCGTGTACGTGTCCGCCAGGTCCTGGTTCAGCGCGTTGATTACCTGCTCGGACTTCTCCTTGTCGAGGCGGAGTTCGTTCTCTTCGACTTCCCCGAACTCGCGTCGGACGTGCTCTTGTGTTGCCATAGTCATCTTATCATACAGGTGGAAGCCACTTAAAGATTGTTTTGTGAAAATATGTTTTCGGGAACCCAAAAATTATGTTCTCAGATGGAATGGCTAGTTACCTGAACTGAAATATTGTCCGAGAATCACAACCGTCGCTCTAGCCCGGGCTTGGAACCTGACAGGAAAAGGAACACACCTACTTCGACGACGGCCGGGAAGCAATGAGCGCAACGGCGTTTTGGTCGATAGCGCTGCTGTCGACGGCTGTTTCACGAAGAACTTGCTCTTGATGGACTGCGACGACTGCGGCGAGCAGGTAGTCGTCAAGTCCGAGATGCGCGCCGTACTCTTCCCAGACGTCTTCTCTGACGGCCATGAAGAACGTCTCGGGCGTGCGGTGTAGCACTGCGTCATCGAATCGCTTTCGCCACTCGTAAACGAGATCTTCGACGCCTGGATTCTCACGCATCGTTCGCTGGTGGTCGGCGAGCGCGGACCGCAATTGCTCTTCATCGACGCTGTTTGTCCCCGCGACCCCACGGACCACCTCGTCGTCAAACGGTGCTAGGAGTGCTGCGTCAGTCATCGGACACCTCTACGGGGGTGACGAACAAAAACACCGCCACACCGAAATCGCGGTAATGAATCGTCTAGATTCCCGCTCACTGGGAGTTCCACACATCTATATTCGGCCCCAACAGTAGCTAGTAAATAGAGGCATGGGACGATTATCGACGTTGTTTGCGCCGGAACGTGTCGCAGTGGTCGGGGCGACCGATTCGGAGGGATCCGTCGGTCACGCGGTCACCACGAACCTGCTCGATTCGTTTGCAGGGGAGGTCGTGGCCGTGAACCCGAACAAAGAGACAGTACTTGGATTGCCGTGTTACGACAACCTCGCCGGCCTGGACGACCCCGGGTCGGTCGACGTTGCCGTCGTCGTCGTGCCGCCAACGGTGGCGGTCGAGGTCATCGAGAACGCCGGGGAAGCGGGTATCGAAAACGTCGTCGTCATCACCGCTGGCTTCGGTGAGACTGGCAGCGATGGGGCCGAACGTGAAAAGCGGCTCCGGGAAGCGGCCCGCGAGTACGACCTGAATCTGGTCGGCCCGAACAGCCTCGGTGTGATGTCGACACCCGTTGGGCTCAACGCTACCTTCGGGAATCTGATGGCTAGCGACGGCGACATCTCCTTTATGAGCCAGTCGGGCGCGTTCATCACCGCCGTCCTAGACTGGGCCGCCGAGCGCGATGTCGGCTTCAAGGACATCGTCTCGCTCGGGAACAAGGCAGTACTCGACGAGAGCGACTTCGTCGCCGAGTGGGGTGACGACCCTGATACTGACGTCATTCTGGGCTATCTTGAGGACATCAACGACGGGTCCTCGTTCGTGCAGACGGCCCGTGAGGTGACACAGGATACGCCGATTGTCCTCGTCAAGTCCGGCCGCACGGACGCGGGTGCGAGCGCGGCAGCCTCCCACACCGGTGCGATGGCCGGATCGGAGCGGGCCTACGAGGCCGGCCTCGACAAGGCCGGGACGCTCCGTGTCGAGTCCGTGCAGGAACTGTTCGACTACGCACAAATTCTCGCTGGCCAGCCGCTCCCGGACGGGGACGAGATCGCCATCGTCACGAACGCCGGCGGTCCCGGCGTGATGACGACTGACGCTGTCGGCGACTCGGACCTGCAACTCGCGCAGTTCGATGACGAGACGTTCTCCCAACTTCGCGAGGAGATGCCCGACGAGGCCAATATCTACAACCCAGTCGATATTATCGGCGATGCTCCCGCGGAGCGCTTCGAGACGGCGCTCGAAACGGTACTGGCGGACGACAGCGTCTCGATGGCTGTTGTGGTCGCCTGCCCGACGGCAGTGCTTTCCTTCGAGGACCTCTCGGAACGCATCGTCGAACAGCAGGAGCGGTTCGAGAAACCCGTCGCGGCGACACTGATGGGCGGGAAGTCGGTCGACGCCGGTGCGAACGTCCTGAGCGAAGCGGGCGTGCCGAACTATTTCGACCCGGCCCGCGCCGTCGGGAGTCT
This sequence comes from Haloarcula sp. H-GB5, assembly GCF_054850705.1. Taxonomy (NCBI): domain Archaea; kingdom Methanobacteriati; phylum Methanobacteriota; class Halobacteria; order Halobacteriales; family Haloarculaceae; genus Haloarcula; species Haloarcula sp. H-GB5. The sequence goes on along the minus strand of NZ_JBTWBG010000002.1, from coordinate 1,245,996 downwards.
GGACGCGCTCAGACGCTATCGCGAGATCAGGACAACCGAGTACGAGGAGCCGACGACCTTCGATGTGGACCGCGAGCGGGCCCGGGAGATACTCGAATCCGGTGCCCGGCGCGGGTCGAACCGGCTCGGCGTGGAAGCGATGGAACTGCTCGACGCGTATGGGATTCCCACACCGCAGGGCGATGTCGTTTCCTCGCCTGTCGAAGCGGAGGCGATTGCCGAGGAGATCGGCGACGACGTGGTGATGAAAATCGTTAGTCCGGACATCCTGCACAAGTCCGACATCGGCGGTGTCGAGGTCGGTGTTCCCGTCGAGGAGGTCCGTGACACCTACGAGGACCTCGTCGTCAGGGCGCGTAACTACCAGGAGGACGCGACGATTCTCGGCGTCCAGGTACAGGAGATGGTCGACCTCGACAACGGCGTCGAGACGATTCTCGGGATGAACCGCGACCCGCAGTTCGGGCCGTTGCTGTTGTTCGGCCTCGGCGGTATTTTCGTCGAGGTACTCGAAGACAACACTGTCAGTGTCGCCCCCGTCAGCGAGAACGAGGCGAAAGGGATGCTCGACGACATCGACTCCGCACCGCTGCTGCGGGGTGCCCGGGGCCGCGACCCCGTCGACGAGGCTACGCTCGTTGAGACAATCCAGCGACTCTCGCAACTCGTCACTGACTTCCCCGCGATCGTCGAACTGGACATCAACCCCCTCGTCGCGACGCCCGACGGGGTGCAGGCGGTCGACCTGCGACTCACCCTCGACCAGGAGAAACTATGACCGACACGAACACGCTACTCGTTACATCGCTTGAGGAAGGTATCGGCAAGACGGCTATCACGCTCGCGCTCGCGACGCGTGCTCACGACGCGGGCTACGATGTCGGCTACATGAAGCCCAAGGGGACGCGCCTGCGGAGTGCGGTCGGCAAGACGCGGGACGAGGACCCGATGCTCGCCCGCGAACTGCTCGACCTGGAGACCGACCTCCACGACATGGAGCCCATCGTCTACTCGCCGACGTTCATTCAGGAAGCCATCCGCGGGCGTGAGGACCCGGATGAACTCCGTGAGCGACTGCAAGAGGGCATCGAGACGTGTTCGGACGGAACAGATATGCTCCTCGTCGAGGGGAGCAGTGACCTATCGACTGGCAGTATCGTCGATCTTACTGACATCGATATCGCGGAGTTGCTCGACGCCCGTGTGCTGTTAGTCACCGGCTACGACACGCCCAGTGACACGGACGAAATTCTGTCGGCGGCCGAAGCGATCGGTGATCGACTCGACGGCGTCCTGTTCAACGGCGTCACCGACGCGACGGTCGACGAACTCGCCGACGACGTGGTCCCGTTCCTCGAAGGCGAGGGCATCCCAGTCCACGGCATTCTGCCGCGTGACCGCTCGCTCGCCGGCGTCACTGTTGCCGACCTCGCCCGGAACCTCGGTGCGGACATCCTCACTGGTGATGCCAACACCGATGTCCACGTCGAGCGGTTCAGCGTCGGCGCGATGAGCGGGAGCAGTGCGCTCGAACGCTTCCGGCGGACGCGCGACGCCGTCGTCGTCACCGGCGGCGACCGCTCGGAGGTTCAGACAGCAGCCCTCGAAGCGTCCGGTATCAACGCACTACTCCTCACTGGTGGGTTCCAGCCCGCCAGTGCGGTCATCGGACAGGCGGCCGAGAAAAACGTCCCAGTGCTGTCAGTCCAGTCGGACACGCGGACGACGATAGACAGAGTCGAGGAGGTGCTTCGAACCGGACAGACCCGGAATGAGGCAACGGTCGACCGTATGCGGACGCTACTCGACGACGGTGTCGACGTCGAGTCGCTGCTGTCAATCGACCTCTAGCACCGTCATTTCGGCTGGGCGGTAGCCCGTTCCTAACGGAGCACGGGCCCGGGCTACGGGGAAATCTCCAGATGAAACGTGCCTTACTATTTTAGTGATCGGTAGTCAAGTATCAGATGGAGCCTTACCGGCTCCGTAGTGTCACACGACGGGGGTTTGCCCCCGTTCTATCCCCTTTGTTCGGCCACGTACGACGGCTACTGATCGATAGCCGGCTGTAACACCGACTGCGGGAGATGCGCCCTGAGGCCGTCAATTACGCTAGCAGACGAATCTATCTCAAGCGGTGGTATCGGCCAGACAGTGCAGTCGGTCATCCGTTCGATAACGCCCGGATTCGTGCGCTCAGCGGTCGTCGCACCTTCGTACTCGTTGAGAACGACACCAACGACTGGCACGCCTCTCCGGCGGAGCGCCTGAACCGTCAGCGCCGTGTGATTGAGCGTGCCGAGACCTGAACGGGCGACGACCAGTGCCGGAAGCCCAACATCCGAAACGAGGTCGATGACCTCTCGGTCGTCCGCGAGCGGGACACGCAAGCCGCCGATACCTTCGACGACAGCCGTCTCGCTTCCTGCCACGACATCGGCAACCCCGTCACGGATTGACTCGTAGGAAAGCGTGACATCGTCGTCTGCTTCCCGCGCGGCCACTTCCGGTGCCAGCGGGGGCGACAACCGCTGTAGACAGACTGCCGCGTCGGCCGTGCCACAGATAGACTCGACGAACGCTGCGTCGTCATCCGGCGGATAGCCGGTCTGGCAGGGCTTGACTGCGACGGCGGCTGTCCCCGCCTCGCGCAGCCAGCCCGTCAACCCGGCGGTCACGACCGTCTTGCCGACGCCGGTGTCGGTACCGACGACGAAGACACCGTCCTCGGCGATCTGGCCAGCCGCGCCTTCCGGTTTCGACTCGTCGTTTGTTTCGCTCACAGCACGCCCACCTCTGTGCCGGCAGTCCGGAAGGCGTCGAGACACTGCGCGATGTCGTCAGCTGTGTGTGTCGCCATTGGCGCGACCCGGATACGAGAGGTGCCCTCTGGCACTGTTGGCGGGCGGATCGCGGGCGCGACGATACCGTGGTCGCGCAGGCGGTCGGCCAGTTCCAGCGCGTCGTCGCGGTCACCGACGACCACCGGAAGGATATGTGTCTCGCCAAGCACCTCGTAGCCCATCGTCTCTAGACCGTCTCTGAGTGTCGCCACGGTGTCCCAGAGTTCCGTCGTCCGTTCGGTCTCACGAGCGATTCGCAGCGCCTCGCGGGCCGCCGCGGCGTTCGGCGGGGAGAGTCCGGTCGAGAAGACGAACGACCGCGCGGCGTTCAGCAGGTACTCGATAAGCACCTCGTCGCCGGCGATGTAGCCGCCTTGGCTCGCCAGTGCCTTCGAGAGGGTTCCCAACTGCACATCGACACGGCCGCTCAGCCCCTCGTGTTGGACGACGCCGCCGGCACTGTCGCCGAACAACCCCGTCGCGTGTGCCTCGTCGACCATCAGCCACGCGCCGTACTCGTCGACGGCGTCACAGATAGCCGACAGGGGCGCGATGTCTCCGTCCATCGAGAACACCGAATCGGTGACCACGAGCCACTGTTCGTCCTCGTCGACATCAGCCGCTCGCGTGGCCAGTTTCGCTCGCAAGTCGTCCGGGTCACAGTGGTCGTAGACGACTGTCTCGCTGGCCCCGACGCGACAGCCGTCGATAATCGAGGCGTGGTTCAGTTTGTCGGAGAAGACGACGTCCGGGGCCAGCGCATCGATAGTCCCGATGTTGGCCGCGTAGCCAGACGAGAACACCAGCGCTCGCTCGGTCCCTTTCGAGGCCGCGAGATCGCGCTCTAGCCCGCGGTGGACCTGCGTGTCACCAGTGACCAGCCGTGAGGCCCCGGCACTGGTCCCGACGGTCCGTGCGCCCAGTTCAGCTGCCCGCTGGACCCGGCTGTCGTCGGCCAGCCCGAGGTAGTTGTTCGCGGCGAAGACGACTGCTTGGTCGCCAAAGTTCGGGAGCTCTCCTTTCGGGTCGTCGGCGAATCGGGTCCGCGCCGAGACGGATTCGGCGACTTCCAGATGCCGGCGAAGGTTCTGTGCCTCGCGCTGTTCGAGTCGGTCGTTCAAGTCGAAGCCGTGAGTCATGCAAAGCAAAATCAGGCGATCTCAGAAGCCAGGCATCAGATCGGCGGGGCCGAACACGCCGTAGTGTCCGGCGCGGTTGTTCCGGACGCCGGCTTTCAGATAGCCCAGCGCCGGCCCGTTGACGTTGGCTTCCATGCTCGTCGCGTCGTCCAGTTCGAAGGTGTTTGTGCCGGTCTCGCCGTCGAACGTCGTGCCCGTCACGCTGACCGTCGTCGTCGTCGGTTTCTCGTCCGAGCGCACGTCGAGGACGCCGCCGACGTGGACGTCCTCGGCATCGCAGATTCCTGCACGCTCCAAGAGCACGTCGTCAGCGTGCTCCATGTCGTGGAACTCCAGCACACCGTCGTGTTCGTCGATGAGGGCCTCGATCTCCGCTTCGCTCATCTCCCGGGCCGTCTCGATGTCGTAGCCGTCGAGATGAGCGATGTCCTCCCGGACCGTCCCGCGGTTGTCCTCGTAGCCGGATTTGAGGCCGACGCCCCACCAGATCTCGACTTCCTCGACCTCGACGAAGGACTGGGCGGCCAGCGCCGCCGCACCGGTCAGGAAGCCGGGGGTCGCGCCAGCACCGCAAACGAACGTGATACCCGACTCTTTCAGCAGGTCCTCACGGTCGTCGAGCATCCCGATGACACGGGAGCGTTTGAGTACGTCAATCATGACGCCCTCGTAGTCAGCCTCGGCGAAACGCTCGGCCACGCGCGGGATGAAGTCGTGTTCGAGGTTCGGCAGCGCCAGCAGGACGGCGTCGATGGCGTCGCTCTCGGCGATAATGTCGTCGATGGGCGTGTCCGTCGGCTCACCCTGCCCACTGGCGACGATGCCGGCTTGCTCGCCGTGCTGTTTGACGCCGTCGCCTCCACCCTCGACTGCGGCCGCACCGCCGTCAGAGGCGTAGTCGTCAGTGGGTGTCGCGGGCGTCGTCCCGGACGCGTCCTCAGGCCCACTTGCGATGTTGCCTTCCGTCGCCTCCAGCAGTTCGTCTACGTCGAGGCCACTGTGGTCGATAGCCACACCGTTGCGGTCACAGGCTGCGACCGCGGTGAGGCCGTCCTTGTGCTGTGAAACTTCGAGCGTCCGCCGTCCGATACCACCTGTTCCAAGCACTGCAAAGCGTATGTCGTCCATTGTCAGTCGTCGGATTTGAGCTCTGATTTGGTCTGTGCTGTCCCTGCCGCCGTCTCCGTCTCTGTCTCGTCGGTCGCGCGTTCTTTGACCGCCTCGGGGTCGAACTCGTTTGCGTCGGTGTTCGGTTCGAGCCCGGCCTCTTCCATGATTTCGAGGTCGTCGGCCGCCGTCTGTCCCTCGGTAGTGAGATAATCACCGGTGAGGATGCCGTCCGCGCCGGCCTCCAGTGCGGCCACCTGTCCGTCGGTGTCAAGGTTGACCTCGCGCCCGCCAGTCAGGCGTACGCGGGACTCGGGATGGAGCAGGCGGTACACCGCGATGGTCTTGACGACCTCCTCGGTCGTGATATCAGGCAGCCCCTGTTCAGCCATGGGGGTGCCAGCGACCGGATTCAGGATGTTCACCGGAAGCGAGGAGATGCCGATGTCCTGCAGGGCCATCGCCGCGTCGACCCTGTCGGTCGGCGATTCGCCCATCCCCAAGATGACGCCGGCACAGAGGTCCATGCCGGCCTCTTTGGCGACCTGGAGCGTCTCGACCCGCTTCTCGAAGGTGTGGGTCTGGACGACCTCTGGGAAGTACCGCGGTGAGGTCTCGATGTTGTGATTGTAATGATTGAGCCCCTCGTCAGCCAGAATCGCGGCCTCCTCCTCGGTGAGGATGCCGAGACTGGCGTCAACCTCCACGTCCGTCTCGTCGCGGACGAGGCGGATGGCTTCGAGGACCTCCTCCCACTCCTCGGGGCGGTTCTCCTTCGAGACGCCTTTCTCGGCGACGACAATACCGAACCGCTGTGCGCCGTCGCGTTCGGCGCGCTTTGCGGCTTCGAGTATCTTCTCCGGGCCGAGAAAGCCGTAGTTGTCGATGCCGGTGTCGAAGTGGACCGACTGGGCACAGAAGCCACAGTCCTCCGCGCAGTTCCCGGCTTTGGCGTTTACGATCGAACACGCGTCGACGGTGTCGTCACCCAGTTGCGTGCGCACGTAGTCGGCCCCGGCCGCCAGATCGTCGACCGGCTGTGCGATGAGAGCCAGCCCGTCCCGTCGGTCGAGGCGCTCGCCGTCCAGCACGCGTGCGACGGCGTCGTCTACCGTTTGGTTACCCGTCTCGTAAACCACACTCTCGGTGTCGGTTGACGGTCTGATAAAGATTCGGGTGGATCGCACAACTGAAGCGCCACTCACGGGGGTACCGTTTTACCAGCCCCGGTGCTACGCGTTCACATGGCTGGTTCGACGGAGACGGGAACCGAACACGTCGCCGAAGACGGCCACGAACACCGAAGCCGGTGGCCCCTGATAGCTGCAATCGGTGCTGCGTCGCTGTACTTGGGCGTTGGACTGGTCTTTGTCGGACTAGATCTGGTTCCGTCTGTGGTCCCGATTGTCCTCGGCGGTGCTGGTGCGATTGGCCTGCTGACCGGACTCGCTGGGTGGGCTAACGAGGCGTTCATCGCCGATTACCTACGGAACCGCAGGGATGGCGATTCCGACCTGTACGCCACGACGATGATTCTGTTCCTCGTGTCCGACGTGGCGACGTTTTCCGCCGGTTTCGTCTACTATGCCTTCATCCGGGCCGGGTCGTGGCCGCCGACTCACCTCCCGCCGTTGCTCGGCTCGCTGGTGATCATCAACACGGCGCTGCTGCTCGCAAGCAGCGTGACGCTCCACTACGGGCACGAGGCGCTCGAAGGCGGGAACCGGCGGCGATTCCTCGGTCTGCTCGGTGTGACGCTCGCGCTTGGCATCGTCTTCCTCGCCGGACAGGTGTACGAGTACTACGAGTTCGTTGCCGTGGAGGGCTTTGGTATCGGTTCGGGCGCGTTCGGGAGCGCGTTCTACGGCTTGACCGGCCTCCACGGCCTGCACGTCGCGCTCGGCGTCCTGCTGCTCGCTATCGCGTTCGGTCGCGCGCTCCGGGGCCATTACACGCCCGAGCGAGACACAGCTATCCGGACCACGTCGCTGTACTGGCACTTCGTCGACCTCGTGTGGGTGTTCCTTGTCGTCGTGCTGTACGTCGGTGCTGCGCTCTGAGCAACCACCGACCACGAGACCGCTACTCCGACCGGCCGGCCCGCTGGTCCAGCCGCACCAGCCGCCGGTACAGTGGCGGGGCCAGAACCCCGAGGAACCCGAGCGCGATTGCGAACACCCCGAGCGGGAACTGGAGCGGCGCGGCCGCGAAGCAGGTGTTCTCCGCGACGATGGTCACGTAGTATTCTTCACCTTCGTAGGTAACAACTGCCCCGCGGCGGAAGGCATCGGCGTTGGGCACGCTGCCGACGACCTGCTCCTCACCGAGCGGGTCGTCTACAGCCGTCAGAAAGGCCGTTTGTTCGGCCGAGGAGAGTTCCTCGAAGGCCAACTGTGGGAGCCGCGGTCCCGGTCCGCCTCCGCTGAACCGCTCGGCCGTCCGTTCCGGCTCTTCCACGCCGATAGTCGGGTTGCCACAGTTCTCCAGATCCGGCTCGACGAGTGCGTAGCCGCCCGGCACCGCTCCGGCGATACCGACCGCGATGAGCAGGACGCCGACGAAGGGCGCGAGATACTGGAAGACGAACGAGTCAGCACCGGAACTCATCCGTTAGCTTCCTCCTTCGCTGCGGCGGCGAAGCGTCTCGTCCGATTTGAGGTACTGGAAGGTCACGGTCAGCCCGATGCCGTACGCCCAGTGGGAGACGAGCACGAAGGTGAGATAGCCGACGAACGCGAGCCCGCTCTGGCCGGTGTAGAACGCGATGGCGAACCCGCTGGATATCAGTGTCGCGAACACCAGCCCAGTCTCGAACAGGAGGCGGCCGGGGAGGTAGTCGGAGAAGGCCAAGAACAGGAGTGGCCAGGTGACGGTCCCACCGACGAGGAACAGGACCGCGCCGATGGCCGGACTCGCGGGCAGCCCGACCAGTTCGGCGATCTCACCGAATGAAATCGGGTCGAGGACGCCGATGAGTATCGCCGTGAGGAGTCCGCCGCTCATCAGGACTGTTCCGACGAACCCGCCGACTGCGGCCATCCAGGCGTTCCGAGAGACGGTCTGGGCGACGGTGCCGACGCCGCCGGCCAGCCCAGTTGGTTCGGCTTCAGGGGCGTAGGAACGCCGCGTCGTCTCGGGCTCAGTCGGCTCCATGTCGTATTTGTCCATCATACGCTGTTCGAACCACTGCCACTCGCGTGTGAACTGGTTCGTCGTTTTCAGGCCCCACGGGTCGGTCGTCGTCACGGGCGTCCCTCGCCAGTACGAGACGAGCATGTTGTACAGCCACAGCAGGGCACTCAAGCCGATGACGTAGCCGCCAACGGTCGCGATCTGCTGGGCGAACTGGTACTCGGGCGGGTAGATCGCTTGCCGGCGCGGGAGCCCCAGCCCACCGATGACCAGCAACGTCATGAACGTCACGAACGAGCCAAAGACGATCAGCAGCGCCTGAAACCTCGCCATCCGCGTGTCGTACCACCGGCCAGTGATGAGCGGGTACCAGTAGTAGCTCGCGGCGATCATCAGGAACGGGATGATGCCGACGACGATGAGGTGGAAGTGACCCACGACGTAGTACGTCCCGTGATAGAGGATATCGACGGGGATGACAGCGAGGAACACACCGGTGACGCCGCCGATGATGAACGTCCCGATGCCGCCGGCACAGAGAATGAACGGCGCGGTCAGGCGGATGTCTCCCTCCCACATCGTCGTGATCCAGTTGAACACCTTGATCGCACTCGGGACGGCGATGGCGATGGAGACGGCCATGAACGACAGCTTCACTCGCGGGTCCGCGCTCGTCGTGAACATATGATGCGCCCAGACGCCGAAAGAGAGGACGCCCAGCCCTAGCGTCGAGTAGACGATGAACTGATAGCCGAAGAGTTTGCGCCCGACGAACTTCGGTAGAATAAGGCTCATCAGCCCTGTCGCTGGAAGAAAGAGGATGTACACTTCCGGGTGGCCCCAGAACCAGAACAGGTGTTGCCAGAGGATGGCACCGCCGCCCTCCGTGGCGAAAAAGGCCGTTCCGAGGTTCCGATCTAGCAGGAGCATCACGAGCGCGCTTCCAAGCAGTGGAAAGGCGAACAGCGCAATCCCGCTCGTGACGAGCATGTTCCACGAGAAGATGTCGAGGTTCGCCCAGCTGACACCCTCGCCGCGCTCGTAGACGATTGTGGTGATGAAGTTGATGGCCCCGACCGTCGTGGCGATGCCGCTCAGGTGTAACCCGAGCAACAGCAGGTCTATCTGTGGATTGGGCTGTTGCACAGACAGTGGCGCATACAGCGTCCAGCCGACGCTCACCTCCCGCATCGTGAGGAAAAACCGGATAGCGTCCGCCGGGAGCACCAGATTCAGCACCTGGCCGAGCACCTGAATCAGCAGTCCCATCCGGACCATAATCAGCGCTGGGGGCAGGAGCCAGAACCCGATGGCGTTGACCCGCGGGAAGGCCATGTCGTCGGCCCCGATGAGCAGCGGCAGGACGTAGTTCCCGATGCCGAAAAAGACGGGCAGGACAAAGAATATCAACATCGTCAGACCGTGCGTGGTAAACAGCGCGTTGTACGTCTCCGGCGTCCAGATGTCTGCCGGCGGCGTCAGCAGTTCCGTCCGCAGCATCATCGCGTCGGTGCCGCCCCACAGGCCGGCGGCGGTGCCGAAAGCGATGTAGAGCAGGCCGATATCCCGGTGGTCCGTCGTCGTCAGCCAGCGGTACACTTCGGACTGGATTCGACCGATTTCGAATTCGATCTCCTCTCGGGTCGTGTACCCACCGTCGCTCTCCGGTCGCGCCGTCCGCCGCTCCCGGAGCCACAGGCAAAGCACTGACAGCGCCAGTACAGTCAGCGCGGTCCCTTCGACGATAGCCCTGTTTAGCATCTGTGTGTAACGTGCCGGCCCGGAACGATTGCTCGTTTTGTCATGCTACACGTTACCAATTCCTGACACGCCCACGCTCATAAAACTACGCAGGAGGCTCGGACCCGCTAGCTGTCACCGCTCGCCTGTATCGGCCTTGGGCAAGCTATTTGACATACCGGTTGGTACAGTGTGACAATGCGTCTCCGACGGCGCGTGATTCGGGCGAGCTTTGTCGTGGTCGGACTCTCGCTACTTGCTGCTCCGGCCACAGCGCAGTCGGTCAACAGGGCAGCTATCGACGAACTCAACGCGCAACTCCTGTACGTCGCCCTACCACTGACGTTGTTCGTGGAACTCACCCTCGTGTACGTGATCTACCGGTTCCGGAACAACGACGACCCGAAGCCGACGGTTGACGACCCAGCGCTGGAAGTGACCTGGACGGCTGCGACAGGTGCAATACTCGTCTTCGTCGGCGTATCGGCGTTCGTGGTGATGGCCAACCCCTACATCACACCCGCAGCAGCCGAGGCAGCCGCCGACGGAGGCGACGTCTTCGCGGAGGATACGGAGATAGACGTCCTCGCCTACCAGTGGGGGTGGGAGTTTTCATATGCCGATGCGAACGTCACGACTGAGGAACGGCTCGTGCTTCCAGCCGACCAGAACGTCACGTTCAGGCTGCGGACGACGGACGTGATTCACGCTATCTACATTCCGCAACTGGGCGTCAAACAGGACATCTTCCCCGGCCGGACGATGACGGCCCGAACGCACGCGACAGAACCCGGCGAGTACCGGCTGTACTGCGCCGAGATGTGCGGGGCTGGGCATAGCAAGATGGACGCCACCGTCGTCGTCAAGAACCAGTCCGCCTACGACGCCTGGATGGAAAACCAGACGACTGCAGCTGGGTAGGTCGGCATACCGATGTGACGGCTCAGTACAGGTCGTCGAGTTCCTCCTCGGTGTGGCTGTGTGACTCGCCCGGGAACTCACCGGACTCGACGGCGTCAATGTACTCATCGACAGCGTCGGCTACCTCACCGCGAACGTCACCGAACTGCTCGGCGAACGGTGGGCTGGACTCGGAGAGGCCGACCACGTCGGTAAACACGAGCACTTGGCCGTCACAGTCGCCGCCGGCCCCGATACCGATTGTCGGGATATCGACGGCCTCGGTGACCTGAGCGGCGAGGTTCGCCGGGATGTGTTCGAGTACCAGCGCGAACGCGCCGGCGTCCTCGTGTTCTCGCGCGAGGTCGACGATCTCCTCGGCCTCCTCCCGGCCGGTCGCCTGTCTGGTGTAGCCGGTCTGGTTCACGCTCTGTGGCGTGAGCCCGAGGTGGGCCATCGTCGGGATGCCGAGGTCCGTCAGCCGGTCAGTCAGCTCGACCGTGTGCGGCCCGGATTCGAGCTTGACCGCGTTTGCGCCCTCCTCTTTCAGCATTCGTCCGCAGTTCTGGATGCTCTCGCTCTTGTCCGCGCCGAAGGAGAGAAACGGCATATCGGCGACGACAAGCGCGTCGTCTGCGCCGCGTGCGACCGCACCGACCCGGGACGCCATCTCATCGAGCGTGACCGGGAGCGTGTCGTCATGGCCGAGGACGGCGTTCCCCATACTGTCGCCGACGAGAATGACGTCGACGCCAGTGTCGTCAACGATGCTCGCGGTGACGGCATCGTAGGCTGTCATCATCGTGATCGGCTCCTCACCAGCCATCGCCTGCAGATCCCGGACAGTTGGCATATCCGAGCGGGGGCGCGCCTGCGCCTTACCTGTTCGGGTTGTGCGATTCGCTCAGGAAACCGCAAGGTGCTTGCCCCACCTAACTGTACCATCGGACGTGCCAACAGTCGAAAAGACGGACCCGGACGGCGTTGACTTCGGGTGGGTGATGCAGGTCACGTTCGTGACGACGATTCTCGTCGGCTCCCCGCTCGTCGTCCTTGCGTCGACTGCGGTCACGCTCCAGACGTGGACCGCGCGGGCGATGTTCGCGGTCCGCGTCGGGGCGCTCATCTGGTTCCTGACGGCCGTCTGCGTCTACCTCTACGCGCGGTACCGGGCCTGATCGAACTCGCTCGCCCACTCGAAGGCCATCCCGGCCCGCTGTGCGGCCGTCGCGTCGCTTTTCGAATCACCGACGAACACCGCTGCTTCGGGATCGACCCCGATTTCTTCGGCAATCGCCAGTAGTCCCTTCGGGTCTGGTTTCGGCGACTCGACAGTGTCACGGCCGACAACCGGACCGACGTAACTGTCGAGACCATGAACAGCCAGCGCCGCCCGACACGCCTCCTCAGCGTTGAGCGAGCACACGCCGACGGGGACGCTGTGTGGGAGGCCGTCTGCGAGCGCCAGTCGCTCCGATTCGTACGCACCGGTCCGCTCGTGGTCGGTGATCGCCGCTTCGACAGCATCTCGGTGGCCGGTCTCCGAAGACAGCGTCAGCATCTCCCAGAGGTCGCGGCTCTCGGGCTCGACGTCTCGTTCCCGCAGGACTGTCGCGACGTCGCTGGTCACCATCTCCCAATCGACGGCCAGTCTGACGAGTGTCCCGTCGAGGTCGTAGATGACGGCGTCGTGTGTCACACCCAGTGGTAGGGCCGACGCCCGCAAAACCGCTTCGCCCCCTCGGCCTCACTCCAGCAAGTCCTGTGCGATGATGTTCTGCTGGATTTCGCTGGTTCCCTCGTAGATGGTCGTCACCTTCGCATCGCGGTAGAAGCGCTCGACAGGGTAGTCAGTCGTGTAGCCGTAGCCGCCATGGATCTGAATCGCCTCGTTAGCCACGTCGACCGCCGTCTCGCTCGCGAAGTACTTCGCCATGCTCGCCGCCGCTCTCGCCCGCTCACCGCGCTCCAGTTGCTGTGCGGCGTTCCACGTCAACAGCCGCGCCGCCTGCACGTTCGTCGCCATGTCCGCGAGTTTGTGCTGAATCGTCTGGAACTCACTGATCGGCTGGTCGAACTGCTCGCGTTCCTTGGCGTAGTCGAGGGCCTCGTCGAGAGCGGACTGAGCGAGGCCGACCGCCTGAGCAGCGATTGCGACCCGCCCGGTAGTCAGAATCGATAGAGCTGCGGCCATCCCTTTGCCTTCCTCGGTCAGTTGGTAACGTTCGGGCACACGGACGCCGTCGAACTGGAGCGGCGTCGTGTCGCTCGCGCGGAGCCCGAGTTTGTCCTCTTTCTCGCCGACGGTGAGCCCCTCAGCGTCTTTGGGCACCAGGAACTGCGTTATCGAATCCGGGTCGTCGGGGTCGGCCTTCGCGAAGACGATGACGACGCCCGACCGTTTGCCGTTGGTTATCCACTGCTTCTCGCCGTCGATGACGTACTCGTCACCATCCCGCCGAGCGGTGGTCGACATCTCCCGCGGGTTCGACCCGGCCTGTGGCTCCGAGAGCGCGAACGCACCGACCGGGCGGCCGTCGGCCATGTCGGGGAGCCAGTCGTCCTGCACTGCCTCGGAACCGAACTGTGCGATACACGAGGTCGCGAGGCAGTGGACAGACAGCGCCGTCGCGACCGCGAGCGACCCGTACGCGAGTTCCTCGTTGACCAGCGCGTACGTCGGTTTGTCGGCGTCGAAACCGCCGTATTCGGCCGGCGTCGTTAGCCCGGTGATGTCGATATCCGCGAGCCCGTCCCAGCACTCCTCGGGAAAAGACTGCTCGCGGTCGGCATCGGCGGCTTTCGGACGGATGTCCTCGACGGCGAACTCTCGTACGGTGTCGCGGATGGCTTGCTGCTCAGCGGAGAGGTCCATACCGGCCGTTACACCGGAGTCGGAAAAATATCAGGGGGTCAGTTGGACTCGACCAGGTCGATGTCGAGGTACTGTTCCAGCGCCTTGATCGTCGACCCGCCGACGTTCGCCTGCGTCGCGCGCCCCTGCTCGACAGCGAGGATATCCGCTTCGTCAAGATCGAGTTCCTCAGCCAGTTCACTCGTCTGCAGTCCCTCATCCTGACGCGCCTCCGTCACGCGCTCGCCGTACTTGCTGACCAGATACGGGAGCTGGTCGTCGTCGTAATCCGCGCCGTCCTCCCAGTGGGACGTATCGGCTCGCTGTGCGTCCTGCAGCTTCGCCGCGTTCTGTGCGGCTTTGCGTTTCCGGTTCTGTTCGTCGCGCGAGCTGTCACTCCCTGTCGTTCGCTCGTTTTCCCCGTGGTCACGCGCACAACTGTCACACACTTGGAGGGTCGCACCAGCGACGTTCGCGGTCTGGAGGTCGCCGCCGTCGCTACCGCAGAGCTCACAGCTCCCGCCGGCGCTGTCGCCACCACTGCCGGTCGAGTATTTGGCCATGCCCCCCGTAGCGGTTTCGTGATATTTCAAACGTCCGGTTCGACCGAGTGTCACACCCTCCCGGGGCGGGTCCAAACGAAAGCGCTTTTATTTACCCACCGGAAACAGTTGAATGCACTCAGACAGAGCGCGCGTGGGTAGCCAAGCCAGGCCAACGGCGCAGCGTTGAGGGCGCTGTCCCGTAGGGGTCCGCCGGTTCGAATCCGGTCCCACGCACTCTCAGAGTGCAGGTGCATTCCCTTGGGACTGCACCCACGCAAACTTACTTCGGACACAACGCTTCCAGAGCGTTCGCTGTCCAGTCCCTGTTCAAGAAATCGACAGACGCGACCTGAGCGAGCCCACCCCTCGCTCACCGCATCTCGTCGAGCGCGACGGCGTGCTCGATGTCGACCGAAATCCAGTGGGTCGGGAGCTCGTCGTCCTGATCGCTGAAGACGGTGAGCTCCGTCGGATTGTCCGCATCGTCGACCGCATACTCGAACCGAGCCGATCCTGCGGGGCGAGCAGACGAGTCACGGAGTGGGTCATACACCGACATCGTCAATCCCTCATTTGGAAGAACGCGGACACTCCACATAAGCGGCAGTCGCGATTCTTGCGGTGTGGGAATCAGGCCGAAGTCTGTCGCCCGCCTTTGTAACAAGACTGCGCGGGACCGGATTCGAATCGAAGGAAGACTCATTTCACTCGTCTTCCAGGGTTCGGAATCCGCTGGCGAGTCTGCTGCTCGCGTGTTGCTCGCAGCAAGACTGCGCGGGACCGGATTCGAACCGCCTGAACATCGCTCACTTTGTTCGCTCGTTCCGTGCTTCGAATCCTCATTCCGCACTCACGGCTCTCATGAGTTATTCGAGCCGAGAAGTGCGCGGGACCGGATTCGAACCGGCGGACCCCTACGGGATAGCGTCCTAAGCGCTACGCCTTTGGCCTGGCTCGGCAACCCGCGCGCACCAGTCGATATCCGCGTTGGCATCAAGAACCCTTCGCTTGCGGGCGACGAAGGTTTAGGTGGGATGGGGAACAACGGATCTGTATGTACCGCGCCAGTGACCGCATTGAGCACGACGAGTGGCTGTCCGATATCGAAGCGGCGTCGGACAGGCTCGACCTCGGGACAGCGGCGCGGTCCCACGCGGTCGATCTGTTCCTCTCGACAGTTCCAGAGGAAGACCGGTCGAAGCAGGCGACAATGGCGGCCAGTGTGTACGTCGGTGCGCTGGTCGCCGGTGAGGAGCGGTCCCAGTCGGCCGTCGCAGAGGCGACGGACGTCTCCCGGTTGACGATTCAGCAGCGCTGGAAGGACTTGCTAGAGACGGCTGGGTTAGAAGCGCCGGGCTGGTAGCTACGAAATGTTCTGACGGCCGGTGCGGTTCGGGGTGAGGTTCCCGTGTTCGTCGATTTCGCCCTCGACGATCCGGGTCGAAGAGATGATGTCGCCGTCCTCGGCGCGGACGTGCGGGACGACTTCGATTTCGAGCGGGTCGTGGCCCCGCTCCTCGCGGATTTCGTTGATGCGGCGGCCACCGGTCTCCGTCTCTGGCGAGACGACGAGCGTGTCGAACTGCGGCTCCGTGGCGATACCGGTCGGCTCGGTGAGTTCTCGGACCTCCCATTCGCGCTCCTGATCGGCTGCGAGCGTCGCGAGTTCGTCGGCGAGTGCGGATTGCCGTTCGCTGAACGGGCGAACGTGGCGCTGGTCGTGGCGCGTCTTCGGCGCGAGGTCGTCGCTGGTGAGGCCAACTGTCACGTCCCCGAGTTCGAATGCGCGTTCGAACAGTGCGCGGTGTCCGTCGTGAATCGGGTCGAACGTTCCCCCCAGCGCGACATTCATATCCCGGGCAACGGCGCGGGTAGGTTTAGTAATATCGACTTGCGAAACAGCCTGCTGGAGCCGGGTTGGACTACACGTCAGTGTCGTCGTTTTCGCCCTCGGACTCGTCTCCGTCGTCGCCAGTGTCCTCGCTGGCGTCGGCGTCGTCCGTGCCGTCGTTCGCATCCTCGACCGAAATCGTCACTGGCTCGTCGTCAGGTTCCAGCGTTGTTTCGCCGCCGATGTGGTCGTCGAGGTTGAACACCGTGTTTAGTTCCGACTGGATGTCACCGACGATGGTGTTGACGAGGTCGCTCGGCGGAATCGCGCTGTACTCGTAGGGGTTGTTGCCCGCACCGTCGCTCTCACGCTTCTGGCGGGTCACGACCTCTTCCTCGGTGAGCGCCGCCAGAGCCTCGCGGACCGTGCTCGGATACAGGCCGGTCCCCTCGGCTATCTCCTCACTGGTGCTCTCGGGCTGTTGCCGCAGGTGGACGTAGATCCGTGCCCGGGTCTCCGTGTCGAGCGCCCACGCCAGCAGGTCGACGATCCCTTCGTCGAACTGCTCGACCGCACGGTCTGCCTCCTGTTCGATTCGTTCACGGACATCGCCTGTGTCCTCGGGGTCGTCGTGGTCGTTGTCGTCTGCAGACATGCGTTGTCTCTGTGAGGACAAAAGCTATAGCTGGATAAAAACCCTTGGCCCAGACTCTCCTGTCGCTACGGAGTATCACACAGCCAAGTCCGACCACAGACGACAGCCCAGATCAGGACAGGCGCAGCGAGTCAGCGAGCGCCATGACGCCCTCCTCCGACCGAAGCCGGCGCTGTCGCTCGGCGCCGCTTTCGCGGTCGTACAGCTCCCACAGTCCGTCGATACCCAGCCGGTCGCTCTCGATTTCGACCAGTTCCTCGACCGAGCGCGTCGTCGAGAGGTCACGCGACAGCAGGTCCGCGGACTGGCCGTGGCGGATCGCGCGCCACTTGTTCTCGTCGAGGAATTCCCGGCGGAGCCGCCGTCCGGACTCCCCGTCCTCGTAGCGTTCAGCGAGGTCGACGACGAGTTCGTGGACGTATTCAACGAAGGCCAGCACCCGGTCCGGGTCGGCCTGTCCGTCCGGCGCACGTACTTCGACGGTACCGTGGCCGGAGTGGGGCCGCACGTCGAACCAAAGTTCGCCGCGGTCGTCGATACTCCCCGTTTCGAGCATCCGTCGTTCGTAGGTCTCGAAGGCGTCGTAATCGTCGAACGCCGTCGGCATCCCGGTGTTAGGCAGGGCCTCGAAGATCTTCCCGCGGGCGGACTGCAGCCCGGTGTCGAAGCCGTTCCAGTACGGGGAGTTGGCCGACAGCGCGAGCATCAACGGGAGATGCCAGCGGAGTTCGTTCGCCACCCAGACGGCCTTGTCCGCGTCGTCCACGCCGACGTGGACGTGCAGACCCGCGGTCGTGTTGCGATGCTGTGGGTACTGGATGCGGTCCAGCTGTGACTTGTAGCGGGGCTTCTCGGCGTGTTCGAGTTCGCGCCACTTCGCCAGCGGGTGCAGGCCCGCGGCGGCGATACCGAACCCGTTCGCTTCGGCGTGGTCGACCAGCGCATCTCGGACCGACCGGAGGTTCTCACCGGCGTCCGCCGGGTCGTCGATGCGCGGCGTCTGCGTCTCGATAACGCACTTGAACAGTTCGTGGTCGAGCCGTCCGTCGAGGACCGCTGGCGGCTCCGTCTCGTAGACGAGTTCGTCTGTGCCAGACGTCGGGCGACCGAACTCGTCGACGACGTAGAACTCCTCTTCGATGCCGAGCGTTCCCATCCGGGTAAAATGCTCGGCAGAACCCGTCGCGTCCATTAATCAGCACATCGGAATCGATCCGCTAAAGCCTTCCGTCCCTGCCCGCTCGGGCTGCACAATTAGGTTCCTTCCCGGGCGATTCTGGCAGGGCGGTAACAATCCCAACTAGTCCTCTCGCGGCCGGGCAACAATACCGAGATGGTCCTCGTGATACGGGTCCAGTCGCGCCGTCTCAAGCAGTTCGTACTCGGCGCTAAGTTCCTCACGTACGTTGTCGAACACGTCCGCAGGGTCGGCTGTCACGTCCTCGCTCCGGGCCTTGATGGCCGCGAGGAGCCGCCCGTCGTCAGTCAGGAACTGTTTGTTGAGCGCCGCCACGCGGGCCTGCCCTCTGGTCGCCACGTCCTGCACGACGACGTCGACCGGTTCGACGACGTGGGCGTAACTCTCGGGCTTGCGTGCGTCCTTCAGCAGCGGAAAGAGATTCTGTCGGCTCTCCGCGGCGTCCAGCAGTTCCCGCACCGGACGGGGCGCGAACTCGACGGCGTAGGTCGGCCCGGCGAAATCCGCTACGTGGCTCACGGTCGTCCCGGCCGCCGCGCCGAGGTACAGCACGGTCTCGTCACCCTCCAGACCTGTTTCCATACCCTGTTCGAGCATCGCGCCGAGCTTCGAGCGGTGGGGGTCCCACCGTCGCCAGTCGCCGTCGGTCCGCTCGCCGTACACCGGCTGGCCCTGCGTGGCGAGGCTCGTCTCGCCGCCGAAGTCGTGGCGCTCGACGCCTGCCGGGAGCGTCATTCGTCGCCCTCCTCGGCTCGGGCCTGAATCCGCTCGATTCGTTCATCGAGTTCCGCCTGCAGGTCCGGCCGACGGTCGCCGCTGTAGTGGTCGATTCGGGCGGCAATCGAGAGCTTCCCGGCAAGTGCCCGTGCAGCCGAGCCGCGGTCCTCCCGCCGGGTCCCGCGCACGTACTCGTGGGTGAAGATGACGCCGTGTTTTGGTGACGGCGCATTCCCCTTGAGGTGGGCAAAGAGCGCGTCTTCCGCCCCAAGGACCTGCACCGTTCCGCTCGGTTTCTTCGCCAGCGCTTCGAGGCCGCCAGCCAGTGAAATAAGCCGGGCCGCAAGTACCGGTCCGGCCAGCATCGAGAGGTTCGGCGCGACGGCGGGCGCGGTCCGCTCGATGTACGCCCGGAGCGAGTCCGCCTCGTCAGCCAACCCGGCCGTCTGTTCGGCAAGCGTCCGGAGGGCCGTGTCGCCCTCGTCCTCGTCGTCCCGGTCGGCCAGCGCGCGGGCGTACTCGACGCCGCTCCCGCTGTCACCGTACCGGCTCCCGCCCCATTCGGCGACCCGTTCGGCGAGTTCATTCGCCGTCCGCTCGCAGTCGGCCATCGCCCGGACCGCGTGGACGAGCTGCTGATCGTCGGCACCCTCCTGTTTTGCGACCGCCGCGCTGGTGGCCGCCATCGTCACCTCGTGTAGCCGGTCGTAGTAGGCCGCTTCGTCGTCGGCGAACCCTGCCTCGACGGCCTGCTGTGGCCAGTCCTCCGGCGTGTCGGCTCGCCCGGCCTCTATCTGTTCGACAGCGGCCGCATCGTCGTCCGGGTCCAGCCCGGCGAACCACCCGTTGCTCATAGCCGTGTGTGCACGCCCGACCCGAAAAAGTGACGCGGTTAGCGCCTCGCCGCCCTGTCGGTACTTACTGTGCCTGGACCAGCCCTCAGCGCATCCCCGGCGGCGGTCCGCGGTCCCGTGGGTCGTCGTCGCCGTCCTCCTCTTCAAGGTCGATACCGGCCTCCTTGCGTCGGCGAATCACTGCCTGTAGCTGCCGGTAGTAGTACAGCGTTCCCACGACGCCGATGACGATGGCGATGGCCGACAGGCCGCCGAACAGCCACAAGTCACGGTCGAGGTAGTACCGGACGATGATCTGGTCGGAGGTCACCTCGTCCCAGCGGATGACCTGCTGGCCGCCGACAGTCTCGGACTCGTAGCCACCCGGGCTAATCCGCGAGAGGAACGGAATCCCGGCCCCGGTGTTGGGCGGGAGCACGACCGTGTACGAGCTGTCCTCGACGAGCGTCGGAGAGGCGAAGCGTTTGCCGGTCCGCCCAACTGAGTACCCCACCTTTCCGGAGACGTTCCCGGAGAGATTGATAGTAGTTCGCTGGCGGCTCTCTGTAGCGCTCAGCGAGGAGTTAGCGGCGCTGACGACCGTTCCGTTGGGGTATCTGAACCGGAGCGCACTGATAGGGACGCTCCGCTCGCGCCCGAGGCCATCGACAGTGTACACGTCGAACGTCGTCTCGTTTTCGACGGCGTAGACGGCGGTGTATTTCGACTCCTCGATGACGATGGTCCCGTCAGCGGAGGTGTTCCAGTCGTAGCTCGCGTTCTCGTTCAGTCGGTCCGGGTCAACCTCTTCGGAGCCGAAGAAACCGGTACAGCCCGAGAGGGCGACCAATGCGAGAACGGCGACCAGCAGCAGGTGGCGGCGTTTCATAGCTCGAAATCAGGGCACGATTGCCAGCAGCTCTGACGGCATGTACTGCCCGATATCGGCGAGCAGCCCCGGCGGGTCGGTGTCCGGGTTGCAGATGATACTCTGTTCTAACAGGCCGATGCGTTCGACAGTGACGATGTCCTGAGCGTGGCCGGCACGGTTGACTGTCGCGCGCGCTTCGGAGCGCGTGACGCTGTTTGCGTTGATGCGGCCGTTGCCACGGGTCCACTCGTACAGGCGGTCCTGCTCGACCTCTGCAAGGCTTGCAGGGTCACCGGCCACAAAGCGAAGCGGCAGGTGCTGGACCAGCCCGAACCGCTTCCGGATCTGGGTTGGCGTCCCCTGCCCGAGACCGAGCTGATCGGCCGGGATTCGGACCGTCTGGCCGAAGCCGACATCGAGGACGAAGCCGTCCTCGTCCCAGCTGTCGAGGGTCCCGACGTAGGTTTCACCGTCCTCGTGGTCGGCGACCAGCTCGCCGAATTCCTCACGGAGGAGGTTCCGGGCGACAGTTTCGTCAGGGCCATCGACAGTCACCGACGGGAATTCGTCGTCGCGGAGGCCGATGTCGTACTCTACGTCGAGGTCGCTGAGTTCGTTGCCGACCATCGAGCGAAGTCCGTCCAGCGTACGGTCCCGGGCGTCGCCGGCGACGTACACCTTTGTACCGAGAACGACCATCAGGCTTCCACGTCCACGTCGGCGTTCAGCTCGTCTCTGAGTTCGTCGATACGGTTCTCCATTGCAGTGACGAGGCGGGTGTTCTCCATCGTCTCGACCTGATTGCCACATTCGGGGCACTCGAAGCCGAATTCCATCGCTTCACCGAACTCGAAGCGGATGCCACAGTGCTCACAGAGGTAGAACTCGTTTTCCCGCTCGTATTCGCGGCGCTCTTCAAGCCCGTCGAGCAAGCGGTGCATCTCCTCTTGCAGTTGTTCCGGGATCTTCTCGTACTGGAACGTCCAGAGGTACGTGAGCCACCCGGAGTCCTCGTCGCGGAGCCGACGATAGGTCGCGAGGTCGTTCTCGTAGAGAATAAACAGCGCTCTGCGTACGTCGTTCAGTTCGAGCCCGAGCTCCTCGGCCAGTTCCTCGTCGGTCACTTCGCCGTCCGGCGGCGCGGCGGCGACCGGCATCCCTTTCGGTCCGACCAGCTCGTGGAGGTACTTCTGTATGACGGGGTCCTCCAAGAGTTCCTCAAAAGCCATTACCCGCACATCCGGGAGTCACGTGGTTAAAACCATCGGGTCG
Organism: Haloarcula sp. H-GB5; assembly: GCF_054850705.1. Lineage (NCBI taxonomy): Archaea > Methanobacteriati > Methanobacteriota > Halobacteria > Halobacteriales > Haloarculaceae > Haloarcula > Haloarcula sp. H-GB5. The sequence goes on along the minus strand of NZ_JBTWBG010000002.1, from coordinate 1,224,359 downwards.
TCCTCTCTCGAACGCTGACACAGAGGCCGGGACCACGCTGCTGTTCGGACAGACTCGTTGTGCCTGCAGGCGAACAGCAACAACGGCGGACAGCAGTCCCTTTTTGCGTCCTACCGTCAGCGTAGTCCGTCGCTAGAACCCCACACACCCCACTATTCGATTTTTTCGACTGGCGTCCGACAGGAGGAGCAGGTCTCTTTGTCGATAGCGACGAAGACGGAGTCACAGGACGGACACTCGTAGAGATTCGATGCAGGTTCGTCGGCCGTGTCCGCGCCGTCATTGCCGGCGGAGCCAGTCCGAACACGGTTATCCGTCACTGCACCGGCCTCTGGTCCGTTGTCTGACTGCCCCTTCCCACCCGAGAGTACATCCGAGACTGATTTTTTGATTTTGTCTAGCATCACGAGTTGCTGCAAGATAGTAGTCATTTGAATTACTTTAACAGCTGTGGTTTTCAGGACACGGACAGTTCCAGACGCCCGTCTTCACTGGCGAACAGTCAGAGGTCGGCGAGCGGTCGCGGCGATACCTGTTCGTACTCGATGACATCGAACCCGTCGTGGGCCTCCCGGGACAGTTCTGTCCACTCCGAACCCAGATCCGGGAAATACCGGTCACCCTCGTTGCGCTCGTAGATACGGCTGAGGAAAATCCGGCTGGTGAACGGGAGGAAGAGGTCGTACACCGCCTCGCCGCCGATCACATATGTGATGGGCGGCGAGTTGGCTGCTTCTGCGCTGTCGCCAGCGAACCCCTCGGTCGCACCGGCGCGGGCGGCTGCCTCGACGGCGATCTGTGGCGTCGTGGCGTACTCGACCGTCTCCGAATTGGCACTTCGGCTGTCGTCGGTCGTCAGGACGACGGTGTAGCAGTCCGGGATGGGCTTCATCGAATCGAACGTCCGCCGGCCGAGGATGATAGGGTGGCCGGCGATCCGGTCCTTGTACTGGCGCACGTCCTCGGGATAGTGCCAGGGGACGCCGCCATCGAGACCGATGACGTTGTTCTCGTCTGCAGCGACCACGAGGACCAGTTCGGTGTCGGGTATCGTCGTCATTTGTATCCCAGCGCCTCCAGTCGGTCGTCGAGGTCCCCGGCAAACTGCGTCTCGGACGCGTCCTCGAACTCGGTGTAGCCGTCGAGTGGCGTCGCGATGTCCACGTCGGCGTACCGTTCGCTGTCGAAGTGGTTCCGGACGACGGTGGCATCGATATCGCTGTCCTCGGCCGTGCCACCACAGCCTTTGATGACGGATTCGTGGGCACTGTCTCCCCACGCCGCCCGCTTCCGGACCTCGTCGCCGGGCCGGTCGTGATAAACTAAGCGGGCGTGCTTCGCAAACGGGGCGGCGTCACCACAGACCCGTTCTGCCTCCTCGCGCATCGCCGGGCCGATGGGTGCCTGGGACGCGACGACGGTCCCGTTCGGCGACGCAAACGCCGGCCCGTCTGCATTGCCGTCGCCGAGCGCCATCGCGCGGACGGCGTCCGGGAACCGACTGAGTGTCGCCAGGTCAGTGACGCGGTGTCCCTCCCGCTGGCCGGGAGCCCGGACGACGAGCGGGGCGTGGTACATCGTATCGTGGGTGCCGATGCGGTGGCTGACGGCCGGTGGTTCCTCGGGAATCGCCGTCGGCTCGCCGAAGCCTTCGCCGTGGTCGCCGACGAAGACGACCAGCGTGTCGTCGAGGACGCCCCGTTCGTCCAGTCCGCGGATCAGGGTCTCGAAGATTGCGTCGGCCTGCCGGACGGCACCGTCGTATATCTGTTCGAGAATGCTGGCGAAGCCAAGCGAGAGGTTCCCCGAGAGGAACTCCCAGTGCCACTTGAACCCCATCGACTCCTGCATGTCGCGGGAGCGCTCGTCGCTCCACTCGTCGTACTCGGCGAGCGGTTCGTACGGGCGGTGGGTGTCCATCAAGTTGATGCAGGCGGCCCACTCGCTCTCCCGGTCGTCGACCCACTCCAGCGTTCGGTCGGCGTACCAGAAGCCGTTGGGCCAGTCGCCAAGCGAACCGTTCGTCTCGTAGGCCGAGTCATACTGCTCGGGCGATCCGACGGCCGTCTGGAACACGTCGTCGAGCCCCGATTCGTGGTCGGTCAGAAACGGATTGTCGGAGAACAAGCCAGTGTCGTAGCCCGCTGCAGCCAGCTCCTCGAAGATTGTGTGACCGGCGTCGAGTCTAGCGGTATGGTCGACGCCGTGTTCGTGGGCCTCGTGGCCCGTGAACATGCTGACGTGGCTGGGGACGGTCCAGTTGCTCGGACTGCGAGCCTGCGTGTACACCGTCGCCTCCTCGGCGAAGGCGTCGAGGAAGGGCGTCGTCTCCCGGCGATAGCCCAGCACGGAGGTGCTCCGGGCGCGGAGACTGTCAGCGACGACGAGCAACACGTTGTGACGCGACATCTGAGCCACAGTTAGCGTCGAGCGATAAAAGGCCCGCGGCACAACTGCGTGGGTATCACTCCTCGTCGGGGTCGACGACTCGCTTGCCGGTCTCCTGCGGCACGACGACTCTATCGGGGTTCTCCCACTCGCGGTCCAGTTCCCGGCCCTCGAATAGGCGGTCGAGGAAGACGGCCAGTGAAGCGACCTCGGAGTGTGGCTGGTTGGTGACGCCGACGTTCCAGTCGGCGTGTTCGTACACTTCGAAGGGGACTTTCTCCGCGCCAACGACGACCAGCAGCGGCGCTTCGGCGTGGGCCTCGCGAACGTCAGCCTCAACCTCTTGGACCGGCTCGCCGTACATCGTCAGGTGGACGACGCGGCCCTCGAAATCACGGATGAGCCCCTTTGGCTCCTCTGTCGAGGCCACGTCGAACGGGCCACCGAACCGGTCGGTGATGTCGATGATGGTGTCGGCCTGGTTGCGGGCAGCGTTGGCCAGCACGACCTTATCGGCCCCGAGCGCGCGTGCGGTCAGCCCGACGTGGGTCGTCATCCGCTCGTCCCGGCCGGGCCGGTGGCCCAGTCGGAGCACCGTCACCTGCTGTGAGTCCTTCATCCGTCGCTCCGTGCCGCTTCGATAGCTGACCGCACCGGTTCGTAGGCGATTTCGCTCCACTCGACCTGCTCGTCGTTGACGAACACGGCTGGTGTTCCTTGGACGCCGCGGTCGATACCGGCCTCGCGGTCACCCGAGATCGTCGGGCGGTACAGTTCCCCCGTCGCGGCCGCTCGAACCGTCTCGCCGTCGATGTCTATGCCCTCCGTCAGGTCGGCGTAGGTGTCCGGTCCCAACTGATTCTGATTCGCGAACAGGCGCTCGGAGTAGGTGAAGAAGGCCTCGTCGCCAACGTTGTCCTGCACGGCGCGCGCGGCGCTTGCGGCCTGCCACGAGGCGTTCTTGTCGACCGGAACCGGGAAGTCGTGGAACTCGTAGCGGATGGTTCCATCAGTGAGGTAGTCTTCCCGAACCTTCGGGTAGACGGATTCCGAGTAGGTCGCGCAGTGCGGACAGGCGTAGTCTTCGTACACCGCCACGGTCACATCAGCCTCGGGGTCGCCGGCGACCGGCGTCGAGAGGGGCTGGCCCGGGAGGGGCGTTGCCGTCTCCGTTCCAGCAGTCTCCGTTTCGGTCGACTCAGAACCGCCGCCGGCACATCCGGCTAGCGCGCCGAGCGCTACAGTCGTCGCCGAGAGAACGCTACGGCGTGTGAATCGAGTCATAGCCGACTCTCACAGGGGAAGCTATAAAACGACGTTGTCATCCGTTACTTGCCTACCGACTCCCCCGGAATCGGCCGCGACCGCAACGTTTTACCTCGCATGCGAAACATCGCAACTATGGACGTATCAGAGAAGCGAATAGTCGTCACCGGCGGGGCGGGCTTTATCGGGTCCCATCTGGTTGAGCGCCTCGTTCCGGACAACGACGTCGTGGTCGTCGACAACGAAGCGAACGGGCAATCTGAGTGGGTCCACAAGGACGCGACTTACCTCGATGGCGACCTCACTGATCCCGACATCGTCGCCGAGGCTATCACGAGTGACGTCGACCTCGTTGTCCACCTCGCGGCGTCGAAACTGGTCGATACGGACACACCTCGCCGACAGTTCGAGGACAACAGCGACATCACGTACAACATCCTCGAACGGATGCAGGAAGCCGGCGTCGAGAACCTCGTGTTTACGTCGTCGTCCACGGTATACGGCGAAGCGCCGCGGCCGACGCCGGAAGACTACGCGCCGCTTGAACCCATCAGCGTCTACGGCGCGACGAAACTCGCCGAGGAATCGCTCGTCTCGACGTACGCCCACAGCCACGACATCCAGTCGTGGGTGTTCCGGTTCGCAAACATCGTCGGCCCGCGCCTGCGCGGGGCGGTCATCCCCGACTTCATCGAGAAGCTCACCGAGGACCCGTCGACGCTGACAATTCTCGGCGACGGCCGCCAGGAGAAGTCCTACATGCACATCTCCGAGTGTCTCGACGCGATGCTGTTCGCCGTCGAACACGCCGATAAGGACCACAACGTGTTCAACCTCGGCACGCGGACGACCACGTCAGTCGATCGCATCGCCAGCATCGTCGCCGACGAGATGGATATCGACCCCGAGTACGAGTACACTGGCGGCGACCGCGGCTGGACCGGCGACGTGCCGCGGATGCGCCTCTCCATCGATAAGCTCTCGGCGCTCGGCTGGGAACCCGAGCAGTCGAGCGACGACGCGGTGCGGCAGTCGACCCGCGAACTGCTCGAAGAACTCTAAGCTCGGATTCAGGCCGGGTACGTACCGTTTAGCTGTGCCTTTTCTACGACGTGGCCGCTGGCCGCGTCGTACACGTCATCCTTGTCTGCCGCCGGGGAGAGATCGAGCGTCGTGTCTAGCGCATATAGGAGGAACCGGTACGTGTGCTCCCGGTCCGGCGGACTCGGACCACCCCAGCCAACCTCGCCGAAGTCGTTCTGTCCCTCTGTGGCCTCGGCAGGTGTCCATCCCTCCGGAACCCGACCTATATCCGGCGGAATGTTCCAGACGAGCCAGTGGTCCCATACCTTCCCGGCTGGCTCCTCGGCGTCCGGGTCATCGACGATGAGGAGCAGCGATGACGCGTCCGACGGGACGTGCTCGACCTCCAGCGGGGGATTCGTGTTCGCTGCCGAGTAGCCGTGTTCCTCGGGGATGCGCTCGCCGTCGCCGAACGCAGGGCTTCGGAGCTGTAGGTCTGCCATGTCTGGAGATATGACAGACAAACACAAAAGCATCGTCCCGGCAGCCATTTGCGGCTCCGCGCCGAACCGCCGGACGTGCAGGTCGTGGGTTATCGCGCGCGGGTCGACGAACACGCCGCGCTCCTGTTGGCCGAGGACGGGAGCGTGACTACTGAGCGATTAGACCCGGGCACCGAACTCTCGTACACGCTCGGCGAGCGCCACTGTGCCGGTGCAGTCGACGACGACCGACATTTTCACTGTGGCAACGACCCCGCGCCGTACTGTCCGGAACACACCGATATCTGGCCGTGTGCCCGCTGTACCGGGGACTGTAACAAGCCCCTCGATACCTGCGACGAGGAGCACGCGGTGTACCTGGCGGCGTTCGCGCCGGACGTGATCAAGGTCGGGGTCACCCGCTCCTGGCGGCTGGAGACGCGGCTCCGCGAGCAGGGGGCCGACAGGGCCGCCCACCTTCGGACCGTCGCCGACGGCCGTATCGCCCGGCAGGTCGAGGCCGACATCGCCGTCGAGTTGGGCGACCGGGTCAGAGTCCCCACGAAGATATCGGGATTCGACCAGTCCGTCGATACGGACTGGTGGGCGTCGCTCTGTGAGCGCTACGACCCGCTTGCGACCTACGACTTCGAGTACGGCCTCTCTCTTTCGGACCGTCCGATGGCCGAGACGCTAGCGACGGGGACCATCCGGGGGACGAAGGGACGGGTCGCCGTGCTTGAGAACAACGGCAGCGTCTACGCCGTCGACCTCCGACAGCTCGTCGGCTACGAACTTTCAGACGGCGGAACCGACCGCGACCTTCAGTCGAGCCTCGGCGCGTTCTGATAACACCGGCGACTAGCGTCGCTGTAGTCCACATCTGACAGTGCAGAAGACATTTAAATGCGGCTGTTGCCCATCCTCGTGTGCGACGTGAAACCCTCCTGACCGGTGGCGTGGTCGTGGTCGTCCTGACCATGCTCATCGGTGCAACAGCGGTCCCCGGCGCGCTCTCCGAACCCGAGGACAACGTTCGCGAGAGCTACCTCGACCTCCGCGAGACGACCATCGAACCGGCGTCGGTCGACGGCCAGACAGTGACGCTCGCCATCGACGCCCGGCTCTCGCACCGCGGCGGTCCCGCCGAGAACGTCACCGTCGAGACGCGGGCCATCGATTCGGACACCGGCCTCGTTGCGACGACGACGCGGCAGTCGGTTGGCACAGTCGAAGGGGAACGAGAGGTATCGGTGCGGTCGAACATCACGGTCGAGCGGGCGGGCGGCTATCGGATCGACACGATCGTCTACGAGGACGGTGACCGAATCGAGACCGGTCAGCAGTCGGTCCAGAACGTCGATGCACTCACACCGGCATACGCCCGCAGTACCGTGGCCTTCCAGCGCTTCGAGAACGCCGGCGTCCCGCTGGACTCTATCACCTACCGGATCGACGGCGTCTCGGACAACCGGACGACGCTGAACGTCTCAGTGTACGTCACGAACGCCGGCAACAATCCGTCTACTGACCTCTCACTCCGGCTCCGAGCACGGCAAGCTGACTCGAATGTCATCGCTGACGAGTCGACCGTGCGGGTCGGCCAGATCCGCCCCGGCCGGACTGAGATCGTCAGAACCCAACTGACGGTGCCTGATGACTACAACTACTGGCTCGACGGCATGCTGCTTTCCGACGGCGTCATCGTCGGGACGGAGAGTTCCCCGGCGAACCTCCATCCGACGGAGCGCCTCCAGGAGAACGAAACCAGAGAACAGGTCGGCTTCCAGTCCAGCGATTTCGAGCAGGACCGGCCAGCGGAGCAGGGGATGGACGAACCACAGCAGACCTCGGCCGATGGTCCCGGATTCACGGCGCTGATCGGACTGCTTGCGGTCCTCGCAAGCGCGCTCCTCGTTGCACGGAGACAGACCAATGAGTGATACCTCCAACACCGACACAGTGGCACAGGATATCGACGCGGATACCGGCGACGCTGTCGGCGAGACCGATGACGACTCGGGTCCCGCGATAGCTACCTACGCGCAGTGGGCGGTGTTCGCTATTCTCACGCTCGTGGCACTCATCGCGACACTGCAGTTCTACTTCTCCGCGTCGTCAGCGATTGATACGTTCGTCACTGACCGGTACCGGCCGCTGTTCAACGCGGCGTTCAACCTCGCCGTGGTGCTCGCCTGTGGGCTGGGGCTCTCGGTGCTAGTCCGACGGCTCGCCTGAATCCGTCGCCAGCCATATCAGGTACCCACAGTCGGCGTTTCAGTAATCCGAGGGTTCAGGGGCGTGTCAGCCATACGTCGAGAGGTATCCGTATGTCCCGACGACGCGCGACGCGGCGACGGTTCCTGGCGAGTTGCAGCGCCATCGCCGGCGTGAGTCTGGCCGGCTGTACCGGCGGCGACGAGTCGACTGCCACTGACTCGACGCCGTCACCCACTGACGATGGTGATGCCGAACCCACGACGACAACCGACGAGCCGCCGGCAACCGACACCGAGACAGCGACGCCGGACCAGGCAGCCGTCGAGACGCTCGTCTCGGTCGGCGGCGACCGTGTGCCCGAGAATATGGCGCTTGGCCCTGACGGTGGCCTGTACTTCGGTATCACGGCCGGCGAGGTTCGGCGCGTCCCCGAAACAGAGACCGGTGCGACCGACCTCACGCTCGACGACACCGAACAGATTGCGACACTGCCCGGTGCGATCGGCGTCGAAACAGCACCCGATGGAACGGTGTACGTCGCCGTCGCCACGCAGGACGATCAGGCGGGCGTCTGGGAAGTCCCAGCTGACGGCGAAGCGACACAGCTCGTGGGCATCAGTGGGTTCCCGAACGACATCCACTACGATACCGACCGGGAGCGCCTGCTGGTGACCGAGTCCCAGAGCGGCGTGGTCTACGCGGTCACGACCGACGGCGAGCGGTCGACCTGGCTGGACGACGACCGGCTGGAGACGGAGAGTTTCGGCGCGAACGGGATTACCCGCGACGCCGACGGCGATATCTACGTCGCAGTGACGCGAGCCCCCGAAGACACTGGCAGGCTGCTCCGTGTCCCGGTCGAGTCGGACGGTACCGCCGGCGAGCCGTCGATGTTCTTCGAAGGCGGTGCGATATTCGGTGCAGATGGGATTACCAGCCGGGACGGTAGCATCTACGTCGCCGCCAACAGCCAGAACCGCGTCGTCAGAGTGACTGCGGACGGGACCACGGACGCCGTCGCAACAGCGGACGACGGTTTGGTGTTCCCCTCGGACGTGCTCTTCGGGACCGGCGACCAGCGCGGGTCGCTGTTCATCTGCAACTTCGCGAACCAGTCACCCGAAGACGGCGCGATCCTCCGGACCAGCGTCCCTCGCTGACCAACCATCTACACCGACTGTCTTCGGACGGCAACCCTTTTCAGCGGCCCAACCAAAGCCGAGCGTATGGCAGACGATGAACCTGAAGACGCTGGCGAATCGGCGGAGGCGACCGAGGACAACGGTGAGGAGAAGTCCTTCCGCGAGCGGGTCGAGGAGATCCGACAGCAGCGCGCCGAGGAGCGCGAAGAAGGCGAGGGCGATGGCGAAGAGATGAGCCGCGAAGAGCGCATGGAAGAGATGATGGGCGGTGGCGGCGGCCCCGGCGGCATGGGCGGGGGCAACCCCTTCGCGCAGATGATGGGCGGCATGATGGGCGGCGGCCCCGGTGGTCCCGGTCCGGGCGGCCCCGGCGGCATGGGCGGCGGCCCGCCAAGCCAGCACGAGGAATCCGGCGGTAGCGACAACGAGGAACTCACCCGTGAGATGCGAAAGCTCCGGGACGAAGTCCACGACATGCGACGCTCGCTCGACCGCATCGCCGACGCGCTCGAAGACTAACGGAACACGACTGGCCGACGTTTTTGCGGACGAACGGGACAGACTCATCCGAATCCCACCGAGAGCATCCGCTCAGCATCGAACAGCGATAGGGTGACTGAGTCTCTGAACGGGGCCAACAAGAGCCGAAAAGGACGCTCTCCCAGTCGCTACATATCGTCAAACGAGACACCGGTAATCTCGAACCGTGCGCCGCCGTCAGCACTGTCATGGACGCTGATTTCCCAGCCGTGTGCCTCCACGACCTGCCTGGCGATACTCAGCCCGAATCCAGTCCCCTCCGTGCTCGTCGAGTAGCCGGCTTCGAACACGGTGTCCCGGTCGGCTTCGGGGATGCCGGGGCCGTCGTCCGCAACGTAGAACCCGTCGGCTACCGCCCCGACCGTCACGGTCACGTCCGGCCCGGCGTGCTCGACCGCGTTCCGAACGAGGTTCTCGAATAGCTGTTTCAGACGGCTCTCGTTTGCCAGGACAGTCCGGTCGATGTCGGTGACGAGCGTGGCATCGGCCGTCTCGACGTTTGTCCAGCAATCTTCCACGAGCGGTGTGAGCGCCACCGGTTCGGGGTCGGTCACGGTCTCACCGTCCTGCGCCAGTGTGAGCAGATCAGTTAGTAGCGTGTCCATCCGCTCGTGTGCTCGCTCGACAGCGGCCAGATGCTCACTTTGGCACTGCTTGCGTGCCAGTTCCAGTCGTCCTTGCGCAACGCTCAGCGGATTCCGTAAATCGTGTGAGACGACGCTGGTAAACGCTTCGAGCCGGTCGTTGTGCTGTTCGAGTTCTCGCTGGTGGTCGCGCAACTGTTCGGTTCCCTCGACCTGCTTGAGTGCGCTGGTGACGTGTCCAGCAAGGATCTCCCCGAGGACGACGTCCCGCTGGTCGAACGCCGCGGCCGTTTCCGAGCCGGCCAGCAGGATTCCGTGTTTGTCAAGGGGGAGATATAGCTCGCTTTGGATCGGCGTGTCCGGGTTGTAGATGTCCGGGTCGGCGTGAACGTCATCGACGGCGAGCGCGTCGCCGGAGTCGTAGACTCGCCACGCGATGCTGTCTCCGGGCATGAATGTCGGCAAATCGTCTACCAAGTCATATATCCCGTCAGAGGCGGCGACCGGTTCGAGGATTCGTTCGTTCTCGTCGTAGAGGTGGATCGTGTTCGCTTCGAGTCCCAGTACAGTGCGCGCCGTCTCGACGCCGATCTCGGCGACTTTTTCACGCGTGTCCGCTTGAAGCAGATCCTGAACTGATTCACTGAGAGCTTTGAGGCGACGTTCGTGTTGTTTCCGCTCAGTGATGTCGTGCTGGAACCCGACGTAGTTGACGACGGTTCCGTCGTCATCACGGACCGGGGCGATAGACACCTGATTCCAGAACATGGTTCCGTCCTTCCGGTAGTTCCGGAGTTCGACCGACACCGGGTCGCCCTCGTCAACGGCCGCCCGCATCGCGTCGACCGGCTCCGACTCGGTCGCCTCGCCCTGCAGGAACCGGCAGTTCCGGCCGCATACCTCCGACTCGGTGTAGCCGGTAAGCTCCAGAAATCGTCTGTTGGCGTAGGTTATTGGGGCGTCATCCTGCTTGGGGCCGGCGAGTATGATTCCGATAGGGGCCTCATCCATAGCGCGTTTAATACGGGAGAGTTCCTGTTTGCCGTCCCGCTGCTCAGAAATATCTCGGACCGTACAGACCAACTCACCGCGGTCGGTCTGAGCGAGTACGTGGTCTTCCGTGAACGTGCTCCCGTCGGCACGGAGTCCTGTCGTCGTCCCGTTCCAGTACCCGGTGTCCTGAACTGTCGGGATGATCTCGTCGTTGATCCGTGGAATGTCTTCCTCTTGATACAGCAGTTCCCAGTGTTCACCGACCATCTCGTCAGGTTCGTAGCCGTAGAGGTCCGCATAGGCTTCGTTGACGAAGATGAACCGTCCGTCTTCGTCGAGAATGCTGATCCCCTCCTGTGCAGTCTCGATAGCATCGAGTTGGCGGTTGCGCTCGCGTTTGACACGCTGGGACTCAACAGCGTTCGTGATTCTGTTCGCGAGTACCGCGTACTGGTCGGTGCCGCTTTCTTTCTGCAAATAGTCGGTGACGCCGGCCGATATCGCGTCGCTGGCGATCTCTTCGGAGCCTTTGCCGGTGTAGAGAATGAAGGGAAGCGAACCGTACTCCTCGCGGACAGCTTCGAGGAACTGGATACCGTTCCAGTCGGGCATGTCGTAGTCCGAGATGACGCAATCGATGTCGGTGTCGGCCAGGATCTCCAGTCCCGTCGCGGCGCTCGTCGTGGCCTGCACGTCTAACCGGTCGTCCTCGCGTTCGAGAAACGACGCCGTCATCTCGGCAAATCCTGGCTCGTCGTCGACGTGGAGAATACAGATGGTTTCAGCAATAGCCGTCATACCTTTGGGTAGTAGTCACACATTATAGGACGCTGAGTTAAAAGACCATCTCTGAAATCGGAAGCTAACATGTGCCTGTCATTGGCGGGCTACGTGTTCCATCTTTTGGCCCCGTTTAAATATAAACAGGTTTACACTTCCGACCAATGATGCTGTGCGCCGCTATCCCTGGCCGACCATCTCGTCTTCGTCTTCCCACTCCTGTTCGCGGAGTTCGTACTTCTGAACCTTCCCAGTCGCTGTCGTGGGCAGTTCCTCGACGAACTCCACGCGGCGAACGACCTTGTAGGTCGCCAGTTGTTCTCGGGTGAAGGTTCGGAGGTCCTCGGCCGTCACGCCGGGGTTGTCGGGGTCGCCTGAATTCGGGACGACGAAGGCCTTCGGCGTTTCGCCCCACTCATCGCTCGGGGCAGGGATAACTGCGACATCGCTGACAGCGTCGTGTTCGTAGAGCGTGTCCTCCAGTTCGATGCTGGAGATATTCTCGCCGCCGGAGATGATGATGTCCTTCTTGCGGTCGCGGATGGCGATCATGCCGTCCTCGTCGACCGTCGCCAGGTCACCCATGTGGTAGTAGCCCTCGACGCGGTCGGAGAAGGCCTCTTCCGTCTGTTCGGGCTTGTTCCAGTAGCGGTCCATCACTTGATTGCCGCGGACGACGACTTCCCCAAGTGTCTCGTCGTCGTGTGGCACGTCGTTGCCATCCTCGTCGACGACCCGGACGTCCGTCCCGAGGTAGCCGATACCCTGTCGCTTCTTGACGCTGAAGCGGGCGTCGCTCCCGTCCTCGAAGAAGCGCCGAGCGTCCGAGGTCGTGACGAGCGGGCCGGTCTCGGTCGCGCCGTAGACGTGTTTCAGATACCAGCCGAAGTCGTCCTCGACGGTTCGGATGACAGCCTCTGGCGGGGCGCTGCCGGCCGTCGCGATGCGCACGTCGTTCGCACCGGTCGTCTCGATATCGCCGTTGTGGTCCTCGTAGCGGTCCGCCAGAATGTTCAGCACCGTCGGCGCGCCACAGAGATAGGACACGTCCTCCGTCCTGACGGCATCGAAGATGCCCTCGGCGTCGACGCCGCGGGTACAGACGTGTTTCGCACCCATGCCGGTGACCGAGAAGATGTGGCCCCAGCCGTTGACGTGGAACATCGGGAGCGTCCAGAGGTAGACATCGTCGTCCGAAATCTCCTGATGAAGTGCGACGATGTAAGCATGGAGCGTCTCGGTCCGGTGGGTCCGGCAGACACCCTTCGGGTCGCCCGTAGTCCCCGACGTGTAGTTGATGGTGATGAGGTCGTCCTCGTCCATCTCGGGGCGCTCGTAGTCGGTGCCCGCCTCCTCGATGATCTCATCGAAGGACTCCCAGTCGCCGTCGACTGCATCTGTGTCGTTGGTGACGAAAATTTCGGTGGGCACCTCGTCGCGGATCGGCTCGATCTTCTCGGCGTACTCGTAGTCCGCGTAGACGGCGTCGACCTCGGCGTCCGAGAGGATATATTCGAAATCGTCCGGCACGAGCCGGTAGTTCAGCGGCGTGTGGACCGCACCCAACTGCATGGTTCCGTAGGCCGCTTCGAGCTGGTAGTGCGTGTTCGGGTCCAGCACGGCCACCCGATCCCCCTTCTCGATACCGCGGGCAGCCATCGCTGCCGAGAACCCGTCGGCTCGCTCCCCGAACTCGTCGTACGTGAAGCGCTCACCGGTCGTGGCGACGACAGCCTCTTTGTCCCCGTAGTATTCCCGCGCACGGTCGAGAAAATCCGTGGTAAGCAGTGGCTTATGCATCTCAGGCTATCGTATGGTTAATCATGATAAAGTGGTTGTGATACTCCCCTGATCTTGCTGTCTCGGAACCGGTCATATTTTGGGTGCCTGTCGAACCACAGTCGCTTTGAGGATAGCGTCCCCAGTTTTCAGCAATGAGTACAGCGACGGCAGACGTTTCGAAGCGGCAGGCGTGGGTGATGGCTGCGCGGCCACAGACACTGCCTGCCGGGGCCGCGCCGGTCATCGTTGGGATGGGCTTGGCAGTCCACGCCGGTGTCTTCGCTCTATTGCCGGCAGTCGCAGCGCTGGTGGGCGCGCTGCTAATCCAAGTAGGAACGAACTTTGCGAACGACTACTACGACGCGGTGAAGGGGGCCGACACCGACGAGCGACAGGGGTTCACTCGCGTAACCGCTGGCGGCCTCATCGACGCCGAGGAGGTCAAGCGGGCGATGATAGCGACCTACGGCCTCGCTGTCGTCATTGGTGTCTATCTCGTCGCCATCGGCGGCCTTCCTATCGTTGTTGTCGGTCTCTCGGGCATCGCCGCCGGGATTCTCTACACCGGCGGTCCGTTCCCCTACGGCTACCGTGGCCTAGGCGACCTGTTCGTGTTCGTCTACTTCGGTGTCATCGCGGTTACCGGCACGTATTACGTACAGGCGGTTGCGAGCGCAGGCGGCGTCGGCACGTTCCCGATGACACTACCGCCGGGGTCGGTCACTGCCGCCGCCATCACGGCAAGTCTCCCGGCGGCCGGCTTGTCGACCGCGATTCTCGTCGTCAACAACATCCGAGACCGCGAGACGGACCGTGCCGCTGGCAAGAAGACGCTGGCCGTCTATCTGGGCTACGGGTGGAGCCGCGTCGAGTTTCTCCTGATGGTCGGGATGGCCTACGTCGTCCCAGTCGTGTTTGCCCTCGACAATCAGTACGGGCTGCCGGCACTGGCCCCGCTGCTTACGCTGCCACTGGCGGCGGCCGTCTCGAAGACGGTCCTCACACAGACCGGCGGGGACGCACTGAACCCGACGCTCGAACGGGTCGGCCAGACGCTGTTCGCCCACTCTGTCCTGTTTGCGGCGGGTCTCGCGGTCCCACAGCTACTATGAAGGTCAATTCGTTCTCGCTCCCGCTGTCAAGCCCACTTGTCACCGCTCGGGAGACGATCAGCCGGCGCTCCGGGTTCGTCGTCCGCTACGACCACCGCGGCGAAACCGGCATCGGCGAAGCCACGCCGCTCCCGGGCTGGACGGAGTCGGTCGACGACTGCCAACGCGGGCTCGACGACGCTGCCACGGTCGCAGCCGACGGCGGGCACACAGATGTCCTGCTGTCGCTGGACGCCGCATCGGTTCCTGCCGCCCGACACGGCTTTGCGACCGCGCTGCTTGACGCCGACGCCAGAGCCGACGGCGTGCCGCTGTACCAGTGGTTCGAGTCCGACAGGCGATGCGACCGGGTTCCGGTCAACGCAACGGTCGGCGACGGGTCCCCGGCTGAGACCGCCGACGCCGTCGAGCAAGCGGTCGAGGCCGGCTACGATTGCTGTAAGCTCAAGGTCGGGAAGCGAACCGTCGACGAAGACGTAGCGCGCGTCCGGACCGTTCGCGAGCGGGTGGGCGACGGCGTGACCGTGCGAGCCGACGCCAACGGCGCGTGGTCCTGTGACCAGGCGCAAGACGCCCTCGACCGGCTCGCGCCGCTGGACGTGGCCTACGTCGAACAGCCGCTTCCCGCCGACGATCTCGCCGGCCACGCCGAGCTGCGGGGCAACGGTGTCGGTGTCGCGCTCGATGAATCCCTTGTCGACCGCCGGGTCGACAGCGTACTCGACGCCGATGCGGCCGACGTGCTGATACTGAAACCGATGGTGCTGGGCGGCCCCGGCAACGCTCACACGCTGGCGCTCCGCGCCCGCGAGCAGGGTGTCGAGCCGGTCGTCACGACGACCATCGACGCCGTCGTTGCCCGCCTTGCGGCGCTGCACGTCGCCGCAGCGATTCCCGACGTTGCGGCCTGCGGTCTGGCGACCGGCGACCGTCTGGCGGCCGACCTCGCGCCGGACCCGACGACAGTAACCGATGGCGCGATGTCGGTCCCCCAGTCGACCGGCCTCGGCATCGAGCCGGCGGAGGTTGAAACCGATGTGTGACCTTCTCGACTGGCCGACACAGGACCTCGTCACCCACCGTGCCGACACCACGCCTGACCGGACGGCAATGGTTGCGGCAGATTCTGGAAACAAGGTCACCTACCGGGAACTCGACGCCGCCGTCGACGCGGTGGCTGCCGAACTCGACCAGCGGCTCGACGCCTCGAACGCCACCGTCGCGACGCTCCTGCCCACGCGGCCGGCGGTCGGGACGCTCCTGTTCGCAATGATGCGACTCGGGGCGACGCTCGCGCCGCTGAACGTCGAACTCGACTCGAAAACGCTCCACAGCCAGCTCTCGACGGTCGACGCCGATCTGCTGGTCTGTGGAGACAGCACTGCGTCGCTTGCGGCCGACCTCGGCGGCTGTCCCGTCGTTTCGGTCGACAGGGAACTGTCAGCGGCTGCCGTCGCCGACGAGACGGCAGCGGCGGTCTCGGCTGACGAAACAGCCACCGACGTGACCCCGGCATCTCTCTCCCGCACGGACACCCAGCTGGTCATCTTCACCTCGGGGACGACCAGTGAGCCGAAAGGCGTCCGACTGACCGTCGGCAACCTCGTCGGCAGCGCCGTCGCGTCGTCGTACCGCCTCGGCGTGCTCCCGGATGACCGCTGGCTGGTCTGTTTACCGACGTACCACATGGGCGGACTGGCGCCGTTCGTCCGAAGCGCACTGTACGGCACCGCCGTCGTCGTCCAGCGGTCGTTCGACGCCGACGCGACACAGCAGGTCCTCGCGGAACACGGGGTAACGGGCGTCTCGCTGGTGCCGACGATGCTGTCGCGACTACTGGACGCGGGCTGGGAACCGCCGTCTTCTCTCCGGTTCGTCCTGCTCGGTGGCGGCCCGGCGAGCGAGACGCTCATCGAACGGTGCCAGGAACGGGGCATACCAGTCTGTCCCACCTACGGAATGACTGAAACAGCGTCCCAGATAGCGACGGCGCGGCCCGAGACGGCCTTCGGGAACGCCGACACTGTCGGCCAGCCGCTGGTGTTCACCGATGTTACGGTCGTCGCCGATGGCAAGCCGTGCGACCCCGGCGAGCACGGCGAGATAATCGTCGACGGCCCCACGGTGACGCCGGGCTACCTGAACGGTGACGGTGACGCGTTCAGCGACTACGGTTTCCGGACCGGTGACATCGGCTATCGGGACGCGGACGGACACCTCTGGGTCGAGGGCCGCGTCGACGACCAGATCGTGACCGGTGGGGAGAACGTCGACGCGAGCACGGTTGCCGACACTATTCGTGCCCATCCGGCAATTGAAGACGCGGCCGTCGTGGGCCTTCCGGACGAGGAGTGGGGCCAGCGTGTCGCCGCGCTGGTCGTCGGCGATGTGACGCCCACGGCGGTTCGTGACCACTGTGCCGAGCGACTCGCGCCGTACGAGGTCCCGAAGACGGTACGGGCCGTCGACGCGCTCCCGCGGACGGCTTCGGGCACCGTCGACCGCTCCGCCGTCCGATCGCGCCTCAAGACTGCCGCCGAGTCGAACGAATCGGCGTAGCGGATTGGGGCTCGTGGCCAAGCGGTTTTCTACGTCCACAGCGTATCCACTTTCGTGTGCACAATCGTCCTCGCGTGGCAGGTCTTCGACGGCACGCCGGTCGCGGTCGCGGCGAACCGCGACGAGCGACTCGATAGGCCGTCACAGCCGCCACAACAGCGCCACTGGGGCAGTCGCGTCGTCGCGCCGGCCGACGAGGAAGCCGACGGGACGTGGATCGGCTACAACGAGCACGGCCTGCTGGCGGCGGTGACGAACCGCTGGGTTGACGCCGACCTCGCCGGTGACCGCTCGCGCGGCCTGCTCGTCCGGGACACGTTGAGCCACGAAAGCGCGGAAGCAGCCGCCCGCGCCGTCGAGCAAGCGACGAGGGAGGCCGAGTACGAGGGGTTCAATCTCCTGCTGGCCGACGAGAATGCGGCAGTCCTGCTGGAATGGGACGGTCAGCTCGCGGTCCGGAACTTCCAGCCCGGTGTCCACGTCGTCGTCAACGTCGGCGCGGACGGCGACTACCGGATTCCGGCCAATCGGCCCGACGCTGGCGAAGAGCAAGCGAACAACGCGACGCGGCTTCACGAGGCGCTCGCTCCGGAACCCGGCGAATCCGCCGACGGATGGATTGACCGGGCAGGCGAAACCATCAGCGACCACGAGTACGGCGTCTGCGTCCACGGCGACGGGTTCGGCACGCGCTCGTCGTCGCTTATTACACTGGGCTCCGACCGTGAGTATCGGTACGCGGACGGGCCACCGTGCCGGACGCCCTACCGCCCGGTCGAAGGTCAGATTTAAGCGGCCGACTCACGGTATGAGTAATACATGAGTTCAGCAGCGTCGGAGGCGGACCTTTCTGACGGCGAGCGGGCCGGGCTCGAACTGATTCGGGAGTCCGGTGGCATCCACCAGAGCGACTTCTGGAAGGAACTCGACGTCTCCTCGCGAAAGGGGAGTCGCATCGTCGAGTCCCTGTTCGAGAAGGACCTCATCCAGCGTGAGGAAACAGTGTACGAGGGGCATAACACGTATTATCTGACCCCCGCGGCCCGCGACCTCGACTTCTCGCTTCTGATGGCCGGTGACCAGCTCTCGCCGTTCATCGGCGACGAAGAAGTCGACCCCCACGACGACACCTTCTCGCAGTGGGTCATGACCCTCGCTTACGAGGACTGACTAACGGTTACGCGGCGTGCGTTAGTAGTGCCACGGCACGTCGTCGAAATCCGGGTCGCGCCCTTCGTTGAACGCGTCCCGTCCCTCCTGTGCCTCGTCGGTCATGTAGGCCAGCCGCGTCGCCTCCCCGGCGAACACTTGCTGTCCGACCATGCCATCGGAGTCCAGATTGAACGCGTACTTGAGCATCCGCATCGCCGTCGGTGACTTCTCGTTCATCCGCTGAGCCCACTCGATGGCAGTGTCCTCAAGCTCTTCGTGGGGCACCACGTCGTTGACCATCCCCATGTCGGCGGCTTCGTCGGCGTCGTAGGTCTTGCCGAGGAAGAACACCTCGCGGGCCTTCTTCTGGCCCACCTGTCGCGCGAGATACGCCGAGCCGAAGCCGCCGTCGAAGCTCCCCACGTCGGGGTCTGTCTGGAGGAACTTCGCGTGCTCCTCGCTGGCAAGTGTGAGGTCACAGACGACGTGCAGCGAGTGACCGCCACCGACGGCCCACCCCGGCACGACGGCGACGACGGGCTTGGGGATGTGGCGGATCTGTCGCTGGACTTCGAGGATGTGAAGCCGGCCGACGTTCTCCGGCGCGTCGTCTTCCACGCCGTCGCTCGTTTCTCGCGGGTCGCTTTGCTCCCCGCTCGCTGTGTCCGAGTCGCGTGGCGACTCGCTGTACTCGTAGCCGCTTTCACCTCGAATGCTCTGGTCCCCGCCGGCACAGAAGGCCCAGCCGCCGTCCTTCTCGGAGGGGCCGTTCCCGGTTAGGAGGACACAGCCGACATCGGTCTGGCGCTTGGCGTGGTCCAGCGCCGTCGCGAGTTCGTCGACCGTCTCCGGCCGGAAGGCGTTGCGCTTCTCCGGGCGGTCGAAGGCGATGCGGACCGCACCCGTCTCAGTCGAGCGGTGATAGGTGATATCGGTGAAGTCGAACCGGTCGATGGCCGTCCACCGTTCCGGGTCGAATATTTCAGAGACCATACCGTGGCTCGGGACGGCCCTCGCAAAAAGATTCCTCGTACAGGCTCACACAGCGGAGGAAACCCTTTGGTGCCACGCACACGAACCGACTAGCGATGCCCTCCACATCGAACAAAAAGGCGGTGATGGGGATACTTGCGGGCCTCTCCATCCTCATTGTCGTGTACAGTTTCATAATCCTCCAGCAGATTCTACTCGGGCTGATTGTAGCTATGGTCCCCTGGCTCCTGTATCTGGTCGTGCGGTTCGTGTTCACGCTCGAACGGATCGCGACGGCGCTGGAACGGCTTGCGACGGCGCGTACCCGTGAATCGGAGTCCGCTGGGGACCATCAGCAGCCGTCGGAGTCGTACGGACACAACACAGAGACCGAAGGGGGCGTCGAGAACGAGTGACTGAGCGGCGTCGGTGGCCGTTCCTGTCGACCCCTCGAATCCAGGTGGGACACCCGGTATGACCGAGACGTTCTACGAGGTATTGGGCGTTCCAACTGACGCGTCGACGGCGGCGATCGAAGCGGCCTATCGGGAGCGACTGAAGGAAACCCATCCCGACGTGAGCGACGCGGCCGACGCCGGCGAGGCGACACAGCGGCTCATCGAAGCCCGCGACGTGCTCACCGACGAGGACGAGCGGGCGCGCTACGACCGGCTGGGTCACGATACCTATGTCGCGGGCGAGAGCAACATAGCGGACGACGACGGTAGTGACGTGGCCCAAGCGGCACGGCGTGCTGGCTATGATGAGTCTGAATCGGCTGGCGACCGAACCGAAGCGAGCACTGACCGGACGACGTCCCGGACGAACGCCCGGGAGCGGGCACAACGCGAACGAGCCGCCAGAGACCGCGTCGCTGAGGACAAAGACGAACGCTCGACCACTGGCACCGATGCGTCGTCGAGTAACGACCAGTCGACCGATGCGGCGGGCGAGACGGCGACCGCGTCGAACGCAGAGTCGACCTGGCGATCCGGCGCAACCGCGACCAGCGGCTTCAGCGACAGTGACGGCAGCAGCGCAACCTGGAGTTCGTCGTCCGCGTACGCTGTCCGACAGACGGACACCCTGTCCCGCGGGTCGCTTCTGGAGATGCCGACCGGCCGGGGGCTGACGCTGTTTGCCATCACGTTCGCGCTCTATCCAGTGATGCTGTTCAGCGCACTGCTTCCGGCGTTCCCGCTGTGGGTCAATGTGACCATCGGAGTCTGTACGCTCTTCATGATCGGCTACCTCCAGTCCGAACCCACGATTGCGATCATGGTGTTCGGAAGCTGGAGCCTGACGACGGCGGTGCTACTGGTCGTACTGAACATCAGCGCGTTCTCACTTATCGGAGCACTCGCGCTGTCGGGGACGTGGCTCCCGTTCGGACTGTCGCTGTTGACGGCGTCCGTGCTACGGCTCTAACAGATCAGTCGTCAGCGAGGGCTTTCCCGACCTGTTCGGCAAGCCGGTCTCTGACCGCGTGGCTATCGCCCGCGTCGAACCGGACCTCGATGACCTGTGTCCCATCGCTCCGGACTGAGTCGCCGAAGCGCTCGCGGAACTGCCGGCGGTCGGCCACCCGCTCGAACTCCAGGGAATAGAGCGCCTCCGTCGGCTCGAAGTCGAGCCCGTGTGGCGTCCGGAACTGGTCCTCGAACGTGGGGTGGTCCTCAATGGGCAGCATGTGGAAGATGCCGCCGCCGTCGTTGTTGAGCAGGACGACTGTCGCGTCTACCGCACAGCGGCCGAGCGCGAGCAGGCCGTTCATGTCGTGGTAGTACGCCAGGTCGCCGGTGACGAGCACGAGCGGGTCGGTCGTCGCGCTGCCGGCCCCAAGCGCCGTTGAAGTGATGCCGTCGATACCGCTGGCTCCGCGGTTGCCCAGCACGGTCAGGTCAGCGTCACGGGGACGGCCGAAGCGATCCATGTCCCGTATCGGCATACTGTTCGAAACGAACAGCGTGGCCGGGTCCGGAGCCAGCGCCGCCACGTCCGCGAGGACGCCCCCCTCCCAGTAGGTCTCCGAAGCAGTTTCAGCAACGGCGTCCCAGTGGGCCTGCTCCGCCCTGGCGAACTGTTCACGCCACGACGCTGCGCCGCCACTCAGCGACTCGGCTACGAGCGCATCCACGGTGGCATCGGGGTCAGCAACGAGCAGGTCCGTCGCCGTGAACTCGGCCTCCGACCAGCCGCCGGCCGGGTCGACGAGGAACTGCTGACAGTCGGCGTCCCGGAGGTAGTGACGCAACGGCTTCGAAGTCGGTGACGCACCGAAGCGGATGACGACATCGGGGTCGTCCCACTGGTCGACGCCGTCGCTTCCGAGATAGCCGTCGTAGCCGCCACAGACCGGCACGTCGAGGCGGTCGACGTGTGGACCGAACCGCAGGTCAGACAGCGGGTCCGCTAGAACGGGGAAGCCGGTAGCCGACGCCAGCCGTTCAAGCGAATCTGCACTGAGCCCTTGGTCGGCCGGCCCAGCGACGATGAGTCCCCGTTCGGCGGCCCGGAGTGCGTCTTGCACGCGGCGCACCGATTCTTCGCCCGGCGTAGCGACGCCCTCGCTCGTCGTGACGAACGGGCCGTCGCGGCCGGTTTCGGCCGCGTCGTCGCCATCTGCCCAGTCGGCCGGAACGCCCGCCGGGTCGTCCTCGGCCATCGGCGTCGGCTCCAGTGGCTTCCGGAACCGACAGTTCAGGTGAACTGGGCCGGGGTCGCTGCCGGTACTCTCTCTGAGCGCGCGGGCCGCCGTGGTCCGTAGCATCCGAACCTTCCGCGGCTCGGCCTCCGGCTCGGGCATATCTCGATACCAGCGGACAGCGTCGCCGTACAGTTTCTCCTGATCGACAGTCTGGTTCGCTCCGCTGTCGATGAGTTCCGGCGGGCGGTCCGCCGTCAGCAGGAGCAGCGGGACGCCCGACTGGTTCGCCTCGATGACCGCCGGGTGGTAGTTCGCCGCAGCGGTGCCCGACGTGCAGACCAGCGGCGTCGGCTCGCCGGTTCGGCGGGCGCGTCCCAGCGCGAAGAAGGCCGCTGACCGCTCGTCGAGGTGGGAGAACACTTCGATGTCGGGGTGTTCGGCGAAGGCCACCGTCAGCGGCGTCGAGCGACTGCCGGGCGAGAGACACACCGCGTCGACGCCGCCCGCAGCGAGTTCGGAAACGAGCGTCTCTGCCCACAGCGTGTTGACGTTCGGGGCCGTCATTCCAACTCGTCCAGTATCGGCCGGTATTTGAGCTGGACCTCGTCCCACTCGCGGTCGGGGTCGCTGTCCGCGACGATTCCCGCGCCCGCAAAGAGCGTCGCCTCGTGTTCCGTAGCGACGGCCGAACGGATGCCGACAGCGAAGGTCCCGTTGCCGGCGGCGTCGACCCAGCCGATCGGGGCGGCGTACCAGCCGCGGTCGAACGCCTCCGTCTCACGGATAGTCCGTAGTGCCACGTCCGGTGGGAGTCCGCCCACTGCCGGTGTCGGGTGGAGCGCCTCGACCAGCGAGAGGACGTGCTCGTCGTCGTCGAGTTCGGCTGTTATCGACGTCCGAAGGTGCTGGACCGTGGCGAGCCGACGGACGGTCCGATCGCCGATGCGGACTGTCGAGGCAAAGGGCTCAAGCTGGTCTCGTATTGCGTCGGCAACGAGCTTCTGCTCGTGGCGGTCCTTCTCGCTGTCGAGGAGTTCGGCGGCGAGCCACTCGTCCTCGGCAGGTGTGTCGCCACGCCCAGTCGAGCCAGCGAGTGCCTCCGTCCGGACGGTTCGCCCGCGGACCGAGACCAGCCGCTCCGGCGTGGCTCCGAAGAAGGTGCCGCCGGAGTCCGGCGACAGCATGAATCGGTAGCAGTCCGGGTACGTCTCGGACAGGCGGGCCATCACGTCCGGGACCGATAGCTCCGCGTCCAGCGCGACACTCAGGCTCTGTGCGAGCACGACCTTTTGGAGGTCACCGCGGTCGATACTCTCTGTGGCGGCCGCCACCTGCTCGCGCCAGCCGTCCTGTGTGGGCGTTCGCTTCCGGTGTGAGATGCCCGGCGGGGTTCCCGGCTCTGTCTCTGGGTCCGCGACCAACCGGTCGCGCCACTCCTCCAGTAGCGTCTCAGCTTCGGTCGCGGCCTCGGGCCCCGTCGCGACCGTCGTGAGCCAGGCGTCGTCGTCTCGCTTCGTTACCTGTATCTCGGGGAGAAAAAACGCCGCACTGGGGAAACCATCCCAGGGAGAGTCCTCTCCGTCGTGGCTTCCATTGTGGAATGCGAACCCGCCGAACGCTCGCGGTCGAGCGACACTCGGGAGGTTCTCGGAAACTGAGCAGTCATCGAACAGCGCTTCAAGCGCTGTCCGCACGTCGTCGAACCGCGACTGCCCGTCGGCAGTCACAGTCGCCGCGCTCCCGCGGGCTGCGATTGACTCTGTACCGGCCGCCCAGAAGAACCGAGGGCGCGCGTCTGTTTCCAAGACCGCCCGCACCGGTGCATCGTCGAGGCGACACCCGCGTGCGACGACCGTTGTCTCACCAACCGTCGTCTCGTCACCACGCAGTGGTTCCATCAGCCATGCCTTAGGATTGCGCACCTTTGAGCCTAACTATACGCTCGATTCCACATGGTGTGGTTCGACCGGGCCGTCGTGTTCGAGCCACCTATTTTACGCCGTTCTGACCCGCCACGCGACATAGCGCCACCGAGATTCCGGTTCGCGGAAATTAATATCTGGGTTCACAAAGTTCCTCTCTCAGTTCTACAATTGTAATTATGTAATCTCCGAACACACCCCCGTCAAGTTTAAATAGGGCATAGTCGAAGCCCCCTATGTTGCGATGCCTAAGGTAGAGATCAATATCCCGGAACACCTGGAGATGCAAATCGCGCAGCTCGTCGAGAAAGGCGAGTTCCTCAACCGCGAGGAAGCCATCGAGGACCTCCTGTCGACCGGGCTCAAGGCGTACAAAACCTCCGGACCACAGGACGAAGACGAGGAACCAGGGTTCGAAGAAGACGGCATGATGGGCCACGACGACGAGTACGTCTTCTGAAAATACGGGCGTGAGCGTCTGGTATCCCTTCTCAAGCAATTCTTATGGACGTGCCACCGCATACTGTAGCTATGCACAAAGACGAGCTTCTCGAGCTACACGAGCAGATGGTGACGATCATGGAGTACTTCCGCGACGACATGGACTCGGTCGATCCGGAGCTGTTCGACGCCTACCAGGAACTCGACGTGCGGCCATCGGACGTCCACAAGTCGAAAAGCGAGCACAAACACGCCGTGTTCGTACTCGGTAACTCGCTGGCGACGGCGATGAGCGAAGACGAGTTCTCGGACGCGGGCCGGGTCAGTAAGCGAATGAAGGAACTGGCCGAGGACGCCGAGCGGAAACTGTAACCACGACGCTGTCGAGCCGTCTTCTCCCTCGTCTTTATTTCGACCCGTCTCCTCTCTTGGCTACGATCTCTCGCCGTCGAGCTCGGTGAACAGCTCCGGGTCCGTCTTGAATTTCAGGACGTTGTGGACGACTGAGTTCCGGACGTTCTGAATCACGTCGCCGTGTTCCTTGTAGAAGTTGTGTATCCAGCGGGATTCGGCCGTCCGACTCGGGAACATCATCACTGACTTCCACTGATATTCGCCGTCGGAAAGGAAGTAAAACAGCGTGTGCCGGTCGTCCCGAATGGACACCATCGCGTCGTGCCAGGAGTCGGCGAAATGCTCGGGGTTGAACTTGAACTCGAACAGCGCGAAATTGAACAGTTCCTCGTTCGGGACGATGGTCTCACGGAAGACGTCCGCGTCGCGCATTTCCCGGATCGATTCGCTGACCGTTACGTGCGACACATCGATGCCGTACTCGGACTCCAGTAGATCCGCAAGCTCGCGGGACGACCGCTGGGGGTCCGCCGAAAGTTCGCGGAGAATGTACATGTCCCGCTCGCTGAACTCCCAGTCCGGGGGGTCGTCGGTCATGTCGTGGCCTCCATCCCAGCGGGGGTACAGACACGTTCAGCTGCGGTACTAGTGGCCGGTCGGATCTGTGTTGGAACACTCGGAGGCATTATTTGTTGGCTAGCTGGCGGGTGCTGAATCAGTGGTCGTATTGGTTACAGTCATCACCTTACTGGCCCTCGAACTCCGGGTCACGCTTCTCGACGAACGCGGTCGTCCCTTCCTCGTGGTCGTCAGTCGTGAACGCGAGACCCTGCGCGGTGGCTTCGTTTTCGAGTGCCTGTTCCAGCGAACTGTCCAGGCTTCGGTTGACCAGGCGCTTGGTGTGCCCGAGTGCGACTGTCGGTCCAGCGGCGATGTCCGCGACGAGTTCCGAAAACGCTGACTCGAACGTCTCTGCGTCGAACACCCGGGTGAACAGCCCGAGTTCCCCGGCTGCCGCAGCGTCCAGCAGTTCGCCGGTAAACAGGAGTTCCTTGGCCTTGTTCGGGCCGACGATTCGCGGAAGGAAGTAGGAGACGCCGGAGTCACATGCCAGTCCGACCTGGCGGAAGCCGAAGCCGATCTGGCCATCGGTGCTTGCGACTTGCATATCACAGGCCAGCGCGAGTCCTGCGCCGGCACCGAAGGCGGGGCCGTCGATTTTTGCGACGACCGGGAGCGGACAGCTGTGGACGGTCCGGATCGCTTCGTGGAGCGACGAGACCACCAGTTCGACCTGCGTAGCCGGCGGGCGGTCGTGTTCTACCCCCTGTACCATTGCGTTGATGTCCCCGCCAGCGCAGAACGCCGGACCCGCCCCCTCCAGTACAACACACCGGGCGTCGCTGTCGGTCACCGATTCGAACTTAGCAGTGAGTGCGTCGGCCAACTCCGCTGACAGGGCGTTTCGCGACTCCGGCTGGTTCAGCGTCACTGTGGCG
The DNA here is from genome assembly GCF_054850705.1 of Haloarcula sp. H-GB5. NCBI lineage: Archaea > Methanobacteriati > Methanobacteriota > Halobacteria > Halobacteriales > Haloarculaceae > Haloarcula > Haloarcula sp. H-GB5. The sequence continues at coordinate 1,198,501 of NZ_JBTWBG010000002.1, read as the reverse complement.
ATCCCGTCGTCGATAGACAGCGTCACGGTCGCGTCTTCCATACGTTGGCCCTCGACCGGCGGAAAGATAACAGTGGTGTCCGTCAGCGCCTGACAGACCAACATCGTTGGGCAGTAGCTTTTGGCCGGGCTGGTCCGTGTACTATATATGCGCCTGCACTGGCACCGCCGTGACCTCCGGGCGACGGACAACGCCGGCCTCGCCGCGGCGACTCCGTCCGACCCGGTGGTCCCGGTGTTCGTCTTCGACAGGGCCGTTCTCAACCACGCCGGCCCACCCCGGGTCGCGTTCATGCTGGACGCTCTCGACAGTTTGCGTGAATGGTACCGCGACCGCGGCAGTGACCTCGTCATTGCTGAGGGCGACCCCACGTCCGTACTACCGGAACTGGCAGCCAAGTACGGCGCGGAGAAAGTCACCTGGGGCAAGGACTATTCCGGGCTTGCACGGGAACGCGACGCGGCCGTCCGGCAAGCACTCGACGACGCGGACGTTGCCCGCGAGGCCGTCCAGAACGCCGTGTTACACGAACCGGGCGAGATTACGACGAACGACGGCGACCCCTACAGCGTCTTCACCTACTTCGGCCGGAAGTGGCACGACCGCGAGAAGAAAGCCCCCTACGACCCGCCATCAACTGACGAGTTGGCCGATGTCGACGGCGACTCGATCCCGACGCTGGCCGATCTCAGCTTCGAGGAGCCGGAAGCGACCGTGCCCGCGGCGGGAACCGACGACGCACGCGCCCTGCTCGATGACTTCCTCGACGAGAACGTCTACGAGTACGAGGAGCGCCGGGATTTCCCGGCCGACGAATGCACCTCCCGGCTCTCGGCCCATTTGAAGTTCGGAACTATCGGCATTCGGGAGGTGTACGACCGGACGCAGGACGCCAAGGAAGGGACTGGCGGCGACCGCCGCGAGTCCGTGCGGGAGTTCCAGTCTCAGCTGGCCTGGCGAGAGTTCTACACGCAGGTGCTGTTCGCCCACCCCCACGTCGTTACCTCGAACTACAAGTCCTACGAGAACCCGATCGAGTGGGAGAACGACGAAGAGCTGTTGCAGGCCTGGAAAGACGGCGAGACGGGCTATCCCATCGTCGACGCCGGAATGCGACAGCTCCGGACGGAGGCGTACATGCACAACCGCGTCCGGATGATCGTTGCCTCCTTCCTCACGAAGGACCTGCTCATCGACTGGCGACATGGCTACGAGTGGTTCCGCGAGAAACTGGTCGATCACGACACGGCCAACGACAACGGCGGCTGGCAGTGGGCAGCCTCCACTGGGACCGACGCTCAGCCGTATTTCCGCATTTTTAATCCGATGACACAGGGCGAAGACTACGACCCGGATGCCGAGTACATTAAAGAGTACGTCCCGGAGCTACGGGACGCCGCGCCGGAAGTTATCCACGACTGGAACGAGTGTTCGCTCACACAGCGGCGCAACGCTGCGCCGGAGTACCCGGACCCTGTTGTCGACCACAGTGAGCGCCGCGAGCAGGCCCTGACGATGTTCGAGCAGGCCAGAGGAGACGACTAAAGCGATTTCGTTTCGCTTCACTGAACTCTCCCGGGTGCTTACACGCGAGACGAGGCCGCGTTGTGGTGTCAGTGCTGCGGGCAGATACGGCTCCGTCTCGCTGTCCTTGCCTAGTGCTACCAAATGGCTCCTAAACGTTTAACAGGCAGCCGCGCGACAGATAGTGATGGAGGCGTTTTCATATGCCCGAACATTCCAATCCCGAACTGCCACCGCTCCCGTACGACTACGACGCACTGGAGCCACACATCTCCGAACAGGTGCTCACCTGGCACCACGACACCCACCATCAGGGGTACGTAAACGGCCTCGAATCGGCCGAGAAGACGCTCGCCGAGAACCGCGAATCCGGTGACTTCGGTTCGAGCGCCGGCGCGATGGGTAACGTCACCCACAACGGCAGTGGACACTACCTCCACACGCTGTTCTGGGAGAACATGGACCCCAACGGCGGCGGTGAGCCGGAGGGCGAGCTCCTCGACCGCATCGAGGAGGACTTCGGCTCCTACGAAGGCTGGAAGGGCGAGTTCGAAGCTGCCGCATCTGCTGCCGGCGGCTGGGCGCTGCTCGTGTACGACCCCGTTGCCAAGCAACTCCGCAACGTGCCGGTCGACAAGCACGATCAGGGCGCGCTCTGGGGCTCCCATCCCATCCTCGCACTCGACGTCTGGGAGCACTCCTACTACTACGACTACGGTCCCGCCCGCGGTGACTTCATCGACGCCTTCTTCGAGGTCGTCGACTGGGACAAGGCTGCTGAAGAGTACGAGAAGGTCGTCGGTCGCGTCGAATAAGGGACAACACTCGACGTTTTTTCGCGGATGTGCCGAGAGTCCGAGAGCCGTCTGAGTCGATAGCGGTTTCTCCGGCGTTAATATCTAACGAAGACAACAAAAAATATCGGCGCGACTGGAGCAGACTACGGAACAGCGAGGTTACGGGAGGATATAGTTTTATAAGATCCGAATCAGTGGTAAGTGGTATGAGTCGCGATACCAATCGGCGAGCGTTCCTGAAGCGCACTGGGGCGGTAAGCACTGTCGGTCTGCTTGGTGGATTGGCAGGCTGTTCAACCGAACAGACCGGCGGAGACGGCGGGGATGGCGGAGACGGTGGCGATGGTGGGATGACCGGAACCGGGACCGAGTCCGGGGGCGACAGCGGTCCGGAGTCACCGGACGTGCTGATGGTCGTCGGCTATCCCCAGAGCGGTGTGCAACTGTTCAAGGACTTCTACGCCGACTACGGCGACGACGCCGCCGACATCCTCGTCACCGATGGCCTGCAGGACGGCGAACTGCCGAGTAACGTCGGCAACGATATGTCGAACGTCCGTGGCACGGCCCCGTCAGCGGCCGGGCCCGGTGTCGATACGTTCACAGAGCAGTTCACCTCCGAGTTCGATTACGACGAGGCCGGCGTGTTCACGTCACAGGCATACGACGCGACGGCGGTCCAGATTCTCGCAAACCTGCTGGCCGGCGAAAACGACGGGCAGGCCGTCCGGAATCACATGCGCGTCGTCGCCAACCCCGGGGGCGACACGTACGGCCCCTCCGAACTGCCAGCGGCCGTCGAAGCGGCCGCCGCGGGCGAGAACATCCAGTACGAGGGTGCATCGAGTGCGGTCAACTTCGACGAAAACGGGGACATGGCTTCCGCGCAGTACCAAGTCTTCGGCTTCCAGGACGGCGGGGGCGTCGAATCGCTCGACACCGTCGACTTCAGCGCGGGCGACGACATCCCGCAACCGGAACCGAACGGCTCCGGGAGCGACTCCGGACGCACGATCCGGTTCGGTGTGTTGATGCCCGAAACCGGCGACCTCGGGCCGCTCGGTAGGCCGATCCGCGATGGGGCAATACTCCCGGCCCTGCAACTCGAAGGCGAAGTCGACTTCGAGTTCGACTACCAAGTCGGTGACACTCAGACCCAGGCGCAGGCGGGCATCGACGCGGCCAACTCCCTCGTCAGCGCGGGCTACCCGTCGATTACCGGGGCAGCCAGCTCCGAAACGTCGATACAGGTCGCCAGAAACGTGCTCATCGACAGCGCCGTCGTTGGTTGTTCGCCAGCGTCTACGTCGCCGACGATTACCGACCTCGAAGACAACGACTACATGTTCCGCACTCCGCCCAGCGACGCCCTCCAGGGACAGGTTCTCGCGCAGGTCGGTGTGGGCGAACTCGGTGCCGAGACCGCATCGACGCTGTATGTCAACAACAGCTACGGCCAGGCGCTACAGGAGGCGTTCGCCGGCGCGTTCGAGGCGGAGGGCGGGACCATCGTCAATCAGGTCGGCTTCGAGCAACAGCAGTCCTCCTACACGTCTGAGATCAACAGCGCAATGAACCAGTAACGGAGCTGTCGGCGCCGCTTTTTTTCGAGTTATCCGCCGAGGAAGTCCTGGCGAACCTGCTCGTCGTTGAGGAGGACCGTTCCTTCGTCCTCGTAGCGGTTCTGGCCCTGTACGAGCACGTAGCCCCGATCACACCGTCGCAGTGCCTCCTTCGCGTTTTGCTCGACCATCAGAATAGCCGTGCCGTCGTCGTTGATGCGGTCGATGCGATCGAACATATCGTCGACGAGGTCGGGGGCGAGCCCGGCGGAGGGTTCGTCGAGCAACAGCAGGTCGGGGTCAAGCATCAGCGCCCGCCCCATGGCGAGCATCTGCTGTTGGCCGCCCGACAGCGTCCCGGCCGACTGGTCGGACCGCTCCCGGAGAATAGGGAACCTGTCGTACACGTCTTCAATCCGGTCTTCCGGCACCTCGTCGAGGATGTACGCACCCATTTCGAGGTTCTCGCGGACGCTCAGGGAGCCAAACACGTTTCCCGTCTGGGGGACGTAGCTGATACCCTCGTAAATGATCTCGTCGGGATTGCGCTGGCTGATATCGGTTCCGCTGAAGATAACCTCTCCGCCCATGTACGTCGTCAGGCCGAAGACGGATTTCATCACCGTCGACTTGCCGGCTCCGTTCGGGCCGACGATGACGACGTACTCGCCGTCGGCGACGTCCATGTGGACGTCACTGAGGACCTGCAGGTCGCCATAGCCCGCATCGAGGTCCCGGATGGCGAGGAGTCGCTCGGCTGGGTCGGGAAGCGAGACAGCTTCGGACTCAGTCGCGCGCTGGCTCATACGTCACCTCCCAGGTACGCCTCCAGTACCCGCTCGTCCGATTTGATAGTCTCGGCGTCCCCTTCCGCGAGGACACTCCCCTGATGCATGACGATGATGTGTTCGCAGTTGTTCATGATGACGTCCATGTCGTGTTCGACCAGCAGGAAGGTCAGGCCCTGCTCTCGGCGGAGTTCGTGAATCCGCTCCAGTAGCTTCTCTTCCAGCGTCGGATTGACACCGGCAAGTGGCTCGTCCAGCAAAATCATCTCGGGGTCGGTCATCAGGACCCGGGCCATCTCCAGCAGTTTCCGCTGACCGCCGGAGAGATTACCGGCGTTCTCGTGGGCGAGATGGTCGATCTCGAAGAACTCCAGCGTCTCCCACGCGCGGTCGCGAACAGCCGTCTCTGCCTCGATGACATCGCCGCGCAGCCCCGGCGTCACCGACCGGATGACCGACTCGCCGACCTGTCCACCCGGCGCGAGCATCACGTTCTCTATGACGGTCATCTCGGACAGTTCGCGGGCGATCTGGAACGTCCGGACCAGCCCGCGGTTTGCGAGTGTGTACGGTGGGAGCCCGGTAATGCTCTGGCCGTCGAAGGTGACCCGGCCACCAGTCGGCTCGTGAATGCCCGTGATGCAGTTGAACGTCGTCGACTTGCCGGCCCCGTTCGGGCCGATGAGACCAGTGAGCGACCCCTCTGCCACGGAGAACGTCGCCCCGTCGACCGCGACGACGCCGCCGAACTCCTTGCGGAGGCCGTCGACTTCCAGCAGCGGCGACTCGATCGCGTCGCTCGTGACGGCGGTCTCCTGTCGCGGTGCCGCGTCGGGTTCACTCATCTGTCTCACCTCCGGACCCCGACTGCGGTCTGTCGAGGCGCACACTTGTTGCGGGTTCGTTCCGGTGGCCGAGCAGCCCGTCTGGCTGGTTCTGGATGATGTATATCAGCACGACGCCGATGAGGACGAACCGGAGCGTACTGATGTTGCTAATGGTGTATGCAAGGAGTGGAAGCGGGTCCAGCGACCCGAGTCCGGCGACTGCGTCGATGATGTTGCCAGGTGCACGAGTGCCGCCCAGCGAGACGTTCTCGCCCAGCCGCGCGGGCAGGTAGAACAGCAGCCCGGAGAACGTCGCCGCGCCGATGATGCTCCCGGTGTTAGACCCGGAGCCGCCGATGATGAGCGCTGCGAACACGTAGAACGTGATCGTCGGTCTGAACTGCTGTGGGCTGACGTAGCCCGCCTGTCCGCGGAACAGGACGCCGGCCAGCCCCATCAGCGCACAGCCGATCATGAACGTCTTGATCTTGAACCGCCGGGTGTCTTTGCCGAGTGACTGGGTCACAGTCTCGTCCTCGCGGATCGCTTTCAGCACGCGACCGAACGGCGAGTTCGTGATACGGGCGAGCACCCAGTAGCTCGCAGCCACGACCAGCAGGAGGAGTATCCCATACGTGAGGTTCGCCAGGTTCGGCCCGGAGACGCCGACGCCCTCCGCGGCAGCTACGATCGGCTGCCCAACGCCGTTGATGAACGTCGACGCGACCTCGTTCGCAGACTTGAACGAGATGCCAGTCGCGCCGCCGGTTCCGAACGGCACTCCGAACAGCGAGACCTCGGCGAGACCGTTCCAGTTGACGACGAGTCGAATGATCTCAGAGAACGCGACCGTCACGATGGCGAGATAGTCGGCCTTCAGTCGGAGTGCCGGCAGCGCCGCGAGACCGCCGATAACGGCGGCCATCACCATGCCCCCGATGAGGCCGACCCACAGCGGGAGGCCGAGCCCCGGGACAGCGCCGGCGGCCGGGTCCGTCGGCGCAGTGAGAACTGCCGTTGTGTACGCGCCGACAGCCATGAACCCTGCAATACCGATATTGAACAGCCCGGTGTACCCCCACTGGAGATTCAGCGCCAGTGCGAGGATGGCGTAGCCGCCCATGAGGACGGTCACGCTCCCGATGAAGCCGGCGGCGAGGTTCGCCCAGTTCGCCCCGCCGACAGCGATCGCCAGCACGAGCATGACGGCCCAGATACTGGCGATGAAGCCGATGACCAACCCCACGTCCGGGAGTGCGTCCAGACGGTTTCGAACGCTGTCAACAGTACTCATGCTGTCGACACCCCCCCGAAGATGCCGGACGGGCGCAACAACAGGACGACGATGAGTACCAGAAACGCAGAGGCCCGCGTCAGCCCGGATGGCAACCAGATCAGGGCCAGACTATCGACCAGCCCGATGAGAATCCCGCCGGCCATCGCCCCGTATATCGAGCCGATGCCGCCGACGATGACAGCAGCGAAAATAAGCAGGAGCAGAATCCAGCCGAAGTTGAACGATATCGTGCCGCTTTCGAGCACAAGCAGGTAGCCGCCGATGCCTGCCAGGCCGCCGCCGAGAATCCACGTGAGCCGGATCACACGCTCGGTCGGAATCCCGGTCACGCGTGCGAGGTCTTCGTTGTCGGCCATCGCCCGCATCGCTTTGCCGAGCTTCGTCCGCTGTAACAGCAGGTGGACGCCGAGCATCAACAGGACCGACACCACTAGGAGAGTGATCTCGTTGTCGGTTATCGAAATCATCGAGAACAGCGTCACCCGAAGCCCACCGCTTGCGACCCCGCTTGTCTGTGTGCCGAAGACGAACGCGATGAGATAGCGCAGCGCAAGCGCGACACCGATTGACGCAATCAGCAAAGAGATGTTGTCCGTATTGCGCATGGGGCGATAGGTGAGGCGGTCGACGAGCAACACGACGGCGACCGACCCGATACCGGCGACGACGAGTCCGAGAAGCACTGGAAGGAACGTTGAAACAGTGCTCAACTGCCGCCCCGAATTGAGCATGAACAGTTCGGAAATCGGGGCTCCGGTCCCGAGGCCGGCTGTGATGTACGCGGCGACCCACCCCAGGAACGCCCCAGCAGTCACCGTGTCCCCGTGTGCGAAGTTGGCGAAGTCGAGGATGCTGTAGGTCATCGACAGGCCGATTCCGGCGAGCCCGACCGCCAGTCCGACAAGCAGTCCGTCCACCACCATCGAGAGCAACGAGCCCACGGTGAGGGACCCACCCAGTAATCTGGTCCCGAGGAAGAACACGGTTGTCCCAGCGAGCTTTGCAACTAAATCCAGCAAGAGGAAGCCACTTACGGCGGCCACCACTGCTGCCCCCGGCCGGTCACCCATCACCACACGGCCATCTCTTGCGAACTCGGCAATTCCCATAGGTTACCGTTCGTTGGACCTTCCTGTCTAAATAACCCACCGGAAATTCATACCAAATACCGGTGTAGAAGCCAAGACGCCGGTGTCAAAACAAGAATCGCCCCCTCCCATGGTCGCGTGTCGAGCGAGAGACTAGTGATACCACGGTACAGACTGTCGAATAGAGCCACTTCGAACCCAGTGCGGACCGGGATATTCGAGCGCTCGCACGGCGCGCGATACCAGTTTCGGTCACCACCGATGTGAGTCGTACCAGTCTCGAAAAATCACCGGACACTGGCCGGATACTGACTGAGAACAGTGCTATTCACAGCGCTTTTATGCGGTCCATCGATGATATACGACAGATGGTACGCCTGGTCGTCGCCAGTCTTGTGCTGGTTCTCCTGCTGGGGAGCGGTGCCGCGCCGCTGGCGATGTCACAGCCGGCCGACGAGAGCGTCGGCGTCCAGACGCCCGACAGGTTCGACCGGACGACGTTCCAGGTTACGCTGTATCAGAACGGGTCCGCGGAGTGGGCAATCATCCACAGGACCCCGCTCGAGAACGAATCCGAGCAACAGCAGTTCGAGGAGTTCGCCACGGAGTTCGAGCAATCGGAGCAGCCACTGTACCGGAATTTCGTCGACCAGTCGACGCTGCTGACACGGTACGGGGCGAACGTGACTGGCCGGGACATGAGTGCGACCGACTACGACCGGTCGGCGACGGTCGACCCGCTGCAAAACACTGGCACAGTGCGGATGTCGTTCCACTGGCGTAACTTCGCGGTCGTCGAGGGCGACGCAGTCGAGGTCAGCGACGTGTTCGACGGCGGATTCTACATCGGATCGAGCCAGTCGTTCGTCTTCGAGCGCGGCCCCGGACTGAAATTCGCCGACGTCCGACCGACGCCGGACTCACAGAGCGCTCCCGATTCGCTCGAAAACAGCGAGAGCGTCACGTGGAACGGCGAGCAGTCGTTCAACGACCGCCGGCCTTACGTGGAGCTGCAACCGCACGAAACCGGTCAGAGCGCTGGCACTGAGCGAGCCACCACGGCGGGCGGTGACACAACTGGCGAGGCCGCCAGCGGTCCGTCGTGGCTGCTCCCGGCCGCTGTCGTCGTGATCGTCATCGTCGCCGGCGGTGCGGCCGCGTGGCGGTCCGGGACACTGGGACAAGTGCTGGGACGTGACGACGACGAACCGCCCGCTGCGTCACCGTCGGCCGCTACGGACACGGAGCAGTCGTCGACGGCTCCGCCGAGTGATACTGCAGCAGACACCGACACAACGGAGGAACCGGCAGTCCCCGATGAAGAACTACTCACCGACAGCGACCGCGTCCGCAAACTGCTGGAGGAGAACGGCGGCCGAATGAAGCAAGTCGACATCGTCGACAGCACCGACTGGTCGAAGTCGAAGGTGAGTATGCTCCTTTCGGACATGGAAGACGACGGCGACATCTCGAAGCTCAGGGTCGGCCGCGAGAACATTATCAGCCTCGCCGGTCAGGAGCCCGACGCCGCCGGATCGCCGTTCGACGACGAGTGATACTGGCGGCTGTCCGTCTGTATAGAGCGAATATCTTGCCATAGTTACAGCCAACAGTATGAGTAACCAACACAGGGCGGGGCCGAAACGCAATGATTATACGTATCTCCTCGCTACGAATTTGTGTACGCTCCGTTGGTGTAGTCCGGCCAATCATATCACCCTCTCACGGTGATGACTAGGGTTCAAATCCCTGACGGAGCATTTCTCTCCGATTCAACGGATACACAGTTACCACGTTCTGTGACCGACAGTATTTGTGTCTCCCAGTCCAATCGGGCGATATGCGCGTCGCGGTAGTCACCGTCGGAGACGAACTGCTCAGTGGCGAGACGGTCAACACGAACGCCGCGTGGCTGGGACAACAGCTCGCGGAGCGTGGCGTCACTGTCGGCCGAACGACGGTCGTCCCCGACGAGATCGCAGATATCGCCCGCGTGGTCAACGAGTACCATGCGGAGTTCGACGCCGTCATCGTTACGGGCGGCCTCGGACCGACGCACGACGACAAGACAATCGAAGCCGTCGCCGCGGCGTTCGGGCGGGACGTCGTCGAGAGCGAGGACGCCATCGCGTGGCTTGAGGAACAGGGCGGATACACGCGCGACGACCTGACCGACGGGACGGGGGACGTGCCGGAGGGGTCCCGTGTCTTGCCCAACCACGAGGGCGTCGCGCCCGGCTGTGTCGTCGAGAACTGTTACGTCTTGCCGGGCGTGCCGGCCGAGATGAAGCGGATGTTCGAGGAGATCGCTGACGAGTTCTCCGGCGAGCAGCGGTACGTTCGCACCGTCGACGCCGATGAGCCCGAGAGCGCACTGCTTGACCGACTCGCCGAGGTACAGGAGCAGTTCCCGGTCAAGGTCGGTAGCTATCCCGGCGACCACGTAACCGTCCGGTTCGAGGGGACAGAGGAAGAGCTAGTCGAGGAGGCGGCGACGTGGTTCAGTGAGCGCGTCGAGTCACCGACAGCGGAGTGATTACCGGTAGAGGTGGTTCAGCCAGAGAAACGTAAGCAGCAGGCCACCGAGCGTGATGACTGCGCCGGACGCGTTGATGATTCCTGTCTGGACGCCACTCTGGAGTACGACTGACATAGCAGTGCGTTCTGCGTGGGGTGGCTTGAAAGGCACGTTCCCGGGCCGCTTTTGCCGCAGGGTCGCGTAGTGACGGCGAATGCGACGAATCGGTGTCGTGGTCAACCCCATCGCCGGCATGGGCGGCCGCGTCGGCCTCAAGGGCACTGACGGGAAGATTGCGGAGGCGCGCCGCCGCGGTGCGGAGCAACGCGCACCGGACCGGGCACGAACAGCGCTGGAATCGCTCGCCGAGATCGGGGCGGACGTGGAACTGCTCGCGTACGGCGACCCGATGGGAGCGGGTACCGCTCGTGCGGCTGGGTTCGACCCGACAGTAGTCGGCTCCCCGGCGAATCCCGACGAGACGACGAGCGATGACACCCAAGATGCGGTCCGAGCGTTTGTCGAGTCGGACGTGGACGCGATCCTGTTCGTCGGCGGCGACGGCACGGCCGTCGACGTGGCGACGACGCTTGACGACCTGAACGCGGACATCCCGATTCTGGGCGTCCCAGCTGGTGTTAAGGTGTACTCCTCCGTGTTTGGCGTGTCGCCACGTGCGGCCGGGCGAATCGTCGCCCGCTTCTCCGAGACGGAGCGCGCGGAGGTCAACGACATCGACGAGGACGCTTTCAGAGGTGGAGAAGTGGTCACTGAACTCCGGGCCGTCGCGGAGGTCCCCGTCGCTGACCAGCGCCAGTCGGCCAAGCAACTGGGCGGCGGCAGTGTCGACTCCCTCGCCGAGAGTGTCGCTGACGCCGTCGAGTCGGGCGTCACCTACGTCCTTGGTCCGGGGAGTACTGTCGGCGCTATCAAGGAACAACTCGGGTTTGACGGGACGACCCTCGGCGTGGACGTGTGGCGTGACGGGGAGGTGCTTGCCCGCGATGCCGCTGAATCTGACATCCTCGACGCCCTCGGCGACCGGAACGTCATCGTCGTCTCGCCTATCGGCGGGCAGGGGTTCGTGTTCGGTCGGGGGAACCAGCAGCTATCGCCGGCGGTCATCAGCCAGTGTGACCTCGAAGTGGTCGCCTCACGGCGGAAACTGGACGGCATCGGCACGCTCCGCGTCGATACAGGTGATTCCGACCTCGACGAGGAACTGCGCGGCTGGCTGCGGGTCCGCGTCGGGCGACACGAACGCAGGCTCGTCGAAGTCGTCTGATACGGATTGCTGTCGTGATTTACTGGCATATGTCGATTTCAGACCGACACTATTCGGAAATAATCTATAATACTCTGTATGGGCCCCCTCAACCGAAAACAGCAAGCCATGATACATCGCTCGCGGTATTTTATCATGTATAGTCAAGATTAAGGTATCTCACGCCCCACAAAGGACATATGGAAACCCGGAAAGTCCAGCGATTGGGACCGTCGACGCTCGCGATGACGTTGCCGGCGGAGTGGGCCAGTGAGCACGACGTTGAAAAAGGCGACGAGGTGTCGCTACGAATGGGCGGCAAAGGCACGCTGACAGTCATGCCCGAGTCTGTCCAGACTGAGGAATCAGAAGCTATCATCCACGCGGAGAACCTCGACGCTGATTCCGTCGAGCGGGCTATCGTCGCCCAGTACGTGCTCGGCCGGCGCGTCATCCACGTCGAAGCCCCGGAGGGCGAGACGCTGGAATCCTCGCACATCAACGCCGTCTACAACGCCGAAACCCAGTTGATGGGTCTCGGTGTCATCGAGGAGACACCCGACCGGATCGCGATTCGCTGTTCCGTCGACCCGGAGGACTTCACGCTCAACAACCTCCTCGAACGGTTGGAATCGACCGGCTCGACGATGCGAAACGAGGCAGTGAAGTCTCTCGCTCACGGCAACCCCGACCTCGCGCAGCGGGCGCTCAACCGCGAGCGACAGGCCAACAAGATATTCGTCCTCCTGTTGCGGCTCATCTTCACGGCCTACCAGAACCCGAACCTCGCGCGGGCCATCGGTCTCAACGACGGCTTCCCGCTCATCGGCTACCGCTCCATCGCGAAGAACCTCGAACTGACGGCGGACAACGCCGAGGACATCGCCGAGATCGCGCTGGAGACGGAGGACCACTCGCTCAACGTCGACAGCTCGACAATGCGGCGTATCCGCGAATTCACCGACCAGGTCAACGACATCACCGAACTGGCGGTGCAGGCGGCCGTCGACCGCAACTACGACACCGCGATTCAGGTCCGGGAGCTGTACAAGGACATCGGCGACAAGGAACACGAAATCCTCGACGACCTGCCCGAAATGGACAACGAGGCGCTACTGGAAGTGCGTGAAGTACTCGTCAGCCTCCAACAGACGGCCGAATTCGCGGTCCGGAGCGCAGAGATCGCGACGAATCTCGCACTCAACGAGGAGTCCGAACACACAACCATCGAGTGAGGCGGCTATCGCGGAAGGCGGTCGCGGTTCGCAGCGACTATCCTGTTTTCCGACTCCGTCGCTACGTAACTGAGGTTCACTAGCACGACAGGCTGCTGTGAAAAACACCTGTAGCTTTGATTGGTGATGCTGAAGACTCCAGTATGAAGCGGCCTGTCGACCCATCGACACCCATTCATGTCGCCGTCAAAGAAACCGTCGCGGCGCTCGAGGACTGTCATCCAACACAACTCGGGAGCCTTGATATGGCTGTCGACGGTGAGCGACTGGACGCGGTGCTGGACACCGCCCCAGAGGAGTTACCGATGCTGTTCCAGTACTGTGGCTACACGGTAACAGTCGATGACACGGGGACGCTCTGTGTCGAGAGCTGAGGTAGCAGACAAATACTACCGGCTATCTGAGGGAGTCGCCGTCGTCTGTCGCTGCTTGCTTGGTCGTGTCGTTCACGGGCGGTCCCTATCCTGTGGCCCCAGCCCGAATGAACTAAGTGGGCAACACCGAAAGCGTCGTACATGAGTTCCAAGGCGTCCAAAAGCGACATGGGGATGGGCCTGGCCCTGCTGTTCGGGCTCGTCTCGGTCGGCGCGGCCCTGTTCACAGCAACCAACAGCTACAACTACGCGATTCTGCACGCACAGGAGCTTGAGACGGGGAACCTGCTCGTGACCTCCGGTGGCGCGTTCGGGCTCGCGATGCTGGCCGCGGCCGTGGCTATCGTGGCGATCCACGCCTACGACGCCTGATACCGGTATCAGCCGCGAGACTGCGAAGGGAACCGTTAAAAACGCAGAGACCGTATCTTTTGTATGGCCGATTACAGCGAGGAAGACCGACGCATTCTCGAATATCTCCGGGACAGCGTCTCGCGTGGGGAGAGCTACTTCCGCGCGAAGAACATCGCTGAGCAGCTCGGCCTCTCGTCGAAGCAAGTGGGCGCGCGGCTCCCGCGCCTAGCTGAGGAGGCCGACGAAGTCGATATCGAGAAGTGGGGGCGCGCACGGTCGACGACGTGGCGCGTCACACCGACTGGATAGCCGCCGCCGGGTTTTGCACACTGTGACAATCGGTGGATTCATCGGCCAGTAGTCCTCAGTACCTTCCATGACTGTCCGGGTCGAACGAACGATGACTGTGCCGGCCACACCGGAACGTGTCTGGGAATTCATCACCGACCCGGATAAACGGGCCCGGCCGATTAGCGTCGTTACAGACTGGGAGGTCATCGACGACACACACGCGAACTGGTCGATCGAGCTCCCGATTCCAGTAGTCAACCGGACGATGACGGTGAAAACCGAGGACGTCGAGCAGCGTCGCCCGGAGTACGCCCGCTTCATCGGTCGCTCGAAGGTGATGACCGTCCAAGGCGAACACGAACTCGAAGAGACAGCCGACGGCGGGACGAAACTGACGAACCGGTTCATCGTCGACGGCAAACTCCCGGGCGTCGAGCGCTTCTTCAAGCGGAACCTTGACGACGAGATGCAGAACCTCGAACAGGCACTTCGGGACGACCTCGAAGTCGAAGCATGAGGCTCACGCTTGCCCAGATAGACGTGTCATCGGGCTCGGTGGCCGAGAACGTCGGCCGTGCGACGACCGCCATCAGGGACGCGGCCGCGGACGGCGCGGACCTCGTCGTACTCCCGGAACTGTTCAACGTCGGCTACTTCGCCTTCGACCGCTACGCCCGTGACGCAGAGGGGCTGGACGGCGAGACGCTCAGCCGGATTCGCAGCGTCGCAACAGACAACGACGTGGCGGTGCTGGCCGGGAGCGTCGTTGAGGACTTGGCGGCGAGTGCTGAGACCGGGGTCGACGTGCCCGCGGACGACGGGCTGGCCAACACCGCTGTGTTCTTCGACCGAGACGGGGAGCGACGGGCAGTGTACCGCAAGCACCACCTGTTTGGCTACGACTCCGCGGAATCCCAGTTGCTGGAACCGGGTGAGACTGTTCCGACCGTCGACTTCGAGGGATTCACCGTGGGAGTCACCACCTGCTATGATCTCCGGTTCCCGGAGCTGTACCGCCACCTCGTCGACGAAGGCGTGACGCTGACGCTCGTGCCCAGCGCGTGGCCGTATCCGCGCGTCGAGCACTGGAAACTGTTCGGCCGCGCTCGCGCCGTCGAGAACCAGCTGTACGTCGCCGCGGCGAACGGCGTCGGACAGTTCGAAGACGCGGAACTGCTGGGTCGGTCGACGGTGTACGACCCGTGGGGGTCGACGCTCGCCAGCGCCGACGACCACCCCGCGCTGGTGACCGCCACCCTCGACCCGGCTCGTGTCGAGCAGGTGCGCGAGGAGTTCCCAGCGCTTGCTGACCGCCGGACGGACTGGCCGTAACTGCAGTCGCTGTTTGACAAAAAGCGGTTTTTGAGCGTTCGCTGTCGTTATGCTCCTCTCAGAACGAATCCATGCCGTATGGCTTCGCGAGTCAGGGTCCTCGCTGTCGTCGCGCTCCTCCTCCTTGCCGGCTGTGCCGGGTTGGGTGGGAGCGGCGACACGAGCGAGGCACAGGGCGGCGGTGACGGCGCACAGATGGCCGGCGGCGACGGCGGGTCGAGCCAGCCAGTCGCAGCGGATTCCGGGGCAAGCGCCGGCGATAGTGAAAATATCCAGGCCGGTGACGCGGCGGCCGACCGGGCCATCATCCGCAACGGGCGGATGGTCGTCGAGGTGGCGAACTACTCCACGACAGCCGACGCAATCGCTGCCCGCGCTCGCACGTCCGGCGGGTACGTGAGCGACTCCAACCGCGAACTCCACCGAAATGACGGCGAGACGTGGTACACCGGGTATATCGTCGTCAGAGTGCCAAGCGAGGAGTACGAACCGACGCAGTCGATGGTAGCCGAACAGGGGACGGTCCGCTCCGAGGAGACGACGACGAAAGACGTGACCGATAAACTGGTCGACCTCGAAGCTCGATTGACCAACCTCCGGGAGCGCCGCGACCGACTGCGGACCTTCTACGAACAGGCCAACAGCACGGAGGAGCTGCTCCGCATCGAGGAGGAACTGTCGTCGGTCCAGAACGATATCGAACGGCTCGAAGCGCAGAAGCGCTCGCTCGAACAGCGGGTCGCCTATTCGACGCTGCGCGTCGAGATTCACGAGCCAGCCCCGGAGCCGTCGGCGCAGCAGGTGCCGTACCACGAGCGGTCGCTGGTCGCTGCGTTCCTCTCCTCCGTGACTGACGTGTACGTGTTCACCCGTGGCCTGCTGGTGACGGCCGCGAGTCTCGCACCGTGGCTCGTCGTCCTCGCCGTCCCAGTCGTCGGCGGTCGACGACTCCTCCGCGGTCGGTCGCTCCCGCTGCTGGGCCGACGTGGCGGGTCGAAATCGGCCACAGAAGACGGCGACGGCGGCGGTGACGCCCCACAGCAGGAACCCACTGGCGAACCAACTGGTGAGTCGCCCGACGACGACGCGTAGCCGGAACCCGACAACCGGGCCTTTTTTGCGTGTGCATTTGCTACGAGTATCTGCCGGCAAGGCGCTTTTCACGTCGATGCCGGCGCTAACGCCCGTCTCGCTGCTCGGCCACTCGGCGTCGCTCGTCCGCCAAGGCTGTCCGGACAGCCTTTTCACTCCTTTCCCGGAGTCGACCCTTTCGCCTCTCCTCGCCTTTCCGACGGAATCGCCCGGAGAAGTATCTCAGCGGCAAGAACAGACAAACACGGTTCGACTGGGCCACGCCGCCCGGAGTGTTATCGGGCCCGTTCCCGCTCCAGCGCTTTACTGAAGTGCTCGGGCGTGATCTCCACCTCGTCGGCGTTCTCGGTGGCTTCCTCGGGTCCATAGGCTGACGCCATCTCCCGGATGGCCAGCATCGACGCTTCGCGGACGACGGCCTCCAGCTCTGCGCCCGAGAAGCCATCTGTTTCCTCGGCAAGGTCCCCGATATCGGTGTCAGCAGCGAGTGGTTTTCCGGCGGTGTGGACGGAAAGAATCTCCTCGCGGGCGTCACGGTCCGGGTTCGGGACTTCGACGTGCTGTTCGAGGCGGCCGGGTCGCAGCAGCGCGTCGTCGATCATGTCCCGGCGGTTAGTCGCAGCTAGAACGACCAGATTGGGGTTCTCGGTGATGCCATCCAGTTCGGCGAGCAGCTGTGAGACGACGCGCTCGGTGACTTCGTTGCCCTGGCCGCGGTGGCTGGCGATGGCGTCGATCTCGTCGAGGAAGATGATGCTCGGCGCGGTCTGTCGGGCACGCTCGAACAACTCCCGCACGGCTTCCTCGCTCTCGCCGACGTAGCGGTCCATGATCTCTGGGCCGGCGACGTGGATGAAGTTCACGTCGCTCTCGCCGGCGACGGCCCGAGCGAGCAGCGTCTTCCCCGTCCCCGGCGGGCCGTACAGCAGGATGCCGCTCGGCGGGTCAGTATTCGTCGCGGTGAACAGTTCACCGTACGACAGCGGCCACTCGATGGTCTCAGTCAGCGTCTGCTTGACCTCGGACAGCCCACCCACGTCGTCGAAGGTCGCCGTCGGCGACTCGGCGACGTACTCCCGCATCGCACTGGGGTCGACCGTCGCGAGCGCGGTTTCGAAGTCGTCCTGATGGACATCGCCGTCGTCGCGGTCGGCCCGGAGCGCGGCCATCGCGGCCTCGGTGGTCAGCGACGCGAGGTCAGCCCCGACGAAGCCGTGTGTCTGTGCAGCGATGCGGTCCAGATCCACGTCGTCGTGCAGCGGCATGTCCCGCGTGTGGACGTCCATAATCTCGCGCCGGCCGTGCTCGCCGGGGACGCCGATCTCGATCTCGCGGTCGAAGCGACCCCCACGACGCAGTGCCGGGTCGATGGCGTCGACGCGGTTCGTCGCGCCGATGACGACGACCCGGCCCCGGTCTTCGAGGCCGTCCATCAGCGTGAGCAGCTGTGCGACGACCCGGTTCTCCATGTCGGCGTCCTCATCGCGGGAGCCGGCGATAGAGTCGATCTCGTCGACGAAGAGGATGGCCGGCGCGTTCGCTTCGGCTCTCTCGAAGGCCTCCCGGAGCCGCTCCTCGCTCTCACCCTTGTACTTCGAGACGATTTCGGGGCCGGAGATAGTGTCGAAGTAGGCGTCGACCTCGTTGGCGACGGCGCGGGCGATGAGGGTCTTCCCCGTCCCGGGCGGGCCGTGCAGCAGGACCCCGCTTGGCGGGTCGATACCCAGACGGCGGAACTCCTCGGGCTCCGAGAGGGGCATCTCTATCATCTCCCGGATACGGTCCAGTTCCTCGTCGAGACCGCCGATGTCCTCGTAGCTCACGCCGGACTCAGTCTCGGCGGTCGGCGTGTTCGCCGTCGTTGCCTCGCCGGACGACGACTGGCTCGCGTCGCTGCCACCGTCGAGGCCAGGTAGCACGGTCACCGCCGTCGCGTCGGTAACCCGGACCGGCCCCGACGGAGACGTTTTGCGGACGAGGAAGGTACCCAATCCATCGATGTGGGTCCGCTCGTCGGCCTGGATGATCTGGTCGACCAGCCGCTTCCTGACCAGACTCTCGTAGTCCTCGCTGCCCGGCATCGGATCGACCGGCTGGACGGCGATTTCGGCGGCCTCGGAGACCGACCCGCTGGTCACTGTAACCGTGTCGCCGATGTTGACGCCGGCGTTCGCTCTGGTGTCTGAGTCGATGCGGACGAACGACCCGTCGTCGTCCGCCGGCCAGACCTTCACGACGGTCCTGTCGTCGCCTTCAATGATAACGGGCGACCCGCTCAACACGCCCAACTCGTTCCGTGCGGACTCCGGTAGCCGTGCGATACCGCGCCCGGCGTCGCGCTTGTTCGCACCCTCGACGGTGAGTTCGACACCGGCGTCAGTGGCCCCGCTCATGCCGCCTTCTTGCAATCCGACTCCCTTGAGGGTTCCCGTTGTGTTGCGGGAAAATAATATACGGGCGGCCGTCGGAATCTCAGGTATGGTTGTCCAGACCGAGCGAGACGAGGTCACGTGGTACAAGTGCGAGACCTGTGGCCTGATGTTCGACGACCAGAGCGACGCGCGCCAGCACGAGGAGAACTGCGACGACGAAGACCCGTCCTACATCCAGTAACGGTCCTCGTTCCGCGGTCAACGGTCCTCGTTCCGCGGTCACGGCCGCCTCACACAGGCGTCACGCCTCGACGATTTCGAAGCTTCGCTCGCCGAGTTCATCCTCCTCGAAGACGAACACCCGACCGTTCGTCACGTCGTAATCGACTTCGACTTCCGTCCGCATCTGATTGTCCCGAACCGTGACGCCCGGGAACAGTTCGTCCTCCTCGCCGTCGTCGAGGATGACCCGACCGACGCCTGTCTCTTCGAGAATATCGTCGTGTGTCCGGAGGTCGTTGACGTACACGAGGATACCCGACGTCTCTGTCTCGTCAGTAATCAGGACGTGCGTGTCTTTGCCCGGCGCAGTCTGGATACTCCCTTCGACCGTCGTTGGGACGCCGTGGTAGAACGCTTGACGGCCGTCGAGGTACTCCACGACGACGCCGTCCTCGGTCAACTCGACCGAGACGGTGTCCGGTGCGATGTCCGACCGGTTGCTCATACCGACCCTTCCGGCGGCGCGCTCAAAAGTGACGCGTTGTCCGTTTCGGCCCGTAGTCGCCCGGCGACCCATGTCTGGGACGGGTGCGAAAGGGACTAGTGACTCGCCTGTCTCCGTCTCACCATGACGAAGACCCTCGTCGTCGGACTCGACGGAGCGAGCTGGGAACTGCTCGACCCGTGGATCGAGGCCGGCGAGCTCCCGAACTTGGCCGCGCTACGGGACACCGGCACCTGGGCGGGGACGCGGAGCTGTCTGCCGCCTGTGACCTTCCCGAACTGGAAGTGCTACTCCTCGGGCAAGGACCCCGGTGGGTTCGGTGTCTTCTGGTTCGAGAACGTCGACCTCGACGCGGGCGAAATCACCGTGATGAACGGCGGCGACTACGACACCGCCGAGCTGTGGGACTACCTCAACGACGAGGGACAGTCGGCCGGCGTCGTCAACATGCCGACGATGTACCCGCCGCGGGATATCGACGACCTCGTCGTCGCCGGCGGTCCGGACGCCGTCGAGGGGGAGTACAGATCGATCAGCTCCGGGTACACCTCGCCGCCGGAACTGGCCGAGGAACTCGAATCGCGGTTCGACTACAGCGTCCACCCGGACCCGCTACTGTCCTCGAATGACGAACGCGGCGCTGAGGTCGAGGCTATTCTGGACCTGCTAGAGAAGCGCTTCGAGGTGGCGACGACGCTCATGGACGAGCGGGACCTCGATTTCGTCCACGTCACGCTGTTCTATCTCAACGTCCTGCATCACTTCTTCTGGGACGACGAGCCGAGCCTGCGCGCGTGGAAGCTGGTCGACGAGTGGGTCGGCCGGCTCGACGACCGCGAAGATCTGAACCTCGTCCTGATGTCCGACCACGGCTGTGACGCGACCCAGACGGAGTTCTACATCAACGAGTGGCTGGCCGAGAACGGCTACCAAGTTCGGGATACGAGCGTCGACGCGCTCCTCACGCGAATCGGGCTCGACCGGGAAAACCTGCTGGCGGTCGCAAAGCGGGCCGGACTGGTGGACACACTCGCCCGCGTCGTCCCCGAGTCCATCCAGCAACTCGTCCCGCAACGCGACGGCGTCAAACGGGACCGCAAGCTCGAAGCCATCGACCTGGAGCAGACGAAAGTCGTCGCCAGCGGCCAGGGGCCGGTGTACATCAACCCCCGGTTCGACGTGGAATCGGTCCGCGAGTCGCTGATGGCTGACCTACGCGAGGTGGAAGACGAGCATGGACCGCTGTTCACTGACGTGTACAGAGGCGAAGAAGTGTACAACGGCCCCTACGTCGATGCGGGCCCCGACGTGGTCGTCGACCAGCGCCCAGGCGTCCACGTCAACGACGGCATCGGCGGCGGGACCATTCAGAGCGGTCCCGACCGCTGGGCGGCCGAGAACACGCCCTACGGCATCTTCGCCGCCAGCGGCCCGGATTTCGAGCCACAGGGCGAACTCGACAGAATCAGCATTCTCGATATCGCCCCGACGGTGCTGGCTGCCCACGGCTGCGCTGTCCCGACTGATATGCGCGGCAAGGTGCTCCCGGTATTCCCTGATGACCCTGATGTCGGCGAACGCGAGCCACTCAGTATCGATGATGCGCTCGGGAGCGACGATGACGACGCCGTCGAAGACCGCCTGAAGCAGCTGGGATACATGGAGTAGCCCCGTCTGTGAGTTCGACCGGCGTTCAAATGAGTGAACCCAATGGGATAAGTAGCCGCTCCCGATACACACCGGTATGGTTAGCATCGATCTGAACAACAGCCAGCGAACGATGCTTACGACGCTGGTAAACAGGTATCAACAGACCGGTGAGGCAGTTACCGGCGAGACAATCGCAGAGGAGATCGACCGGAACCCCGGAACGGTACGGAACCAGATGCAGAGTCTGACCTCGCTGGGACTCGTCGAGGGTATTCCCGGCCCGACGGGTGGGTACAAGCCGACGTCCGAGGCATTCGACGCAATCGACCGCCAGCAGATCGACGAGGCCGAGAGCGTCGTCGTCGCCCACGACTACGAGCGCGTCGACGTCACCGTCGAGGAAATCAACTTCACGAACGTCCACGACCCGGAGAAGTGCCGCGCTCGGTTCCACCTCCAGAGTTCGGTACAGGACTTCAGCGAGGGACAGGCGGTCATTCTCGGCCCGACGCCGATCTCGAAGCTCGTCGTCGCCGGGACGGTCGTCGCGGTCGACGAATCGAACAGCGAAATCCTCCTCGACGTCGCGAAGATCGAAGCGCCTGTGGAAGAACCGGAGAAATAAGCGTTCCGCGGGACCGCGTAGCGTGCTGTAGCGGTTTCAGGGGTCGACGCGGTCGATCCACAGCGTCGGCGTCTCTATCTCGTCTTCGGTGGGCAGGGTGTCCGGTGAGTCCCAGACGCGCCCCGCCGCAGCGACGCCGCGGGCATCGGCGACTGTGTCGAAAAACGCCTTCCCGCGTTCGTACTGCTGGCGTTTCATCCCGAGGCCGAGGAGTCGGCGCATGAGCGACGCGATGGGGCCACGTCCCTGCCGGCGCTCGTCGACTTTCCGCCGCAGGTCGTCGTACTCGTCGTCGAAGGCACGGTCCATCAGCAGTTCCGCGTACCCTTCGACGGCAGTCATCGTCGTATCGAGTTCGCCAAGCGTCGCCCGGTCGATGTTGCCGTCGGTGAGATTGTCGATGGCGTCCTCCATCGCCGTTTCGAGGTGGTCAGACAGCCACGGGGCCGCACCGAACTCCGCCGCGTGCGTGACCTCGTGGAACGCGATCCAGCGGCGGAACCGGTCCCGCTCGACGTTCAACTGGTCGGCGACCCGGTGGATGTTGGGACGCACGAAGTACAGTGCGTGGGCGTCGTTGTCCGCGAGCAGGACGGGGTCGTACTGGCCCAGGACGTTGTTCCCCAGAAACGAGAGTGCAACGGCCATCGATCCGGTGTTGACCACGCGGGCGATACCGGGGATGTACTCGGCCTGTTGTTCGATCGGCTCCATCACGCGACTGAACGTGGCGACGTTGGCATCGATCCAGTGGTGGCGGTTCTGGATCTCGACGGTTTCGGGCAGGTCAAAGGCGAGTTCGCCGACCTCCCGGACGCGGTCTCTGGCGTCCCGAACGTCGGTCGCGTAGCCGTCGCGTTCGGGCGTCTCGACGGTGAGGTCGCCCGTATCCGTCGCGCCCTTCGCGGCGTCGGCGACGGCACTCCAGTCGATAGGGCCGTCGCCGGTCGCGCCGGCGACAGCCTGAACGCTGTGGTATATTCCCATACGCCTGAAATGTGGCGGGAGAAAATAGGCCTTCTCCCTGTAAAAACGACTCCCCGCGTTCGGTTCGAGAGCGAGACCTATCCGCTACAGGTCGACGTCGCTGTCATCAGCGTCTTTTGACCCGCCGAGATACAGGCGCAGAACGAGCGCGACAACTGCGACGACACCGAGCACCGCGAGCGCGAGGCGACCGACACTGGGGCCGCTGCCGTCTTCTGTATCTGTTTCGTTGCTCGACCCGTCCGTCCGCGACCACTGTGATTTGCTGTCTGATTCGTCGTCATCGTCGCCAGCGCTGAACGGAGCGTTCGCAGTGAACTCCGCACCGTCGAGATGTACTTCGAGGAAGGTGAATTCTGCCATACTGACAGTTCGACGCCCCGACTCTTAGCCGTGGCGGTACCATGGCCACGCTGAGATGTCCTAGACCGTATGCCGTCCGTTGTTTTCATGACCACGGGGCAATTATCTCGTGTATGGACACACGACGACGAGAGTTTCTCGAATCGCTGCTGACAACGCCCGGCCCGTCTGGATACGAGGCCGACAGCCAGCGGGTGTGGCTCGACTACGTCAGCGAGTTCGCCGACGAGGTCCGAACGGACGACTACGGGAACGCCGTCGCGAAGGTCGAGGGCGGCGATACGACCGTTGCGCTCGCGGGCCACGGTGACGAAATCGGGTTCATCGTTCGAGACTTCACGGACGACGGCTTCGTCAAACTGGGCCGCATCGGCGGCTCTGACAAGACCGTCTCCCGCGGGCAACACGTCACCATTCACACGGCAGACGGCCCCGTCTCGGGCGTCGTGGGACAGACCGCGATTCACCTCCGGGATTCGGACGACGATTCGGTCCCCGAAATCTCCGAACAGTACGTCGACGTGGGTGCAGCGGACGGCGACGAGGTGGACTCACTCGTCGACCGCGGCGACCCAGTGACGTTCGTCCAGACGCTGAGCGAACTGGAGAACGGCCGCCTTGCCGCACGGGGGATGGACAACCGTATCGGTATCTGGGCGGCCGCCGAGGGCCTCCGCCGCGCGGCAGAATCAGACCCGGATGCGACGGTGTACGCTGTCTCGACAGTGCAGGAGGAAGTCGGCGTACAGGGGGCGAAGATGGTTGGGTTCGACCTCGCGCCGGACGTGGCCATCGCCGCTGACGTGACGCACGCGACGGACGCACCGGGTTCGCCCGGCAAGGCCGCGACGGGTGTGGATCTCGGCGGGGGACCGGTCGTCGCCCGCGGGAGCGCGAACCATCCGGTCGCCGTCGACGCTCTTCGAGAGACGAGCGAGGCCGAGGACATCGATATCCAGTTGCAGGCGGCGGGCACTCGAACCGGGACCGATGCGGACGCATTCTACACCTCACGTGGTGGGATCCCGTCGGTCAACGTCGGGCTGCCGAACCGCTACATGCACACGCCGGTCGAGGTCATCGATCCCGACGACCTCGACGCGCTTGCAGACCTGCTCGCTGGCTTCGCCGTCCGAGCGGCCGAGCGAGCGCCGTTTAGCGTCGACGTGTAAGACAGTGGAACGGTCTCGCGGGCCATCAGACAAACGGTACGTTTAAGCGGCCATCACTATCCAAACCGTACATGAGTGGACGACCGCTAGATGTACTCGAAGCGTCCCTCGGTGAGACAGTCACCGTACAGCTGAAGGGTGGCGAACTGTTCGAGGGGGAACTCACTGGCTACGACCAACACATGAACCTCGTCGTCGAGGATGAAGACACAACGATTATACGCGGCGATAACGTCGTCTCAATTACTCCATGACTGGCGCAGGAACTCCGAGTCAGGGCAAGAAAAACACCACGACGCACACGAAGTGTCGACGGTGTGGCGAAAAGTCGTATCACACGAAAAAGAAGGTCTGCTCGTCGTGCGGTTTCGGCAAGTCGGCCAAGCGGCGTGACTACGAGTGGCAGTCGAAAGCGGGCGAATAACTCACTCAACACAAATGCACGAGAAGTGCGGCGTTGTTGGCATCTCTCTGGAGGACCGTGACGCCGCCCGACCGCTTTACTACTCCTTGTACGCGCTCCAGCACCGCGGCCAGGAATCGGCCGGTATCGTCACCCACGACGGGTTCCAGCAGTACAGCCACGTCGAAATGGGACTCGTCGGTGACGCGTTCGACCCCGGCGACCTGGAGGCGCTCAACGGCTCAAACGGTATCGGTCACGTTCGATACCCGACTGCCGGGAGCGTCAACGCCTGCTGTGCCCAGCCGTTCTCCGTCTCGTTCAAGTCGGGATCGCTGGGGCTGTCCCACAACGGGAATCTCGTCAACGCCGACGAGATCGGCGACGAACTGGCCGACCTCGGCCACGCCTTCACGTCCGACGGCGACACCGAGGTCATCGCCCACGACCTCGCGCGTAATCTCCTCGAGGAGGATCTGGTTCGGGCCGTCAAGCGAACGATGAACCGCATCCACGGGTCGTACTCGCTGACCATCATGCACGACGAGACGGTCCTCGGCGTGCGCGACCCGCAGGGGAACCGACCGCTGTGTATCGGGGAACTCGAGGACGGCTACGTCCTCGCTTCCGAGTCGGCTGCCATCGACACGCTCGACGGCGAACTGATCCGGGACGTCAAGCCCGGCGAACTCGTCGTCTTGCACGCCGACGGCACCGGCTACGACACCTATCAGCTCGTCGAACCCGAGAACACGGCCCATTGCTTCTTCGAACACGTCTACTTCGCGCGACCGGACTCGACCATCGACGAGAACCTCGTCTACGAGGTCCGGCGCGAACTGGGCCGGAAACTCTGGGAGGAGTCCGGTGTCGAATCAGACGTGGTGTTGCCGGTGCCGGACTCCGGGCGCGCGTTCGCCTCCGGGTACGCCGAGGCCGCACAGGACGACGGCTCGGACATCGAGTTCGCCGAGGGGCTGATGAAAAACCGGTACGTCGGCCGCACGTTCATCATGCCGACCCAAGACGAACGCGAGCGGGCCGTTCGGCTGAAGCTCAACCCCATTAAGTCCACAATCGAGGGCAAAAGCGTCACCATCATCGACGACTCTATCGTCCGCGGGACCACCTCGACGCAACTGATCAAGTTGCTGAAAGACGCCGGTGCCGAAGAAGTCCACGTCCGCATCGGCGCGCCGCCAATCGTCGCCCCGTGTTACATGGGTATCGACATGGCCTCCCGCGATGAACTCATCGCCGGGAACCAGTCCGTCGACGAGATCCGCGAGGAAATCGAGGCGGACTCGCTGTCGTACCTCTCTATCGACGCCATCGCGGAGACGCTGGAGACGAGCCGGACTGACCTCTGTCTCGGCTGTGTCACCGGCGAGTATCCCTACGATATCGAGGGCGAGGCGACGGATCGGGACGTTGTCCGCCCGGATATCGGGACGCAATCGAGCCCGGCCGACGACTAGCGTCGTTGGTGCTGCACAGCACTACATTTTTCCCCAGTCCGAGCGAGGAGTCGCCAATGCCAGGGCCGTCCTTCCTCGCAACCGACCGAACCGCCCTCCGGTCCCCGGAACGAGACGACCTTGACTGGATACAGCGCGTCTTTCACGACGAGAAGGTCTGGGGGCTGGGGACGTACGCCCGCCCGCCGACCGGCGGCCAGATGGAGACCTACTACGAAGAGACGCTTTCCGATGAGGACTCGGTCCATCTGCTGGTCTGTGTCGACCCGGCCGGGAGTCCGGGCCCAGTCGAGGACCGAACCGAGCCGGTCGGACTCGTCGCCATGACGGACCACGACCCGGAGCGAGGCACAGCCGAACTGGCCTACTGGCTCGACCCGGACGCCTGGGGGCAGGGGTACGCCACCGAGGCGGCGGACAGGCTGGTTCAGTATGGCTTCGACCAGCGGGCGCTCCGGAAATGGTCGGCAAAGATTGTGGGCGGAAACGACCGCTCCGTCGCGGTGGTCGAACGCCTGGGATTCAAGAAAGAAGGCACCCACCGGGCGGAGTGGCATCTCGACGGCGTGTGGCGAGACATGTTGTGGTTCGGCCTGCTACGAACGGATCGCGACTAGTCCTTACCAGACCAGATACAGCATCGCGTACACGACGATTCCCATCGAGAAGGAGATCAGCCACAGGCTTGCGGCCAGTTTCCCGGCCCGCGGGTGGTTCGTCGACGACAGTTCCGAGGCGGGGTACGTGTAAGCCAGCAGCAAGACGTAGTACACCGCCGGGATGGCGATGATGGCAAGCAGGATGTGGACGGCGAGGAAGGGCAGGTAGAAATATGTCTCGACGACTGATGGCCCGGTGAAGTCCGTCGGCCCTGCAAGTGTTATCCGGTAGAGGTACAGTACGAGAAACAGAGCGAACAGTCCGAACGAGGAGAGCATCAGCTTCCGGTGTCGGGCGACGTCGCCGCGGCGGATCGCTCGGATACCGCCGACGATTGTGCCGATAGCGAGGGCGCTGACCACGGCGTTGGCGTGGGGGATCGCCCCGAGAACGCTCGCGGGTGCAGCGGGGAGCGCCGATTGGGGAATCGCCCCGAGAACGGCTCCGAACACGAGCGCGAGCGACACGACCGTCAACAGGCCAGTGAGTGCTGGCACGCGATACCGAGCCTGAAGATCCATACCACAACTCCGGCCTGGATGCAAAATACGGTTTCGAGTCGCGTACGGCGAGGCGGGGTCGCTACGTGGTTTTCGCTGCCGGCCGCTTGACGTCGGTGACGTTCAGCCGGACCCGCTCCGTTGATTCGTTGGAGAGGGCGATTTCCCACCCGTGGCCCTGTGCGATTTCCCGGATCACGGCGAGGTGGAGCCCGACCCCCTCGTCACTGGAGGCGTAATAGAGTTCAAACGGCCCTTTGTTCCCCGCCTCCAGCGGGACACCGTCGTATTCGAGGGCGAATCCGTCAGCCGTGTCGGTGACGGTTATTTTGCCGGTGTCGCCCTGCTCCATGGCGAGCCGGAAGAAGTTTTCCGCAAGCTGACACAGCCGGTTGCCATCGGCCAGTATCGTCTCGGTACAGTCGATTTCGATGGTCGACCCACCGGTGTCGACTGTCGTCCAGGCGTCCGCCATCACGTCGGAGAGCGTGACTGGCTCGACGGTGTACTGTCTGCCGCCCTGTCGAGCGATTTCCATGAGATCGTCGATGAGAAACGACATCCGGGTGTGGCTGCGCTGGATGGCGTCGAACTCCTCGGCGGCGTGTTCAGTGGCTAGCAGTTCGACCCGTCCCATCGCTGCCTGAAGCGGGTTCCGCAGTTCGTGTGAGATGATCTGTGCGAGCTCACGGAGCCGCTCTTTCTGTCGTTCCAGTTCCGTCGTCCGCTGCTGGAGCGCGTCTTTCGTCTGGCTCGCGTCGATAGCCAGCGCGATATTGTGGCCGACCTCTCTGAACGTATCCTGTTCTTCCGTGTCGAAGATATCGACACGGTCGGCGTACACTCCGAGGACGCCGTACGACGCCCCATCGTACACCAGCGGGACAGCGAGAACTCGGGAACAGTCTGTCTCCAGTGCGTCTGTGTCATCCGCGACCGTTGCTGGGTCGATGTCTGCAACGACCAGTCGGTCCTCCGACTCGGCCCGGCGCAACGGTTCCGGTGCAGTGATGGAGACGTGGTCACGCTGTGACCCCAGCGCTCGAACGACCGGTCTGTCGTGCTGACAGGTCACCGTACAGGCCTCGCTGTATCTGGCCGTGCCCGCCAGAACCGCCGTGATATCGCGTTCGATATCCATCCGTGACTGTGAGCGGACGAGGGCCTGATTGACCAGCCGGACGGCCTCGTTGAGCTGTTTTCGCTTGTTCGCCCGTTGGCGGGCGGGGCTGGACGCGACGGCGGCGTCGACCTGTGCCAGCAGTCGCTGGTGGGCGTCGTTCACGGTACTCGGAACGTAGCCGAACACGTCGCGGCTGTACGCTTCGCGGGCGATGTCGCCGTTTGTCACCTCGGCGAAAAGGACGACCGGGATCTCGGGATGGCTCTCCCGCAGTCGTTCGATAACCGTCAGCCCACCGAGATACTGCGTCCCGTCCAGGTTCTCCACTTCGCAGTTCGTGACGACGCAGTCCGCGTCGTAATCGCCGAGCGCACACTCCAAATCACGAACCCCGTCGAACTCGTGAACGGTGAGACCACTGTCCCGGAGCATCGAAATCGCGGCCCTGTCCTGACTTGGACTGCGGACAAACAGGACGGTGGGCTGTGACTTCATCACCCTTCCGAGGAGATACATACATAAAGAAGTTACACCCCAACTATCGTCACTGATGACATTTCCCGCCACAGCGACGCTCTCTCCGAATTCAGGGGACGATTTATACACGTGGCACCGAATTCTCTGCTGATGGCACAATCGGGACTGCAAACCCATCGGACCCAGTCGGCAGTCATCGATGCGATGCACTCACTTATCGACAGTGCCGAGGAGAGTCTCACGATCGCGGTCCCAAAATCGGCCCTCCATGAGTTTGTGCCGCAACTCGGCGCAGCTATCGAGCGGGATGTGCTGGTGTTGTTACTGGTCCATGGCGACGAGGCAGCACCAACACCCGCATACGACGATATTGCCACGGCGGTGCGGACAATCGAGAGCGGCATTACCCCACTGCTCGTGACCGCTGATATGCAGCGCGGACTCACGGGGCATTCCGGACTGCTGACTAATTCGATGGCAGACTATCAGGCGACCGAATTCGATAACGAAAACCTCGCACACGATGAGTTCACGATGTTCCTCGGGAGCCACTGGCTGATGGGAACGGAATGCTACATCGCCGACGTCTGTGTGTTCCCGCGGACGTTTTCGGCGTTCCAGTTCGCGGTGCTTGCGGCGGCGCTGGCGCTGCGCGAGGGCACGGCGATCACCGCTCGCGCCCGGGTACTCTCGACGGCGGACCGCACTGAGACGACGATATCAGGACCGGTAATAAACGCCCGGCAGAGTATCGTCTATCCCGCATCGAGTAAGAATCCGGCCGAACGGTCGCTCACCGTCGAAACCGATTCCGGACCGGTCACCGTCGGCGGGTCAGGTGCGACGAGAGAAGTCTACGAGTGTCGCGAAATCACGCTGGACAGGGCTGACGACGAATAACGCACCGAGAAAACCGCTATACTACGCAAAAATCAGCGTCGGGTTGCCGACTGTCGCTACTGGAAGGTGCGACTGGCCGTGCTTTCGTCGGTGACGCCGGGTTCGGCCCGGTCGAAGCGCTGTTCGATCTCGTCGTAGCGCTCGCGGGTCTCCTCGGTGACACTGGGGCCGACCTCGTCGAGCGCGTGCTCGAAGTGGTCCATCGTCACGCGGACGTTGCTGACGCTGTCGCCGATCTCCTCGGGGTCTACGCTGTTGATGAACTCCCGGGTCGCAGCCATCGACGCCTCGCGGGCGACCGCTTCGATGTCCGCACCGACGTAGCCGTCCGTTCGGCTGGCCAGTTCGTCGAGGTCGACGCCGTCGGCCAGCGGCTTGCTACGGGTATGGACCTGGAAGATGGCGCGGCGGGCCTCCTCGTCCGGGACGGGCACGTGGACGTGCCTGTCGAGTCGGCCGGGACGCAGGAGCGCGTCGTCGATGAGGTCCGGCCGGTTCGTGGTCGCGACGACCACGACGTTTTCCATGTCCTCGATGCCGTCTAGCTCCGTCAGGAGCTGGGAGACGACGCGCTCGCCGACGCCGGAGTCGGTCGTGCCGCCGCCACGTTCGCCGGCGATGGAGTCGATCTCGTCGAAGAACACCACGGTCGGGGCGTTCTCGCGGGCCTTGCTGAACACTTCGCGGACGCCCTTCTCGCTTTCCCCGACGAACTTGTTCAGGAGTTCCGGTCCCTTCACGGAGATGAAGTTGGACTGGGCCTCGTTGGCGACGGCTTTCGCCAGCAGCGTCTTCCCGGTGCCGGGCGGGCCGTACATCAGCACGCCCTTTGCGGCTTCCAGATCCATCGACTCGAACACGTCCTCGTACTCCAGCGGCCACTGGATGGTCTCCCGGAGCCGCTCCTTGGTGCCTTCGAGGCCACCGACGGAGTCCCAGGTAACGTCCGGGACTTCGACGAAGACCTCCCGGAGCGCGGAGGGCTCGATGCCCTTCATCGCCTCGCGGAAGTCCGTATCGCTGATCTCCAGCCGTTCCAGTACCTCGGCGTCGATCTCGTCGGATTCGAGGTCGAGTTCGGGGCGGATACGTCGGAGTGCGTTCATCGCACTCTCTTTGGTGAGGGAGGCGAGGTCAGCGCCGACGAAGCCGTGGGTGTTCTCGGCGTAGTTCTCGATGTTGATCTCCTCGGCGAGGGGCATTCCGCGGGTGTGGACCTGCAGGATTTCCTTGCGGCCCTCCTTGTCCGGGACGCCGATCTCGATTTCGCGGTCGAAGCGGCCACCACGGCGCAGCGCCGGGTCGATGGCGTCGACACGGTTCGTCGCGCCGATGACGATGACCTGCCCGCGCTCTTCGAGCCCGTCCATCAGGCTGAGCAGCTGGGCGACGACGCGGCGTTCCACGTCACCCTGAGTTTCGCCGCGCTTCGGGGCGATAGAGTCGATCTCGTCAATGAAGACGATAGCGGGGGAGTTCTCCGAGGCCTCGTCGAAGATCTCGCGGAGTTGCTCCTCGCTCTCGCCGTAGTACTTCGACATGATCTCCGGGCCGGAGATAGTGGTGAAGTAGGCGTCGATCTCGTTGGCGACAGCCTTGGCCATCAGCGTCTTTCCGGTGCCGGGCGGGCCGTGCAGGAGGACGCCCTTCGGCGGCTCGATACCGAGCTGCTGGAACAGTTCGGGGTGGCGCATCGGCAGCTCGATCATCTCACGGACCTGTTCGAGCTCGCGGTCGAGGCCGCCGATGTCCTCGTAGGTCACGTCAGGCGTGTCGCGGGCTTCGGGTGCGCCCTCGCCGCTGTGGACCTGCTCGGCGGGCATCTCGCTGACCTGTATGTCTGTGGAGTCGGTCACGACGACCGTCCCGGAGGGCTCGGTTTCGGCGATCTTCAGCGGGATCTTCTGGCCGGACATCGAGGAGAGCGGTCCGAGGCCGAAGCTCACCGGTACGGTCTGGCCCTGCGTGACGGCCTGACCGCTGAGGTTGTTCCGGATCATCGGGCCGACGTTGCCCCGAACCCGGAGGTTCTGGGGCAGCGCGACGGTGACCGAGGTCGCGGGGTTGACATCGGCCTTTTCGATGTTGACCGGGTCGTCGATACCGACGTTGGCTTCCTGACGAAGCTGCCCGTCAATGCGAACGATACCCTTCCCCTCGTCCTCGGGGTAGCCGGGCCAGACGCGGGCGACTGCGCGGCTGTCCTGTTTCCCTTCGAGAACGATGTAGTCGCCGTTCTCGAGTTCGAGTTCGTCCATCGCGGCGCGGTCGATAGCCGCGAGGCCACGGCCGGCGTCTTTCTGTTTGAGTGGTTTGACAGTAAGTCTCATCAGTTATCTCCCTCGTCCTCTGACAGTTCGATAGTGAGAACCCCGTGATTGATAAACGCTCGTGCGTCACCGGCAGGGATCTCTTGTTCGTGTTGATGGCCGTCAGCGACGACGATGACGGTCCCATCGACCACATCGACACTCGCATCGGCAGCGGGTCCCACGTCCGCCGCGAGCACGACGCTGTCGTCGTACTCGAATCGGCGGAGGGGCGTCTCGTCGAACAACTGCTGTTCTGAAGTCATGCTAACTCAAAGTAAGCGTGATAAGTATATAAACCCATCGCCGAAATACGCCGTACGGCGGGAAAATTTTGGGAGTTGCTTGAATGCGGTTCACACCTGTTCTGGGCGCGCCAATCCTTTATCCACACCGCTTCCGAACGGTGTTGCATGAACTGGATCGAGCACGACGGGCGAGTCACGGCGTACAGAGAGACGCAGTCTGCTACAGCGGGACCGACGGCGCTGTATGTTCACGGTAGCGGCGCGACACACCGCGTGTGGGGTCGACAGTACGCGCCCTCCGGACCGACTCATCCCGCTGTCGCGCTGGACCTGTCCGGGCACGGTGACTCCGACGACATCGACGCCGATGCCGGGATCACGACCCTCGACGCCTACGCGGACGACGTGGTCGCTGTAGGGCGGGAGACGGACGCGGACGTGCTGGTCGGTAATTCGCTGGGTGGGGCCGTCGCCCAGTGGGTGGCGCTGGAGCGGGACTGGACGCCCGCGGCAATAGTGTTGCTGGGGACCGGCCCCGAACTCCCGGTGTTCGACGGGCTACAGGAGTGGCTCGCAAACGACTGGGACCGCGCCGTCGAGTTCTTACACGAACGGGACCGCCTGTTCCACGACACGGATCACGAGGCCCTCGCCCGCTCCCGCGAGCAGATGGCGGCGGTCGGGCAGGCCGTGACCCGGCGCGATTTCATGACCTGTCACGGATTCGACGTGCGAGACCGACTCGGCGAGATTGATATACCTGTGCTGGCCGTCTGTGGCGAGCACGACAAACTGACCCCGCGGGCGTATCACGAGACGCTGGCCCGAGAGGTCTCCGACGGGGAGGTGTCGTTCGTCCCCGACGCCGCACACCTCGCGATGGTCGAACAGCCCGAGGCGTTCAACGACATTCTGAGAGAGTTCATCGAGGACACGGTCTGAGCAGAGTGCGACTGGCGAGGGCTACTCTCTGGGGTAAACCCACGGTCCAAGCGCAAAGAACAGCAGCGCGATGGCGAGCATCGCCCGCGGCCCGGCCCGGAAGAACGCCATCGGTGCGATGACGGCGACGGCTTGTACAACACCCATCGGGATGGCGTATTTCGGCCCCGGCTTTGGATAGTCGAAGGGAGCAATCATCGCGAACGAGAGGGCGAGCGCGCCGATACTCAACACAAGCGGGTTCGTAATACCACTCAGATACGCCGTCGCGATGATGATACTCCCGAGCGTGTTCGGCATACCCGGCCGTTCGTCGGGTGCGTCGAAATACGTCGAGTAGAACGCCGTTCTGACGATGGAACACACGACATACGCGGAGGCGAGCAGGGCGAGGCCGACGAACACGGCCGGATGTGCGGCCTCGATACCGCCGTAGGCGTCCGTCAACAGCACGTAGAGAAAGAGGCTCGGTGTCGCACCGAACGAAACCACGTCAGTCACGGAATCCAGCAGCGGGCCGACCGCCGAGCTGTCACCGTTCCGGGCAACGATCCCGTCGATTGCATCGGCGATGACCGCCAGTAGAATGAGGCGAGCGGCCAGATGGGGGTCAGTGAAGGCGATGGCTCCGGCGACGAACCCGACGACGGCGTTGAACAACGTCACCGTGTCGGCAACACTGAGTCGTCGGCGTACCTCGAAGCCCATGGTTTCCCGGTGTGCCAGGTCGTATATGAAGGACTCGAAAGCGAACGCTCCGCAGTGCCGCCCGGCGGTCCATCACTCGTCGGGGAGGTCGTGGCCGATGCGGAGGCGAGCAGCGGTGGCAAGCGTCCCGACGACAAGGATGACCAGCTCCCAGCCGCTCCGGGCGATGGGGAACACGCGGTCGACGGTTTCGGGTTCCGGCTGTCCCGGGTTGGGGTCGATGCCAGTACTCATCTGCACCTCGCTGGAGTTGCCCATCGACTGCGTGGTCGACCCGCCGCTCCCCCCCGTACCGGTGCCACCGGACGTCTGAGCGGGCGGGTCGGGCAGTTCGACGAACGTCTGGACGATGCCACGCTGGCTCGACAGCTCTAGGTGGCCGCTGAGCTGGTAGAACTGGTCGTACAGCGGCCAGAAGAGGTTCGCACCGCCCGTAATCAGGTCTAGCAGTACGTGACCAACCACGTACACCACGACGCAGAACCAGCTGACACGGACACCGTAGGCCCCCCAGCGGCCCCTGATATACGATTCGTCACGCACGTACAGGTCGACTCCAATGAGGAGCGCCAGCACTGCCGGGATGACGAGATTCGTCGTCGCAGCCCGGTGGCCGGCCTGCCAGTAGAGGCCGAGGAACGCGTCTACATCGGGGAACGTGACGACGAGTATCGACAGGAGCAGCGACCGCTTATCGAATGCAGCACCCAGTAGCGTTGCAGCAAGTAACCCCACAAAAGCGTAGTGAACCACCAGCGAAGGCATATAGATATCAACACGACCACAGAAATGAGCGTTGTGGTGGGCTCTATCAGAATCAGAAACTACCCCACCTGATTAATATGGCCACAGTAAATACATTGTCAGTGGGGAATCGGTGGGGTGGAGCGGCACCCACTATCACTTCTGTAGACAGGCTCGACACGTCGGGTTAAAACAACGAAAACGAGAACCGCTTAATCTGCCGTGATTTCTTGCTGT
This sequence comes from Haloarcula sp. H-GB5, assembly GCF_054850705.1. Lineage (NCBI taxonomy): Archaea > Methanobacteriati > Methanobacteriota > Halobacteria > Halobacteriales > Haloarculaceae > Haloarcula > Haloarcula sp. H-GB5. The sequence continues at coordinate 1,163,533 of NZ_JBTWBG010000002.1, read as the reverse complement.
GTCGTGGCCGTCTCAGTCTTCATTGGGGCGACGAGCCTGTAGACCCCGTACAGGGCCAGGACCAGGATCCCGGCTAGGACCAGCCCGGTCCGGAGCGTCGGATCGATCATCGGCGTCGCGATGATCTCGCCTGCGTCGTTCGTCAGCGGTGCCGCGCTGTAGGGCTTCCCCGCCAGGATCTCCACGATGCCGAGGACGACGACGCCCAGCAGCATCAGTCCGCCGCTGAGTGCCATCGCCGCTTTGTCGATGACGGTGGTGTGTTGTTGCATTGGTGGTCACCTCGTTAACCGAGCAGGTACCTGAGTTTCGGGTGTCGTTTGACCAGTTTGGTCTTCTCGATGATCGCATCGAGGCCGTAGTAGCGACCGGTGGCCAGCACGATCATCGTCACGAACAGTAATATGCCCATGAAGTCGCTGTTGACCAGCCCGTGGCCGAACTCCGCGTTGCCGATCCAGAACAGGGACATGAAGAAGACCCCGAACACGGAGGCGAGTCGGACCAGTGCGCCGACCATCAGCCCGAGCCCGATGAGCGTCTCGCCCAGCGGGACCATCGCCTGAATGACCCAGCCCAGATATTCGCCCATCAGCACGGGGATCGGACCGAGTGCCGTGCCAGTCATCTGCTTGAGGTAGGTCGGCCCGTACGTGTAGGCCAGCCCGTTCTCGATGAGCTTCGTTACGCCTGCGTGGAAGAACCACCAGCCGGTTACGACACGCAGGAACGCCAGCCAGTACGCGGTCCAAGCCCCGCCGAGCTCGAGCTCGAAGTCGTCTGCCAGGGGGTTCGCCGCTTGATAGGACATCTGTGTCACCTCACATGTGAAATTCCGCACCACGGTGGCATATAATGGACAGGGTGTTCTCACAGACTGAAAACCCATCTCAGCGGCTGAGAAGGGAAACATCAACGATTTAGCGTGTCCTCGACCGTTCGGCTGTGGTTTTTTATTTGCTCCGGAGGGGAGGCACCCACTCACGGGCCACCGTGAGGTTCAAACCCTCTATGCGACTACGATACGACACCAATGGTACTCGAACTGACGGGCGAACACACCACGGCGCGAGTGATGGTCGACGACGAATCGCTCGTCGAGAGCGGGTGTCGGGAGCAGATCGAGACGCTCATCGACCATCCCGCGTTCACCGAACCGGTGCGGATCATGCCGGACACGCACTGGGGGGCCGGCGCACCCATCGGCTTCACGATGCCGCTGGGCGAGCGGGTCGTCCCGAACATCGTCGGCGTCGACGTGGGCTGTGGGATGGCCGCGACGAATCTCGGACCGGAACTCCCGCTGGAAGACGAAGAGCGAGAGCGACGCGTTCGCGAGGCGGTCCCGATGGGCCGGAATGTCCACGACTACGATGACGCGGTCCACTTCGTCGAGGAGTTCCCGTTCGAGCGGGCCAACCGCGTCTTCGAGCAGTTCGACACGGCCTACGCCGAGCGGTTCGGCGAACACATCGATCCCGTGGAGTTCGACTTCGACGGCTACGACGAGGACTACTTCGAATCACTGTGTGACCGCGTGCTGGCGGATCAGCGCCAGGGCATGGGGTACATCATCAAGAGCGCGGGGACGCTGGGCGGCGGGAACCACTTCGTCGAGTTCGGCCAGGCACGCGAATCGGGCGACTACTGGCTGGTCATCCACAGCGGTTCCCGCTACTTGGGTAAGTCCGTCGCCGAGTACTGGCAGTCGACGGCGACGGACCGCCGGACTATCGGTGAGATCCGCGACCAGATTCCCGAGGAGTACGTCGAGTACCTAAAGTTCGACCCCGATACGGTCGAATCCCGAGACCTCTACGCCTGGGTCACCGGCGGCATGGGCGAGTCCTACATCCGGAAGGACCGTCTCCGCCGCGAACTGGACGGTAAAGAGATCGAAGACGCCTTCGACGCGCTGGGACAGGTCCAGGACGCCATCCACAGCAGCGACGACGAGGACCGCAACACGGACCTTGACTGGCTGGAAGGCCGCGAGGCCCACGGCTACCTCGTCGACATGCTGTTCGCCCAGCAGTACGCCCGCTGGAACCGCGAACTGATGAGCGATGCCGTCTGCGACGCACTCGACATCGACCCCATCGACCCCATCGACCGCTTCCAGTCTATTCACAACTACATCGACTTCCGCGACCTCACCATCCGCAAGGGCGCGACTCCAGCCCGCGACGGCCAGCGGCTGCTCGTCCCGTTCAACATGGCCGACGGGTCGATTATCGCACGCGGGAAGGGCAACGACGAGTACCACCAGACAGCGCCACACGGTGCAGGCCGCGTGATGAGCCGGCGGCAGGCACACAGCGAGGTCGACATGGACGAGTTCGCCGAAGCGATGGACGGTATCTACTCGGAGTCTGTCATCAAAGGCGTCCGGGACGAAGCGCCGATGGCGTACAAGGACGCCGACGCGATACTCTCGGCCATCCAGCCGACTGCCGAGGTTGTCGAGTACGTCGACGCCGTCCACAATCTGAAGGCAACTGAGTGAGCATACCTGTTAGTCTGGCAGAAAGTGATTTGCACGCGAAGGCCTTGTGTCCTGTATGACCATTCTCGTGGCTATCGCCAACGATTCGGTCTCTCCGACAGTCATTGACACGGCGGTTCGCCTCGCCGACGGGCTCGACGAGGAACTGTACGTCGTCCACCTCGTCGACGAAGACACCGCTGACGGCACGGCCATGCAACTCCGGGACGAGATGCGTGACCGGTTCCGCGACGCCACCGTCGTGGCGACGGTCGCTATCGAACACGTCGGCCGGTCAGCAATGCGTTCGGGCACGCGGATCGGCAACGAACTGCTCGAACTCGCGGCTGACGTGGATGTTCAGCACATCGTCATGGGTCACGAGCCGAAGGGGCTGGCCGGGAGACTCCGAGAAGGCGACGCCGCAGTTGCTGTCATCGACGCCGCCGACGTGCCCGTTACTATCGTCCCGGAAGGTCCGTCCGACGTGTAGGCGTTCCGAAGGTCGTTACAGGCCCAGTTCTCGGCCGAGCACCATTCGCTGTATCTCGCTCGTTCCCTCGCCGATCTCCATGAGCTTCGCGTCCCGGTAGAACCGCTGCGGGGCGAAATCCGTCGTGTACCCGTAGCCGCCAAGCACCTGAACGGCGTCTTCGGCGACCTCACGACAGATTTCGCTGGCGTCGAGCTTTGCCAGCGACGACATGCGCGTCACGTCTTCGCCCTGGTCGTACATCGTCGCGGCCTTGTGGGTCAGCAGGCGGGCTCGCTCGATTTTGCGGTCCATCTCGACGATTTTGTCCCGGACAGCGTCGAACTTCGAGATGGGTCGGTCGAACTGCTCGCGTTCGGTAGCGTAAGATTTCGCGGCCTCGAAAGCACCCTGTGCCAGCCCCGTCGAGAGCGCGGCGATGGAGATGCGCCCGCCGTTGAGTGTCTTCAGCGTCTGCGCCCAGCCGTCGCCTTCCTCGCCGAGCAATCGGTCCGTGGGAACCCGGCAGTCGTCGAACTGGAGTTCGCAGGTCGGCGAGGCGTTCAGCCCCATTTTGTCCCACTCGGTCGTCACTTCCCAGCCATCGTCTTCCGGGGCGACGATGAACGTCGAGATACCGTCGTAGCCGGTCTCTGGATCGGTGACGGCTTTGACTAGCACCGACCCGGCGACAGAAGCGTTCGTGATGAACTGCTTGGTGCCGTTGAGGACGTACTCGTCCCCGTCCCGCTCGGCTGTCGTGTCCATGTCGCTGGCGTCGCTCCCGCTGCCCGGCTCTGTGAGCGCCCAGCCGCCGAGCTGTTCGCCTGAGGCGAGTGGTGTGAGCCAGCATTCTTTCTGTGCGTCCGTGCCGAACAGCTCTATCGGCTTGCTCCCGAGTGACGTGTGGGCCACGTACGAGAGTCCGATGCTCCCGGAAACGCGCCCGAGTTCCTCGGCGACGAGCGCGTACATCAGCGTGTCGCCACCGAGCCCGCCCCACTCCTCGCTGATCGGCACACCCATCACGTCCAACTCGCCGAGTTCGTCGAATACCGCCGCCGGGAAACGGTGCTCCTCCTCGATCTCCTGGGCTATCGGCTCAATCTCGTTCTCGCAGAACTCGCGGACCGAATCTCGGATCATCCGGTGTTCGCCGGGAACGTCGAACTCCATACTCGACCTATGGCTTATGTTAATAAATACCACACGGGGCGGACGCAAGCCATTTGCCCGTCCATAGCCTTCCCTAAGGGGAATGGCGTTCCGGCGATTCCTCCGCGGGACGGTCCCCTGGGAGCAACTCGAAGGCGTGGTGCAGGCGGTAATCGAACGGTACGACGAGCCTGCGGCTCACGTGACGTTTCTGGAGGCGGACAACTGGCTCTCGACGCCACTGGTCGTCAACGATCAGTGGTTCGTGAAAGTCATCACGGGGCAGAATTCGCTGGTTCACACGCTGTTGACCGCCGGCCGCAACATCGGCGCGTTCTCGTCGGGGACGGAGGGGTTTTTCGAGCATTTCGGGACGCCCTACGAGATGGCGGAACACGAACTGGCCGCGACGGAGCGGATGCGGGAGATCGGCGTTAACGCTCCCGAGCCAATCGAGGCCTTCGAATACGACGGGATGGGCGTCCTGGTACTTGAATACATTCCCGACTTCGAGCCGCTGGACGACCTCCCGGCCGAAACCGTCGAGCGACATAGTCCGACGGTATTCGACTTCCTCCACCGGATGCACGAGGACGGTCTGGCCCACGGTGACTTCCGCTGTGAGAACGTACTCGTAGCCCACGACGACCTGTACTTCATCGACGCGACGAGCGTCCGCGAGGCGGCCATCAGGGACGCTCGCGCCTACGACCTCGCGTGTGCGCTGGGCGCGCTGGAGCCGCTCATCGGTGCGCCGGCCGCTGTCTCCGCCGCCGCATGCCACTACGATACGTCTGAACTACTGGCTGCGGAGGAGTTTCTGGACTTCGTCAACATCCGCCCGGACCACGACTTCGCCGCCGCAGAAATCCGCGGAGCCGTCGAAAAGCGCGCGTAGGCCGCCCGGACCGGCCTCAGTCTGCCGGCGTTGCTCCGACGGCTCGACTTCTGGCGACGAGGCCGATACCGGCGAGCACGACGGCCCCACCGGCGACCGTCGACGGACCGGGCGTTTCTGCGAGCAACAGCAACGCCAGCAGCGCGCTCCCGACCGGTTCACCGAGCAGGGAGACACTGACCATGCTGGATTCGACGTGTGCCAGTGCCCAGTTGAGGACGGTGTGGCCGAACACGCCGGGGCCGACGGCCATCGCGAGAAACAGTGCCCACTCCCGCGGCGGGTAGCCGGTCACGGGGTGGCCCGACGCGAGGACGAAGACGAGGAGAGATACCGCAGCGACGCTGTAGACGACGGTCACGTATGGGACGAGGGGGAACCGCTGGCGGAGCGAGCGCCCGGCAAGCACGTAGCCAGCGGCCATGACCCCGCCGACAAGGGCCAGTGCGTTGCCGTACAGCGGGCGCGGGCCGATAGCACCGCCGCCGAGCAGTTCGCCGATCGACATCACGACGATGCCACCGATAGCGACCAGAATGCCCGCCGTCGTGCCACGCGTGACGCGCTCGTCCAGCAGCGCCCATGCGCCCACGGCGACGAACAGCGGCTGACATTGGACCAGCGTGACCGACGCCGCGACGCTGGTCCACGCCAGACTCTCGAACCACGCGGCGAAGTGCACTGCGAGCGCGACGCCAGTCGCCGCAGCCGCCAGTACGTCCCGTCGAGCGAGTCGCCCGAACGCCGACCGATGCCGACCCAGCGCCAGCGGCGCTAGCAGTACGGTCGTCAACAGGACGCGGTAGAACGCCGCCACGGACGCCGCGGCCCCGCTCCAACGGACGAGAATCGCGCTCGTACTGACTGCGAGGACGGCGACGACCAGCCCGAGTCGCGGGTCGATTCGCGGCTCGGTCACGCCCACTCTGCTCCGTTGTGGCGCGGAGACAGCACGGCCCCATCAGGTATTGCGACGATACATCCACTCATCCCGTGGCAGTATCCAACACGGGAATAAAGAAACACCGGATACCATAGTCGGGACCGTGCCGTCCGCGGGCAGGCCGAGTTACCCTTCGAGCAGTTCCTTCGTCTGCTGGTGGCGATACCGGAACATCGGTTCCATCCCGAGACACCCGAAGGGGCCAAGCGCCCGTCCGAGTGGCCCACCGGGCAGTTCGAACTCAACGTGGTCGTGAACGAGCGTTTCTCTGTCGCTCAGCGCCCGGAAGGTGTGCGTGTGCTCCCAGTGGGGGAACGGCCCCTCCTCCATCACGTCGCGGAACATCGCTTCGTCCTCGCCCTCCTCCCGGGCGACGATGTTCGAGACCCAGCGCTGGCGTGGCGGCACGCCGAACGGCTTGATAGAGGATTCGACGACAGACCCGGCGGTTAGTTCGTCGGGATTCGGTTCGCCGTCCGGTCCCCGCTCTTCCTCGATGCGGATGTTCATCCAGTCGGGGGTCAGTGCAACCAGGCCGTCGCCTGTCGCGTGGAATTTCCAGACCTCTGACAGCGGAGCTTCGACGCGGACCTGCCGCTCGTAAATGTCCATACACACAGTAGGGGAAGCGCCGGCAAAACACCCGCGGTAGCCGCGACTGATTCCGGGATACGGTCAGGGCCAGATGCCGCCTTCCTCGGCCGCAGCGACGATGCGCTGGATGGCGACGACGTACATCGCGGTCCGGAAGTTCGGCGCGCCGGTCTCCTCGTAGGTCTCGACGAGGTCGTCAAACGCGTTCGTGATGATGGTCTCCAGTTCGCTGTTCACACGCTCCTCGGACCAGTAGAAGCGCTGGCGGTTCTGGACCCACTCGAAGTACGACACCGTGACGCCGCCGGCGTTGGCGAGGATGTCGGGGAACACAGCCACGTCGCGCTCAGTGAGCACGTCGTCCGCGTTCGGCGTTAGCGGGCCGTTCGCCGCCTCCACGACGATGTCGGCCTGCACATCCTGCGCGAGGTCGCCGTCGATGGCGTTTTCCAGCGCCGCCGGGACGAGCAGATCCACGTCCATCGTCAGCAGTTCTTCGTTCGTCAGTTCTTCTATTGCGCCCTCGTAGCCGGCCAGCGACCCAGTCTCGCTCTTGAACGCCTTCGCGTCGCGTGCGTCGAGTCCGTCGGGGTTGTAGACGGCTCCCGAGGAGTCCGATACGGCGACGATGTTCGCGCCCAGATCCTCGATGAGCTTCGCCGCCACGGAGCCGGCGTTGCCGTAGCCCTGCACGGCCACCGTCGCGTCCGCCATGTCCTTCCCGAGATAGTCGAACGCTTCGCGTGCGGTGAGCATCACGGATCGGCCGGTCGCTTCGACGCGGCCCGCACTGCCCCCCGACTCCGGGGCTTTGCCGGTGATGACGCCGGGCTCGGTAGTGTTCTCCAGCGTCTCGTATGTGTCTTTGATCCAGTTCATCTCGCGCTGGCCGGTGTTGACATCGGGCGCGGGGATATCTTGGTCCTCGCCGATAATCGGGCGGAGTTCTTTCGCGAACGACCGGGTTATCCGCTCGATTTCGTTGGCCGAGTACTGGCGCGGGTCGATCTCGATGCCGCCTTTCCCGCCGCCGTAGGGGATGTTTACCGCAGCGCACTTGTACACCATCCAGCCAGACAGTGCCTTGACCTCGTCGCGTGTGACCTGTGGGTGATAGCGAATCCCACCTTTGTACGGCCCTCTGTCACCGTTAAACTGTGACCGGTAGGCACGAAACACCTCAACGGACCCGTCGTCCATCTCCACAGAGAGGTTCGCCTCCAGCACCCGCTCGGGGTGTTTCAGCCGCTCAAGCACGTCGGTCGAATATTCGAGATAGTCCGACGCGTCGTCGATCTGCTCCTGTAAACTCTCAAACGGGTTTACCTCAGGCGACATACAGTCAATATCTCAGACTGTGGGCAAAAGGGTACCGCCGTCCATGGGATTTTCCAGATGTCAATTACCTACAACGGACCTGATTAATCAGACGGGGTGTCTGCAACTGAATCGGCCACGGCGACACGATACGTTCGGGGTACTAGTCCAGTGAGAGGACGAAACTGGAGGATAAGATAATCCGGCGTGGCTACAGGCTGAGCAGGAGTGTCGCGTTGATCACGACGGCCGCTACCCACGGAAGTGCCAGTCCGAGTGGCACGACGACGCCACGCTGGTCGCTCAACAACTGGCGGGTCAGCCCTGCCAGCCCGAGGACGCCAACCTTCGTCAGGCCGAGAACCGCGATTCCGAACGTCTCTATCGCGGCCCGCATCAGCGGATTTCCCTCCTGCAGGCCGTGCTGGAGGCCGACGTGTGTCAGCCACACGTCGATGATGAGCGTCACGGCGACGACAAGCCATAGCTCTCGCTCGACGGCCACAAGTTCGTCGAGCAGGGCGCTACACCATCCGTCGATGGTCCCTATCGAGACCGTTCGGTCCGTTCTGAGCACGTCACCCTCCGCAACCACGCCCCCACGTGGTCTGTTATCTGGTTGTCATCCCACGTATTAAATACACACTGTTTACTGCTGAAACCGGTGGAGTAGGGACTGCATACCCACGGGAAATCCGATGCCACCGGATCGAGTTTGAACGACGCGTTCGATGCACCCAGTGCATATAATGTAGCAGCTACCGCACATGCGATTATCACCTCTCATAATGGTGGCGCACCATTGATATCGGGTGCCGGACTACTCACGCATCATGAGTGCCACCGGCCACGCCCGAGAGACGCCGCCGTCGGCCAGGCGTCGTCGCTGGTGGCTTCCGCTTCTCCTCGTACTCTTTTTGCTCCCACTGCTCGGTATCGTCGGTTCCGGCACGGCCGCGGCCGAAGACACAGAATCGCCGGAATGGGGCAATGCGACGCGGGGCAATTCTACGACTATCGAGGTGTCCCTGTACGACGACGGCGGGTCGATAGACACGAGTACGATTCAGGCGGCGGATTTCGCGTTAACTGAGGGCCGAGTGGAGAACGTCTCGGTCGCATCGATCAACGCCTCCGGAGCAAACAGGACAGGGGTACGCGTCTCCCTGCTGCTGGAGAAAAAAGTCGACACAGACAACGTCACCGTCAGCCTCCGTGACACTGGCAGTATCTCAGACGAAGCAGGGAACGAGCTTCCCCACGAGTCAGTCACCGTCACCGGGATGGACTCCGTCGTACCGAAGTACCAGTCGTTCGAACTGAGTCGCGTCAATAGCTCTACCGCCCGCATCTCTGTCGGGATTCACGAACCGATACAGCAGCTCGAGATCTCCGTCGGTGGCCCGTCGATAGACACACTCAATATCTCGGGGTTCACCGAACGCACCGGAGACACGCTCACGTATACACGGACGTACACGTTCCCCGAGGAAGGCGAGTACTCGCTGCTGTTGCTGTCGGTAACCGACGAGAACGGAAACGAGAACTCCTTTGGCCGACAGCAGACGTTTCTCTATGACGACTCTGCGCCGAACGTCACCGTCACTGGGCCGGAGAACGCAACGGTCGGCGAGTCGGTGACCTTCTCCGCGGCGGAGACGACAGACGACCAGGGCGTCGACTCGGTCCGGTGGCAAGTCGGGAGTGATACAATTCTCACCGGCGAGAACATCACAGTAGCCTTTGCTTCACCCGGCAGTCACGAAGTCACGGTGACGGCCGCTGATCCGCTCGGGAACACGGAAACAGTGACCAAAGTCGTGTCTGTGACGGGGAATGGTCCCGCTGGGAACGTGACCGTGCAGCAGCCGAACGCGACGATGGCGAACGTCTCGGTGAACGGGTCCGGGCAGACACAGCGGATTCAGCCCATAGACGGAGCGCTCGTCACCGGCCAGAACGGAACGCTGGAGCGACTTGCCGTGTCGTTCCCGCGTAACGAATCCGCGACACTCAACATTCGCTCCCGTCGGCCCACGTCAACGTTCGCGACTGCCACTGGCCACATCGCTATCAGCCAGTTCGACATCGATCACGGCTCCGTCCCGGCTCAGGACGCGACGTTCACGTTTACTGTGGACCGTGACGCGCTGGCGGCGGTCGGCGCGATGCCCGATGCTGTGACGCTGTTCCGGAGCGGCGACGGGTGGATGCCGTTGTCGACTGAGATCGCGAGCCGGGGAGAGTCACACATCGTCTACCGGGCTGAGTCGCCGGGTCTCTCGACCTTCGTCGTTGGCGTCGAACAGACGACAGCGACAGACACGGATGCGGAGACGGCGACGAACGACTCGGAAGCGTCGACGTCCGAACCAGAGATGACGGAGAAATCGACACCCGGACAGCCGGATATCGTGGTTACGAACGCTACGGCGGTACCATCGACACTCGGTCCCGGCGACCGGACTGTCATCACGGTCGAACTGGAAAACCGGGGCACCGCGAGCGGCGACCACAACGTGATCGTCGCGCTCAACACGTCGATACTGACAACACGGACAGTCACTGTTCCTGCCGGTGAGACGCGAACGACGGAGTTTGCCCGCTCAGTGCCAGAGGGGACCACTGGAAAATTGACTGTCGACGGGCAACGCGTCGGGAACGTGACGGATGACAGCGGTGGCCTCTCGATTCCAGCGCTGCCGTCGATCGGGGTTCCGAACCCGCTCTCGCTGTGGCCTGACGGCATCGTCGGAACCGTTCTCGGCGGGCTACTGGGCGTCGCTGTCGGGCTGTACAGCGTTCTGAAAGGACTGGCGATCTACCTCGGCTACTGAACGACAGAATCCAGGTCGTCAGTCGATATTCGCTTCGAGTCGGTCGATCAGGTCGTCGTTCCCGAGATACAGCGGCGTCCGCTCGTGCAGCCCGTCAGGTTCGATTTCGAGTAGCGACTGGTAACCGTCGGAGGATCGACCGCCGGCCGATTCGAGGATGTAGGCCATCGGGTGTCCCTCGAACTGGACTCGGAGTTTCCCCTCAGGGCGTGACTCCAGTGCAGGGTACGAGAAGATACCGCCGTAGGTGAGCACCTGATTGATGTCCGCGACCATCGCCCCGCCGTAGCGGAGTTTCAGTTCGTGACGGATCTCTTCGGCGTATGACTCGAACTCGTCTGTCCAGGAGTCGACGCCGCCGCCGAACCCGAACACTGTGGGATCTTCAGGGACCGTCACATCGTCGTCGACGACCCGCTTGTCGCCGTCTTCGAGGATGTACTCGTGGACACTGCCGTCCCGAGCAACGACCATTGAGGTGATCGGGCCGTAGATGACGAACCCGGCGGCGAGGAGATTGGTGCCGACAGTCGGCGGCTGTTCGCTGTAGATGCCGAAAATCGTCCCCATCCCGCTGTTCGGTTCGAGGTTGCTTGATCCGTCGAGGGGGTCCATCGCGACGTGGAGGCGACCGTCTGTTGTTTTCACCGCTGCGCGTTCCTCGCTGGCGTAGGAGGCAACGCCGTCGATGCCCAGCACCCGCTGCTCAAACAGTTCGTCGGCACGCAGGTCAGCCGCGAGCTGGTCGTCGCCGGTGGGGTTGACGGAGTTGCTCTGGCCACGGTAGTCGGCAACAGCGCGGCGGACGTCCGGCGTCGTCGCGGCGATGGTGTCGATGACTTCCGTGACTGTCTGCGCGGCTTCGGTGGTCGAGGTGTCGAGTGACTTACTCATTTGTCAGATGTAGGGGCAGGGACTGGCCATCCAGTGACCAGTCGAATTTGTCTCCGAGCCTGCTGCCCGCAGGGTCTCTCATCACCAGTTGGTTCTCCGGCACACCATAAGTATCTTTTTCCTGACATTTACTACATTTCGAGTGAATATTCAGTCGCGGGGCAGTGCTTGCCGCTAAGCCTGTGACTGGTTAACTCGGGGAACTCCGGCCCCGCGATGATCCGATACCGTCGGCAGACTTACACGACCACCGGACGAAGGCGCCGGTATGCATCTCGAAACAGTCGACACCGTCGGCGTCGTTGGAGCTGGAACGATGGGCAACGGCATCGCCCAGGTCGCCGCGACGGCCGGCTACGATGTCGTCATGCGCGATGTGACAGAAGAACTGGTTGCCGCCGGGTTCGAGGAGATACAGTCGAGCTTCGAGACACTCGTTGCACGCGACACAGTGACAGAACAGGAGGCAGAAGCGGCAACAGCCCGCATCACCGGCACCACCGAGATGGACGACCTCGCGGATGCCGACCTCGTCGTCGAGGCCGTCACGGAGGACATGGAGATCAAGCAGTCCGTGTTCGAGGACCTCGACGCAGTCTGTGGGCCTGACACAGTGCTTGCCAGCAACACGAGCACGCTCTCGATTACGACAATCGCCAGTGCCACCGAACGGCCAGAGCAGGTTCTCGGACTGCACTTCATGAACCCCGTACCCGTCATGAAAGGCGTCGAACTCGTCGTCGGCGAGAAAACTAGCGACGAGACAGTGACGCTGGGCCGGGAGTTCGCCCACGACATCGGCAAGGAAACCTGGGAAGCCGACGACAAGCCCGGCTTCGTCGTGAACCGCGTGCTGATGCCTTGGATCAACGAGGGCATTCGCGCGTACGACGAGGGTGTCGCCGACAAGGCCGACATCGACCGTGGTCTGACGCTCGGGACGAACGTCCCCATGGGGCCGCTCGAACTAGCCGACCACATCGGCCTCGACGTGGTTCTTGACGCCTCTGAGACGCTGTATGAAGAGTTGGGTGACCGCTACAAGCCTGCATACCTGCTCAAGCGCAAGGTTGCAGCCGGCGATCTCGGCAAAAAGTCCGGTAAGGGCTTCTACGACTACGATTGACCGATCCGCGGTGGCAAACGCCGACAGTAGCAGTCTGAGTACGATACCCGGCAACGGGCCGAGCGTTGGCCAACAGTAAAGACCCAACCAGCGTTAGAATCTGTCATGGACTTTAGCCCCACACAGGAACAGCGCCAGATACAGGAGATGGTCGCGGACTTCGTCGACGAGGAGGTCAAGCCGCGAGCAGCGGAGATCGACGAAACCGACGAGTTCCCGTGGGACCTCGTCGACGAGATGGCCGACCTCGGTCTGATGGGAATGCCGATTCCGGAGGAGTACGGCGGGGCCGAACTGGACTACCACAGCTACGCCATGGCCCTCGAAGAGATTTCGCGGGGAAGCGGCGGGCTCGGCACAATCGTCGCCGCACACATCTCGCTGGCCTGCAACATGATCTACGAGTTCGGGAACGAGGCCCAGAAGGAGACCTACCTCACGCCGCTGGCAGCGGGCGAGGAAATCGGCGCGTTCGCCCTCTCCGAAGCAGGTGCGGGCAGTGACGTGCCCGCGATGGACACCACTGCCGAACCCGTCGACGACGGCGACGCCTATCTGGTCAACGGCGGCAAGCTCTGGATCTCCAACGGGTCCGTCGCCGACACCGTCGTCCTGTTCGCCAAGACCGACCCCGAGGCCGGCAACAAGGGTATCTCCTCGTTCATCGTTCGCCCCGAGGAGGACGACGGCTTCATCGTCGAAGGGACCGAGCACAAACTCGGCGACAAGGGCTGTCCGACCGCCGAACTGCGGTTCGACGATATGCGCATCCCTGCCGACCGTATGCTCGGTGAGGAGGGCCGTGGGTTCGTCCACGCGCTCAAAACACTCAACGGCGGACGCATCACTATCGCGGCCCGCGGTGTCGGCATCGCCCAAGCTGCGCTGGACGAGGCACTGAAATACGCCCAGGACCGTGAGCAGTTCGACCAGCCGATCAGCGATTTCCAGGCTATCCAGCACAAGCTCGCCGACATGGACACGAAGACGCAGGCGGCCCGCCTGCTGATGCACCAGGCCGCCGATAAGAAGATGGCCGGCGAGTCGTTCGTCAAGGAGGCCGCTCAGGCCAAGCTCTACGCCTCCGAGGTGTCCCGAGAAGTGGCGAACGAGGGCATTCAGGTTCACGGCGGCTACGGCTACACGAAAGACTTCCCGGCCGAGCGGTTCTACCGCGACGCCAAACTCAACGAGATCTACGAGGGGACCAGCGAGGTTCTTCGGAATACGATTGCCAGCGAGCTTCTCGACTAGGGAAGCGAGAGGAGCCCTTCGACCACGACCGCACGCGTGAAGTAGAACGGTTTTCCGTCCGCACGGTAGCATCTCGCGCTGGCAATTCCAAGCGCGAGAAGCACTGCCACACCGACGGTCCCGGCGAGCATGCCGACAACTACTGACGGCTGGATGGTTGTGCGTGCGAACACGTACGTCGCGACGCTGGCGAGCGCCGCAAACGGGAGAGCGTCCAGACCTGCTAGGAGGAGTGAGCGGGACAGGGACATACCTGTGTTCTGTGGGAGCGCTCACAAAAAGGATATCCCATCGGTAGCGGCCGACGAGATTCGGCAGGGCCGAGAATGAATAGTTAGCTATCCTCGCCGAGCGCCTCGCGCATCCACTCGAACTGGTCCCGGAGCCGCCGCTCGCCAGCCTCGGTCAGCGAGTACTTGTCGGCGATGCCGTCCTCGCGGTGAGCGACGAACCCCGCCGACTCCAGCGCGTCGAGCGCGCCGTAGAAGCTCTTCGGTTCGATTCGCGTGTCGTAGCGGCGTTCGAGCCGCGTTTTCAGCCGCTGGCCGGAGAGTTCCCCGTCCTCGGCAGCAGCCAGCAGGACGCACATATCGCGCCGGCGGCCGCTCTGGAGCCACTTCGCCATAGGTGTCCGGTCACAGCCGCCCGGTTTCGCGTTTGCGGTTCCGAGTGGACCGCCAAGTTCGCATACCCCCGGTCCCTAGAGCCGCCGATGACCGATTCCGAACTCCCCGTCGAGGCGTCAGCCGACGGTATCACGGCCACCTACCGAGAAACAGACGAGGAACGGCTGCTGATATTCGAGAGCGACAGCGGGAGCGCCGCGGTCGCACAGAACATCGAGGGGTACGCGATGCTGAAGGTCCGGCCGACCGCTGACGGCGACGAACTGGAACGATACTACGGCTTCGACATGGCACTCGACCACGCGGCGGAACTGCTCGGTGTGTCCCCGAACGTGCTTCCAGTCCCCGACCCGGCTGCCGACATGGGGATGTAGCGGCTGGCTACGACAGTCGTCAGTGTGACTTGTGACCTGACAGCGTGAGTATTGTGTGGTAATTATGCCGTTTGCTGACTGGTAAGTAGGTGAGTACGAACCGGAGTATGAGCGGATGTCGTCGGAGCCATTCAGTACGTATTCTGTAAAAATAGCAGTATTTGTGATATGTCCAGCTGGTTAGTAGTATAGCTAAAATTGATATCGAAAGAGGACTCCGAATACATCATTCAGATATTATAAAACTGCTTTAATAATCACTGCCACCCCTCACTCGCATGGTCGATTTCACTCGACGGCAGGTGCTTTCACAGTCGGTGGCTGCTGCGCTTGGGGCCAGCGTCATCGGCGTGGCAAGCGGCGAAGAGGTCGAAGAGACAGACACACCTGGGGCACCGAGCGTCGCCGGGAGTCTCAAACGCTTCTCGACGACGGCGTTCGGCGCGGAGGTGACAGGGCCGTTCGTCTTCGAGGACGGGTCACTGCTGTACAGCCTCCAGCACCCGGAAGGGGAGAATCCCGAACCGTTCGGACGGGCCGCAGTGGGCTATTTCAGCGGCTTCCAGTTCGAGTTCGACGGGAGCAACGACGATTTCCCGGAGGTAGGGGTTCCGGACACCGAGGAGAAACAGCGGCAGGTCCGATCAGCGGCCGGTGACTACGAAATCCTCATACAGGGGCGCGAACCGATCAACGACGGCGAGGAGCGCCTCGGCGTGGTCCAGACACCTGACGGGACAGATATCACGCAGGAGAACTTCGCCGGCACGCAGTACGGCGGTGCGGCGACGAACCCCGACTGTAACCAGTTCGTCCCGAGCAACGACGAGGGGACCGAGGGCTACCTGTTTACAAACTGGGAGAACAGCCCCGGGTGCGTCTCGCGGGTCCCGCTTAGCCAGAACCAGAACGGCGAGTGGAGCGCGGACACCGAAAACGCGATGAACCTGACCAACACCGACTCGCTCCGTGAACACGGCGGGACGCGGATCAACTGTTACGGCGACCTCAGCCCGTGGGAGACGATGATCTCCGCCGAGGAGAACTACGCACACCCCCGCGTCAGCCTGACGGCGACGGTAAGCGACATCGTCGAGGCGGGGTCGGGCGAGGGCCTCATCGGCGGGTGTCAGTTCTGGAACCGGCCGAACCCGAGCGAGATCTCGGGCGCAATCGAGTCCTACGCCGAGAGCGGCGACCTCGACGAGAACTTCGGCCCGCAGGGCTACTGGGCGTTGACCGGCGTCGAGTTCCTCGCGTACTATCTCGGTGCGGAGCGCGACGACCAGGGGGACGGCGAGAACCTCGACACGACACTGCTCGACGACGTGTATCCGAATCCGTACCGGTACGGGTACTTCGTCGACTTCCGCGAACCGACCGCCGACGAACCTGAAGCGGTCAAGTACTACGTGATGGGGCGGGCCTCGTGGGAGGCACCCGACATCGAAGGCGACCAGCGGACCCTCTATGGTTGCTCGGACGGCGACAGCAAGGGCATCTACAAGTTCGTCGCCGACGAACCGATTCCGGAGTACGACGACCCGATGGACGTCGCCGGGACGCTGTACGCACCGAAGATCACGAACGACGCAGCCAACGCTGCCGAAGCCGGGGAGCGGAACTCTCCCGCACAGACTCCACTCGAAATCGAGTGGATAGAACTCGGCCACGCCACCAACGGCGAGGTCGAATCCTGGGTCGCCGAGTACGACGACGTGACTCAGGCTGACTACCTCAGCGCACACGCCGACTGGGCGGACGGCGACGAGGTGACAGCGGCGGTCATCAAGCAGGCCGACCTGTCCGTCATCGAGAACGGGAACCGGAACTACATCACGAACGAGGAAATCATCGAGTGGGCCGAGCAGTACGAGGCGAACGGGCCCGACGGCGTCGACGAGGAACTCCGTCGCGTCCCGTTCCTTGAGACCCGTGCAGCCGCCAAGGAGATCGATGCATCCATCGAGTTCAACAAGGCAGAGGGCGTTGACACCGTGGATAACTCACAGCCCGGCGATTTCATCTACTTCGGTATTTCGGAGTTCAACGACGCACTCGCGGACGACGAGGGCGATATCCAACTCGACCGCGTCGACGGCGGCGTCGTCTATCGCGGGGTGCTGGAATCGGACTACAACGTCTCGACGCTCGAACCAGTCATCACTGGCCCCGATTTCACCGACTCGCCGGAGGACGCGAACGATGCGCTCCGGAACATCGACAACGTCTACACGATGCGCGACGGCCGCGTCATCTGCTGTGAGGACGGCTTCGGCGGCCCAGCGCGCTCGTACCCGAACGACGGTCTCTATGTCTACCAGCCCAACGTCGTCGTCAGCGCCAACTCCGCCGCGGTCGGCAGCGGGTCGACGGGTAGCGTCCCGCTGACCGCCTCGTCACTCCCCGCTGGCTTTTCCGGTGCCCAGCTCACCGTCACCGTCTCGAACCCCGAAATCGCGTCCATTACCGGCATTTCGTTCCCCGACGCGCTCGGACTCACCGAGAGTTCCATCAGCGACGACGGCTCGTCGGCGACAATCCGTGTTGCCGACGTCGACACGAACGTCCAGTCCGGCGCGATGGACGTGTCACTCGCAACGCTCGACGTCCGCGCCAACGGCGGCGGCACGACTGACCTGACCGTCACTATCGAGCAGATGGACGACGAGAACGGCAACGCCATCGAGGCAGAAGTTCGAAACGGCATCGTCGTGGGCGGCCCGCAGACGGTCGTCGGCGACGCCGCACCGACCGACCCCGACGGCGACGGTCACTTCGAGGACCTCAACGGCAACGGCCGTCTCGACTACGAGGACGTGCAGGTGCTGTTCTCGAACATGGACTCCGACAGCATCCAACTGAACACCGGCGCGTACGACTTCAACGAAAACGGCAAGATCGACTTCGCCGACGTGACGGCCCTCTACGAAGAGGTCAACTGACGGCCGCGACCGGATCCCATTCCCATCTTTCGATACAGCAACACAATGACCAACGACACCACCCGTTCGATACCCGGTCGCGTCCGAACCGCCAGCCGCCCCCTCGCGCTCGTCGCGCTCGTCTTCCTCGCGGGGACGGTCCCCGCACTCGCCACAGGGCAGAGTACGCCAGCAATCAGTATCGAGACAGACTCCGTCGCTGCCGGCGAAACGATGGCCGTACCGGTCGTCCTCACCAGCGCGCCGGACGGACTGGCCGGCTACCAGCTCGAACTCTCCGTCGATGACCCCGCTGTCGCCCGATTCGAGAACGCGAGCTATCCCGACCGGTTCGGACTCACGACCGATCCCGTCGTTAGTTCAGATGGCGGGACAGTCACGCTTGAGGCGGCTGACCTCGACGGGCAGATTGAGCCCGGAGCTAGCGGTGTGACACTCGCGACAGTCACGCTTGCTGGCGTCGACGTCGGTGAGACGCAGGTGACTGTCGCGTCGAATCAGGTCGACGCCGACGGCGGCGGGGCGGTTGAGCCGGCCACAGAGGCGGCGACAGTCACGGTGACCGGCGAGACGACCGACACTGTCGCTGCCAGCTCGACCGAAGCGTCCTCATCGGCCGCCGGGTCCGCAACCGAATCGGCGAGTGCCGCGGGTGACGCGACCGGCGATGCTACGGCTGTCGGCGACCAGTCGACGACCGGAGCCGACGGTTCGATCCCGATGGCGTTGGTGCTCGCCGCAGTCGCCGGAGCGGTGGTACTCGCGGCCAGAACCGCTCGATAACCGTAACAACTCAACACTACCCATGCCACAATCAGGCACCGCAGACGCACCGACGGACAGTCCGACCTACCGCGAGTACATCCTCGACGTGCGCATCGTCGAACGAACGACAGACGAGGGCGAGACACGCTACCGATTCGAGGCCCCGGACCACCAGGGGGCCGAGTTCGCGGACCCGGAGATGGCGACGCTGTACGCCGACGTGTACTTCGACGTGAACGGCTTTCAGGAGGCCGGGACTGGGGACCGCGGCGTACCACCGACAGTGATCCAGGCTGGCCGTGATACGCTCGTCGCGTATTTCCTCACGCAGGCCGGTGTCGATGTCCACTGGGCAGCGTCGTTCTACGGCGAGAAACCGGAGAAGATCGAGCGGTACATCTCGCGCATCCGTAAGCGGTCAAAGCAGATCCGCGAGGGAGCGAAAGAACAGGGCCACGCCTGAGTCGCCAGCACAGCCTTTCGGGTAGCTCCGACGGCAAAATCCACCATAGAGACGCGACTGCGGACGGACTGGGTGACTGCCACGAGAACAAGAAGCGCCCCGTACCGATGCCGTTCACGAGTGAATCCGCCGGAAACAGCGCTGTTGGAACGTGGGGCTTTTTCATATCGGGAGTGTGAGCGTCAGTTAATGGTCGGTGATTAGTGATGTCGGTTCGCGTCGACTGGCGACAGAGCGTCGCTCTGACCGGCACTGTCATCAAGTATCTCGCCGTCGCAATGCTGGTCCCGCTTGGGATCGGTTTGCTGTACGGAGAGGACACCGTTGTCTTCCTGATTTCTATCGGGATCGCCATCACTCTCGGCGTAGCGATAGAGCAAGCCAGCGACAGCCACGAACTCGGGCCGCGCGAAGCGCTGTTGTTCGTCGGTCTCTCGTGGGGGGCTGTCGCGGTTATCGGTGCAATCCCATACGTTATCGCCGGGTACGGGACCGAATCAGCGCTCGGTGAGCCTGTGAACGCGCTGTTCGAATCGATGTCCGGGTTTACCACCACTGGCGCGACCGCTACCAACGAAATATCGTTTGCTCGCCACTCCCATGCGCTGTTGATGTGGCGACAGCTCACCCAGTGGCTCGGCGGGATGGGTATTATTGTCCTGATGGTCGCCATTCTTCCGGAGGCAGCCGTCAACGGGGCGCAGTTGATCGAATCAGAAGCGCCTGGTCCAGAACTCCAGAAGCTGACGCCGAAGATAGCCGAGACCGCCCGACTCCTCTGGCTGTTCTATCTGGGCTTTACTGTCCTGTACGTCCTCATTCTGCTCGGCCTCCATTACGCGGGCTACGCACCGAATATGGATGCGTACAATGCCGTTGCTCATGCATTCACGACGCTGCCGACCGGCGGTTTCTCCCCACAGGCAGAGAGCATCGCCTACTTCTCACCGGCTGTCCAGTGGGCCGTCATTCCGTTCATGCTCATCGCCGGGATGAACTTCGCGCTGTTTTACCTTCTGTTGCAGGACGAGTACGCCGCCTTCCTCAAGGACCGAGAACTACAGGCGTACCTCGGCGCGAACGCCGGCGTGGCCGTCATCCTCTGGGGACTGCTCTTTACCGGGTCCGCGCCGCCGCTCGAACTCGGGGGCATTACACAGGGGGCGCTGGAGAACTCGCTCCGGCAAGCCACGTTTCAGGTCGCCTCGTTGCTGAACTCGACCGGGTACGCGACGAGCGACTTCGCCCAGTGGGGCAACACCGCACAGGGAGTCCTGGTGTTCGCGATGTTCATCGGCGGCTCCGCAGGGTCGACCGGTGGCGGCGTCAAGATCGTCCGATGGCTCGTCGTGCTCAAGAGCATCCGACGCCAACTGTTCACGACAGCCCACCCTAGCGCCGTCAAACCAGTTCGGCTCGGCGGGCAGGTCATCGACGAGGACGTTATCAACGCGATATATGGATTCACCCTGTTGTACCTGCTCACGTTCGGTATCGCAACGGTGTTTCTCCTCCTCGATGCCGGCCGTGTCGGGCTCGAACTAACTGTTTTCGAAGCCATCAGCGCAAGCCTGGCGACCATCGGGAATATCGGCCCCGGGTTCGGGTTTCTGGGGCCGTTCGGGACCTACGAACTCTTCCCGGAGACCAGCAAACTGCTGATGGTCTTCCTGATGTGGATCGGTCGACTGGAGATCATTCCGGTGTTCGTGATATTTACCGGGGCGTTCTGGAACGAGTGAGTGCCGGCAACTTGTTCCACCGCTATTTGTAGCCGCCAGTTCAGTTATATACCTCCCAGATAGAGATGTCCGTATGTCCAGTCCTGAAAACGGACCGACACCGCCTGAGGGGGTCCCGGATAAAGTGGCGACGGAACTGCCACAGTTGACGCCTGACGAACTCCGCAATACGATCATCTATGCGCAGGAACTCCTGCGCTTTCACGACGAGACGGACTCGCCGGTGGAACCAGGCCCCAACGAGGAAATCCTTCGCGCGACCAAACGCGATGGCTACACTGAGGTGGTGAAGCGGACTACCTGTGCTGAAGAATGTGCTGACTGTCCACACGGACCGTATCTCTACCACGTCAAGGAGGAGACCAGACCCGAAGGTGGAACGAAAGTCCGCTGGATGTTTCTTGGCGAAGTGTATCCTGACGAAGAGTGAGCGGCGGTTGGAGGGACAGTCGACGGTTTACGGATCGAGCCCGTACAGTCCAGCCCGAATGAACACGAGTATCGGGATGATCTCCAGTCTGCCGACCCACATATTCAACACGAACATTCCCTCCGCAAGCGGGGACATCGACGGCCCGGTGATCCCCGAGGAAAGGCCGACGTTCCCTTGCGCGCTGGCGACTTCGAACAGGGCATCGGCGTAGCTGAACCCCGGTCCCGCGACGTTGGTGAGGACGATACTGCTGGTGACGAGAATGATGAGCCACAGCAGCGTCACGATGGCCGCTTCGCTGAACTCCCGCTCC
Organism: Haloarcula sp. H-GB5; assembly: GCF_054850705.1. Lineage (NCBI taxonomy): Archaea > Methanobacteriati > Methanobacteriota > Halobacteria > Halobacteriales > Haloarculaceae > Haloarcula > Haloarcula sp. H-GB5. Next base: position 1,141,897 of record NZ_JBTWBG010000002.1, on the reverse strand, counting down.
ATCGACTCGCGGTCGAGCGTCCGGTCGCCGATGCGGGCCGTAATCACCGCGTTCGTCGGGAGGAACACTCGCGAGAACTGCCAGATGATCCCGCGGGCGATGGTGTATCCTCGGATGATTTTGATGCCTCCAACAGTGGACCCCGCAGCGCCGCCAAGCACCATTGCACCGGCCACGAGCACCTTGCCGCCGGCGAGCCAGCGACCGATCGGTGCCGACTGGAAGCCGGTACAGCTGAGGGCGCTGACCCACTGGAACGTCGAGTCCCTGACCGCATCGAGCTGTGCAGCGTCGAGCATCGGCACCGAAAACGGCAGGAACGACTGGGTGGCAAACGCCTCAGTCGTCGCAGGAACGGACCACGCGTTTTGTACTGAGAGCCCGACGACGCCGAGCGCGAGCAGGATAAACAGCCAGCGAGTCTGCAGGTCCGACACCAGTTCGCGAATCTGCCTGTCGTGTAAGACGACGTAGTGGACCGGGAACGCGATTGCACCAAGAATCATGATCGGCAACAGGACAGTCTCGACGAGCGGCGAGTTGTACGTCGCGATCGAGTTGTCCGTGACAGAGAACCCGCCGGTCGTGAGCCCGGTCATGGCGTGATTGAGCGCCTGCCAGGCGGCCTCCCACAGCGACAGCGACGCCGCGTACTCGCTGTCGCTGGCGAGGATGGCACCGAACAGGAGCGCAAAGGAGAGAACCGTGTAGCCGGCGACGAGTTTCCAGACGGTGCGAACGGTGGAGACGACGCTGGGATGGATCTTCTCCTCGCGGGCCTCGCTCTGGTAGAGCGCGTAACTGCCGCTGCCGGGCCGCGACAGGATGGAGACGGTCAGAACGATGACACCGACGCCGCCGACGTACTGGATGAACGACCGCCACCACTGGACTGCACGAGGCAGCGATGGCTCGTGAATCGCCATCGTCAGGCCGCTCCCGGTCCACCCGCTCATGCTCTCGAAGAAGGCGTGGAGCGGGTTCCGGAAGTACGCCAGGCTGGAGAACGTCGTCGTCCCGCCGACCCTGATCGGCTCCCACGTACTCGTGTCCGTTCCGACTGGAACGAACGTGTCCATGACGGCAGGGGGCGTGAACCACGCGGTCAACAGGAACGGCAGCGAGCCGAACGTAGCGACCAGCAGCCACCCGCCGGCGGCGATGACCATACCGTGTTTCATCTCTGGGGCTGGGGCATCGGTGAACCCCCGGTTTGCGAGGCCGCCGACAGCGGCGGTCACCCCGGCCGCAGTAAAGAACCCGAAAGCGGCGTAGAACTCCTGAAAGCCCAGCGCAATCGCGGCTGTGATCGTCATCAGTCCGGCCTCCATCAGCAGGAGCGAGCCAATATCGTGGGCGATCGTTTTCAGGTCCGTCGGGATCAGCCCGCCGTTCCGTCGCGACATGTCAGTTGTGATCCTCGGAGTGACCGAAGATGTCGGTCACCTCCGGTGTCGCACCGTCTCCCGAGTAGACCGTGAGGAGGTCGTTCGCCTCGATGCGCGTATCACCGCGGGGCGTTATCGGATCACCGTCGCCGTTGCGCTCGATGGCCACGATAAGCGTCTGGCCGCCAATGAGCCCCTCCGTGTTGGCCTCCTCTAGTGTCTTGCCTGCAATCGGAGCATCTGGCGTGACTGTTATTTCGAATACCTCCGCCTGATCGCCAATGCGCATGAAGTCGACGATAGACGGCCGTTTGACAGCCCGGTAGAGATACTCGGCGATGAGCCGCTGTGGGTTCTGCATCGTGTTGACGCCGATCTGGCGGAACACGTTCATGTGCTCGGGATTGTGGACGACGGAGACGATGTCCGGCACCTCCAGTTCCTGTGCCAGCAGACAGACCATGATGTTGGTCGCGTCCTGATCGGTTGTCGAGATGAGCGCGTCGGCACGGTCCGCACCGGCGTCCTCCAGCGTATCCTTCACCGTCGCGTCGTCGTTGATAACGAGACAGTCGTACTGTCTCGACGCACGTTCCGCCCGCTCCGTGTCGCGTTCGATGACGACGACCTCGTTCCCCCCCGCTGTCGCAATCTCAAGCAACGGCGACCCGATATCACCCGCACCAACGATGACAATATACATTTTTGCCAGTGTACTGAACCGATCGTTGAAAGCCTACCGTTCCCAGTCGCAGTGAGGACACTGCAGTAGTTCGGGTACGTCCTGCTCCCAAACCACTATACTGTCCCCGATTGAACCGGACGGTATGGCACATCTAACCGAGCAGTTCGACCATCCGGCCTGGCTGACAGCCGCCGGGACGCTCGCCGGGTACGGCATCATTCTCTTGTTCATGTTCCTGTTGCTGTTTATTCTGCCGTACCTCCTGTTCCCGGCCTGAGCGGAACCCGAGTCACCCGATTTCACTCGTATCTCGAATCGATGAGAAACCCGAGCGAGATGAGTCCACAGACCATCGACAGGAATCCGACGATAGCGAGGCCGAACGGCGGGTTGTCGCCGGGGTAGGTTATGAGTCCGCCAAAGGAGGTGATACTGATGCCCCACAGGCCGACCGTTAGCACGAGATCCGCATACGTGTTCCAGGCGTCTTCGAGTGCGGGTTCGACGCGAGCGAGCCACCACCCGGACGTGTCCGACTGAGAGGACGACCCGCGACCCAGAAGTTGGCGAACTGCGGGCCGGCCACCAGCAATGACGAGCGCAGCAGTGGAGAGCACTGCAATTCCCGCCAGCGCTGATACTGGGGCCGCCTGGACCTGCAACAACAGAAACAGGCTGACGTAGCCCAGAACCGCGATGCCTGCCGCGAGTCCACGAAGTATGTTCCCGATGCTCATTTCCCGTTGCTGGCTCCCTTCGAACTGGTCGGTATAGTGTTGTCCGTCTTACTGTGACGCGATCGCTTCGCTGCTGCGGTCAATGTGGCCGCTACAGGGGTATCGCAGTTAGTAAATAGGTCCGTGTGAGAGTACACGTCGATGGAAGGGAAGGCAGCAGCGCCCGCAGCAGGGACGGTCCTCAACGCGCTCGCGACCGGCCACGGCGCGGCGTTTGCTATCGACGAGTACACGACAGCGACCGTCACGCTCTCGACTGAGACCGACGGTGTCACCGGCGAGGTGGACGGTGCGCCGGACGCCGACACGCGGCTCATCGAGCGCTGTGTCGAGTACGTTATTGATGCCCACGGCGGTCCACAGAACGTGGGCGTCCCGGCGGTCTCCGGCGGGACCGTCACCACCGAGAGCGAGGTCCCGATGGCGTCGGGGCTCAAAAGCTCCAGTGCGGCCGCAAACGCGACCGTCATGGCGACGCTCGACGCCCTCGATGCGACCGAGCGGATGAGCCGTGAGGACATGGCCCGTCTGGGTGTCATGGCTGCTCGCGACGTGGGCGTCACCGTCACCGGGGCCTTCGACGACGCGTCGGCGTCGATGCTCGGCGGCGTCACTGTCACCGACAACGAGGACGACGCGCTCCTGGCCCGCGAGGAAGTCGACTGGGACGTGCTCGTCTGGACGCCGCCGGAACAGTCGTTTAGTGCTGACGCAGATGTCGAGCGATGCCGGCAGATCGCACCGATGGCTCGCCTCGTCGAGGATCTCGCGCTCGACGGCGACTACCAGCGGGCTATGACAGTCAACGGGCTCGCGTTCTCGGCCGCGCTGGACTTCGAGACGGACCCGGTACTCGACGCGCTCCAGCACGTCGAGGGCGTTTCCCTGTCGGGGACGGGACCGTCGTTCACCGCCGTCGGTGAGCGGGCCGCACTCGAAGCCGTACAGGACGCCTGGGACGAGCGACCCGGAGCGACCTGGCTGACGACGACACAAACCGAGGGAACACACACAGTATGAGCACGAATCCGAACCCAGAGGACATGTCGCTGGACGAACTGCGCGACGAAATCCGGACTATCGACCGGGAGATCGTCGAGAAAATCGCACAGCGAACCTACGTGGCTGACACCATCGCACAGGTCAAAGACGAGAAAGGGCTACCGACGACCGACGAACAGCAAGAGCAGGCCGTCATGGACCGCGCCGGCGACAACGCGGAGCAGTTCGACGTCGACGAGAACCTCGTGAAAGCGATTTTCCGGTTGCTGATCGAACTGAACAAGGTCGAACAAAGAGAGAGCCGGTAGCAGAAGAACGGCTTCAATAGGACTTCTATACGCGCATTAGTGGCTTGAGTGCGATGTTACTCGCTCCACCGTCCGAACTTTTGGACTCGACGGGCAGCCGGAAGAGTTGGTCCGGTCTGTCGCACCCGTGGTCAGCATAACTATCGTGAAAACCATGATTCAGGACTGTGCGACTCTCTTTTCAGTCCGAAGTCATTCTTTGTCGGTCGGTTCGAGTGGGACTCGGTCGACCTCCACTTCTCCATAGTCCTTCTCAGAGGAGAGGACATCCAATCCCCGCGTTTCCGCAGTCGCTGCATGAAATGCGTCGAACGGCGTCATTCCCTCGTCGTAGTAGTTAACGGCTTTCAGAACTACCTGTTTCTCTTCCTCGTTTCGTACGGGGACGAGTTCGAGCAGGTTTGCTACCAGCGGAACGTAGTCGAACTCGTAACGTTCCCGAGCGAGAAGGAGTTCGAGGTACGAGAACGGTGACGTTTCGACATCGTACTCGACGAGGGCGTCCTCTGCGGAGCTCTGTAGCCAACCGGTATCCTTTGCCAGTGCGAGCAGGAAATCTGTCTCGACATACACCGTCATCTGTCGCCACCGTCCTCCTCAGCTACGTCTTTCGCTTCCGCCTCGATATCATCTTGAATCTCCTGGACGGATGCATCGTGAAGCTCACCTGCCGCCTCACGGACAGCGGTGAGTGGATCGTCTGCGACGGGGATCAGTTCGATTCTGTCCTCGTACATGACAATGTGATACTTCTGGCCGTACTTTTCGCGCACCTCTTTTGGGATATACAGCCGTCCCTGTGCATCCGTCTCTGTTGACATAGAACGGACTTAGTTACCACAGATAAAGAGTGTTACCATCAGTAAAATCCTAATGGTTCCATAAAACCCTTTTAATAGTGGTGGAGACTGTTATCGAACTGAATACGGTCGAACAGCGCGAAAGCCGGTAGCCGGACTAGTACTCCCAGAGGCGGTTGATCCGTGAGTCGATGTCGGGGTGGGCTGCCCTGAGTGCGTGGACATCGGTTTCGCCGTCGACGTTGATGACGTGGACCTCACCCCGTTGCCCCCCGTACACGTCCTGAAAGTCGTAGACGACACCGAACACGTCGACGGTGTCGGGCACGTCGTCGCTGCCTCGGAGGAACTCGACTTGCCTGTCGACGTTGTACTCAACGAGTCGGTTGACGGCTGCCGCCCGCTCGATATCTTCTGGGAGGTGTTCCAGTGCCGGCTCGAGATGGGGCTTGAGAACACTGAGACAGTGATCAATGCCCGCCGGTTCGTCGAGGCCGTCCGTCAGGTCGTCATAGGTTGCCGTCACCGCTCCACAACCGGTGTGGCCGACGACGACGGCAGTTTCGGTCATCGTATGCTCGATCGGGTACAGTACGTCACCGGACACCGCCTCGCCGGATGCGGTCCGCTGAATGACTCGGTTCCCGATATTGCTACAGGTAAAGAGATGCCCCGGCTCGCTGTTGCCCCACATATGGTCCTGGAGCACCCGCGAGTCGGAGCAACAGACCGTGACAGCATCTGGCCTTTGAGAGTTCTGGACGCTGTCGAACCGGTCCCGGAACTCCGCCGCGTGGTCGGCGTTTCCGACAAGTAAATCACGTAATAACTGACTCATGCGTGGGCAGATATCCCCCACGCAGTAAACTCATTGGACTTAGGCAGTGTTGGCGTCCCAACTTGGAACTGGTTTCGAGAATCTATGATTCCGGAATGCGCTGGCTTCGCTGAGAGCGGGTTTTGAAGACAGATATAGATTATTTAGCTGTAATACTACGCGAATATCAATGAATAGACAGGTCTGGAAGGGTAACAGTATGGGGTCGGAGGGATTTGAACCCCCGATCGGCTGATATCTCCGTCCTGCGCCTCGGAACTCCAGAGGGTCATCGTCGCGGACCGGTGATCAGCCGGCCGCTCAGTATATCAGCCCTCGAAGTGTCGTCCCAGGCGCGTGGCCTCTGGAGTCAGCCGCCTTCCCGGACTAGGCCACGACCCCGCACTCCGGCGTAAGCCGACTCGCATTAAAGGGATTTCGATTGGCAGACGGCGCTCAGTCGCGGTCGGTGTCCGACCAGTCGCATTCTTGGCACTTGTATCCAGTGACAAATTCCAGCGCAGAGGGCATGTATCCCACAGAGATGACGTTTTCGCCACACTCAGGGCAGTCGTCATCGGCGTCTTCGATCGGCTCTGCGTCCATGACGTCTTCGCCTTCGATGAGTTCGGCCAGGCTCTCGGGGGTCTGCATCCGACCCTGGACCACGCGATTATCGCTCATACCGGACAGCCGAGCCTGAGAGGCCTAAAAGTTCTCCCTCGTCACAGCCACGGGGCGCGCTCTTGGTCAGGCTCGTACTCGACAGCGGCCCCTTCGTCGGTCTGCTCGTCGGCGGCGACGCCCTGGGACGCGCCGCCGTCGGCGAAGGCGGCGGTGAGGTCAACGGCGTCGGGTCGGTATTCCGTGTGACGCGTCCGGGCGTTCTCCGGATCGAACGACAGCAGTGCCGTGACGGCCAGCACGGCCAGCGCCACCGGCGCGTCGGTCGGCATCACGCCGAGGACAGAGAGGGCGAGGACACCGAGCGCGACAGCACTCCCGAAGCGGAAGCGGTCGATGTCGACGGCATTGCGGAGCCATGGACTCGCCAAAGCGACGGCGAGGGCGAAGCCGATACCGACGCCGGTGGTGGCGGCCGCGCGGAGCAGGACACCGGGTTCGATAGCGGTGACCAGCTTTGCGCCGGCGGGGTCGAGGCTCGCCAGTAGGCCGAGTCCGACGATGACGGCCGGCCGCGGCAGGTACTCGCCGATTCGGGCGCTTGCAGTCTGTGCGGCGATCGCGAGGATGACGAGGCCGGCGAAGCGTTCGAGGGTCCCCAGTTTGACGATCCCCGCGATCGTCGGGGCAAGGGCCGCTTCGACGAGCGCGATCGGCATCAGGACGGCCCCAATGATGAGTACCGCGCGCGCCTGCCGTCGGGGACCGCCTTCGAGTTCGGCTAACACGACGGCGACAGTGGCCGACCCGCCGAAGACGAGCAAACCCACTTCGAGGACGCCCATCCAGGTCGAGAGTGCCCCTGCGAGGACGAGCACCGGGAAGATGCCGTCGACAAGGGGGAGGCCCATGACGGTCGCCAGCAGCCGACCACCGCGGCCGACCTGCTGCTCAATGTCGAGTGCAATCGGGTGTCTAGAGATACTCATGTCGTGTTACGGTCGAGCGTAACCCAACTCCCGTCGGGAAGTTCTCACTCGGTCCTGACGCACACGACAGGCCTGCCAGAACTTGTTACCGAACCACGCGAACGTTGTGTTGCCCGACGCTGTGGACGTCATCTGACGGGCAGTACCGTTCCGTGCGGGTTCGGTGAGTCGCATGTTCATAATTATCCTTCATTCGCACATAACCGTTGCGTGAGAACTGCGCACATACGCCACCGCTTTTCCGGAATGCCCCGCTGTTTGTGGACGAATGTCTCACCTTCGGGACCAGGGCGTGACAAATGAGAGATCGATGGTGGATTTCTGGAAGGGGCTGCCGGGGACAGGTGTGGCATCGAACCCCACGTAGCACCGAGTCTCGCAACGTTTTTGCCGGACCGTCGTGGACGATTTACATGGCGAACGATTCCGAGCCTTTCTCAGAGAAGCTCCGAGTGCCGGAGGCGCTGACGTTCGACGATGTGCTCCTCAGACCCAAGGAGTCACGCGTCGAACCAGACGAAGCAGATACCACAACACGGGTTTCGAAGTCGGTCGAACTAACCGTCCCTGTTGTCTCCGCGGCGATGGACACCGTCACCGAGAGCGATATGGCGATCGCGATGGCGCGGCAGGGTGGTATCGGCGTCCTCCACCGCAACATGAACGCCGACCAGATGGCGACAGAGATCGAGCGGGTCAAACGCGCCGACGAACTCATCATCCGCGACGTCGTGACGGCCAGCCCGAACCAGACCGTTCGAGAGGTCGATGAGATGATGGAACGCGAGGGTGTCTCCGGCGCACCGGTTGTCGGTGACGACAACGACGAAGTGCTGGGCATCATCTCCGGGACGGATATCCGCCCGTATCTAGAGGTCGGTGAGGACGACGCCGTCACGGATGCGATGACCGACGAAGTCGTCACCGCACCCGAGGACGTGACCCCCCGCGAAGCGCTAGAATTGATGTACGACCACAAGATCGAGCGCGTCCCGATAGTCGACGACGAGAACCGACTCGTCGGGCTGGTCACGATGCAGGGCATCCTCCAGCGCCGCGAGTACGACCAGGCCGCCCGCGCGGACGACGGCTCGCTCCGCTGTGGTGCCGCCGTCGGTCCCTTCGAGATGGACCGCGCACAGGTCGCCGACGACGCCGGTGCTGACATCCTGTTCATCGACTGTGCGCACGCCCACAACGCGAACGTCATCGAGAGCGCCCGCGAGATCAAGGCCGAAGTAGACGCCGACGTCGTCGTCGGCAACATCGGGACCCGAGAAGCCGCCGAAGCCGTCGTTGACTTCGCCGACGGCGTCAAGGTCGGCATCGGTCCCGGCTCCATCTGTACCACCCGTGTGGTCACCGGTGCTGGGATGCCACAGATCACCGCCGTCGCGCAGGTCGCCGACGTGGCGAGCCAGCACGACGTGCCGGTCATCGCTGACGGCGGGATCCGCTACTCCGGCGACGCCATCAAGGCCATCGCCGCGGGTGCGGACGCGGTGATGCTCGGCTCCTACTTCGCCGGGACAGACGAGGCTCCGGGCCGCGTCATCACGATGAACGGCAAGAAGTACAAGCAGTACCGCGGGATGGGCAGCGTCGGCGCGATGAACGAGGGCGGCGGCGAGCGCTACCTCAAGGACGACGAGGAGGGCGAGGAGTTCGTCCCTGAGGGTGTCGAAGCCGCGACGCCGTACAAGGGCTCGCTGGCCTCCGAACTCCACCAGCTCGTCGGCGGGATGCAGTCCGGGATGGGCTATGTCGGGGCCGAGACGATTCCCGAGTTCAAGCAGCGCGCCGAGTTCGTGCGGGTCTCCGCGGCCGGACAGCAGGAAAGCCATCCACACGACGTGATGATTACGGACGAAGCGCCCAACTACAGCCCCGACAGCTAACGCTGACAACCGGAGTGGACGCAGAAAGCCGCAGCCGATTATAAGTCGGTTTCGCAGGCCGGACTACACGCCTCTTTCTGTGCTGCATTCGCGTCGGGATACGCTTTGAACGACTCACCACAGCTCGCACACTCGAACGTATCGAAGTCGGACATAGCGGCCAACTGTACTCGCGCCGCGGAAAAAATCATTTCGGGACGCCGGTCAGTCGTAGTAGTCTTCGTCAAGCGGCAGCTCCGTCCCGGACGACGTGACTTTGTCGACGGTCGCCTCCAGACGGAGTGTCTCGCTGCACTCGGGGCAGATAACCGCCACGTCGACCTGTAGAGCGTCATCGGCGTCGTAGATTCCCAGAACCTCCGCATCAGAGGCGTACAGATACTCCGCCGACAGTTCGTGCTCGTGGTCGCGAGCGTAGTCGTACGTCATGCATGCCCGCTACACCCGGGTCTGTGTTGATGGTTTCGGCGATTCTCAGTGACAGCACATACAGGGGACCCGCTCGAAGCGACGGCCATGAGCAACGTGGAAGTCGATGTCGGTTCCTGGGATGCGTTCCGAGACGCGGCAACCGCCGTTCGAAAAGCAGTGTTCGTCGAGGAACAGGGCGTCTCCGAGGATGAGGAACTCGATGGAAATGACTCGGACGCCGTTCAGTTTCTGGCCCGTGACGACGAGTATCCCGTTGGGACTGCTCGGCTCCGGTTCCCCGAGCCCACGGTCGGCAAGGTCGAGCGAGTCGCGGTCCGTGAGCCCTACCGAGGGGATGGCATCGGCGTGGCGCTGATGCAGGCCGTCGAAGCTGCCGCTCGTGACGATGGTGCAACCGAACTTAAACTCCACGCACAGTCCCACGTCGAGCCGTTTTACGAACAACTCGGCTACGAAACGGTCAGCGATGAATTCGAGGAAGCCGGCATCCCACACGTCAAGATGCGAAAACAGCTGGACGGCTGAACTGACTCCACAGTGACCAGCGGGCCGTGTGCCCCCCGAAGACGGGTACGACACCGTGGCCGACCAGTATAGCCGGCTCCCCTCGTGAGCTGTCTCAGTGTAAACACGTTTCACTGCGTCCGCCCTGTTGGAGGTATGAGGCGACGAGCCGAGTGGGTCGCAAGCGCGAAGGCAGTCGCCAGCATCGCCTACGAGAGCGACATCAGATACATCGCGACATCGCTGGCGTACTACGCCTTCATCTCGCTCATGCCGGTGCTGTTGCTCGTCTTCATTGTCTTCGGCCGGCAAGTCGCCGGCACGATTTCCGCCTCGGAGGCGCAGTTCCTCACACCCGAAACGCAGCAACTGGTGTACGATGGATTGACGACCGCGTCAGGACGGACTGCGGCGACAGTCCTCTCCGTGGTCGTCCTTGCGTGGAGCGGTGCCAACGTCGCCGTCGGCTTCCTGACCGTCGTTGAGCGTATCGAGGCGGTGGCGGACCAACCCCTCGCGAGACAGGTGTACGATGGTGTGACCGTCCTCGCGACGCTCTCGGCCACGATTCTCGTGATTATCGGCCAGAGCGTGTTTCTGGCCCTCTTGGCGACCGGTCCGTTAAGTATCCTCGCCGGGTTTGGCTTCCTGTTTGTCGCTCTAACCGTGACGCTGTTGCCCCTGTACTTCGTCCCGTCGCGAGTCGTGAATACGCCTCAAGACGCCCTTCCGGGTGCGATAACGACCGCTATCGGTTGGACGGTTCTCCACGCGGCGATACAGTTTTTCGTCGCGAACGCCGGACAATACGCGATTTACGGGGTCCTCAGCGGCCTCATCCTCATCCTCACAACCACGTACGTCGCCGCGATTGTCCTGATGATCGGCGTCGTGGTCAACGCGGTACTCGCTACCGACACTGACAACCTATACGACGTGAGTGGTTGAGGCTGGGAGGCCGAACTGCAGTACAACTCACTGAAGCGCCTGTCGGCAGCGTTGTTCTCAGTTACCGTTCTTTGGCTGATGGCCTTGATAGACAGAAGCGATTTCACCCACGGTCGGACATGCTCGCTTCGCTACGCGAGCACTCCTTGCTTCAAACCTCTTCTTATCGGATTCGCGCCGCTCACGGTTTTATTCGCGGCGCAAGAATACGGGCCGGAAGGGATTTGAACCCTCGACCGACGGCTTAAGAGGCCGTCGCTCTGCCAGACTGAGCTACCGGCCCAGTGCACTCATTTCTCTGGACGGCCCGGTAAAATAGGTTTTCATTCGGACGCCTCGTGTCGGTCGGTCTCACGTTTCGTGCACACAATAGTCGGCTAGCGGCAATTGGACCTCGGCACGAGGGCCGGCGGGCGCGACTGTGACCGTTCTGGACGACGTTTGACGGCTTCTCAGACCTCCCTGTCAGGAGAGCGTTCCCAGTTGTTGGTGAAATAGCTGGCATTAAAGAGGCTTGACGCCAAGCGATACAGACACTAATGAGTACAGCCAGCGGCATCACGATGGCCTCTATGTCGACCTACGCCATCCTCGGGTGTGGGAGTGTTGGCCACGCCGTGGCGGAAGAACTCGTCGAGGAGGGGAAAGACGTCCTCATCCTCGACGCGGACGAGGGGCGAGTGGAGGCGCTCCGTGACCAGGACCTCAACGCACAGCAGGCAGACATCTGCGAGACTGACGTCGCCCAGACGGTTGCCGACCGCGACGTGGTTCTCATCATGTCTCCGGACGTGAACGCCAACGCCGAGGCGGTGCAGAACATCCGCGAGTCCGGCGGCGAGCAGTTCATCGTCGCCCGCGCCGACGACCCGGTGTCCGCCGACGACCTCACGGAACTCGGTGCAGACGTGGTTATCAATCCCTCCGCGGTCATCGCGGATTCGGCACTTCGAGCGCTGGAAACTGGTGAACTGGAGTACAAGGCTTCCCAGCTCGGAGACGTCATCGACGGGACCGAGGAACGCATGGCGATACTCATCCACCGGTCGCCGGACCCCGATTCCATCGCCTCGGCGGCCGCATTGCGGGCCATCGCTGCGAGCCGTGACGTAGAAGCAGATATCATCTACGAGGGCGAGATCGGGCACCAAGAGAACCGTGCGTTCGTCAATCTCCTCGGCATCGAACTGACTTCGAACGAGGATGTCGACCTCGACGAGTACGACACGTTCGCGCTGGTGGACGTTGCCAAGGGCGGCGAACCGGCTATCGACTCGGTCGACATCGTCGTCGATCACTACGAGCACGAACACGAACTGGAACACGACGCCGCCTTTTCCGATATCCGGCCCAACATCTCGGCCACGTCGACGATTCTAACGAAGTACATTCAGGAACTCGATCTCAATCTCGACCAGAGCGTCGCCACGGCGCTGCTGTACGGCATCCGTGCCGAGACGCTGGATTTCAAACGGGACACGACGCCGGCAGACCTGACCGCCGCGGCGTATCTGTACCCGTTCGCCGACCACGACACGCTCGAACAGGTCGAATCGCCGTCGATGAGTCCGGAAACGCTTGACGTGCTCGCCGAGGCGATCCGGAACCGAGAGGTTCAGGGGAGCCACCTCGTCTCCAACGCCGGGTTCATCCGGGATCGCGACGCCTTAGCGCAGGCAGCCCAGCACCTCCTCAATCTGGAGGGGATTACGACCACAGCGGTGTTCGCCATCGCTGACGACACCATCTACCTCGCTGCCCGTTCGAAGGACATCCGGATGAACATCGGCAAGGTGCTGTCGGACGCGTTCGGCGGGATGGGGGAGACAGCAGGTCACTCCACCGACGCTAGCGTCGAGATACCGCTGGGCATCTTCACCGGCCTCGATACGAGCGACGACAACAGAGATACACTGCTGGAACTCACTGAAGAAGCGGTCAAACGGAAACTGTTCGAAGCAATGGGCGTTGACAGTTCCAGTAGCGAGAGTTCGAACGGAAACTAGGCGGGGACTTCTTCTTCTTCGTCGCCGGCCTCGGGCTGGCGGAGCCGTTCGACGATATCGCTGACGATGACGATATCGCCGACAGCCTGAACCCACCGGTACGGAATGATGACGCCTCGCGATGCGTTCACTTCTTCGTCAAACAGTTCTGTGTTAAGCTGGTGGAGTGCCAGCCCTGTCACTTCCTTTCGGTCGAGTTCCAGCCGAAGGTCTTCGACTTCGCCGACGAACACGCCGTTTTTCGAATACACCTCGCGACCCACGAGGGCTGTAATCTCCTGTGGCAGATTCTCCATTCCCATACGACGGTGGTTGGTCGGACGGCTTATAAAGCTTCTTTGCGACTGAAACGTCTCCGGCTCGGGGGAGCAAATGCTACGAGATGCCCCCGGACAATGACTGCTGGCCTTACTCTGATTCCGCTGCCGGCGTACCCGCACAGGAAGCAGTCGTCTATCTGGGTCGCGGGACTTTTGTCCCGCTCCCCCGTTCGCTCAGTATGCTCTCTCCCGGTGACCCTGCCCCGGATTTCGACCTACAAGGGACCGCTGACGGGGGTGTCGGTGCCTATCGGCTGTCGGCTGCGACAAACCACGCGCCGGCAGTCGTGGCGTTCGTTCCCGGCGACGGCCCCGAGTCGCAGGCCGTCCTCAGTGCACTGGCCGACGCAGACTGGGCGAGCGTATCGGATGCCGTGGCCGTCCTTGGTGTTCTCCCGGCAGATATTGACGACTGCCGGTCGCTCGCAGCGGCGCTGTCGCTTCCATACCCGTTGCTGGCCGACACCCACGGCGTCGCGACGCAGTTCGGCGTCAGAAAACAGGACGGGAGCGTCCAGCGAGCGGCGTTCGTCGTCGACCAGCGATGTCGGGTTCGGGGGGCGACTGTGTTCGACGAGACCGACGGGACCGCGCCATCCCTCGACGAAGTTCTGCGTGGTCTCGCCGAATTGTAGCTACTCACCGCGGTCCAGTTCGTCCTCTAGCAGACCGTAGATGTGTACGTCTTCGTAGCGGCCGTCGCGGAACCAGTGGTCCCGGAATGTCCCCTCTCGCTGGAACCCCGTCTTTTCGAGCACGCGCTGTGATCCTTCGTTGCCGGCGAAGACCTTCGCGTACACCCGATGGAACCGGCGCTCTCGAAAGGCGTACTCGGTGATCGTCCGGGCGGCGTCGGTCGCGTAGCCGTTGCCCCACGCGTCCGGCGTGAGCCAGTAGCCGAGTTCGGCCATCCCTATCCGGTCCGTAACGTCGTTCAGCCCGATGATCCCGACTGCCTCGCCGTCGACGCAGACGAGCAGATGCACGTCGTCGGTCTCGCCGCTGGCGACGGATTCGACCCACTCGCGCTCAGCCTCCTCGGAGATCGGCTCTGTGGCTGAGAGACCGTGTCTGACATCCGGGTCGTTGATTGTCTCTTGCAGGAACGACACGTCTTCGACTTCGACCGTTCGGAGCGTTACTGTCTCGCCCCGGAGGAATGCTGGTCCAGGCATATACAGACCGACGAAGGGGTACTGAAAGAAGCTTCGGAAGGTGTGTGAGAGGATTTCAAGGAGACCACTCATCAGCGAGCAGGCCGAACTCCAGTAGGTCGACGTACTCGCCGTCGACGAACGCGTGGTCGCGGCGTCGCCCTTCCTGCTGGAATCCGACTTTTTCAAGCACACGTGCGGAGGCCGAGTTGGTGGCGTAGCAGTCCGCGCCGAGTTTGTTCAGTCGCAGTTCCTGAAACGCATACTGTGCGAGACAGTCGACGGCATCGGTCGCGTAGTCGTTGCCCCAGTGATCCGGACAGATCGAGTACCCGAGCACACCAAATCCCCACGGATGGTGGGCCTCGTGAAGCATGCACGTCCCCACCGGCTCATCGTCCACACAGACGACAAAGTGCGTGTCGGCATCGCGGTTATCGAGGTCGTCGGCGGCAGGCCCGGAAAGCGGCTCGCTGAAACCGATATTGTGCCGGACCTGCGGCTCGTTTAAGAGCCGCTGTAACAGGTCGCTATCGGTTGCTTGCTGCGGGTGGAGTGTCACCCGTTCGCCGTGGATGAACACTGGTCCTGACATAGGTGAAACCAGTCGCAACTGACACAAGGCTGTTGTCGTAGTCTGTGAGGAGATACCATGCAAATACTGGGCAGTAGAAAACGACACGGAAAAGGGAACTCAGTACTGTCCTGCGGTATGGGAACGCCGCTGGAGTCACGTGAGGAACAGGCAACGGAGGTCGTCGACCGACTGCACGAGGAATACCCCGACTCGGCGATTTCACTGAACTACAGCAACCGTCTGGAACTGCTGATTGCCGTCGTCCTCTCGGCACAGTGTACTGACGAGCGAGTCAACGAGGTCACGGCGGACCTGTTCGAGAAGTACCAGAGCGCCGAAGACTACGCCGAAGCCACCGAGGAGGAACTCGCCGAGGACATCTACGGCATCACGTTCCACAACAACAAGGGCGGCTATCTTCAGGGAATCGGTGAAATTCTGACCGGTGAACACGACGGCGAGGTGCCCGATACGATGTCGGCGCTGACCGACCTCCCGGGTGTCGGCCGCAAGACGGCGAACGTCGTCCTCCAGCACGGCCACGATGTCGTCGAAGGGATCGTCGTGGACACACACGTCCAGCGGCTCTCGCGGCGACTGGGGCTTACTGAGAAAGAGCGTCCGGAGGCTATCGAGCAGGATCTGCTGGACGTGGTGCCAGAAGGCGAGTGGCAGCAGTTCACCCACCTGCTCATCGACCACGGGAGAGCCGTGTGCGGTGCGCGGTCGGCCGACTGCGAGGCGTGCGTGCTCGCGGACATCTGTCCTTCCGAGAAAGGAGACAGCGACGTCGACCTCGCCAGCGGCGAGGCGTGGTAGCCCCGCACAGAGCGGCTCAGTCTTTGTCGTCACCGAGGCGTGCAGTGAGCACGGGCACGTCCGACGTCCGAACGACTTTTTCTGCGACGCTGCCGAGCAGATACCGCTCGATGCCCGTTCGACCGTGAGTCCCCATGACGATGAGGTCGATGTCGTTCTCGTCGGCGTAGTCAAGGATCGCGCTGTGTGGGGGGCCGCGTTCGATAGCGGTGACGGTATCGACTCCGTCGGCCTCGTCTGCCGCCGAGTCGACGATGGCCTGCGCGCGCTCCTGTAGCGATGAGTCGATGTTGTGCTCTTCGCCGACCATCCCCGGCTCAGATTCATCGTGTTCCTCCGCAGTCATGCCGGTCGTTGCTCCCTCCGGACCAGCGGCGGTCATGCCGATATGCGGCGACGACGTATCGAGGACAGTCATGATGTGTAACGTCGCGTTGTGCGTTTCGGCGAGATTGCATGCATGTTCCAGCGCGGCTGCTGCTCCGTCACTACCGTCCGTCGGAAAGAGAATGTGTTCGTACATTGGAACCACAGCTAGCGATGGACATGCAATGCTAATGAAACATCTAGTCTGTTCGCAAAAGCCGAGAATCAGGACCGCTATCGACAGCGCTCACGCCACGTACCGGAGGGCGTACCGAGCGACGCCGACCAGATACGCCAGCAGCCAGAAGATGACGTAGCCGAACACGCCGATACGGAGCCGCGAGCGCCAGTGGCTGAACGTCTCATCGCCGATTTCGTCCAGTAACAGATCCTCGTCGTACTCGTTGTAGAGGTCGTGTTCCCGCTTCGCCCGGAATATCCGGACGATGCCCGTTCCGCCGAAGGCAAGCAGCGCGTACGCTTGGAGGCCGAGCATCGCGTGGACAGCGGATAGGCCACCGAGCTGGTCTGGGAGCCGTGGGACCATCCAGAACACCATCGGGACGGTGGTCAACACCAACCCCGTCGTGACGAACTTCAGATGATGCACGAGCACGTCCCAGGTGACCGGCTCCGTCTCGATGATGTAGTACGCGCCGTACAGGAAACAGGGGAGGCTGAGACTCACCGACAGTAACGCGACTGTGGCCACGAGGCCGTCCGACACCATGGGCCGACCTAGGGACAGTGCTCGCTAAAGACTGCCGGATGCAGAAGGTCAGAACTTGTAAGCCGTCGCGGTCCGTACACCCGAGCAATGGCCGACCCGGACTCGACGTCTCCCACGGAGGACGAGCGCGGGAACACCCCTGCGGACGCGGTAGCTGCCGAAACCGAGCCCGGCGAACACGGGGCTGAGGGCGACGGCGGTGAGACCGCCGGTGCTGGCGAGTCGGGCGATGACGGTGAGTCGGATGAGGAGCTTGATACGGAGGCGCTCCGGAAGCAAGTAGAAGAGAAGTACGACTTCGACAACTTCGGTCCGGCGGACATGGCCGAGATGACCGCCGAGGAATGGGACGTTGCCTTCGACGAGGACTCTTGGATCACCGGCGACGAACTCCTTGACCGGGTCACGCGGGACCTCCGAAATCGCGTCGCAAGCCGCGACGTGTTCGCCCGTATCGAACGCCATCGGGATCCGCCGCGGGTGCTTGCGTACTCCGACGAAGGCTACGCGGTCGTCTACCCAGACGGAAGCCTCGAAGGAGAGGGAACCGTCATGCGTGACGTAAAGCCCACGGTCGCGCTGTGTTCGATGGATTCCTACGACGTGCCCGAAGACGTTCCCGACAGGCCTCTCCCCCAGCCGGAGGAGGTCCCCGAGGGCGGCGGCGAACTCGGGAACTGGATGCTACAGGCGATTGCCGGGGCACAGTTCCTTGCTGGGATTGCCCTGCTCGGAGGTGCGGTTCTTGCGACCGCCGGCGTCATCGGCAACAGGGGGACCAGCATTGCACTGCTGGTCGTGGCTGGCGTCGCCTTCATCGGCGTGTCGCTCGTCCTCTTTTTCACCGTCGCAAACGCGAGGCTCTCAGACACGTTCCGCTCTGAGGAGTACCGGGACAGACTGCGGGCCATCGGGCTTGAGGATGGCGAGCGACCGGAGTTCGTTCCGGAGCTCAGCCCGCAGAATTCGGGGTCTGAAGCGGGGGCTGGCGAAACTGACGAAGCCGGGTAATGACGGTTCCTGCGGGTGGTATTCGGTGGGTTTATACAAACTCAGTCCTGATTCCAGAGTGTATATGAACAGACGGGAGTTCGTCCGGACAGCAGGGGGGGCCGCCGGTGCTGCGGCGACCCTCAGTGCCACCGGCGCAGCCGCCGCACAGGAGGAAGGCGGTGGCGGTGGCGAAACCGTCCCGGACTACGGCGGTTTCCTGGATCAGGTCAGTAACTTCGACGGGTCAACCGCTGACGCGACCGGACAGGATACAGCAACTGTCGAGGTCGGCGTGAAGGCCAACGGAGGTGCCTTCGGGTTCGGTCCGCCCGCTATCCACGTCGACAACGGCGCAACCGTCCAGTGGAAGTGGACAGGCAACGGCGGCGGCCACAACGTCGTCTCGAAGGGCGACGGACCACTGGACTCCGGCAGCTCGACTTCCAGTGCCGGCGTCAACTACGAACACACCTTCGAGGAAGACGGCATCTATCCCTACTACTGTGCGCCCCACCAAGGGCTCAACATGAAGGGTGCTGTCGTTGTCGGCGAGGAGTATGCGACGCAGACAATCGGCGGCGGCGGCCCCGTCGAGGTCGCTCCCCACGAAGCTGGCGTCCCGATACAGCCACACTACGTCGGGTTCGGCGCTGGACTCGCAGTCATCATCCCGCTTATCTTCACCTTTTTCCAGCTGAAGTACGGCGAGTCGCCCCACACTAGCGGAGGGAACAACTGATGGCATCCGAAGGCTCCACCTACGGTGACATCCACCGATACGAACCGCCGCGCGAGAGCACAGCAGCGGCCGTCGGCATCGTACTCCTGACAATTATCCAGGTTGGCCTTGTCGGACTCTTCACCTACGGCATGATCGCCGGGTGGGCGTCCGGCATCGGCACGTCGCTGACGCTGCGGCTCATCGAGGCCAATATGTTCATGGGCGGCGTGTTGACGGCGATCTTCATCGACCTGGCGTTCATCATGCTGCTGTACCGCAAGGAGTTCCTCCCCGACGTGATGATCGTCAAGAAGCGCCGTCGCAAATGGGAGGACCTCTACATCCGTCAGGAAGACGTCGACGGAACGACGGTGGCGGACGGCGACAAGCTCGCAGAGACATTCAAACGCGCAGTGTACCCATACTACAAGAAATAATATGCCACTTGATGAAGACAAATACCCGGCTGAAACAGGCCGTCGCCGCTTCGTAAAGGGCGTCGTCGGAAGTGCGGCACTCTCCGGCGTTGGTGTCGGTGGTGCAGCAGCCGTCGACGCGACGACAGACGCCGCTGGCGAAGGTGGCGGGACGACCCCGTTCGTTGCCGTCGAGAACATCGGCGGACCGGCCCCGCGGGGGATGCCGATCATTCCTATCGAGATTAACGGTGGCGAGATCAGCGGGCACTGGCCGGAATACGACGAGGAAGCCGGTGCGGCCGTTGCACCGGACTTCGGTGGAAGCGGTATCGACTACACCTCCCAGTGGTTCCAGTACTGCGGTATCCAGAGCAGTGAGGCTGTCTACCCGCAATCGGACCGGAACAGCACATTCCTCAACGACACTGGGTCCTTCTCTTGGCAGGGTGAGTACGAGTCCGGTAAACCAGTCACAGTCGATATGTTCACCGACTACGAGGACTGGGGCAACGGCATCGGCGACTCCGGCCTCGGGAAGCCAGCAAGTGTCGCTTGGCGGACCAACAGCGAGGGAAGCGATGGGGTTCCGGTGCAGATCATCAGGTCACCTGAGGTTGAGAAGATGGCCAACGGCGAGGGCGAGTACGCGGAGCTTCCCGGAAGCGTCCAGTCGTTCATTTCCGAGGCGACAGATCAGGGCTTCATCGCCTGGCTGAACAAGTGCACGCACTTCTGCTGTGTGCCAGGGTTCAAAACGCAGAGCGGGAGCGCCAACTTCGGTGCGGCCAACGACATCTACTGTCAGTGCCACCAGTCCGTGTACGACCCGTTCAGCCCTGTGCAAGCGACGTTCGTGGCGCTGCCACGCCCACCACTGACGGAGTAACCAATGAGTCTCGAACGCAAAGACGAACACGACCACAAAGGCTGGATGGAATCGCGCGAGCTGACGCCGGTAGAATCGGTGTACCTGACCGTGCTTATCTGGCTCGATCGGCGGCTGCGCGTCGTTGACTATCTGGAGATCCTCGAAGATCTCTACTACAAGGTCAACATGCAGATGCCGAAGAGCCACACGGAACAGTACAACCTCGACAACAAGTTCTGGTACTGGTACCCACTGTACGCACTCGGGTCGTTCTCGACAGTTGCGTACATCGTTGCTGCGATATCAGGCGCGCTGCTGGGCTTCTACTACGCTCCGGCCGCCGCGGCTGCTGATGGGTCGCCCACGGTCGCATACGATTCAGTGATGCTCATCATGGGCCAGCTCAACCTCGGCTACTTCCTGCGCTCGGTCCACCGCTGGGCCGCGCAGATCATGGTTGCTGCCGTGTTCCTCCACATGCTCCGTGTGTACTTCACCGGCGCATACAAGGAGCCGCGCGAGCTGAACTGGCTCATCGGCATCGTCCTGATTTCGCTGACGCTGGTGTTCGGATACACCGGCTATCTGCTGCCGTGGAGCCAGCTCTCGTTCTGGGCCGGCCAGATCGGCGTTGAAATGTCCCTC
Organism: Haloarcula sp. H-GB5; assembly: GCF_054850705.1. Taxonomy (NCBI): domain Archaea; kingdom Methanobacteriati; phylum Methanobacteriota; class Halobacteria; order Halobacteriales; family Haloarculaceae; genus Haloarcula; species Haloarcula sp. H-GB5. The sequence continues at coordinate 1,121,147 of NZ_JBTWBG010000002.1, read as the reverse complement.
TCCATCCCACTTATCGGTGAGTGGGTCGCACAGCTGATGTTCGGCGGGTTCACACTCTCGCAGGCAACACTCCAGCGGATGTATATCCTGCACGTGTTCTTCCTGCCGTTCATCACGACTGCCATCATCGCGGTCCACATCGGCATCGTCTGGATGCAGGGGATCGCTGAACCACACTAATACTATGAGCGACAACGACACAGACGACGTTCGCACGGACGGTTCCGGCACCGGTATCGTCTCGCCGGACGACGAGACCCCCGCATGGTCCGAACGCAAAGAGCGGACCCAGGGGCTCTCCCGGCTGACGTACGAGTACTTCGAGCGGGCGCGCCGCGAGGATCAGGACCTTCGCCAGCAGTCGGACTACGTCGAGCGTGACGTGCTCGCGTTCCCGGCCTGGCCCCACGAGATGATGCGCAACATCGCGCTCACCTCCTTTTTCGTCGGGATGATCCTGTTCGTAGCGGCGACACTCCCGCCGGAGATGCCGAATCCGGCGAACTCCAGCGTGACGCCGGCGATTATCCTGCCGGACTGGTATCTCTACTGGTCCTTCGGCCTGCTCAAGCTCGGCCCGCTGAACCCCGACCTGAGCATCCTCGGCGGTTCGAAGCTCATGGCTGACCGAACCTACGGTGTGCTGGCAAACGTCGTGGTCGTCGGCTTCGTTGCCATCGTCCCCTTCCTGAACAAGGGGTCCGCCCGCCGTCCCGTCGAGCAGCCGTTCTGGGCCGCCGTCGGGATGTCCGGCGTCATCTTCAGCCTGACCATCGCGGCGCTGTCGATCAAGAACCTCGCCCCGATAGCTCCCCACCTGCTGTTCGACCTGACGTTCCTCGTCCCCATCATCAGTGCGACGATTACCTACGCGGTGCTCAAGACGATGCGCGAGGGCTACATGTTCGACCTCAACCGTCGGTACTACCGGCTACGACCGCCGAAGTAACCCCGGTCAGTACTTTTCTCCGTCGTTTCTCACGTTCTCTGCTCGTGGCTGTCGCAAGCGGTGGCGACTCGTCTCGCCGCAGTAAAGTGGCTCCCGTCCCTACTAGTACCGATGACAGAGGACCAGTCAGCGGGGACTGAAGACGGTTCGGATCGGCGGGACGTTGTGGTGCCGCTGCGCGTGTACAAGGCCGTGACAGTGTTTTCGACGCTGTTTGCGGTCGTCAGCGTCGTCGCCGGCTTCATCCTCGTCGACGTGGCGACACAGCGGGCGTCAGCGCCCGCCTCGGAGATCGATGTGCCGGTCGGCATCGCCGGAATCGCGTGCATCCTCGCTGGCACAGTCGTCTATGCGTTTTCGACACGGTTCCGGACCGAGGAAATGGGAAAGTCTAAAGACGACGCTACCTAACGTTCGGATAATGGCTGACGAGTTCATGAAGGGGTTCGCGTGCCTCATGGTCGGCGGACTGGGTTGGATGACCATCAAAGGATGGTACAACACGCCGAGTTTCGAGGGGGCACAGCTCACGGGCGAACTTACTATCGAGGAACCGACCACGTTCGACCAGATCGCCCTGTTCATGGGCGACGCGTTCTTTTGGTTCGCGGTGCTGGGCGCACTGACTTTCTGGGTCGTGCTCCCGCTGATCAGTGAATTCCAGGCGTATCTCAACGAGCGGTCGGCGTAAGTACGCAGTAGCCTTTTTCACGGGACCGACGCCGAACTCAGTTCGGAGTCTGGTCGACTGGCGCAACGTCTTCGTCACGCACCTGAATGCCGCGCGAGCGAAGCGCCGTAGCGAATTTTGTTGGTGACACCCCGCCGTACGTCGCCGCCTCTTCGAGTGTGAGTGTTTCCCCGCGATACAGTGTCAGCGCCGTTGTGAGGGACCTGTGTGACATTTTGGTCTACATCGATACCCATGCAGCGGTGGTATTAAACTATTTCGCCCAATACTAGACCAAACTGTCGATAATAGTGTTCAGAAGTAAACGATGGCCCAATCAAATAGCATAGAACTATACAGACGAACGATCTAGCCTGGCAAGTAGTTACCGACCGCATATACGAGGCTACCGATAAGCGCGGCTGCTGAATTGTCGCACTCGAAATCCGCAAAAGGAGAAACCGTGTTTAGACGATGGCGCTCCAGGGACCCTTGATGACCCAGAACAGGCTCTGGTAGCCCGCGTACATGAACACTACGAGGGCGGCGACGATGGCTCCCTTCGGCCGTTCGAGCGGAATGTCACGGCGCGCCTCGACTTTCCGGGACTCGAACTCGAAGAAGTCGGTGATGACTGCACCGAGTACGAGTACAGACAGGACCATCCCACCGTGGTGGTGGAGCGTCATGTAGAAGAACGACAGCACGATCAGCGCGATGTTGGTGAACGTGTGTGCCGGGTGGCGGCTGATCGCGTCCGCGCCACCGTTTTCGTACTGCTTGACGTGGCTTCTGTGGGCGAGCTGCCGCGTGAGGAAGTTGACGATTACCACTCCGAAAATGATGTACTCAATGAGGAACGAACCGCCGACTGTGGGGTTCCCCAGAATGGTATCCAGTGGCCCAAAGAGCGTTACGGATGGCTGCATATCCAAAGATCTGTCCACCGTCCATTAGTGTCTTTCCAATCTCACTCGAATCTGGACTGGCTCTTGTCGACGACAGCGGTCCGAACAGGGGACCCGAGCGAGATCGTGATACGCTCCTGATAGCTAACGGGGCGCGAGATCCGGTCATCAACAAGTAATTCCACAGTCGCCTCGTCGCGCTCAATCGAAGCACTGAGTCCGTCGACGGGCAACACCCAGTGATCCGGGTCGGTTGCAAACGGCGCGATCGGTGCTACCACCGCCTGGTCTGACGGTGCCAGAATCGGGCCGCCGACACGGTGGGCGTAGCCCGGTGAGCCAGCGGCCGTCGCAATTACGACACCGTCGGCCCGGAACTGTCCGATGCGGTCAGCCGTCGATGCAATAGTGAACTCGGAGATGCGGGCCGCGTCGGCAGTGACGAGAGTCACGTCCCAGAATGCCTGTTCGACCGTCTCGTCAGGCATTGTCACGTGGAGGACCGGATGCGTCTCAATCCGGGCATCAGCGAGTCCCGACACAGCGGCGACGGCGTCGTCGCGTGGCACTGACCGGACGCCGCGACCCGCCGCGACCGGTAACACGAGCGGGTCACCTTCGACCCGTGCCACGGCGGCGACGGCGTCCTCGCCGACGGCGACGACCCGGTCAGTATCCGGAACAGCGCCGTCACTACCCCGCTCAACAGCTATGCCGGCGTCTCGAAGCACGTCTGCCAGGGCGTCGTCACCGACCACACCAACGGGGGTTCCCATCACCTGAAACTCCGGGCCGGCGGAAAAAAACCTGCCGCACTTCGCGCGATCAGTTCAAATATCGAGGCGACGGCGGGCGTATTCGACGAGAATCGGCATATCAGAGAGGTGAGTAAGTTTCGCAATCGCCCGCCGGTCGCCGCCGTTGATCTGCCTGAGGGTATCCTGGCCGGTGCTTCGGAGATCGGCCATTAGCTGATCGTATCGCTCGTTCGGGGCGAGATACAGCAGTTCCGTCATCATCAGGCGGGCGTTGTGTTTCGGGGCTACCTCGCTGTGCCAGAGCTGATCGTAAACAGAGAGGTTCTCCGCCGACGTATCGGGTTCGTCGGGCTTGAGCGCCGAATCGGCTGTCGCGGCTGCGGCGCGGGCCGATTTCATCCCTTTGTGGATCCCCTCTCCCCACAGCGGGTCGACAGTCGGAACGGTGTCGCCGATAGCCATGAAGTTGTCCGTGCTCATCGAATCGGGTGGCTGGATGTGGGCCGATCCGCGGTGGGCCTGTGTGCCCTCAATGCGCTCGGCGTCGTCGAACCTGGGGTCCGAATCGAGCCAGTACTCCAGATAGTCGTCGATTCCCATCCCGTCTTTAGCGTACTTCTGGTGGGAGCCGTTCTGGATGTAACAGAGACCGACCTTCGCCGTATCTTCACCGGTGTGGAAAATCCAGGAGTAGCCGCCCGGGGCGAGGTCGTGATCGAGGCGGAGCATCATCGCGTCCCTGAGGTCGGCGTAGTCGTCATGGTTGACTTCCACGCCCTCGAACTCGTACTCGACGCCGATGGCCTGGTGGTCCCGCTGGAGGTTACACACGTCGAGTTTCTTCGCCAGCGGCGCGGCAGGGCCGGTGGCGTCGATGACGATGTCTGCGTACACCTCTTCGTCGCCGTCGTAGCGGACGCCGACGATCTCACCGTTCTCCATGATCGGCGCCGAGACGCGGGAGTCAAAGCGGTAGGTCGCGCCCTTATCCCGGCCCTCAGAGACGAGCCACTGTTTGAACTCCGCGAACTCCAAGACCGCGCCGGTCTGACTGCGGACGTAATGGTCGTTGGGGGACTCAAGCACGACGTTGTCTGTGTAGTTCATCACCACGTCATCAGGAATCGCAAAGCCCGTCATCGCCGACATAAACGTCCCGGCGGTAGACTTGTTGCTCTGACGCGGGAACCCGTCTTCGGGCTCGCTTTCGAGAACGAGCACCTCGTAGTTTCGCTCCGCTAGATCACGGGCACACTGCGCCCCGGCAGGGCCGGCTCCGGCTATTACCACGTCAAAGCGCTCGCGCATGGTTGTGGGTATTCCCTGTCAGTAATCAGTCTTTCCGAATATACCGAGGGCGTTCTCGAAAGGGTAAAGACGGCCCCACTACCATGACGGGAACACCCGGGGCGACATACAATGGTTCTCAAGACAGGCGCGGGCGTGCTCGCGGATAGACGGCGGCTTCCCACGGCAGTACGGGCAGTGCTGGGATACTACGCGGACACCGGTGTGTTCGACGCCGGCAGCCTCTCGTTGAAGTCCGAGATCGACGAGCGGACAGAGTCGATGGTCGCCGACGTAACCGACCGCATTGAGGATGCCCTCGAAGACGAGTTCGGCCGTCCGGTCGAGTTCTCCTATGACACGAAGCTCATCCTGCCTGCACAGCTGACGCTCGGCTACGTCTACCGCAACGCCCGTCAGCAGGCACCCGGTGACCCCGTTATCGATACTATCGCCGACGGCGTCCCGACGGTCGACGAGACGGCACTGGAAAAGGGGCCTGCACAGGACCTCGCACCCCGCGAGATGGTCGTCCGCGCCGAGCAGATGACTCGCCTCTCCATCGAGGCACTCATCGATGGCGACATGCGCGACGCCATCAACGACGACGAGTTCGAAGATTTCGAGGTCGACTTTGACGTGAGCGAAGCTGACCGTCGTCGCGTCGCCGAGGTCGCCCAGTCCGCGCTGCAGTCCCATCTCGACGGCCTGTTGGAGGACATGCCGCCTGTTGTCGAGAACGCCTATCAGTGGGCCGTCGACTACAGCGAGGCCCATCAGGACCGCGACGACTACTTCCGGGAGCTGATGACCGCGGCCGAGGACGGCGACGCCGATGCCCTGACCGATATCCGCGAGGCGTACAAGTTCGCCGAGTACGACGAGGAGCCGGCGACCCTCACCGAGACAGAGAAGGAACTCCCCTACAGCAAGACCCAGTACGCTCGCGTGGGCGTCCTCTACGACGGAATGCTTGATCTCTACCGACTCGCTGGCCTCGACATCGACGACGAGTTCGCGAAGGCCATCGTCCTCGCCATCATCGGCGCACAGGTGTGGCTCGACGACGTGGACGACTACAAGGACGACCGCGCGGAGGGACAACTGACGCCCGTCACCGCCGAGTACCTGCTCGCGCCCGACGACGAAGCCGCCTATCGGCGCGTCGTCGACGTGACCGAACAGTACCTCGATCTCGCGAAGTCCTACGCCACGGCCGCCGACTCGCCGCTGACCGGCGTCGCTGTCGAGTACATCTACCGCTCCGGCGACCCGGATGTCCTGCCCGGGAAGCCTGAGTAAGCACACGAGCGATACCGGTCGAGCGCCAGAGTTTATATCCCACCGCCCGCACCGAAATTTGAATGCTTCATTCGCGGGTGGGCAGGGTCGCAGCTATCTGTGGATTGCTAGCCGTGCTGTTCGCACTCATGGTCGGACTCGGCACCGCCATGCCGGCCCCCGAACTGGGCGATTATCCCGCAGAGGACGCACTGGCTACGGACTACGACAGGTACGTCGGCGAGTCCGTTCAGGTGACCGGCACGGTGACCAAGACCGAGCCAGTCGAGATCGCCGTCGGGTACGAGTACGCTGCCAACGGCGAGTACCACAGCGGCATGCTCACGATCACCGTCCGGAACGTCGACAAAGCCGTCACCGAAGGCGAATCGCTGCAGGTGTACGGGACGCTCGGCCCGGACCAAACCATCACCGCGGAGAACAGCGTGCGCGTGCCAGCGATGAACTACACGGCGATGTATCTCGTTTCCGCTATCGCCGGCCTGTGGACCCTTGGACGGCTGATCTGTGGCTGGCGGCTGAACTGGCAGACGTGGGCGCTCTGCCGGCGAGAGAACCGGCTCCGGCCGATACAGACGGTTCTCGGTAAGATACGGGAGGTATTTCTCTGATGCCGGACCTGCTCTCGCACGCCTTCATCGCGTTCACCGTCTGTACTCTCTTGTCACTCCGGTATGACTGGCTCACCGGCGAGTACGTCACTGTGGGGATGGCCGGCGCGTTCATCCCGGATATGGCGAAGATCAAGATTCTCGTGGACGCTGCGGCCGTCGAGGCGGCGCTGGATATTCCGTTCGACTGGCTGGGCGTCCACACGCTCGGCGGCGCGTTCGTCGCTGTCCTCGTAGGGACGGTCATCGTGAACCGCTCCGACCGACGGCGCGTGTTCGGCCTGCTGTCGCTCGGGGCGGCCAGCCACCTGTTTGCCGATGCACTTCTGCTGAAGGCCTCTGGGCGGTCGTACGAAGTGCTGTGGCCACTGACACAGTACCACCCGCCGACCCCGGGGCTGTACCTGAGTACGGATATCTGGCTCACGGGCGTCACCGGAACCGTCGCGGTGGCAGCGTGGCTGTTCGCGTCCCGCTCGTGATTATACGGACCGGCCCACTTGCCAGCCTCGCGACCATACTCCCCGGGATGACAACTGTATTACTATTGCATATCTAACCAGTTCGCATGGCACTCAGTGCCCGGAACAACCTCAGCGGGACGATTCGTTCAGTGACGATGGATGAAGTGATGGCCGAGGTGGTCATCGAACTGGACGGCGGCGAGACGGTCACGTCGACGATCACACGCGGGTCCGCGGATCGGCTCGACCTCGCAGAAGGCGACGAGGTGTCGGCAGTCATCAAGGCCAGCGAAGTGATGGTTAACAAGGACTGAGAACGGCGACAACGAGGCTGCAACCCGGTTACCGCTTTCCAAGCGCTGTCTCGAACACGCGCTGTGCTCGCTCGTAAGCGGCGTTCCGGTCGACGATTGGGTGGTAGTAGTTTGGGGCCAGGTCCTCGCGTTCGCCGTCCGAGAGCGTCGGCCAGTCGACGATTTTGTTCGCCGGAACGTCACGAAGTTCCGGCACGTACTCTGTGACGTAGTCCGCGCCGCTGTCGTACTTGCTCATCTGCGCGACTGGGTCGAAGATCCGCACGTCCACGGAGTCGGTCCCGGTCGAGGCCGTCCACTGCCAGCTGGCGGCGTTGTTAGCCGGGTCGTGGTCGACCAGTCGCTTCCGGAAGTGCCGCGCCCCTTCACGCCAGTCGACGAGGAGGTGTTTTGTGAGGAAGGACGCGACGTTCTGGCGCGGCCGGTTGTGGATGTACCCCTCCCGTTCGAGCTGGCGCATCCCGGCGTCGATAAACGGATACCCCGTCTCGCCGCGCTTCCAGGCCTCGAAGTTGTCTTCGTCGTTTTCCCACTCGATGCGGTTCGGGAACGACTTGTAGTTCTCCGACAGCAGCGTCGGATTGTGGTACAGCAGGTGGTAGCTCTGTTCGCGCCACGAAAGCTCGTAGCGGTACTTCTGGATGTTCCGCTGGGCGTCGCCGGTGGCTTCTGTATGTCGGTCGGACGCGTCCCGCCACATCTCGCGGATGCCGATCATCCCCGCCGCGAGGTACGGCGACATACGCGAGACGGCGCTGGTCGGCCGCTCGACGGCAGCCCGCATATCATCCCGAGTGTCGTTGTACGTCTCGATGCCGCCGGTGAGGAAGTCGTCATACCGCTGCCGTGCGCCCTCGTAGCCGGGCGTCGGCAAGTCGATATCCGTCTTGATGCTCGGGGCCGTCGTCGAGTCCGACATGTCGACGAGCGAGTCGCCTTCCGGACGTCCTACCGGCGGTAGCTTGTGGTGGGCCTGCCAGTCGTCGTAGAAGCGACTGTGGTTCTGGTACCGGCTATCGAGCCCCGCCGGGTCGACGAGCACGAGGTCTGTCAGCGATTTCGTCGGGAGCGACTCGTTGACTCGCCGCTGGCGGTTCCGCCGCGCGGGCCGGTAGTGTTCGTTGTAGTACACCCGGTCGGCATCGTACTCGTCGACGACATCTGAGAGCACCTCGACGGCGCTTCCCTTCCTGACGAGTAGATCTCCGCCGTGGTCCCGATACGCCTGTTTCAGCGCTCGGACGCCGGCCAGCAGGAACGCTCGCTGCCGCTTCCCGACCTTCGACAGCAGGTCCGTGTCGAGAACATACACCGGCAGTACTTCCTCGTCTGCGGCGGCGGCAGTCAGTCCGCGGTTATCCGGTATCCGGAGGTCCCGCTGGTGCCAGAAGACGTGCATACCTGTTGTTAGGGATGCCCGCATATGGGTCCAAACCCGATTCTATTGTGTAGGCGTCGGTCCCAAAGCCAATGTGCTGTCGCCGGGTGGTCAGCGAGTCAAAAATCACAGTGGTCAGCATACGGCGGCCGCAGGCCGCCGTTTCACCGGAATCGAGGCTCGGCCTCGATTCCGGCCTTTTTCGCCCACGTTTTTCGAGGAGCCTTCCCACAGCGCGCTCTGTGATCGCGCGAGGAAAGGCGACGCTGAAAAAGGTGGTCTAGTAGAACTCGCGGACGAGATCCATCGCGCCCTCGGGCGCGCCGTCCGGAATCTCGGCCATCGAGCCCTCGACGCCCTCACGCTCCTCGAATGGGACGGAGTCCTCGTCCTGATACAGGACGCCCATGTACTCCTTCTCGCTTTCGAGGATCTTGTCCTTGGCCTGGTCGCGGTCCGATGGGTCGTGGTCGGACTCGTCGAGGTCCACGATGGCGTCGCGGAAGTAATCGTAGGTGTCCACGTCGTTGAACGTCACACACGGCGAGTAGACGTTCACGAAGCCGAACCCGTCGTGTTCGACGGCCTTCTGGACGATCTCGGCGTGTCGCTGTGCGTTCGAGGAGAACGACTGCGCGATGAACGTCGCACCGGAGGCCAGCGCCAGCGCCTTCGGGTTGACTGGCGGCTGGTTCGGCCCGTCAGGCGAGGTCGAGGTTTCGAAGTCCTCGCGCGAGGTCGGCGAGGCCTGCCCTTTGGTCAGCCCGTAGATGCGGTTGTCCATCACGACGTAGCTCATGTCGACGTTCCGGCGAACAGCGTGGATGAAGTGGCCGGCACCGATGGAGTAGCCGTCGCCGTCGCCGCCCGAGACCATCACTTCGAGGTCCGGGTTGGCCATCTTCACGCCGATGCCCACCGGCAGAGCGCGGCCGTGGACGCCGTGAAGCGCGTAGCTGTGCATGTACGTCCCGATCTTGCCGGAACAGCCGATACCGGCGACGATGAAGGTGTTGTCGGGGTCGTTGCCCGTCTCTGCCAGTGCCTTCATCATGCCGTTCATCGTCCCGAAGTCACCGCAGCCGGGACACCAGGTCGGTTGCTTGTCGGATTTGAAGTCTGTGAAGCGAACGTCGGAACTCATTGTGTTGCCTCCGCGGGTGTGTCAAGCGTTTGCTTGATCTCGGTCGCCAGTTCGTCTGCTTTGAACCGCACGCCGTTGTACTTGTTGATGCGCTGTACCCGTTCGAGGACGTCGTGCTCGATGACATCCGCGAACTGGCCGGTGGCGTTACACTCGACGACGATGACATCCTCTGCGGCTTCGATCTCTTCGGAGAGGTCCGGCCGCGGGAAGATGTACGGCACAGAAAGGAACCGCACGTCGTATCCGTCCTCCTCCAGCAGCGTCAGCCCCTCACGCAGAGCCCCTTCGTTGGAGCCCCAAGAGATGACGAGCGTGTCGGCGTCGGGGTCGCCGAACTCGCGGTAGTCGAAGTCCTCCTGCTCGCGGGCGGTCTCGACTTTCCGCTGGCGCTTGTCGACCTGCTCGATACGCACGTCCGTGTCTTCGGTCCGGCGACCGAGTTCGTCGTGTTCGAGGCCGGTCGTCATGTGTGCGCCGTCGGTCGTGCCGGGGAATGCACGCGGCGAGACCCCGTCGGCGGCCGCGAAGTGGGCCTGGAAGCGCCCCTTCTCGTCCAGCCAAGTGTCGATTTCGTTCTCGTCGACGACCTTCCCGCGGTCGATTTCGACCTCGTCCATGTCGAAGGTCTCGGGGGAGAAGGTCTGTTCCGTCACGGCCATCGCGAGGTCCGAGACGAGGAAGACCGGGGTCTGGTACTTCTCGGCGAGGTTGAACGCCTCGACGGTCTTCCAGAAACACTCCGAGACGGTCGTCGGCGCGACGACGAACCGCGGAATCTCGCCGTGGCCGCCGTACAGCGTCATGTTGAGGTCGCCCTGTTCCTGCTTGGTCGGCATCCCGGTCGAGGGACCGGAACGCATCACGTCACAGATGACCAGCGGCGTCTCGCTGGTGGCGACCAGCCCGAACGTCTCGGTCATCAGGTCGATACCCGGACCGGACGTTGCGGTCATGGCTCGGGCACCGGCACGTGCCGCGCCAAGCGCCATGTTGATGGCCGACAGTTCATCCTCGGCCTGCACGACCTTGCCGCCGAACTGGTCGACGCGGCCGGTCATGTACTCCATCACGTCCGTCGCCGGTGTGATGGGGTAGCCGGCGTAGAAGCGACAGCCGGCGGCGATAGCGCCCATGCCGATGGCCTCGTCGCCGTTGAGGAGCACGTAGTCCTCGTCGGTGGTCTCCATGTCGTAGTCGAACTCGCCGTACTCCTCCTGGACGTAGTGTTGGCCCTTCCGGGCGGCTTCCTTGTTGTTCTCGACGATGGCCTCGCCCTTGTCACCGAAGCGCTTTTCGAGGCTTTCGTCGAGGTTCTCGATGGGGAAGCCGGTGACTTCACACGCCGCGCCCAGCGCAACGACGTTGAGCATGATGGCCCCGCCCGCGTCCTCGGCGAGCCGTTTCAGCGGTACTTCGAGTGCCGTCGCGTCGCCGGGAACCTCCACGTCCTGCATCGTCGAGCGCTCACCGTCGTAGATGATGACGGAGTCCTCGTGGAGCTCGTCCTCGTTCTCGTGGATGGTGCGCTCGGTGAGTGCGATCAGGATGTCGAGGCGGTCAACGACACTCTCGACGCGGTCGACTGACGTCCGTACCTTGTAGGCAGTGTACCCGCCACGGATGCGGGAGGCGAAGTCCTTTGAGGTGAAGACGTGTCGACCAGCCCGGGAGAGTGCCTGCGCGAAAATCTTCCCGGTGGAGTCGATTCCATCGCCGGCTTCGCCGCCGATGGCCCAGTTCAGGTCCTCTGGCATTATATCCCTCGGGTAGCCAGCGTGGTAGGAAAAGCCTTCCGTAACCGCCCGCGCGCGCACTACTCGCATTCGAGTGAATACCGGTGTAGTTTCGAGCGGATACCGGCATAATACACCGTATGTGGGAAAACACCGGCAATCGATGCCGACGAACGTGAAACTCCGCGACCGTAACCCCCTTGCCCGGTCACGGTAACTCTGCGGTATGGATGAACGAGTCCTCGACGTGGTTGCCGTCCGGGATGTCGGACCGGATACCGTGGCGATCGACTTCGAGACACCGGACGCCTTCGACGCACAGCCAGGTCAGTTCGTCAAGCTGACGCTACCCGTTGAGGGGGAGGACGTCTCGCGGTTCTACACGATCTCCTCACCGACGGTTGAGGGGGCGTTCGAGATCACTGTCGGCATCGACCCCGACGGCGAGTTGGCCCCCCAGCTCGGCGCGCTCGAAGCGGGCGACGGCGTCCGCATCGCCGGGCCGTTCGGGTCAGATTACTACGAAGGAGAGAGTCGCGCTGTCGTTCTCGCCGGGGGTCCCGGTGTCGGTCCAGCCGTCGGTATCGCCGAGCGCGCGCTGGACGACGGTAACGAGGCCGCAGTCGTGTATCAGGACGATGCACCGGTCCACGAGGAGCGGCTGGACGCGCTCGCCGAGGCCGGAGCGCTCGTCACGGTCATCGGCAGCGAGGAGTCCCTGACCGAGCCAGTCGCCGACGCCGTCGAGGACGGCGGGCAGGTGTTCATTTACGGCTTCGCGGACTTCCTCGACGCCGCCACGGAAGCGCTGGAAGCTGCTGGGGTCAACACTGACGACGCGAAGGTCGAGAACTTCGGATAGTTAGTCGAGCGCCGTTCGGTGCTGTCTTACCGGCTGGCCGTCCCTACGATAGGCCGCTGGTAGCGGCGTTATTGCTCCTCACCGGCGTCCGACGCTCGAACAGTCATCACCGGCACCGGCGAGGTTCGGACCAGCTTTTCCGCAACGCTGCCCAGTAGGTAGCGGTCGATGCCGGTGCGGCCGTGAGTGCCGATGACGACGAGGTCAGCATCAGCCTCCTCAATAGCGTCAAGGATGGCCCGGTACGGGACGCCGTGTGCGATAGCTGTCTCGACGGTTTCGACCCCCATCTCGGAGAGTCGGTCGGACGTATTCTCGACTGCATCCGTCGCGACTGACTCCAGCTCGTCGACGATAACGCCCGATCCGACATCGACACCGAGCGACCGCGTGTCCACGACCGAAACAAGATGGACGGTGGCATCGGTTACGCTTGCGAGCGCGCCCGTCGGTTCAATCGCTGCCTCTGCGCCGCTACTGCCGTCGGTTGGGAGCAGAATATCGTCGAACGAAACGGTTCCCGGCTCCGCGTCGGCTTTGACCGAGAGGACTGGCACGTCGGCGAGACGGACGACCTTTTCGGTAACGCTGCCCAGAAGGAACCGCCGGACCCCAGTTCGACCGTGGGTCCCCATGACGATGAGATCGATGTCGGTCTCGTCGGCGTAGTCGAGAACCGTGTCATGGACAACTCCCTCGCGGACCGCGGAGGTGACGGACAGGCCCTCGGTGTTGACGCGGTCGGCCTGGGATTCTATGAAGGCCGCTGCTGGGGAGTCGCCGTCGTAATCCCAGTCGTCCGTGGGTCCATGCTCGTCAACGACCGAGAGGACGTGAACGGTGGCGTCGTGTGTTCTTGCGAGCGTCGCGGCGGCCTCAAACGCGCGCTCGGAACCGGGGCTGCCGTCGGTCGGAACGAGTATTCGATCGAACATCGGTTGGTGTCGCTGTTCACCGCCGTCGGTGATAAAGTATCGTGGCGGATGGAGGAACTGGCCGGGAGACGGCGACGGTGGTGCCACAAGAACAGAACAAAGCCTATAACAATCGGATGCCAACTTCTCCCATGCGCGAGGCAAGTCGGACGACGCGCCAGCGCATCGCTGACCAACTACGCGACGAAGCGATGGCCGCCGGGACAATCGCGAACGAGTTCGAGATACAGACCAGCGACGCGCTCACACACGTAGAGCATATTTCGAAATCTCTAGAATCGACCGACGAACAGCTTCTCGTCGCGCCGCCCGAGTGCGAGGAGTGCGGCTTCACGGACTTCGACGACCTGACGAACCGACCGAGCCGGTGTCCGGAGTGCAAATGCGAGGCCGTCTCGGAGCCGGCGTACCGGATCAGCTGATACAGGACCGACTCCCAGCGGCACCGGTTCTGTTCGTTCAGTTCCCGGAGAAGCCGATGCGACCGCGCGATGAAAGGTCGTGGTCGCCCGACGGTCCCTGATTTTCGAATTCGTAGCGCTCGTCGGTCAGATAGACATCACCGTCCTCGGTGGTGATAGCGACTTCCTCCAGAACCGCCCCTTCGCAGGGACCGTAGCTACACAGCCCCGAATCGGATGCAAACGTCGCCCCGTGTTTCTCACACACCAGTTCCCCGTTGCGGATCGTCGCTCCACTACCCTTGTCCAATCGGACATCCGTCCAGTGGGGACAGTAGTTCTCGAACGCGACGACTGTATCTGACAACTCGACAATAATCGCTTCCTTGGTGTCGAACCCGTCGCGAACAGTGAACAGAAAGGTTCCGTCATCAGGTACCTCGTCCAGTGCGACGATACGGCTATCCTCGTCCATACTACGCATCCGTAAGGATGTAAGCCGTTTCAAACCGCCGGTCACGGCGAGTAGCGCGGAACGTAGCTCCGCAGACAGTTGTGGTGGGAATCAAGTCGCCAAAGCCGTGAACGGCCACCAAGCGGGTCCCTGATGCGAACCACTCGTCGGGATTCTGATGTCCACTGGCACGTCGGGTTCTGAGTTGCGTCTCGCTATTGGCGGTGTGGAGCGCGAAGACGTGGTGTGAACGAGCCGCCTCGATACAGAGTGAGTCTGCAATTAAGCAATCAAATAAGAAATACGTTCCCAACGCTGTATATATCGAGAGTCGGAAGAGGGTATAGATAGCGGCTCTGTCGGCGATTCTTTCCCTGATTAGCATTCAGGTTTTCTCGAGCTCTGACACATAATTCTACTATCACTACCGACTATTTATTGTGATGTAGTGTTTCATCATTTTTTGCAGATGTGCATGGTAGATAACATGAGACACACCTTCGATTCCAGATGAACAGAACCCAAACAACCGGCAGTGGCCGAGCGTCTCGGCGAACTGTGCTGAAAGGGATTAGCGCGCTCGGTGCTGCAGTATTCGGCACCGCCACATCGGTCAGCAGTAGCGCCGCCGTCGGTGATAGCGCGGTGTACCAGTACTACCACACAGACTGGACAGAAGTCACAGCAACACTGGAAACAGTTGCACAACAGGGCTACGATGCAATTCAGGTTCCACCGGCCCATCGGAGCCGCCTCGATCGGAGCCATCAAAACGGTGTCACCGACCCACCGCTGGGGTACCAGCCCGTCGACCTGACGGATTTCAACAGCGTGTTCGGCACAGAGGCCGAGTACGAGGCGATGGTTCAGGAGGCCCACAATCAGGGCCTCGACGTCGTCGCCGACGCAGTCATCAACCACATGGCTGCAAATGACGACTTCCGGGACGCGCCGGGCATTACGTTCGAGGACCTCCCCCGGTTCAGCGAACGCGACTTCCACCCGAAAGACGACATTAACTACGACGATCCAGAGTCGGTCGAGGACGACTGGCTCGTCGGGCTGAAAGACCTGAAACAGAAGTCCGAATACGTCCGCGGCGAGTTACAGAACTACGTCCAGAAGTACGCGGACCTCGGTGTCGACGGCATTCGCTGGGACGCCGCCAAACACGTCCCCGAGTCGTTTTTCGCCGACTACGCGAACCAGTGGGCCGACGACCTCGATCTCTGGACAGTGGGTGAGGTGCTCGACGGCGATGTCAGCGTCTGCCAGGGGTACGCCGACACGGGGATGTCCGTTACTGACTACCCACTCTATTACACGATGAAAGAGGAGACGTTCCACAGCGGCGGCGATATGCAGGCGCTCGACGGCGCCGGCATGGTGAATCAGTCGCCGTTCCAGGCGTTCACGTTCGTTTCAAACCACGACAGCGGGCCGCCGGACTACGAGAAACTCGCGTACGCCTACATCCTCACGTACGAGGGGTATCCACGGGTGTACAGCAACCGTATCAGTGTCGACGACGACGACATCCGGAACCTCCTCTGGATCCGGAACAACCTCGCAAGCGGCGACGCTCAGACCCGTCACGTCGATCAGGACCTGTACGTCTACGAGCGCAAAGAGAACCTCCTCGTCGGCCTGAACCGTGCGAGCAGCCAGCGGAGCAAATGGGTCCCCACGAGCTGGACGAACCAGGCACTCAACGATTACAGCGGCAACGCGAACAATATCTCGACCAACGGTGACAGCTGGGTCCAGATCACCGTTCCCGCAACAAGTTGGGTCTGCTACGCACCCGAGTAGGCCGCGGACGCGGGCACCAGTCAGCTAGCACGCCAGCGATCCACGCTGGCTTGCCTTCTACCCCTTCAGTGCAATCAGTACTGTTGCTCCTCGATGCGCTCGTCGAACAGTCGCTGGAGGAGCTTCGTCATCGGCCCGCTCCCGACGGAGATGCCGTCAACGGTCTCGATCGGCCGGATCTCCCACGTCGAGTTTGTGAGAAACGCCTCATCGGCGTCGCGCAGGGCATCGAGCGAGTAGTGGCCCGTTTCGACGGGGAAGTCCTCGCCGCGAGCGATGTCCATCACCACGTCGCGGGTGACCCCCGGTAGCAGATCGAGGTCCGTACTCGGCGTCCGGAGACCGTTGTCCGTGACGAAAAAGAGGTTGCTCGTCGCTCCTTCGGCCAGATTCCCGTCCGTGTCCCGGATGAGGCACTCGTCGGCGGGATCGCCACCAGCGGCGGCCTTTCGGAGTTCGAGTCTGCCGAGAATCCCGTTGAGATAATTGTGCGTCTTCGCATCCGCCGGGACGGCCTCGCTGGGAATCCGCCGGGTCCTGACCGTCTGGACCGACGCCGGTTCGTCCCAGACGCGCTCACCCTCTAAGCCGCCCCGTGGCAGTCCCTTACAGATGACGACGACCGTGGGGTCAACGTCGCTCCCTGGCGTCAGCTTTCCGGGCTGGACGCCCCGCGTGACAGACAGTCGGACGTACGCCTCCTCCAAGTCGTTAGCCGCGAGGGTCTCGTCCACGCGCTCCCGGAGGTCACCGGGCACGGCGTCGGCGAAGCCCAGTGTCTCGGCCGTCCGCTGGAGGCGGTCGCGGTGGGCGTCCCACCGGAACGGCTCGCCGCCGTAGGCCCGAAGCGTCTCGAACGCCGCGTCGCCGTACATGAACCCGCGGTCGCGCACCGATACCGTCGCCTCGTCCTCGGGGACGAGCGTCCCGTTTACGTGGTATTGCATAGCAGGCAGAAGTTCTCGATCATGGTCTTACCGTGGTCAGTCAGGATACTTTCGGGATGGAACTGCACGCCGATGTGCGGGCGGTCGTTGTGGCGGACACCCATGACGACCTGCGACTCGTTCGTGCCGTCGGCGGTGGCAGCGTCGTCCGAATCAGATGCCATAGCGGTCCCAGCAGTATCGCCGTCGCTGACAGTGTACGCTGTCTCGGTCAACACGTCGGGGAGGTGCTCGCGGTCGACCGCAAGCGAATGGTACCGGCCGACGTCGAACGGGTCCGGGATGTCTTCGAATACACCTGTGCCGTCGTGGGTAACCGACGAAGATTTGCCGTGGACGACCGCCTCGGCGTGGCCGACGGGTGCGCCGTTGGCCGCACACAGTGCCTGATGGCCGAGACAGACTCCCAGCGTCGGGTACTCCAACTCTTCGAATATAGGCATCGAGACGCCCGCCTCCTCGGGCGTCCCCGGCCCCGGCGAGACGACGATGCCGTCGGGGTCCATCTCTCGGATGTCCTCGATATCGATGGCGTCGTTGCGCCGCACAACTACGTCGTCCTCAGTCCCGCCGAGGCGGAGGACCACCTCACCGACGTACTGGACGAGGTTGTACGCGAACGAATCGTAGTTGTCGACGACCAGCACGGTCGGCGCCAGTGAATCTGTTGCCGGACCGCCCGCGGCGTCGGTGCCGCTATCGCCGCTACCACCGCTGTCAAAATGACCGCTCATCCCTCGCCCTCCATCGACAGGTCGACGCGCCGCCCCAGCGCCTCGTCGACGGCGTTGACGAGCGCGCGGCCCTTGTCCAGCGTCTCCTGATACTCGCTATCGGGGTCCGAATCGTGGACCACGCCGGCACCGACGCGGAGGTGGTACTCCTCGGCGTACCGGACCAGGGTCCTGATGACAATGTTCAGCGTCGCTCTGCCGTCGAAGCCGAACAGGCCGATGGAGCCGGTGTACGGCCCCCGTCGGGTCGCCTCCACCTCGTCGATAATCTCCATCGTCCGGGGCTTGGGCGCACCGGTGATGGTGCCGCCGGGGAACACCGCGGCGATGGCGTCCTGCAGGGACGCGCCGTCGCGGAGTCGGCCCTCAACGACCGAGACGAGGTGCATCACCTCTGAGTAGCGGTCGACACGGCGGTAGTCCGACACCTCGACGCTCCCGAATTTACTCACTTTCCCCAGGTCGTTGCGCTCCAGATCGACGAGCATCGCGTGTTCGGCCCGCTCCTTCTCGTCGTCGAGCAGGTCCGCCTCCAGTCGGTCGTCGGCTTCAGTCGTCTCGCCACGCGGCCTGGTACCGGCGATGGGTTCGGTCTCGATCCGGTCGCCGTCGCGGTGCAGGAGGAGTTCCGGGCTGGCGCTGACGAGGTCGACGCCGGGGAACTCAAGCAGGGCCGAGTACGGTGCGGGATTCACAGTTCGAAGTGCGTCGAAGGCCTCGACCGGGTGGACTGCGGCGGGTGCGCGCAGGCGTTGCGAGACGTTCGCTTGGAACGTGTCGCCGTCGCGGATGTACTGCTTGACTGTCCGGACGCGGTCGGCGAAGGCCCCGCGCGTGCAGTCGCTCTCGAAGGTCGCTTCGTCGGCTTCGACCGGCGGGTCCTCGACTGCAGGATCGCCCTGCATGGCCGCCCGAGCCAGATCCAGCGCGTGTTGCTTGCCGAACTCGTAGGCCAGTTCTGGCGTCTCAAAGTCGCCGACCCGCGGGCAGGCCGTCACGCGCAACGTCACCGATTCGCCGCGTGGCTCTTCCCAGGCGGCGAAGCGGTCGTAGCGAGCTATCTGGAGGTTCGGGAGCGCGCGGTCAGCGTCGGCGCTGTCGGGCAGTGACTCCAGTTCCCGTGCCACGTCGTAGGAGAGCCAGCCGACGGCTCCGCAGGGATACGGCACGTCGCAGTCACCGCGGACCAGTCGTTCGTCATCGAGAAACTCGGTCAGCGCGGCGAGGGTCCCGCCTGCTCTCGGATCGACCTCGCGGAAGTCCGCCGGAGCGGTCCCGAAGTAGCCCCACCCAGACTGTCCGCCGGTCGTCGCCAGATACACACCGCCAGTCTCGTCGCGCGCCCGGCGATAAGCGAGAAACGGGTCATCGACGTCCACTCGAACCTCGACAGGGACGCGCGCTTCTGAGGGCGCATCGGCTGCGAGGTCGGTGAACGTTGTCCGGTCGGTTTCGACCGATTGCATTACCGAACGAAAACAGTGCGGCGACTAATTCCCTTGCGGTTCGGTGCACAAAGACGGAACGTCAACGGTCTCAGAAGTCTTCGGCCCGCTCGATCCAGCCTGAAACACGGCTCTCGGAGAGGTCAGTGTCTGCGGCGATGTCTGCTGCATCCGCGACGGCCAGCTCGCCCACCGTCTCGATACCGATATCGGCGAGTCGATCAGCGTAGGCGGGACCGATACCTTTGATGTCTGTGACAGGGGCGGTGCTCCCCTCCTCGATATCGGTCGAGTCATTGTTGGATTCGGCTGGCTCCGCATCGGCCTCGGCCGGGTCCTCGTCAGCGGTGGCCTCCGAGTCGCCGGCTTCGTCGTCGGCCACCGTTTCTGTCTCGGAGTTCATAGAAGAATCATCGGCCGAAGATGTCGATTCGTCATCAGTAGTGGTCGGTGACGCGGCAGTCTCCGACTCGTTCGTGTGAGCGGGCGTCGCACTCCCATCCCCTGATTCAGTACCGTCCCCAGCCGCGGTATCGGATGTGTGGGTCTCGGTAGTCGTCGCGGTGTTCGTCCCCTTCACAGCGTCTTCGTCTTCAGTAGAGGGCTCTCGCTCGACGGTCACGTCCACGTCGCGGTTAGTTCCCGACGTGGATGACCCAGTCCCGTCAAGCCCGAGGGCGGATTTCAATTTCTGAAGCAGACCCATACATGAACGTATTTATCCCCCACACAAATCTCTTGCTGGTGACCGCTCCGCTACAGGTGGTCGCGCAACTGGTCGTTCATCCGGTCCACTGGCGCATCTTCGCCAGTCCAGCGTTCGAACGCTTCGACCCCTTGATACAGGAGCATCCACGCACCGTCGACTGTCGTTGCGCCCGCGGCCGCCGCATCCTGTAGCAGACGGGTCTCGATCGGCGTGTACACCGCATCAAGCACCGCGAGGTCACCGTGCAACGCGTCAGCGGGGACCGGTGTCGTCTCTTCTTCCATGCCGACGCTGGTGCAGTTGACGAGGACATCGGCGTCCGCAAGCAGGTCGGGGAGCGAGTCGAGCCCGTGGCCGGAAGCGTCCGGTACTTCATCCGCGAGCGCGTCAGCTTTAGACTCGGTCCGGTTTGCGATCCGCACCGACAGCCCCTCATCGGCGAGACCGAACGCGACCGCTCGCCCCGCACCGCCGGCCCCGACGACGACCGCCGTGCCCGACAGCGATACGTCGTGGTGTTCCAGCGCTCTGACCGCACCAACCGCGTCGGTGTTGTAGCCTGTCGGCGTCCCGCCGTCGAAGTCGACAGTGTTGACCGCGCCGATGCGTTCGGCGAGCGGTGCGGGGTCGACGGTGTCCAGCACGTCCTGTTTGAACGGGATCGTGACGTTGAGGCCGTCGATCCCGAGCGTCTCAGCCGCTTCAATGGCTTCGGCACCAGAATCCGCCGCTGGTTCGAACGTGACGTAGCGTGCATCTAGCCCCAGTGCCTCGTAGCCCGCCTCGTGCATCGGCGGCGACAGCGAGTGCCCGACCGGGTTCCCGATGAGTCCGTAAACGTCCATACCAACGTCAGCGCGCCCCGGTCGTATCAACGCCACGCTCTGTGGGAAGCACGGCCTTAGGCCGACACTTTCGCAAGCTTTTCAGCCGGACCCAGCCACATTTCCGACAGTGAGTCGTTTTCGCCATCCACTGATGCAAGTCGCAGTCGCGCTGGCCCTGACTGTCGGCTGGATTTACCTATTTATCTCCGGCATTGCGGTCGGGAACGTGACCACCGTCGCGGTCAGTGGGCTCGCCGTTCTCGGGGCGTCGTTCCTGCTGGCCTGGGGCGCTGAAACCGCAGAGAAAGACGTACCGAGGGCGTTCGCTATCGCTGTTCTCGCCATTCTCGCTGTGGCTCCCGAGTACGCCGTCGACGCGCTGTACGCCTGGAACGCCGGGGCTGGTGGTGCGACAACGGAAGCCTGTCGCCAGTTCACGGCGGCAGAAATCGAGTCCGCGAGCGGGGGGCTCGCTCGTGCCTGTCACGACGCGAACCTCGCAATCGCGAACATGACCGGCGCGAACCGCATCCTCATCGGTATCGGCTGGGCCGGCATCGCCGTGTTCACCGTCTGGCGCGCCGCAAAGACACGAGACGCGGCAGTCACGAAACGCGACGGGTTCCTGAAAGACGCTGTCCAGCTGGACACCGACATCGCAACCGAGATTGCATTCCTCTTTCTGGCGACGATGTGGGCGTTTCTCGTCCCCCTCGGTGGCGGTATCGGTATCTTCGATACGCTGTTTCTGGTTGGCCTCTACGTCGCGTACATCGGCCTCGTGCTCAAGTCCGACATCGAACACAGCGAGCACACTGTGGGCGTGCCGAAGTACTTTCAGGAGTGGTCGCTACCGTGGCGGCCGCTCGTCGTCCTGGCGCTGTTTGGCTACTCCGGCGTGATGATCTTCACGGCTGTCGAGCCGTTCGCCCACGGGCTCGAAGAGATCGGTGTCGCGAACGGCATCCCCGAGTTCTTCATGATCCAGTGGGTCGCCCCGCTGGCCAGCGAATCGCCCGAACTCATCGTCGTCGCCGTGCTGGTCAACAAAGCCCGGTCGACGGCCGGGTTCAACGCCCTCATCTCCTCGAAACTCAATCAGTGGACGCTGCTCATCGGGACCATCGCGGTGGTGTACTCCATCGCCCTTGGCGGGTACGGTGTCCTGCCGTTCGACGCCAGACAGGGCGCGGAGATCTGGATTACAGCGGCTCAGTCCTTCTTCGCGCTCGCCATTCTGGTCAACTTCGAGATCAGTATCCGCGAAGCCGTCGGGCTGTTCGTGCTGTTCATCTCGCAGGTGATTTTGGAGTTCGCTATCATCAGAGATCTCATCGCTGTGCCGATATCGAGTCACGACCTCCTGCTAGCGTACACAGGGCTGTACGTCGTCGTCGGGGCCGGACTGTTCGTCCAGCGCCGCGAGGCGCTGAAACACCTGTTCGGACTGGCTGGTGACGCCGTCCGGACCGCAATGGGCCGTGAACCGGCCAATCTGGAGAACGCGGACTGATGCTTGGAATCGTCGTCTCACACGCTGACTCGGCGTCGACTCACATCGGCGAACACCTGCGTTCTCTGCGTGACTGGGAAACGAGCGTCGATGAAACGCGGCCCGACGCCGAGGGCGGTGGCACGGTGTACCGAACTGACAGCGTGGAACTCCGCGAGTTCGAGGCGTTACATCTGGACATCGAAAACGTCGCGGCGGCGTTCGACGACCTAGACCTGCTGGTGTTCGCTTCAAAACACGCCGGCGAGACGGACGAACTCCTGACGGCCCACCACACCGGGAACTTCGGTGTCGCGGAGTACGGCGGCGAAGACGGGCAGTTCGCCCGCGCCTGTCCCGGTGCTCACAAGAGCGTAGTTTCGGCGCTCCAGCGCCACGCTCCGCCGGACTACGAGGTCGGGATGGAGTGTACGCACCACGGCCCGACAACGGTCGGCGTCCCGTCGATGTTCGTCGAGGTTGGCAGCGCGGAGCCACAGTGGGAGGACCCAGACGCCGCCGAGGCCGCTGCGAGGGCGATACTGGACCTCGCCGACGAACCGGCAGACAAGCCGCGGGAAAACGGGACGCGCCGCCACCTCCTCGGTGTCGGCGGCGGCCACTACGCGCCGCGGTTCGAGCGCGTCGTCCGCGAGACGGACTGGGCGGTCGGACATATCGCCGCCAACTGGTCGCTGGACGCACTGGCGGAGTGGGCTGACAGCGACGAGGAGCGCGATACCGTCCTCGAACGGGCCTTCCGGGCCAGCGCGGCCGACTACGCCCTCATGGAGGGCGACCGGCCGGACCTCACGGCCGCCATCGAGTCGCTGGGCTACCGCGTCGTCAGTGAGACGTTCGTTCAGGAGACGAGCGGTGTCGACCTTGGCCTCGTCGAGGCGCTGGAAGACGCTGTCCGGCCGGTCGACGATGGTCTCAGGTTCGGAGAGCTTGCACCCGGATACGACGGCGAGTGGACGGTTATCGATCTCCCTGACGAACTTATTTCGGACGTGCGCGGCGTCGATAGCGAGGCCCTGCGCGAAACTGTCGAACGGCAGTCCATCGCGTACGCGACCGAACAGAACGGAACCGTCCTCACCGGCCCGATCGTCTGTCCGGCGACGACGGACCTGCAAACGGTCGTCGACCCACTCGTCGAAATACTCGAACGGCGCTTCGACACCGTCGAGTGGACTGCGGACAAACTCGTCGCCCGCGAGACGGCGTTCGACCCGGACCTCGCGCGAACTGCTGGCATCCCGGAGGGGCCGAAGTTCGGGAAGCTCGCCTCGGGCGAGTCAGTCGAAATCGATGGGGAAGAGATCGACCCAGAACGCTTCCAGCGCGAGCGTATACGTCGATATACGCTGTGAACACTGGCGTGTCAGCCGTCGAAACTGGCACTCAACACGTCAGACGAGCGTCAGACACAGGGGGAAAACTAATAACTGCTCGTCTGCAAGGACGCTTTAAATTATGGATTCGATAATTGACGACGCTATCGACGAGGCAGAACAAGACGGGGAGGACGCGGCTGGTGGCACTGTCGACGAGACGACATCGACGCCGTCACAGGACATGTCGACGTCGGGGACGATGTCCGACGAGGAACTGGCAAGCGTTGTCAAAGACCTGGAAACGAAGATCACGGTCGTCGGCTGTGGTGGCGCTGGCGGGAACACGGTCACTCGGATGATGGAGGAGGGCATCCACGGGGCCAAACTCGTCGCCGCAAACACCGACGCACAGCACCTCGCCGACGAGGTAGCCGCCGACACCAAGATTCTCATCGGCCGCAAGCGTACCGGTGGCCGCGGGGCCGGTTCGGTCCCGAAAATCGGCGAGGAGGCCGCCCAAGAGGACATCGAGGACATCCAGCAGTCTATCGACGGCTCGGATATGGTGTTCGTCACCGCCGGTCTCGGTGGTGGCACCGGTACCGGCGCGGCCCCGGTCGTCGCACAGGCCGCGCAGGAAGCCGGCGCACTCACCATCTCTATCGTCACGATTCCGTTCACCGCCGAGGGTGAGCGCCGCCGTGCCAACGCCGATGCTGGCCTCGAACGACTCCGCTCCGTCTCCGATACGGTCATCGTCGTGCCGAACGACCGTCTGCTGGACTACGCGCCGTCGATGCCGCTCCAGGACGCGTTCAAGATCTGTGACCGCGTGCTGATGCGCTCGGTCAAAGGCATGACCGAACTGATCACCAAGCCCGGCCTCGTCAACGTGGACTTCGCCGACGTTCGAACCATCATGGAGAACGGCGGCGTCGCGATGATCGGTCTCGGGGAGTCCGACTCCGAGAACAAGGCTCAGGACTCCATC
Source organism: Haloarcula sp. H-GB5 (assembly GCF_054850705.1). NCBI lineage: Archaea > Methanobacteriati > Methanobacteriota > Halobacteria > Halobacteriales > Haloarculaceae > Haloarcula > Haloarcula sp. H-GB5. The sequence goes on along the minus strand of NZ_JBTWBG010000002.1, from coordinate 1,096,677 downwards.
CGCTCGGCGCTTCGCTCCCCGCTGCTGGACGTGGAGTTCGACGGCGCGAACTCCGCACTCGTCAACGTCGTCGGTGGCCCTGACATGAGCATCGAGGAAGCCGAGGGCGTCGTTGAGGAGATATACGACCGCATCGACCCCGACGCCCGCATCATCTGGGGCGCGTCGGTCAACAACGAGTTCGAGGGCAAGATGGAGACGATGATCGTTGTCACCGGCGTCGAGAGCCCACAGATCTACGGCCAGAGCGAGGCCGAACAGGAGAAGGCCGCCCAGCAACTCGGCGAAGACATCGACTACGTCGACTAAACTGCCTCGTCGTCTCAGATTTTCCACTCTTTTTAATCACCAAAACGTACAGATTCATCTACACTCCCCCTATCATAAATGATATTCTCGCCGAAAAGCGTTTATCCAGAAATTCGGACTCTTTGTCTATGTACTCAGACTCGAGGCGTGGTGTTCTCAAAAAATGTATTGCAGCTGGGAGCTTGGGGCTCTCGTCTGGCTGCCTTGGCTCTCTGAGCGGGAGCGGTGACACTGTACAGTTTGGTGCGCTTCTCCCACTCAGTGGTGCGCTCGCCCCACTCGGGCAACACGGCAAGCGGATGGTGGAACAGGCAGCGAGCGACGTCAACGCGGGCGGTGGTATCCGCGGGAACGACCTCGAAGTGACTATTCTTGATACTGAAGCGAACGCCGAAACCGCTGTCGAGCAGTACGGGACGCTCGTCGACCGTGGTGTCACCGGCTTCGTCGGTGGCCTCGTCAGTGACGCGTCGCTCGCCCTCGCACCGGAGGCGGCCAGCGACGAGATCATGGAAGTCAGTCCTGCCAGTACTGCCCCGCAACTGTCGACAGCCGGCCGAGCCAACGGGCGGAAATACTTCGGCCGAACGGTACCGAGCGACGGGACGCAAGCGCTGGTCATGGCGAAGGTCGTCGACGACCCGCTGTACATCGATGCGGACTCCGTCGCGTTACTGAGCATCGACAACTCGTTCGGTGCTGGACTGGCAGACGCACAACGTGAGGCACTGGACGCCGAAATCGTCGCCGACGTTCGGTACGACCCGTCGTCGGGATCGTTCGACGACACGATCGCGGACGTGTTCCAGAACGACCCTGATGCCGTCAGCTTCACCAGCGTCTCCGGCCAGGAGCGGGGTATCCTTGATGCATACAATCAGTCGGAGTACGACGTTCCTTGGGTGTTGTCCGCGGGGATGTTCGGCGGCGACCTCCCGTCGTACTACGACGGATTCTACAGCGCGTCGCTGTCCTCTGCTCGGACGCAAGCGTACTTCGAACTCGTCCGCCGCCTCTCGGACATCGACCAACCCAGAGCGTACTCTGTCAATTCCTACGACGCGCTGTTTTTGATGGCCTGTGCCGCCGAACAGGCCGGTGAAGCCAGCGGGCCGGCAATCGCCGAGACCATTCAGTCGGTTTCCGGCGGGTCCGGACACACTGTCTCTGTCGGCGACTTCGGCCGCGTTCGGTCACTCACCGACGCAGGCCGAGCGGTGAACTATCAGGGCGCGTCCGGAAGCGTCGACCTGACTGCGAACCTCGAACCGCTGAGTTCGTACCTGATCGAACGAGTCAATAACGGGTCAGTCGAGTCGCTGGAGCTACTGCAGTCACGGTTCTTCAAATCAGGAGGCAACCAATGAGTTCACTTCCAAGCCGGATGGTTCAGGCGACGGAGCGTGCGCTCCCTGACGTTATTCGGCGGCGGTACGCGGCGAAGTTCGGCGTCCTGTTGCTCGGCGTGGTCGTCGTGCTTGCGCTCGGCGGCGCAGCGATCCACCTCGACACGGGGTCCCTGGTCGAGTCACAGACCGAGGAGCAGATTCTCGGCGTTGCAGAATCCCAGTCGAGTTCCGTGTCGAGTTGGGTCTCGAACAAGCAATCCACTGCGTCGTTCCTTGCGGCGTCTATCGGCGACCGGTCCGAGTCAACCTCGGATACAGACCACCAGCGGTGGCTCGAACAGAAGCTCATTGGACTCCCGGGAGATGTCCGTGCGCTGCATTACGTCGATACTGCTGACGGCACAGTCACCGCCAGCACCGACGACGATCTGAACGGCGTTGCACTGAGCGACGTTGACGACCCGTGGACCGACGCGAGTGGGGCAGTCGTCTCGTCGGGACCGACGGGCACGTCCGAAGCGTACCAGAGCGGGAACGAATCGGTCATCGCGTTCGTCCAGCCCGTCTCCGGCACCGATGAATACGTCGTGCTGACGGCGTCGCTTGAGGCGCGCTCCCACGAGTTCACGTCACCGTTTGCGACCGGCGACGTGAAAGTCGTCGGGTCGGACGGCCAGATCATACTCGACAACCGGAAAAGCTCGATTCTCGAAGAGTACGCGGCAACCGGGGACGCGACCGATACGAGCGTCAAAGCGGCGCTGAACGGCGAAACCGGCTACAAATCCGTCTCCGCCAGAACGGGGATGGAAGACGGGCAGTACGTGATGGCGTACACGCCGGTGACCGGCACTGAGTGGGCGTTGCTGTATCACGTGCCCCAGGACCGCGCGTTCGCCCTGCAATCGGCTGTCTCACAGAATATCGCGCTCCTGGTGGCGCTTGCCGTCGGAGCACTGTTCGTCGTCGGTGTGACAATCGGGCGCGGAACCGCGAACGCACTCTCCCGCGTGGCCGAAAGCGCCGAGGACATCGCCGCGGGTGAGATCAACAGCACCCTCCCCGAGACCACGCGCGTCGACGAGATGGGACAGCTGTACGACTCATTCGCGTCGATGCAGGCGTACCTGACGACCGCCGCTGACCAGGCTGACGCGCTCGCGGAAAAGCGGTTCGACGACCCGGCACTCGACGAGAACATTCCCGGCGAGTTCGGCGCGGCGCTGGAAGAGATGGGCGAGGACATCCAGACGTTGATTACTGACGTCGAGGCCGCCAGAGACGAGGCGGAGGCGGCGAAAGAAGACGCTGAGTCGATGGCGTCCGCCCTCGAAGCGAAAGCGGCCGAGTTCAGCGACGTGATGGACAAGTCGGCGGCCGGGGACCTCACCCAGCGGATGGCTACCGACAGCGACTACGACGCGATGGTCGACATCGCGGAGAGTTTCAACGAGATGATCACGGAACTCGAACGGACGGTCAACCGTATCGAAGGGTTCGCCGGCACCGTCGACAGCTCGACGGAGACGATTTCCGCAAGCGCACAGGAAGTGCGGTCAGCCAGCGAGTCGGTGAGCGAGTCGGTGCAACAGATCGCCGAAGGCGCTGACGAGCAAAACCGGAACATCCAGCAGGTGAGCGACGAGATGACCGATCTGTCGGCCACTGTCGAGGAAATCACTTCATCCACCGACGAAGTCGCCTCGAAGTCCCAGCAGGCCGTCAACGACGGCGAGTCCGGCCGCGAATACGCCGAGCAGGCCGCCGCCGAAATCGAGGCGCTCGAGCGGAAGTCCACCGAGGCAATCGAACAGGTGGAGTCCCTCGCGGAGGAGATGGAGCGCATCGGCGAGGTCACGACGCTCATCGACGAGATCGCGGAACAGACGAACATGCTCGCGCTCAACGCGAACATCGAAGCCGCGCGAGCTGGTGAAGCGGGCGAAGGGTTCGCTGTCGTGGCCCGCGAAATCAAGACGCTCGCTGAGGAAACCCAGGAAGCGACGACTGACATCGAGTCGATGATCGACGACATCCGGTCCCGGACGGACACCACCGTCGAAGACATGCGGGACATGGGTGAGAGCGTCGACACCGGAAAAGAGACGGTCGAAAACGCGACCGACTCGCTGACCAGTATCGTCCAGCAGGTCAACGAAGCCAACGACGGCGTGCAGGCTATCAGCGACGCGACGGACGAACAGGCGGCGTCGATGGAAGAAGTCGTCTCGATGGCCGAGGAAGTCGGCTCGATCAGCGAGGAGACATCTGCCGAGGCCGAGAACGTCGCCGCGTCCGCCGAGGAACAGACGGCGTCGATCACGGAGGTCACCGAGAAGATCCAGTCGCTCTCCAGTCAGGCGACCGACCTCAAGGAACTCATCGACCAGTTCGAAACCAGCGATGCCGATGGCAGTAGTGAACTGGGGTCACACGGGTCGGACGGAACCGCGCTGACCGACGACTGACTGAACGGGTTCAGAACGTCCGTTCCGATTATCGATCCGTTCTGTCGGCTGCTTTTTTGTGACACTATACAGTCCGCTCTGTGAAGGGCCGGACTCGTCGCCGCGCACCACAATATAGAAAAGCCACCAGTGGGTACGACCCGCTATGGACGTTCCATACGATCTCACCTCCTACATCCGCGTACTCAAACTGGCGAGTACGCCGTCGTGGGAGGAGTTCTCCCAGATCGCGAAAATCGCCGGCGCGGGCATCGCGCTGGTCGGACTGCTCGGGTTCATCATCTTCGCCGTGATGACCTTCATCCCTGGCAGCAAGCCGGTGTAAACCGATGGGGATCTACGCAGTCAAAACCACGGCCAGTCAGGAGCGCACCGTCGCGGACATGATCATCTCCCGCGAGGAAGACGAGATTCACGCCGCGCTTGCGCCGGACTCGCTCACCAGCTACGTGATGGTGGAAGCGGACGATCACAACGTCTTCGACCGCATCCTCGACGAGATTCCCCACGCCAACGGCGTCGTGCAGGGCGAGTCCTCGATGGCAGAAGTCGAGCACTTCCTCTCGCCGAAACCGGACGTGGAAGGTATCGCAGAGGGCGACATCGTCGAACTCATCGCCGGCCCGTTCAAGGGCGAGAAGGCGCAGGTCCAGCGTATCGACGAAGGCAAGGATCAGGTCACCGTCGAACTGTACGAGGCGACGGTCCCGATTCCGGTTACCGTGCGTGGTGACCAGATTCGGGTGTTGGATAGCGAAGAGCGCTGAGCGCAGCGAAGCGCGCCTCGTTCAATTCGAACGGGGAGCGTAGCTGTCCGTGAAAGACGGGAATAATTCTTCTTCGGCGACGTACCAATTGATACGCCGTCTCCGTTTTCAAAAAACAAGCGGTCGCTACGCTTCGCCGCCTTCCAGTCGGTCGATGACCTCGCTCATGTTCGCGGCGGCCTCGACGGACTCCTTGATCTGTTCGCGGCGGCGGACCTCGGCGGCGGAGGCGTCGTAGGCGCGAACGTACTCCGCGCGGGAGTGTTCGTCGAAGGCGTGCTTGATAGCGAAGTAGCCGTCAGGGACGACGGCACCGCAGACCTTGCACTCGATGCGGTCGTGTTCGACCGACTGGTGGATGATGAGCTCCTCGACGCGGTCGAACTGTCTGTCGTCCCCTTCGATGTCGCACTCCCAGCGTGGCATTTGCTCAGTGGCAGGCGACGCGGGGTTAAAAACGTTGGCTGCTACCTGTCAGGATTTTGTCTCTCAGATTGCCAAAACGGAAACCCCTAATGGCAGTACGAAGATAGCGTTGACCGTGCAACCCGAGGGGTACGCCGTTGATCTCCACGTGAAAGTGCTCGACGAGGGGGTCGTCGAGCGCGCGAAGGCACGTGGCCTCGACGCGCTGGTGTACGCGCCGCATTTCACGCGCCTACCGGAGATACGGCGGCAAGCGGCGGCGTTTTCCGACGAAGAGCTGACTGTGTTTCCAGCCAGAGAGATATTTACTGGCACCTGGCAACAGCGCCGGCACGTGCTAGGCATCGGACTCGAAGAGCCGATCCCGGATTTCATTACCTTCGACGGCGCGATGCGAGAACTGAATCGTCAAGACGCCGCTGTACTGGTTCCGCATCCCGGCTTTCTCAATGTCAGTCTCGGACTGGACGACATCGAAGCGTACGACGACAGTATCGACGCGCTGGAAGTGTACAACCCCAAGCAGTTGTCCCACCACCGGGACCGCGCGCAGTCGTTCACGTCGGAAACCGGTCACGAGCCGTTCGTCTCGTCGTATGCTCACGTCCGTGGGACCGTCGGCGAGGCGTACGTGAACTTTACCGAAGCGTTCGACGACGTGGCGGCGCTCAGTACGGCGCTGAAAAACGACGTGGAGCGATCGCTGTTCCATCGCGACGGTCTCTCACACGACCTGCGGCGGGCGGTCGAGTGGGCCCATCTGGGGCTGGAAAACACCTGGGGCAAGTTCGACCGGTTGATGTTACAGGGAACCGAGCCGACCCACCCCGACCACGTCGCGTACGACGGTCGATTCAACGACGTGAAAGTGTACTAAACCAGAAACGCGCTGTTCTCGACGACGAAGGTTCTGACCGTTGGCGGCAGATACTGTGGGAGTACGTGGACAAGCAGGGCAACCGCGAGCAGTTCGAAGGCGGTAATCACGACGGTGACGGCTTCAGCGCGGTCGCTTGAGGTTGTCACGCCCGTCGGTGAGCCATACTCTGTGTCCGAGAACGGGTAAAACAGCGCGATGCCCCGCCGGGAGCCGAAGTAGTCAAGCACGTAGTGCGTGAGGACACCGAGCCACACCCACTGGAGATTACCGCCGTGATACAGCGGATGGGCCAAGAATATGAGGAGGACGGGGATGTTGTGCAGGGTCTTGCGGTGCTTGCCGAAGGCGGTGTCGACATCGGGGAACAGCGCACCCAGGACGATGGGAAGGAACACCTCCGCGATTGTCGCGAAGGTCGTCACGTCGCCCGAGGGGTCGAGAACGTACCCCAGTCCGATGCTCAGGAGGACCGCGTTCAGGACGTGCCCACGTTTGTTCATCTACCGGACCGTCTGTGTCCCGACTGAAAGAGCTTACTACTCCTGTAATGCGGTTTCCAGGTCCCGAAGCGCCTGTGTCGCGATGCTCGCTTTGATTTCGCGACGGGTGCCATCGAACTCGTAACGGGACACAGTCACGCCAGACTCGTTGGTCCCCCACGGGGCGGCCTCGGCAACGGCGATGTACACCGTCCCGACGGGTGTCTCCGGTGAACCGCCGCTCGGCCCGGCGACGCCAGTCGTGGCGACGCCCCAGTCGGTCCGGGCGGTGTCGCGAACGCCCCGAGCCATTTCGATAGCAACCGGCTCTGAGACCGCGCCGTGGGTGTCCAGCGATTCCCGCGAGACGGCAAGCAGTTCCCGCTTGGCCTCGTAGGAGTAGGTGACCAGCGAGCGGTCGAAGTAATCGCTCGATCCGGGGATGTCCGTTATTTTCGACCCCACGAGGCCACCGGTACAGGACTCCGCGGTGGCGACCGTAGCAGCAGCTTCTCGGAGACGCTTGCCGACGCGCTTCTCGACTGGGTCCGCTGTCTCGTCTGCCATTGCCGGTGTTTGTCGTGACAGGCGAATAAGCGTTCAGGGCGGGATACTTTCAGTTCAGAGACACAACTGCGTATGTGAGCTATCAGACGACGCTTGGCTGGTCACTCGTTACGTCGGGCCTCGTGACGCTGTTCCTCTGGGTCTTGCCGGGGTCGGACCTCCTGTGGGGGCTACTGCTGCTGGTCCTCGGCGGGCTGACGCTGTACATCCGCCAGTAGACAGAAAAGCAGACGGGGCCGGCGGTCGGAGTGTGCATATGGACTACACGGAACCCCAGTTTTTCCGGGTCATGCAGTATGCGGCCCGGGCCGATCGGGACGTGGTGGACATGGTGTCGGGCAATCCCGACTGGGACCCACCCGAGGGGCTTCGGGACGGGCTCAGAGACTACGCCGAAGCCCCGGCCGACGACTACCAGTATCCGCCAAGCGTGGGCCTCACGCCGCTCCGCAATGAAATCGCCGCTCGGCGCGGTGTGGATCGGAACCGCGTGCTGGTCACGAACGGCGCTGGCGAGGCGAACCACCTCGCGATGACCGGCGGGCTCCACCATTTCGACGGCAACGAAATCCTCCTGACGGACCCCGTCTACCCCTACTACGCCGGCCGAGCGAATTTCATCGGCGCGGACATCTCCTTCGTCCCGGTCGACGAGCACAACCGACTGGTCCCCACGGACGTTCGGGAAGCTGCGAGCGAGGAGACGGCCGTCATCGCCGTCAATTCGCCGAACAACCCTACCGGCGCGGTGTACGACGCCGACGCGATGGCCGAGTTCGCGGCCATCGCCGAGGAGTACGACGCGCTGTTGCTCAGTGACGAAGTGTACGACCACTTCGACTACGCGGGTCGGTTCGGTTCGGCACTGCACGCCGATTCCGACCACGTCGTCGCCACCAACTCCTTCTCGAAGACGATGGCGATTACGGGGTTCAGGGTTGGTTACGCGATTTTCCCGCCAGAAGACGGGCCTACTGGGGCACTGCTTGAACGCGCTCGCACTCAGCACATGCTCACGAACGTCACCGGGAGCCGGCCGGCCCAGTACGCCGTCCTGCGGGCGCTGAAGACGACGAGTCCGGACTACTACGCTGCCTGCCGACGGCGACTCGAAGATCGCGTCGATGACTTCTGTGCCGCACTTGCAGAGGCCGGTGCCGAGTACAACCGCCCCGACGGCGGGTTCTACGTGATGGCGCGGTTCCCCGACTTCCCCGGGTCGTTCGAGAACGTGTACGAACTCGTCGACGAGGCCGGCGTCGCCGGGATGCCCGGCGAGGCTTTCGGCGAGTCCCGGCGCGACTGGATACGGTTCGCGCTCGTGACGCCGCGGGTCGACGAAGCGGCCGAACGGCTGGCGAACTATTTCGAATAAGAAACGACCGCCGGCTCAGCCGAAAATCAGTTCGACGTCTCTCGCCCGCGCCAGCAGGTCATCGTCGTAGTACTCCTCGGTCTGTGCGGGGTGGGTGTCGTCGATGGCCCGGACCGTTTTGACGGTGTTGGCGAAGTTTTTGTAGGTCGCTTCGTCGACCATCTGGCCGTCGACGACGACTGCGCCGGTCCCCTCGCGCTTGGCCTCGTTGAACGACTCGATCTTGTGGAGGTCTCGCTCCATTTCTTCCACTGTCGGCATATGGATTCGATTCGCCTGTTCGGTCTGCTTGGGATGGAGCGACCACGAGCCATCGATCCCGATGGTCGCCTCGTACTCCACCTGATTGGCGTACCCTTCGGCGTTGTAGTAGGTGACGCCGGCACGGTCGTGGAACAACTGGTCGAAGGGGCCGCCGATGGCGACGATGTCGGCCGCGCTCGTCTCGTTCGACAGCGCTTCGAGCAGGCCGTCCCAGCGGGGCCGCTCGCCGTCGAGCGTGCGTCCGCCGAGTTCCGCCGTGTAGTCGACCGGCCCGAACACGAGGCCGGAGAGCCGGGAGTCTGTTGCGTACTGGCAAATCTTGCGAAGGTCCGAGCGACCCGGTGCCGTCTCAAGAATGATTGCCATCTCCAGCGTTCCCTCCGCAAGCCCGGCGTCGCGCTCCGCGTCAGCGACGACCCCCGCGGCGTCGCGCACGTCGTCGAGGCGGCCGGTCTTCGGGAAGACGAAGCCGTCGAGTTCCTCGCCGACTTCCTCGGCCAAGCGAGTCACCTGCTCGATGCCACGCTCGCGGGCATCAGCGTCGTCGTAGGCCCACTCGACTCGGGGGAGGATGTCCCCCGCGAAGTCGTCGGCGTGGTCCGGGATGTGCTCGACGATGTTGTCGACGGCCTCGTCTTTCATCGATGGCGCGGTGCCGTCCTCAATGTCGGGGACAAGCCAGTCGGGGGCCTGAAACCCCTCGCTGGTGAGTCCCGAGACGAGGAACTTCGCGCTGTTGTCGTTCGGTATCGCGGCCGGTGCGGTCTGGAATGAGCGACAGAGTCGTGTCATGTATCTCGCTGAATGAGTGCGGTTCGCCGGCCCGAGTAGACCGGGGTCTGCTCCTGATTGAACGCGACGTGCTCGAACGTGACCGCGCCGGCCCGCTCCGGTCCGGCGCCTGGGTCGCAGTCGAGGACGCGGGTGAAGCCGTAGATAGTATCACCCAGCGTGACGAAGTCGTGGAACCGTTCGTCGGCGAAGCGACGCTCGCGATAGGTCGCCTCGTCGGAGCGAGCGTGTGCCAGCGCAATTGAGCGGGTCACGTCGCCGTACGCGACGATGTCGCCCGACGGCGAATCGGCCATCTCGTCACGGTTGTGGTGCTGGCGGGCGGTGTTGAGCGTCGCCAGCGGGAGGCCAGCGACCAGTTGATCGTCCATCGTCCGCCCGCGCTCGTGGCGGTAGGCGACGGCTGCGTTCTCCGCGTCGGCGCGGTCGAGTGCCGTCCGAAAGTCGCCGAAGTACTTGCCATCTGGAGAGATGAGGGTGTCGGGCAGCGCTGGACCGCCTTCGTCTTGCTCCCCGACAGCGCCGCCGTCGGTGGCCGCTGGCTCGCGGCGCGGTATCATATTCGTCCGCTGGTAGGATACCAGTGTCTCGCCGGTTTCGCGATCCCGGCCTTCCGTCTCCCATGTGACGATGCCGTACTTCGGTCGAGAGGACGATGTCTTGGTGTCAACGACAGTCGAGGTGACTGACAGCGGCGTCCCGGCCGTCACCGGCTGATGGAACGTCACGTCGTCGCGGCCGAGGAAGTACCCGCCCTTCTCTGAGAGGTCCTCGACGGTGATGCCCATCACGCACGCCAGCAGGTAATCCGGGTGGACCGGGCGCTCGTCGAAGCCGCGTTCGCGGGCGGTGTCGGCCCGCCAGTACGCCGGGTCGTGGTTGAGCGTCTGGCCCATCCACTGCTCGCTGCCATGGTGGGTGAGCTGGAGGCCGGGCTCGTGAGTGAGTTCGTCGCCCTCGGCGAAGAACTCGAAGAAGTGTCCCTTCTCTCTGGTGTCAGCCCGGTCCAGCAGCGAACCGAACGTCTCGCCGTCCGAGAGATCCAGCGCGTCGGGCTCAGTCCAGTCAGTCATCAGCCGGCACCTCCTGCGTGGCGTCCCGTCTGGCAAGCGCCCGCCGCATCTCGTTTGTGACGACCATGAACCCCTCGTCGAAGCCCATGCCGGGTTTGGCGAGCACTTGCGCGGCGTCGGTCGCCAGCGCGACGTGGGCACAGGCTCGCGCCGAAGTCACGGTCTCGTTGCACGTTCCACCGACGTATCCCCGGGTGTCCGTGCCGTCACAGTACAGCACGGCTTCGGCCGACCGCTGGATGCCGCCGAGGTCCGGCGTCTTTATCTGGACGAGGTCGGCCGCTTCCGCGTCGACGAACGCCTGTACGTCTTCGAAGGTATTGCACCACTCGTCGGCGACAATATCCACGTCGACGCCGGCATCGGCCAGTCCGTCGCGGAGTTCGGCCATCCGGGAAATCTGTTCCGCTCGGCCGCCGGCGTCCATCGGCCCCTCGACTTGGAGGGGGTAGGGCGCGGCGGCCTCCCGCAGCGTCTCGAAGTAGTCTGTCACCTCGGTGCGGTCATAGGGCGGCCCGAACACTTTCCCGAGGATGCCGTACACGTCGACGTGAAAGCGCGGCGAGTACGGCTCCGGCCCGAGCGTCGTTGCCCGGTCCGAGAGCCAGGCGAGGTAATCTCGTAGCCCCTCGCCGTTCTCTCCGACCTTCTCGACGCTGTTGAACAGGCCGTGGGGCAACACCGGGACGCCCTTGATGAGCATCTTTTCGGCGTTGATGCGGCGTTCGTCGCCCGACTGGCCGAATACCGGGACCGGCGAAGTCGCCGGCTCGGTGTCGTAGGTGTCTGCGAGCACGTCCGTCGGCGTCACCCCGCGTGCTTGTGCGGCGGCGTTCAGCAGTGCCTGCGACACGCCGTAGCGGACCGCTGTGTGGAGCTGGTCGCCGCCCGAGCGCTGGGCATTCATCTCCTCCAGCATCGTCGCGTTGGCCCCGAACTGGGTTGCGTCCTGCCCGCGGAGCGCGTCGGCGACGGGACCCTCGACGACCGGGCGGTACTTCTCGGCCCGGAACAGCGGGTCGCGGCCGCCGGCCCCGGAGTATTGGACCGCAGCGCAGTCGCCGGTCGCGATGGAGCCGTCGGCGAGTTCGATTTCGACGATGAGGGCTTCGCCGGCCTCGCGGATGCGGTCGAACCCCTCGGTGACCGGCTGGCCGTCGTAGGCGAACCCGGTCTGGGTCGCCCCGTCCTTGATCGCCTGCTGGTCGTCGAAAAAGAACCCCGAGAGGCCGGGAATTGTTCGAACGTCCTCAATCCGCATCGCTGGCACCCCCCGCAGGGCTGTTGTCGCCGGCCGGCCGCCCGATGAGCTTCCCGTCGCTGATGGCGTCCACGTCGTCGGCGACCATCCGGAACGACTGGTCGCGGCCCTCGGTCTCGGCTCGTTCACCGAGTCGCGCGGCGTGAATTTCCTTGATGTCGTCCGGGAGCGCGAGGTCCGCGAACTCGAAGATGCGGACCCGGCCATCGTCGTCTCTGGCCGGCAGCACCGCGCCCTTGGCGGCGTCGCTGGGTGCAAAGGGCACGTCCAGCGCGCCGCTGTCGAAGGCGTTGATAACTCCCTGTGCAACGTCGCCGTCGCCAGCCTCGTAGATCGCGTCCATCAGCGCCCGTGTCTCCCGTTCGATGAGCGCCTGTTCCTCGTCGATACCCCCGAGGTCGATGTCCTGTTCGATCATCATATCGATAAGCTGTCTCGTCGTTCGCAGTCCAGCCGCGTTGGCCTCCTTCGTCGGCACACCCTGGAACTCCTGGGCGGACTTCGTGATGACTTTGTCCGGCTGGGCGACGGCCGCCGTCGCGCCGCCGAGACTGATGACGCCATTGGCCCGTGCCTCGTCGGGCGGGAAGCCGCCCATCCACTCGTGGAAGACGGTCGTGACGGTCACCTCGTCGCGAAGGTACTCGTTACCGAGCTTCCGAAGTGCCCGCAGCGCCGCCACGTCCTGCACGAGGTTTCCGACCTGTCCGTAGCCAAGCGTGAGCGACCGAACACCCTGTGTCGCGGCGAGTTCGCCCTCGACGAGCATCACCGCGATGGCAATGCTCGGTGGGACGAGGGTGCCGGTCAGCGGACCGAAGGGCTCGCGGTTGATGGTCACGCCGCGCTCGGTGTAGGCCCCGCAGAGCCGGTCGACGAACTGCCAGTGTTCGATGGTCGTCGCGAGGTCGTGTCGCTTCGTGTAGGGGATGTTGTATGAAATCGGCCCGCCCTCGAAGCTCTGGAAGCCGCCAGCGAGCGTGACCATCGCCAGTAGCCGGGCGTCCGGCGTGCCGTGGCGAACCTCGACCGGGGCGTCGAGCGCCCGGATGAGCCGCCGGCAGTCTTCGACGCCGTGGTTCACCGCCGGGAAGCCGTTCAGTTCGTTCTCGTCGCTGCCGCGGGAGGCGGCCAGTCCCTCTTCGGCCTTCTCGTACTCGTTGTCCCGCGTGTAGGAGTCGATGGTCGTCGGCAGGAGGTCCGCGCCGCCCTCGTCCTGCAGGTACCGCAGCAGGTCAATCTGTTCTTCGAGGCAGGGAACACCCGCCCGTGGCTGGAGGAGCGGCTGATCGGCGGACTCCAACACTTGGGCGAACTGTTTTGAGGCTGGCAGTGACTCGTGGAAGGCGATAGCTTCCTCGAAGTCGACTTCGCGGCCCGTGTGCCAGTTGTCCCTGAGGTCGTTTGCGATGCGCTGTAGCTGGTCGTCGCTGAGTCGCTCGTCTGTTGGCATAGTCACCCGTCAACCCTGATCTGCTCCGCCTCTGTTGTCGTCAGTTGCAGGTCTTCGCGGAGCATCTCGATAGCCTCTTCCGGGTCCGTTTCCGCGTCGAAGACGCGGTCGAAACCCATCTGTCGGAAGGTCGCCTGCGTCTCCTCGAAGTCGGACTGTCCGACGGCGAGGTTCCCACCGACGTAGGTGAGCACGTCAAGCCCAGCGTCGTCGAGCTCGTCGTGCAGCCCCTCGCAGTCCTGGCGGGCGTGCCCGTACAGCGAGGATACCAGTACTGCCTCGGCGTCGTGAGATTTCGCGGCGGAGACGAACTCGTCCTGTGACGTCTGGACACCGAGGTTGATGACCTCGAAGCCAGCGGCCGAGAGCGCCTGCTCTAGAATCGTGATGCCGACGACGTGCGCGTCGGAGCCAATCACGCCGAGGATAACGGTCCGGGGCATGTACTACGTCGTCGTCGGCGGGTAGTGATAAACCTAATGGTCTTTCATGATAATATGGCCTTAAGGAATTTATAACGGACGTTCAAGAAGGTTTATGCGGCCGCCCCGTCGTGGTTTTCGCATGGGTGCGCTTGACGACTTGCGTGTGCTCGACCTGACACAGGTCCTCGCCGGACCGTACTGTACGATGTTGCTCGCGGACATGGGCGCGGACGTGGTAAAGGTCGAACGCCCCGGCGGCGACCTCATCAGGTCGAACCCGCCGTTCGTGAGCGACGGCGACGAAGAAGCCTACGGCGGGTACTTCCAGAGCGTCAACCGTGGGAAACGCTCGCTCGAACTCGACCTCGGGGACGCCGATGACCGCGAGGCGTTCCTTTCGCTCGTCGAGCGCGCAGACGTGGTGGTCGAGAACTTCAAGGCCGGCACGATGGAGAAGTTCGACTGCGGCTACGAGACGCTGCGAGAACACAACCCGGACCTCATCTACTCTTCCATCCGGGGCTTTGGCGACCCGCGAACGGGCGAAACCCACCGACAAGGTCAGCCGTCATTCGACCTCATCGCGCAGGCGCTGGGTGGCGTCATGGAAATCACGGGGCAGTCGGATGGCCCGCCGACGAAGGTCGGCCCCGGCGTCGGCGACCTCTTCACTGCCGTACTGAACGCTGTCGGCATCCTTGCGGCCGTCCATCACCGCGAACGCACGGGCGAGGGCCAGTACGTCGATACGGCGATGTACGACTCGATGGTGTCGCTGTGTGAGCGAACGGTGTACCAGTACTCCTGTGACGGCGAGTCGCCGACCCGGCAGGGGAACTCTCATCCGACGCTGTTCCCGTACGACTCCTTCGAGGCCGCCGACGGCCACGTCGTCATCGCGGCGTTCGCCGACGGCCACTGGGAGGCGCTGTGCGAGGCGATGGAGCGACCGGACCTCGCCGCGGACTATCCAGACGCCGGCAGCCGGATCGCGAACCGGGAGTCCCTGCGCCGCGAGATTGCCGACTGGACCGCCACCATCGACTCGGAAACCCTCCTTGACCTGCTCGAAGGGCGCGTGCCGGCTGCGCCGGTCCAGAACACCGCTGATATCTTCGATGACCCGCACATCCACGACCGGGAGATGCTCACCGATGTCGACCAGCCCGGTGCCGACGAACAGATAACCATCGCCGGCAGTCCGATAAAGATGACCGAGACGATGCCCTCGCCCGGTGGTCGCGCGCCGCTACTAGACGAGCACAGGGCGGAACTGCTTGATGAAGTCGGGGTTGAAACGGACACTAATCGCGTCGAAAGCGACGACTAATCGGCAACTGCCGGCAATTTTCACCACATCAGGGCAGGACCATTATCTATCATGAGCCGTAGAATAGCCTATGGTCGAAGTTCCAGATGCACTCAGTACATTGTTCAGTGCGCGAGTAGAGACTGACGGGGACAAATATATCGTCGAGATTCCGAAAAGCGAAGTGTCCCACGGAGCGATTTCGCCGGGCGAGACCTACCGCGTTGGCCTGCTATCGCAGGTCGATGCCGGCTCGTCGACGACAGCCCAGCCGCAAACGCCTACACAGGATGCCGAACCGGAACGAGCCGACACCGGCGTCCCGCAACCGCCGGTCGACGAGGGCGAAATCCGAAACGTGACCATCGAATCGCTCGGCGACCAGGGCGACGGCATCGCCAAGGTCGAACGCGGATACGTCGTCATCGTCCCCGACGGCGAACCGGGCGACTCGCCGACCGTCGAGATCGAGACCGTCCAGGAAAACGTCGCGTTTGCGAGCGTCGTCGACAACGACGGCCACACTGTATAGCGGTATCGTCGCGTCTTCAGCGGCCCAGTGACCGCCGGGCTGGCAGCCTACTGGGCCGGAACAGACGGCCACAGCAGGGTCGCTCAGCCGGCAGACCCCTACTTGAATGGGATCTGTCGGACGTTGTAGAGGTCGAAGAACGACTAGTAATCACAGCATCACAAACGTTTATATGATTTAAATCCGGTATTTAAAACACTATATGGTCGACCCAAAAGAGAGCATTGACATCGAAAATGTCGTTGCTTCGACCGGTATCGGACAAGAACTCGACCTTGAGAGCGTCGCGATGGACCTCGAGGGTGCCGACTACGACCCAGAGCAGTTCCCGGGCCTCGTCTATCGGACACAGGACCCCAAATCTGCCGCGCTCATCTTCCGGTCGGGCAAGATCGTCTGCACGGGTGCGAAGTCGACGGACGACGTCCACCAGAGTCTGCGTATCGTCTTCGACAAGCTCCGTGATCTGAATATTCAGGTCGACGACGACCCCGAAATCGTCGTCCAGAACATCGTCAGCTCCGCGGACCTCGGGAGTTCGCTCAACCTCAACGCCATCGCCATCGGCCTCGGGCTCGAGAACATCGAGTACGAGCCCGAGCAGTTCCCAGGCCTCGTCTATCGACTTGACGAACCCGACGTGGTCGCGCTGCTATTCGGTTCGGGGAAGCTCGTTGTCACCGGCGGGAAGCGAAAGGAGGATGCGGAGGAAGCCGTCGACACCATCGTCGAACGCCTGAGCGACCTCGGCCTGCTGGACTAACGGCTCGGTGCCAGTGACTGGGCGGCGACCAGTCACAGCCCGTTTTTCGGTTCACTGCGGTCCCGACGCGACTCACACTGAGCGACTGCGACGGACGGGAACCCCGCGGTTCAAATACCGGGACGACTAACCCCGTTTCGATGGGAGACCCCGCCTCGACGGGCACGGAGTCCTGGCGCACGTATTTCGGCTTCGACGAGCCCTACGAGAATCAGGCCGACGCCGTCGAACGAGCCATCGAGGCGGGCAAGGCACGCGGCTTTCTCGCGATGGAGGGCCCATGCGGGACGGGCAAGACGATGGCCGCGCTCACCGCCGGCGCGACCCTGGTCCGCGATACGGACCTGTACGAGCGAATGGTCGTCGTCACGCCGGTCAAACAGCAACTCCAGCAGTTCGTCGACGACCTGCGAGCGCTGAACGCCGGTATCGAGGAGCCGTTCGCCGGCATCTCGCTGGTCGGGAAGCGCGACCTCTGTCCGTACGGCCGTGAGGGGCAGTTCCCGGACGACGTGGGGACACACGACCGCTGTGAGGACCTCAGGGAGGCGACAGCGCGGTTAGTCGAGGACGACGGACACTCGGACGGCGCGGCCGTCGCGGACGCCGCAATCGCCGGTGAGGCCGACGACGACCAGTGGTGGGACCCGCGGAAAGGGCAAGACCTCGCCGCGGCCGCACGCCCCGACGCGGCCGATCAATCCACCCTTGGTGACGACACGCTTCGAACGGCCGGCGCGGCCTCGCCGTACCGGCAGGCCCAGCCGACGGCCCCAGAATCAATGGCGGAGGGATCAGACCCGCCGCTGTACTGTCCATTCGAGGCGGACTGGTACGCCCGCAACAAGGGCTCGCCCGTCGACTTCTCAGCCGGGGAACAGCACGTGGTGACGATGGACGACTACCTCCCGGCGGCAACGGAACGCGGGACCTGTCCCCACCGGGTGATGAGCGTGATGTTGAACGAGGCCGACGTGATCGTCGGGAACTACAACCACCTGTTCGATCCGGGCTCCCGCCCGCTGCTTGCGGACGTACTCGACAACCAGACGCTCGTCATCGTCGACGAGGCCCACCGACTCGAGGAGCGCGTCCGGGACCTCTTGTCGGATCGCCTCGGCCGCCAGAGCATCGTGCAGGCGCGCAACGACTGCACGACGCTCATCCAGCGCGCCCAGCAGAGCGCCGACCACAAGGCGCAGGTCCGCGAGGTGCTGTCGGCCCGTGAGGTCCCACTGGATGCGGTTGACCAGGCCCGGAAGTTCTACGACGACCTCGTTCGGTGGCTCGACAACCGCATCGAGTCCTTCCTTGACGCCGAACACGAGGGCTGGCGCGCGGACCCGTCGGTGCTACCGGAACACGATAGGGAGATTCCGCTCCGGGACCCCGACACGGTCGAGCAGGACGAACTGACCGAGTGGGCCGAGCGGAAGGGCTACGACGGGTCGCTGTGGCGCTCGCTGTCGAAGGTCGGGGCCGCCGTCGAGGATGCAATCGACCAGCTCGGGCTGACCCGCCAGCCGGTGTGTGCCGCTGTCGGCGTGCTGGCTGGGCAGTGGTGGGAGCGCGACCACGCGACGTTCCTCCGGGAGATTGAACTGGAGCACTCGCCGAACCACGGACAGAGCCTCGATTCCGATTACCAGGCTGTCTACACGCCGGGGCTGCTGTGTTACAATTGCATGCCCGCGACGGCCCTGCGGAACGTCTTCGACGACCTCGGCGGCGGTATCCTGATGAGCGCGACGCTGGAACCGCTGGACGTGTTCACCCGCGTGTCGGGACTGGACTCGATGGCCGAGACGGGCTCGACGGCCCCCGACGAACAATCCGGCGATGGAAGACCAGTCCGGTCGACGACCTACGACCTGCCGTTCCCGCCCGAGAACCGGGCGTCGTACCTCGTCGACGCGACGCCGTTTACTGCGCGCAACCGGGGCGACCCCGAAATGATGCGCCCGCTCGGTGACAACTGGAACCCCACCCGCGACGAGTACGCACAGGCGCTGCGCGCGCTGGCCCGCTCACCGGGCAACGTCATGGTGGCGATGCCGAACTACCGGGAGGCGCGCTGGGCCGGCGCGTACCTGCAGGAGGCCGTCGAAAAGTCGGTCCTCGTGGACGAATCATCGAGCAACGAGGAGACCGAACGGCTGAAACGCGAGTTCTTCAGTGGCGACGGGAAAGTCATGGTCACGTCGACGCGCGGGACGCTGACCGAGGGCGTCGACTACGACGGCGAGAAGCTCTCGACCTGTGCCGTCGTGGGCATTCCGCTGGTGAACATCGGGTCGCCGCGCGTCCGGGGTGTCCAGCGAGCATACGGCGACGCCTTCGGCGAGGACAACGCCTTCGAGTATGCCCTGACAGTTCCGGCTGTGCGGCGCGCGCGCCAGGCCATCGGCCGCGTCATCCGCGGCGTTGACGAGGTCGGCGTGCGGGCGCTAGTCGGCCGCCGGTACACACCAGATGCGCGGCATTCGGTGTATCCGTACCTGCCCGCCGGCGAGCGCGAGGAATTCACCCGGATGACGCCCGATTTCCTCGCGAGCCAACTGGATTCGTTCTGGGCCGACCACCAGTAGCGCCGCCCGCTGATTAACCGGAACATTTCGTCGCCAGCGGAAGGCATTTACATCGTGGAACGAGTGTACCTATAGATGCCCGAGTGTCAGAACTGCGGTGAATTCGTAACCGAGCAGTACGTACGGGTTTTTACACCAGAAGCCGTCGAAGGTCATGGCCCCCGGGTCTGTCCGAACTGTGAGGACAAACTCCGGGACGGCGCGGACGTCCGTGAAGCGCGGTCTTCGAGACAGTAGGACACCTCTTTTTCGGGAAGTACTCAAGGCCGGACGAGCGTAGCTTCTGGCATGAGCGAACTCGACGTCGAGGCAGTCGACGACATCGATGCACCCGCAGGAATCGACGCGGCGGAGTACGTCCTCTACGGCGGGAAAGGCGGCGTCGGCAAGACGACGTGTGCTGCGGCCACGGCGCTTGCCTCCGCGCGCGACGACACGGCGACACTCGTCGTCTCCACGGACCCTGCCCACTCGCTGTCGGACACACTGGAGGCAGATATTCCGGCAACGCCGACGCGCATCCGCGAGGACATCCCGCTGTACGCCGCTGAGATCGATCCGGAGGCCGCCGTCGGCGAGGGGCCCCTCGGTGTCGAGGAGGACGCACTGGGCGGTGTGGGCGAACTCCTCGGCGGCGATGGGATGTTCGGCGGTGGCGCGGGCGGCGCAGCAGGTGCAGGCCAGACCGAGGACCCCATCGGCGGCGAGGAGGGCCTCCTTGGCGGGTCGATGCCCGGAGCTGACGAGGCCGCGGCGCTCCGGCTCCTGCTGGATTACGTCGACGACGACCGCTTCGACCGCGTCGTCATCGACACCGCGCCGACCGGCCACACCCTGCGTCTGCTGGAACTTCCCGAGACGATGGATTCGATGGTCGGGAAGATTCTGCAGCTCCGCGAGCGCTTCTCCGGGATGATGGACAACCTCACCGGAATGTTCGGTGACGATCAGGATGTCGACGCCGAGGCTGGTATCGAGGACTTACAGGAGCTGTCGGACCGGATCGAGCACCTGCGGTCGATTCTGCAGGACCCACGGAAGACCGACTTTCGCATCGTGATGGTGCCCGAGGAACTGTCCGTTGTCGAATCCGAGCGTCTGCTCGCCCAACTCGGCGAGTTCAACATCCCTGTCAGCACCGTCGTCGTCAATCGCGTGATGCAGGACCCGAGCGAGGTGCTCGGCGAAGACGTGGACATCGCTGGCCCGAACCACGCCGACTGTGAATTTTGTGCGCGACGCTGGCAGGTCCAGCAGGACGCTCTGGCCCGGTCACAGGATATGTTCCGTGGCCACGACGTGCGCCGCGTGCCGCTGTTCGCCGAAGAAGTACGCGGCGAGCGGTTGCTGTCAGTTGTAGCGGCCTGTCTGGACTGAACTGGGCGAGGGCGGCGGTTAGCTCGTCAGCTTCCGGATGACGCCGAACGCCGCGTCGCGCCACCGCGCCGGCAGGTAGTCGAGCATGAGAAGTAGCTGTGCGCCCTGTCCGACGGGATACCGCGGTTCGGGATCGCTGGCGTTGGCAGCGTCACGGATGGTCAGCGCAACTGTCCCGGGCGTGACAGAGAGCGCGTCCTGAATACCGACGAGATTCGAGTCTTCGTGGGCCTGATACAGCCAGTCGTACGCACCGGACGTATCCAGGTCGTCGAGTTCTTCGTCGGCGCGGTCGTCGAAGTTAGTCTCCACGGGTCCGGGTTCGACAAGTACCACGTCGATGCCGAACTCTTCGACCTCCATCCGGAGCGCGTCGCTGAGCCCCTCAAGGGCGAACTTCGACGCGGCATAGCCACCCTGGTTCGGGAACGAGATACGGCCCGCGACGCTGGAGACGTTGACGATGGTCCCGTTCTCCCGGGCACGCATGTGCGGGAGCGCCTCGCGGATGAGTCGGTGCGGGCCGTAGAGGTTCACGTCGAACTGCTCGTGTAGTGCCGCCGTCGACACATCCTCGACCGCGCCGAACTGCGCATAGCCGGCGTTGTTTACGAGACAATCGAGCCGCCCTTCGGACTCGATGAGCGCCTCGACGACACGCTCGCATTCGCGCGGGTTCGTCACGTCGAGTTCGGCGGTCTCACAGCCGTCTTCGCCGAGCTCTTCGATGTCCGATTCCTCGCGGGCAGTCGCCCAGACAGTCCAGTCGTCGGCCAGGAACGCCTCGGCACTCGCCCGTCCGATACCCGAGGACGCACCCGTAATCAGCACCGTCTTCGCCATGTGTTGGCCGGGAGAACACACCCCGGGAAGTTATACTGTCGGTTATTCGGACGGATTATTGACGGCCGTCTTCGCCTCGTCGGCGTAGCTGTCGGCCAGCCGGGTCGGCTCGGGGAGCTTGTAGCCGTCAGCGGTGGCTTCGACGATATCCGCCGCGGAGCTTGCGCTGACGCGATGGCCGGGGCTGACGATAAGCGGATTGATATACCGATTCGGCGAGTCGTACTGGCGCGTCTGGACCGCGTGACCGATGAGAGTCCCGTCGGGGCAGGTCTCGACGCTGTCGTCGGCTGCAATCGGAATCCGCGTTCCCTCCGGGTACGTCTCGTCGAGCGACTGTTCCGGCGTGCCACAGAGGAGGTTCTTGGCAACGCCGATGGCTGGGATGTCCAGTGTCACGCCGATTTGTGTGGCCAGCCCGGCTTCCCGGAAGTGGATGCGGCCGCTGCCGTCGACGAGTACCACGTCGGGGTCGGTCTCCAACTCCGCAAACGCGGCCAGGATTGCGCCGCCTTCGCGGAACGACAGCAGGCCGGGAATGTACGGAATCTCGGTGCGTTCGACGGCGCTGACTCGCTCGATGACCTCGCCGTTCCGCAGCACGACGATAGCCGAGACGGCCTTGTCGTCGACGAACGCCTGGTCGACGCCGGCGACGAGCGGCGCGTCCGTCGTATCGTCGCCAGCACCCAGCGTGGTCTGGTCGCTGTCCGGCGCGTCTCCGGCGGGCGCGATTGTCTCGGGCAAAACGTCTATCTCGTCTTCGAACCGCGCAACCTCCGCGATGTCGCGTTGCAACTCCTCCATCTCAGCCTGCGAGAGCGACGGGTCAGGGACGAACTCGGGGCGAACCGGATTCATCGTCACGGACGACGTCGGCCGGGACCGCCCGGTCCACCGGGGCCGCCTGGGCCGCCGCCACCGCCGAACTGTATCTGGCCGGGCATCCGGGTCTGCCCCTTGATTCTCTGGCCGTACCAGAGCCCGATGACGAGGCCGATGAGGTGGGCGAGGTGGGCGATATTGCCGCCGAGCAGCCCTGCGCCTCCAATGCTAAACGTCCCAGCGATGCTCAGAAGGAAGTAGAAGCCAGTGATAGCCCAAATTGGTACCGGGATCAGGAAGTACAGGTAGACGCGCAGATCCGGCTTCAACACGGTCAAGAATGCCATGATAGCCAGTGCAGCCCCGCTGGCCCCGAGGACGCCGTAAGCGGGGCCGCTCAGGAACATCTGGAGGCCGACCTGACCGAGGCCCGCCAGTGCGCCGGAGACAAGGAAGAAGATCGCGAACTTCTTCGATCCGATCTGCTGCTCGACGATCCGGCCGAAGAAGTAGATGATAATCCCGTTCCCGAAGATGTGATAGAACCCGCTGGGGTCATGTGAGAACACCGACGTGACCCATGTCCAGACGTATTCGGGGTGGCTCGGGCGGAGGACAAACAGCGTGTTGAACGCCTCTGGTCCGAGGGAAAGGCGGACAATGTTTTCGAGGATAAAGAAGATACCCATAATGGCCAGAAACAGGTACGTGACGTTCCCCCGGAAGTACGCCAGCGGCCCGCCCGGCCCGGTGTTGATACCGAGCCGGTCGGTGACGCCGCCTCCGGAGGCCTGGCCACTGTTTACACTCTCGTCGAACCCGCTGTCGAACACGCCACCCGGATCGCTCCAGTTATCCAGTCCGGGGCAATCGTGGGCCTCGGGCAGTCTGTGTTCCGCACAGTAGGTCCCGCCACAGTGCCCACACTGGTACGGCATGTTCTCCTGCTTTCCACAGGCATCGCACTCCGACATTGTACTACGATACGAGTGGACGGTGGAAAGGGATTGTGCTTACAGTGGGCCAGCCACTGGCAGACCGCTACGATACTGCGATGTCTGCGCTAGTAGAATCAAAAGGCGGCACACAGCCCGAACAGTGACTTACTCGCCAACGTCGGGGTTGCTTTCGGCATCTCGAAGCACACCGATCCACGCCGGGTCGCCGTCGTACTCGATCGACCCGCCGGACACCTCGATAGTCCGCGTTTCGCCGTCAGCCTGTTGGCCCTCAAACTCCGAATGGAACGTTTCGAGCTCGTCTGAGTCCGCTCCTCGGAGTGATTCGGGAAGTCTGTCGCCGTCGCCCTCCGCCGTGAGAAGGGCCGGGGATTCGTCGATGAGATCACTCTGGTCATAGCCGAAAATGTCCGCCAGCTTCTGGTTCACGTAGACGAACGATCCGTCCTGAATGATACAGACGCCCGCGAGCTCCTGTTCGACGAGCCGTTGATACCACGAGAGGGCGTTCCAGAACCGTTGCTCGGTGCGATGTTGCTCGACGGCGTTCTCGATGCGATTGGCGAGAACGTCGTACGTATCTGATCGACCCCCCTTTTGCATATAGTCCGTGACGCCCGACGCGATCGCCTCGCTCGCGATCTCCTCACTGCCCTTGCCAGTGAACAGAATGAACGGGATGTCCTGATACTGCTCGCGGACGAGTTCCAGAAACTCCAGTCCGTCAGTGTTTGGCATATCGTAGTCGCTGACGATACAGTCGACCTGCTCGGTCCGGAGGAAATCAAGCGCGGCGACGGCACTGGTCTTCGTCACGACGTCGAAGTCGTCGTTGATGCGTTCGAGGTACACCTCGACCAGCTCACCAACCTGTGGATCGTCGTCGACGTGCAACACAGTACACTGCTGGGACTGCTCGACTTTCGCCAGCGGAATCGGGACCTCTGTCCGCATCTCGTCGCGTCGGTCCACTGATTCAGTCCGGAGAAGCGGTGTATGTCTCGTTGCCGCCCGTCGGCTTCCGCTGATGGCCGCGCTGGAGAGCTCCACTGTCTTGTCTCCGAGCCGCCACTGTTCCTCAGAAGTCATTTTTCCACCCGGTGCTGCGAAAAGAGCCGCCAGCAATCATCGATTCCAGCAAGTTAGTCGCGATTGTTGCATGCATCGACCCCCCTGCGTCCGACCCCTGAAGCGAGCCAGCAGGACGTATATATCCTGAATAATTGTCTTCTGGTTTCCATTTACACATCAATACTAAACCCTGATTATCAATTACATACCTGCATACTAAACGCTACTGATGGGGGGTATCGGTAATTTCTCCGCGTCTGCACGCACAATCCCTGTGTGATTTTTCCCTCTAAACTCGTGCTCTTGGCCTTGTACATATTACTTTCCGGATTTGACTGTTAATTCTATCCTTAATACAATATATAATATGTAGGTACTTTTCAAATAAATTTAATTATCTGCCCACCATCATCGAAGTTGTATCATGTCAGATACCACCATGCGCGAATACCTCGCAGAGCACCCAAAAATGGCCGGCGCACTGTTCACCATCCTGATGCTACTGTCACAGGCAGGGACTGCAGCAGCTAACAACAATATCTACATTGGACCGTAGAGTATAGCAATAGCAGATCTAATAGCTCACGACAAGTTATTCTTCCCAGAACTCAGCTGATATCCTCGAGTTCCATCGAATTACTCCAATAGAGGTTCTCGTCAGTCCTGACTGGAACTTGTTGCATCTGAAGGAAATCAGACAATTCTGAGCTAGAGATGGTGAACTCTCCAATCGATCCTGGGGATAAGAAATACTCTTGACAGTCCTCGAAAAACGGAAATATGATTGCTCCTAAGCCTTTGTTGTCCATTGAATATGCTATCATTTCTACATTATATCCCGTTGCAGTAGCAGAGATATCCAGCAAATTTGGTGTCCCATTCTTTGTTTGTGCAACCGTCACACCACCGTCACCCACAACAATGTACTGCCCACCAAGTACGCTCTCACCGCGTGCGATAGTAAGCGCCGCCCGGAGTGGGAATCCACAGTTCAACAGTCGGGCAACTGCTTCGCCGATGCGAACCGCGCCGTCGTTCAGGACTTCGTTGAGCGTGACGATGCCGGCGATTGCACCCTTCTCGACGAGTGCCAAGCCCTGATTGTACGAGTTGCAGGCGTTCAGCAGGAACGTGTCGATGCCGACCGAATCGACCGTCGTCACGTCGAGCTTGCCATCGGAGCAGACGAAACCGTCGTGTTCGGTGTGGCCGATGTAGTGGAAGAACTCTGCGTCGGTCGTGAGGACCGTTCTGAGTTCCGCCGTCGTCAAGTCGTCGTGGACCGTGACATCGAACGGCAGATCGTCGCGGGTACCGTACACGTCATCGACGACCTGCCGTTCCTCGTCCATCCGGGCGTCGTTCTGGACGACGCGAATCGTGATGTCCTCGGCGTTCGTATCGCGGTCAAGTCGGTGTTCGAACGCTGCTTTGGTCAGCTTGCTCGCACCGATGGGGATGCTGTCCCCGATCCAGGCCTGTTCGAGTGAGTCCTCGGCCTGTGGCTCGACGTAGTCCGTCTCAGCTGTGGCAGTGCCAGTTTCGGAACTCGCGGCGCGGGTGATGACATCGTCGCGGGTGAATTCAGCCTCGGCCTCCGCCGGCACGCTTGCCTGATTCAGCCGTTGTTGCTGATGCGTTCGGACGATAGCCAGATCGTCGACGACGTACGGGAGCTGTTCCGCGTTCGCCGGCACCGGGTCGATATGTGTCGTCAGCCGCCACTTCGGAATGTGGTCCTCGATAACGTCGTACGGGACCTGCAGATAGGTGGCGACCTGCTCCGCCAGCGGCCGCTGATACAGTGATTCGAAGTCGAGGTCGACGTAGGGCTCGATTGCCGCGCGCTCGTGCAAGTCGATCTGGTGGAACCCCTCAGTGCGTGTGACACAATCGAGGAAGAACAGCCGTTTGAGCGTCCGTCCGACCTCGGATTCGAAGCCCCGTGCGGTGTCGAGTGAGTACGTGAATCCCCTGTCAGTTACGAGTCGTGGCTCAGATGCGGGAGCAAGTGAGGCACCGAGGTAGTACGAAAGCGGCGCGGCGACGAAGATAGACGCGAGATCGGGCGGGAGTTCGAGCGTGACACCGGTATCCGGACTGTCGATATCCGCTGGGATGTCCAGCGTATCACCGATTTCAAGCGCCGGTGGGTGGCCGCGAAGTGTCGGATAGGAGCGCTCCGGGTCGTGGGCCTTGAGCGCCGACCCGAAGGTCTCGACCGCTGCCATCACGTCCGCCGGTTGCTCGGTCGTCGTGACCGTGGCCGCCGGGCGGTCGTGCTGGGAGCGAGCGCCGATGAGCAGGTCCGTCGGACTGTCGAACTCGATACGGGTCCGGTCCGAGTCGACGGTGACCTCGACTTCGGTGTCCTCGACCCGCATGTACGTCTTGATCTGCGTCAGCGGGTCCAGTACGTAATCATCCGCCGGCAGCGTCTCAGACTCGAACTGCGCAACCTCGGCGGCTATCGCTCCGTCGTCGTCACGTACGTACACCATGACCACTGTCGGTAGTTCGATAGCGCGCGTCCGTATCCGGACAGCGTCCCCGACGGGATACTGAAACACGTCGGTCTCCGCCTCTCTGAGGGCAATTGGGGTCGGCGTGTGTATCCGGTAGCGCTGGCGCTCGATCTGGTCAATGACCGCGAGCCCAGGACGGTCGTCAAGCGGTTCGAACGTTAGAGTCATATAATAAGCGAGGGGGGCAGTATTACTCTCGTACAATGAGAACGACAGAGACAATGAAAAAGATATCGCCGACTTCGCTTATTTCAGTCGGGACCGCTCACTGAGTCTCCCTGAAACACGGAGGCTGAACGGGCACACGTGGGTAGAGCAAAAACAGGCACCGCCGTACAAGGTTTAGTGGCCGATGGGCGAAGCGGGTAAGGGCACCCCGGTCTAACATCCGGTAGTGAAAGAGTTCGAGCGCAAACAGTTGCTGGAGCGCATCGAACGCGACAGCGCGACCGTCGGTGCTGACATTCCCGATGAGATCACCATTCAGGGCGAGGAGATCGAACTCCAGTCGTTCGTCTTCGAGATCAAGCGTCGGGAGACGATTCCGCGAGGCGAGCGCGAGCGCGTCGAACAAGCTAAGAAGAACCTGCGGCGCGAGCGCCTCCAGCGCAAGCAGCGGATCGAGGACAACGAAGTGAATTACGAGCGCGGTGAGGAGCTTGCCACGGCTATCATCGGTATCGACCGTGCGCTCAACGCCCTCGAACAGCTCGGTGCGGCGGACATCGAGCAGGAAGCACAGGCACAGGAGGCGGCCGACAGGAAGCGCTGGATGAAGTTCCTCCAGAAGGCCCTCGGACACGAGGACGCGGACTCCGGCACGGGCCGTGCCGGACGGAGCTACTAACATGAGTCGGAACGACGAAATCGCGACATTGCTTGAAGAGTTCGCCGACCTGCTGGACGCGAAAGGCGTCGAGTACAAGCCCCGGGCCTACCGCCGGGCGGCCGAGAACATCAGGGACTTTCCCGGTGCCATCGAGGGGCTGGCGGCCGAGGGCGAAGCCAGCGTCGGTGAGATAGACGGCGTCGGCGACGCCATCTCCTCGAAGGTGATCGAGTACTTCGAGACCGGCGAAATCGAGGAGCTGACCGAACTCCGTGCGGAACTCCCTGTCGAGATGGACGCCCTCACAGCAGTCGAGGGAATCGGGCCGAAATCAGTCGGCTCACTGTACGAGGCACTGGGTATCACCACCCTCGACGAACTGGAAGCCGCCGCCGAGGCCGGCGAGATACAGAAGGTGTCGGGCTTCGGTGCAAAGACGGAGCAGAACATCCTCGACAAC
The DNA here is from genome assembly GCF_054850705.1 of Haloarcula sp. H-GB5. NCBI lineage: Archaea > Methanobacteriati > Methanobacteriota > Halobacteria > Halobacteriales > Haloarculaceae > Haloarcula > Haloarcula sp. H-GB5. Next base: position 1,068,708 of record NZ_JBTWBG010000002.1, on the reverse strand, counting down.
ATCGACTTCGCCCGCGAGGCTCACGAGCGGTCGCTCCTCGGCGAGGGCCGGCCGCACGGCGACAGGGTCAGGAGCTACATGGCCGCCGGCGACGCTGTGGCCGAGTGCGCACTCGGTGGGTCGATTCGTCGCTGGCGACCGACCATCGGCGACGTGGACGTACTCGTCGGAAGCCCCAACCCCGAGGCAGTCGTCAAGCGGTTCGTCGACTGGGACGGACTCGACCGTGTCATCGAGTCCGGAGACACGAAAGCCAGCGCCTACGCTGACGACGTTCGGGTCGACCTGCGGGTCGTCGACCCTTCGGAGTTTGGTGCGGCGCTCCAGTATTTCACCGGGAGCAAGGACCACAACGTGGCGGTCCGAAACCGCGCTATCGAGCAGGACCTGAAAGTCAACGAGTACGGCGTCTTTGATGTCGAGGGCGTCGAAGACGACGACCAGCGGGCTGGCGAACTGGTGGCCAGCGAAACCGAGGAAGCGGTGTACGACGCCCTAGACATGGACTGGGTCCCGCCGGAACTTCGGGAGAACCGCGGCGAAGTCGAGGCTGCCGCGGACGGGGCGCTCCCGGACCTCCTTGCCGAGGGCGAGGTCCGTGGTGACCTCCACACCCACACGAACTGGTCGGACGGCAGCAACAGTATCACGGAGATGGTTGAGGGTGCCGCCGACTTCGGCCACGACTACCTCGCCGTCACGGACCACGCGACGGGGCCGGGGATGGTCGGCGGCGTCGGCGTCCCGGACGAGAAGCTCCGCGAGCAGATCAGCGAAGTCGAATCGGTCGCCGCAGACGTCGACATCGACGTATTCACCGGCGTTGAAGCGAACATCGCAGCGGACGGCAGCATCTCGGTTGCCGACGACCTGCTGTCGGAACTGGATGTCGTGGTCGCCTCACCACACGCCGCACTGGACGGGGACGGCACGGATCGCCTCGTCGCGGCTGCACAACACCCCGACGTGAACGTCATCGGGCATCCGACAGGCCGGTATCTCAACCGTCGTGAGGGGCTGGACGTGGATGTGGGGTGCCTCGCAGAAGCCGCCGCTGACAACGATACGGCGCTGGAAATAAACGCCAACCCCGCCCGCCTAGATCTTGGCGGTGGCGCGGTCAAACAGGCCATCGAGGCTGGGGCAACAATCGCGATCAACACGGACGCACATAGCCCAGCCAACCTCGACCTCCTGCGCTACGGCGTCCACACGGCGCGGCGGGGCTGGGCCGAAACGGGCGACGTGCTGAACACCCGCGACGCCGAGGGCCTTCGCGAGTTCTTCGATGCCTGACGACACCCCCAGCGACCGGCTCGTACTCGATGCGATGCTCGGCAAGCTCGCCACCTATCTGCGGATGTGTGGGTACGACACGGCCTACGCGCTCGATCGAGATGCCGAGGCTGACGATGACCTTCTCGCGATAGCGGAACGTGAGGACCGGCTGGTGATAACTCGGGACAGCGACCTCGCTGCCCGCGCATCCGAGAGCGTGCTCCTTACCGAGCGGGAGGTTGACGATCAACTGCGGGAACTCGCTGACGCCGGCTTCCAACTCTCGCTCGCTTCGGAGCCGGGCTACTGTGGCGTCTGCAACGGCCCGGTCGAGGAGGTCGACCCGGTAGAACCGACGCCGGAGTACGCACCGAGTGCCAGTGACGAGCGGGTCTGGCGCTGTACGGACTGCGGGCAACACTTCTGGAAAGGGAGCCACTGGGCGTCGGTCAAGTCAACGCTGGAAGACCTATAGAATACAGACAGTTGGCGGGCGTCGCTACAGTTCTTCAGCGACGGCGACGGCCTCGTCGGTCGTCCCCTCGACGACCACGCCAGTCGTGACATCGTCCCCGGTCCAGTAGACCACAGCCCTGTCGTCGCGCTCTATTGCGGTCGCGTTCTGCCCGTTCACCTGCACCGCCGTCCCGTTCTCCGCATCGTCCAGATAGCTCGATGCGCCGGTCGCGGTCAGAATCGTCACGTTCTCGCCGTCATCGTCGTACTGCTGGGCCACGGCCGTACTCTCGGGCCGGCTGATGTACCGGGCTTCCTCGAAAGTCCCGTTCTCGTACGCCGGCAGGTCCAGATCCGTCGCGGACTGGGCCGCGTCGTAGGTGTCGTACGTTTCGACGGTCGTGACGGCCACCCGGTCAGCCGGCGGGGCGAACTGGCTGTCGTCGATACTGACGTTGAAGTTCGTTTCTTCGACGGTGAGTTCCGTCCGGTTCGTTCCGTCGTCAGTGGTCATCTTGTGGACGCGGTAGTCCTCGGTATCGACCCACAGCGTCGTGTTCGGCGCGTCGATGCTCTCGTTGGTTGGTTCGAGGTCGAGAACGTACGTCGATTCGCCGTTGACCTCCTCAGTCCCCCGGAGCGTCGCAGTGACGTTCTCCTCGGGAACCGGGTCGGTGGTGTCGTTCATCGCCACGGACTCCTCGGTCAGTTCGCGAGCATATGACTGGTTCTCGCCGACCGCCCAGACGACGGTCCCGTTCGTCCCCATCTCGTAGGACCGGTTCTCACTCGTGACGGCGGCCCACGTTTTGTTCGGTTCAGCGGCGGCGTACTCCACTGTCGCAGCCTTCGATTCCGAGTCGTTCGTAACGGTCACTGTCGCAGTCCCGGTAATTGTTTCGGCCGCGTCGTAGCGCTGCTCGGTTTGCTCAAGCACGTCGTCGCCGGACGGCTGCCCCATCTGCTCGAAGCCGGAAACGCCGGCGACTGCCCCCACAGCCAGTAGTCCAATGGTGACGAACACCGCAACGATAGCCAGTTTCCGTCCGGTATCGGCTGTCATTGTCCGGGCTTAGGACTGGAATGGTAAGTGGGTTGCTCCTGTCACAGCGCGGACTACTATGACAGAGGGCGAACCCCTCATTGCCGTCCAGTCCGTACACGTGGCCGTGAGCGAGTCAGCGAACACGACTGTCCGCGTCGACGGCGTCAGCAAGCAGTACGACCTCGGCGGGACGGTGACGGCGCTGGACGACGTGAGTCTGGACCTGACGGCGGGGTCGTACACGGCGGTGATGGGGCCGAGCGGCTCCGGGAAGAGCACGCTGTTGAACCTCATCGGCGGGCTGGATACGCCGTCGTCGGGGCAGGTCGTGGTCAACGGACAGGACGTTTCGGCCGCCAGCGAGGCCGAACGGGCCGACATCCGCGGGACCGAGGTCGGCTTTGTCTTCCAGACATTCAACCTCATGCCGCGGCTGACTGCGGTCGAAAACGTCGCCCTGCCGCTCGTCTTCGACGGCTGGGACCGCGCCCGTCGCCGCGAGCGGGCGGTGTCGCTCCTCTCTGAGGTCGGACTCGGCGACCGAACCGACCACGTCCCCTCTGAACTAAGCGGCGGCCAGCGCCAGCGGGTCGCCATCGCCCGGGCGCTGTCGACGGACCCGGCGTTGATTCTCGCCGACGAGCCCACCGGCAACGTCGACACGGATACCGGCGCACAGATACTCGACCTGTTCGATGACCTCCATGCGGCGGGCAACACGTTCCTGCTGGTGACCCACGAACGCCACGTCGCCGAGCGGGCGGAGCGAATCGTCCACGTCGAAGACGGCCACATCCAGTCCGTCGAGGATGTCTCCGGGGGCGAGTACTGATGGACACCGGCGAAAGCGTGCGCATCACGCTCCGGTCCATCAGAGCGCACAAGCTCCGGTCGGCGCTGACAGTTGTCGGCGTCGTTATCGGCATCGCGTCGGTCATCACCTTCGCCACGTTCGGGGCCAGCGTCGAGGCCGAAATCGTCGGCGACATCGAGACATCGAACGCGGGCAACATCTACGTGTTCGGCACCCCGTCCGGCGATGACGACTTCGACCGGACGCTCCAGCCGGTGTTTACCGAGCACGACATTCAGAAGCTAGAGGGGATTGCTGGGGTACAGGCGGTGCTCCCGCGTGGAATCGTCCAAACGCAGTCGGTACAGCACGGGAACCAGACACTGGCCAGACAGCAGGTCACAGCGACGCGGCCGGCCAGTTTCACGCCAAGGGTCCTCGTCGAGGGGCGCTCCTTCGAGACTGACGAGGAAGCCGTCGTCGTCAACGAGCGTATGGCCGGGTCGTTCTCGGAGAACCTCACGACCGGCGAGCGACTCACGATGACGATGCCCGACGGCAACGAGCGGAACGTCACCGTGGTTGGCGTCGTCAACGGGACACGCGGGGAAGTCCCGGTCAGTGAGTTCGCCCGCCAGCCGCGGGTGTACGTCCCCATCGACCCCTTCTATGAGTCGGTCGTCGAGAGCCCGTCAGCGGGCGTCCGACAGCGGGCATACCCGCAGGTAACCCTCGTCGTCGACCCTCGGGAGATTCCGGAGACGCAGTCGGCGATTCAGACGTACCTCACCGGTGCGTCTGACGCGCGGTCGCTGTCGGCCGACGACACGGAACTGGTCGCCCGGTCCGGAAACGACTTTGTCGAGGAGATTAGCGACGTCATCGAGCGAATCACGCGCTTTGTCACCGGCATCGCCGTCATCGCGCTCGTCGTTGGCGCGATCGGCATCGCCAACGTGATGCTCGTCAGCGTCACCGAACGGACCCGCGAAATCGGCATCATGAAAGCCGTCGGGGCGCGCAACCGCGACGTGATGCAGGTGTTCCTCGTCGAAGCCACACTCCTCGGAACTATCGGCTCGCTGCTCGGCGTCCCGCTCGGACTGCTCGTCGGCTACGGGGCGACGCGGTACGCCGAAGTGACGTTCTCGCTTGCGCCGCTCTGGATGGCGTTGGCGGTCGGCGTCGGCGTGCTAGTCGGCGTCGTCGCCGGTCTCTACCCGGCGTGGCGGGCAGCGCGGGTCGACCCCATCGACGCGCTCAGACACGAGTGAGCCTTACCCGGATTCAGAACACCGAAATACGTGGTCACCGTACCGACGGGCCATGACCCTCTCGGAGGAGGCCCGCGAACGGCTTGCCGACATCGTCGAACTCCAGCCGACGAAAAACGGCGAGCTACAGGAGCGCTGGGACATGGACAGCGGGAGCGAGGTCCACCAGTACCTCGAATCCGAACTCAAGGAGTACTACTACCGCAACGACAACAGCCTCATCTGTGCGACGCCGGAAGCGACGACGCTCATCGATGGGGAGGACTCCGAACGGATTCAGACGGTGACAGTCACCCCGCTCCAGCAGGCTATCGTCGACGTGATTGCCGGACCCGACGAGGAGAGCCAGAGCGTCGTCGCCGTGTTACACGCCCTCCGCGAGGTCGGCGAGGACCGCGACACCGACGGTGTCCGCTCCGCGCTTCGCAGCCTCGCAGACAAGGGTATCGTGGAGACGGTCGAGAAGACAGTCCCGACGTTCAGACTGGCCGTTCCGCGCGACGAACTAGATATCGAGCTATCTGAAGAATAAGTCCAGGTCGCGGTATCGGTCCGCTACTCCGGCAGTTCCGGCCGCTGGCGGCGTCGTCGCCGTGCTAACACCCGTTTTATTGCCTTACCCGGTCCGCCGTCGAGCGGCCAGTCCATCGACCGCCACGCCGGCGGCTCGGGCTCGTAGGACGGACACTGTCCTCGACACTCCGCCGCTGTCGGCAGACAGTCTTTCGCTGCGCAGTGGGGGTACACGCCAGTCTCGTCGGTACTGAGCTGGAAGTGCCTGCAATCGGGGCGCATCGTGTCTGCGTAGGCACGCCACCCGCGAGCGTACGCTCGCTCAGCGATGGCGAGACGCCGCTCGTGCTTCCAGTCGGTGTCCACGTACTCGAACCGCGCCGCGCTGGTGTCGTCGTCTGGCCGGTCGAGAATGCGCGTTCCGGGCTCGTCAACTGACAACGACCGCGGTTGCCAGGCCGCCTCGGCCGTGCCGGATTCTGGGTCGACTGTCAACACGCCGGCAGCTGCTGGCAGGTCCGCCAGCAGAATCGGCTCCACGCGCTCGTCAGTCGCCGCCGTCGCAACCCACACCTCGTCGGCCAGCGAGAGCGCGATGTCCCGTTCCAGTTGTGGGATGAGATTCCTAGCGGCGCTGGCCGTCAGATCGGGCTTGTTCTCGATGGCGATGATCCGCCGGAGCCAGTCAGGATAGGGGCGCACCCGACGGATTTCGATGCGGTTGCTACGCTTTCGGGTCTCGATAGCGTCCCGGTCGGCCGCCTCGTGAATCGACTCCCGGACATACCGCCACGGATAGCCCGGATCAGGCAGCGCGTCGCGGTAGTAGGTCCAGTCGGCCGGCGCGTGCCGGAGGACATGCAAGAGGTCCGAGTGAAACGATTCTGTCCCGAACTTCGCCCGTTCCTGAAGTCCGACGGGATCACACTCCAGTACAATCGTATCCCAGCGGCGGTGTTTCGTCCCGAACTGTCTGGCGACCAGCACCGCCGCGTCGTCAGATGGCGACCACGCTCGCTCGGCCCACTGGCAGACGGCCAGCTCGAAGGCGAACTCGGAACTGGTCATAGCACTGATTTGGCTTCGGTCTAAATAAACCCGCTTTCTCCGGGTAACTCAGTCACTTCGGCTCATCCTTCGTCATTTGGTTCCGGTCCGGAAACAAGATTACTGAATTTGATATTGAGAGCTAAAGCGAATTGGCTATGAAAGTGCGTTTCTTGTTAAATAAGTACACAAAGAATTTATTCCATATGGGTCGAGATGAGTGAGTGCATGTCAGTACTCAGTAGTTCGATTGGTAGTGTCGGAACAGCGTTACTCCAGTCTGGCGGTGGTGGTACTGCCGCTGGAATTTTTGGAGGCCTTTTCTTCATAGTTCTCGCTCTGCTCGCGTTCGGTGCCTTCATCGCATATATTGCAGGAATGTGGAAAGTCTTCGAGAAAGCCGGACAACCGGGCTGGGGATCATTCATTCCGATATTAAATATCCTCTACATGTTGGATATCGCCGACAGGGAAACCTGGTGGATAATTCTATTTTTCATCCCAGTAATCAACGGACTGGTGTTCATTGTGATCAATATTGATATTGCGAAGAACTTCGGAAAGGGACCCGGATACGGACTCGCGATGTGGCTCCTCCCATTCGTGTTTTGGCCACTGCTCGGGTTCGGTGACGAGTCATACGTTGGCGACACCTCTCCCGGCGTATAACTCACAACAGAACTCACTTCGTCCCGTATTGGCCCTGAGACACAGTCCTGCTGCTCATAATTTCACTGAGCAGCCGCTATCGACCGCGACTGGCTCTACTTCTCGTCTTCCCGGTCGTCGAGGAACTCGTCTGCCTGTTCGAGTATCTCGCGGGGACCGTCCTGCGTGACTGTGTTGATGGCCTGTTCGTAGTCGCGCCACTGCAGGTCGCGGTGTTCTGTGGACAGTTCAGCTGACGCTTCGAACGATTTCGCGACGAACAGGTGGACCGTCTTGTGGATGGTGTTGCCGTTCGCCTCGAACACGTAGTCGTAGTCTTCGCGGAACCCGTCTAAAAGCCGGAAATCGCCGATACCGGCCTCCTCTTTCACTTCGCGTATGGCGGTCTGCTGGAGCTCTTCCTCGCCCTCGACGCCGCCCTTGGGGAACTCCCAATCGCCGGGTCGGCTCTTGAGCAGGAGGTACTCCCGCCGGCCACGCGTATCGCGAAAGAGGATGGCTCCCGCGCTCGTGGCCTCTATCATTATCGGATTTTATGACACCGCTACTTAAGAGAATATCGGAGACACAACGGAAACAGGTGGCCTTTTGTCACTCGCGACTGAGTGTTCGTCTACAGATGCCCTTTGTCACGACGCTTACCTTCACCAGTGGGGACCGACATCGCCTCGAGGACATTGTCACAGAGATCAAAGAGAGCGCCGAGCAGAAGGGGGTCGAACTCAAGGGTCCGCATCCGAAGCAACCACAGGAACTGCGGATTCCACAGTCGAAAACGCTGGGACCGGACGGTGGCCGCTTCGATTCCTGGACCCACACCGTCTACACCCGGACGATAGAGATCGTCGGGTACGAGGAGTTCGCCCGGAACGTTACCCAGCGAACGTTCCCGAACGCCATCCACGTCGAGGCCGGCGTGGAACAGCGGACGCAGGTCGGCAGCGGATCGTAGGGTCGGGGAGCCGTCGTTCGCTCCTGTGGTTTCTTATAAGTAACTGTGACCCGTTTCGCCGGCATGAACGAAGCCCAGCAGGAGCGGCTCAGGTCTGTCCGGCGCGACCTGCACAGCTATCCTGAACCCGCGTGGCGGGAGTTCTACACCACTAGTCGTATCGTCGGCGAAATAGAGCGTATCGGCGTCGATCAGTTGTATACTGGCCAGGATGTCGTTGACGGCGACGCACGGATGGCAGTCCCCGACGACGACGAACTCGAAGACTGGCAACAGAAGGCCCGCGAAGCCGGTGCCCGCGAGGACGTGCTGGAGGCCGCTGCTGGTGGCTTCACCGGTGCGCTGGCCGTACTCGAACGGGGCAAGGGACCGACCGTCGCGCTCAGGGTCGACATCGACGCGCTGCCGATACCAGAGTCGGACAGCGTGGCACATGCCCCGACGACAGCGGAGTTCCGCTCGACGAACGAGGGGTACATGCACGCCTGCGGGCACGACGCCCACGCGACGATTGGCCTCGGCGTGCTAGCGGCCGTGAAAGAGAGCGATTTCCGTGGCACGTTCAAAGTCGTCTTCCAGCCAGCAGAGGAGGTCATCGGCGGCGGCAAGGCCGTCGCCGAGAGCGGTCATCTCGACGACGTGGACCACCTGCTGGCGATACATATCGGACTCGACCATCCGACCGGGGAGATCGTCGCTGGCGTCGGCGGCTTCCTCGCCGTTCGACAGTTCGAGGCGACATTCGCCGGTGAGACAGCGCACGCCGGCGGGCATCCGGCACAGGGACGGGACGCTGTGCAGGCCCTCGCAACAGCCGTCCAGAACCTCCATGCGATTCGCCGGCACGGCGACGGCGCGACGCGTGTTAATGCTGGAGTTGTCGAGGGTGGGACAGCGACGAATATCGTCCCCGGGGAAGCGACACTGGAAGGGGAAGTCCGGGGTGAAACGACCCCACTCAAGGAATACATGAGCGAGCGGGCGGACACCGTCATGTCGTCCGCGGCCGAGATGCACGACTGTGAGGTCAATATCGAGACAACCGCAGAAGCACCGAGTGCGGTGAGCGACGGCGCGCTCGCGGATGTAGTGTACGACGCAGCAGACTCGGTTTCCGGCGTTACCAGCCGCCTTCGAACCGACGACCTCGGCGGCAGCGAGGACGCGACGTACCTGATGGACCGCGTCCAAGATCACGGTGGAACGGCGGCATTTGTCGGTATCGGGACCGATCACCCCGGCGGCCACCACACACCGATGTTCGATGTCGATGAAGATTCGCTGACTATCGGCGTCGATGTCGTCAGCGAAGCGATCCGTCAGCTGAGCAAGTGAGCAGCTACGGCGCTTCCCAACTGGCAAGCTGAATTGACTTATCGCTGTCCGGCGACTTCCAGTTCAGCGTGACCGTCGCATCCGAGAGGTCGAGTGAGGGTTCTGAAAACGTCACTCGTGACCCGGCTGTGATTTTCGAACCGTCTGCCAACGTACTGTCGAGATCTGTGAAATCGTGTTGTCCGTTGACGCCTGAAGCACCGCTAGCCCCGCTAACGGTGATGTACAGATTTCCGGCCTGGATCGAGTCACCGCTCCGGTGCTCAATTGTCAGGGTGTCGGGACTCCCGGACTCGTAATCGAACGTAAACGCTGCCTGTGGCGCGCTCTGGCCGAGATTCCCGGAACCGAAATCGAGGAAGAACGTCGCTGCTGTCGCCGCCAATAGGATTGTTATTGCAACCATTAGTATAACTCCCACAACTGGTGAGACTGCACTATCGTCGGATTTGAATCTGTGTGCTAGCATGATTGACCCCCACTTGGGCGACGGTCGACACGCTGTCTCCGTCTCGGTGACCCCCCGGTCGACCGACCCCAGAGTGACTTCATTTTGATATCATGTTGTCGAATAATAAAACTTGTTGTTCAAAATTGTAGTTTATGTGTTACTCAACTACTATCCAGACCGAATTCAAAACGCTACATCTACCCTTAGCGAACTCATGCCAGAAGATCAAAACCAACCGAAAAACACACCGAGCCGCCGAATCAGTACTTGGGCTCTGCGCCAGTGACTTCGTAGATATCGTCCATAATCGAGTCACGCTCGCGTTGCCAAGACTCGAAGCCGGAACGGTCGCTGGGGTAGGATTCGTAATGGTCCAGCAGCCGGTCGGCGGCCTTCTTCGTCTGGTAAAGGTCCCGGATCGTCCCGAGGTGGCCGATGCTCTTGACGGCCATCTTGAGTTTGAGTCCGAGCCCGATGCTGGTCGAGCCGCCGTACAGCGCTTCGGCGAGCTTCTCGCCGGGCAGTGCGGCCAGCAACGCCATCAGATCGTCGACATCGTAGGCAGTGGTGAAGATATTGTACACGTCAAGCGCAGCGTACCGGGCCCCGAAGTGGTCCATCACGCGCTCGTTGTACTCCCAGAGCGCGGCTTCGTCGTCCGTTCGGCCGGACTCGATAGCCTCGATAGCCTGTTCGGCGGCGTAGGTTCCGGCATAGGCTGCACCGGCGATCCCACCGCCGGTCGTCGGATTGACGTGTCCAGCAGCGTCGCCGACGGCCATGAACCCGGGCGCGACGGCAGAGTCGTACGGCCGACGCGTCGGCAGCGCAGCGCCGAGTTTGTCCTGTACCTCCGCGCCCTCGAACTCGCTTCGGCCCTGAAGATCGCGCTTGAGGTCGTCGACCAGTTCCATCGGCTCCTCGTTCATCTGGAACCCGAGGCCAGCATTGATTTCCGTGTCCGTGCGCGGGAAGTACCAGAGATACCCGGCAGAGCGCTCGGTCGGCTTGAACACGAGCGCGTCGTCCCATTCGACCGGCTCGTCTACCTCGATAATCTCCCGGTATGCCGAGCAGAACTGCGAGTACTGGACGTTCGTATCGAAGGTCGCGTCTTCGAAGTCGGTTTTGTCCTGCAGGATCGACAGCGCGCCGGCCCCGTCGATGACCATGTCACCCTCGTACGTGACAGGGTCGCCCTTCCGCATGGCTTTCACCCCGGTCACACGGCCACTGTCGTCCTGTCGCACGTCCTGAACGACCGTATCGTAGTGGAACTCCACACCGCTGTCGTTTGCACCCTCGATGAGACAGCGACCGTACTCCCAGCGATCGATGACAGCGAGTTCGCCCGGAACGGGGATTTCGAGGACAGTGTCCTCCTGCGGTATCTCGAAGCGGCCGTGGTCGACACCCGTGTTGGTAAAGGCCGGTTCGAGCTGGGACTTCGGAATCGCGTCGGGGAAGTCGCTGGCTCCCTTCAGTGCGTCCCCACAGGCGATGTGGCCGGCTTCCGTCTCGTCCTTTCGCTCTACGACGACGACGTCGTAGCCTGCATCCGCGATAGTCGCGGCGGCGTAACAGCCGGATGTTCCGGCCCCGACGACGACAACGTCCACGGAAACGGTCCGTGCCGTCGCCGACTCTCCGCCGGCGTTGCCGTCCTGGTGTGTGGTCATGCACTCTCGTCCTGCCCGGAGAGAGAAAATTATTCCGCTACGGGTTTCAGACGGACTGCTGGAACAATTTCTCGCGACGGACGGGTGTTTGATGCGACATCGACGGATAAAAGTCCGTTTCACTCCGGGACAGCGGTGATAAAGAGTTTTGCTGGGGGGTATCAAATGGCCGAGCATGACCGAGCATACGGTGACATTTGTGGGGACGGGTGAGGAGATTACCGTCTCCGAGAAGGAGACGATTCTCTCCCGGTGTATCGAGGAGGGTATCGCTCAGGAGTATTCCTGTCGCGTGGGGATGTGTCTGGCCTGTTCGGCGAAAATCGTCGAGGGGTCGGTCACCCAACCCGCCGCTCGTGGATTGACCGACCGGGAACGGGAGAACTACGCACTGACCTGCATGGCGCGCCCGCAGTCGGACCTGAAACTCGACCGCGGGAAGTACCCGCCCAGTATTGAAGCGGATGTTGACCTAGAGGACGGCGACCCCACGCCTGCAGACGACTAGTAGGCACTGAATACCGCTAACATATGGCCTACTAGAATATCTCTAAATACCTTTAACATACGTCTGAAGAATTCCCTGATATAGAGCGGTGAAACTGCGAATGAAGGACAGGTCATATAAGCAAGTGGCCCCTAAGGAGTAGTGACTACAGCGTCAGCGGACGGCCTTCGACGACTGAGACACGCTTCCCCAACCATGACCAGCCGCGTATACAGACTTCACTCGACACTTGAACTGCCACTGGAAGACGCCTACGATTTCTTTGAGGATCCGGACCTTCCACCTGAAATCGCTGACATCGACATTACTCGTCGAAATAATACGCTAATCGTCAGCGCCGTCGCCAAGGACGACTCCATGAGCAAGTACACCCCAACGGCCCAACTCAAGGCCAGCGTCACCGAGAACCGGGTGTACGAGGAGGACCCCGACGAGATGGGTCCACCCGGGGCCGCGAGTACCGGAAGCTCCGGCGGTGGCCCCCAGTGGGGCGCACTCGAAGAGGAAGAAGAAGAGATCGAGTCCGAACTCGTCGAATACGCCTGTTTCAAGGGTGACCGTGAGACCGTGCTCCAGAACACCGCGCTCCAGTACGCGATGTTCGAGGTCTTGTGTGAGGTCGCGAAAGTCGCAGAAAAGGGCACGTTGACAGCAATTGCGGCGGTCGACGAGGAACTCAAAGCTGTCCGCATCGTCGATGGGGAAGAGCGGCCCGCTGCGATCAACGTTGCAGAGGAACCCCGCGACGGTGAGGAAGAAGAGGGCGTCAACTGGCGCGACAACGAGTTCATCTCGTAACGCGGCCCGCATAGCGTCCAGTCACGGATTCAGTTTTGTCGAGCCGTAGCTCAATAGCGAATAGCAAACGGCTTAGACCGCTACGCCGGCGTGAGGCCTGAGAGATCAGCGTCGGTAAATCGTGACGCGATTTCGATGGTGAGGTTCGCTTCGATGTAGGCAGCAATCACGATTAACACAGCGGCTGTCGCAAGCAACCATCCCGCTTCTCGGATATCCTGTCCAGTGACCAGTTCCTTCGTACGGCCGCGGATATACTGTATCGTGCGCCATCCGAACCGCAGTCCAACGGCGGCGACGATTAGCAGTGCGGGAATCTCGATAAGCCCGTGTGGGACGATGAGCGCGGCGACGACGACGGGCGAGACCTGCTTGAGTGCGATACCGACCACAACACCGATAAGCAGTCCGTTCAAGACGAGCGACAGAACCGTCATCGAACCGAGCGAAATCGCACCGAGCGACATCACGAGCAACGCACCGAGGTTGTTAATGGTCAGTGAGACTGTCGTTAGTTCAGCCGGCATAAATGGATTCTCGCCGGTCGTTCCGGGGTTCTGAAGCCACTCTGCGGGGACCTGGCTGCCGAGCCCGTACCCGAGCAGTCCACTGACGATCAGGATCAGCGCGGCTACAGGGACATAGTGCAACAGCCAGCGGTGAAAGAGACGGGCCGGGAGGGTTGGGCGGTCGTCCATACCACACCTTCTGCGCCGGCAGCAAAAAACCCGAGTGACCGGAACGGACGCGGCCGTCATTTTATTTGCCACCGCCTCACACACCTGTCGACCATCCAAAAAGTACTTGACACTCGTAATTATATCTCATTACACTATGTCCGAATCAGCAGAGTTCCCGGACTATCTGGACGTTGATTACACTGACGGGGAAGGCGAAGACTCCGAAGAGTACCCGACCGTCAACCACAAGATCGAGAAGGCTATCGAGGTCACGAAGACCGGCCTCGAAGAGTACAAGAACCCTGTCGTGATGTGGACTGGCGGCAAGGACTCGACGCTGACGCTGTACTTCGTCAAGGAAGTCGCCGAGCGCTTCGACCTCGAAGTTCCGCCGGTCGTCTTCATCGACCACTACCAGCACTTCGACGAGCTCATCGACTTCGTCGAGCACTGGGCTGACGAGTGGGACCTCGATGTCATCTGGGCCCGCAACGAGGACGTGGGCAACTACGTCGACGAGAACGGTCTCGAACCAGGTGACGACATCCCCGTCGACGAACTCTCCGAACACAACCAGCACCACATCCGGAACATCCTCGAATACGAGGAGGACACGTTCCCGTTCCTGCTGGACACCTACGTCGGTAACCACCTCCTGAAGACGGTGGCGCTCAACGACACTATCGAGGAACACGACGTGGACGGCATCCTGTCGGGCATCCGCTGGGACGAGCAGGAGTCCCGCGCCGACGAGACGTTCTTCTCGCCGCGTCACGACCCGGACATCTACCCGCCGCACGACCGCATCCAGTCGATCCTCCAGTTCGCGGAAGCCGACGTGTGGGAGGCCTTCTGGAACTTCGTCGTCCCGGACACGGTCGAGGGCTACCCGGACGACGGTTACGTCCCACAGGGTCAGGACGACCTCCCCGAGGGCATCGAGAAGGAAGACGTGCCGGTCTCGCCGAAGTACTTCGCCGGGTTCCGTTCGCTCGGGAGCGAGGTCAGCACCGACAAGTCCGCCGAAGAGCCCGCCTGGCTGCAGGACATGGCGAACACAACCGAGCGCGCCGGCCGCGCTCAGGACAAGGAAGACCTGATGGAGCGCCTGCGCGACCTCGGCTACATGTAAACGGCCACGGAACGACACCGGTTCCGTATCGCTGTTTCTCTTGCTGTCTCAGTAGGGACGTTCGCCACACCAGACGTAAGTACACAGCCGAATCCGCCTGTCGACCGAAACGGGCGGTCTCCAGTAGCGGACCCCAGAACTCAGAACCTGCTAACGGCCCGTGTATTGCCACTCCAACACTTCGACAGGAGTCGATGTAGGCTGCGCCGGCAGCAATCCCGGATCCGGTGTGGTCGAGCGCATAGAGCGGACACGGCTGCCGGTATATGCGTGGCAACAACTACAAGCGTCGGCCAACGCTCGTTTTAGGCCCTTGTTCATCTTTTCTGAATGATGTAATTATCCGTCCCACAAGCTGGTGGATTGCAGTCTAAGCCTCGCTACATCCCATAAAACGGCGGAAAAAGAGATATAGACAATTGTCGAGAAAAGGTTTAGGTACTGTCGAACACTACCAGTGCGTGAATGAGTTCAGATCAGTACAACTGTCCGAACTGCGGGGCGGAATTGAGCTACCAGACGACGAAGCACAACGGCTGTTCGAACTGCGGGTTCGTTCCGCCCCACGGCGCTGAGTAACGCGGATTGGCCGGGTTAGCGGACGCGCTGTTCTGTCGTCGGTAATTGCAGAGCTCTACAAGCAGCGTCCTGTATTCGGGTCCGACATCTATTTTTCTCGGCTCGCTGTATGGTTATCTGTGACGGACCGTACAGACCGGGGCGTTCTCGCGGGCGTTATCTTCGCCGTGTTACTGGCGCAAGTCTTGCTGTATCCGGGCGTCGACAGACTCGTTCGGTCGCTTGGTGCGACGACGGACCTGAACGCGAGTATGTGGTTCCTTGCGGCCGAATTTGGGGCGTTTGTCGTTTTCGCTGGTATGTGGGGTGTACTCAGCGACGCAACCGGACGGCGCACGCCGTACATCGCCGGCGGAGCGGGCGTAGGCGCAGTACTGTATGCCCTCATCGCGTGGCTTCCCGGGATGGTCTCGCTCCCGTTTGTCGGCGTGTTGGTCTTGCGAGTGCTTCAGGGTGGGGCTACGATCGCCGCGTTCTCCCTGGCGATGACGATGCTGATGGATCTCGGCGGCGGCCACGGCAAGAACATGGGAGCGGCAGGAATCGCTATCGGCAGTGGGACGGCGCTTGGTGCGCCACTCGGCGGCCAACTGTACGAAATCCAGACCACGCTCCCGCTGTACGTGGCGAGCACGCTGTCGCTCGTCGTCGCGGTGGCCGCCCTGCTCGTGACCGACCGCGCACCGTCGGACGGGCGATCGGGCCTGGCTGCGACCGTGTCCGGGCTCAAACAGCGGCCGACGCTCGGCGTGCCGTACGCCTTCGGGTTCATCGACCGACTCACTGCGGGGTTTTTCGCACTCGTCGGAACCCTGTATTTCAGGGAAACGTTCGAACTTGGGCCTGGCGAGACAGGAATCATGCTTGCGCTGTTTTTCGCCCCGTTCGCCCTGCTGCAGTATCCTTTTGGCGTGCTTTCTGACCGTATTGGCCGTACTATTCCTATCGTCCTCGGATCGGTGCTGTACGGCCTCACGGTCATGGGCGTCGGGCAGGCCCCGACGGTGGCCATCGCCGGGGCAGGAATGGTTTTGACCGGTGTCATCGGCGCACTGATGGCCCCGGCGACGATGGCGCTCGTCTCGGACCTCGCCGGCGAGACGGAGCGCGGCACTGCGATGGCCGGGTTCAACATCTTCGGTAGTGTCGGCTTCCTCGCCGGCATTCTTATCGGGGGGACTGTCGCCGGAGTCTTCGGCTATCCCGTTGCGTTCCTCGTCGCCGGCGGGACGGAAGTCGTCCTAGCGGTGCTGGCGCTACCCGGACTGTTACGACTTGAGAAGCCCGCCAAGGATGCCGTCGGGAGCTGATTACGACGCTTCGCGAATCTCGTCCAGCGCCGCGGGGTTCTCGATGCTGGACATGTCGCCCAGGTCCTCGCCGCGGTAGACGCCAGCGATGGCCCGGCGGATGATTTTCCCGCTCTGAGTCTTGGGGAACTCGTCGACGAACAGCACCTCGCGGGGCCGGAACGGCTTGCCGAGTTCCTCGCCGACGGCGGCGCGGATATCGTCCCGGAGGTCGTCGTCGGATTCGTAGCCGGGTTCCAGCACGGTGTAGAGAACGACGGCAGTGCCGGTGGTGTCGTCCGGCGCACCGACGGCGGCGGCCTGATTGACCGCGTCGTGTTCCATCGCCGCCCCTTCGACCTCCGCCGGTCCGACCTTCCGCCCGGCGACGTTGAGCACGTCGTCAGCCCGGCCGTGGAGGAACCAGAGGCCGTCCTCGTCTTTCTGGGCCCAGTCGCCGTGGTCCCAGATGTCGTCCCAGGTCGACCAGTACTCGTGCAGGTAGCGCTCGTCGCCCGACCAGAGCGACCGGGTCATCGACGGACAAGAGTCCCGAGCGACCAGATAGCCGCGCTCGTGCGTGTCGGCGATGGACTCGCCATCGGAATCGACGATATCGATGTCCATCCCCAGCCCTGGACCGCCCAGCGTGCAGGGTTTGAGCGACTGGATCGGCATCGGCATCAGGAAACAGCCCATGATTTCGGTCCCGCCCGAGATGTTGATGATGGGGCAGCTCTCGTCGCCCACGTTTTCGTAGAACCACTGCCAGCTCTCGGGGTCCCAGGGCTCGCCGGTCGATCCCAACAGCCGCAGGCTGGAGAGATCGTGGCCATCCAGCCACTTGTCGCCCTTCTTGCGGAGTGCCCGAACTGCGGTCGGTGAGACGCCGAAGGTGGTGATGTCGTGGCGGTCGATCATCTCCCAGAAACGGTCCGGCTCGGGGTGGTCCGGCGCGCCCTCATACATGAACACAGTCCCGCCGAAGGCGTGGTTCCCCAGCAGCGTCCACGGGCCCATCATCCAGCCGATGTCGCTCACCCAGAAGAAGCGGTCGCTCGGCTTGTGGTCGAAGCCGAAGTAGATCTCCTTGGCCGCCTGCATGAGCGCGCCGGCGTGCGTGTGGACGATGCCTTTTGGCTTCCCGGTCGTCCCCGAGGAGTACAGCAACATCGACTCCTGATTGCTCGGGAGTTCCTTCGCCGCGTACTCGTCATCAGCAGTCTCTATTGCTTCGTCCCACCACTCGTCGCGACGTGTCCAGCGGATGGTCTCGTCGGGGTCGTCGGCGACGCCAAGGCGGTCGTAGACGACTGTGTGTTCGACCGGTGTCGTCCCGAGTTCCTCGCCGGCCTGCTTGATTGCCTCGTCGGCGCTCCCTTTGAGGTGGACCTCGGAGCCCCGGCGGTAGAAGCCGTCGCCGGTGAAGAGGACAGAACACTCGGCGTCCGCGATACGGGTCGCCGTCGCGTCGACGCCGAACCCGGAGAAGATGGGCACGGCGACCGCGCCGACCTTGAGACAGCCGTACAGTATCGACGCGACTTCGGGCACCATCGGCATATACAGACCGACGGTGTCGCCGGTGCCGACGCCGACGGACTCCAGATAGTTCGCTACCTTGCTGGCCTGCCGATTCAGTTCGTGGTACGTGACTTCTCGCACGTCGCCGGGTTCGCCCTCCCAGATGAGTGCGACCGTGTTTCGAGTCGGGCTGTCCCGCGCTGCGTGGCGGTCCAGGACGTTGTGGGCGGCGTTGATAATCCCGCCAGTGTACCAGTCGGTGAACTGCGGCCCCTCACTATCGTCCCGGACCTCGTCGTACGCTTCGAAGAACTCGATGTCGAGGTACTCCGGGAGCAGGTCCCAGAACCACTCGACGCCCGAGTCGGATTCCTCGGGCAGGTCTGTGGTCGTTCGCTCGATGAGTTCGTCGTAGTTGTCGATGTCGTATTCCTGCATGAACTCCCAGACGTTCGTCGATTCGACGAACGAATGGCTCGGTTCGTGGACGATGGAGTCTACGTGGTTTTGTTCGCTCATTGCGTCAGTATTCCGTAGTGTTTGGTCGTCTGGTATAAACTGGTACCGCCGTCCGGCACGCAATACGCGTGTGCCGGTCGGGTAGCCCGATTCCGCACCGTCTGTGTGTGGCGCATCGGCAGTTCATCGACTCACGTCACTGTCTCACTCGTACGTTTTTGTCATGCCGCCGTCGAACAGCAGGTCCCCGCCGTTGAGGTGGTCGGCGTGGGTCGAGAAGCCGAATACGAAGAGATTCGCCACGTCGATGGGGTCCATCATCTCCTTGACCCGGGCCTGCCCCAGCATCACGTCGTCGATGACCTCGTCGACACTGATGCCCCGTTGCTCGGCGGTGTCGGGAATCTGGTCGACGACCAGCGGCGTCTTGACGTACCCGGTACTGATAGAGAAGCCGCGGAGCCCGTCACCACCTTCGGCGGCGATAGACTGTGTCAGCCCCCGCAGACCGAACTTCGAGACGTTGTAAGCCACCTTGTCCGAGGTGACGTAGTGGCCGTGGACCGACGCCATGTTCCCGATGGCACCCACGCCGTCGTCGGTGCCGCGGATGTGCGGGATGACGTGCTTGGAAAGTGCGAGCGGGGCACGCAACATCACGTCGTGCATCTGGTCGTACTTCTCCATCGGGAAGTCCTCGATGGCGTCGATGTGCTGAAGACCGGCGATGTTGGCGAGGTAGCGCACGGTGCCATGAGAGGCGGCGGTCTCGACGATGGACTCGATATCCGCGTCGTTCGCGAGATCGCCGGTCACCGTCTCGACGGTTCCATCGAGGTCGAGGTCCGCCGCTGTGTCCGCGACTTCCGCGAGGCCATCCGCGTCGATATCCGTCGCGACGGCGGTAACCCCGTTAGCGGCCATCGCCAGCGTCGTCGCTCGGCCGATACCCGACCCGCCGCCGGTCACCAGACAGACGGTGTCACTCGTGTAGTGGTCGTCGCCGACGAACAGGATCGAGGACTCGTCGATCGGCTCGACTTCGAGCCGTTCGTGAGAGGTGCTGGATGCCATTCAGTCACACGTTCTCCAGTCATCTCCGAATAGGGGCGGGTTGACATGTATACCCGACTGGCTGCTGTGACGCGCCCGCAGTCCGGCCCGAGAACGCTGTTCCGTCATCTCACCGGCGTCGTGGTTTACGTGTAAACCTCTCGTTATTCGTGGGTTACGTCGGAAGACTCAGTCATCCCTGTGAGCGTGGCACACACCGCGTGACCAGCCTCCTCGGACTCGTCCGGGGCGTATTGGGACACACCTATGAAACGAACGATAACGGACCATGACAGCGAAGGTATCGGCAGGCGACAACTGCTCTCCGCCGTCGGCGGCTCAGCCGTCGCCGCAGCGCTCGCTGGCTGCTCGACGCTGCTGAGCGACGGCGAGGCGGCGGACCAGGGTGGGCAGTCCGGTGGCGAAATTTCCGACGAGCCGATACAGGCCGGGCTGTTGACCTTCACCCGCGGCGCACCGGGCGTCCTCGGGATTCAGGCCCAGCGTGGAGCCGAACTCGCCGTCCAGCGCATCAACGAGGCGGGCGGTATCGGCGGGCAACGCGAGATCGAACTGGACGTGGTCAACGAGGGGTCGAACCCGCTCGACAGTTACAACCAGTTCATCGAAGAGGGGAAAGAGGTCACCTTCGGCCCCATCTCTAGTGGCACACACAGCCAGATCGCTCCTGAAGTCGAGAAAAACGAGGTCATCAACGTCAGTACTGACGGGACGGTGACGACGCTCTACGAGGAAACCGTCCCCGATCCGACCTACTCCTTCCGCTTCCAGAACTACGACATCATGGAAGTGGTGACGATGGCCCGGGAGGCCGTCGAGCGCATCGGCGCGGACAACATCTCGACCGTTGCCGGGGTCAACCCCGGCTACTCCTTCGGCGAGGACGAGATGCGGGTGTTTACACAGGCCATTCAGAAACTCACTGGCGCAGAAGTTGTCTACGAGGGGTTCCCGGAACTCGGAGCCAGCGACATGGCGAACCACATCACCTCGATCAACAACGAGGAACCGGATGTGACATTCTCCAGCCTGTGGGGCGGCGACGTGACGACGTTCGTCCGGCAGGCCAACGCCAACGACATGTTCGAGAACACGACGGTGTTCGGCACGACGCTGTACAGCGCCGCCGGGGACGTGCCGGGCGATGCACTGGCCGGGACGGACATCTACTCCGGGTCGCGGAACTACTACTGGGGCCTGCCGGCGCTTGGCAACTGGCAGCCCGGCCGCGACCTGTTCGACGCCGCGACACAGCAGGAGGGGGTGTCGGTCCCGACGGCGCACTACATGAGCGGGTACGGAGCGGTCACCGCCTGGGCGACGGCCGTCGAGAAGGGCATCGACCTACTTGGTACCTACCCCAGCCAAGAGCAAATCGCGCAGATCCTAGAGGGACACGGCTTCTTCACGCCGGCCGGCTACCACAACATGGCCGAGGATCATCAGGGGTCGTCGAACTCCTTCGCCGGGCAGATGGTGTACGACGACGACCTCGGCGCGGCCAGGCTCGACGACGTGAACGTCTACGCCGCCACCGAGACGGCACCGCCGCCGGGCGTCACCGGCAGCGACTGGCTGGACAGCTGGAGCGCCTGATACCGAGCCATGGCCGTAACACCCACAGCCGCGCTCGTCCAGACGCTCAACGGCATCCAGTTCGGGTTCATCCTGTTCATGATCGCCTCGGGACTGACCGTCATCCTAGGGATTCTGGACGTTCTGAACCTCGCCCACGGGGAACTGTTCTCACTGGGCGCGTACACCGCCATCGGCGTGTTCGGGTTTATCATCGGCATCATCGGCCCGCCGGGTGGCGGCGTCGTCGGCACCGCCGTGTTCGTCCTCGCGGTCCTCGCCGCCGTGCTTGTGACGGCGGCGATCCTCCTCCCCGTCGGCACCCTCTTCGAGGCGGTGTTCCTGCGCCAGATTTACGACCGCGACCAGGTGTACCAGCTGGTGTTGACCTTCGCCCTCCTGCTCATCCTCCTCGACGTGAAGAAGTTCATCTGGGGGGACAGCTCGATCCGGACAGATGCCGTCTACAGCGCAATCAACTCGATTCCAACGAGCGAACTCGTCGGGCTGAACTACCCAAGCTACAACGTGTTCGTCATCCTCGTCGGCTCGGCCGTCGTCGCGGGGCTGTTCTGGTTCTTCGAACGGACGAAGACCGGCCGCATCATCCGTGCGACGGCCATCGATCGCGAGATGGCGACCGCCATCGGCGTCAGCACCGACCGCGTGTTCACGCTCGTGTTCGCGCTGGGCGCGTTCCTCGCCGGCTTCGCCGGTGCAATGGCGGTGCCGCCGACGTCGGCGACCTTGGAGATGGGCACCAATCCGCTGGTGCTTTCCTTCGTCGTTATCGTCATCGGCGGCCTCGGCAGCCTCCGCGGGGCGTTTGTCGGCGCACTCCTCGTCGGTGTCATCCGGAGCTGGATGATTACGCTGTACCCGCCGGGCGAGATCGCGGCCCCGTTCGCCATCATGGCGCTCATTCTGCTGGTCAAGCCAGAGGGCCTGTTCGGGACGTGGGGTGAGACGGCGTGATGCCGGAGCGCGTCGACCGCGACGGAACGCCGGCGTATCGCTTCCTCGGAGTCGAAGTAACGCGACGAGAAGCAGCATTCCTCGTCCTGGGGGTCGTGTTCCTGTTCGTCATCCCCGACATCGCGAGCCTTTCCGACAGCCTCCAGCTTAGCGTCATCCATCAGGGCCTGCTGTTTGGCTTTGCGGCGGTCGGGCTGAACCTCCTGCTTCGGCACACGAAGCTCACCTCGTTCGGCCACGCGGCCTTCTTCGGCACCGGCGCGTACGCGACCGCGGTCCTCGCGCGCTACGCCGGTGTCCAGAGCGTCGGGCTGCTGTTGCTCGGAGCCATCGCCGCCGCGACGGTGATGGCGGCCATCATCGGGGTGTTGTCGCTGCGACACACCGGGCTGTACTTCGCCCTCCTGACGCTGGCCTTCGGCCAACTCCTGTACGCCATCGCACTCGGTCAGAGCGCACTCGGCGGGAGCGACGGACTCCCGATTCGGCCGGGGCCGGCGAACCAGCCGCTCCTGTTCGGGACTGCGTTCAGCCCCGATGTGTACCAAATTCTGACGTACTACCTGACAGTGGTCGTCATCCTCATCGGCCTGTTCGTGATGTACCGCATCACGCAGTCGCCGTTCCGCAACGCCCTGGACGCCATCGGGCAGGAACGGACCCGGGCGCGGTTCATCGGTCTGCCGGTCCGGCGGTACGTCTGGGCCGCGTTCGTCATCTCGGGCATCTACGGCGGCGTCGCGGGCGGGCTGTACGCCGTCGTCCGCCAGTACGTCCGTCCGGAGGGGACGCTGTTTTTCCTCCGGTCGGGCGACATCCTGTTCATGGCGATTCTGGGCGGGTTCCGGACGCTTGTCGGCCCGCTCATCGGCGGTGTCGTCCTCGTCTTCCTGCAGGACGTGGGCCAGGATATCACCCAGTACTACGAGTTCCTGACCGGCGTTGTGCTGCTGATACTAGTGTACGGGTTCCCGCGGGGGATCGTCGGGTCGCTCCGGTCTGGCGGCATCGTCAACGCGCGGCTCAGCGAGCTGCGCAGAGAACCGTCCGTCCTCTCGACGTGGAGCCGGAGCGCCGCGCAGTCGATAGAACGGAAGGTGACAGCGGCGCTGACCAGCCTGCGGATAATCCTCTTCGGAGTCGATTGATATGCTCGAAGCACGCAATCTACGGAAGTCCTTCGGTGAACTGGTCGCAACTGACGACATCACGCTCGAGTTCGGTAAGGAGGAGGGCGAACTCGTCTTCATCGTCGGCCCGAACGGGGCCGGGAAGACGACATTTATCAACCTGCTGACTGGGTTCCTCTCGCCGGACGAGGGGTCCATCGTCCTCGACGGCGACGACATCACCGGCATGTCGGCCAACGGGCGCGTCGATGCCGGCATCGCCCGGAGCTTCCAGGTCGTCAAGGTGTTCGAGGAGATGACCGTCCGTGAGAACCTCCGGACGGTCGTGTTGACCGAACAGGGCAAGACCTGGAGCCTGTTCTCCATGGCTGACGGCCACGAAGAGGTCGAGTCACAGGTAGAGGAACTGGTCGAGAAGTTCAGGCTCGAAGACGCGGCTGACACCGTCGCCGAGGAGCTCCCCCACGGCGACCGGAAACTGCTCGACGTGGCGATGTCGTTCGGCCTCGACCCGGACTACCTCCTGCTCGACGAACCGACCTCGGGCGTGTCGACCCGCGAAAAGGAGTACGTCATCGAGACGATTGTCGAGGTCGGCCGAGCCGAGGGCGTTACGACGGTAACCATCGAACACGATATGGACATCGTCACGGAGTACGCCGACCGCGTCGTCGCACTGCATCAGGGAACTGTCCACGGGGTCGGCCCGCCGACGATGCTCGAAACCGACGACGAACTCCGGCGGCTCCTGCTGGGGGTGGGCGACGATGAGTAGCGAACCGCTGCTGTCCGTTCGCGGCCTCAACGCTGCCGTCGAGGGGTTTCAGGTGACCGAGGACATCGACCTCGACGTGAACGCCGGGGAGGCGGTCGGGCTGGTCGGCCGCAACGGGGCGGGCAAGACAAGCACCTTCCGCGGCATCATGGGCCTGACACCAGTCTGGAGCGGCTCAGTCACGTTCCGCGGTGAGGAGCTGACTAGCATCCGCTCGGAGCTGATCCCTAAGCGGGGCATCGGCTACCAGCCCGAGGACCGGAAGCTGTTCACCGGGATGACCGTCGACGAGAACTTCCGGCTCCCGATCTGGACCAGCGGAAAGGCCCGCGGTATCGACGACGAGGACGCGGTCATCGAGAGCGTCTACGACGTGCTCACTGAACTCGATGACCGCCGGAACGCGAAGGTTCAGAACCTCAGCGGCGGCCAGGCCAAGATGGTCGCCATCGGCCGGGCGCTGGCGCTCCAGCCCGATCTGCTCATTCTCGACGAACCGCTGGAGGGATTAGCGCCGGTCGTCGTTGAGAACCTCAAACGGTACATCCGGGCCATCAACGACCAGGATATCGCGGTACTCATCGCGGAGTCCAACGTCACGCACGTCCCCGAGGTCGTGGACCGACTCTATGTCATCGAGCGTGGGGATATCATCGCTAGCGGCGACCCCGAGGAACTGGCAGCCGACGAGGAGATCCAGAAGCTGATGCAGGGCAGCGGCGCGGAGTAGCGACAGGGCAACGCTGAACCAGTCTTACTCGGTCACGTCATTCATCGCCGTCGTGACGCGGTCGAGTATCTTCCGTTGACTGCGCCGGAGGTTCTTCGAGATAGCCATCTTCGACACGTCGAACTCCTCGGCGAGGGAGGAGAGCGTCGCGTCCCGGGGCGTGTCGAAGTAGCCGCCTTCGACGGCTTTCTCCAGTGTGTCTCGTTCTACTTCCGACAGTTCTCGACAGCCGTCGACCAGCCGCTTTGCCGAGTCGATGTTCTGTAGCAGGTCGTAGTAGTCCTCCAGATCGACCGACTCGCGGGATCGGATCGTGTAGTCGTTGTCCCGTTCGAGTTCCGACAGGGTTCCCTCCGCGACCCGCTCGGTGTCGAAGCCGACGTGCCAGATCTCGGACCCGTCCCGGATGCGGAACGGGCCGGTGATGTAGCCGCTGTGGTCGCGGATGACGCTCATCGCGTTCGTCTCGTCGATGCGCGAGCGGATGAGCGCCAGATCATCCTTCCGACGAAGGAGCTGGTAGGATTCCATGTGATCGTGGGTCTCCAGTGCGTTCAGCCCGCGATCTAGTTCCTCACGGTCCGCGCCGTTGACCATGATCCGCGTCTCAAGCTCCCGCTCGACAGGGTGGAAATCCCACTGCTTGGCCAGGAACGACACCTCGTAGTCCCGTGTCGTATCGATGTACGGACAGTCGTACTGGACCATGTCCATCTCGAGCGAGATCATGGGTAATCAATCATGTTGGACTGTCTTAGTGGTTGCCTCTCAACCAGGTCGTCTCCCGTCTCAATCACGCCGCAAACCCTTTTGACTGCGGCAGTCAAGTTTAGAGCATGTACGTCCGGGATGCCAAAAACCGCGAGGAAGTCTGGTTGCTCGACCGTATCGAAGAGATGGGGCTGGACGAGACGGCTTTCAGATCCCGGGACTACGTCGTCGCTATCGACGAGGAGAGTCACAAAAAAGCGGGTTTCGGCCGCATCCGTATCCACAAGGGCGGCGACGAGCCAGTCTGTGAACTGACCAGCATCGGCGTCCTGCCCGAATGGCGCAATCAGGGCGTCGGTGCCCACGTCATCGAGCGCCTGGTCGAGTACGCGGGCGACGAGGGGTTCGACACCGTCTACTCGCTGACGAACGCCTCGGAGTACCTCGCGCAGTTCGGTTTCGAACGCATCGAGCCGGCCCAGTTGCCTGACCCACTCCGGGACCGACTCGCGACTAAGCAGGAGAACATCCAGCCGGATGCGGTGCCGCTCCGGGTTACCGCCGACCGCTTCGAAGTGCCCGGCCACCTCCGCAAGCGATTCAAGCAGGCCAGTGCCGGGGAACCCGAGGAGCCAGAGCCCGAGGAGGGTCCCGAGGACTTCGGTATCGATCCCGACGAAGCGACCTACAAGTACGACACGGGCGACTGATCAGCTGTCGACGGCGGATTCACTAC
Organism: Haloarcula sp. H-GB5; assembly: GCF_054850705.1. NCBI lineage: Archaea > Methanobacteriati > Methanobacteriota > Halobacteria > Halobacteriales > Haloarculaceae > Haloarcula > Haloarcula sp. H-GB5. The sequence continues at coordinate 1,042,541 of NZ_JBTWBG010000002.1, read as the reverse complement.
CGGATGTCGACGACTTCGATGTCGAACACGAGTGTCTTACCGGCCAGCTCGTGGTTGAAATCCACCTCAACAGCATCGTCTTGGACGGCAGTCACATCCCCGTGAAGCCCGTTTTCGGCCTCGACGTGGATTCCGACTTCCGGCTCTTTTCCCACCATGCCCTCGAACGTCTCGGGGTCGTACTCGCGGATGCGGTCGGACTGGAACTCGCCGTAGGCTTTCTCTGGGGGCACCGTGACGGTGGCCTCCTCACCCGCGGCCATGCCGACGAGCGCCTCGTCGATCCCTTCGATGATCTCCCCTGCACCGACGGTGAAGGAAAGCGGTGCGTACTCGCTCGCCTCGACACCCTGTGCCTCCATGAGTCCGTGCTCCCTGGCGACTTCGGGACGTGACGTATCGAAGACGCTCCCGTCCTCGAAGCGGCCGACGTACTCGATGGTGACGCCGTCTCCCGGTTCGATTGGCATACGTCCTCGGTAGAGACCGACGATATAAACCCACCTCGGAACAGCGCGCCGTGAATCCCCGCGGGGTGAGGATTACAAATCGTGAAGGATTTAAGAACCCTTAAGCCTCCGCCGTCCGACAGTCCGTCCATGTTTGACCCCGACGAGCTGGAGGAGATACGGGAGTCGAAGGCTCAGTGGGAGGAAGACGATGTCCAGCCCACCGTCGATCGCTTTGGCGAACGCAAGGAGACGTTCACCACGGACACCGAAGGGCACGAGGTAGACCGCCTGTACACACCTGAAGACATCTCGGATCTCGACTACGAAGAGGATCTGGGTTTCCCCGGCCAAGAGCCCTACACCCGCGGCGTGTATCCGACCGGCTATCGGGGCCGCCTCTGGACAATGCGCCAGTACGCCGGGATGGGGACCGCGACGGAGACCAACGAGCGGTTCAATTACCTGCTCGACCAGGGCCAGACCGGGCTCTCGATGGCGTTTGACCTCCCCACGCAGATGGGCTACGACTCCGACCACGCGATGGCCGCCGGCGAAGTTGGCAAAACCGGCGTCGCCATCGACTCGCTGGACGACATGGAGACTGTGTTCGATGGCATCCCGCTGGACGAGGTCTCGACGAGTATGACCATCAACGCCCCCGCGTCGGTGCTGTTGGCGATGTACATCGCTGTCGGCGACAAGCAGGGCGTCGACCGCGAGGAGCTTCGCGGGACCATCCAGAACGACGTGCTCAAGGAGTACATCGCACGGAACACGTTCATCTACCCGCCGGAGCCGTCAATGCGGCTCATCACCGACATCTTCGAGTTTTGTGCCGCCGAGACGCCGAAGTTCAACACCATCTCTATCTCCGGGTATCACATCCGCGAGGCCGGCTCGACGGCCGCCCAGGAGATCGCGTTCACCCTCGGTGACGGCATCGAGTACGTGGAGGCCGCTATCGAGGCCGGGCTGGACGTGGACGAGTTCGCCCCGCAGCTCTCCTTTTTCTTTGCCTCCTATAACAACATCTTCGAGGAAGTGGCGAAGTTCCGGGCAGCGCGTCGACTCTGGGCGAAAATCATGGACGAGCGCTTCGACGCACAGAACCCCAAGTCCAAGCAACTGAAGTTCCACACCCAGACCGCTGGCTCGACGCTGACCGCCCAGCAGATCGAGAACAACGTCGTCCGCGTCTCCTACCAGGCTCTCGCGGCGGTCCTGGGCGGAACGCAGAGCCTCCACACCAACGGCAAGGACGAGGCCATCGGCCTGCCGACAGAGCAGTCTGTCAGAACTGCACTGCGGACCCAGCAGATTCTCGCCCACGAGTCTGGCGCAGCGGACACCATCGACCCGCTGGCCGGAAGCTACTACGTCGAATCACTGACCGACGAACTCGAAGCCGAGGCCCGTGAACTCATCGAGGAGGTCGACGAACGCGGCGGGATGCGCCGCTCCATCGAGGAACAGTGGGTTCAGCGCCAGATTCAGGACGTGGCCTTCGAGCGCCAGCGCGAACAGGAAGCTGGCGAACGCATCATCGTCGGCGTCAACGAGTATCAGGTCGAAGAAGAGGGCGAGCAGGACATCGAAGAGGTCGACGAAGCGGTCGAGCAGGCCCAGCAGGACAACGTCGCTACGGTTCGGGAGGAGCGCGACGAGGAGGCCGTCGAGGCGAAACTCGACGCGCTCCGACAGGCCGCCGAGGGCGACGAGAACGTCATGCCCTACATCATTGATGCCGTGAAAGTCTACGCCACGACCGGCGAGGTGTGCGACGTGCTCCGGGACGTGTTCGGCGAGTACCAGCCCGGTTCGTCAATGTAGGCTCGGTCGAGACGCGGATATTGCCTATTTTTCCAGTCCTCCGTGCTCCCAGAATTATAAGCCATCCCGGTGTACGGCCGTCCATGCGCTTCGATCACGCCGGCATCGCGACCGACGACGCCGCCCCGCTCGCAGAACTGTTCGCCGATGCGTTTGAGACACCGGTCGTCCATGAGGAGACGTTCGACGGGCTACAGGTGACGTTTCTGGAGATGGACAACGGCTACTTCGAACTGCTAGAACCGCTGCCAGACGCCGACGGCGCGATTCCCAGATATCTCGACAGCAATGGGCCGGGCATCCATCACGTGGCTCTGGAGACAGACGATATCGCCACCGCGCTAGAGACCGTTAGTGACTGCGGCATCGACCTCATAGACGAGGAGCCACGGCCGGGCGCGTGGGGGCACGACGTGGCGTTCCTCCATCCGAAAACGACTGGCGGGGTGCTCGTGGAGCTAGTCGAACACTAACGGAGAGCCCCCGGATTCCGGAGTCACTCGTCGCCGAGGAAGGCCGCGAACCGGTCTTCAGCCCCGGGGGTCAGGCGGTCCGGCGGCTCCGCGAACCACGCCGCGCCGACGAGTTCAGACTCGTCCACGTCGAGGCTCCCCTTCTTGTACTCTGCTTCGAGGAAGATGTCTAGCGTGTGCACCGACCCCTGTGCATCGGTGTCCGGATAGTACTTCGAGTGAACGACCTCCGCGACGCCGGTGACCGTACAGCGGATGCCAGTCTGTTCGTTGACACGGCGCACGGCAGTCCCTTGGACCGACTCGTACTCGCCCCCCTTGCCGCCGCCGGGCAGCGCCCACATGTCAGCGCCGCGCCCAAGCACCAGCAGGACACGGTCGCGGGTATCGCCGGCCGCCTGCTCTGGTATCTGGTCACTTAGCTCCGGGAACTCTGAGCCGTCTCGGGTGACGAACACGACGCTGTTCCCGGAGTACCCAGTCCCGCGTGTCGCAGCGAACACGTCGGCGTATTCGTCGGGCGATAGCTCGAAGGTCTCCTCGGTGACCGGAACCTCGTCGTAGGCCGCTTCCAGGCTCGAAATACGCTCGTCGACGTTCGTCTGGTTGATCTTCTCCGTGAGGTTCGCATCTCCCGCCCCAGTCTCAGGGCCGTCGGCGTCGTCAGTCATACGGGGTTGTACTCCGGGGCACCGATAAGTGCCGTGGTCCAGCCGATGAAAAAGAACTTGTATTCTGGTTGTCTGCTTCCGGACATGAAAGCGATTGTCCTCGCAGGCGGGTACGCCACCCGGCTCTGGCCTGTCACCAAGCACCGGCCCAAGATGCTGCTCCCTGTCGGTGAAACGACCGTCATCGATCGGATTCTCGGGGAATTAGAGGAGGACGATCGCATCACTGACGTGTTCGTCAGTACGAACCAGCGGTTTGCCGACGACTTCCGGGACCACATCGCCGCGAGCAGTTTCGAAAAGCCGTCGCTGACCGTCGAAGAAACCGCCGAGGAAGACGAGAAATTCGGGGTCGTCGGCGCGCTCGCCCAACTGGTCGACCGCGAAGGGCTCGGCGATGAAGACCTGCTCGTCATTGCCGGCGACAACCTCATCAGCTTCGACATCGCGGAGTTCATCGACTACTTCGAACAGTACGACGACCCCACGCTCGCCGCCTATGATGTTGGGTCCCTCGAAAAGGCCAGCTCCTACGGCCTCATCGAACTCGACGGCGAGGAAGTCACGGACTTCCAAGAGAAGCCCGACGACCCCAACAGCACGCTCGTCTCGATTGCCTGCTACGCGTTCCCGGCGGATGCGATTCGCTTCGACGAGTACCTCGAAGACGGAAACAACCCCGACGAACCCGGCTGGTTCATCCAGTGGCTCGTCGATGACGGGCCGGTCCGTGCGTTCACGTTTGACGACGCCTGGTACGACATCGGGACGCCCGAGAGCTATCTGGAGGCCGTCGCGTGGGAACTGGACGGGGACAACGTCGTCGCGGAGGACGCCACCATCGAGAACACCACGCTCGGCGAGAACGTTCACATCCTCTCGGGGGCGGAAATCGTCAACTCCAGCCTCGACGGGACCATCGTGTTCCCGGACACGACCATCATCGATTCGGACATCCGCCAGTCGATTATCGACCGCGACACGCAAGTCGAGAGTCTGGACCTCGCCGGTGCGCTCATCGGCGCACACACACAGTTGACCAACGGCGATTAGTCCCGCCCAGCCGTTTTGTCTTTCCTGATTACGCCAGCCACGCGTCTTCGATCTGTACCGTCGTACCTTTTTCATCGTCGGGTGTCCTCGGGCCGGTGGCCCTGCGGGCACCACTCGATGAAAAATCTCCGCTAAAAAGCCGGTCGCTCGTTCGCGTTGCTCACTCCCGCCCGGTCCGAAATCGACTCACGCCAGCCACGCGTCTTCAATCTGGAGCGTCCCGCGACTGCCATCCCACTCTGTCTCGTACTCAAGTTCGATTCGGCGGTCCATGTGTGGCCCGTCGGTGACGAGCGTCTCGAACTCTCCACCTTCGCCGAGGATGTGGACGCCGTACTCCTCGTTGAGTGCCTCCAGTTCGTCGAGCGCGTCGGCGTCGAGCGTGCGACCCAGCCAGGACTCGTCGAGGCCGTAGGCGGCAACGCGGATAATCCGAATCTCGAAGCCGGCGTCCAACATTGCGTCGGCGAGGTCGCGGGGGTTTTCCTGCCACAGCGGCGCGAACACGTTGGCTTCGAGGCGGTCGGCCATCGATTCGATGCGGGTCGTCTGGTACTCGCTTTCGACAGCGCCTGCGGTGACGCCGGTGATGCCGCCGTCCAGTTCACCGTCGAGTTCACGCAGTGCTTCTTCCAGCGGTTCGAGTTCGGCGTCGCCCTGCTCGCCCGAGTCAGGCACGTCGTCGGCCTCGAAGTCATCAGGTTCGACCTCGACCAGTGGGATACCGATACTCTCGGCAGCCAGGCGAGCCAGTCGTGTCGCCGGAACGTGGTACATGTAGGAGTCGCCCTCCGGGTGGACCGTCACCAGGCGTTCGACGGGGTGGCCCCGTTCCAGTGCCCGGTACAGCGCCCACGAGGAGTCTTTGCCGCCGGAGAACAGCGAAACCCACGCGCCGTCTGTCATAGCCACCGGTAGCCGTCGGCGGCGTAAATCGCTGTCTATTCCACCAGTTCGTCCTCGATATCGGTATGGCTGACGTAGGTTGCGACCCGGACGCCGACGAGGCTAATGAGGATGCCCGCGAGGATGAACAGCCCGAGGCGGGTCCCTGCATCCAGCGAGAACCCCTGAATCTGTACGATGCTGAGGTTCGTCTCCGGCACCTGAAACGGCTCGAACACGCCACCGCGTTCAAGAAAGTACGCAGAAAAGCCGCGAACAACGAGCCCGACCGCGACCGCACCGAACGGAAGGTTCACGTACGCGCTCCGGACCCCCTCTTGCTGGATGAGTTCGTCCAGCAGACGGCCCAGCGAGGCGGCCAGCGCCGCGCCGGTCAGCCATGGGACGGACGCGAAGGCAAAACGGTTCGCAAGCAGGAAGGGACTGATATCGCCGACCGCAGAAACGCCCAGCACGCCGGCGAAGACGCCGACGAGCGAGAGGCCGGCGGCGACGACGTAGGTCACGAGCGACACCTGCCCTGAGTACAGCGCCTCCCGGGTCTGGCCGGGGAGTCGCGAGAGGTACGCGTCGATACCAAGTCCCTTGTAGATGAGGAACACGCCGATGGCGGCCGCGATAGCGCCGACGGCGATGGTCGGGCTGGTGACGACGAGCAACAGCGGGAACGCGAGCATGATGATGCCGACGGGGACCAGCACCGTCTTGCGCAGTTCCTCGTCGGCCAGGAACTGTTTGAGCAGGTAGTACGTCGACTCGATGTCGCGGGCCTGACGGACGACAACGCGGTCGACGGCATCCACCTGAACGCGGCTCTCGATGATGGGGACCAGCCGCTCGTCGTCGGCGCTGTCGACGACGACGACCGCGGAGTCCGGGTCGTGCTCGGCGACCAGACTGTCGATCTGGCTGGCGATCTCCCGGTCCGAGCCGACGCTGTCACTCCCGCCACCGACGACGGCGAGGACCGGCGCAGACTCCTCGGCTTTGAGTTCATCCGCGACTGCGAGCCCTTCGAGGAGGCAGTTGACTCGGCTGTCTTCCGGGTCAACGACGCCTGTCTGGGTGATGAGTGCCTCGACGGCGTCGCGGCCGACGACGGGACACGCCGCTGTGGCCGGGCTGTCCCTGTCGATACACACCACCAGCGTAGTCACACTACGGCGAAGGCGGTCCCCGAATAAAAAACCTCCCGAGCTATCGCCGGAAGGAGAGGCCCTCGATATCCCCGTCGGCGACGCCGGCGATGCCCGCGCCCAGCGCGAAGGCGACCTGCTGTGCGCCCCCACGGAGCTTGCCCGTCAATCCGCGCTCGGGCTCGTATTCCTTGATCGTCACATCCTCGCCCAGCCGTTGCTCCAAGCTCGCCTCGACATCGTCTCGCGTGCCGAGTCGGTCGACGAGCCCGCGTTCTTCCGCCTCATCGCCGAGGAAGATGCGCGCTTCGGTGTCTTTGAGCGTCTCGGCGTCCATCTCGCGGCCTTCGGCCACAGTGTCGATGAACTGGTCGTAGTAGTCGTCGACGATGCCCTGCAGGTACTCGCGCTCGTCTTCGGACATTTCCTTCAGCGGGACGCCGGCGTCTTTGTACTCACCGGCGGTGAACTGCTCGTAGGAGAGGCCCAGGCGGTCGGCCAGTTCCTTGGCGTTGACCCGCGAGCCGACGACGCCGATGGACCCGACGATTGAGCCATCCCGCGCCCACAGCTCGTCGCAGCCGGCGGCGATGTCGTAGCCGCCGCTGGCACAGACATCCGTCGCGTAGGCGATGGTCGGCCCGTCGAACTGCTCGGCGGCGATACGGATGTCCTCGCTGGGGACGATTTCCCCGCCCGGCGTGTTCAGCTTCAGGAGCAGTGCCTCTGAACCTCGGTCGGAATCAGCGCGTTCGATCTGTTCGACGATGTCATCGGCGGAGGCACCGACCGGCGGACTGGTGATGCCACCACCGCCGTCACGGCTGATCGGCCCTTCGACGGCGACCTCCGCGACGTTGTGTGCTGGGAGGAGGGAGCCGGCGATGTTACTGCCGATACGGGCAGTGGCGACGGCGACAGCGACGACCAGCAGGACGCCGAGCAACTGGGCAAGGTTGTCAGGTGTCCTGACAAACAGCACCCACCCCAGGATCGTCCCGATACCGACGATAGCTATGACCAGTAACCCGCGAACGATGTCGTCTGCGCCCGCCATTACTGATACATCCCGAGCGGCCGTGCGCTCGTGCTCTCCTCTTGATTCTCCTGCAGTTGCTGTGCGAGCTGTGCCTTGGCGCGCCCGATTTCCTCGGCCTGCTCGACCAGCGCCTCGGTGTCGATCTCGAAGTCAGTTAGTGGACTGATGCCTGTCTGGAGCAGTGCCCGCGCCGCTTCCGGGTCGGGGAACTGCTGGTCGGCTTCGACGATAAGTCCGACGCTCGTCAGCCCAGTTCGCTGTGATTCGTGGACCAGCGCGCCGGTCGGCCCGGTAATCGCGCCGTTCTCAGAGGGCGGATTTACGTCCGCTCCCTCAAGCATCGCCGCTCCGTCGCCCGTCGAAATGCCGTACACGGCCGGAACCCCGTCTTTCTCGGCAGGGCGGCCGCTGAGATAGATCGGCGTCGCGTCGCTGGACTCGAACCAGCCGACCATACAGCTGGCGAACTCCTTCGCGCCGGATGGGGAAATCGGTGCATCGCTCTGGAGGACGAGCAGGTCGCGATCCTCATCCGCGTACAGCCGGACCGGTGGGCGAACCTCCGGGTCGTCCGTCCCGTACACGGCGATTTCTGGCAATCCCTCGCAGTGTGCCGACGCATAGTACTCCATGCCGTAGACATCGACGAGGTGGTCAGCGGCTATCTTGCCGACGAGGCCGACGCCCGGGAGCCCCTCGACCAGTGTCGGGGAGTCGAGGGAGATGTCGTCGCGGTGGACCTGTATGTGTGCCATACTTGTGGTATCGACCGCCGGCGGCTTGAAAGCCATGGGCCGGTGCCGTTCGAAACCCACAAACCGACCGCCAGCGAACGCCGGACAATGGAACCACTCGACCGCTACCGACCCATCATCGACGACTTCGAGGCGTTCATCGACGCGTGTGAACGCCCGCTGCCGTCGGCTGTCAGGGTCAACACGATCAAAGCCACCGTCGAGCGGGTCCGGACGGCGCTCGCGGATGCAGACATCGCCTACGACCCCGTCGACTGGCACGACGGTCTGTTCGTCCTGCCCGAAGATTCACCGGGCGCGAACTGGCCGTACTTCCACGGCTGGATTCACGGGCAAGAGGAAGTGTCCGTGATTCCGGCGACCGTGCTGGACCCCGAGCCCGGTGAGCGAGTCTGGGACGCCTGTGCGGCACCGGGGAGCAAGACGACCCAGCTCGCCGCGCTGATGGGGGATACCGGCGAAGTCGTCGCAACCGACAACAATCTCGGACGTATCTCGGCGCTACGGACCAACACTGAGCGGCTGGGGGCGACGACGGTGGCCGTTACCCACGAGGACGGCCGCAACCACTCGCTCAAGCCCTTCGGCGGCGAGGGATACGACCGGGCGCTCGTCGACGTCCCCTGTTCCTGTGAGGGGACGATTCGCAAGAACCCGGATACGCTGGAGGACTGGTCGCTCTCGCACGTCGAAGGCATCTCCGGCGTGCAGAAGGGTATCCTCAAACGAGCTGTCGAGGTGACCGAGCCCGGCGGAACCGTTGTTTACTCTACCTGCACGTTCGCCCCGGAGGAAAACGAGGCCGTGCTGGACTACGTGCTCGACGAAGTTGCCTGTGAAATCGTGGACTACGACCTCCCGCTCGATCACGCCTCGGGGATCACCGAGTGGCAGGACGAGCGCTTCGACCCGAGCGTGACCAACGCCAAGCGCATCTACCCGCATCACAACGATACGGGCGGGTTCTTCTGTGCGAAACTGGAGGTGCCTGCAGAATGAGCGACCAGAGCACTGAGTTCACGCGACTCCCAGAGACGGACGAAGCGCGCGACGACCCTGTGCGAGCGACCCGACAGGAAGTGCTCGACTTCTGGGCTGAACGCTTTGGCGTCCCGCCGGAGACCTTCGAGGGGTACACCTTCTGGGAGCGCGGTGCTGGCAAACTGTGGCTGTATCAGGGCAGCCCGCCGTCGCCAGTCGACATCGAAGGACTGGGAATGACGTTCCTGCGGACACGTCAGGAACACTGGAAGCCGACGCTGGAAGCCGTCCAGCGGTTCGGCGAGCACGCCAGCCAGAACGTCATCCACCTCGATGCGGACGCTGCCCGGGCGTTCGTGGCCGGCGAGGATCAGGAACTCGACTGGGACGGTGACTGGGGGTATCTCGTCGTCACTCACGACCTTGCTGGTGAGGCCGAACCGGTGGGCGTCGGCCTGTACGTCTACGGCGAACTCAGATCACAGGTCCCGAAGGGCCGGCGGCGAGAGGTCTGACAGAGGGCGGTACGACCACTTGGACGAGAACGGCTCAGCCGCTGGAAGACTTCGCGGCTGCCGTTCCTTGCATCGCGTACAACTCCGCGTACGTCCCGTCGTCGTCGAGCAGTTCGGCGTGGCTCCCCCGTTCCGTTACCCGCCCATCCTCGACGGTGTATATTCGGTCGGCGTTGGAGACGGTCGAGAGTCGGTGGGCGATTGCGATCACGGTCTTGTCTCCGTCAAGCGTCTCGACGGTTCGATGGATTTGCCGTTCCAGATTCGAGTCGAGGTCGCTGGTGGCCTCATCGAGCACGAGTATCTCTGCGTCCGTCAGCAGCGCTCGCGCCAGTGCGACGCGCTGGCGCTGCCCGCCAGACAGTTTCACGCCGTCGTCGCCCAGTACCGTGTCGAGCCCCTGCGGGAGGTCATCGAGAAATTCGAGAACGAGGGCCTTCTCGGCGACTTCGTAGAGCGTCTCGTCGGAGATATCCCGTCCGGCAGTGAGGTTGTACCGTAACGTGTCGTTGAAGATATGTGGGTCCTGTCGGACCATCGCAACGGCGTCACGCCATTCGTCGAGGGCATAGGTCGAAATCGGCGTCCCGTTCGCTAGGATGTCACCGCTATCCGCCGCATAGAGCCGAGTGAGCAGCGAGACGACTGTCGACTTGCCGCTGCCGGACTCGCCGACGATACCGATGAACTCGCCTCGCTCGACAGTCATCGAGAAGTCTGCAAGCACTGGCTCGTCTTCGTAGGCAAACGAGACGTTCTCGAACGCGATCTGCCGGATTCGGTTCGGGACCGACTGCCCGCCAGCCGGCTCCTGCTGGGCTTCGAGGCGGTCGATGAACTGGTGCGTTCGAACCAGATGTGGTAGCTCTCCCTCGATAGCGTAGACGGTGGAGTTGAGCGAGCTCAGTCGGGGCGCGAGTCGGAGCATCGCGAACAGGAACACGCCGAGTTCCGGGATAGACAGCGCCCGGAAACGGAGTGCAACGTAGACGAGCCCGAATAGGAGTAGCGAGACCGAGAGTCGATAGAAGCTGCCGATTGCGACCTCATTCCGACGAACAGCGATGCTGGTCGAAGTGTATCGGTCGAGCGTGGCCCGGAACTCGGCAAGCAGCCCGTCGCGCATGCCGAACAGCTTCACGTCACGGATACCCTGCGTCCCCGCCTGTGTTGTCTCCTGTAGCTGTTCGTTTGCCGTCGCCACACGGTCGCCGACGGCGTACCCGGGCTCGATGCCGTATCTGATGATCGCTGTGACACCGCCGAGAGCGACAGCAGAACCGACTGCCAGCATCGGTGCGATAGCCAGCGCGATTCCGATATACACCAGACAGAGGATTGCCTGCTGGAAGAACTGGATAATCCGGCCGATGACACGCCCGGCGTAGCGGGTCTGTGTCAGAATCGTGTTCATGATGTCGTCGGACCCCTTATTGTCGTAGTAGGAAACTGATGCGCCCATTGCCAGTTCGTAGGCCCGGTCTTTGAGGTCACGTTCGTACGTCTGTGTGAGCTTCGCCGCGAGCCATTTCACGGTAAACGACGCCGTGTACCGGACGACCATCACGCACGCGAGGCCGGCCAGCAGGAATTCGAGTGTGAGCGGCAGTCCTGCAGCGGCGTACGCGGAAAGAAGTTGGCCGGTGACGCCGTCCGGCTGAAACGGGAGGCCCTGGCCGGCCTGTGCGGCGTCGAGTATCGGAAACAGGAACGAGAGGCCGACGCCTTCCAGCAGCATCACGAAGAGGCTGGCGGCGACGATACTCCCCGTCAGCGCCGGCCGATACAGCGCCACGCGGCGCAACGATGCGTATTTTTCACTGACCGAGGGAGTGGCAGCCATTGTTCGGGATGCGGTTTCTATGAGGCATAGTTACCGGCTTACTACGGCCGGGTCGTTCAGGAGCGAAGGGCACGTCTACCGCAGTTAGAGCTGCGGCGGGGATGAAAAGAGGCCATAACAAATAGTGCGAGTAGCGCGGATATCCGTATGGTCGCAATAGATTCCGGATCGACTGTCGTCGCAACTGATAACTGTGTCACCACGACTATCGACGGGGAAATCGTGTTGCTCAACAACGAGACGGGGCGGTATCAAGGCCTGTCGGGAGTCGGCCCGGATATCTGGGAGCGAATTCAGGAACCGACTGAGCCAGCGGACATCGTCTCGGCGCTGGTCGGCGAGTACGAGGTCGACAGAAACCGAGCGGCAAATGACGTGGAACGCTTTCTGGAAACGCTTGCCGGGGAGCAACTCATCAATGTCGATGCGAGCCCGACTCCGTGAGTGCAGAGCGTTGCCTCGGGGACAGAAGCTCTTGCTCTGTGAAGCAGTGGTACTGATCGCTGCGAGCAAGGTACTGCTTGCAGTCGCTGGGCTGGAGGACGCGGAGCGATATTTCGGTACGGCCGCTCAGTTTCTCCCCTGCCATCGACAGTCTGCGTCACCGGAGTCTGTCCGCTGGGCGGTTCTGACAGCAGGATCGTGTCTACCGGGCACCTACGATTGTCTCGACAGAGCACTCACTGGTAGTACACTGCTGGTCGCCAACGACCTGCCGCATCGTCTCCGCTTCGGCGTGGATCCGCAGTCCGATACGTTCGAGGCACACGCTTGGATCGAATCGAACGGCGATGTCCTTATCGGAGATATCGACGACTTCGGGCGTTTCCGAACACTCACCGAACGCGAAGTACGTGGCTAACGAATAGTAAACACTCTATTCTGCAGTAATTCAATAGTAATAGATACTATAACAAACACACCGACATCTGAAAGCAGGGACGGGGGTAACCCATGAAGGAATACGAAACGCCGTCGGTCGAAACGTACGGAACTGTCGAGGAAAAAACGAACTGGTGGGACCACGACGACGGATACGGGAAGTGGAGCTAACGTCCACAGCCGGCTCACATATCTAACAGCCTTCTCTTTTATTGGTACTCGACACTGGCGACGTTCAGTGTATTCACCGCGACGGTTCTATCGATATGTGCTGGGAGTAAAGAGCCCATTCTTATCCACCACAGCAGTCAAGCGGTCTGCTATGAACCAGGGGTGCCGTAGATGGGGTGTGTTTCAACATAGATGGAATCGGTGGACAACCACGCAGGGAGGAAACTAGCCGGATGGCGACGACAAACGCAGCCACGTACGAAGCCTTTGGCCTGACGGTCCGCTCGGCTTTCGACGTACCGGAGCTTCCGCCCGCTGAGACAGCGCCCGACGGGCGAGTTGATGTCACCATCACCGAGGAACGGATTCCCCGCCCACTGTCGGCTGCGTCCGGGACGACTTTTCACGCAGTAACCGAGCGCGAATACTACCTTCTATACGACGCCGCAACGGTCAGAATTTGCGACGGCACGTCCATCGCTGTGGACCCGGCCGCGGGCGTGCCCAGCGAAGTGCTCCGTCATGTATTGGTCGGCCCGGCGTTGAACCACCTGCTGGATCAACGGGGCTACTTCGTGCTGCACGCCAGTACTATCAGCATCGACGGGCGTGCAGTGGCGTTCGTCGGGGAGTCGGGGGTCGGAAAAACGACAACTGCGATGGCCTGCCTGCTCGACGGACACCGTGTCCTCAGCGACGACGTGGCTGCGATAGCGCTGGACGATGAAGGACCGATTGTCCGGAGCGGCTACCCATCGATGAAACTCGATCCGGAGGCAGTTGAGGCGTTCGACCCCCCGGTCGAACCACCGGAACAGGTCCACGACGGGCGCCCTCGACACTTCTACGGGCTCAGGCACGACCAGCCCGCGACTCCGGTACCGTTAGAGCGCATCTACCTCCTCGAAGACGGCGAGACAATCGAAGTAGAATCAGTCAGGCCGAACGAGCAGATCATGGCGCTCGTGAATAACACGTACACGCTGGGCGCGCTGGAAGCCGACGGTCAGGCCGTGTCTAACTTCGACGCCTGCGGGGAGATCGTCGACAAGACAAATATAAGACGGCTTCGCCGGCCACGAGGTCTCGATACGATTCGGGATGTCGCAGCCAGGATTCAGTCTGATCTCAAGAGCGATTCATGCTGACGGAGGCTGAACCCGAACTTCAGGAGGTGCTCAACTGTACTCGGACCGCAATTGTCACCGACGCTTCCCCCGAGCCTCTCCCGCTGGATGACACGCCCGACTGGGACCGCGTCGTTGAACTCGCCCGGTATCACGGCGTCGTGCAACTCCTCTATGAGGGGCTGGAGATGATGGCACGCGAGAGCGGTGATGAGTTCACCGTGCCAGCGGACGTGTTGACACGACTTAGCAGCATCGTACAGGGAAAACGGATGCGAAATCTCGCGTTCACGGCCGAGCTACAGGAGATACTAGAGCGCTTCGAGACACGCGGTGTACGCGTAATGCCGTTCAAGGGACCGGTGCTGTCTGCCGTTGCGTACGACGACGCAACAGCGCGTGAGTACAATGACCTGGATCTGCTTGTCCATCCGGAAGATATCCCCGTTGCCGCGGATATTCTGGAAGAGCGAGGATACGAGTGGCGCGGGGGCACGCCGCGGTTGGACGACGCCGCACTGTTGGGCGGTCCTGTGACGAAAGCAATCGTTCACGAGTACGAGATGCGAGGGCCGGAGTTCGACGTTGAGCTTCGCTGGCGGGTTGGCGACGCCGAGCGGCCGTTCTCAACACCCTTCGATGAACTCTGGGACCGCCGCGACGCAGTGGCGGTCGGCGGCCAACCACTCCCGGCGCTTGCACAGTCAGACCGGCTGCTCGTGTTGGCGTTTCACGGAACCAAGCACCGCTGGTATCTCCTGAAGTGGCTCTGTGACTTCGTTGCGGCGCTGGAGTCCGCAGATGCCGACTGGTCACACGTCCTTGCCCGGGCACGAGAAACTGGCGTTGAGCGGAATCTACTGCTTGGGGCTGCGCTCGTCCGTGCCGTCTTCGGGTATGCCCTCCCAGCGCCGATACTGGACTGCCTTCGCACGGACGGTCGCATCGCTGAATTAGCTGACGCCGTCGTCGAGTCGCTGGCTGCCGGGACGACAGAGGCGCCCACGCAGTTCGAAGCCGCCCGGTTTTATCTGGCTGCCAGCGATTCGATAACTGCGCTGGTGCCATTCCTGCTGTTGCACTCGTCGCTTCACCCAACGTACTCGGAATACCAGTTTTGCCCGCTCCCCGGTCCGCTGCATCCGCTGTACTACGTCATCTGGCCGCTCCGACTCTTCCTCGAAACGCCACAGTGGCGGCGACAGCCTTCCGAGGAGCAACTTGACGAACCGGCCTGAACGCCGGTTACTCCCTTCATTGCGGTGGGTATCCGCTGTACTTGGGAGCGGATTCCCCGTCGTTTCTCACAGCCCGCTCACTCCCGTGGCTGGATTGTCCCCTCACCCAGTCCTTCCCAAGCAACGCGATAGCCGAGGCGTGCGAGTGCAGCGCTGTCGTCCTTGATACCGTAGTCGGCAAGCTGGTCGGTCGCCGTCTCGTAGGCCATTCCGGGCTGGATTGCCTCGGCCAGTTCATCAAGCACAGCGGGGTCTACGAGCGTGCGGCCGACGCGCTCGTGAGCTGGAAAGGCCACGT
Organism: Haloarcula sp. H-GB5; assembly: GCF_054850705.1. NCBI lineage: Archaea > Methanobacteriati > Methanobacteriota > Halobacteria > Halobacteriales > Haloarculaceae > Haloarcula > Haloarcula sp. H-GB5. The sequence continues at coordinate 1,027,171 of NZ_JBTWBG010000002.1, read as the reverse complement.
CTGCCAGCGCATCCTCGCTGACACCGTACTCCACAGCGAGGTCAGCGAGCGAGATTACTTTGGCATCTGGCCGCAGTTCGTCGGGGATCTCCGCAACGCTCTCACGCACGAGTCGCTCCTCGTAGGGTCGCAGAGCGTCCCGCACGTCTTTCACGCTGACCGTGCCGGAGTACGGAATTGCCCGGTTGTCCGTCGCTTCGATCTCCTCGCCGACGCCGAGCGATTCGTCGACGGCGACCAGCATCTCGATGTCATCTAGCGCATCGAGGCGGGCGAGTTTCTTTTCGACGTACTCCGGCGTCCAGAACCCCATAATCTCGAAGAAGACGCGGAAGGGGTCGTCATGGCCGGGTTCATCCGAATCTTCCACACCACGCCCAGTATCACGAACACCGGTGTCAGCGCCGGGCCGCCACTCGAAGGCGAAGTCCGGAATGACGACGTGTTCGCCCGCGGCAAGGGGTTCCGGTTCGCGTATCAGGTCCCAGTCGAGGTCCAGCGCGGCGAACCGACCGGCGAAGTCGGCTTCGACGCCGCTGTCGTAGCTTACCTCCGTTACGGGCTCGACACCAGGCACGGAGACATCCGCGTCCGAGAGCGTGAGTTGCCGCTCGGTGCCCCGGTCGTCGATAGTCGCCGCCAGCTCCCACTCGCTCGCGGTCGCGACCGTCCGCAGGAGACGAGCGAAGCGGGTCCCGTACCGGCGTGTGTTCGAGAACAGCGCGTCCGGTCCTGTAACGACGACTTCTCGACCGGCCTCAGTCCGGCGGATCTCGTACATCAGCCGGAGACGTTTGACGGCAGAAATGAGCGCTTTCGGCTCGGAGGAGCGGACTCGTACTCCCGTCGCGTCGAACAGCGCTGTCTGTGCCAGCGAGAGATTGTACTGGGTCCGCAGTTCGGCCGGTCCCCAGCGCGAGTCGACATCGGTGAGGATCTGCCGCGAGTCCCGGTCGGCGTACAGCGCGTCGGCCAGCGTCGCGGCGTCCGTGCCGAAGTGATCGGCTGCCTCGGTGAGTGTTTGCTGGCGCTCGGCTTCGCTCACGACCCCGATGTCCGCAGCGGCTTCGAACACCCGACGACGGGCGCGAACGGGGTCGACCGGAGCTTGCGTCTCGAAGGTAGCCTCCCGTTCGACGAGTTTCGCCAGCCCGCGGACCAGCTTGAAATCGTCGGCTTCACGCTCTATATCCGCGAGTGCTGCCTCCAGCGTCTCGCGGGATTCGCCGACGTGGCCCTGGTAGATGCCGAGCACGCGGGCCGCAAGTCGCTCGGCGTCGGTGTCGGCGAACTGCAGGTGATAGCCGCCGCCTGCCCGAGACACCCGCAGGAGGTCTTTCGTCAGCACACGCGTGTTTCTGCGACGGAGCGACAAAAAACAGGGAGTCAGGCAATCCCATCGGCAGGCTCAGGGACCGCCTCGATGCGCATCGCCCACTATCTGCGGCGCCTAGCGACCTGCTCTTCCGCAGTCTCCTCGGTCACGAGTTCGTACAGCAGTGCCCGCCCGCCGTCGGCTTTCGGCCGTAGAATCCGGCCGAGTCGCTGGGTAAACTCCCGCTCTGAGCCACTGCCCGAGAGGACGACGGCGACGTTCGCGTCTGGCACGTCAACACCCTCATCGAGGACGTTCGCCGTCACGACCCGGGAATACGTTCCGTCACGGAACCGCTCTAAGATCTCTCGGCGCTCGCTCGCGCCAGTCTCGTGCGTTATCGCCGGAATGAGAAATCGCTCTGAGAGGCGGTACACGAGGTCGGTGTGGGCAGTGAAGACGATGATCCGGTCCTCGCGGTGGCGGTCCAGAATCGTCGCCAGCCGGTCGACCTTCCGCTGGGCGTTCATCATCACCTCGCGGGCGCGCTGTTTCGCCAGTAACGCCTCGCGAGCCGCCGGATCGTTGCCAGACCGCTTCACGAGTTCCTGATAATCGCTGCCCGACCGGAGCTGGATGTTGGACTGCTTGAGATAGTCGGTGAACGTCCCCTGATACTCCTCGTAACGGTCCCGTTCGTCCGGCGTAAGTGAAACTTCGAGTCGCTTGATATCGTAGTCCGCGAGGTGTTCTCCCGCTAAGTCGTCAATGCTGACTCGCTGGACGAGCGAGCCGACGAGGTCCTCGATGGCCTCGTGGGCTCCGTCCGGCCGCTCGAACGTCGCTGTCAGTCCGAGTCGAGCCGGCGCAGCGAGTAGCCGAGCGATGTCCCGATACCCCTCCCCGCCAAGGTGGTGAACCTCGTCGAAGACGACGAACCCGAACCGGTCACCGAGTTCATCGGCCCGCAAATATGCCGAGTCATACGTCGACACTGTGATATCCTCGACGTGCTGTTCGCCCCCGCCCATACGGCCGACGGAATGGTCGAACTCCTGCTGTAGCTCGCCTTGCCACTGCTCCAGCAGATCGATGGTCGGGACGACGACCAGCGTCGGTGTCCCCAGCGCCACCATCGCCGCGATGCCGATAACGGTCTTGCCGCTCCCCGTCGGTAATTCGAGACAGCCTCTGTCATCGGCCCCTCGCCAAGCGTCCAGTGCCGCCTGCTGGTACTCCCGGAGATCGTACGCCGTCGAGAGCGACAGCGAGGGGAACGCACCGATGTGGTCCTCATATGCAGCCCCACGCTCATCGAGTTCGGCAATCAGTTCAGCGTACCGGTAGGCCGGCGCTCGCCCTGTCTGTGACCGCTGGTCGTACTTGACGCCGGGCAGGTCCGACGGGGGGTCTCCCGTTACGCGGATGGTCCCCGACTCGTACGTCAACTCCAGCACACCCAGTGGTTCGCTGGTCCGGCCGATAACGCTTTCGCGCGCCGCGCTGCCGAGTATGTCGCTGGTATTTCCAGCTTTACCGCAGCGGCCTGTCGCCGACGGGTGAAAGAACACTACGGTTTACATCTATTCGGACCCTACTATTCCAAATATGAGCGACACGCGTACGAGACTACCTGCCCTCCTGTTGTCGATCATGCTGACACTGGCTGTCGTGCCAGCCGGCGCGGCTGGAGCCCAGACAGGACAGGAGACGCTGACCGTCGATAAATCCGGGAGTGCTGATTATCGGTCGATACAGGCCGCCGTGAATGCCGCCGACAGCGGTGACACTGTCGAAGTCCAGCCGGGTACCTACTACGAAGAGGTCAGTGTCAACGAGAGCATCACTCTCGTCGCACCCGACCGGGCAATACTGGACGGGTCGCGGTTCGTCAATGGGACCGGCGTCACGGTGGCCGGCACCGCCGAACCGAACGTCACTGGGTTCACCGTACGAAACTACCGCTTTGGCGTCGCCGCTAACGGAACCAGCGGTGATTGGACGGTCAGTGACACGACTGTTATCGCTGCTGACGTCGGCGTTTACGCACCAAACACGACCGGGAACTGGACTATCGAGGACGCCGCCGTCGCCAGCACGACCTACAGCGGCGTGTTCGCCCGTGGCACCAGCGGCGACTGGACGATTCGCGACACCCGCTTTGTTGAAGTCGGCGGTGACGGCGCCGACGTCCGTGAGTCCTCCGGCGACTGGACGATCACAGCGGTCGTCGTCGACCGGTCCGGTGCGGACGGCGTCGACGCCTCTGGGACAACTGGTGACTGGTCGGTCCAGAACACGGAGGTCCGCCGAAGCGATACAGGCGTCAAAGCTATCAACAGCGATGGTGACTGGACGGTGACCGACCTGACGGCCAGCCGAAGCGACATCGGTCTCGTAACCGCCTTTTCCGGCGGCGCGTGGACACTCGAAGATTCCACTCTCGACACTCGCGATATCGGGGTCTTCACCGCACGAACGACCGGTGCGTGGACCATCCAGAACACGACCATCGAGAGTCGGCAGCAAGGAATCCACGCCATCAAGACCAACGCGTCGTGGACTGTCTCTGAATCGACTATCTCTGTGACTGCTGAAAAGAATGCCATCGGTATCGACGCTCGGTCCGCGGCTGAGGGCTGGTCGCTTGAGAACGTCACTATCGACAGTCCCGATATCAAAGTCGCCGACTGACACGCGCCCGTTGAACCCCCTCGCTGTCACTGGTTTCATCCTATTGGGCCGTCGAGAAAACGAAGCCCTTAATTAAACCACCCTCCTCTCACGAAGTGCGGGACCGTGGGGTAGCGGTATCCTCGGCGCATGGGGTGCGTCGGACCTGAGTTCGAATCTCGGCGGTCCCACTTCAACTTATACGGAACAGGTAGGTTCGAATATCTCGGTAGCGATTACGAACCGAAGGCGGGCGGCAGTGACCGCGTAGCGTCGTCACAGAGTGAAACCGATTTCCTCTACACTTTTGTAACGCCGATAGCAAGCGAGGGGTATGGGAAAGGCAAACGACGTAGACTACGCTGACCTGCACGACCCGAACGCAGAGTACACGATGCGGGAGCTCTCTGCGGAGACAATGGGCGTTACTGCCAAGCGCGGTGGCGGCCGCGACGTGGAGATCACCGACGTTCAGACGACGATGGTCGACGGGAACTTCCCGTGGACGCTCGTTCGAATCTACACCGATGCAGGCATCGTCGGCACGGGCGAGGCCTACTGGGGCGCGGGCGTCCCGGAACTCATCGAACGGATGAAGCCGTTCGTCGTCGGCGAGAACCCACTGGACATCGACCGACTCTACGAGCACCTCATCCAGAAGATGAGTGGTGAAGGGAGCGTCGAGGGTGTCACGGTGACGGCTATCGCTGGCATCGAAGTCGCACTGCACGACCTCGCGGGCAAGATCCTCGAAGTGCCGGCCTACCAGCTTCTCGGTGGGAAGTACCGCGACGAGATGCGCGTGTACTGTGACTGCCACACCGAGGAGGAGGCCGACGCCGACGCCTGTGCCGAGGAGGCCCGCCGCGTCGTCGACGAACTGGGTTACGACGCCCTGAAGTTCGACCTCGACGTGCCGAGCGGCCTCGAAAAGGACCGTGCGAACCGCCACCTCCGCCCGGGCGAGATCCGTCACAAGGCCGAGATCGTCGAGAAGGTCACAGAAGAGGTCAAAGACGAGGCCGACGTGGCATTCGACTGTCACTGGACGTTCTCGGGCAGCTCCGGCAAACGCCTCGCCGATGCCATCGAGGAGTACGACGTCTGGTGGCTCGAAGACCCCGTCCCGCCGGAGAACCTCGAAGTGCAGGAGGAGGTCACCAAGTCCACGACGACGCCGATCACTGTGGGCGAGAACCGCTACCGCGTCACCGAGGAGCGGCGGCTCATCGAGAATCAGGCCGTCGACATGATCGCGCCGGATATGCCGAAAGTCGGTGGGATGCGCGAGACGCGCAAGGTCGCCGACGTGGCGAACCAGTACTACATCCCGGTCGCGATGCATAACGTCTCCTCGCCGGTTGCGACGATGGCGAGTGCCCACGTCGGGGCGTCTGTTCCGAACTCACTGGCCGTCGAGTACCACTCCTACGAACTCGGCTGGTGGGACGATCTGGTCGAGGAGACCGTCATCGAGGACGGCTACATCGAGATTCCGGAAGAACCGGGCCTCGGGCTGACGCTCGATCTCGACGCTGTCGAAGAGCACGTCGTCGAGGGCGATACCGTCTTCGACGAAGCGTAAGGTTCGGCCCCCATCGTTGGTGTTGACTGGGGCGGCACCGGGTGACGTGGTGGTCACCCGATACCACTCACGGCGGCACAGTTACGCCGTCTCGAACTCGACGCCGGTGATCTCGAAGCGAGCACCACCGGCGTCGCTTTCTGCGACTCTTATCGACCAGCCGTGGGTATCGACGATTTGATCGACGATTCGGAGGCCGAACCCGGGCCCCGAAGCCAGCGAATGGCCGCCATCGAACACGTCCCCTCGCTCGTCGGCCGGAATCCCGACGCCGTCGTCCGCGATATAAAACCCGTCGTTCAGTTCACCGACGGTTACCGTCAGGTCGACGGCTGCTTCCTGCGACTGTGAGACCGAGGGTGTCGCACGCTGCTCGCCGGTGTCTTCCTGTCTCTCGATGTGTGGCGTCTGTCCGTGTTCTACGCTGTTGCGGATCAGGTTCTCGAACAGCTGCCGGAGTCGGCTGGGGTCCGCGCGGACTACGGCCGAGGTCTGTAGCTCCAGTGTCGCGTCGCCGGTCTCGACGGTGTGCCAGCACTGCTCGACGACGGTCTGGAGCGGCACCGGCTCGCTGTCGAGTGCGGCCTCGCCGTTCCGGGCCAGCGTCAGGAGGTCCTCGATGAGCTGTCCGATACGGTCGTGGGCTCGCTTGACTGCATCGAGATGCTCGCTGTCGTGCTCCATCTGGGCGAGTTCTAGCTGGCCCCGGGCAACGTCAAGCGGGTTCCGGAGGTCGTGACTGACGACGCTGGCGAACTCGTCGAGGCGCTCGTTTTGTTGTTCAAGAGCCTGTTGATGACTGTCGCGGGTAGAAATCTCCCGTCCGATACCGGCCACGCCGAGCGTCGAGCCGTCAGCAGCTGTTATCCGGCCGCCGGTGAATTCGTACGGGACTGTCGTTCCGTCGGCGGTCAGCAGATCGGCTTCGAACGATGTCTCACCGGTCTCAAAAGCCGACTCGATACTTTGGCGAACGGTCTCACGATCGGATGTGGCGAAGAGGCCTGCCAGAGTCATCGATGCGAGATCAGCATCTTCCTGACCGGTGTCTGCCGCCAGTGCGTCATTCCAGCGAATCAGATCGCCGTTCTCGTCGAGTTCATAGAACAGATCCGGCACTGCATCGACCGGCGTGTCGGGGCTATCCAGTTCCGTAGCGCGTTCGGACTCGCGTCGCTTCCGCTCGGTGATGTCACGCGAGGCCCCGACGATTCTGGTGACTGTGCCATCCTCAACAATGGGTTGCGCCTCGGCCCGCACCCAGCGCTGTTCGCCATCCGGTTTGATGATCCGGAATTCGAGGTCGGCAGCGTCGCCGGCTGAGACGCGTTGCATCGCCTGTATGACCCTCTTCTGGTCCGTGTGGTGGATTGCTGTCATGAACTCCGCGGGGTTCGCCTGCAAGGAATCCACGGAGCGGCCGTAGATCGTTTCGTATGCCGGATTGACGAACTGTATCTCGGACCAGTCCCCGGAGAACACCCACAGCAGTTCGTTCGACTGTTCCGCCAGCTCCGTGAGTCGCCGTCTGGTCTGGCTAGCGATCTCTGTCGACTGGTGATGTTCGACGAGCAACCGAATCCGATTGGCGAGGAGGTGGCTATGGTCGACAGCCGCGTCTCTTCTGAAAACGTCGGTGACCCCGTTCGAGACCGCGTCACTGGCGACGGATTCCGACTCGGTCAGCAACAGTACCGGAACAGTGCTGTCCCGCTCGCGGACCGTGTCAGCGAACGCACGACCGGACCGGTCCGGGAGGTCGTCCGCGACAACGATGCCATCGATAGCGTCGTCTTCGAGATGTTCCAGCGCACTGTCAGCCCGGTCAGTCGTAGTCAGTGTAAACGAATCCGGTCCCCGTCTGTCCGGGAACTCTGCGGTCTTGTCGAGTAGCGGGGTCTCATCTACCTGCAACACGTGTATTGAGTCCGCAATTGCATACGTGTCAGACATATTGTGTAAATAGAACTGCATCATCCCTCTTGAAGTTACGCCTGCAATGACGGATTACGCCCCAAAGCGGTCCGAGACTGCTCCCCGATCTATTTTGTCCGGGCCGCTTGTCGGCATCGCCTCGACGAACGCGATGTCTCGGGGGTGCTTGTACCGGGCCAGACGGTCATCGAGGAACGTCCGGAGTTCGTCGAGGGTCAACGGCCGACCGTCAGCATCGTCCGAACGAACGCCGGTGGCGGGTTCGATCACGGCCTTCCCGACCTGTCCCCACCTGTCGTCGGGAACCGGAATCACGACGACTTCACCGACCGAGGGATGGTCGGCGATAGCGTCCTCGACCTCCGCGGGATAGACGTTTTCGCCGCCGCTGACGAACATGTGCTTGGTGCGGCCTTCGATGTAGTAGTAGCCGTCCGCGTCGACGCGAGCGAGGTCACCGGTGGACACCCAACCGTCGCCGAACGTCTCGGCAGTGGCCTCGGGATTGTCGAGGTAGCCCGTCGCGGCGTGGGGCGAGCGCAACTGGAGTTCCCCGACGGTGTCAGCATCGACTGTCTTTCGTTGGCTGGTTTGATCGTCTTTCTCGTTCGAACCTTCGGGTTCGACGACTCTGGCGTCGACGTGCATCGCCGGCTTACCGACGGAATCAGCCTTCCCTCGGGGCCAGCCCTCGGGCATCGCGAAGTTGTTCGGGCCGCATTCAGTGAGGCCGTATCCCTGCGAGAGGTCGACACCGCGATCCCACCACGTCTCCATCACGCTCTTGCGGCAGGGGCCACCCCCGGACTTGGCGAAGCGGAGCGACGAGAGGTCCGTCTCCGTCCAGCGGTCGTGCTGGGTCATCATCCGCAGGATGGCCGGGACAGCGACGAGGACGGTCCCGTCCTCCGCGTCGAGGGTCTCAAGCACGTCGCCAGGGTCGAATTCGCGGGCGATGACCACTGTCCCCCCCATGTGCCACAGCGGGACGGTGAGGACGTTCCAGCCACCGGTATGGAACATCGGGAACACCATCGGCGTCACGTCGTCCTCGCGCAGGCCCCAGGCCGTGATCGTGTTCAGGGAGTTCCAGACGATGTTGCGATGCGTGATTTCCGTCTCCTTTGGCGTTCCCGTCGACCCGCCGGTGTGGAGGAGGAGGTGCGTGTCGCCGGGGGCCGGCGTCGCTGTCCCGACGGGCGTGTCGTCCTCGGGGAGGGCCGAAGCGTAGGGCGTGCTGTCGAGCGTGGTAGCCGAGGACGCGCCGTCAGTGGCGGTTTCGAGATAGATGAGTTGGGGGGCCGTCGCGTCTGCTGTCTCTAGAGCCGTCGAGACAGTTTCGGCGAAGGGTGCCTCGACGATGAGGACTTCCGGGGCCACGCGGTCGAGGAGTTCGGCGAGTTCCGGGGGTGCGAGGCGGTGGGACAGTGGGGCCAGTCGACTCCCGATCTTGCCGGTAGCAAAGAACAGGTCGACGACGGCGGGGCGGTTCCGCGAGACGACGGCAACGGTGCCGGCAGTGTCAGAGCCAGCAGCCTCGTCGTCCGCGCCGACACCGTACTGCCTGAGCAGTCGAGCAGTCCGGTTCGCTCGCCGGTCCAGTTCGGCATAGGTGAGCCGTTTGCCGGTCGTCGCGTCGATCAGTCCTTCACGGTCCGGCGTGAGCGCGGCCCGGCGCTCGCTCCAGGCACCGACCCACTCCTGCGGGGCGTCGGGACCTATTTCAGACATCATCGATGAACTCCCGGATCTGTGTGTTGACTCGCTCGTACTCTTCGATGAACAGCAGATGCGGACCGCCGTGGACGGTGACGAAGTCGGCGTTTGGCAAGCCCCGCGCCAGCAGTTTGCCGTTCTCGTAGGGAACCACCTCGTCGGCTGTCCCGTGGATGACCAGAGCCGGAACTGTGATGTCATTGAGGCGATCCGACGCGTCGAACGCCTGGACCGCCGCGCCTTGCCATTCCAGTGCCTGGTCGCTGGCGTCGCTGTCGATGCGCCAGTCGATGATGCGCTCGATGAGGTCCTCGTGGGCGCCCATGAACGAATCCGAGAGCGCTGGCTGCATCTTGTACCGCCGGAGTTCGCGCTCGTCGAGGTCATTGGGGACGGCGAACATCCGCTGCTGTGTCTCCTCGGGGACAGGCTTGGCCTCCGGGCCGCCCGGTGAGGTACACATGAGCGTCAGCGACCTGGCCCGGTCGTACTCCAAGGCGTATTGCTGGGCGATCATCCCGCCCATGCTGGCCCCGACGATGTGGGCCCGCTCGATGCCGACCTCGTCGAGTACGGCCTCCAGATCACTTGCCATCTGACTCATCGTGTACGGCCCCTCCGGTTCGTCGGAGTCCCCGGTGCCGCGGTTGTCCCACACGATGGTCTGGTACTCGTCGACGAGCGTCTCCTGTTGCCACAGCCACATCCAGCGGCCGTAGCCAATCCCCTCGACGAAGATGACGGTCTCGGCGTCGGGCGGCCCCTCGCGCTCGTAGGCGAGCGAGACGCCGTCGTTGGTTGCGTATTGCATACTGACTGATTCTGGTTGGATATCCTTCAAGTAATCCGGTTCCGCAGTCATTGCTCTACTGGCTCCGTGTTCGGGTGGTCACACCGCGTGTCGTCTTGCTGTCGATGCGCCGCCGTGGGCCGACCCGGTGGAGAGCGGCCGCCCCACGCCCAGGTCGTCGTTCTGTCAGGCGGTTCGACGGTCGTTTTCACTGGTTTCGTCATTCCGAATCACCCCAGAGCTTCGCCGGCAACGCCTCGGCGAACGTCCCGCCGAGACGCGCCCGAAGCGTCCCGGTCAGGCCGTCGGGGACGTAGAGGACGAACAGCACGAACACGAGGCCGACGTAGAGGCTCGCGTGACCGTTCAACAGCAGGTCGATGAACCCGCCGATGGTCGTGTCCCCGACCAGAGTCAAGTCAAGCGTTTCCTGCCCCAGCAGCGCACGGAGGTAAGGCAACAGGCCGCCGCCCTGTCCGGCTTTCGAGAGGAACTCTCTCACCGTTTCGTCGAACAGGTGGCCGTACAGCGACCCGGCGAGGGTCCCGAAGCCGCCGATGATACTCGCCAGCAGGGCGTCGCCGGTCACCAGGAAGTAAAAGGCGTTCTCCGGGCTGGCCGAGCGCTTGAAGCCGGCGAATAGGCCACCGGCAACGGCAGCGAAGAAGCCGCTGATGGCGAAGGCCCCGAGCTTGTACAGATACGTGTTGTAGCCGATGGCGACGGCGCGCTCCTCGTTTTCCCTGATGGCAATCATCACTCGGCCGAACGGGGAGTGGATGACCCGCTGCATGGCGAAGTAACAGGCCAGGACGACGAGGCCGATCATGTAGTAGGACACTTCCGTCCCGGACAGCGTCGACCCAAGCAGGGCTACCTCGTCGCCGGTGAGGACGCCGATCGACAGCGATAGCTGGTCGATACCGGGGACCCCGATCTGAAAGCCCTCGGCGTGGCTCGGCCCGACCGCCGGGCCGTCCCGGGGGTTGGTCGCCACGTAGTCCCAGCCGCGGACGAACACGTAGAACACTTGCGCGAAGCCGAGTGTGATCATCGCGAAGTAGACGCCCGACAGGCGGAACGAAACGAGGCCGACGAGCATCGCCAGCACGACGGCGATGAGACCGCCGACCAGCAGCGACAGCATGAACGGCGTCCCGGGGCCAAGCAGCGGCAGCTTCCCGTTGGCGATGAGGATGACGGTGTACGCGCCGGTACCATAGAACACCGCGTGGCCAAACGAGAGGTAGCCGGTGTAGCCGCTGATGAAGTCAAACGAGATGGCAAAGAGGCCGAAGTACAGGACGCCGACCATCGTCTCCACCGTCGGCAGGAGCATCTGTGTCTCGGCGCTGACCGGCGAATTCAACAGGATGTGATACACCGGCGGGTATAGCGCCAGCAGGGCGATGACGAGGATGTGGGCGGTGTGGTCCCGCAGGTATTCACGGGGCCATCCCGTTTCCACAGTCGTCGCCGGTGGCTCGGACGCCGCCTCAGCGTCGGCCTCGGTTTTGGCGCTAATGGCCCCCCACCTCCTCGACACCAAAGAGGCCCTGCGGACGGACGATGAGCGTTACCACGAGCACTAGGAACAGGACGAGTTCCGGCAGGCCCGTGAACTCGATGACGTTCTGGAACCACCAGGTCGTCACCGCGTCGGCCATCCCGACAACTAGTGCGGCGACGACGGTGCCCCGGAAGGTCCCGAGGCCGCCGACGATGACGACGATGAACGCCGGCAGCAGCGTCTCGGCCGCGAGCGGGACGCTCGCACCCCAGGTCGGGTCCCACATCAGCAGCGTTCCGGCTGCGCCGGCCAGGCCGATACCCAGCGCGAACACGACGGTAAACACCTGACGAACGTCGATACCGAGCGCCGACGCCATCTCCGCGTCCTCGCTCCCGGCGCGGATGTACAGGCCATAGCGGGTCCGCGTGAGGAACGCCCAGATGCCAAGCACCGTGACCGTACCGAGGAGTATCTGGAACAGCGACATCCACCCGGCGCTGACGGGACCGAGGGCGACCGGTTCGCGCAGGAACTGCGGTTTGGTCGCCAGGGCGGCCTGCCAGTCCGACAGCGGCTGGAGGTCGTAGACTCCCAAGACGATGCGGACGACCTCCTCGATAACGAGCGTCAGCCCGAACGTTAGCAGGATCTGGTATATCGGCGGTCGGTCGTACAGCGGCCGGATGATGGTCGTCTCGATGGCCCCGCCCAGCACCGTCAGCAGCGCGAACACGACGACGATGGCGATGAAGAACAGGCCGAGACGAGTCAGCGGGTCTGTCCCGCCGGTGACCGTCACCACCATCAGGAGACCGCCGAGGTAGGCTCCGACCATCGTCAGCGACCCGTGGGCGAAGTTCAACACGCCCATCAGGCCGAAAATGAGTGTGAGGCCGCTGGCGATCATCACGTACAGCGCCGATTTGGCGAGCCCGTTGACGATGACACCGCCGAGTTCGCCGAGCGTCAGAAACTCCGCGAGCGCGTCGACGATCATGCCGACAGATACCTCCTGAACCGTTCGTCGTCGGCGGTCACCGCCGCCGTCTCGCCGTCGTCGACGACACGGCCCTTGTCGATGATGTAGAACCGGTCTGCCAGATCGAGTGCCAGCGGGAGGTTCTGCTCGACCAGCAGCATCGTCACGTCCTCGCTGGCTTTCGACAGCGCCTCGGCCACGTCGGCGACGATCTGTGGGGCCAGTCCTTCGCTCGGTTCGTCGACTAGCAGCAGATCGTTATCGCCGACCAAGCCGCGAGCGATGGCGAGCATCTGCTGTTGGCCGCCCGACAGCGTGCCAGCGTCCTGTCCGCGTCGTTCTTCGAGGATGGGGAACGAGTCGAAGGCCAGTCGGAGGCCGTCGCGCACGTCGTCGGGGTCCGGTATCGCCGCCCGGAGGTTCTCCTCGACACTGAGTTGGCTGAACATCCGACGGTCCTCCGGAATCCAGCCAAGCCCGCGCTCAGCGACCTCGTGCGTTTCCAGCCCGACCAGCGACTCGTCGCGGAACGTGATCGACCCCTCGCGAGGCGGCGTCAATTGAAGGATGGTCCGGAGTGTCGTCGTCTTACCGACGCCGTTGCGCCCCGCGAGTGCGACCACTTCTCCCGCCTCGACGGAGAGGTCGACGCCTTCGAGGATGTGGCTGTCGCCGTAGTACGTGTGGACGCCGTCGAGTTCGAGCAGGCTCACGCCATCCCCCCCTCCGAGTCCCGGTCGGACCCGGCCGCAGTCGTATCGTCATCCAGACTGCCCGGTTCGTAGCCACCGAGATACGCCGACTGTACGTCGGGGTTGGCCCGCACCTCCGCCGGCGGCCCGTCAGCGATGACTGCGCCCTGATGGAGTACGACGACGCGGTCGGAGACACCCATCACGATGTCCATGTTGTGCTCGACCAGCAGGACTGGGTAATCCTCCGCCACTGCTTCGATGAGGGCCCGGATCTCGTCGACGCTCTCCGAGGAGACGCCGGCGTTTGGCTCGTCGAGCAGGAGGACCGCGGGGTCGCCCGCTAGCGCGATAGCGACTTCGAGCTTGCGCTTCGCGCCATGGCTCAGTGTGCTCGCGAGGTCCTCTGCCCGATGTGAGAGTCCGACCCGGTCGAGAATCTCGTGGGCGCGCTCGGTGAACTCGTCGTAGTGGTCGACGTTGCGCCAGAACGACGTGGCGTCGTCGCTGTGGGCCTGTTCCGCGACCCGGACGTTCTCCAGAACCGTGCTGTTGGGGAAGACGTTCGTCACTTGGTAGGAGCGGTGGATGCCCTTGCTGGCCGTCTCGTGGGGCGACGCGTCGGTGATATCCTCCCAGGTCCCGTCACGACGGAGTTCGACCGTACCCTCGGTGGGCGAGAGGGTCCCGGTCAGCAGATTGAAGAACGTCGTCTTGCCGGCCCCGTTCGGGCCTATGAGCGAGCAGAGTTCGGCGTCAAGTTCGAAGTCGACGCTGTCGACGGCGGTAAGCCCCCCGAACTCCTTGGTCAGTCCCTGTGTTCTGAGCATACCTACAGTGAACAGTCCATCTGGTCGCTGTCCTGCGGAATGGTCGTCTCGTCGGCGCTGATGCGGGCGAGCGGTTCGCCGGGCATAATCGCGGCTCCCCAGTTGTCGGCCCACTCGTCGGTCGTGGGAATCGGGTTTGCGACGGTCATCGCCGAGCGCGCCTGGTTGTTGTACCCTTGGAAAGTGTAGCCGCCCTCGCCTTTCGGCGTGTCGGTGACAGTCATTCCTTTCAGGGCATCGGCGATGTCCGCACCCTCGGTCGACCCGCTCTCCTGGACCGCCTGGTGGATCGCCGACGCACCGGTGAAGGTCCCCGCCGAGAACAGGTCCGGGACGACGCCGTACGCGCTGGTATAGCTGTCGACGAAGGCGTCGTTGATCGGGTTGTCGTACTGGTTCCAGTGGTAGCGTGTCGTGAACGGCCCCAGTCGGGAGTCCCGTATCTTCTCCTCGGTCAGCGGCTCGCCGAGCACGCTCTGCATCGTCCCGCCAACGACGCTGTTGGTGATTCTGGTGGCGAACCCGCCGAACACCCGACAGGAGTACTCACCCGAGAGGAAGGCGTTGAACATCGCCGGAAGTGTCGCAACCGTGAACCCGCCGACGACGCCCTCGGCACCCGCTTCTTCGGCGTTGTCAAGCAGGCCTTCCCACTCGGCGTAGCCCTGCTCGACGAAGCGTTCGCCGACGATATCGACGCCCTCCGATTCCAATACGTCTCGGTAGTTGTTGACCACTGCCCGGCCGAAGCTGTAGTCCGCGCCGAACAGATAGACGCTCGACACGTCCGTCTCTCTGGCGACGTATTTCCCGCCCGAGCGGGCATCCATCGCGGTGTTCTCGCTGGCCCGGTAGACGAGGTCGCTACAGGTATCTGAATTGGACGTGATGTCGGCCGACGCCGCCGGCCCGAGCATGATGGGGACCTGCGCCTGATTGACGACCGTCGTGACGACCCGGCTGGCGACTGCCGAGGACGCACACCCGGCGAGCATATCTACGTCTTCGTTTTCGACGAGGTTCGTCGCCGCCGTCTGGGCCGTATCCGCCGAGAACTCCGTGTCCCGTATCAACAGGCGATACTCCGTGTCACCGGCGGTAATCGTAATCTCGCCGCTGCCGGGGTCAGTCGGTGGGTCGGTCTCTCCCTTGTATGCCAGCCCGGAGAGGAACCCCCACAGCGACTGGTCACCGTAGTACTTGAGGTCGCCAGCGCGGGGCTGAAGGACGCCGATACTGACCGTCTGCATCGAGCCGCCGCCCGATTCACCGTTCGTGCCACTGTCCGTCGTGCCGCCGTCCGAATCGTCCTGTTCAGTCATGGATGAGTCGTCACTGACACAGCCGCTGAGCCCGACAACACCGGCACCGAGCGCGCCGAGAACGCGCCTCCGTGTGGCCGTATTCTGCATAACAAATTATTGTAGATCTGCCGGCCACATAGTGTTCTGAGTTAACATGTTAACGCAGCGGCCAGAACGCAGTTCTCGTCCGTATCAGGACTGGCACAAAAACGGCGGTAGACCGCCTATATCGTTCCTCACTCGGCGAATTATACCCTCAGGACTATTTGCCATCTGCCACGTAGCTGCTTCAGCAGCCGTTATCCGGTACACCTCAGCGGTCACCCACGTTAGTAACGGTGGAATAGCAGAGAGTCCCAGACCAAGCGCCACCACGAACTGTGTGTTAGACGAAATAGAATAGACGTCTGCAACAAAGGTCACTTTGACGGCGGCTAGCCAAACAAGGACCACTGTCGGTATCACTGGGCGCTGACGAAATGATGCCCACACAGACACAGCCAGTAGCGTACTGCCGAAGAGCAGGTACACGAGAGTTATAATTTCGGCTAGGTGCCCGAGTTCGTGGCTGGGATCTATTCGCAGTGTCTCTGATACTCCCTGATCCCCACCCAACAAACATAGAGGCCAGTTAAGTTGAGAACAATAGATGGAATTTGATCCCGAAGTATCCTACCAATTTCCATGGGCGGAATCCATTCTCATATTGTGAAGATCTTGTGTATATTTTCTCACATCCCTGCCGGTGTCTCCCGCAACTTGGTGAGGATGCAGTGAACAGTCCTACTGTATTTAGAACGTTTCACAGTCCACAGCGTGAATCAGGGAACTGGGTATCGGCAGAATTAGATTCTAACTAAGAATGGGTCGTTACTAGCCGTCTCAATCGCACTACGTAATTAGAGAATTTCGTGGTCAGTGTACCGATGCAGGATACCGAGGATGACCACCCACGGCAACATCATTCCGACTGTGATTGAAACCAGAAATCCAATCCGACGGTTCACACCGAGGAAGTCAAACAGTTCCATCCCTCCCGCGAAACCTGCGAAAATGAACACTCCGAGGAATCCGGCAATTGGGATCAGGATGGCCCCAGCAAGCAACCGTCTTGCAAACCTACGATACGGTGCGAGTATAATTCCCAAGAGTAGCCCGAATACCGTTTTGAGGGCTAGCCCAAGCGCTGAGAGTAGTCCTCCAGAAGATGATTCGGCGTCTTCGCCAGCCATTATTATGTCAAATATGGCGTTGTATAAAATACTTTCAGTCGAGATATTATACCCGTCGGCTCCGCTTCTGCACTCGTACTGAGTCCGGACATAGGAATGTGACGATCAGCTCACAGTCCCGAAATCATGCGCGGCAGCCGGTTTCGCTTTGTCTCTCTGGATGGAACCAGCGGGCGGTCTATATTTTGACCCACAGCATCAGTGTTCTCTTGTGGCGATGGAGGTCTTGTGACGGTCTATTACTCCCAGCGGAGAAACGAACAGACCAACGGGGGCATCGAACTCAATCCTCGATGTCGTCCAGCGCTTCGACGACGCGTTCGATCATCTTCCGCTCGCCGCGCCGGAGGTTCTTCGAAACGGCAGGTTTGGACACGCCGAAGTCTTCGGCCAGCGACCCCAGCGTCGCATCACGGGGTGACTCGAAGTACCCTTCGGAGACGGCGGTTTCCAGCGTCTCGCGTTCGGTATCCGAGAGGTCGCGACAGCCGTCGACGAGCGTCATCGCCGCGCCGGCGTTCTGGACGAGGTCCTGCAGCTGTGGGAGCGTCGTCGACGTGCGTTCGATTACGTCGTACTCGTTGTCGCGGTCCAGTTCCGAGAGCGTCGTGTCTGCGTCCCGGCCGCGGTCGAAGCCGACGTGCCAGGTCTCGCTGCCCGCCTCGATGTGGAACGGCCCAGTGATGTAGCCGCCGTTGTCCCTGATGGTCTGCATCGCCGCCGTTTCTTCGATAGTTGTCCTGATGTGAGCGGCGTTGTCTTCCCGGCGCAACAGCGCACAGTCGTTCATGTTTTCGTGGGCTTGCAAGCTGTCCAGCCCCGTATCGAGTACCCCCGTATCCTCGGCTTCGACGATCATCCGCGTCTCCAGCTCCCGCGCGCGCTGGTCGAAGTCCCAGTGTACCGCTGCAAAGGCGACATCGTGGTCTGCCGTCGTGTCGATGAACGGGCAGTCGTACTGCTCCATGTCCAGTACGATATCTATCATTGGCAGTCCACTGTCTCGTGTGTGATTCGTGTGATACGGTAAAGAACCCCACGATTAATAATAGCTATTTCTCGCAACCGGGTTCTTCACGAACGTCTATCCCTGATACACCGTTTCAATAGTGTTTTAGGGCTCGGTTCTGGATGAAGTGGTATGACTTTGCACGCCAGAGAGATAAACCAGGACGTACGGGAGCTGGGTGCGCTCCTAGGCGAAGTGCTGGAGGCACAGACCTCGACCGAGGCATTCGAGACGGTGGAAACGATCCGGAACTCGTGTATCGACTACCGGCGTGGAGACGCCGAGACGCGGGAGGAGGTCCATCGGGCTCTGAACCGACTGAACCCGGAGACGCAGGATATTGTCGCACGCGCATTTACCACCTATTTCGAACTTATCAATCTCGCCGAGGAGCGCGAACGGGTCCGCGAAATCCGAGAGGGCAGTCAGGAAGGCGTGCTGGCCGACAGCGTCGAGGAAGCTGTCCGCGATTTGGCCGAACGCGGTGCAGATCCGGAGGAGTTCGAGCAGGTCCTCGAAGACGTGCTCATCCAGCCGACGTTCACGGCCCACCCGACTGAGGCCCGACGGAAGACGGTGAAGGCGAAGCTCCGGTCGGTCGCCCGTGACATCGAACGACTCGACGAACGGCGGCTCACCGACCGCGAACGGAAGCGCATCGAGCGGAACCTCGACGCCGAAGTGACGAGCCTCTGGCAGACCCCACAGGTCCGTGACCGCCGCCCGGAGGTCACCGACGAGGCGCTGAACGTCCAGTGGTACCTCGAAAACGTCCTGTTCGACGTCATCGACGAGGTGTACGACGAACTCGAACACACCCTCGAAGACGTGTACGACGAGGACATCGACATCGACACGCTCTACGAGTTCCGCTCGTGGGCCGGGTCCGACCGGGACGGGAACCCGTTTGTCACCACCGAAGTGACCGAGGAAACGCTGGAGCGCCAGCGCGACACTGTCCTGCCGCTGTACCGCAACAAGCTCAAAGAGCTCTCCGGCGTGCTGAGTCAGGACGCCTCGAACATCGCGACTGACGCGCTGTTCAACGAGCGACTGGACCGCCACAAGTCTAGGCTCCCCGGCATTGCCACTGAAGCCGAGGAACGGTATCCCGATGAGCCCTACCGCCAGAAGCTCCGGTTGATGCGCGAATCCGTCATCCGAGTCAGCGATGTCCGCCAGGGCGGCTACGAGAACGAGGAGGAACTGCTGACCGACCTCCGCGTCATCGCCGACAGTCTCCGGGAGAACGACGCCGAGGTCATCGCCGAGGCCCACGTCGACCCACTGATCCGCAAGGTCGAGACGTTCGGCTTCACCCTCGCTAGCCTCGACTTACGCGACCACCGGAAGATGCATACCGACGCTATCGCCGAGGCTGTCGAC
Organism: Haloarcula sp. H-GB5; assembly: GCF_054850705.1. Lineage (NCBI taxonomy): Archaea > Methanobacteriati > Methanobacteriota > Halobacteria > Halobacteriales > Haloarculaceae > Haloarcula > Haloarcula sp. H-GB5. The sequence continues at coordinate 1,008,212 of NZ_JBTWBG010000002.1, read as the reverse complement.
CGGCAAGGCATCGACTATGCGTCGATGGACGAGGACGAGCGTGTCGAGTTCCTGACCGAGGCGATCCTTCAGGACAACCCCGTTATCGACATGGAAGACACCGAGGGGCTCTCAGAGGACGCCACCCGCGTCCTCGAACGCTTCCTCGCGGCCGCCGACTGGCAAAACGAGTTCGGCATCGACGCCATAGACACCTACGCCATCTCATGGTGTGAGGAACCAAGCCACGCGCTCGAGGTCCTGTTCCTCGCCGACCAGGTCGACATCGTCGACCTGCCCGGCTACTGCGGGTTCGACGTGGTCCCGCTGCTTGAGTCGGAGTACGCCCTCTCCGGTGCCCGCCGCATCATGGGCACGCTGTTCGAGAACGAGGCCTACTCCCAGGCACTAGAGGCCCGGGACAACATCCAGGAAATCATGCTGGGATACTCCGACTCGAACAAGGAGAACGGCTTCCTCGCCGCCAACTGGTCGCTGTACAACAACCAGAAGCGACTTGCGGACATCACCGACGACTACGACGTGGAGATGCGTCTGTTCCACGGCCGCGGTGGCTCTATCTCCCGCGGTGGCGGTCCGATGAACGACGCCATGCTGGCCCTGCCAAACGAGACGGTGACCGGCCAGATCAAGTTCACCGAGCAGGGCGAGGCCATCGCCGAGAAGTACGCCAACCACGACATCGCCGAGCGGAACCTCGAACAGATGCTCAACGCCCAGATCCGGGCGCGTCAAAACGCGATCGAGGAGCCCGTCGAGGAGATCCCCGACGAGTGGGAAGAGGCGATGGAGATAGCGGCCGACGCCGCCCGCAACGAGTACCAGGACCTGCTCGAGACCGACGGCTTCGTCGAGTTCTTCGACCAAGCGACGCCCATCACCGTCATCGAGAACCTCAACATGGGTTCGCGGCCGGCCTCCCGGAGCGAGGACCGTAGCGTCGAGGACCTCCGGGCCATCCCGTGGGTGTTCTCTTGGACGCAGGCCCGCTGTATCATCCCCGGCTGGTACTCGATCTCGACCGGGCTGGACGCCTACCTGGAAAACGGCGGCGACATGGAAACCTTACAGGAGATGTACGAGAACTGGCCGTTCTTCCGGACGAAACTCGACAACGCGTCGCTGGCGCTCGCCCGGACCGACCTCGGCATCGCCGAGGAGTACGCCGACCTCGCTGACCCCGAACTCCGTGAGCGCATCTACCCGCGTATCGTCGAGGAGTACGAGGACACCGTCGAGAAGGTGCTCGAGATCACCGGGCAGGACGGCCTGCTCTCGCGGGACTGGCTCAAGGAGAACCTCGAGCGCCGAAACCCGTACGTCGACCCACTGAACCTGTTGCAGGTCCGCCTGCTCAAGCAGTCCCACCGGACCGAAACCGAGCGCCGTACCCTTCGGCTGACCGTTCAGGGTATCGCAGCCGGGATGAAAAACACCGGGTGAGCCACTGAAGCTCACCGGTTGAGGTATCGTTACAACGACTTACTACGAAAGTAGTACCCATCGAAGGATTTACGCGTCTGCCCCCGGAGTAGCCGGTATGGCACTCGAAACTGTTCTTCTCGCAGTTGGACCGAACGACGCCGACCGAATCGACGAACTCGCAGACGCCGTGCTCGATATCGCGAGCCCGGCTGGTGCGACGGTCATCGTCGCACACGTATTCACCGACGACCAGTACGACGGCGTCGTCGATAGGCTCGAATTCGAATCTACCGGCGAAGCCGACCCTGATGAGGTCGCTGACCGCCACACAACCGTTCGAGAACTCGTCTCGCGGTTCGACGACGCCGGCCTGTCGACCCAGGTCCGCGGTGCCGTAGGCAACCACGGCGAGCAGATCGTCAGCCTCGCCGAAGCCACGACCTCGGACCTCGTCGTCGTCGGCGGCCGCAAGCGCTCGCCGACCGGGAAGGCCGTCTTCGGCTCCACCGCACAGGAAGTCATGCTGAACGCGCCGTGCCCGGTCACGTTTGTCCGCGGCGAAGACTAAAACCGCAGAAAACGAGCTTTTTCAGTTACTCTACAAGCGCGGCTTCGAGGAGTTCGAGCGGATGTCGGATCTCGTAGCCGCTGCCGTGTTCCATCTGCATCGCACAGGTCGGGCACTCGGTCATGCCGGTTTCACCTTCGGCGTGCTCCATGTGCTCGAACATCTCCTCGCCGATCTCCATCGATTTCTCGTATTTCTCCTCTTTCCAGCCGTAGGTCCCCGAGATGCCGGAACAGGAGTCGCCGACGTCCTCGACTTCGGCGCCATCCAGGTCGCGGAACAGTTCGACGGCCTGTCGGTCAAGTCCCTGATTCCGTGAGTGACACGGGGCGTGGTAGGCGAACTCCTCGGCCAACTCTCCGTCCACGTCAGCCGCCTGGACTTCGCCCTTCAGGTCCTCGTGGATGCGGAGGTACTCGACAGCCTCGAAGGTGTTCTCGGCGACCTTGTCGATGCCGTCGATATCGAACAGTTCGGGGTATTCCTGTCGGAGTGCCATCGAACACGAGGTACAGGAGGCGATAGCGTGGTACCCTTCGTCGACGAGTTCGGACATCGACGAGACGTTCGTCTCGGCGTGGCGGCGGGCGTCGTCGAGCATCCCGTTGGCGAACATCGGCGTTCCAGAGCACTTCTGCTCGGGCGCGACGACCTCGTAGCCGAACTCCTCGTACACCCGGACCATTGCCTTGCCGACTTCCGGCGTGTTGTAATTGGAGTAACAGCCGTGGAAGTACGCCACTTTCTTGTCGGCATCCTCAGGGAGTCCACGCCGTTTTCGTGCCGCCTTCGCGTTCTCCCGTGACTGGACCTGCCCGCCGCGGTCGGCCCACCAATCGCGGAAGGTCTGTTTCGCGAAGGCAGGGAAGTCACGCTCGCTGGTAACGCCGAGCGTCTTCTCCATGACCCAGCGGGCCGGGCCGAAGTTCATGGCGAAGTTCGCAAGTCGGGGAACCTTGCTCGCCAAGAACGCGGAGGTGCGGTAGTTCGCGAGGATGCGGTTCCGGATGTACTCGACGGAGAGCTTGTCCATCTGCTCGCTGACGTACTCCCCGCGGGCGGTGTTGTGCATCTGGCTGAGCGGGACGCCCGACGGGCAGGCGTTGTCACAGCGCATGCAGTTCGAGCAGTCCATCACCGAGTCGTCGATCTCGTGGTCGTCGTCGGACTGCTTGAGCCGCCACTGTTCGGGGCCCTGGAACTTCGGGCCGGGGAAGTCGTCGTCGACCTCCGCGACGGGACAGTTCGTGTCGCAGGTCGAGCATTTGTAACAGGAGTCCGCGCCGGGACGGAGGTCGAAGTCGTCGCTATCGGGGAAGACGTCGACTGGTTCGAACTCCTCGCCTGTATTCGGTGCTACCGGGTCAAACTCTGTCTCTGGTGGGGTTTCAGCGTCACTCATCGTGCCTCCTGTGCGGCGCGCTGGCCCGCCGCGTAGCCTGTTGCGATCGAGACGCCGCTACCGGATTTCTCGGCGGCGAAGTCGTAGCCGCCCAACACCGAGCCGGCAGCGCGCAGGTTCTCGAACTCGCTGTGCTCGCTCTCATCGAGGGGCCGCAGATCATCGTCGGTCGCCACGCCGTAGCGGGCAAACTCGTGGTCGCCGAACAGTTCGCCCTCGAACCAGTCATAGCGGTCCGCAGCGTGGGGGACGTGGCAGTCGAAGACGGGTTCGTACACGCCCTCCCGGTCGGACTCGACGCCCTTGCCGACGAAGCCGCCGGTTGCGAGGACGTACTGGTCGGCGCTGTTGGGGATCTTTGCGCCGTTTTTCTCGATGAACACCTTTTCGATTCGGTCCTCGCCCTCGAAGTCGACGACGGGATTCCCGGTCTCGATGCTGGCCCCGGCCTCGTCCAGTGCCGAGAACAGCGCGTCTTCGAGACGGAGACCCGGCAGGGATGGCGGCCCCATCGGGACCTCGAACACGTCGACGCCGAGGTGGTCGCCCAGTGCGTCGCGGATCGCGCCGGGGTTGTCGTCGCCGAGAATCGCCGGGAAGCCGACCCGCTCTTCGCCTTCCAGCAGCGGGTTCACACGCTGGGCCAGCGCCTCGCGGGCCGGGACCATTCGCCCGCGAACCGCAACCTCGCTGTTGGTATCGAGCAGTTTGGCATACCGTGTGACCTTCGCGTCCGCGCGCAGGTCGCCCGGGAACCGGATCGTCTCGCCGCGGACATCGAAGGGCACGCCCGTCGCATCGAGATGGGCAGCGACGTGGGGCGCGTCGAAGTCTACCATCTCCTCGATGCCGACCAGCAGCGTGTCGCGGGTGTCGCTGGCGAGGCCAGCACTGGCTCCAGCCGGGTAGCGGGCGGTCGGTTTGATACTCCCGCCATGGGTCGGCAGGAGCGCGTTCGTGTCCGTGTGTTCGCCTTCGTAGGTCGGGACCGCGTCGTCGAACAGCGACAGTGCGTCCCGAACCGTTTCGACGCCGACTTTCCGGTACGGATGAGTCTCCGGCAACGACGGAATCGCTTCGTACGGGTCGGTCAGCGGGCCGTCGCCGTCCGGCGTGTAGCCAAGCACGTCCACCAGACCCGACGCCTGTCGAAGCGTACTCTGTTTGTAGGACACCAGTCGCACGTCCGCTCCCTCGCGGGCGGCCGCCAGCGCACTGGTCAGCCCACCAAGGCCGCCGCCGATAACGAGCACCTCAGACTCAATAGCCATCTGTCCCTCCATCGGCGGCCACGTCCGCGCTGTCGACGCTGCTGCCAGTCTGTCCGCGGCCCGAATCGAACGCCGAGAAGTCGACCGGGTCGCCGTCCGCCGGGTCCTGGTCGCGGTTCTGCGTGGTGGCATGCAACGCGTAGTTCAGCGCCGCCTGGGAGAGCTGCTCGCCCCAGAGGGCGTGGCGCTGACCCTTCCAGCGCTCTTGGAGCAGTTCGTCCCAGGCCTCGCGGACGACCGACTCGTCGTACTCCGAGTGGAGTTCGCTCGCCATCCGGTGCGAGCAGAAGCCGCCCTGACAGTTGCCCATCGACGCCCGGGTTCGGATGCGGACGGCGTTGAGGTCTGAGCCTGAACCCTTGATAGCGTCCTGAATCTCGGCGCGGGTGACGCCCTCGCATTCGCAGACGGTCGGGTTCGGCCCGTCGGTTTTGAGCACGTCGTCGGCCCGGGAGCCGAGTCGCTCGACACTCCGGCGGCCGATCGGCGACCGGAGCCCGAACTCGTCCATGTAGTCCCGGAGCACCGAGAAGTCCTCGCTGCCCGGCAGTGGTTCGTCGGCGGTCCGGCAGTCAGCGTCGATGCCGAACTTCCCGCAGACGTGGTCGGCGATCTGTTCGCCCATCATTCGGTAGGTGGTGAACTTCCCGCCGACGATGCTGGTCATGCCGGGCAGGTCGTCGCGCTCGTCGTGGTCGAGCAGGAAGAAATCCCGCGTGATGTCCGTCGGGTCGTCACTGCCGACGTCCGGTGGTTCGTACAGCGGACGGACGCCCCAGAACGAGCGGATGGTCCGGGCTTCGTCAAGCATCGGAATCAGCTCCGAGAGGGTGTCGATCATCATGTCGACCTCCCACTGCTCCTCGGGGTAGTCCTCGGGGTCTTCGACCTCTTCGTCAGTCGTGCCCAGAATCGCAGTCGTCTCGTGGGGCACGACGATGTCGGCGTCGCCCTTGGGCCGACAGCGGTTGATGACGGTGTCGACTTGCCGGATGTTCATGATTGTCATGACGCCCTTCGAGGGGCGAACTTCGATGTCCAGCCCGGCCATGTCGCCGATGCGACCGGCCCAGGCTCCCGTCGCGTTCACGACGTAGTCAGCACGGATTTCCTCGGTTCCGCCTTCGGTGCCGTGGACCCGCTTTCCGGGACCGGAGTCGTGTTCAACTTCGATGCCGACTACTTCGCCGCTCTCGACGATGAGGTCGGTGACCTTAGAGTGGGTCTCGATGCGTGCGCCGTGTTCCTGTGCGCTCGCGGCGTTCGCGACGACCAGTCGGAACGGGTCGATAGCCCCGTCAGGAACGCTGATGGCCTTGTCGATGTCCTTCGCCAGGTGTGGTTCCATCGCGCGTGCCTCCTCGCCCGAGACGACCTCGGCGGGAATACCGCATTCCTCACAGCCGTTGAGCTTCTTCTGGAAGTACTCCTCAGAGTCCTCAGGACGCTTGACGAACAGGCCACCGGTCATCTCGACACAGTGGCTTGCGATATCACGCAGAACTCGGTTTTCCTCGATACACTCGGTCGCACTGGCCTGGTCTGAAACGGCGTATCGACCGCCGCTGTGGAGCAGCCCGTGCATCCGACCGGTGGTCCCGTGGGTCAGATTTCCCTGTTCTACGAGGGTCACGTCGAGCCCGCGCATCGCGAGGTCCCGCGCGATGCCCGCCCCAGTCGAGCCGCCACCGATGACGGCGATGTGTGGTGTCGGTCCCATCTATCTTTCCGTGGGTTTGGAGCGCATACACTTCACTTTACCGTTGCTGGTGTTTGGGTAGTAAATTTTCTAAGTAATCATGAGGGATAGCTCAAACGCACACTGTTAATTGTGGACTATTAGCATACAAGTCCCACTAACTATTGAGCGGGAGAACTGTACACTCTTTACTATATTCGAGTAGTAGGTGGAAATCTTCAATTTTCGCAGCTTCAATACGGCTGTCTTGGCACTGTATCTGTACCCGAACAGTAGTTATCACTCCTACCGCTTCGACAGTAACTATTATATATTTTGATAGTGGACTATTCCCGAGAACGTGTTGGCCGTTCGGCCAACGGGAGTGACAATGAGTAAATGGAACCCACTTGACTCAGAAGACGACCCGCCTGATGGAGAACGTACCGACGGCGGCGTCACAGAGGGGCGGGATGGAAACGAGTCGGAGACCGAACCGCCGTCGGCAGGAGCCCTCCAGAAGGACACAGAGACCGAAAACGACCCTGAACAGGCGGAACTGGAAGCACGATGTGAGCAACTGGCGGCGGAACTCGAACAGGAGCGGGCGGAACGTGAAGCGCTCGAAACCGCTGTCGACCGTCTCACTTCTGTTGCCCAGGCGAACGCCGACGGCGACCTGACTACGAAACCCGGACAGCCACCAGCTGAGGCGGCTGAACCGCTGTACGACGCATACAGTGAACTGCTCCGGGAATGGACCGACACCGTCGACAGGATGGCGTCGTTCAGTGAACAGGTGACCGCCGCAACGGAACAGGTCGATACCCGTCTCGGGTCGGTCAAGTCCGCCAGTCGGGACGTGAGCGGCGCTGTCGGCGAGATTTCGACCGGTTCGGACGAGCAGCGGGACGAGATACAGTCTATTTCTGATGAGATGCGGAACCTCTCGGCGACAATCGAGGAGATAGCGAGCGCTGCAAACGAGGTCGCAGACACGTCCAGCGAAGCCAGCGTTCGAGGCGAATCCGCACTGGAGTCGGCGTCCTCGGCGATGACGACGCTCGACCGGCTGACCGACAACGCCGAAGCGACCGTCGACAAGGTCGAACAACTGAACGACCTGCTGTCGGACATCGAGGAGATTGTGGGCTTCATCACGGACGTCGCGGATCAGACCAACATGCTGGCACTGAACGCCAACATCGAAGCGGCCCGAGCAGGAGAATCCGGCGACGGGTTCGCCGTCGTGGCCGAGGAGGTCAAATCGCTCGCGACCGAGACGAAGGAAGCGACCGACGAGATCGCGGCTTCCATCCAGGAAGTGCACGAACAGGCCGACGCAACGGTGTCAGAGATGTACGACACTCGGGAAAGCGTCGAGGACACCCGGTCGTCGGTCGCCAGCGCACTCGACGAACTGGATTCCGTCGTTTCGATGGTCGAGGAAGTCGATTCGAGCGTCCAGGAGATCGACGATGCGACGGATACGCAGGCCGACTCCACACAGGAAGTCGTCTCGATGGTCGACGACGTCGAGGACATCAGCACCCGGACGGCTGAAGAGGCGGCTATCGCCGCCGACGCCGCAGCGGACCAGACGACGGAACTCGCGGAGGTTTCGACGCGGGTCTCGACGCTCACCGAGCGGGCCGAATCGCTGGACGCGTCGCTGGATTCGTTCGAACTTGCGACCGGTTCGGCGGCGGCAAACACGGACGGAACCGTCGTCGAGTTCTGGCACGCGATGGGTGGCGAAAAAGCGCTACTGCTTGAAGAACTCGTTCGCGAGTTCGAATCACAGACGGAGGGTATCAGTCTCACACTGCGGTCGAAAGGGAGCTATCGCGGAACCCTCGATGCAACGCTGAACGCCGCCGAAAACGGTGACCCACCGGCGATTGCGCAGATATTTGAGATCGGTACCACGCGTGCGCGCGACAGTGGACACTTTAAGCCCGTCGAGGAACTCCTCCCCGCAACCCACATCGACTCGCTGCTTGACCCGGTCACGAACTACTACCGGTTCGACGGGACGCTCCACTCGCTGCCGTTCAACGCGTCGAACCCGGTGATGGCCTACAACCGCGACGCGTTCAGGGAGGCGGGGCTCGATCCCGACTCGCCCCCGGAAACTCTCGCTGACGTGCGAAGCGCGGCTGCGCAGCTCGTCGACGGGAGAGGCGTGGACACCGGTATCACGTTCGCGAACTACTCGTGGTTCGTCGAACAGTGGTTTGCCGAGGCTGACCAGCTCCTCGTGGACCAGAACAACGGGCGGTCCGGGTCACCGACGGAGAGTTATCTCGACGGGGCGTTCGCCCACGACTTGTTCGAGTGGTGGAAAGGCCTCGAAGCGGATGGACTGTACCACGACCCCGGCATCGAAGCCAGAGGCGCAGCTCGGGCCCATTTCGCCGAGGGGAACGCCGCGATGCTGATCGGCTCGACGTCGTCGCTGAACAGCATCGAAAGCAGTGCCGATTTCGATGTCGGGACCGGCCGGTTCCCCGTACTCAACGACCGGACCGGCGTACTCGTCGGCGGCGCATCCCTCTGGGTCGGCGATGCCGTTTCCGAGGCCGTACACGACGCTGTCGGCGAGTTCCTCACCTGGCTTACCGAACCAGCCCAGCAGCGTCGGTGGCACCAGGAAACCGGGTATTTCCCGGTCCACGAAGAGACGATTCCACAGCTCCGGGCTGACGACTGGTTCGACCAGAACCCACACTACAAGACGGCGTTCGACCAGCTCATTGAGACGCGCGATACCACCGCAACGCGGGGCGCACAGATCGGCCCGTTCGATACGGTTCGAACAATCATCGAAGACGCAGTCGACAGTATGGATGGACCCGATTCGGTCCCGGCCGCACTCGATCGACTCGACACACAGGTCACAAAGCAGCTTGAGCGGTACGATTCCGACCGGTAGCGCCGTCTCCTCCTTTCTTTACTAGCCAAACATCACCATTAGTAATCTTTATAATGGTTCACTATGTTGTTTACTGGCAAGGTGGTAGCTTTCATAAATAAGCTACCTCCACCACGGAGAACACAACAATGGCAGACACATACGTTGGCGCGATCGACCAGGGAACGACCGGGACCCGCTTCATGGTGTTCGACCATAGCGGCCAGGTCGTTGCGAACGCCTACGAGAAGCACGAACAGATCTACCCGGAGCCCGGCTGGGTCGAGCACGACCCCGTCGAGATCTGGGAAAACACGCAGGAAGTCGTAACGAAGGGGCTGGCGGATGCAGGTGTCGGTGCCGAACAGCTTGAGGCGCTCGGCATCACGAACCAGCGTGAGACGACGATCGTCTGGGACAAGGAGACCGGCAAACCGGTCCACAACGCGCTGGTCTGGCAGGACCGCCGAACCACCGACCGCGTCGAGGAAATCCAGGAAGAGGACAAAGTCGAGTGGATCCGGGGGAAGACCGGGCTGGAATGTGACGCTTACTTCTCGGCGACCAAGACCGAGTGGATCCTCGATAACGCGGAGCCGCTCAAGATGCAGAGCTCGCGTGGCGCTGACCTCCGCGAGCGGGCCGAAGACGGTGAACTCCTCATGGGCACCATCGACGCGTGGCTCATCTACAAGCTCACCGGGAACCACATCACGGATGTCTCGAACGCATCGCGGACGATGCTGTACAACATCCACGACATGGAGTGGGACGACGAACTCCTCGAAGAGTTCGGCGTTCCGAGGTCCATGGTTCCGGAAGTCCGCCCGTCCTCCGACGAGAGTCTGTACGGGCACACTGACGCGGACGGCTTCCTCGAAGAGGAGGTCCCCGTTGCGGGCGCGCTGGGCGACCAGCAGGCCGCGCTGTTCGGCCAGACTTGCTTCGATAAGGGTGATGCGAAGAACACCTACGGAACCGGCGCGTTCTACCTGATGAACACTGGCTCCGAAGCAGTCGCCTCGGATAACGGCCTGCTGACGACCGTCGGCTTCCAGATGTCCGGTGAGCCCGTCCAGTACGCGCTGGAAGGCTCCATCTTCATCGCTGGCGCGGCCATTGAATGGCTCGAAGACGTCGACCTCATCAACAACGCCGCCCAGACGGCGGAACTGGCCCGCTCGGTCGAATCAACCGACGGTGTCTACATGGTGCCGGCCTTCACAGGTCTCGGCGCTCCACACTGGGACGGGCGCGCACGCGGGACGATTGTCGGTATGACTCGCGGAACGCGAAAGGAGCACATCGTGCGTGCGACCCTGGAATCCATCGCGTACCAGACCCGCGACCTCGCGGAAGCGATGGAGGAAGACTCCGGTGTCGAGATGACGACGCTGCGAGTCGACGGTGGTGCAGTCAAGAACAACTTCCTCTGTCAGCTCCAGTCCGACATCATCCAGACGGACATCGCGCGACCGCAGGTCGACGAGACCACTGCCCTCGGGTCGGCATACGCAGCCGGCCTCGCCGTCGGGTACTGGGACACCGTCGACGAACTCCGGGACAACTGGCAAGTCGACGAGGAGTTCTCGCCGGAGATGGACGTCGAGAAGGCAGACAAGATGTACGCCCGCTGGGACGACGCCGTCGACCGTTCCCGTGACTGGGCACAGGAGGAATAACAGATGGCAATCGTATTCGGACTCACGGCAGTCGATATGCTCGTCCTCGCCATCGCGGCGTTCGCTGGCGGGGCGTTCGGAGCATCTATCGGTGCACTCCCGGCATTCTGTTTCACCGGCTTCATGGTGCTCATTGGAGAAGCGGGCAACGTCGTCTCAGAGTCGTTCGTCGGCGGTTCGCCTGACGTCATTTCCGGTGCCGCCGGTGGGTACGGAGCCGGCATCGTCGGCCCGCTGGCTTTCGGTCCCGTGTTCGGGCCACACGTCGCCTTCGCTGGTGGTGTGGCAGCAGCCGCTTACGCCGCAAAGTACGACGGAATGTACGAGCCGGACGACGGTGACTACCACCCGGCGAAGGACATCGCCTACGCCCTCGGCACCCGACCGGACGTCCTTGCTGTCGGTGGGGTATTCGGTATCCTGGGTATGGCGATCCGGCAGACGTCTGGTGGACTCGGAGTTCCGATCGATCCGCCTGCAGCAGGCGTCATCCTGACCGCTGTTATCGCCCGTCTGGTCTTTGGCTACCCAGTTATCGGCCGTGCCCGCGGAAGTGGCCTGCTCGATATGTCACCGTTCGAGAGCGGAAAGATGCGGTCGGGTGAGGAAGTCGCAACGGACGGTGGAATGGCCGCCGAGCGACCGGCTGTCGAGCCGTGGCTGCCACACCAGTACAAATGGACACACGTCGCAATGCTCGGCCTCATCACCGGCATCCTTGGTGCATACATCTTCGCGAAAACCGGGAGTCTCTTCCTCCCATTCGGTATCTCAGCAGCGAGTCTGCTGTTCCTGAACCTCGGTGTGGAGAAATTCCCGGTTACGCACCACATGACGCTCCCGTCAACGTTCGTCGCCAGCATGGCGATGACGGATGGAGCGAGTGTCCTAGTCGCGCTCGGCCTAGGCGCGTTCTTCGGTATCCTGGGTGCGCTGTTCGGTGAGGTCTACCAGCGCATCTTCTACGCGCATTCGGATACGCACTTTGACCCGCCAGCCGCATCGATCATTACGACGACCCTCATCCTGGGCATTCTGGCACTGGCTGGAGTGTTCACGACGTCCGCAGCTATCCCCCTGCCGTAAGAACTCATACGGCTTTTTATTTACAGGTCCAATCGAATATACACACGATCTAATTTCCAAGCATGGACATCGAAGCGAGAATCAAGCGTCGACAACGCCGGAACGGTGAGCCACGGCTCATTCAGGATTACGAGTCGATCTCACCGATCGTCCACATCGAGGAGCCGGCTGACCGGGGTCCAGTGCTTGAACGGCTTCTCGACCACCTTGATCCGGTGTTCGACGGGCAGCTTCCGCCGAACGCGTACGTGTACGGACCCCGTGGTTCAGGGAAGTCCGCAGTTATCACAGCGCTTTTCGCCAATTTAGAACAGCTTCCTACGGAGCAACAGGCGATCATCCACACGACGACCCGTGCACAGCCACCGACCTCGCCGTCGTTCGTGTACGTGAACGCCCGAGAGACCGCAAGCGAGTTCGCGTTCTACCATGCAGTGCTGGACTCGCTCGTGGACGACTCGGTGCCGGAACACGGGATCGGGACGGAGACGCTCAAGTCACGACTCCACGAGCTAGTCCGAGAGCAACGCACAGGTATCGTCATCGCGGTTGACCACATCAGCGAACCGGAGAGCATTCAGGCCCCGGCTCTTGTTGACCTGTTTGCTGGCTTACCGAGTAACGTCAGCTGGCTCGCTATCGGTCGCGATGACCCGTCGGCAACTGAACTGACGCGGTACACCGCCGAGTCGATCAGTATTGACCGCTATCAACGGCAGATGCTTGTCGACGTGTTGATGACCAGGGCCTCGAACGGACTGGCCCAGCAGGGACTCGACCACAGTCTGGCGAGGCATATCGCCGATTGGGCGGACGGAAACGCCCACGATGCCCTTGCCGCGCTGTTTATCGCCGCGGAGTTTGCCGAGGAACGGAGCCAGGACCGCATCACACAGGCCAACGTCGACGCGGCCATCGCAGAGGTGCCCGATCCCTGCGTTTCGTTGGGGGTCGTCCTCTCCCTGCCGACGAACCGGCAGGCCGTCCTCAGAGAACTCATCGACTTAGAGGAGAGCGAACGCTCCTCGGTAACGGCAACGACGGAGGCGATTGCGTCGGTAAAATCGGTCGATCTCTCCGCCGGGACCGTCAAGCGGTTCCTCTACGAAATGGCGGAATCCGGCGTCGTTGATCGCGTCGAGGCGACGGTCACTAACGGTCAGGGACGCCCGCCGAGCCGTGTCGAACCGCGGTTCCCCGCGACGGCCTTCCGGCGGCTGTACGACCTGCAACAGTAGCCCGAGACTCCGCGGGCTGATCGACGCTTTTCAGACGCGCTGTGATGGGTCACCTGTGCCGCCAGTCAGTGCGGACGCCAGTGCGCCGCGAACCACAACGTCGTCGCCGAACTGCGTCAACTGGATGTCCGGGATGTTCGACATCACCATGTCGTCAAGCCGCTCCCGGATCGGATCTAGCACTTGATCGGGGTTGTTGAGCGCAACGGCCCCGCCGACATAGACGACGAGTGGCGCGTACGCGTGAACGATGTTTGCAACGCCGATCGCGTTCCAGTGACAGATCTGATCGAGGACGTGGGACGCGAACTCGTCTTCGCCAGCATACTCGAAGATATCCGCCGCGGAAAACTCCTCAGTCTCGATTGGGAGCGCCGTCTCGACGGGGTCCTCCCGGTGTAACTGCGTGGCGTATCGCGGGATGTTCTCGCCCGAGCAGTACGCTTCCCAGTGGCCGTCGTGGCCGCAGCCACAGGTCATGAATCCGTTCGGATCGATTGTCAGATGACCGACCTCGCCGGCGTTGCCATCCCAGCCTGACAGGATGTTCCCGTCGACGGCGACCCCGGCACCGACTCCGGACGAGATAGTGAGATACACCATGTCATCGGGGCTCCGGTCCGAGTAGAACCGCTCGCCGATGACGCCGGCGTTCGCGTCGTTGTGCAACGACACCCGCTCGCTACCGATGAGGTTTTCGACCGGCCCGGTCAGCGGAATCCGGTCGATGGTGTCGGGAAGATTTGCCGGGTTTTCCACGACGCCTTCGGCCAGATCCATCGGACCGAAGGAACCGATCCCGGCGGCAACCACGTCTGTGGGTGCGATGTCGGCGGCATCACAGGCCTGCCGGATCGAATCGAGGACCGCCTCCGTGACCGCGATACCTGCCGGTCCACGCGGTGTCTCAGTTTTGTGTGACGCGACGATCGAGCCCGTCTCGTCACCGATAACAGCCCGAATATGTGTCGCTCCGAGGTCGACCCCTGCGTAAGCGCCCATGCTGGTCGAAGGGTTGCCCCACCGATACTTAACTACACAGATTCTACTGCGGCTAGTAGTCTCGCTCCCTGCCCGAGATATCCTCTCGCCCAACGGCCTCCTCGTAGACGACGCCGCGTTCGGAATCTAGGGTGACGGTCGACCCGTCCGAGACAGCATCAGGCAGGTCTGCGTTCGATATCATCGGAATCGACAGTTCGCGGGCGACGATGGCCGCATAGCTCGTGACTCCCTCGTGGCTGTCGATGATGCCGCCGATGCGGCTGGTGTCGCCGACAAATTCGCCGTCGAACCCTTCCGGAACCGCCAAGATCGCCCCGTCGGGGACGTTCGAGAGGTCGCCCGGCGACTCCCGGGGCGGGGCCGTCGAAATCCGATGGACGGGGCCGGTCACCAAGCCGTCGACGATGGACCGACCGCTGGCGACCGTTTCGGCCGCGACGTGTACTTTCAGCATGTTTGCCGTGTTCATCCCCTCCAATTCGGTCATCATCCCGGACAGGACGACGACCGTGTCACCACTGTCCGCGGCCTCAGTGTCGAGGGCCGACTGCACTGCTGTCTGAATGACGGCATCAGCGCCCTCGGTAGTGTACTCGGTCGTTACAGGCGTGATGCCCCACGAGAGCGCGAGCTTCCGGCGGACGCGCTCGCTTGGCGTCGACGCGACGATGGGAATCGATGGTCGGTACTTCGCCGATTTCAGGGCGGTGTAGCCGGACTCGGACGCGGCGACAATCGCCGATGCCCCGATGTCGCGGGCGAGGAACCGACCGGAGCGTGCGAGCGCGTCCGTCCGGGTATCACCGGCGTTTGGCACGCGCTGTTCGCGGGACTCGGCGTACTCCTCGCTGCCCTCGACATCGCGGATGATCCGATCCATCGTCTCGACGACGCGAGTCGGATGGTCACCGATCGCCGTCTCGCCGGAGAGCATCACTGCGTCAGTTCCGTCGAGCACGGCATTAGCCACGTCGGAGGCTTCCGCGCGTGTCGGCCGCCGGGAGTGGACCATCGAGTCCAGCATCTCAGTTGCCGTGATGACCGGTACGCCAGCCTCGTGGCACCGACGGATGATGCGCTTTTGAATGATCGGCACGTCTTCGAGCGGGCACTCCACGCCGAGGTCACCGCGGGCGACCATCACGCCGTAGGCCTCGTCGATGATCGAATCGAGGTTCTCGACGGCCCCCGCCCGTTCGATCTTGGCGATGATCGGGATGTCGACGCCGCGCTCTTCGAGCGCCTGGCTGATCTCGTAAATATCCTCGCCGTCGCGGACGAACGACGCGGCCACGAAATCGGGCTCCTTCTCGGCGGCCACGTCAAGTTCTTGCCTGTCGTTCTCCGTGATGGTCGGCAGGTCGAGTTCGACACCGGGAACGTTGACGCCCTTGCGGGCGGACAGCTCGCCGCCGTTCTCGACGGTCGCAAACACTGTGTCGTCCTCGACGCGCTCGACAGTTGTTTCGATGCGTCCGTCATCGAGCAACACGCGGTCGCCCGGTTCGACCGCCGTAATCGACTGCGAAAGACCGACCTCCTCCGGCGTCGCGTCGTCACCGACGACGTACCGGATAGTAGACCCTTCCGTGAGCTGAATCGGTTCGTCGATCTCCGCGGTCCGGACCTCCGGACCTGGCATGTCGAGCATGGCTGCGACCGGCTCCTCGACGGCTTCGTCTACCTCGCGGATTCGATCGATCATTTCACGGCGGTGTTCCGGCGAGCCGTGGCTCGCGTTCAGTCTGGCAACGGACATGCCGGCCTTTGCAAGCGACGCGATGTCGTCGACCGAGTCCGACGCGGGACCGAGAGTACAGACGATCTTTGCGCTACGCATTGTGACCTCCGTCTCCGGGGACCCACAGTTTACAGCGTTCATAGTTAATCATACCCTGCCGTTCCCCGCGAAGGGATAAGAAGCTTGCTGGACGGCGTAGCTACCGCGAAATCGCTTCCGTGTCGCCACTGAGAACCGAGCGGACCTCGTCGGGCGACACGACCGCAATGTCGCCCGGGATGGTTCGTTTGAGTGCGGCCGTCGCGGCACCCCAGGCAAGCCCGTCCGCAACAGTACCGCCGGAGAGATACTGCGAGAGGAAGCCACCGACAAAAGAGTCGCCGGTCCCGACCGGATGTGCGTCAGTCGACTCGAACGTCGGCTGCTCCGTTACGGTCCCGTCGGCAAGCGCGAGCGCGCCGTCGCTGCCGCGGGTGATCACCGTCGCTTCGAACCCGTACTCGGCTGCGAGGTCCCGAGCAATCGTTTCCGCACCACCGGTCCTGTCCAACACGACGTTTGCGTCGCGTTCGGCGACGACGAGCACATCGACAGACGGGAATAGATCGGTCAGAACTGAACGGGCTTTCGCCGGCGTCCAGAGCTTCGAGCGGTAGTTCAGGTCGAAGCTCGTGGTCGTACCCGCGTCCTGTGCGAGCGAGAGGAGGTCAGCAGTGGTCGATTCGAGCGTCTCGGAAAGCGCTGGTGTGATACCCGATGTGTGGAATCCCGCAGCGTCTGTGATGGTCCCCGTCGGAAGTTCAGCGGGTGTAGCGGTTGTGACACTGGCGTTTTGGCGGTCGTAAATAACATCGTTACCCCGTGGTGGACTGCCCTGTTCCAGATAGTAGGTGCCCTGCCGGGCGCTGCCGGATTCGTCCCAGGCAATCTCGACCGACACGCCGTGGTGTTTGAGTTCACCCGTGACTCGGCGACCGACCGGTGAATCGGGGAGTTTCGAGGTCCACAGCGAATCGAGCCCAAGCCGCTGAGCGGCGACTGCAACGTTTGATTCTGCGCCAGCTGCCCTGACAGTGTACTGGTCTGCGGTCTCCAGTCGCTCATCGTCAGGTGGCGATAACCGCAACATTGTCTCGCCGAACGTCACTAACTCCGTCATATCCGACGTTGCTCACTGGCTGGGTATAAATCCCGGAGAACCAGTCGTCTGACGGGGCTGGTAGTATCCGCTTACTATATTATAGTCAGTTACTTTGTAGTTTTAATTGTTGAGTACCGTCAGCATTAGTTTTCTCCAAAAGTTTATGTGCTATAGTAATTTACACACGCCAGTATGGATTCAGGGAGAAATGGTGGTGGGCCGTCTGTCTTTAGGCGGAACCTACTCCGCTCGATTGGTGCGGCCGGGCTGGCCGGACTTGCGGGTTGTGGTGGCAGCGAGGGTGTGACAAATGGGGACGAGACGCCGACCCCAACTCCAGTTGGAAACTTTCCGGTGTCCGGGGATTCGGTGACGTTCGGTTTTAACGTCGCTTCTTCGGGATCGTATTCAACGGCCGGTAAGCAGGAACTACGGGGTTTCAAACTCGCGGTCAAACACATTAACAACGGTGGTGGGTGGGTAACGAGCGAGACGTACGAGTCGCCGCTTGACGGTGATGGCCTCCTGGATAAGGAGGTCGAATTCGCTGTCGAAGACACGGGCGGCAGTTCAGATACCGCCCGGAGCAACGCACAGCGGCTTGTCGATAGTGAAGATGTAATTATGCTTGCTGGTGGCACGTCCAGCAGCTCCGGTCTGGCCAATCAGGAGGTTGCGGCGCAGAACCAGGTCATCTACATGGCAACGATGGGTAACGCGAACTCGCTGACGGGTGCTGACTGCAACCGGTACTCCTTCCGCGAGATGTTCAACAACCGTATGGCGGCCGAAGCGCTGGCCCCGGCCCTCAGTGATGAGTTCGGAGACGACATCAACTACGTCAAGATCTCTCAGGACAACGAGTGGGGACGGACACTTCGGGACGATATGGATACAACCCTCGGGAATCTCGGCTGGGCACCTGTCTGGGATACGACTGCGCAGGTCGGAACAAGCGACTACTCTCAGTACGCAGCAGACATCAAGTCGGTCGATTTCGACGTGATCGTCCTCGGGCTCGGTGGCCTCGACGCAGTAAACGCACTCAGAGCGTTCCGAGACGAGTTCCCGGACTCGAATATCGTCCTTCCGATAGCCTCGAGAGATATTGCCCAGACCGCAGGCGGTGCGATAGAGGGCGTTATCGGAACAGTCGCCTGGAGTCCGGAGATCAACTCGCCGCTGTCGAATACTTTCCGAGAGACGTTCCGTGAAGAGTACGGCAGTTCGACGGGGACCTCGAAATCGGCGTCCCCATCAGGAGCAGCCCACATCGCATACACGCAAACGTTACAATACGCCAGCGCAGTTGAGCGGGCGGGAACGTTCAACCCGATCGATGTCATCGGAGCGCTCGAAGGACACGAGTACGACGCCGGTCTCGGAACACAGACCCTCCGGGCCTGTGATCACCAGGCGATGCGTCAAGTGCCGATTGTGAGAGGAAAGCCGGAGGTGCGGCAGTCCTATGGCAGCTACTACGGCCTAGTTGGAGAACCAGCGGATGTACAGTACGCCTGCGATAGCGGGCCAGCGGCTAACTGTTCGCTTGGGGGGAGCTAAGTATGAGTTCAGGAGATACACAGATACCAGACAGTTCAGAGACCGATTCGAACACCTCCGATGGGATTCTAGCGACAGTCGTCCCGGATTTTATCCGGCGAAACTTCGCACTCAAATTCGGCATCGTCCTCTTCATTATGGCGCTGTCGGTTGGGCTCATCGGCCTTGCCGCGACAGAGCAAGTCAAGAACTACACCGAACAACAGGTTCTGAGCGACTACGAAAATGCCGCCGCACAGGAGGCAGACATCCTGTCACAGTGGGTTGACCGAAACCGGCTATCGACCCAATTCGTTTCTTCCGACGATATCTGGGCCAGTAGTGATACCGACGATATCGATATCGAACTTAACAATCGGAAAGCCGCCTTGTCCGCAGATGCTACCGACATCCATCTGGTCGAACGGAATGCCGGCCAATCACAGGTTGTCGCCAGCACATCTAACTCACAGGTGCTGACTAACTCACCGCTCGGATCGACGAGCAGGGCTTGGCTTACCGGTACGAACTTCGAAACGGCAAGCGATGTCGTTGTCTCCGACGTGTACCAGACGAACTCCGGCCCGGTCGTCGGCTTCGTCAGTCCTGTTGATGCCTCGCAGAACCGATATATCCTCATCGAGTATTCGCTTGACGAGATCGCGAACTCGCTTCAGGGGAACAACAGGGCCGAAGGCGGATTCACGCAGGTCGTCAACGGATCAGCGGTCGTCATGATCGACGAACCAAGAGACGGAAGCCGCGGCCTCGGCGAAAACATACTGCAGTCGTATAGCTCGAACAGCCCTGCTACCGAACCGATCGACGCGGCAGATGGCCTCCGCTCGTCGGAGCAACAGTCCGGCGTCACCGCTGACATGCCGGCGACCGACGTACTCAACGAGCGCTACACTGTCGGCTATGCACCGATTCAGGGCACTGACTGGGTCGTTCTCGTACACGCACCCAACTCCGCGGTCTTTGGCTTCGTCCAGAACGTCCAGCAGTACGGACTTATCGGCACGGCACTGATGGTGTTGCTCATCGCGGGTGTCGGTGCGATACTCGGGTACAACACGGCAACGTCGATCGACCGCCTGACCCGAAAAACGGACCAGATGCGACAGGGGAACCTCGACGTCGAGATCGCCACCAGTCGCATCGACAATATCGGCCGCCTGTACAGCGGATTCGCTGATATGCGCGACGGACTCAAACAGCAGATCAACGAGGCCGAGCGTGCACAGAAAGAGGCGGAGGTTTCCCGGGCCGAAGCCCTTGAAGTCAACAAATACCTCCAGAAGAAGGCCGAAGAATTCTCCGATGTGATGGAGGAGACGGCCGCTGGCAACCTCACCGAGCGGATGGCAACCGACGGCGAGAACGAGTCAATGGACCGTATCGCCAGCGAGTTCAACGGCATGGTCAATGAACTCGAAAAGACGATCGGTCAGCTCAACAGCTTCGCCGACGAAGTCGCGGAATCCGGCGACGTCGTTCTGTCGAGTGCGGAGTCCGTCCGCGATGCATCCGAGCAGGTCGCCGAATCGACACAAAAGATCTCCGACGACGCTTACGATCAGAAGGATCGGCTCGCTACTATTTCGGAGGATCTTGATACCCTCGTGGACACACTCGAAGAACTGGAAGCGGAGAACCCGGACATCGACCTGGGCGACTCGCTCGAACGGTTCCGGACAGTTGCGACGACACTACAGTCAGCCGCCGAAACGAGTGACCAGATGATGGCCGAAACCCAGACCGTCGCTGGCGCAGCCGAAGAGCAGGCCGCAGAGCTCAACGAAGTGTCGTCACGGGCCGAACAGCTCAAACGCTACGCGAAGCCACTCGGGGATATCCTGAACCGCTTCGAAACCGAAGCCGAGCACGAGTTCGTCTTCTCGGGCGGTCCGTCACAGAGTCTCGGCGAAGAGGAAGAAGAGTAACCCGACCCACCGCTGTCACCGAAACCGATTTTCACGCCGGCGACGTATCTCGCTCAATGAGCGACGACACGGGCGATATCTCACGGCCTGAACTCGCCGAGTACTGTCGAACCCAGGCTGCGATTCTTGCGGGGCATCTGGACCAGCGTAGTGCGGAGCTCTCCGATTTGCTCGAAGAAATAGAACAGGAGACTGCTGACGCTCGTACGACATTGACCGAGCGTTCCGGGCCGGATACCGATGCGGAAGCTACTATCGCTGAGATCGAGACCAAACAGGAGCGAGCACAGGCGGAGCAGGCAACAATCGAGGAATACCGGACGCTCGCTGAGGGATATACTGATCTTGCCGAACAGCTCGCCGGGGGCTCCGGTGATCTCGAAACCGTTCTTGAATTCGAAATCGAAACCGACGCACCGACGTATTTCGACGCAGAGACGACGATTCTGGGAGTTGCGACGGGAGAAGACCGGGGCTGAAGATTTTACTGGGGCCTGATCAAGACCAGGCTGTCATACAACGCTGACATCTGCTGACGGCCATCGTTCTCACGGTGACCCAGTGCTGAATTCGAATAGCTTACGAGCAGAGACGATCCTCACTGCGAGGGTACGTGGCCCGGCTCGGCCCTTCTAAAAGTAAGTTGCCGTCCCAGCGCGATGTGGCTACGCTCATCGAGGTATTGATTTCCGGTCCGAATCGGTAGCGCCACACCCAGATTAGATATAGCGACATGAGATTTATCTGGCCCAGGTAGACCACTGAGCTGTAGTATGAGAATTACCAATAGTAATCACAGAATCACACCACCCACGAAAATCTTAGCCAGAAATCCCTGCAGACCTGAGCTTACGAATTGAACGTGCGCTCGACGAGGTATTTGACCAGATAGAACCCACCAATAAGAGTGATAATCATGACTACCAGTACAATCGCGATCATGAACAGAAGGACAAGTGCGTCGTTAGCCATCACGCTCACCCACCTGAGAGGGGGCGTCTCGTCGGGAACGCATATCGTTAGCTTCAGCCTCGGCACGCTAATGTAGCAGGGTTTCGGTTCACCAGTCTATGGCACTCGTAATCTATCTGGCCTCCAACGTTCAGAAGTACTCAGTGTTACGTGCGTAGAACTGAGTGACAGAGCCACGTCGATGGAGGACGGCTTGAACGGAGGGCAGCGCTGCTTTCGGAGCACTGACCACTCAGCAGGTGTCGGTAGACCGTGAAGCTTGGTGCGGATGCTTCGATACGAACAACAAGTGACGAGCCGAATACGTCGGTCATAAACACTACCCTACCGGCTTCCGTGGCAACTATCGCGATGGGCATGTACACAAAGACGTCATTCGCAACATAGCATGCATCGTCAGATTAGACGAACGATCTCGGCCTGCGACACCAATCAAGAGCGAACTGAAAGAACCGATACAACCCCGGGCGTTCCCAACTGGAAATCGCTGACAGTCCGAATTAGTCGACTACGGGAAACGGGGCTGTTGGACCGTGGTATGACGGGACTGATCACTTCTGCGGAGTCTCTCAGTCCGTGACTGCTTCTGGCGGGGCACAGGACACGCCACTGGCCGACGGAACAGCCGTGCTAGATAGCGGTGCGAATGCTCCCGTCACCTGTACCACCACAGCCGGCGAGCAATACCTGCGCGAAGACCGATACAATAGCGGATGACTCCGACAAGTACCCGAAGCTACCTGATGCCGCGGTCACGCCCGAGGAACACTATCCCCTGCCCTGCTGACACGGCTGTATGAGGTGACGTAGACACAGTGTCTCTCGCTCAAAAGCGTGTGCCTGCCTGAAGTGCTCGCGTGTGCCGGCACAGGCACGACGGCACGGCATCAAGGCCACATTCACTGTCGTCATGCGGGCCGACAGCTCCGCCGATCTTAGGGTGTTAGAAACGGTTCTGAAGCGACACGTAGAACCGGCAGTCAAGCCGGTGGCGCGCTCGTGGCAGTGAATGGGACGACCACGTCTGGTCTCGTCTGATATATCATGGATGCTATGTAGTGTGGGAGATTCAGGGAATAACCGTGCAGGCAAGTCAGTGATATCGAACTGTTGGAGGGCTGCCAGCCCTGCACGGCTGGCTTGGCTGGGTAGTAAACCAGATCTAATCGACCCGACTCATTCCGCGTGGTCGTTCACTCTATCTAATCAAATATTGGGGCCTGTTGACAGGCAGTAGTCTGCTTATGTCCCCCTAAATCTGGCTGGGCAGGCGAGCTACCCAGAGAGA
Organism: Haloarcula sp. H-GB5; assembly: GCF_054850705.1. Classification (NCBI taxonomy): domain Archaea; kingdom Methanobacteriati; phylum Methanobacteriota; class Halobacteria; order Halobacteriales; family Haloarculaceae; genus Haloarcula; species Haloarcula sp. H-GB5. The sequence goes on along the minus strand of NZ_JBTWBG010000002.1, from coordinate 985,313 downwards.
GTACAGCAATCTGCGGACGTCTTTGTATTTGTGAGTATAGGCCCACCCTTTGATTTAGTGTAAAAGTATTGCCAATAAAGCGGCAAATAGCGGCGAAATAGGGTTGCACATACCCAAATAAAGGCTTTTATCTCTAAGTATGGGACTACATTGAAGTCCCCCGCGTCCCAGAGGTAACTGTGTCCAGTGATAGCGAGCGAACGACGGTTCGGACGTACATTCCGGCCTATCAGAAAAAACAGTGGCAAGCCCACGCTGAGGAACTGGATATGAGTCAAAGCGAGTTCGTCCGGACGATGGTACAGGCGGGTCGAAGCGGATTCGAGTCAGCAGCCTCCCAGGCACCTGAATCGGACGACGCTGAGAGCGATAGCGAGGAACCCCGTTCTCCGGACGCTACCCCTGGGGGTGACGGGCTGAAAGACCGGGTCCGGGAGATCTTAGCTGACGGGGATTACTACGAGTGGGACGACCTACTCGCCGAACTGACCGATGATATCGAGGAGCGTCTCGAAGATACGCTACAAGAACTGCAGTCCAACAACGAAGTGCAGTACAGCGGGCGACACGGGGGGTACGTTCGAGACGAATGAGCACGGATACAGCCACGCCAGACGCCGAGTCGGACCCAGTCGGGTATTTCCTCGATGACATCACGTATCACGGAAAGAGCGACCGGACTCGTGCATCCTACGAGCGCGTCCTTCGGGACTTCGAATCCTATCTGGCGGATGGCCATCAGGCCATTCCCATCCGAGAGGCTTCCCACCGAGACTGTATGGCATATGTCCACAGTCTTCGTGGAAACGTCGAAGAAAGCACAGTCGCAACGTATGCATCCTATCTACACCGGTTTTTCGCGTACATGACCCAGGTGGGGGTCTTCGAATCGAATCCGATGACGCTGGTCATGGAGGAGATGGACGAGTCCATCAACACCGACCCAACCCGCCGGGAGATAGACCTCCAGTCGATGCGTGCGTTCGTCGACAGCATCCCGCACCCACTTGAGCAAGCTATCGTAGTGACGCTATTGAAGACGGGAATGCGGGCCGGCGAACTGTGTAACCTCGATATCCGTGACCTCAACCTCGAAACCCCCGGCCCCAGGCCGGAGATACCGGTCCGGGCGGGGCTCGACGGGCGTCCGGACTCGTTGTTCGTCGCAGCGGAACCGACCCACGGAGAGACCAGTAATGGGGAAGAACGAACAGCATCCAACAAGCGCAAGCGCGAGACAACAGTCCCAATCGACGCAGAGCTGGGCTCAGTACTGCGACGCTGGCTCGCAATCCGACCAGACACGCAGTCCCCGGCGGAGCCGCTGTTTGTCTCTACAAGCGGCAGCTGGGGAGAGCGACTCACACCGAATATGGTACATCACATCGTCGAATCCCACGCTCGTGAGTTCGGTTGGTACACGGAGGGTGGGGGAGCCGAAGAAAACGTGACACCGCACTACTTCCGGCACTTCTTCACGACGCATCTCCGGGATCGGACCGGCGACCGTGGCGTCGTCAAATACCTCAGGGGCGACGTGGCACAAGATGTCATCGACACGTACACCCACGAATGGGGGACCCGAGTCAGGGATGTATACGAGGCCGAAATCTACTCGCTATTGTAACTATTCTATTAGCTATCTAACACTACAGTGACAGTGTGAATGGTAGCTGCGGCACTCGTAAATTATATATCGCTATATAGAAACAGTCAGATTCTGCTTCGCAGCTGTGCTATCTCAATGGACGATCTCAGTGACCGCATACGACAGGAGTATCACCGGCGCGAACGGAATGTCCCCCAGAGACCGAAGACGCCAAGACTACACACGTCTCGGGGCTACCTACTCGGATGAAGTACTGATAGGGCTACTCGGGGTCCAGAAGCTTCGACTCGGCAGTTCTGAGGTGTTCGAGGAGCGTCGTCTTCGAGATGTCCATCTGGGCGGCGAGCTCGCGGACCGAAATTCCACGCGGCCACTGATAGTAGCCAGCTTCGCGGGCCGCTTCGAAAGCCCGTCGTTGAGCCGGCGTTAGCGAGTCGGTTCGCAGCCCACCCACCGACCGCTCGGTATCGCTGTCCGGCGTGACGATGGATTCGACCGACACGTCAGCGTCGGCGTCGGCTTCGACGGCATCGAGTGCGGACTGGATTTCGGGCCGTTCGCCGGTGAAACTCACCTGCCACCGTTCGCGACCGTCTTCAATGCGAACGGGCGCGCTGTGGACGAACCCGTGTTCGAGCAGCGTCGGGCAGACCAACTCGTCCGGATCGTACTCCAGCAAGAACTGTCTGACGACGGTTCCCGGCGCGTCGCGCTTGTGTCCGATACGTGCCTGAAGCTCCTGTATCTCTCCGGCGTGGGGCGATGCACGGACTGCGTCGAGGCAGTTTTCGACGTCTGACTTCGTGGCACCATACGCGGTAAACACGCCGTTGACCGATGCTGTCGACGACTGTACGCTCTGTTGCACCGTGTGTGCTAGGATGCCGCCATCGGTTCGGTCGGTGGCTTCGATAGCCCAGCAGTTCGGGTGCCACAGGTCGAGTGTTAGCCGTGCTCCGGCGCTATCGGTTTGACTCATGGGATGTGCTGCAATGTTTGATTGGTAACGGTAAGAGAGTAGTCATTGTCTGGTGTGTCCGACACCGGCGGTTGCGGTGTGCGATTCGACGCGGTCCATCAGCGCTGATGCCGACACGACCAGCGCCAGATACAGTATCGCTACCAGCACGAACAGTTCTGTATACTGGTACGTTTCGTTAGCGATAGTGCTTGTCCTGCCGTACAGTTCCTGCACAGTGATGAAACTCGCCAGCGAGGAGTACTTGATAAGGTACACGAGTTCGTTCGTCCAGCTGGGAAGCGCGAGTCGGAGGCCCTGTGGAACGACGACGTACCGTATCCCTTCGAGCTTCGAGAGCCCAATGGCACGTGCGGCAGTCAACTGCCCGCCATCGACCGATTCCAGCGACGCACGCAGGTATTCGGACTGGTAGGCGGCGCTGTTCAGCGTGAAACTAATGACGGCCACCCAGAACGCCTGTGCCGGGACGAAGCCGACACCGACTCCCGGGACGCCCCTGAGAACCTGCGTCAGTGAGGTCGCGAAGTAGAGCACGAACAACTGAGCGAGCAGCGGTGTCCCGCGGATGAGTTCCGTGTACGACAGGGCAAGCCAACGGGCCCACCGCCCCCCGTACACGCGGACGACGCTGAGCGGGAGCGCCAGCGTGAACCCGAGACAGACGCTGAAGACCGTCAGTAGGATCGTCGTCCAGATGCCATGCGCCAGCGCCGGCAGATACGCCGTCGCGTCGGCAGTGAACCGGAGCGTATCAGCGACCCACACTAGGGGCGCTCCGGCAGCACCAAGTGGCGTGGCGAGCGACGCGACGGCATCCGCTGTTGTCAGGAACGGGGCCGCCGGAATAAATGGTGTGCCGCGGTCGAATCCGGAGACTCCTGCGAGGACGAAATCAGTGGTCCAGCGGGCGAGAACCCAGACCCAGAACAGTGCCAGACCCACTGTGAGTGGGCGGACGGTGAAGACCGTCCCGACGCGGTCCCAGAGCCCCGGGTTCGGTGATGTTGTCGATTCAGCTGTGCTCATGCCGTTTCCTCGTGTGCGTGCAATCTGCTCAGGAACTGTTCGGTTCGGTCCGCAGTGGGGTTCTGGAACAGTTGCTCCGGCGGGCCGTGTTCGACGATATCACCGTCGTCGAGGAACACGATGTCCGACGCGGCCGACCGGGCGAAGTCCATCTCGTGACTGACGACGAGCATCGTGATGCCTTCGTCGGCGAGGTCGCGCATCACCTCGACGACCTCGCCGACGAGTTCGGGATCGAGGGCGCTGGTCGGCTCGTCGAACAACAGCAGTTCCGGGTCCATCGCGAGTGCGCGCGCGATGCCGACACGCTGTTTCTGCCCGCCGGAGAGTTCAGCGGGGTAGGAGTCCGCTTGTTCCAGTAATCCGACCTGTTCGAGGTGGTTCCGTCCGGCCGCTTCGGCGTCAGCAGCGTCCATGCCGAGTACTTTTTTCGGGCCGAGCGTGACGTTCTCGAGCGCCGTCAGGTGCGCAAAGAGGTTGAAGTCCTGAAACACCATGCCGACCTGCTTTCGCAGTTCGTTGACGTCGGTGTCGGCTCCAGTCACGTCCTGCCCATCGAGGGCGATCCGGCCACTGTTGATCTCCGTCAGTCGGTTCACACATCGGAGCAACGTGGACTTGCCCGAGCCGCTGGGACCGATAAGGACCGTCACGTCACCTTGGTCCATTTCGAGGCCGACGCCTTCCAGTACCTCTTCGCTCCCGTAGGACTTGTGCAGATCGTCGATTGAGAGTAGTGGCTGTGTCATGTCGTTCCTTCCGGTACTGCGTAGTAGTCGCTGAGTCTGTCGAGTGACCGATTCGTTGCGAACGTCAGCACGAAGTAGACGAGGCTGACGGCGAGGAAAATCTCGAGTGCCGCTGTCGACTGTCCGCCTTCGTAAAGGTTCTGTCCCGTCGTCAGCAGCTCGCCGATTCCGATGACGATGGCGATGCTTGTATCCTTGAGGACGATAGTAAACTCGTTCTGGAAGCCCGGAACGCTCCGGCGGAGCGCCTGCGGGACGACGACGTGCCGAATCGCTTCGAATCGGGACATCGCGACGGCGCGTGCCGCTTCCAGCTGCCCGTCGTCGACGCTCTGGAGCGCACCGCGGAAGATCTGTGACTGGTAGGCGGCGCTCCGGAGGCCGAGTGCGATAGTCGCCGTGACGAACGCGCTACTGGAGATAGAGAGGCCGAAGTACAGGATCATAATGATGACCAGCAGTGGGGTACCACGGAGGACAACCCCGACCTGTTCGACCACCCGCCGGGCCCTGTCCGAGCCGTACACTTCTATCGCACCGGCCGGAAACCCGACGACGAATCCCAGGAGAATGCTGGCTACGGTGAGCGCGATAGTGACGACTGTCCCTCCGAGCAACAGGCCCATGTTGTCGATGACGAACAGCCAGTCAGCGGCCTGCAGTAGGATTTCTGCCATGGCCTCACTTCTGTCCGAACCACTTCTCGGTCAGGTCCCGGTACGTCCCGTCGTCCTCAACTGTGGTCAGCCCACTGTTGAGCGCGCCCGCGAGTTCGTTGTTACCGGACTGAATCCCGAAGCCAAATTGCTCACCAGTCTCGTGGACGAACGCGGATTCGATGGGGCGATCTGCCACGAACGAGTTCGCGACTGGGACGTCGATGATGATGACGTCGACGTTTTCGTTCAGTAGATCCTCGACGGCGAGCACGTAGTTGCCGTATGCGTTGTACTGGGACTCCGAAATCGTCCCTGCGTCGATGAGCTGGTCCTTGATAACGGATTCACCGGTCGTCCCCTTCTGTGCCCCGACTGTCGCTCCGGAGAGATCGTCCAGCGACGACGGCGAGAACGACCCGTTCTCCCGGACGATGATAGCCTGATTCGAACTATAGTACGGGTCGGAGAAGTCGATCGCTTCGTCACGGTCGTCGTTTATCGTCATGCCCGCCGCGACGATGTCGACGTTACCGTTGTTCAGCGCTGGAATGAGTGATTTGAACTCCAGTTCCTCCCAGCCGCTCAGTTCGTACTCCGTCGCCGCGACAACGGCCTCCAGCAACTCGACGTCGAAGCCGACGAGTTCGCCGTCCTGTTTCATTTCAAACGGCGGAAAACCCGGCGCTGTGCCCGCGGTGAGCGTCTGTGAGTCCCCGCTGCCCGATTGACAACCAGCGACCGACAGGGTCGCGACAGTGCCACCGATTGCCTGCAGATACCTCCGTCTGTCTACGCGTGCCTCTCGTGGCATAGTGCCACAATTGAATTAATCATATTTTAACATTGCGGTTACCGCAAAAGTAGCGAGAGTCAGGCCGACGCGACAGGGTCTGCAACCTCGGTAAACACCGAATCGAGGATGTCGAGACAGAGTTCAAGTTCGCGCTCGGTGACGTCGAGTGGCGGAAGGAGTCGGAGGGATTTCTGGCCACAGCCGAGCGTGAGGAGGCCGTGCTGGAGCGCTGTTTCCATCACGGCGTCGCGACGGTCGGCCGTATCGAACTCCAGCGCGGTCATCAGGCCGAGGCCACGCACGTCCTCGACCAGCGGACGGTCCGCCGAGATATCGCGGAGTCGGTCCATGAAGTACGTCCCCTTCTCGGCGGCGTTGTCCAGTAGGTCGTGGTCCTCGATAGCGGCAAGCGTCAGCGCGCCACGCATCGAGCCGAGGATGTCGCCGGCCCCCCACGTCGAGGAGAGCCGAGACGTTTCCGACGGGAAGATGTCCGACCGGGAGATGGTCGCGCCGACCCGGAGCGCTTTGGCGCTCGTGATGACGTCCGGCTCGATGTCGTAGTGGTCGACGGCCCACATCTCGCCCGTGCGGCCGGCTCCCGACTGGATTTCGTCCGCGATGATCGGGATATCGTGTTCCCGGCAGAGGTCGTCGACAGCCGAGAGGAACTCGGGGTTCGGAACACGATAGCCGCCTTCACCCTGTATCGGCTCCAGAATGAGAAACGCGACTTCTTCAGGCGGGATGTGGCCGGTGTCTGCGTCGAGTTTCGAACGGAGGCGCTCGACCCCGGCCTCGGAGTACTCCACGTCGTGAATCCCGCTGAGTTCGGGGAACTTCCGTCGATAGACGGACTTCGAACGGTTCAGGGAGAGTGCCCCCAGGGTCCGTCCGTGGAACGCGCCGTCGAAAGTAATGCCGTACTTCGGGGTCTCGCAGTTGTCGTAGCAGATCTTCATCGCGTTCTCGACGGCCTCTGCGCCAGAGTTCGAGAGGAAGACGGTGTCGAAGTCGTAGTGGCTAGTAATGTCGGTCAACCGATCCATCAGGTGAGCAGGACCCGGTAGCGACGTTTCGTCGGGCGAGCCGCCGGTGCTGACGTAGAAGTCCTGGCCGGCGATTTTCAGCGGGTCGACCATGTCGAACTCGTCGGCCCGGTCGAGCACTTTCGGGTTGTTGTAGCCGAGCGGCGACGCGGCGACGTGGCAGGTGAAATCGAGCAGGACGTTGCCGTCCGCGTCTGTACAGAACGGACCGATTGCGTCCTCGGTGATGTCCCAGACGAAATCGTACACGTACGTGCTCGGCGCGGCGGTTTCGTGGTGGTACTCGACCCACTCGCTGCTCCGTGGGCCAGGAAGGCTATCGACACGCGGCTCCGCAGTATCGCGGTCCATGCTAACATAAAGGCAATCATTGGTAATAAATCACTGTGTTCCGGCCCCGCGTTGCGGACACGCAATTGAGTCCTTGCTGCGGTTCGAAACTGGGCTACAGGATCCGCTTGCCGAACGCGCTGGCGGCGAGTTCGGCCGCTCGCTCGCCCGTCGTGTTGCGCTGGTCGAGGATGGGGTTGACTTCGACGACGTCGAGCGAACGCAGCACCGATTCGGCGGCGTCGCGGTCGGCGACCCGTTCCATCGCCGTATGTGCCTCCCGATAGGTGACGCCGCCTGGGACTGGTGTCCCGACCCCTGGCGCGTCGTCCGGGTCAAGCCAATCGAGGTCGAGGCTCACGTGGATGTCATCGACCCCGTCGGTCGCGATGTCGAGTGCCTCATCAGTGATTGGGCCGACACCTCGCCTGTCGATGTCTTCCATCGTGAAGACGGAGATGTCGCTCTCACGGAGGACCGCTCGTTCGTCGGCATCGAGGCTCCGTGCGCCGACGATGACAGTGTTCTCCTCAGCGATATTCGGGGCGGTGGCCCACGGCATCTCTGCGAAGTCGCCGTAGCCGTGGGCGGCCGCGAGCGGCATCCCGTGAACGTTCCCGCTGGGCGAGGTCGTTGGGGTGTTGTAATCACCGTGCGCGTCGAACCAGATGACGCCGAGTTCAGATGTCTGAGCCGCACCGCGCATCGTCCCCATCGCGATAGAGTGGTCGCCACCTAGCACCAGTGGGACGCTCCCGTCGGCTATTTCGGTCGCCACTCGGTCGGCGAGGGTGGCGGTCATTTCAGCAATAGCATCGAGGTACTTCGCGCTGTCGTCGTCGGACACTGGCTGGGACTGTAGCGTCGGCGGCGAGAGGTCGCCAACGTCAGTGTAGTCGACGCCGGCCGTGTCAAGCGCGGCGGTGAGGCCGCCGTAGCGAATCGCCGACGGGCCCATGTCGACGCCACGCCGGTCGGCACCGAGGGCGAACGGGACACCGAGCACCGCGACAGGTGACACGGAACGACTGTGGTCTCGCGAGTGGGTGGACTGAAGCGACATCCGTTACTACGGCCATAGCCCACGGGCGTTCATAGCGTCACCGATTCGCGAGAGAGCGACGATGTAGGCAGCCGTTCGCCACGTGACATCGCGGTCCTCGACTTCGGCCTGCAGGGCCTCCCAGGCGTCGAGCATCTCGTCTTCGAGTTCCTCGTTGACCTCCTCGCGTGACCAGCTTCGTCGGTTGATGTGCTGGAGCCATTCGAAGTAGCTCACGGTGACGCCACCGGCGTTCGCGAGGATATCCGGGATGACTGGGATGTCGCGCTCCTCGAACACTGTATCAGCCGCTGTCGTTGTCGGGCCGTTCGCCCCTTCGACGATAATGCTCGCCTGCACGTCCGCGGCGTTCTCCTCGGTCAGAACGTTCCCGACTGCTGCAGGAATGAGGACATCGACATCGAGTTCCAGCAGTTCGGCATTGGATAGCTGCCGTGGTGCGTCAACAGCCCCTAACTGGCCGTGTTCGTCGCCGTCAGCGGAAATGGATTCGATATCGAGGCCGGATTCGTCGTAGATGCCGCCGTCCACATCGCTGACAGCGACGACAGACGCACCCCACGAGTCGAGCAGGCGTGCGGCGTTCGCGCCCACGGCACCGAAGCCCTGGACGGCGACAGTCGCACCATCGATGTTTCCGTCGTAGTAGTCGAGTGCTTCGCGGGCGACGATAGCGACGCTTCGGCCGGGTGCCTCCTCACGGCCGTGTGTCCCGCCAACCGCTGTCGGTTTGCCGGTCACAATGCCGGGGACCGTCTCGCCTTCCTGCATCGAATACGCGTCCATGAACCAGGCGACCGTCTGCTCGTCGGTCCCCATATCGGGTGCGGGGATGTCTTTCGTCGGCCCGACGACTTCCCGTAGCTCCTCGGCGAACCGGCGGGTCAGTTGCTCGGTCTCCTGTGCGTCGAGTGTCGACGGGTCGACGACGATGCCGCCCTTCGCGCCGCCGAAGGGGAGGTCCATCACCGCACACTTCCACGTCATCAACATCGCCAGGGCCGTACACTCCTCGGCGGAGACGCTCGGGTGGTATCGCATACCGCCCTTGTACGGCCCTCTGACTTCGAAGTGCTGGACGCGATACCCGTCGAACACCTCGACACTCCCGTCGGACCGACGGATCGGGACGGACACCTCGACGGTTTTCGATGGGTGGCGGAGCTGTTCAAGCATTCCCTCAGAAAGGTCGAGGTGTTCGGCCGCTTGCTCCAGCTGGTGGCGGGCAGTCGCGATTGGCGATTCGTCCTCGTCTGTTGCTTGCTCTGGTGGCTCCTTCTGTGTGCTCATGATTGGTTTGTGTTCGGTGGTGCGTACGCCCACTTGCTTCGGGCAAATGGAGCGAGTACGCTACGTCGTTCAGCACGCTGATTCCGTCCTGACTGTCACCATCCGACGGCTGGAGTGAGACAGTGTATCGGCACCAATACCGGTATTGTTAATAAACATTTGGGACTGTCTGTGGGACGATTAGTTTGAATATAGCAAAAGCCCCTGAGCACCTTTATTCGCCGCTTATGGAGTATTATGGGGTATTTCAGCAACTCATATGCGGAATATTTCACAGACGCGAGCTTGATATACTCAATATAGATGCGGCCACATTGGTCAGCTGATGCCCCGACAGATGGGACAAATATCGACGTATGCATGCTATGACCTGATATAAGCACTGAATTGAGAATCGGCCAGTATTTTGACTACCTCAAAAATAGACTTGGCGCGCAGTGGCGGAGTACTATACTGGAAGCGACCACCCACGACAGGTGTCAGTCCCGCATCGATCCGCTCGAAACAGCCTGTAGGCATGGCTATCGGGCCTGCTGCGCTATCACAGAACTCTTACTAACGATGGTACGACTGTTATTGTGGCTCATTTGCCGGGAGAACCGCTCCGTTCGACGGTCACAGTAGCGCAGCTGGGATTTGAGCTATCCAAATGTCGGAAACCGGACGCCGTCGTCGTTTCGTGGTCGTCGCCGACACATAGCGACAAGTGTACGACGCCGTTGTTACATGCCCCGATCGAACGATGTCATTTCGAGATTGACTTCGATGAGGTTCGCGGCCTCCATCACCATCTCGGGAATTTCGGTGTCGAACCGGCTCCCTTTCAGACGGCTGGTCGGTGCAGTCACACTGACCGCGCCGACGACGGTCCCGTCGTTGTCCAGGATCGGCGCACCGACCGCCCGGAGGCCACGGATCTCTTCCTCGTCGTTTGTCGCGTATCCTCGCTCCTGAATTGTTTCTAGCTCGTCACAGAGCGTCTCTCGGTCCGTAATCGTGTGCTGTGTCTGTCGTGAGAGGCCCTCCCGATCGATTATTTTCTCGACGCGCTCGTCCGGGAGACACGAGAGGATTGCCTTCCCCGAAGCGCTGTCATGGAGGTGTTGTGGTGCCTCCCGCAACTGGAGGTGGTAGTCCATTCCGACGGCGTGTTCGCCCCGCCGCTCGTAGATGGCGACTTCACGACCGTCGTTTTCGACAACCAGATGGACGTACTCGCCGGACCTGTCGGCCAGTTTGTCGACTTCTTCCTGGCCGGCAGTGTAGAGCTCTGTTTCGTTGCGGACGTGTTCGCCCATCGTGACGAACCGAAAGCCGAGCTGGTATGTATCGTTGTCCTTCGTGAGAAAACCACAGTCGGTCAGGGTCGCAAGATACGTGTGAAGCGTTCCCTGGGAGAGCTCGATTCGCTCGTTCAGTTCCTGCAACGTCGCGCTGTGTGACTCCTGAACGGCTTCGATGATCTCACAGGCGTTCTCCACGGACTGTATCCGCCGGCCCGTGTTTTGTGTGTCGGCGTCGTCGGTCATTACCCGAGTAGAGTTGCCGTCATTATTTAAAAACCCGGATGTGAGCGATGAGCGACCGGAACAACTGCTCGACTGCTACCGACCGACAGATAGCAATGCCTAGCACGGTAAAACCATTTGACTCCTCCGTTACAGAATTACTTGGAGACGAAACATGGCGAAGTCCACAGTTCCGATCCTACAACGGCCATCTGTCGAGATCTGTAGTCATATGCTATCGTAATATGTTCAAAAATGGCCAATGTGTAAGTATATTTCGAATGTATACCTACAAAGCTCGCTAGTTTTGCCTGCCATTCCAGTTTTCACATTATACTGTTCTAAATAGCACAGGTTTATGAGCAAATCTGAGAGTGACACTCGTTCTCGAAATCAGATGCTATTCTACGGGCACTGACACTGTTGAGAGAGCGAAACCGCACGACACACCCCGATCCCAACACTGTTGACGCGCTGAGACTATATAAATAGCCGTCCAGAACACGGGGGTGTTGACCGGTAACTAAAACACTTATTGTTGTTACTGAACGAGACACTAGTATGGCAACGACGCCTGCGCAGGACGGCACGCAGTGGTTCCTGCATACATGGCGAGACCACATTCTCGAGCCGATAGAGACGGCTCTCACTGTTCTTGACGAGGAGCATACGGAGCTTGCCGCCGAGCAGGCTGGTCTCGAAGAATTCCTGCAGCGCCTCCGTGCCGTCGACCCCGTCGAACAGCCCTCCTCCCCCGTCGGTGCGCGAAGTCGACAGTCCGTATCCGACCCCGTTGAAGCGCTACGGGACGCCTATGCTGACACGGTGCTGGCTGTCGACCACTACGAGTCGGTGTACGACGAATCACTGGTCGAGAACGTCGCTATCGAGTTCGGGCCGGACTACGCAGCGCTGTTCCATCCTGAGACAAATGTCGGATTCTCGCCGCCGCTCAAACGCTCGCTGGTGGCCGCGACCGAGCAAGCAATCGACGAACGGACCTCGCTGGACCGGGCTGTCAAAATCGAACAGGAATCGATGCGGGAGTACCGCGGCAGTCTGCGAGAGATCATCGAGACACTCGACAGCACAGTCGTCCCCGAGTGGTATCGCGAGACGTTCCAGAGCGACGTTACTGCGCTGTTACAGCAGCGCCAGGACCAACTCCATTCAAGCGTCCACCGGTTCGAGACCCACGAGTTCTGCACGTACATGTACGAAGAGCAACTCTGGACGTATCCGGTGTTGACCAGTCTCGCGCGGCTACAGGAATCTGTCGACAGTTGAGCGAAGGCGGTCCCCGGGGCAGACAGCTGTAGGCGTCACCGAAGCGCGGTGCACTGGATGCTGCCACTCACCACATGACCCGGGGACCTCAGAGACGATTGCATAGCCGTTGTATTTTGTGCCGGCCTTCACGAGTAGTCACCATTCACTATTTACGGGGGAACATATTCGCCCCACTTCCTGCGAGCTGAGAGTGCGGTTCCCTATATATACAGGTAGGTCTTCGAGTTGCAGCCGTGAGCTACAATGGCAACGCGTAGAACATTCGTGCGCGGTCTGGGCGTCGCGGCTGGAGTCGCGCTAGCTGGCTGTTCATCGGGCGGCGGGTCCGACAGCGGCGGTGACGGCGACTCGGGTGGCGGCGGTGACGGGTCAGACGGCGGCGAGACTGAGTCCAGTGACGGCGGAAGCGGGTCCGAGTGGACCGAGACGAGTACCGTCGAAATGACGGATGAACTGGCATACGAGCCGAAGAAAATCCAAGTCGAGGCAGGGACGACGGTCACGTTCGAGAACGTCGGTAGCATCGGCCACACGGTGACAGCCTACGAAGACAAGCTTCCCGACGGTGCGGACTACTTCGCGTCTGGCGGGTTCGACTCCCAGCAGGCCGCGAAAGACGGGTACAGCAACGGACAGGAAGGTAACATCCCGAAAGGCGAGAGCTACGAGGTCACGCTGGAGACGGCGGGCACGTACGAGTACTACTGCATCCCTCACGAGATGAACGGGATGGCCGGCACAATCAAGGTGGTCTGATATGAGCAAGAACGAAACCCCACGCGATCCGAACGAGGTCCTCGAAGAGTACGAAGAAACGCTCGACTCGGTGCTTGCGGAAGTCGAGTCTCCGGACGAAACGACCGAAGACGACGACCTCTCGCTTGGACTGCCCGGCCTCTCGCTCGGCCGCCGGGACTTCATGAAGGCCGGCGTCGCCGCCGGTGCAATGGGATCTGTCGCCGGCTGTTCGGCGCTGACCGGCGGCGGTGGCAGCGCGGGCAGCCAGTCGACCCCTTCGGGCAGCGGCGCGAGCCACACGGTCGAACCCGGCGAACACGACGAGTACTACGGCTTCTGGTCCGGCGGCCACTCCGGCGAACTGCGGGTCGTCGGCATCCCGTCGATGCGCGAACTCACCCGCATTCCGGTGTTCAACACCGACTGTGCGTCGGGGTACGGGTACACCGACGGCACGCAGGAGATGCTCGAAGAGGGCGGTGGCTATAGCTGGGGTGACAACCACCACCCGAACCTCTCGGAGACGGACGGGGACTACGACGGCGAGTACCTGTACGTCAACGACAAGGCCAACGGCCGCATCGCCCGCGTGAACCTCACGTACTTCGAGACGGACGCGATCACTGACGTCCCGAATATGCAGGCCATCCACGGCTGTACCGTCCTCTCACCGGACACGAAGTACGTGCTGGGGAACGGCGAGTTCCGCGTGCCGCTACCCAACGACGGGACCGACGTGAAGAACCCGGACAACTACACGTCGCTGTTCGTCGCCGTCGACCCCGAATCGATGGAGACCCAGTGGCAGGTCAAGGTCGATGGGAACCTCGACATCGTCGACACCGGTAAAGAGGGTCGGTGGGCCATCTCCTCGGCGTACAACAGCGAAGAGGCCACCGACATTCAGGGTATGACGAAGGACGACCGGGACAACGTCAAGGCCTTCGACATCCCGGCTATCGAGCAGGCCGTCGAGAACGGCAACTACGAGGAGGTCAACGGCATCCCCGTCGTCGACGGGACGCAGGGCAGTTCGCTCAATCAGGGCGATCGCCCGATCGTGAAGTACATCCCGACGCCGAAAAGCCCCCACTGTGTCGAGGTCGGACCGAACGGCGACTACGCATTCATCGCGGGGAAACTCTCGCCGACGGTGACGATGCTCGACCTGGATGCGCTGGCCGACTCCTCCGACCCCGAAGAGGTCGTCGCCGGGCGGCCACGCGTCGGACTCGGGCCGCTTCACACCACTTTCGACGGGAACGGGCACGCCTACACGTCGCTGTTCATCGACTCCCAGGCGGTCAAGTGGGACATCGAGGCGGCCGTCGAGGCCGAAGAAGGGTCCGAGGACCCCATCATCGAGAAGCAAGACGTCCATTACAACCCCGGCCACATTCAGGCGCTTGAGGCGATGACGACCGACCCCGACGGGGAATGGCTCGTCAGCCTGAACAAGCTCTCGAAGGACCGGTTCCTCCCCGTCGGCCCGATCATGCCCGACAACGACCAGCTCATCCACATCGGACAGGGCGAGGAGGAGATGGAACTGGTCGCGGACCACCCGGCTTACCCCGAGCCACACGACTGCGTGTTCGCCCACAAGGACAAGATCGACGCGAAGAAGGTCTACGACAAGGACGACTACGAGGAGACCTACATCACCGAAGAGGACTCCGGCGTCGAGCGCACGGGCGAGAGTAGCGTCCACGTCAAGATGACGACCAAGCGCTCGGAGTACGGCCTGCCTGACTTCACAGTGCAGGAGGGCGACGAGGTCACGCTGACGACAACCAACATCGAGGGCGTCCAAGACATCATCCACGGTGTCGCCATCCCCGAACACGACATCAACTACGCCGTGGCTCCCCAGGACACCCGCGAGGTCACCTTCACGGCAGACGACCCCGGCGTGTACTGGATCTACTGTACGTTCTTCTGTAGCGCCCTGCATCTGGAGATGCGCAGCCGAATGATCGTCGAGCCGGCGGAGGGGTAGCGCCACAACCCATTTCGGAGGTGTTCAGCCATGCAACGACCCACCATCGACGACTTCCGCGAGATCCGGCGGGGCCTCCCCGTGGCAGCGGCGCTGCTGTTCGTCGCAGCGCTCGCGTTCCCGATGTGGCACATCAGCGTCGACGCCGTCCAGTACCCCAGTACAACGCTGCACCTCAATCTGTACGCCTACCCGCGGCTGACCGGAGACTACACCGAGATGGCGCGGTTGAACCACTACATCGGCTTCTACTTCCCGGACCCGGTGTTCCTCGAACCGAACTACCCGGTGAAGGCGCGGGCCATCGACGTGCCGGAGTGGTCGCTGGGTCCAGTCGCGTTCATCGGCGTGTCACTGCTGTCAGTGTTCGTCGCTATCGCGCCGACCGCCGAGAAGCTCAAGCGCGGGCTGAAATACCAGTTCGGCGGCACCGTGCTGGTGTTCACCGTGATGCTGGCCGACATCCAGTACCGGCTCTGGCAGGCCGGCCACACGCTCGATCCCGGAGCGCCGGTGATGGGCGTCGCCGGCTTCACGCCGCCGCTGTGGGGCCAGTATCAGGTCGCAAACATCACCAGCGTCTCCCGGTTCGGCCTCGGCGCGTACATGGCCGCCACGGCCGTCGGACTGCTCGCGGTTTCGTACTACTACCGCGATCAGGCAGCGGCGTTCAGCGAACTCCCGGCCCGACTGCGCGACGGACTGACCGGACTTCCCGACGCCGTTCGGGACCGTCTGGGTCGTGACGGCGACAGCGACGAGGAAGACACCCCGCACCGCCCGACGACCACCGCGGCCGAACCTGACCAACCGGAAACACACTCATGAGCCCACTGTCCCACGATTTCGAGCGTGTGTTCGCCGTCGGTACCGCAGCCCTGCTCGTGCTGTCAGTCATGGCTGTCGGGATGGCCAGTGCCGGCGAGACCGGCGGGACCCACGACGACCTCGCCTTCGACCCCGACGTGCCTGACACCGACTCGTTCACCGCCCCGTCGGCCGACGGCACCGCGACGGTCGATAGTGAAACGTACGACAGCGCGCAGGCAGCGGTCGATGCCGCGGACCCCGGCGACACCGTCACGCTCGACGGTCGCTTCGACGAGACCCTCGTCGTGACGACGCCGAACGTCACGCTGTCCGGGAGCGGTCCCGGGTCGACGCTGCTACATGGCGACGGCGCAGGCGATGTGCTCGCCATCGAAGCGCAGGGCGTCACTGTGGCGGACCTCTGGGTCCGCAACAGCGGTTACGACACCGCAACGAATGACGCCGCGATATTCGTCAACGCCAGCGACGTCACGGTTCGCGACAGCCGCGTGACCGATATGACCTTCGGCATCTGGCTCGACGGCGTCGACGACGCCGAGATCCGCAACAACACCATCGTCGGCCGCGAGGAGATTACGCAGTTGACCAAGCGCGGCAACGGCATCCAGATCTGGAAGACCGAGGACAGCGTCATCCGGAACAACGACATAACCACTGTTCGGGACGGGCTCTATTTCAACTGGGCCAAGGACGTGAACGCGACCGGTAACACCATGTGGGACCTCCGGTACGGTGTCCACTACATGTACTCCGACGACTGCCACCTGCGGGACAACACCGCTTTCGACAACGACGTCGGGTACGCGCTGATGGTGTCGAAACACCTCGTCATCGAGGACAACGTCGCGGTCAACAACAGCGGCCAGTCCGGCCACGGCATCCTCGTCAAGAGTATCGACGACACGGACATCCGCGGTAACCACCTCGTCAACAACGAGAACGGGCTGTTTATCTACAACTCCGTCAGCAACCGCATCGTCGGGAACCTCGTCGTCGGTAACGACATCGGCGTCCACATCGCCGCCGGTAGCAACGACGAAACCGTGACCAAGAACAGTTTCATCCGCAACGACAGGCCGGTGCTCGCGGTCATGGGCGACCAAGTTCACTGGAACGAGAGCGTCGGGAACTACTGGTCCCGGGCGAACCCGACGGATGTTGACGACGATGGTATCGGCGACACCCGCTACCAGCCCGCTGGGACCGTCCAGCAGGTGACCGCGAAAAAGCCCGCCGCGCGGGTGTTCGCCAGTAGCCCGGCCTTCGACGCCGTTCGGCTGGCCGAGTCGTCCGTGCCTGTGGTCAAGTCGCCCGGCGTCGTCGATGCCCGCCCGCTCACCGAACCACCCCACGAGAACTGGAGGAGCTACTATGAACGTGATTGACGTCGACGACGTATCGAAAGCCTACGGCGGCGTGCAGGCACTCGACGGACTGAGTCTGTCTGTCGAGCAGGGGGCCACCCTCGGCGTGTTTGGCACGAACGGGGCCGGCAAGACGACGCTGTTCAAACTGTTGGTCGGGCTGAACCGGCCGGACGATGGCAGCGTCTCCGTCGCCGGCGCGGACCCGACCAACGGGACCGCCGTTCGCGAGCGGGTGCGCTACCTGCCGGAACACGCCGGCTTCCCGCCAAGCCTGACTGGCCGCGAGATACTCAGTTTCCATGCCCGGATGCGCTCGGTGCCCCGGGAAGACAGAGACCACCACGTCGAGCGCATCCTGCACACTGTCGGACTCGCTGACGCCGCAGACCGCCGGGTCGGCGGCTACTCCAACGGGATGAACCGCCGGCTCGGACTCGGCACGGCACTCGTCGGCGAGCCGGCCGTGCTGATACTCGATGAACCGACCGCGGGGCTCGACCCCGACGGTATCCGGGCGTTCCACGAGGTCGTGGAGTCCCTGGCGTCGGAGACGGACGTGACAATCGTCTTCTCCTCGCACGCGCTCGGGGAGATTCAGCGGCTCTGCTCGGAGGCGGTCATCATCGCTGACGGACAGGTGGCGACTGCGGGCCCGGTCGAAGAGCTTCGCCGCGCCGCCGCCGACGAGGTGACGGTGTCGCTGTCGCTGGCATCCGAGGCGGCTGCGAGCGATGTGGCAGGCATGCTTCGCGACCACGAGGGTGCGTCGAGTGTCAACCGTACCGGCGTTGATCTGACTGTCACCGCCGCCCCGACCAACGCCTACGACCTGCTAACCGCCGTCGGTGAGGGGTACGACATCGACCGCTTCGAGGTCCGGGAACCCGGCCTTGAGGCCGCGTTCCACGAGGCCGTCGGGGCGGATGGCGGCGATGGCTCCGGCTCCGACGGCACAGCGGCGACAGCGGCTTCGGAGGCGGCGACCGAGGACTCGGGAGGTGAGCCGGCATGAGCGAGGCTGATTCCTCGACAGATCCGACCCCGGACGGCGGCGTTGTCGCGGCCGACACTCCAGCTACCCGGTTACACGACGGTGGAACCGAGAGGGAGACGGCGACGGACGCGGCCGACGAATCGACGCTTGCTCGGCTTGCCGACAGCAGCCTGCTCACCATCGCTCGCCGAGAGTACCGGCTAGCCGTCCGGAGCCGGTGGGCACTCGGCGTGGCGCTGCTGTTCGGCCTCTTTACCACCGCAGTCGTCCAGTTCGGGGCGAGTTCAGTCGGCCCGGGTCGCTTCGACGCAGTCATTGCAACCATCGCCGAACTCGGCGTCTATCTCGTCCCGCTGACGGCGCTTGCGGTCGGGTACGACGCCATCGTCGGGGCGGACGAGCGCGGCTCACTCGAACTCATGCTCGCGCTCCCGGTGACGAAAGGCCGTGTCGTCGTCGGGACTGCCATCGGCCGGGCGGCAGTGCTGTCCGGCGCGATGTTGCTGGGCTTCGTTCCCGGCGCACTGTTGACCGTCCGATACATCGGTCTCGCCAGCGTCGGCCAGTACGCGGCGGTCGCCCTCGCAGCGGTGCTGACTGCCTGTGCGATGCTGGGCGTGGCGGTGCTAGTCTCGACGGTCGCACGGACGAAAACCCACGCGCTCGGTGTCTCCCTCGCCATCTGGCTGTGGGTCGCGCTGTTGCACGACCTGATCGCGCTCGGGGCGGTCGCGGGGTTCGACCTCGGGTCCGGCGCTATCGCCGCGGCGATACTGCTCAACCCCGTGGACTGCTTCCGCGTGCTCGCGCTCTCGCAGGTGGACGTGGTCGCCGGCGGCTTCGGTAGCGTGCTTGCACAGGCCGGGCTGACCCCGCCGATGGTCGCAGCGGGGCTCCTAGCATGGGTCGTCGTACCTGTCGGCGTCGCTGCGAAACTCATCCAGCGGCGGCGTCTCTGAAGCTAAATCGACTGCAGCGCTGTTTCTTCTGGCTCTTCGAACAGACTGGCGACCTGTTCCGTCGTCTCAGTACGCTCGTGGGCGTTTTCCAGAAGGACAGTCTCGCTGGGGAACAACTGCTCGCCGAGTTCGAGGCCGTGATCGCGAGCAGTCGACCCCGTGACGGTGAGGTAGACGCCGAGGCCGGTCGCCGCGATGTCTGCTTCCTCTTCACCACCCTCCATGGGATACGTAAAGGAGACGCCGTCGAGCGCACTCGTCCCTAGGACGGCTTCGACGAGCCGCTCGTACCGCGGTGAGATACAGAGTTCGCCCTCGTAGTTGGTGACGAAAGTCCGGTCGAGGGGCCCGTCCTGTGAGTCCATGACCTCCGGCGTCGCCAGCAGCGTGTGGTACACCGTATCTCCCAATCCGGTCACGACTCGCACGTCAGTGTCCAGCGGGTCGATACGGTCGTTGATTTCGTGGATGGCGGTCAGCGGCTCGTCCCGAAGCTGGACAACTTCTTCGAGCACGAGGTCGGCGCTGTCGAACCCGAGCGCGAACTCGTGGGTCCGGAGCGCCCGAAACGGTTCCTCGCGGCCGACCAGCTGGACATCCCCGTATTCGGTCGGCACAGTAACGCTGTCGAAGACGATTCGTCGGGGCATCCCGTCACGGTCGTCACGGAGCAGCGTGTATTCCGGCTCGTATGGCGTATCGAGCGAGGAGTAGTCGCTGATGCGATGGTACACGTCGGCGACCGCGTCCTGTTTGCCCTTTGTGACGGCCTTCTCGTAGCGAAGCGTCGAGATGATCTCGTCGGCCAGGTCGGTCGTCCCCGTGCGTCCGGCGAGTCGCTCCAGCACTGCTTCGAGAGGCCGGCCCTTTCGCGGAACGGCCACTCTCGTCGTCGTCATTATGCAGGCACAGACGGGGGATCGGTAAAACGAGTTCGGTTAGTCGCCGCCGCCGATAACCGACGATAGCTGTTCGCGCCACTGTTTGAGCTCCTCGATCTCCGATTCGGTCTCGTCGATCCGCTCTGCGAGGTCACCCTCGTCTATCTCCTCGCGGACGGCTTCGATGTCGTCTTCGAGCTCGTCGAGCTGGCCTTCGACGCTCTCGACTTCCTCGGAAAGGTCGTCGACCTGATCGGAGGCCGAAGTGGCTGTGTCTGTCGCCGACTGGACTTCGTCCTGGAAACCCTCCAGAGCCTCTTCGAAGGAGTCGAGGCGCTCGCCGAACTCCTGAATCATATCCTCGCCGGTACCGTTCTCTTCAAGGAACTCTTCGAGGGCATCGGTGTACGCACGGAGGTCTGCGACATCGCTCTGGATGCGCTGGATCCGGGCGTCGTTGACGCCGCCGGCGTCACTGTCGTTGTCATCTTCGGAGACGGCGTCGAGCGCACGCTTGAGGAGCTTCACGTCTTCGGGGGAGACGTTCTGGTCGCGGATTTCCTGTGCCATCGTCGCGACGACTGCGCCGGATTGGACCTCGGAATCTGCCGGCGCAGCGTTGCTCTCTTCGGGTGCTTCGACGCTTGAGTCCGGGTTGTTCGGATCAGAGAGGTCCAGCGTCTCGATGTCTTCGTCGTTATCGTCTTCGAGGCCGGGAACGCTGTCGGCGTCACCGGCGATAACGTCCCGAACAGCCTCGTCGCCGCCACCGACGAGGTCCTCCTCGTCCTCGTCCAGGGGCGGGTCGATACTCTCGATTTTTGGTTCCGTCAGGAACTTCTCGACGTCGTCGGTGCCCGTCGCACGGATACCGTAGACGGTCGTGTAGTCGGCTTCGGGTTCGAGTTCTTTCTCGAAGGCGATCCGGTTTTCGTTGATGTCCCAGTACTCACTGCCGTACTCGGGGTGGAAGCCCAGATCCTCGACCGCTACGTCTTCTGGAACGGTGTCGACTAACCTGACAGTCACCGCAACAGACCGTCGCGAAGTGAGATTGAACGCTATCGCGGGTACGGGGAACTCGTCCGCCTCGAACCGCTTGGTCACTGTCACGCCATCTGCGGCGACAGTGACTTCGTCGTAGGCTTGCGAATTGCTCATGGTCTGTATGGTCTCAGCAATAGTATTAAAGGTACGTACCTGACCAACATTTACACCTTTTTTCTATACTATACTGATTAATATAATCTAGAGACGTAACCTCAGTAACACGAGCAGGACGTGAGCCAGCAAAGACGGACAGTCCGCCCGTGTGGTACTGGCGAGTCGTTTTCAGTCGAGATCGTACCGGTCGCCGATTTCAACAATTGAAAGCGTCGAGGGATACGCGAAGCTGTTGGCGTGGTTGTGCAGGACGGTCGGCTCCGTCGTCATCCCCTTCCACATATCCCAGTGGGTCGGGACGAGGGTGTCAAGCTGGAGTTCGTTCGCGGCTTCGATAATCATGTTCTCGTCGTTGTACCACTGCGTTCGCGTGGGTTCGCCGGTCTCCTTGTCGTCGATCATCCCGACAGTCCCGAATGCGAGGACACCGACATCGATGTCGTAGCGCTCACCGATGGATTCGAACTCGCCGGGACGGGCGTCGCCGCCGTGGAAGAACGTGCCGGAGTCGTGTTCGAACACGTACGACACCGGATGCTCGGCGTCGGGGTCGTTGGCCGGTTCGACATGGATAGTCAGGTCGCCGATTTCGAGCGTGTCACCCTCCGTGACCTCGTGCAACTGGTCGTCGGTGACGCCGTAGTTCTCCAGCCACGCTTCCTCCCGGATGACGTCGTGACCGCTGTCGGTCGTGTAGTAGTCCGCGCCCGTCCCAGCGAGAATCGGGGCCTGGGACGGCCCGTGAACGTGGTCGGTATGTTCGTGGGTACCCAGAACCGCGTCGCACTCGGCGATGTCCTCGGGGTTGAACGGCACTGGGACCATCCGAACGGTTCGCGGCGGGTCGCCCGTACCGAGATACGGGTCGATGAAGACGGTCGTCCCGCCGCTCGATTTCAGGATGAAGCCGTTACAACCCAGATACCAGAGTGCCAGTCCGTCAGGCGTCGCCGACTCCACTGCACGCGGGAGCCAGTCGTCCCAATCAGATTCGACTGTCATGTCGGAAGATGCCACGCCCGGTCGCTAAGATGTTTCGAAGACGCCAGGCCGTCTCCCGCTATCTGAGAACGGAACCCTCGGTTTATTTCCTACCTGAGAGAAATACGACCTGTATGTACGATCACATCCTCCTCGCCTCAGATGGGACAGAAGCCTCGACCAACGCCGAATCCCACGCGATTGCCCTCGCAGCGGAACACGGCGCAACTCTCCATGCGCTGTATGTCGTCGACGAAGACGTCTACACGGCCTACAGCGGCGACGAGTACGTCGACGAATCGGAAGGACCGGAGCACGGCCTCGAAGAGACAGGTCAGGAGACGCTGGCCCGGATAGAGGCCGATGCAGAGGCATCCGGCGTCGACGTGACGACGACCCTGAAACACGGACGACCGGCCGAATCCATCATCGAGACCGCCGACGAGGTGGACGTCGACCTGCTCGTCCTCGGGACGAAGCGGCGGCCAGCGGAGTACCGGAGTCTCCTCGGCAGCATCACCGACAAGGTGCTTCGACTGACCGAGCGACCGGCGGTCGTGGTGAAAACCGAAGTCGAGGAGTAACTGCCCAGTCGGTCGAGTGTGTCACTGACCGGCGATAACTGTCGGCGGCATCGGCAGTCCTGACCGGCCGCTTCAGAGTCGGCGAAGAGTACGACCGCGAGAAGTACCGCTGTTCAGTCCTCGCAGCAACCGCCGGCTTTCTGGCCGAAGTCGACGGCCAGTTCCTCGGAGACGATCTCGTTGAGTTCCTGCAGGCGCAGTTCGAGTTCGTTCTGGGCTTCCAGATAGTCACTCATTACCGGGATGTCGTGGAGTTCCTCCTGCTTCTGCTGGACTTTCCGGAGGTCCTCCTGAGAGGCGTTTCCGGTCTGGCGGGCGAGCATGAACTCCTCGCGGATCTGCTCGAACTCTTGGATGGCCGCCTGCGCCTCGTCGTGGTTCTCGACAGCGTCTTTCGTCTCCTTGAATCGCTGGTACACCGGCAGATCGGCGATCGCTTCGCCGAACTCTGTAGCGAGCGCCTCGACGTGGTCACCGTCGATATCAGCGGCGGTATCGGTCTCGATGCTCATCACTGATTAGTATGAACTCGGGCGGTATAGACCTGCCGAAACCGGGTTGTTCTCTGCGGGATATCGGTCCCTGACAGCGTTCCTGCCGTGCTGTCGCTCGCATCGGATTCTCGGCCCGGCAGTTGTTCAATGTTGAATCGGGAAGCCGTGTGTATCGCGGTCGTTGTGGTCTGCATGAGCGCCGCTATACTGGTCGCTCTGTAGCTTCGCTCCTAGTGAGATTCGCTCAAACCAGTTATCAGCTGATATAATCGGTCGAAAACGGTATATTAGTTTCTAAGATAGGTCTTACAATGGCAAAAACTGCATCCGAAGACGGGCTGCTACCGGAGTCCGTGGACGACAGCGGAGAGTTCTGGCTTCACACGTTCGAATCGCTTGTTGAGGATATACCGGAGGCGGCATTCGTAGTCGATACAGACGCTAATATCACACACTGGAACGACACGGTTGGACAGATGCTCGGGCTCCCGGCGAGCGAGGCGGTCGGGATGAACGCATACGACGTGTTTGGCACAGAGGGGCAGGATGAAACGCTCGCTCAGGAGGTCATCAGGACGGGAGAGCCAGTCTGTGAAAGTGAGTTCCGCTCGGCCGAACGGCCAGACGGGACGATGGCTCACGCGCGGGCAGTGGCAATCCCGCTCAGGGGTCCTGGTGGGGACACTATCGGTGCGTTGGAGCTACTGATCGATTTCAGTGATATCGTCGAACAGCGTGAGGCGCTCCAGAACCTCCAGTCACAGATGGCGACGGACGTCGAGTCAGCGGTCGGTGAAATAAGCGACTCCGCCGCAGCCGTTACCGAGCAGTCCGACGAAATCAAGGAGATGGCAGGCGAGCAGTCCGACAACCTCGATGAGGTCCAGTCCGAGGTCTCCGGGTTCAGCGCGACCGTCGAGGAAATCGCCTCAAGCGCTGAGGAAGTGAGTAGTCAGAGCGGCGAGGCCAGAGAACTCGCCGAGGAATCCGTCGAGACGGCCGAGGAAACAATCGAACGCGTCGAGGATGCGACGGAGTCCGCCGAACAGGTCGCGTCGGACTCGACAGAGCTTCGCGGCCACATCGAAGAGATCGACGAGTTCGTCGAGGTCATCAACGACATCGCGGACCAGACGAATATGCTGGCGCTGAACGCCAACATCGAAGCCGCACGGAGCAACAGCGACAGTGACGGGTTTGCGGTCGTCGCCGACGAAATCAAAGAGCTGGCCGACGAGTCGAAACAGCACGCCGACGAGGTTGAGCGAATCGTCGTGGAGGTCCGCGAGATGGCCGACAGCACCGCCGAGAACGTCGAGGAGACGACGGGCGCAATTCAGCAGGCGCTCACTGACTTAGAGACGGTGCTCGACAACCAGCAGGCCATCGTCGACGCGACCTCAGAGACAGAACAGGGTATCGGCGAAGTCGCGGCGGCGACGGACGACCAGGCTGCAAGCGCCGAAGAGATCGCTAGCATGATCGACGAAATCGCCCAGCGTGCTGCCGAGGTGTCCGAGTCCATCGACGAGCTGGCTGGCGCAAACGAGACCCAGCACCGGATGGCTCAGGACTTAGAAGAGAACGTCGAGCGGGTCGAGCGCCGACTCGCCGAGATTATGGAGTGACTGTCGCTCACAGAAACACGGGGGTTATCACTCTCGAACGGATACAGGGGTGCAATGAGTCAAGAGCGGACTGACGGCGACCTCCGGAACACCGGACTGTCGCTCAAGCACGACCGCGAGTGGGATTACGAACTCGACCGAATCATTGAAGCTGTCGAGGAGCGCGACGCCGAGAAGGTGGGCCTGCAGTTCCCAGAGGGACTGAAGCGCCGTGGCCCGGCCGTGGCCGATGACCTCCGCGAGCACCTCCCCGACGACGTGACGGTGCTGCTCTCGGGCCAACCCTGTTACGGTGCCTGCGACCTCGATACGTACATGATGCGCCGGACGGACGTGTTCGTCCACTTCGGCCACTCACCGATGAAGGAATCGGACAAGATCATCTACGTGCCGCTGTTCTCCAACGTCGATGTCTTCCCCATCATGCAACAGGCTCGCGAGGAGCAGCTCGCCGACCCTGAAGAAGACCCCGATGTGGGGCTGGTGACGACGGCCCAGCACATGAACAAGTTCGATGAGATGCGCGAGTGGCTGGAGGAGCGCGGCTACACCGTGCACACCCGGCGCGGCGACGAGCGACTGACCCACGAGGGACAGGTACTCGGCTGTAACTACGCCAGCGCCGACGTTGACGCCGACCAGATGCTGTACGTCGGTGGCGGAAAGTTCCACCCGCTGGGGCTCGCGATGGAACACCCCGACAAGCACGTCGTCATCGCCGACCCGGTCAACAACGTCGTCACCGTCGCGGACACGGAGAAGTTCATGAAACAGCGCTACGGCGCAGTCCACCGTGCGATGGACGCCGAGTCATGGGGCGTCATCTTCTGTACCAAAATCGGACAAGGCCGCTGGGATCAGGCCCAAGAAATCGTCGAGAACAACGAGAACGCCTATCTCATCACTATGGACGAGGTGACGCCGGACCGGCTGACGAACTTCGGAATGGACGCCTACGTCAACACTGGCTGTCCGCGTATTACCACCGACGACGGTCCGCAGTTCAAGAAGCCGATGCTCACCCCCGGCGAGTACGAGATCGCCATCGGCGAGAAGCCGCTCGATTCGCTGGAGTTCGACACCTTCCACGGCACCTGGTAGCGTTCTCACACCTGAGAACGGCGGGAGTACAGTCTTGTAGCCTGCCAGCGCACCACACGTATGGCTTCTACGGAGGACACTGCTCTTTTCCGCGACGTGTTCCAGGCGAATCCGGACCCGATTATGATCCACGACGCCGACACCGGGACTGTCGTCAGAGCTAACGAGGCAGCGGGCGCGTTGCTCGGGCGTCCGCCGGCAGATGTCGTCGGGATGCACGTCGGCGAGTTCAGCCCGCCGGGGTTCTCGACGGCGGACGCAAACGCCCTGATTACGGAGGCAGCCACGTCGGGGTCGGCGCAGGTCGAGTGGACGACACAGGGCCCGGACGACGAGAGCCGGCGGGTCGAAGTGTCGCTCGAACGCGCCGTCATCGACGACGTAACCCGTGTTGTGGCGTTCATTCACGACGTGACCGAGATCCGCCGACAGGAGCGCAAACACACTGAACGGAGCAGACAACTCCAGACGCTGATCGAGAACCTCCCGGTCGTCGTGTTCACACTCGACCCTGATGGCGTCTTTACCTACTCGGCCGGGAAGGGGCTGGACGAACTCGGGATCGAACCCGGCGAGTTCGAAGGGGCCTCTGTGTTCGAGGTCTATAGCCAGTATCCAGACATCATCACTGCCGTCGAGCGAGCGCTGGACGGGGAGGAGGTCCGGGTGACCCAGGAGATCGACGGCCTCGTCTTCGAGACGTGGTATCGGCCGGTGTTCGACGACGGAGAGCTAACGCAGGTGGTCAGCGTCTCCCGCGACATCACTGACCTCAAACAGCGCGAAGCACGCATTGAAACACTCAGCGAGGCGACGAATGAACTGCTGTACACTCGCACGGAGCGTGCGGTCGCGGACACGGTAACGCAGATCGCACAGCGCATCATCGACCAGCCGCTGGCGGCGATGTGGTCCTACGACAGCGACGACGACACCCTCTATCCGATCGGTGCAACAAGCGAGGCGGCAGACTTCGCGGCGGTGGAGACGGCATCTGACCTCCCACCGATGGGTCCCGAAAGCGACGAAAACCGCCTGTTCCACGATGGCAGCCCGACCGTCGTCGAGGACTACCAAACGCTATCGAACCCATCAGTCCCTCAGACACCGCTGCGGACGGTGCTGTTTCTCCCGCTTGAGGACTACGGGATGCTGTGTATCGGCTCGCCAACTGTCGAATCCTTCGACAGCCACGAGCGGTTCTTGCTCGAAATTCTTGCGAGTACCGGGGCCGCTGCGCTGGACCGGGTCGAACGGGAAACCCGGCTCAAATCCAAGCAGACGGAACTCGAACGATCGAACGAGGCACTTCAGCAGTTCGCCTATATCGCGTCGCATGACCTGCAGGAGCCCCTCCGAATGGTGTCGAGTTACGTCGACCTGCTGGACAGCGAATACGGCGACGACCTCGACGAGGAGGCGGCCGAGTACATGGCCTTCGCCGTCGACGGGGCTCGCCGAATGCAGGAGATGGTCAACGCCTTGCTCCGGTACTCGCGGGTCGAGACAAACTCGGGCGACTTCGAGGAAACAGACCCGGAGGCGGCGCTCAACCGGACGCTAGACGCCTTGCAGATGCGAATAAAGGAGGTGGACGCGACCATCACAGCGGAGTCACTGCCACCCGTCGAAGCCGATCCGAACCAGGTCGGGCAGGTGTTCCAGAATCTGCTGGAAAACGCCATCGAGTACTCCGTGGAAGCCGACATCGAACCCCGCGTCGAGGTCAGCGCCGAAGAAGACGACGACATGGTGACGTTCACCGTCTCGGACAACGGCCCGGGGATTCCGGCAGCGGACCGCGAGGAGGTGTTCGACATCTTCCACCGCGCCGGAGCCCACGACACGGAGGGAACTGGCATCGGGCTGGCCGTCTGCCAGCGAATCGTCCTGCGCCACGACGGGCGTATCTGGGTCGAACCGTCGGACGACGGCGCGACATTCAAATTTACGCTGCCCGCGGTGACGGAGGTGAGTGGCGATGACTGAGTCCTCCGAAGGTCGGCCAGTGGAGATTCTGCTGGCGGAGGACAACCCCGGCGATGTCAAGCTGACCGAGAAAGCGCTGGAGAAGGGGAAGGTGCTGAACAATCTGCACGTGGTCAACGACGGCGTCGAGGCACTGGCGTTCCTCCGGCAGGAAGGAGAGTACGACGACGCACCGCGGCCAGACCTGTTGTTGCTCGATCTCAACATGCCACGTAAGGGAGGACAGGAGGTCCTCGAAGAGATGAAAGACGACGAGTCGCTCCGGCGGATTCCGGTCGTCGTGCTGACCAGTTCCGAGGCGGAAGAGGACATCATCGAATCGTACGACCTCCACGCGAACGCCTACCTGACGAAACCGGTCGACTTCGACGGGTTCGTCGACATCGTGAGCAGCATCGAAGATTTCTTCCTCACGGTCGTCAAGCGGCCGCCGAAATAACGATGGCTGAGTCGGTACATCTCGACGTGCTCCTCGTCGAGGACAACCCGGGCGACGCTCGACTCGTCGAGCACCACCTGAACTCGCCGGCTGTGGCGCACTTCGTCGATGACGTGACGATTTCCCACGTCGAGTCGCTAGCGCCGGTTGACGAACAGTCGGGGGCAGCCTACGACGTGGTGCTGCTCGACCTCGGACTCCCCGAGTCGACAGGGCTTGCGACGCTCGACCGGGCAACCGAGATCGTAGAGGGAGTGCCGATCATCGTCCTCACCGGGATGCAAGACCGGGAGGTGGCTATCGAAGCGATCAACCGGGGCGCACAGGACTACCTGCCGAAAACGGATCTGGACGGCGATCGACTCGTGAGAGCACTCCGGTACGCAGTCGTCAGGAGCCGCCAGCAGCGTGCCATTCAGCGCCAGACCGACCAGATGGACTTCTTCAACAGCATTCTGCAACACGACATCCTCAACGGGATGAACGTCATTCGGGCGCGGGGCGAACTCCTCGAAGAGACACTCGACAGCGAGGAACGCGAGTACGCGTCGACCATCGTCCAGTGGAGCGACGACCTCATCGAACTCACCGAAAAGGTCCGGTCGGTGCTGGAGACGGTCACCGAAGAGGACGGACGGGACCACGAACACCGGGAGATCCAGGCCGTCCTCGGCAATGCGGCGGACCGCGCCCGGTCGGTCAGCGACGACTGTACCGTCACAATCGAGCCACAGGCGGTCACTGTTGTCGCTGACGAGTTACTCGATGACGTGTTCGGGAACCTCTTTCTCAACGCAGTCGAACACGGTGGCAACGACGTGACTATCGACGTGACGACGACGGTTGCGGACGGCACTGTGACTGTCTGTCTTGCGGACGACGGGGAGGGTATACCGAGCAGCGACGCTCGCCGCATCTTCGAGCGTGGTGAGAAGGGGTCTGAGTCCGGCGGGACTGGCTTCGGCCTCTACTTCGTGGACACGATGGTCCGGAGTTATGGCGGCGACGTCTGGGTCGAGGACAGCGACCACGGCGGCGCGGCGTTCTATGTTGAACTCCCGCGTGCAACTCTATAGGGATGATCGATCGTCATACCATTATTGGTCGGCCGCATTTCAGCTTCTGAGAAACGGGTCCGAATCTTCAATTCCGGGGAGGTCGACTCACCTGTTATGGATGATCCGCTGGACGGGACCGAAGGTAGCGATTCGGAGGAGCGAGATCGCTATCTGGCAGCTATGCAGGACCTCACTGCGGCGATGGCGGCCAGCGGAACTACCTTTCAGGAGCGTGTAGAACCGGTCTTGGCCGTCGGGCGAGAGCATCTGGGGTTCCCGAACGGCCACATCACGGTCGTCTCTGGGGACGAACACAAAGTCGTCGCTAGCAGTGGTCTGGCATCAACGATTGCAGCGGGCGTCGAACGCCCACTCTCCAAAACGTACTGTAAGCACACCCTCAACGACTCCGGGATTCACATCATCACTAACGCGAGCGAATCGATGGCGGCCGACCCTGCATACAAGGAGGCCGGACTGGAGGCGTACGTCGGCACGACGCTTCGGGCGAACGGGTCAGAATACGGGACGCTGTGTTTCGTCAACGATGATGAGGCGATTACGGGGTTCTCGGACTGGCAGCAGACGCTGCTCAAGCATCTGACGCAGTGGGTCGAAGCAGAGATTGAACGCGAGATCGCTGTCGATTCACACGAGGAGAGCCAGCGGCTGTTGGAAGCGACGTTCAACTCACCGGAGACGTTCATCGGCATCGTTGAGGCCGATGGAACCCTTATCAGGGCAAACGAAACAGCACTTGGGTTCATCGAGGGTGACGCTGAAGACATCTCAGGAAACGCGATCTGGGAAACGCCCTGGTGGAACCACGATGCGGCGACAGCGCACCGTTGTCGGGATGCTGTCGAGCGTGCGAGTGAGGGCGAGATGGTCAGGTTCGAAGCCGAGCACGTCAGCGCGGACGGCCAGCGCATCTCGACCTCCGTCGTGGCCCGGCCGGTAACGGTCGACGGGAGCGTGCAGAAAATAATCGTCGAGGGAACAGACATCACCGACCTCAAGCGCCGCGAAGAGCAAATGGAGTTTTTCAACAGTATTCTCAGGCACGACATCCTCAACGGGATGACGGTCATCGAGGCGCGCGCAGAAACGCTTGCAGACGCACTTGACGGGACACAGGCGACCTACGCCGAAACGATTCTGGACTGGAGTCAGGACATCGTCGACCTCACACAGAAGGTCCGGAGCGTCCTGAGCACGATGTCGGATGACGGGCTGACAGAGGCAGAGACAATCGCCCTGGGACCGGTCGTCGAAGGGGCAACGAAAAAAGCGGCCTCGATGGACGAGGACTGCACGCTCAGGACGGACATCCACGGCGATATCGAGGTCGTGGCTGACGACCTTCTCGACGATGTCGTCGGAAACATCTTGACGAACGCTGTCGAGCACGGCGGCCCAGGTACCACAATCGAGGTGACGACGGAACGTGTCGGGCCGATGGTTCACCTTCATATTGCTGACGACGGGCCCGGGATACCACCCGCAGAGCGTGATGCAATCTTCGAGAAGGGAGAGCGTGGAACCGAATCGACAGGGACCGGGTTCGGACTCTATTTCGTCTCGGTGATGGTCGATAGCTACGGCGGCAACATTTGGGTTGAAGAAAGCGACCTCGGCGGCAGCGAGTTCGTCGTTGCGCTCCCGGTAAAATAACTACTGGGCATTTCCAAACGTTTTTGAATGAATCGGGCGTATCTCGGGTAATGCCGACAAAGAGTGCGCTCGCCCAGCAACTCGCCGTTGTCGCCGGGTTTGACAACCCGCGGGCCAGTCTCGAACAGTACCGGACACCACCGGATCTGGCCGCCCATCTGGTCCATACGGCGGACCTCCAGGACGATATTCAGGGACAGACGGTCGTCGACCTTGGCTGTGGCACCGGGATGTTGGCGCTGGGTGCAGCACTGCGGTCGCCGGCGCGGGTGGTCGGGCTAGATATCGACCCCGCACCGCTGTCGACGGCGCGTGAAAACGAGCGGAAGGTCGGGTCGACGACGCCAGTGTCGTGGATTCGAGCAGATGCCACCACAGCCCCGCTGTGTCCGCCTGCCGAAGAAACCACCGTCGTCATGAACCCGCCCTTTGGCGCACAGTCGGACAACGAACACGCCGACCGACGGTTCCTCGAAACTGCCGCGTCCATCGCGGGCGTCTCGTACTCGATTCACAACGAGGGAAGCCAATCGTTCGTCGAATCCTTCGCCGGGGACAACGGCGGCGAAGTGACCCACGCCTTCGAAACGGAGTTCGACCTGCCGCGACAGTTCGACTTCCACGAATCGGATCGACAGGCGATTACGGCGGAAGTGTACCGCATCGACTGGACCTAGCTCCGCGTCGCTTGCTGGCGGTGCTCGGCGATTTTGACGCGAGTGCCGTCCGTGCGTGCGTATAGTCGCGAGCGGTTCCGCTCGAAAGTCAGCCCGCCGATCCGCGTCCGCGTCATGTTCGCCGGGAGCGGTGCCTGCCCGAGCGTTTCGTTCCGCCGTGTTACGACCACATCGAATCCGTTCTGCCGGGCCGCCACTGTTACGTTCCGTCCGTCGAGTATCACGTCCGCCGTCGACGGCTCCGAGGTGTACGCCGTCCGGGGCTGGCCGCCCTCACGCCTGAGTTGGACCCGGTAGACGCTGGAATTGCCGAGGACCGACCAGTCCGTCCGGTTTGCGTACACTGACTCGCGCCAGGTCGCCCCGCCGACCGTGACTCGCTCCTGACCGTTGACGGCGAGCCGGCCCGGTTGGACGGCGGCGATCCAGACCTCCCGCTCCGCGCTGGCGACGATGACGCCGCTGGCGTTGACGCTTGTCCCCGCTTGCTCCGTTGGAACCCAGATGCTCTCGAAGTACGCGTTCGGGACGTTCTCGTCGTAGGTCACCACGTAGTCTCTGACCTCAATGCCGTCTTCGGGGAGCTGGTCCGCCTGCAGGTCGACGACGTTCGTCGGGACGGCAGCGAGACTCAGTGCACCGAGGACGACAAGCAGAACCATCACTGCGAGTGACGCCGGGCGTCGGTCGAACGACGGGCGAAAACGCCGGTCAGAACCGATGGTCGCCGCGGCGACGACGAGCGCGAGGACAAACACCAGTGCCGTCCCGACCCAGCGGAACAACCGAAACCGGCCGCCGCCGAGCGGGATGTACACTGCCCAGAGTCCCTGTGCGACGGCGAACACGAGCGTCGCGAAGAACACCCGCAGCGTATCGGGGCGTTCGTCCCGGTTCCACAGTAGCACGAGGGCCACGATGACGCCGGCCAAGATACCGATAGCGTGTCCCTGAATGGCGATGTTGGACCACCACGGCGTCACGAAGCGGGTCTGACCCGAGGCCGTCGACACGGGGTAGCGAAGCGCCGAGTACAGGAGGTCGAGCACGCGATTCCCGAGAAACGCACCGAGAAACAGCGTCGGCCGCGTCACGAGCGCGAACCCGGCAATGGCAAACACCACGCCGGAAAAGCCCACAACCGGCCCGATAGCGAACACCGCGGAAAACACGCCCACAACGAACATGGTGACGGGAACGGCCAAAATCCGGGCGAACGGGTTCGTCCGAAGCGACGTGAAGGTCTGGACGCCCCGCTCGCGAGGGTAGTGTCCC
Source organism: Haloarcula sp. H-GB5 (assembly GCF_054850705.1). Lineage (NCBI taxonomy): Archaea > Methanobacteriati > Methanobacteriota > Halobacteria > Halobacteriales > Haloarculaceae > Haloarcula > Haloarcula sp. H-GB5. The sequence continues at coordinate 952,132 of NZ_JBTWBG010000002.1, read as the reverse complement.
CAGACGTACTCCGCGACCGTTCCGTACACCAGTGTCCCCATGAGGTTCCCTGTGATGTGGCCCTGACTGCCGTGGGTAAAGGCCCCGGTAAGCATCCCGAACGGGTAGAAGTACGACCACGTCCGGAACGGAGTAACAAGCGGGTTCCGTGGATGCCACCACGCGCCCTGCAAGAACAGGTACACTGCCGCGACACCCGCAATCGTCAGCAGCGTTCCCCACGGGACTCCGAGGAGGAGTCGCGCCCGTATTCCGTCGCCTAGTCGTACATCCGAGAAGCGGCGGACGGCAAGGAGGACAGCGAGCACCACGGCGAGGACGACCGCTTCCTGCCACGGGAGCCATGCAGGCATGGCCGGCGTCGGCAGCGACTGCATCATTCACGCACAGTTCAGGTACGGGACGGCTTATGGATGGCGGCAGGTGTCATTCCCGAATAGTGATTGGTGGGGTGCGGGCTGTGGTCAGGCGACCGGATTAGACAGGGTCGCCGCCTCAGAACAGGGACAGACCGACGCTGTATGGCCACGCCGTGCCGGCCACCGCAAGCAGCGACAGCGCGCCGCCAGCAAGTGCGATGTTCTTGAGGAACTGCGTCATCTCGTCTTGCATCTGGTCGTCCGGGACCGCCCAGAAGTCGTGCATGGTGATGGCGGAAGCGATGAGGAACGTCGCCAGCGCCCCGGCTGCGATGACGGGGTACACACCGAGGATGACGAGGATACCGCTGACGAGGAGCAGTCCACCGCTCCCGTAGACCGATGCCGCGGGTGCCGGGAGCCCCTTCGCCTCCGCGTAGGGGGTCATCTGTCCGGCGTTCTGGAAGTGGTTCAAGCCCATGAAGGCGAGCACCCCACCGAACAGGAGTCGGCCCAGTAAGAACAGTTCACCCGCACCGGCGGACTCGAACGCCATCAGGCGCTCACCTCCGGGGCAGGGGTAGTTTCGCTACGAGACTGTCGAACCGCGATTGGTGGTTTCATTACGTTACTTGGTTCGTATCCGAACCTATTTGTACGTTCCCGGACAAAGAGGATACCAGGTAGCACCGATGTCATCTGAAGTATTCACCGCTGCGGAGGAGGAGGAAGAGAGCGGACCGTGTGCCGTCATCGAGTCGCTGGAACAGATCGGATCGCGCTGGCGACTGGTCGTGCTCCACGAACTCCAGAAGGGCGAACAGCGGTTCAACGAACTCAAACGCGCCACCGACGCCAGCTCCCGAACCCTCTCCCGGGTCCTTGACGACCTTCAGGAGATGGACTTCGTCGACCGACGGCTCGAAGAGGACGCACCCGTCGCGACGTACTATCAGCTCACGCCGAAGGGTGAATCCCTCTGTCCGGTGTTCGACGAAATCGAGGACTGGGCCGAAGAGTGGCTGGCCGGGTGCAAGAACTGACCAGACAACGTAGACTTTTCTATCCCCCGGCCCCATCGCTTTAGCAATGGGAGTACGGCCACCAGCCGATAACAGCGACGAGCCAGACGTCATCGAGTTCGGTATCGCGGCACTCGACGCCCGCCTGTCGGACGTGGATATCGAGTATCCTGCGACACCAAGGGAGGTTCGGGACGCCGCCGGCCACATCGCGGTCCCGTTCGACGCGTCGGGCCACTCGATGACCGTCGCCGAGGCGCTCGAGGAGACGAACGCCACGGAGTTCGACAACGAGCAGGAGCTACTCAACGACCTCCATCCGATATTCGAACGGAAACGGGAAGCCACGAAAAACAGTCTTCTCTCCCAGCTTCGCGCGCTGGTCCCGTTCTAACTCACTCGTCGGGCTGGTACGGAGACACCGCCGGCTCTGTCTCTGTGTCGCTATCTTCGGTGTCTTCCCCGTCGCCGACCTGCTGGTCGTCGAGCAGGTCCACCGACCGATTGCGGCTCTCGTGTGTGAGTTGGACGGCAATATCCTCCAGCCGGCGGGTTTGTTCGCGGTTCACTGCCACGAGCATATCGGACAGGACGCCGAACATGAGAAGCTGAATCCCCAGCAGAATAGCGAATGAGCCGATAACTGCGATCACCTCGTGTGAGATGCTGTTGACAACCCAGTCGTAGGCCACGTACGCGCCGAGCAGGAACCCGACCACGGTGCTCCCGAGGCCGACGCTCCCGAAGTAAAACAGGGGGTTGTTGGTCTTTGCCATCTGGTACAGCGTCAGGATAATCGTCGCGCCGTCACGGAACGGGCGGAGGTTCGTGTCGGACTCGTCGGGCCGGGGCTGGTAGGTGATCGGCACCACCGCCGTCGAGATGTTGTGTTTGACACACTCGACGGCCATCTCCGTCTCGATACCGAAGCCCGACGCCGTCAGCGAACTCCGCTGGAAGGACTGTCGGGTGAACGCTCGGTACCCCGAGAGGATATCGGTGAGGTCGCGCCCGTGAATCGTTTCGAAGGCACTGTTGATGATGCGGTTGCCGATCTGGTTCAGTTTCGTCATCGCACCGGGTTGCATGTCCGCAAACCGGTTTCCGATGACGTGGGCGGCCTGGCCCGACAACAGTGGTTCCAGTAGCCTGTCCGCCTCGTCGGGCCGATAGGTCGCGTCGCCGTCAGCCATCAGGACGTACGGTTGCTCGATGTGGCGTGTCACTGCCTCCCTGACAGCCTGTCCCTTCCCCGAGCCGGACTGTTCGACGATTTGTGCACCGGCCGATTCGGCGAGATCCTGTGTCCCGTCGGTCGAGCCGCCGTCGATGACGAGGACGTTGTCAAAGCCCTGCTCGCGGAACCCGGACACGACCGACTCGATAGTCTCGGCCTCGTTGAATGTCGGCAACAGTATACAGACGTCGTCTCGGTCGGCCATTGATTCAACGTCAGCCACCCGAAGGCAAATAAATGCGGGTCTGGCCGCGTCCGGGTTTTCGGTCCAGATCCTTGCCAGTCATTGGCGAAAAAGCGGTGACAGCCGGGAATAGCCGACGACAACCGTATCAGTCGTCGCGCTGCTCGCTCATGTGCTCCCAGACCTCCGCACAGCCACAGCCGTCTTCGATGTCTGCCAGGTGATCGTCGTCCTCTGTCTGGGATGTCGCAGTCATGTTACTCACTCTGCGAGTAACTACTTGCCGCCACCCACTAATAGATTCCGGCGTCGGGCGACGCGTTTTACATCCCCTGCCACACATGGGCGTGTATGAGCGACCCTGCGGACGTGTTCGACCTGGTTGGGCTGACCGAATACGAGGCGACGGCGCTGGAAGAGTTGCTCTCGCTCGGCCGGACGACGGCCCCGAACCTTGCGGAGGCCAGCGGCATCCCGAAAGCCCGCGTCTACGGCGTGCTGGAGTCGCTGTCCGACCGGGGCTTCATCAAGGTGATCCCCGGCCGTCCAAAGGAGTACCAGCCGAAATCTCCCGGCGACATCCTCGACCGGGCCGTCGAAAACCGCAGGCAGTCATACGAGTCGTTTACCGCAGACATCGACTCCTACCGCGACAGCTTCCTCGCCGAGTACGAACCGCGGTTTGAACGGGCGAGCGAAGACATATCACCGACAGCCGAACTGTTCCACGTCGTTGACGTGGGCGAACCGAGCGAACGCGAGACCCGCCGGCTGTACGACGACGCAGAGGAGACACTTCGCGTCATCACCAATAGCTTCGCTTACCTCGATAACGTCGAGCGCGCACTGGCAGAGACACTCGACCGCGGCGTCGATATCAACGTTCTCTTTCTGCATCCCGATGCACTCCCAACGGAGAAAGCTGCTGTACAGGCCGACATCGTTGACCGGCTGACAACGGAGTTCCCCGCCGTCGACCTGCGGTTCAGCACGGAGAAGCTCCCCTGGCGCGGCACGCTCGTCGACCCGAGCATGGACTACGACAGCGGCGAAGCGATTCTACTGGTCGAGGAGCCGGACATTCCCAACCACATGCGCCAGGCCGCGATTACCGACAACGGCTCATTCGTCGCTGGAATGAAGCGCTACTTCGATCTGATCTGGGAGTACGAAAGCGTCCCGACGGAGCGTCAGACGTAGCCGAGGTCTTCCAACCGCTGGTACGTCCCGTCGTCAAGGTCATCGAAGTCTTCACCTGCCGTCTTGACGTCGAGTTCCGCTATCGATTCGAACGCGCGGTCGACGTGCTCGGCACCGTCGTCGGCTATCTTGTACGAGGTCTGGGCGTCGCGGCTGACGACTGTGGCGGCGCGGTCCCGGTTAGTACAGTATTTGACAACTCCCTCACTGTCGTTTTCGAACACCGCTCGCGAGGTGGCGGTCCACGGCGACAGGTCCTCGACGTACGCACTGGCACGTTCCTGCAGCGGTTCGTCGAGGCCGACCGCGGTCGCGATGACCGGGCCGTCAGGACAGAAGCCGGCAGTCTGTTGGTCGCCGTCCCGAACCCGGTCCACAACTCGCGGAAATTCGACCAGCGACGCGGGGCGGTCGACCCGGCGGGACTCGGTCTGGCCCGGATAGCGCACGATGAGTGGGACGTGGAGCACGCTGTCGTGAATCGCAACGCCGTGTTCGGCGACCCGGACGCCCGGGCGAACGTCACTCCGTTCGCCGAAGCCCTCACCGTGGTCGCTCGTAATGACGAGGAGAGTATCGTCGAGCTCGCCACGCTGTTCCAGCGCCGAGATAAGCCGTTCGAGTTCCGCGTCCATCTGGCGGATTGCCCCGTCGTACAATGACTCGACCGCCTTCTTCTGCCACCACGGTCGATGTCCGCCGTTGAAGTCCCACTTCTGGTCCTCGAAGGATGCCTGTAGCGACGACGCCTCCGAGCCGCCCCACTGGTCGTACTCCGGCATCGGTTCGTACGGAATGTGGGCGTCCATCAGGTTGAGACACGCCGCCCACGGCCCGTCCTGTCGGTCGCTCCAGTCCAGCAGCGAGTCCACGTAGACATCTGCCGGCGTCGACGCTCTGACACTATCCGGGAGGAACCGCTTGTAATCGGACTGGAGTTTCGTCGCAGCGCCGTTTGCCAGCGACCGGAGCGGCGCGTCACTGCCCAGCGCGAGTTTGAGGAACTCCATGTACTGTCCGCGGCCCTCGTTTGAGACGAATTCGTGGGGGTTGACTGCGCCCGGGAACGGGACGTTCCGCGCTCCGACGATCTCGTCGAACCCGTCGCGGAGTCCGACGTCGACGGCCGTCAGCCAGTCGTTCTCGGTAAACACGCCGGTACTGTATCCGTCTTCGCGCAGCTGCGTGAAGACCGACGCCGACGGGTCGAGCCGATGCCCGGCCGAGACGATACCGTGTTCTTCGACGTGTAGCCCGGAGAAGATGCTTGCGTGGCTGGTGACGCTTCGCGCACCGGGCGCTCGGGCCTGTTCGTACAGCGTTGCTCGCTCTGTGGCGAAGGAGTCCAGAAACGGCGTCGTCTCGTTGACATGGCCGTAGGCGCTGAGGTTCTGTGCCCGCACGCTGTCGAGGATGACCAGCAGGACGTTTGGCTCGTCCGACATGGCTACATGTACCCGAGGTCTTCGAGGTGCTCTTTGACTTCCGCCCCCGACCGACTGCCCTCGTCCGATGCTGTCACCTGCGGCGTCGACGTGTGGTCGGTCTCGTCGAGTTCGGCTTCGATAGCCGCCCGGACATCGACGACGCTCTCGATCGCGTCAACCATGTCGGGGTCGGTCCCAGCGACCATCGCCTCGTCGGTGTGGACGCCGTCCTGCAGGCCGTGGTCGCTTACCAGCAGTAGTTCGTCGTCGTCTCCGAGGTCGTCTCGGACCTCCCCGACGAACTCGTCGAGTTCCTCGTAGGCGCGGTCCTGCAGCGAGGGCTGTTCGTACGCGACGTGACCAATGAGATCGAGTCCGCTCGTGTATGCAAACACCAGTTCATGTCGGCCACCTCTGAGCGCCCGTCGTGCGCGAGCGAGGCGAACCATCGACATTTCGAGACACTGCTCGTAGAACAGCGCCGGGTCCGTCGACGAGTGCCCGCCTTTCGCTTCGAGATCACGCTCGAAGAGGTCACCGAGGTTCCGTCGGAGGCTGTGTTCGCGGTCCTCTGTGTCCGGATCGATCACATAGTTGGGGATGCCGATCGGTGCCGCCTCCCGACCGTCGAACACCGTCGTCAGATCGTTCTCCTCATAGTAGGTCGCCGGAATCCGGAACGCGTCCTGTTCGGTGTTGTTCAGGAGCCACGCTCCGAGACGCGTCTGTAGCCCCGACGGGAGGAGGTAGTCCGCGGCAGCGCTCCCGAACCGGAGGATGGGATTCTCCCACGCGACGCCGTCGTCGAGCGTGATGCCGTGTTCCGGGGGCCTGAGCCCCGTAATAATCGTCGGCCAGAGCTCGTGGGTGCTGGGGCCACCTTCGACGCTCCTGATCGTCTCGATGGCGTGGTGGTCGGCAAGCGTCAAGTTCGGATGTGCCGTCGAATCTACTAGTTCCGGGTCGAGTGCATCGATACCCAGCACTACGAGGACCATATCTACCCCGAACGTCTCAGTCGATGGCTTAAGACCTTTCGATGCAGACGATAGACGGCGCTACGGCCCTATCCAGACAGCGACCGGTACAGTTTGAGGTACTCCGCCGCGATTTTCCGCCAGTCGTACTTTTCCTCAATGCGGTCTCGTGCCTGTCTGGCTATCTGTTTCGTGAGTTCGTAATCAGAAAGCAAGGTGGTGACGGCGTCAGCGATCGGTGCCGGCGACTCTATCGGAACGACAAAGCCCTCCTCCCCGTCGCGGACCATCTCGCGCGCCCCGGAGATGTCGGTGACGACCACCGGACAGCCGGTCGACATCGCTTCTAAACGGACGAGGGAGAAACTCTCCGATCTCGACGGGTGGATGAAAGCACGCGCCCGAGAGAGGTGTTCACGGACGATAGACTGGTCGACGTATCCGTGGAACGTGACGTTCTCTTCTAGGTCGAGCTGGTCGACCTGCGCGTGCAGTTCGTCTTCCAGTGGCCCATCGCCGAAGACGTTGAGATGGACGTCCGGATACGCCTGTCGGATGCTATCGAGCGCCTCGAACAGGATGTCGTAGCCCTTCCGTTCCCTGAGGCTCCCGATAGCCACGAGTTCCTTGGAATCGGCGGGCTCGCTGTACTCGAAAAAGTCCGGGTCGACACCGAGCGGTATCGTCCGGAGTTTCGACTCGTCGACAAAATCGGCGTACACTTCTCGGGCTTCCTCGTGGACGACGACGACCCGATCTGCGGCCGCAAGCGTCCGTTTGAATAAGTCCATCCGGGGTGGGTCAAGCACCACATCACGCGTTGCGTCGACAGCCCCGTGTAGCGGGTCTGTCAGTGGGCGCGGCAGATCTGACCCGATCCAGGAGGAGACCATACGATTGAACTCTTCGGCCATGATTGCGTGTCCCGCCTGGCAGGGCCCGATAACGACGGGGACATCCCCCTGAAGACCTGAAACCAGAAGCGGATTGAACCACCGGTAGCTGAGGTTCATGTGGTGGTAGATGTCCACAGGACCGTTGCGGAGCTCTCTCAAGAGCGTCCGGTATAATTTCGCGTAGTACGTGATCCGGTTGGAGCCACCGAGCGGATACACGGTGACGTTCTCGGGGTCGAGCCGGTCGGAAACCGTCCGCGTGTATGTATCGACAGTGAACTCGTCGTCGTGGAGGTTATTCAAGAGATTGTAGCTCTTTCCGTATTCGTCGTTAGACATATCCGCCTTTGTCGGCCCGACGAGAACCCGCGGCATGAGTGGTGATGGAGCAGTGGGAGAGTTAACCGTTATGTCTGGCGTTTTGGCATTGGCTGCACTCGATAGTTTGCACGCTGTAGGTCACGAAAGACATATTATTGCGACTCCAGTCACTCAACGCAATGGATTCGCCGAACGTTCTCCTCGTCATTCTCGATAGTGTCCGGGCGAGAAATATGAGTCTCTATGGGAGCGGCGCCCGGACAACGCCGTTTCTCGAACGGTTTGCCGACGAAGCTGAGGTGTACGAACAGGCGCGTGCGCCGAGCATTCACAGCGTCGCAAGCCACGCGAGCATCTTTACCGGCTATCACGTCCCCGAGCACGGCGTGACTAAGCACGAATCAGAGCTTGACCCAGAGAGCACGATCTGGCACGAACTCGCGGCGGACTACGGGTACGAAACAGGAATCTTCACACCGAACGTGGTGGTGGGCGTGTCGTCGAATCTGACCGAACCGTTCCAGACTGTCGACGGGCCGCGGCAAGATCCCGGACATCGCTACTTCGAAGCCGGTATCGCGCCCTCGGATATTGAAGGTCACCAGACAAACCGGGAGTACCTCACCCGGTGCTTCAACAGCGATGCGCCACTGCGGTCGGTCATCAACGGGCTGTACTTCCAGTACTACGACGGCGGAACCGAGGCCGAAGACGAATCGGCCACAGAATACATCGATTCGTTTCTGGACTGGTCAGGATCGCAGAACGGTCCGTGGGCAGCGTGTCTCAACCTGATGGACGCGCACTACCCGTACGAACCGATGCCGGAGTACGACCAGTGGGGCGGTAGCGAGCTACAGGCCCTCCACGACTCCCTGTCAGCCCCGCCGTCACGGGAGATCGTGACAGACGGAGATTGGTGGAAACTCCGAGCAGTGGAGAGCCTCTACGACGGGTGCATCAGGCAACTCGATGCTGCGATGGAGTATCTCACCGCGGCGCTCGAGGAGCGAGGCGATCTGGACGACACGCTCCTCGTCATCACGAGCGATCACGGCGAAGGGTTCGGTGAACGAAGCCGAATCGACCCCCGTGTTCAGGTTGCGGATCACAGCTGGGGCATCAGCGAGGTACAGACGCATGTGCCACTCGTCGTGCGGCGACCGGGCGAGTCAGACGGCGTCGTCGAAAACCGGATCGCGAGCCTCACTCGGCTCCCCGATGTTGTCAGGGACGAAGTGGCCGGCGAGCGTGGTTCGTTTACCGTAGACGACCGTGCAATCGCTATGACGCATCGGCTCGAACAGCCCGAGCGAGTGCTCCCGGCGTCGTGCCAGGATAGATCGAAGTACGGCGGCCCGTGGCGAGCAGTCTATCGACAGGCTGGAGACGACGTGCGAAAGGACGCCGACCACGGGTCAACCGCGCGGACGGTTCTGATAGAGGACGCGCAGGTGTCATATCCGCGGGACGACGAGGAGCCGTCGCTCGGGACCGTTTACGACAGCTTCGAAGACAAGGGCGTTCGGAAGGATCAAGCGGACGAACAGGCACTTGACGACGATGTCGAACAGCAGCTAGAAGAACTGGGATACCTCCGGTAATCGGTCTCACCAGCTACCGCAGCGAGGCGACCTTTGGGACGTTGTCGAGAACGACAGTTCGGAACTGAGAGGAGATAGACACTAGCACTGCGAAATAGGTGGCCGCCCCGAGGATAATGAGTGCGGTCGTAGCGATCTCGTTGGGGAACGGGTCGTTCGCTCGCGCCAGCGCACCGTTGAGGACGGTGACGAGTACACCCATCGCCACTGTTGCCCCGATTTGCCGCGAGATTTCTGCGACGGGAACGCTGAAATCGATGTGTCTGCCAAGGATGTAGTAGCCGCCGATCAAGCTCAGCACCGAGGACGTCGCAGACGCCAGCGCAGCCCCGATCATACCGATAGAGTAGACCAAGACCGCGTTCAGCACCACGTTCGAAGCGATCAGTATCCCGTTTACTTTGAACGCAGCCTTCGGCTGGTCGATGCCCCCGAGTGCGTTCGTGAACTGCTTTTGATAGCCGTAGAACAACACTGAGAGGATGAGGAGTCCGAGAACCTGTGCCCCCTGTGCGAACTCGTCACCGTAGATCCGAAGGATGCGGTTGGACAACAGTAGCCCACCGACGAGGCCAGGTATCGTTACCAATCCGGTGTAGGATAACGCGTCCTCGACGAGGGACGCGACCTGTTGGTCCCGGTCGTCTACCGACAGCTTACTTAGTTCTGGAAACAGCGCGCCACTGATGGACGTACTGAAAATGATGAGGAAGTTCGCAACATTCCACGTGACACCGTAGACCCCAACGAGCGAACTCGGCACAAACAGTCCGAGAATGATAACGTCGGCTTGCTGGAATGTTTTTCCTTCGAGCCGCCCCATCCAGGCGTACTTCGCGTAGTCGATAAGCCGTTCAAAGTGCTTTTTTTGTGGCAAACGGTACGGACCACCGAGAACGTAGAGCCCGCCGATCACGAGGACAAGGCCACCCAGCGCATACCCCATTACGAGTGCAGTCAAGCCGAAGCTGAGAAGTACGCCACCGACCTGTAGAGCCGTTCTGGCGATTCTTCGCGCAACCTTGAGTACCGCCGCGAGGTGAACCTTGTGGGCTCCATTGAGCATCGCGTCGACGTACGACCCGAGCAATCCGACAGCGAGGAGGATAATCACGAATCCGATGCGGTCAACCTCGAAGCTGCTGGTGACAAGGTCCTGAAAGAGCAACAGACCGACAATGATTATGACACCGATAACTGCAATCGTAAGCCCCCCTGCAAGCTTGTATTCCCCGATATCCGTGCCCTCGCTGACTCGCTTCGTGATTGCACTGCCGATCCCGATCGAACCGAGAAGCGAGAGCCACGCGACGATAGAGAGCAAGAGATAGTACTTGCCGAGGACTTCCGGACCGAGTAGCCGTGCGAACAGGATTGTCGCAATGAAGCCAGCCGCAGAAGAGAGCCCCTTCGAAACGAAAGAGATGAACGATGTTTGTCCGATTCGCATCTGTATACATCAGGAGATACACAAGACGTTATTAGAATTTGTTGATATCTCTGTAATCGCAGTAGTGAATCGGAGTATACGGCGGTAACGCACAGAATCAGACTGTGTGTGGCCACAGGTAGCGGGCCAGTTAGCGAAATGGCTATAGCTGCCACACCTACAGTTGCTTGAGTATCGATCTGTACCGCTCACAGGCCGCTTCAAAACTGTACTTGGACTCGATCAGGTCACGTCCGTTCTCACTGATCCTGTCTAGGCCATCTCGTTCGAGAATCTCGAGTATCGTCTCGCGAAGAACGGCTGCCTCCTGTGAATCGAGCAGGAAGCCGGTATCGCCCTCACGGACGACGTCGGGGACGCCCGAAACCGGCGAGGCCAGTACCGGTGTCCCACAGGCTAAGGCTTCCAGAATCGTCGTCGGAAGTCCTTCAGTCGGTTGTGACGGCAACACGAGCAGCGAGAGGTCGTTCAGCTGGTCCGGCACGTCGTCGTGATCCACCCAGCCGGTGAGTTCGACTGCGCCGCGGTCGATCTCTGACGCGAGTTCGGATTCCAGCCACGCCCGGAGGTCACCGTCGCCGATGAATCGGAAGGTCACGTCGGCGGGTAGCTCGGCGGCGACAGCAGCGAGTTCACGGATGTTCTTCTCCTCGTCGAGTCGCCCGAGGAACCCAACGATGCGGTCGCGATCAGCGTAGGGTTGCTGAACACAAAACTCGTCCGTCCGGACGTAGCGCGCGCCTGTGGGGTACACCTCCGGAGCCTCCGGGTGCAGGTCTAGCTGGCGAGCCATCTCCGGCGTGTAGGTGATGACGCCGTGAGCCGCGGCGAAGCCAGCCCGTTCCAGCGCACGCACCGCGCCGGCGAGCCCGGCGGCCACCTGATCGGGCAACTGCTGTTCCCAGTTCAGCCGGAGCGTTAGCGGTACGTCGCCGCGAGGTTCAACGAGAACCGTTTTACCGAGCAACCGAGCCGCAATAATCGGTAACAGGTACGACGTTGCCCCGAAAAACAGAACTACGTCTTCGTCACGGTCGGCTATGACGCGGCACATCCGGAGTTGATTCAGCAGGAACCGGACCGCAGCGGTGACGACAGAGTCACCCGCGCCTTTCTGCGTTAGTTCGACGAGTTCATGCCGGTCGCGAATCTCGGAATCAGCCGGCAAGTCAGCTGTCACGAGCGCGACCGATGTCACAGCCGACAGGATATCAAGCAGGCTTCGTGTGGCGTTTTCCCCGGCAGCAGCAAGGGGATGAGTTACGACGCAGACGCTCGGGAGCGATTCGTCAGTCACAGATTCCGCCCCCGATCAGTATCACGGACGATCCGCTTGCTATCACATGGGGTGGGTAGCCGGAGCGAACAGAGTGCCGCGAGTGATTGCTGCAGACAGTTGTCATCAGCAGGTCGGTTCATCGTCTATCCGTTTCAGCACAACGATAGTCGGGTTCCCGTCCTCGGGGAACGACGAAAGCCCGGCACTGTCTCTGAATTTTCGCTCCGCGCTGAGTTCGGTGTCTACTGGCGGGCCGAACGTTCGGACAATCTCGTAGTCCTCCTCGGCGAACAGCGCCGACATGCGTTCAGTTACATTCGGGTATACGGACGGATCCTTGAAAAAGCGAAAGTAGTGGTAGCTAGAGAGTACGACGTACTCGGGCGCGTTACAGTCCAGACGCTCGAGACCTGGCTGCCACTCTTCACGGGGGAATGTCGAGTGGATGACGTAGCGGTTCACGGTCGCTTCTTCGGGGAACTCCGGGAGGTACACCCGCTGAGAATACACGTCGACAGAATCGGAGCTATCTAGATTGGCGTGCGTCCATTCGGTCGCCTCCTGCCGTGACTGACTGATATCAGCGACACCGGCGGCAGTGTGGACCCCCGAAAAGACAACGGCGAGGGTGAGAAGTCCGATTCCGACCACCCGGACGGAACGAGTGGATCGGGTTAGCTCGGACCCGGCGACGCCAGCGAGAACTGCGAGAATCGGGAACAGTGGCATCACCCGGGGGAACTGTGTCATGTTCCCCTGAATGATAACTGCGAAGTACGGGATCGCATAGAGAAGCAACAACCAGAGCGCATTGTCCAGAGTGCCCCGCAGAAGGAAGGCGACGACGAGCAGCACAGACAGCATCGAGAACAGGAACAGCACAATCCCCTGCCCCTCGGCGAGGTGTGCAAGCTGGATGAGCCACCCGGGATCGGACCAGTTGTACGACACTGATTCGCTCGTGCTGCGAACGACGTACCGGGAAATCTCGTTGGCCCACGAAACTGGATGGAAGAAGATCGACGGAGTTGTCGTCACGTATCCGAGTATCGTCAGCGTCGGGTATTTCCACGCTGCCGTAATGAACTCGACAATGCTTCCCGATTCGTCCCAGTGACGCTCGATGATCACGATAGCGAGAGGGAGGACGAGGAGCCCAGCAGTCGCCTTTGTCGACGCTGCTAGACCAGCGACCAGTGCAGCGGCCAGCAGTGTTCGGGTATCTCTTGAGTGAAACGCACGAACCGTTAGCAGAAACCCGAGCATGAGGAAAAACGTCATCGGGATGTCTTCAGTCGCGTAATGGGCGGTGTGAACGTACCCGACAGTGAACGTCAGAAATGTCGATGCGAGGATTCCGGCACGGCGGTCCAGTAGCTCCTGACCGAGATAGTAGAGGACGATCACGGCCCCGACACCGAACACGACAGAGACAAGCCGACCGGCGAACAGCACGTCGTAGAAGGCTCTGAGCAGGTCCGGGGATACGCCCCAACTCGGTGAACTCCCGACGTTAGCAGCGCCCGAGATGATTTCGCCAAACTGGCCGGTCGCGAGCCAGTACAGCGTCACCGGGACAAAGGAGAGCGCTAGAAGGTAGAGATGGAGGTTCCCTCCTTTCCGAAAGTTGTCTATGAACGGGTTCTGCTCGTATCCCATCCTGAGAGCGAGTTCGATAGCACCGGTCTCGTCCGGAAACGTCAGATGTGGGCGGAGTCGCCAGGTGCCAAAGACCATCAGCAGGAACGCAGCGATCGCAATGAGCGGCACAAACGGCTCACGTCGGACCGACTTGCTGATTCTGTTCCACGGACTAGAGGGCATTTCCTCGTGATTGACCACTGACTGTAATAGTCTGTACGGTTCTACGAGACGGCGTCCTGATCAGCGGTCTCTGTGTCGAGTTCGGGTGCGTGTTTTTATCGATCAGATAGAAGACTAAACACAAGTCTAAGGCGATAATTATCGTAATATCTACGGTATTGACATTGCTCGTCCGGGTAGCAAATGGCAACTGTTAATAAATGCGCATCTTGTAGCACATACAGAGCCTCAGAATGGCAAAGACAGGGAGCGTGCCGGATGGGTCGGTCGTATCAGCGACAGACACCGACAGTGACGTCCAGACATCTGTCGTGCTTCCTGCGTATAACGAGTCCGAAAATCTGGAGCCGCTGATCGACGAGATTCAGTCTACGTTCCGCGACAATACGACGTACGGCCCGTACGAGATAGTTATCGTTGACGACGGGAGCACGGACGGGACGGCCGAGACGATACGGGAGATCGCGACAGACCGTGACGAAGTGACGGGGGTCTTACTTCGACGCAACTTCGGGCAGAGCGCCGCTCTGGCCGCTGGAATCGACTACGCTACGGGAGCGTACATCGTCACGATGGACGCTGACCGCCAGAATAACCCGACAGACATTCCGAAGCTTCTCACGAAACTCGAAGAGGGGTACGACTGCGTCAGCGGGTGGCGACGCGACCGCGACGACCCGCTCTCGAAAACCATTCCCTCGGCGATACAGACACGGTTGGCGATGCTGACCGGCCCGGATATTCACGACTTCGGTTGTACACTGACCGCGTACCGGGCAGAGGGGTTGAAAGAGATAGACCTCTACGGAGAGGGCCACCGGTACATCCCGGCGAAGTTACACAAACGCGGGTACAAGATAACGGAACTGCCCGTCGACCACCGGCCACGGACCGCTGGTGAGACGAAGTACGGCATGAAACGGCTGGTCAAAGGGTTCGTCGACCTCCTGTTTCACGTCTTCTGGAACCGGTTTTCCACCCGTCCGTCGCACTTCTTCGGTGGTATCGGACTGGTTCTGATGACGGTCGGTGGCCTCATCGGGTCCCACATGGTGTTTCTCAAGTACGCTTTTGGAGAGTCACTTGCACCGCACGTCCCGCGGCTGATTCTGACTGTCGCTCTCGTCATATTCGGCGTACAGCTCGTGATGTTCGGGTTCCTCGCAGAGATGATCGTGAAACAGCAGTATCGGGACGAGCAACCGTACCGCGTTAACGCCATCATCGGTGAAGACTGACAATGCAAGATTTCGACTCAAACACTATCGAGAACGTATTACTCGTTAGTATCGACTGTCTCCGTGAAGACTGGCTTCAGCGGGGAATCTCCGAGGGCATCGTCCCGACGCTCGAACGACTCGCAACGGATGGCCTGTACTTCGATCAGGCGTTCACCGTTGCGAACACCACCGACCCGAGTCTCACGTCATTCATGACAGCCTCGTACCCCCATACGCACGGCGTGCAGGAGAATGGCTGGGGGCTCGACGAATCCGTGCCCGTACTAGCGGAGGAAATACAGGAGGCCGGGAACGACACGTTCGGTGTCGTCAGCGTCGATCACCTCAGTGACGAACACTCGGGGCTCGGACGCGGATTCGACGAGTACTGCGACGGCGGCGGCTCCTACGACACGCTGTATCCGATTTTAAGCCGGATATACGACACGAAGACGTTCAATACGGTGTTCGGCGCAGTGAAGAATATCGGCACGGAGCAGTGGAACCTCAAGTCGCTTCTACGCCAGACGGGACTCATCAGACTGCATTGCCGAACGGCCAAGAGCGTGACACAGGACGCTGTCGACCAGCTCGACCGCGTTGACAGCCCCTTCTTCGGCTGGGTGCACTACTTCGATATGCACGAGCCGCGCAACTACGACCGCAGCGACCTCGAATCCCACGACGAGTACACAGCGGCGATGAAGCTCGTCGACGGGTACGTCCAGCAGCTACTCGACGAACTCGAAGCGCGGAACCTCCGCGAAGAGACACTCGTGATCCTTACCGCCGACCACGGCGAGGCGCTGGACGACCACGGATACACGGGTCACGGCCGCCAGCTCTACGACGAGGAACTCCACGTCCCCCTCGCGTTCCACCATCCGGATATCGAACCGGAAACCGTCTCCGATCAGGTCCGGACGATCGACATCGCGCCGACAGTGCTGGACCTGCTGGATGTCGAAGTACCGGCGGAGTTTGAGGGACGGAGCGTTCGTGAGAACGACGACGGCACGCCGCCGGGTGATCGTGACGCGTTCCTGACGGCCTATCCGGAGTTCACGGAGTCAATCGGCCTCCGCACGCCGGGATGGAAACTGATTCGTGAGGGGTCCGATCACGAACTGTATGACCTGTCCGCTGACCCCGGTGAAGAGACCGACCTCGTCGCGGCCGGAGCGACCGATGAAACGCCGTACGACGCCCTCCACGAAAAGCTACAGGTGTGGGATAGCGCCGGAAACGAAGTCAGCGGTCAGGACGTTGATGCCGATACCCAAGAGATGTTGGAAGACCTCGGGTACGTGGACTGATCGCAGGACTCAAGTGTTTCTCAGTCAGTGCTGGTAGCAATGAGAGATGTCATCTTCGTTACCGCAGACTCTGTCCGCTATGATTTTGTGGACGCAATGGAGTTCGTTTCTACGTTCTCGCAACATCGGGGCGTGACCGGAGCCCACTACACGCGCCCCAGCCTCGCCAGTATTCTCACTGCGTCGTATCAGGGGGCTATCGAGTCCCGCGCGGTATCCCCGACAGTTGCCGAAGCGTTCTCGCAGGCCGGATACACGACGATCGGTCTCTCCTCGTCGCCCCACACTGATCCACGATTCGGGTTCGATACCGGGTTCGACGTGTACGAGAATTACTGTGACGCAGGCAATCGCGGCAATCCTCTTCGCCAGTTCGCGTCACAGTTCGACCTCATTCGAAAAGTCTACCACCGCTTCCGACCACCTCACGCGAAGTTATCAAATCGCCTTCCCGACGACGAACTCATCGACAACGCGATCACGGCGTTCAACGATGAGTCGGGGCCGCGGTTCATGTGGCTCCACATGATGGGGACACATCGTCCGTACGGTCTCGGCGACGATGCCGTACCGAAAGAGATCGACCGAAAGGCGCTGTTCGCCCCTGAAAAACTCAGCGCGGACGAAAAGGAGACGATTACGCAAAAGTACCGCCAGACCCTCTCTCGGGCGGATGCCGAAATAAAGCGCCTCGTCGACTCCGTTGACTCGTCGGACCCACTCGTCGTGTTCAGTTCGGATCACGGCGACGAGTTCGGCGAAGATGGTCACTACTTCCACCAGCCACAGCGGCGACGGGTGGTCGACACGCTGACTACCGTGCCTGTGGCGACGAACGACCTCTCGCTGTGTGAGCCACTCAGCGTTCTCGACATCGCGCCGTCACTACTGGGTGCAGTCGGCGGCGAGATCCCCTCCGGGTGGCACGGGAAAGATGTCCGTGAGACGCCACGAGATCAGACGCTCACTATCGCGCCGTGGCACGGAACGACGACCGTCGCGTGGCAGGACTTCGAGACGAAGATCGTGAGCCGCGATTCAGATGTGTCGATGGTCCGGGACGGCGAAACGGTCGACGTCGAGCGCAACGACGTGGACGAAGACCTCAAACAACAGATGCGCGACCTCGGTTACGTCGAGTGATGGCCGATGACGGTAGCATTCTGAAAGGATACCTTTCGGTCTTTACAGGGGACCTCGGCCGGCTCCTGACGTTCGCCGTTTTCATCCCGTTACTGGTCCGTACCGTTGGCCAGGACGGGTTCGGGACCTACGCGCTGGTGATGGCGATTTTCCTTCCGAGCCGGAAGATACTGAACCTCGGCCTGTTCGAAGCGACCAAGACGTACGCGTCGCGGGAGACCGGTGACGACCGAACGAGCGTTGTCACGACATCGTTCGTACTTCACGCTGTGAGCCTGCTTGTCGGGATTCCAGCCCTGATCGGGCTCATCACCTGGTTTGCCGACGGAACACTCCAGTCTGCCCTGTATCTGATGCTCGGTGCGGTCATCGGTGAGCAGTTGTACTACTTCGGTCGCGGCGTTCTCCACGCGTACAAACGGGAGGAGCTCGCTGAACCCCTCGTCCCTGCTCGGTCTGTCATCCTCGCTGTCGTGGGACTCACGCTCGCGGGTGCCGGGTACGGCGTTCCGGGTGTGTTTGCCGGCTTCGCGACAGGGTTTCTGCTCACTGGAATTCTTTCGACGACACTGGCGTTCCGTGAGGCTGGTGTCTTCCCGTCCGTTCGTCGCTTAGCTCTCAAAACGTATACGCGACCACTGGTTCGGTTCGGTGTTCAGTCGATGGCGCTTACGCTCCTGTTGACGAGCATGTACAAAGTCGATGTTCTGCTGGTCAGCCATTTCTGGGACGCGACGAAAACCGGGCACTACCGGGCGGCGCTGCAGGTTTCGGAGTTCATGTGGGTCGTTTCGGTGGCGATGGAGATGGTGATGATCCAGTCGACAGCGGACCTCTGGGAAGACGGACAGATAGACCGCCTTACCTCACTGCTGTCACGGCTCCTCCGATACGTCATCGTTCTAACGGTTTTGCTCGTCGCCGGCGTGTTCGTCTTGGGCGAGCAGTTCCTCACCGTGTACTTCGGTGCGCCATACGAGGCCAGCGTCCGCCCCCTACAGGTACTCTTGCCGGGCGTGCTGGGCTTTGCTGTCGCACGGGTTATCTGGCCGGTGTTGCAGGCAGGTGGGCACTTGCGACAATTACTGCTCGCAACGGGGGCGTCAGTGGTCGTCAACGTCGTCCTGAACGTGCTGTTGATACCGCGTGTCGGCATCGTCGGCGCAGCTATCGGCACCTCGACGGCGTACGGACTCATGGCGGTGACTCACGTTTTAGCCGCGCGCAACGTCGGCCTCAGGCCGCTCACCGGGTTCCCGGCTGTTCGAGTTCTCGTCCTCGGCGTCGGTACGACCCTGCTGTTGCTCGCACTGGAACCGTACGGTCCGTGGTTTGTTGACCTGAGCGTCCTCCCGCTCGTTGGACTGGGCGTCTATGCGCTCGGGAGCCACATCTCCGGCGTCCTGACTATCGGCGAGGCGACCGAAGTCCTGGATTCGGTGTTGAACTAAACGACTGTTACAGAAGTAACGTTCTGGAGGCGACGGCTACCGCCAGACGTACATTCCGTAAAGGTATCCGACGCCGACGCTGCCGGTGAGAAGAAAGAGAAAGAACAGCTGCAGAACTGCGCCGAGCGACGGGGACGCAACTAGTTCACGGAGACGTGACGGGAGGAACCGAAACAGCAGGTCTCCGAGGAAATCGGACTCCTCACCGGTCGATTCGGGAACGAACACTTCCATCCCGCGCTTCGAGTACCCCTGCCAGAACGCGCGGTCGACAAGCCAGCCGGGATCGGTCCGGTAGTCGAATATCTTGTGGGCGACGAGCGCATCCGGTGTGTAGTACACACCTTCGTCGTATTCCGATCGCAGGCGCGCGCAGAGTTCCGTCTCACCACCCTGCAGGTTCTTTTCGCCCTGGCGGCCGCCGATATCGTCGTCGAAACCGCCCAGTTCGAGAAACACGTCCCGGTCGAAGGAGATGTTCGAGCCGAAGGTGTTGCGAACAACGCCGGGTTCGTCGGGGTCGCCGTTCGGTCCGAAGCCGCGGTGTGTGACACCGATGAGCCAGTAGAACTCCGCGGGCAGAAAACTGGGTTTGCCGGCGACCCACGCCGGCGTCATCCGGCCGCCGACCGCGAGCGCGTCGTGCCGTTCGTAGGCATCAACTAGCGCCTCCATCCACTCTTCATCGGCGATCGCGTCGTCGTCGATGAACGCGACAACGTCTCCGGTAGCGACTTCGGCCCCGTTGTTCCGGCTCTCTAGCAGCCCGACGTTTTCGTCGTTACAGTGAGTCAGGACGTCGTCACGGTCGCCGAAGTCAGACGCGTACTGTTCGTACACGTCCCGGTCACCGTCCGAGACTAGCACCAGTTCCACGTCGTCGTAGGTCTGGGCTAAGACGCTCTCGGCCGCCGCCCGGCAGTCGTCGTATCGCTCCATCGTGTGCGTACAGAGCACGACCGAGACTCGCATGGTCGGTGGTGTGCCACCGGTGCTGTTAGGCGTTTCCATCCTGCGCTCGCATAGAGGTCAAAAGGCTTATGCGCGCCTTGGCAGTTTTTCCGTGCAATGAGTCAATCACGGGGCTATCTTGACGACAACCCCGAACTCGAGTCCGCCCTGGAGTGGGCCGAGCGCTGGTACCACGTTCCGGGCCTCCTGGTACTGCTCGGGTTCATGCTGTGGAATCGTGTCCAGAGTTGGGAGAACTTCATTGTTGACGGCGAGGTACTCTTCAGCGGGAACGACGCATGGTATCACTACCGATCGACCCAGTACGTCGTTAACAACTGGCCCGCGACGATGCCGTTCGACCCCTGGACGGCGTTCCCATACGGGACCAGTAACGGGCAGTTCGGGACGCTGTTCGATCAGATCGTCGCAACGGTCGCCCTGATTGTCGGTCTAGGTTCGCCCAGCGATCAGACTGTTGCAATGACGCTCCTGTTTGCTCCCGCCGTACTCGGGACGCTCGTTGCGATTCCGACGTACCTTATCGGACGGCGACTCGGCGGCCGCCTCGGCGGCGTAACTGCAGTTACTGTGATGGCATTCTCGACGGGGTGGCTCCTACGACGAAGCCTCGTCGGGTTCTCCGACCACCACGTCGCAGAAGCCCTCTTCCAAGCACTCGGCGTCCTTGGCGTCATGGTGGCCGTCAGCGTCGCCGCGCGGGACAAACCGATCTACGAGCAGTTCATCGAACGAGATATAGACGCACTCCGGGATACCATCAGCTGGTCCATGCTGGCCGGTGTGGCAATTGCGATGTATCTCTGGGTCTGGCCGCCCGGTGTACTCCTTCTCGGGATACTCGGCGTCTTCTTCCTGATCCGACTGTGTCTGGAATATGTTCACGACAGCAGCCCGGAACACACGGCTATCGCGGGCGCAATCACGATGGCAACTGCCGCTGTGGTGAGTGCATCGAGAATTACCGTCCTAGAGGTCACAGCAACCTCTCAGTCCCTGCTACAGCCGGGACTGGCGTTGGCTGTCGGCCTCGGTTGCGTGTTCATGGCGTGGCTAGCCCGATTCATGGAGCAGCGCGAGTACGGCCGGTACGTGTATCCAGCGACCGTGTTCGCAATCCTCGCTGTCGGGGCCGTTCTGATGGCAGTGTTGACTCCGAGTCTGTGGGACTTCTTCACGCGGAACGTAACAAGGGTCGTCGGATTCAGTATCAGCGAAACGGCCGGCACTGTCGGTGAAGCCGCCCCGCTACGGGACGCCAGCGTCCTGTTCGACGCACACGGGTTCGCTGTCATCGTTGCGGCGATCGGTGGCCTGTTTTTGCTCGGAAAGCAGTTCCTCTCCGACGACGCGCCCGCCGAGGAGCTGCTCGTTGTTGTCTGGGCAGTGTTCATTCTACTGGCCGCGTTTACCCAGCAGCGGTTCGCGTACTATCTGGCTGCGCCGATTGCAGTGCTGTCAGGGCTGGTCGTCGGCCGATTCATCCGCTGGTTCGATTTCAGCGCCGACGACGGCGTCGAATATTATCAGGTCATGACAATTCTCACGGTACTGCTCGTCATCGTCGTTCCGCTGTTCGCCTTCGGCACGACGCCGGTCGAAGCCGGCTCGACCGGTCCCGGGCCGAGTATTCAGGGTTGGGACGAGAGCCTGCAGTGGATGGAAGAGAACACGCCCGCGGAAGGGGCGTACGGCTCCGGTGGTGACGCGACACTCGATTATTACGGCACCTACCAGCAACAGGAAGACTTCGACTATCAAGAAGGGGAATACGGCGTTCTGTCGTGGTGGGACTACGGGCACTGGATTACCACCAGAGCCGAACGGGTTCCGAATGCGAACCCCTTCCAGCAGGGAACCGACACGGCTGCGCCGTTCCTGATCGCACAGAATGAAACGCAGGCCAACAACGTCCTCGACAGCACGGACGAGGACGACGCGAAGACCAGATACATTGCCGTGGACTGGCGGATGGCAGAGACGAACGGGAACCAACCCTACCGCGGGAAGTTCTTCGCACCACCAGCATTCGTCGACGGCGTAGAGGCCAGTGATTACTACAGTCGATTGTACGTCCAGTCACAGGGCAGCGGGGTCCGTCAGGTAACGTTCCAGAAGCAGGCCTACTACGAGACGACGGTGGCACGACTGTACCGGTTCCACGGCAGCGCCGCGGAGCCGCGACCGATCGTCATTGACTGGGAGAACAAGCAGACAAGCCAGGGGGCGCAGTACCGCGGGGCGCCGACCAGCGAAGAGGAACCGGAGGGCCTGCAACAGGGACGGATTGTCCGCGAGTTCGAGAGCATGGAACAGGCCCGTCAGTACGTCGAGCAGGACACGACCTCGCAACTGGGTGGTTTCGGCGACAACCCGAGCGAGCGGGTGCCCGCGCTGGAGCACTACCGCCTGGTCGGCTCCAGTGAGACCGAGGCATTCCCGAACAGTCCGCAGTACCGGCACTCCGCCTGGACGAAGATATTCGAGCGCGTGCCCGGGGCGACGGTCGAAGGGACCGGACCGGCGAACACGACAGTCCAGACCGCCGTGCGGATGCGCAATCCGGCGACGAACAAGACGTTCATCTACCGCCAGCAGACCAAGACAGATCAGAACGGGAACTTCGAGATGACCGTTCCCTACTCGACCACTGGGTACGACGACTGGGGGACTGACGAGGGTTACACGAACGTGAGCGTCCGTGCTGAGACCCAGTACCAGTTCACCGCAGTCGGGACCAACAACGGGGAACGGACCGGATTCACCGGCACTACCGGGGTCACCGAAGGACAGGTCATCGGCGAGGACGACGACGCCGCAACCGTCGAACTGGAGCCGATATCGATTCAGCAGGGCAATGAGACCAGCGATGAATCGCGCGAGCCGATGCCCGAAGACGCGGCTGAAGCGGGCGCATAGCGAGTCCTAACGATCGATCGATAGCCGGCCGCCTGTTGGCTACCGGAGATGTTTTGCAGGATTCTGTTGGCGGACTTCGTTCTAGCAGGGGCGTGCCTGTCTGTCAAAAAGTCGACAGCAGCGGAACGGTGAACTCACTCGGCCAGCGGATTGAACGTGCCGTTGATGTCCCACTCGTGAAGACAGTGCGGGTCGCCGGACTGCTTGGTGCCGTCGTCGGTGACGATACGCCAACTGTGTTGGTCCGGGTCCCACTCGTCGACCCGCCCACACCGTTCACACTCGCGTTTGCGTGGGGTGACGATTTCAGCCATATCTGGTGCAAGCGCGTGGGTGATTATCAGGCTGCCGGTCCCTGACTAGTCGTCCGGAACGATTCAGCGCCGACGACCGGGAGTGCTGTACCGACACTGACGACAGGGGGATGCAACCGCTGCCGTGCTCAAAAGTCCGGGAGGTCATCCGCGCCGACCTCCTCCGCTTCCCAGTCGATGTACTCGTCGGCCAGCACCTCACAGACGACCTGTCCGAACTCGGTCAGTCCGGCGTTGATACCTGAAACAGTGCCCCAGGAATCGATGTCCGGGTGGATCTCCCGCTCGCGCCAGTCCTCGGGCAAGCCCGGAGCGTGGTAGCCGACACGACCTGCGAAGGAGTCCCAGAAGAAATCGAACTCCTCGATGAGTCCCAGGTCCGTGACAATCTTCCACTGGTCGGCATCGAGTGACGCATCCGCGGCCCATTCTTCGAAGGCGTCCGCCCACGCACCGTCGTCGAGGGCCTCGGCGAGGTCCTCGCGACGGTATTCGTCGCCCTGTACGTCTGCATCGTCGTACTCGTCGGCAGCGACGCCGGTAGACAGCTCCGGCCGCTCCGGCGTTTCAACATCGAGTGTCATAGTCGTGGTACGTGGCGGAGCCGAATAAAGCTCATACTGTTGGCTGTCTCTTCGTGACGGTAGTCGTCACTCCGAGGTGACAATACGGTGATTACAGCAGACGGTATCAGCGCTTTGCTTCCCCATCGAGGGCACGCTGCCGCAGTCGTTCACCGCGGTCAGTGTCGGTCGTCACGTCGGGAACGGGAACCGGGTTCCTGTCTTCGTCGACCGCGACGTACACCGAGTACGACTCAGCGGTCGACTCAGTCTCGCCGGTTCTGATATTCTCTCGGGCAGCCCGGAGCCGAACTTTGACGCTCGTTTCGCCAGCATCGTAGACGAAAGCTTCAATCAGGGCCGTATCACCGACAGGTATCGGACGCTTGAAATTTACCTGGTCCATCCGAGCGGTAACGCAGGTTTCGCCGGCAAAGCGCATCGCCGACATCGCTCCGAGTTCGTCCATCCACTTCAGCACGTTCCCCCCGTGGGTCGAACCCAGATGGTTCGAATGGTTGGGCTGGACCATCCAGCGGTTCTCGATATAGGTTTCCAATACCGTTGGCATGGCCCGAGGTTGGCCAGCACGTGGGTTGAGTCTGTCGGACGGGCTTCGAAAACGTTGCTACGCCGAGACGTACTGCGCTTCCCACTCTTTCCGGGCGTCGAGTTCGCGCTGGCCGCGCTTGGTCAGCGTGTAAAAGTTCGTTCGGCGGTCGCGTTCGCCCTTCTCGATAAGCGCTTTCTCGACGAGCGTGTCGAGGTTCGGATACAGTCGGCCGTGGTTGACCTCGCTCTCGTAGTAGTTTTCGAGCTCTTCCTTGATCGCTAACCCGTGGGGCTCGTCAAGGCCTGCAATGACGTACAGCAGGTCCCGCTGGAATCCAGTCAGGTCATACATTGTATATCCGATACAGTCTGACCCTGTACATATCAGTCTTTTGAATCGGTAAATCTATTACGTATTTATACATGCCGTCAGCGTCCAGTAGTTACCACGGCATCTGCGGCTGTATTAACACGAGAGTGCGTAATAGCTTCGCCTCGTGACGTGAACATACAATGCCACAAACATGATTTTGGCCCCCGTTTCTCGGCGGTCACCCGGACCCGACAAGGGTAAAGGAAACGAATGTGTAACGCGGGTGATGACCGAACACGCGGAGTCGGCGGCAGACGAGTTCCCGGAACCGTCAGGGACGGGGCGCGTCGACGTCGTCGGAACCGCTCACGTTTCCGAGCACAGCGTCGAAGAAGTGGAATCAGCGATTGAGGAATCCAAGCCCGATATCGTCGCCGTCGAACTCGACGAGGGTCGGTATCGGCAGATAAAGGGCGAAACGCCCGACGACCTCGATGCGAGCGACCTCCTGCGCGGGAACACCGTCTTTCAGTTCCTCGCATACTGGATGCTGTCGTACATCCAGACCCGGCTGGGCGACCGCTTCGATATCGAGCCGGGGGCAGACATGAAGGCGGGCATCGACACCGCCGAACGCCTCGGTTTGGGCGTCGCACTCGTCGACCGGGACATTCAGACGACCGTCCAGCGGTTCTGGGCGCGGTTGACGGCCGTCGAGAAGCTCAAGCTCGTCGGCAGTCTCGCAGCCGAGATGGGGCCGCCGTTGACCGTCGGACTGACCGTCGGTGCTGTCTTCGGCGGGCTGTTTGCGGTCGTCGCCGGGGCCTTCGGTGGTCCGTTTATCGTCCCGAGTGGAGCGCTTTCGGGGGTTCTGCCGGGGGGCCTCGGCGGGACCGTCGAGGGCTTGCTCGATACGCTGTTGCTCATCTGTGTTGCTGCAGCCGGTATCGGGATTCCCATCGCCGCGCTACTGGTCCAGTTCCGTGGTGAGGCCGATGTCGAGGAGTTCGACATGGAGAAACTGACTGACACCGACGTGGTCAGCGCGATGATGGAGGAGTTCCGTCAGTTCTCCCCCGGCGGCGCGGAGGCGCTCATCGACGAACGCGACGCGTTCATCGCCCACCGGCTCATTGCTCTCCGCGAGGCCGGCTATCACGTCCTCGCCGTCGTCGGCGCCGGCCACCGTGAGGGCATCCAGAACTATCTCGACAACCCGGAGACGCTTCCGCCGATGGAGTCGCTCACCGGAACCGAAGGTGGGCGTCGCGTCTCGCTGTACAAACTCGTCGGCTACGGCTTCGGGGTCGTCTTTCTCATCTTCTTCGGCCTACTTATCCTCGGCGGCGCGAGTCAGGCCGTCTTACTGCAGCTGTTCGTCGCGCTGGTGGTGGTCAACGCCGTGCTGGCCGGCGGGCTGGCGAAGGTGGCCGGCGCGCACTGGTCGAGTGCGGCCGCCGCCGGGGCCTTCGGCTGGCTGACGAGCCTGTTCCCGCTGCTCGCGGCGGGCTGGTTCGCGGGCTACGTCGAGTTGCGATACATCTCCGTCAACATCAGCGATATCGCGACGCTCAACGAGATACTCAACGATCAGGAATCACCGGTGATGGACCTCGTCAGCCGGATGCGTGCGGTACCGCTGTTCCGCCTGATTCTCGTCGTCGCGCTGACGAACGTCGGTAGCGCAATCGCCTCCTACGTCGTGTTCCCGGTGCTGATTCCGTACATCTCCTCGGACATCGGCGGGATGCAAGGTGTCTCACGCCTGCTCTGGCAGGGTGTCCGCGAAGGGACTCAGATACTCGTGGGAGTGCTCTGATGGCGGGCCGACAACGGCGAACCGCCACGGGCTGGACCGTCGCCGGGCTCAGCTTCAGCCAGCGCGAACTCCGGGACCTTCTCGTCGCTTGGCTTGCGCTCGGACTGGCATTTACCTTCTTCCTCGAACGCGAGTTCCGCCGCATCGTCTTCCTCCAGTTCGGTGGGCTGTCGGCGGGCGAAATTCTCAGCACGTTCGCGGTCAGTCTGCTGACCGTCGGCGTCGGCTTCCTGCTACACGAACTGGCTCACAAGGTCGTCGCCGTCCGCTTCGGTCAGATCGCCGCGTTCCAGGCCGACTACCGGATGCTCGGGTTTGCAGTTCTGGGCGGCCTCGCTGGCTTCCTGTTCGCTGCGCCGGGTGCGGTCGTCCACCGCGGCCGCCTCACGGCGAAGCAACACGGCCTCATCGCCGTCGCCGGCCCGGTGACAAACCTCGCGCTCGCTGTCGTGTTCCTCGTTCCCTTCATCGCGGCGCTGCTGTTGAGTACAAGCGGCTTCCTCTGGGAGGTCGCGCGGATGGGCCTGCAGATCAATCTCTTGCTCGCCGGGTTCAACATGCTTCCCTTCGGCCCGCTCGACGGCCGAACGGTTCGGGAATGGAGCACACCGGTGTTTCTCGCCGTCGCGGTGCCGTCGATTCTGCTCGGGGTCGGCGCCCTGTTCGTTCTCTGAGACGGGGGGATGCCTCCGCCGGAACGACGCTCTTTTGCCCGCGCCACGCACGCTCTCGGGTATGACCAACAGCGAGTCCGAGGCTGACGACACAGACGACGAAGATGCGGAGGGGTTGACTTACGCAGAGACCGGTGTGGACATCGACGCCAGCGAGGCGGCCACAAAGGCGCTCATCGGCGCGGCCGGCGAGTTCGAGGGCGACTACGCGGGGCTGGTGGACATCGGCGACCAGTACCTCGCACTCGCAACGGACGGCGTCGGAACGAAGCTCTTGGTCGCAGAAGCCGTCGACGACTACTCGACCATCGGCATCGACTGCATCGCGATGAACGCTAACGACCTCATCGCGACCGGTGTCGAACCGGTGGCGTTCGTCGACTACCTCGCGGTCGAAACACCCGACGAGGAGACGAGCGAGGACATCGGCGCAGGGCTCCGGACTGGGGCCGAGCGGGCCGACGTAGCGCTCGTGGGCGGCGAGACCGCCGTGATGCCGGATGTCATCAAGGGGTTGGACATCGCCGGGACCTGTGCTGGACTGGCACCGAAAGACGCCGTCTTCCCCGGTGAGGCCGAAGCCGGTGACGCTATCGTCGGCTGGCCATCCTCTGGCATCCATTCGAACGGGCTCACGCTCGCTCGCGAGGCAGTCACACAGGACCACGAGTACACCGACCCGTTCCCGCCGAACTCCGACAGGACCATCGCCGAGGAACTACTGACACCGACGCGGATCTACAGCGAGGTGCTTGCGCCGTTGCGGGCCAGCGAGACGCACGCGGCCGCACACGTCACCGGCGGCGGCTGGACAAACCTCACGCGGATGGGGAGCCACCGGTACGAGATCACGGACCCCTTCGAGGCCCAGCCCGTCTTCGAGTTCGTTCAAGCGGAAGGCGAGGTCTCTGACGAAGAGATGCATCGGACGTTCAACATGGGGACTGGGTTTGTCGCTGCGGTCCCCGAGGCCGATGCTGCGGAGATTGTCGCCGACAGCGAGGACGCCCGCGTGATCGGCGAAGTGGCTGACGGAGATGAGGCGGTGTCGATTCGTGATCTCGAACTCACCGAGTGATCTATTCGGGGGCTGCCAGAAACCGATCAGGTGAGCTCAGGCGGACAAGATGTCTTTGCCGGCAGTCTCCTCCGCAATCCGAATCTGGAGCGCCTGTCGGATGTGGTATCTGGCCGCTTCGCTTTCGGCGGTTTCGAGGGCCTTTTCGAGTTCGGCATACAGTGGGTCGCTGGGATTGACCATATGCGTACGTCTCTCATTGGTGAGAATAGACATATACCCCTGACACTGTTTTCGGTAGTAAGCCCCTCCTACAGGTAGTACGCGACCACTATCACAGTTCGCGCTTCTGAGAATTAGAGTTAGCTGACCGTACGCGCGATGTCCGCTTCGGTTATGACACCGATAGTTTCCCCACCTTCGACGACCATCACAGCGGCATTATGGTTCAGGTACGCATCGACTTCGTCGATAGGTGCGTCAGGCTCGACGGTTGCGATAGATTCGTTCATCACTTCAGCCACCGGGAGGTCGCCGACGTTCTCCTCGGGCCGCTGGCGGATGTCGGAGTTACCGATGAGTCCCTGCGGTGCCCCGTCCCGGATGACGGGGACCTGTGAGTACCCCTTCTCGTCCATCACGTCTTTCGTCTGATGGACAGAGTCGTCGGGCGCGACGCCAACAACGGGCGAGTTCATCAGGTCGCGGGCCTTGATGATGCCGCCTTCAGCCTCCTCCAGAGCGGTCACGATTCGCCGAAGTGTCGACAGCCGTGGGTCCACGTCGCCGCCTTCGATACGCGCAATAAGGGGTTGGGAGACGTCAGCCCGCTCCGCCAGTTCGCTCTGGGTCAGCCCGAGTTCGTTGCGGCGCTCACGCAGGTCCTGTGGCGTCGGTAAGTCCATATCTGTAATTACCATGGGTAATATAAAAAGCCCACGGCTACTGCGCCAAGCGAATCAAGGAGCGCTTCGGTTATGCTTCGGCTTCGGCTTCGTCCTCGTCGGCTTCGGTCTCGAATACCTCAACGACTTTCAGCGGGACGTCCCGGAGTGCGCCACCGATCTCGCTCTTGGCGATCCGCTGGGCGTGCTCTGGGGATTCGGCGTTGAACACGTCCATCTCGAGTACCAGTCCGACGAGCGCCGTATCGGCTGCGATGAACGCCGAGTCGAACGGTTCGCCACAGGCCGGGCAACCGGTCGCGCCGACCTCGACCTCGACGTAGTCCATCTCGGCCTCGTTGAGCCGCTTCCCCGCTTCGCTCACTGCTACACCGATAGCGTCGTCGATGTCGTCTACGTCACGAACCAGCCAGGCTGCTTCCATCGCCACGAGGTAGTTCATACACTAGCTCTCGTGGCCCGACTATTCGATAGTTTTGATTCGCGTCTGTTGCGCACGTCACCATTACTATCTCTATAACTTATGCGAACCAGCCATCTGACACACACTCCCATTATGTCTGATCGGGGAGTCGTTCGTGTAGTCGGCCGTTCTCTCAGCCATTTCAGCAAATCGCAAGACAGCGGCCCCATAGTTCTTCACAATCAATACTCCGTAACTGAAATTCGGCGACAAGACTTATATACCGGACTCACTCTGGAATGACCGAGGAAGATGGTAGCTCGACTGTACACCGCAACGCTGTTCGCACTGTATCAACTCACCCTGCTACTGGGCATCATGCTGCTGCCGGTGGCGATGCTCACGGAGCAGTTCGGACTCCGACTGCCGATGGACCGAGCCGTGTCGGGACTCAACGAGGCCTACGATCAGGCGAACGCGTAAGACGGAGCAGCCGACTGAACCTGCCCGCAGCGGTGGCGGCCAGGTTCGTCAGGAAAAGAGGTTTTATCAGCGCCCGACTAGTACCCCACAGTAATGCGAGATATGACTCCGGGGCCGGACCTTTCTGGACCCCAGGCTGCTGACGAGTTCCAGAGCGACCCGTACGCGCCCGAAGTCGGCGAGCTCCCCGAACAGTCCGCACAGGATTCGGAGAAGGTGAACAAGACTGGCACAACCACCATCGGTATCAGTACCTCCGAAGGTGTCGTCATCGCGACAGATATGCGTGCCTCGCTTGGCGGGCGCTTCGTCTCGAACAAGAACGTCCAGAAAGTCGAGCAGATTCACCCCACCGCAGCGCTCACCCTTGTCGGGAGTGTCGGCGGCGCACAGTCGTTCATCCGGACGCTTCGCGCGGAGGTCAACCTCTACGAGGCCCGGCGCGGTGAGGACATCAGCATGAAGGCCCTTTCGACGCTGGCCGGCAACTTCGCCCGCGGCGGCCCTTTCTTCGCTATCAACCCCATCCTTGGTGGCGTCGACGACGACGGCCACCACGTCTACTCCATCGACCCGGCCGGCGGCGTCATGAAGGACGACTACACTGTCACTGGCTCCGGCCTCACCGTCGCGTACGGGACCCTTGAAGACCGCTACGAGGAAGACATGACAAACGAGGAGGCAAAAGAGGTCGCTGCCGCCTCGATCAACGCCGCCGCCGAGCGTGACACCGGCTCCGGTAACGGTATCTACCTCGCCGATGTCACCGCCGAGGGCGTCGACATCAACGGCTACGACTTCGACGAACTGCTGTAGCCACACGAAACAATCGTTACGGTCGGGTCTCGGCCCAGACGTTTTTCGTGCCGAGGTCAGCTTTGTTCCACCGCAGTGAGAGATTACAAGGCGACGACTGGCGCATTCTGTCTAAGCTGTAGATATATGCAACCGTGTAATGTGATGGTGAAACGACAAGTATAGGTAGTTAGTCTGAATAACTTATCTAAATGATATCTTCAGACGCCGTCGTTCAGTTTGCATCCCGGACCGGAGTCAAACCACTACTCAACCGGTGTTACAACCAGTATCGTGAAGTCTCGTACCGCCTTGCTGGCGATACATACGTGGTCACAGTCGATGATGTCAGCACAGAGTTCCTGATACCAACCTACAATGAGTTTACTGACCTATGGAAGATAGACGAACGACCGGTACTCGCTGATCTGCTGGAGGAACTCCGGCCCGACGACGTGTTCTACGATATCGGGGCTAATATCGGTCTGTATGCCTGTCTGGCATCGGAGGTGACCGACAATCCAGTCATCGCATTCGAACCACACCCCGACAACGCCGAGCGGTTACGACAGAATATGCAGCACAACCGCGCCGATATTTCGCTATTCGAACACGCGATGGTCGATGAGGACGGTGAAGCCGAACTCTCCATTACGCTCGAAAAGATCGGTTCAGCCGGGCATTCGCTGGTGACGACAGCGACAGAGCACGAGACAATCACAATTAGCAAGCGACACGGCGACGAGTTCATCGCCGACAACCAACTGCCGACACCGACTGCGATCAAAATCGACGTCGAAGGGACTGAGGGCGCTGTTCTCAATGGTCTGTCGGCGACGCTCGACCAGCCCTCGTGTCGGCTCGTGTACTGTGAAGTCCACGGAAACCGACTCGAGACCAACGGTCACTCCGTTGCTGGCATCCGCAGTCGACTGGAGGGACACGGCTTTGCTGTGACCAAGCGAGTTATCCGTGACGGCAAGGGCGACACCTTCCTTATCGGGAAGAAGTGAGGGCCGAACGAGAGAATTATACGGTCGGCTTCCGCATCGCCGGTATGGAACTGTTCGGGACCGCGGGGATCCGCGGTGATGTCGTATCGAAGGTGACGCCGGACCTCGCGCTGCGAGTTGGACAGGCAACTGGGCAGGACGGCGAGACGTTCGTGCTGGGGTACGACGGTCGCGTGACCTCGCCAGCCCTCGCTGACGCGATGGCCGCGGGACTGCAAAGCGCCGGCGCGCGAGTCGTCAGAATCGGCCGCGTGCCGACGCCGACGCTGGCTTACGCCTCGCAGGGCCGCCACGGCGTGATGATTACCGCGAGCCACAACCCGCCGACGGACAATGGCATCAAGGTATTCGCCGATGGCACCGAGTACAGCGACGACGACGAGACGCGCATCGAAGGGCGAATTGAGGACGGCTCGACGCCGACAGCCTGGCACGACTGGGGCGACACAGAGGCGGTCGACCACCTCGACGAGTATCGGAGCGCTGTCGCCGACTACGCCGAATCGCTTGGTGGCGACCCAGCAGGGCTGACGGTGGCAGTCGACTGCGGGAACGGGATGGCCAGCGTGGCGACGCCACAGGTCCTCCGAGAACTGGGTGCCGACGTACTCGCGACGGAGGCGAACGTAGATGGGACCTTCCCCGGCCGCGAGAGCAAGCCTACACCGGAGACACTGGCCGATTTCCGCGAGTTCGTTGCCGAGTCCGACGCCGACTTCGGGTTCGGCCACGACGGCGATGCCGACCGTATCGTCGTTGTCGATACCGACGGTGATGTCATCCACGAAGATACGATACTCGCGATGCTGGCCGAACACTACACGCGTGCCGCGGACGTTTCGGACCCCGTCGTCGTGACGACGCCCAACGCGTCCGGTCGTATCGACGAACGGGTCGAAGCCGCTGGCGGCCGCGTCGAACGCATCCACCTCGGCTCGCTCCACGTGGGAATCGCTGATGTCCGCGCGGACGCGACCGACGAAACCGAGGTCGTCTTCGCCGCAGAACCATGGAAACACATCCACACCGCCTTCGGCGGTTGGATCGACGGTGTCGCCAGCGCAGCCGTGCTGACGCGCCTGTTCGCTGCGGAGGGTGTCGCTGACAGGCGGGCCGTCATCTCCGAACGGCCGTACGAGAAGGTGAGCGTAGAGTGCCCCGACGACGCCAAAGCCGAGACGATGGGGCGACTGGAATCCAGCCTGCCCGAGACGTTCCCTGAAGCCGATGTCTCGACGGAGTACGGCGTCCGGCTCTCCTTCGACGACGGGTCGTGGACGCTCGTCCGGCCGAGCGGCACCGAGCCGTACGTCCGGGTGTACGCAGAGAGCGACGATATCGACGCGCTGGTCGCCGACACCACACAGGCGGTCCGCGACGCTGTCGCGGCCGTCAGTGCCGCCGACGCCTGATACCCGCAAACCGACTGCTACCGAGACCGATAGAATTTCTACACGGCCCTGCGACGCCCAGTGCATGGAGGACCTCCTCGACGCAGCGAGAGACGCCATCGACGAGGCGTACGCGCCGTACTCGGAGTACACCGTCGGCGCGGCGCTGGAAACGAGCGACGGTACCGTCTACACCGGCTGTAACATCGAGAACGCGAACTACAGCAACAGCTTACATGCCGAGGAAGTGGCCATCGGTGCGGCCGTCAGCGACGGCTACCAGTCGTTCGAACGCGTCGCTGTCACCTCTGGCAAGCGAGACGGCGTCACCCCCTGTGGGATGTGCCGCCAGACGTTCAGCGAGTTCTGTGACGAGTCCTTCAAGATTATCACCGACGGCGACGAGCCGACGGTGTACGAACTCGGGGAGCTCCTGCCGACGACAATCACCAGCGATCATCTCGACAAATGACAAGTGACAGCGAAGACCCGAACGACGACGTACAGTACCATCTGGAAGTAAGCGATGACGATGTGGCCGACAGCGTCCTGCTGCCGGGGAACCCCGAGCGGGTCGAAAAGGTCGTCGACTACTGGGACGACCACGACATCGTCGCCGAACACCGCGAGTACCGCACGGCGACGGGTACCCACGACGGGACGCCCATCTCCGTGACCTCGACGGGCATCGGCGGCCCGTCGGCCGCTATCGCGCTCGAAGAACTGGCCCGCGTCGGCGCTGACTCCTTTATTCGGGTCGGCTCCTGTGGCGCAATCCAGGAGGAAGCCAGCATCGGCGACCTCGTCATCACGACCGGCGCGGTGCGACAGGAGGGGACCAGCAAGGAGTACGTCCGCGAGGACTATCCCGCCAGCGCCGACCATCGGATCGTTTCGGCGCTCGTCGCCGCCGCCGAGGAACTTGGCTACGACTACCACCTCGGCGTCACCTGCTCGACGGACAGTTTCTACGCCGGGCAGTCACGCCCCGGGTTCGAGGACTTCGAGGCCAGCGGCAGCGACGAACGCATCGCGGCGCTTCAGGAGGCCGGCGTCCTTAACTTCGAGATGGAAGCCGCGACGATTCTCACGCTCGCGAACCTCTATGGCCTGCGGGCCGGCGCTGTCTGCACGGTGTACGCCAACCGCGTTACCGGCGAGTTCCGCACCGAAGGGGAGCGCAAAGCGGCCAAGTGTGCCAGCCTCGCCGTCTCATATCTGGCGGAGATGGACACGGTTGTCGAGGAAGCCGACGCCGACGGGTGGCACGCTGGTCTGTCTGTCGACCGCTAGGCTTCTCGACACCCGATAGCCGCGAGCGGCCACTGTTGCAGTAGTAGAAGTAGCGCAGTGTCGGGCGCAGTGCAGTCGCAGCGTGGTAGCGGACCTGTGCAGTCGCGGTGCGGTAGAAACAGTATACCGCTCGCCAGTGGCGAGCGGTTTCACTTCTCGCGACCAGCGGGAGCGAGAAGGTCGTTTTTAGCGTAGATTTTTGCGAACCCACTCCCCGCAGCGCCGGAGGCGCGAGGAGAGGGGGTGAAGTAAAAAGGTACTACATGTCAGGCCAGGCCTTAGCGGCCCGACCCACGCCGGTGACATCGTTGATCCAGCGGGCGGCGATCGCTTTCTTCAGCAGTTCCGCAGGCAGCCCGCCAAAGGTTTCGATAGGCATGTTCACCACGTCGTGGGCGACAGCTTTCTCGCCGACCGAAACGACTGTGCCCTTGTCCTTGTGGGTCCAGGTCTTGAGCGGTTGGCCTCGCGCCGCGCGAGCGAGGTTTTCGCCGGCGACCTCGGCGGCTTGCCAGGCGGCCTGAGCGGTCGGCGGGGCGGGCTGGTCGCCCGGCTGATCGATCAGTGCCGAGTCACCGATTGCGAACACATGCTCGTCTTCGGTCTGGAAGTTCCCTTCCGCGTGGACGCGGTGGTTGCGCTCGTCCTTGTCGAGGTCAACGTCCTGCATGCAGTCCCGGCCGGTGATGCCGCCGGTCCAGACCAGTACGTCGTAGTCCAGTTCGTCCTCGTCGCCGATGTACACCGTCTCCTCGTCGACCTCGCCGATGAACTCCCCGCACTTGATGTTCACGTCGGCGGCTTCCAAGCGCTTGCGCAGGGCACCCTGGAGTTCGGGGTCGCTGTTGGGCAGGACCTGATCGAGGCCTTCGACGAGGTGGATGTCGATGGGCGCGTTGTGTTCGTCGCGGAACTCGGCGACCTCGCCGGCGGTCTGGATACCGGAGAGGCCAGCGCCGCCGATGACGACCTGTGCTGGGTCGTTTGTAGAAGCGTCGCGGGCGGCCTGTTGGATCTTGTCGTGGATGTCAAGGGCGTCATCGAGGCTCTTGAGCGTCAGGGCGTACTCTTCGAGTCCTTCGATGCCGAAAAAGGCCGTCTGGGAGCCCAGCCCCACGAGCAGGTAGTCGTACTCGACGGTGTCGGAATCGGCGAGGTTGACTTCCTGAGCATCAGTGTCGATGCCGACGACCTCGTCCTGAATGAACTCGGTCGAAGGCTGTTTGATCTCGTGAACGGGGATAGCGATGTTCTCTTGCACGCTCGGGTCACGGATGCAACGGTGGGACTCGTGCAAGACCAGATGATAGTCCGTCTCAGAAACCCACGTGACATCAACGTCCGTCTCACCATCTAACTCGTCCTCTAAACTCTTGATTGCCCCCGCGCCAGCGTACCCCGCTCCGAGCACGACCACGTTCTCTGTCATACCGGAGACTCCGAAACCAACTGATACAAACCCTTTGAAATCCCTCTCAGCGGGGGAAGGATTCTCCGGCGAGATCCGGAACCAATGCGGTATGATGCGGCCCCGGTGACCGCAGAAAAACAATTCAAAAAACCAGAGACACGGACTAGTGTTCCGGTTCGCCCGCCGGTGCCCGCATATCGTCGATAGCGAGGATGAGTTTGTTGTTGGTGTCGTCCTTGCCTTCGAGCGTCCCGATAATCTGGAGCTTCGACAGTGGTGTCGGTCCGACTGTCACCGAGTCGCCTTCGTGGAATTCGGACATCGTACCCTGAAGCTGAATCTCCGCACGACACTCCTCAGGGTGGTGGACGCTGGTCAGGTCGATCTCCTCGACGTTCGAGTGTTCGACGAGCTCGCCGTTATGGCGTAGCGGGACTTCCGCAGCCTGGTCCATGTCCTGAATCTGGAGCGCGTCGTAGGCGTTGGCGGTGGGCTTGTACCCACCTTTGGGGCCAGGAACACCCTCGACAAGCTGCAGGGCCTTGAGGCTCTGCATCTGGTTGCGGATCGTACCGGGGTTTCGGTCGACTTTTTCGGCAATATCCTCGCCTTTGACAGCGCTTTCACTTTCCCGATAGAGATTTACCAGTTCCTGCAAAATGTTCTTTTGACTGGGTGTCAGTTCGATAGATGACATAATGTCCTGTTCGGTACAGCCGTCCTTAAATGCGACGGTAAACCGTCTGGAACCGTCTTAGAATCGCGGAAAACGTTAGTACTTTATTGCATCGCTGACCTGACACAGATATGGAAAATGATCGTATTCTGGTGACCGGCGGTGGGGGGTTCATCGGGGCAAACCTCGCGAACAAACTGGCCGAGAACAACGATGTCGTCGCCATAGATGACGGGTACCTCGGCACGCCCGAGAACGTATCAGAAGACGTAGAATACGTCGAACAGAGCGTCCTCGATGACGACCTGCCGACCGACGTGGACGTCGTGTTCCACCTCGCGGCACTCTCCTCCTACGCGATGCACGAGGACAATCCGACCCACGGCGCTCGCGTGAACGTCGAGGGGTTCGTCAACACGGTCGAGCAGGCCCGAGACGACGGCTGTGACACCGTCGTCTACGCCTCGACGTCTTCCATCTACGGCAGCCGAACCGAACCCTCGCCGGAGGACATGGACGTGACGGTCAACACTGGCTACGAGGCCTCGAAGATGGCCCGAGAGACGTACGCCGAGTACTTCCAGAACCACTACGACCTCACGCTGGCCGGGATGCGCTTCTTCTCGGTGTATCAGGGCTACGGCGGCGCAGAGGAACACAAAGGTGAGTACGCCAACGTCATCGCCCAGTTCGCCGACGACCTGGCCAGCGGCAACGCACCGAAGCTGTACGGTGACGGCGAGCAGACTCGCGATTTCACCCACGTCGACGACATCGTCCGTGGGCTCGTCCTGGCCGCCGAGCACGAGCTAAACGGCGTGTACAACCTCGGAACCGGCGAAGCCTACGACTTCAACACGGTCGTCGAGATGCTGAACGACGAACTCGGAACGGACATCGAACCGGAGTACGTCGAGAACCCGATTCCCGAGGACGTGTACGTCCACGACACCTGCGCTGACTTCTCGAAGATGCACGAGGCGACGGGCTGGGAACCGGAGATCAGCTTCGAAGAGGGCATTGAGCTGGTCTGTGCGCCGTATACATAGGAAGCCGCGCCTGTCGTCGATCCAACGCTGGGTCTTTATTCGCCGCCCGTGGAGGCGATAGTATGCAACAACAGGTTCGCGTGCTCGGCGTGCCGATGGACCTCGGTGCCGACCGGCGCGGTGTCGACATGGGACCATCAGCGATCCGGTACGGCGGCCTCGCCGACCAGTTGTCGGATATCGGTATCGATTGTATCGACGGCGGCGACATCGCCGTGCCGCGACCGGAGGAGCGCGACCCCGACGCCGGGAGCTTAGAGAACGGTCGCGCAAAATTTTTCAGAGAAACGAAAGAGGTCTGCGAGGACGTGACGACGGCGGTCGACGCGACTCTTCAGGAAGGGCGGTTCCCGCTCGTTCTGGGCGGCGACCACTCTATCGGCATCGGTACCATTGCCGGTGCGGCCCGCGAGGACGAGGAACTGGGCGTCATCTGGTTCGATGCCCACGGTGATTTCAACACACCGGAGACCACACCCAGCGGGAACATCCACGGGATGTCGCTGGCGGCCGTCCTCGGTCTCGGTGAGTTTTCGGACCACGAGTGGGCGCACACGCCAGCGGTGAGCGAGGAAAACGTCGTTATCGTCGGTCTGCGAGATGTGGACGACGGGGAACGCCGGCTGATCGAAGAAAGTGATATCACGGCATACACGATGTCTGATATCGACGCCCGGAGCGCACCGGAAGTCGTCGACGAGGCGCTGGATATTGCCACTGATGGGACGGACGGGATACACGTCTCGCTCGACCTCGACTGGCTCGACCCGACGGAGGCCCCCGGCGTCGGGACGCCGGTTCGTGGCGGCGTCTCCTACCGCGAGGCCCACATCGCGATGGAGTACGTCGCCGAACACCACGACCAGATGCGCTCGATGGAACTGGTCGAGGTGAACCCGATTCTCGACGAACACAACCGTACCGCTGAACTGGCCTGTGAACTCGTCGCCAGTGCCTTCGGCAAGCGCGTGCTGTAACTGTGTAGACGGAGAGAAGGCGAGCCAGACCGCGGGACTGGGGACTGGGAATCGGCCCTTATTCTTCGGTTTCTGCCGGCACAACTGTCACAGTCGCCACGCGGTCATCCTCTTCGAGTCCCATAATCGTCACACCCTTTGTGTTCCGACCGACTTGCGACACGTCGCCGGCGCGGATGCGCATTATCTGGCCCTGCTCGGACATGATGACAAGATGGTCCTCGTCGGTGACCGCCTTGGCCGTCGACACGCGGCCGTTGCGGTCGTCGGTCTTGATGTCGATGAGCCCCTTGCCGTAGCGGGACTGCGTGCGGTACTCGTCGAGTTTGGTCCGCTTCCCGAAGCCGTGTTCCGTGACGGTCAACAGCGACCGGGAGTCGTCGTCGTCGGTGGCAACCATCCCTGCAACCTTGTCGTCGCCCTGCAGCTTGATGCCGTTGACACCGCGTGCGGAACGGCCCATCTCGCTGACTTCGCTCTCGCTGAAGCGGATGGTCATGCCGGCCTCCGTGGCGATGACGAGGTCGCCGGTGCCGTCGGTGACGTCCACGTCGATGAGTTCGTCGCCGTCCTCGAGCTTGGCGGCGATGATCCCCGTCGAGAGGATGTTCTCGAACTCCGAACAGCAGGTCCGCTTGACGTAGCCGTTCCGGGTCACCATCGTGATGCACTCGTCGTCGCCGAACTCGTCGGTCGAGACAACGGCGGTCAGTTCCTCGCCGTCGTCCAAGTCAATGAGATTGATGGCGGACTTGCCCCGTGCGGTGCGGGACATTTCCGGGATCTCGTAGGTCTTGAGCCGGTAGACCTGTCCCTGATTGGTGAAACAGAGCAGGTAGTCGTGGCTGTTGGCCCGGAACACCTTCGAAACCCGGTCGTTCTCCTTGGGGTCGGCCCCGATGATCCCCTTGCCGCCGCGGTTCTGGGGATCGAAGTTCTCGACGGGCATCCGCTTGATGTAGTCGTCCTCGGTGATGACAACGACGCAGTCTTCTTCGGGGATGAGGTCCTCGTGGGTGACCTGGCCTTCGTCCTCGATGATACTCGTCCGGCGGTCGTCGTCGTAATCGTCTTTGACTTCCTGGAGTTCGTCTGCGATGACGCTGTCGAGCTTTTCGCGGCTGTTGAGGACGGATTCGAGGTAGTCGATTGTGTTCTGCACGTCCTCGTACTCGTCTTCGATTTCGGCCGATTCCATCGAAGTGAGCGAGCCGAGCTGCATCCGGACGATGTGGGCGGCCTGATCCTCCGAGAACTCGAAGGACTCCTGCAGGCCCGACCGGGCAGCGTCGCGGTCCTCGCTGTTCCGGATGAGTTCGACCACGTCCTCGACGTTTTCGAGCGCCTTCAGCCGCCCTTCGAGGATGTGGGCGCGATCCTCGGCTTCGGCGAGGTCATACTCGGAGCGCCGGCGGACGACCTCGCGGCGGTGGTCGATGTAGTGCTGGAGGCTCTCTTTCAGCGAGAGGACCTTGGGCTGACCGTCGACCAGTGCGAGGTTGATAACGCCGAACGTGGATTCCAGATGGTGGTCGAGCAGCCGGTTTTCGACCACGTCGATGTTTGCCCCACGCTTGAGTTCAATGACTATCCGGACGCCGTTGCGGTCGGACTCGTCCCGCAGGTCGGAGATGCCCTCGATTTTTCCTTCGTTCACGTCGTCGGCGATACGCTCGACGACGCGGGCCTTGTTCTCCTGATAGGGGAGTTCGCTGATGACGATGCGACCCTCCTCCGGGTCGACCTCATACTCTGCGCGAACTCGCAGACGGCCCCGGCCGGTCGCGTACGCCGAATAGATGGCGTCGCGGCCGACGATGTTGCCGCCGGTCGGGAAGTCCGG
Organism: Haloarcula sp. H-GB5; assembly: GCF_054850705.1. NCBI lineage: Archaea > Methanobacteriati > Methanobacteriota > Halobacteria > Halobacteriales > Haloarculaceae > Haloarcula > Haloarcula sp. H-GB5. The sequence goes on along the minus strand of NZ_JBTWBG010000002.1, from coordinate 911,839 downwards.
TCCCTTGACGTGCTCCATCAGGTCCTCGACCGTACTGTCGGGGTTTTCGAGCAGGTGGACCGTTGCATCGACCAGTTCGCCGAGGTTATGCGGCGGGATGTTTGTCGACATGCCGACGGCGATCCCGGAAGACCCGTTCAACAGGAGGTTCGGTACTTTCGACGGCAGTACGTCGGGTTCCTGCAGGCGGTCGTCGTAGTTACTGGAGAAGTCGACGGTGTCTTTCTCGATATCTTCGAGCAGTTCCTCGGCGATGGGGGCCATGCGGGCTTCCGTGTACCGCATGGCGGCCGCCGGATCGCCGTCCATCGACCCGAAGTTCCCCTGCCCGTCGATCAGCGGATACCGCATCGAGAAGTCCTGTGCCATCCGAACGAGCGTGTCGTAGATGGCCGAGTCGCCGTGTGGGTGGTAGTCACCCATCGTGTCGCCGACAATCGAGGAGGACTTCCGATGAGCGGTGTTCGAGGAGACGCCCATCTCGTGCATCGCATAGAGAATGCGCCGATGAACGGGTTTGAGGCCGTCCCGAACGTCGGGGAGCGCCCGACCCGCGATGACCGACATCGCGTAGTCGATGTAGGACTGCTCCATCTCGTCCTCGATGCGGACGTGCTTGATCTGCTCTGCCGGGGCGTTCGCGTCGTTCGCGTCAGAACTCATATGTCGACCCACTCCGCTTCAGGCGAGTGCTCCTTGATAAATTCCTTGCGCGGTTCGACGGCGTCGCCCATCAGGATATTGAACATCTTGTCCGCGGCCGCGGCGTCCTCGATGGTGATCTGCTTGAGAATCCGGTTGTCGGGATTCATCGTCGTCTCCCAGAGCTGATCGGGGTTCATCTCACCAAGGCCCTTGAACCGCTGGACCTGCGTGGGATTGCCGTCACACTTCTCTTCGATGATCGTGTCGCGTTCTGCATCCGTCATCGCATCGTACGTGTTGCCGCGGTAGCGGATCCGGTAGAGCGGCGGCTGGGAGGCGTAGACGTAGCCTGCTTCCAGCAGCGGCTTCATGTGCCGGTAGAACAGCGTCAGCAGGAGCGTCCGGATGTGCGCCCCGTCGACATCTGCGTCGGTCATCAGGATGATCTTCTCGTAGCGCAGGTCATCGATGTCGAACTCGTCACCGATACCGGTCCCGAGCGCAGTGATGAGGTTCCGTATCTCGTTGTTCTCCAGAATCCGGTCCAGCCGGTGTTTCTCGACGTTCAGGATCTTCCCTTTGATAGGGAGGATAGCCTGAAAGTCCGGGTTCCGGCCCTGTTTGGCGCTGCCGCCCGCAGAGTCACCCTCGGCAATGAACAGTTCGGCTTCCTCGGGGTCCCGTGTCTGACAGTCGGCCAGCTTTCCGGGCAGTGCGGTCGAGTCGAGCGCCGACTTCCGACGGGTGAGTTCCTCGGCCTTCTGTGCGGCTTTCCGTGCCTTTGCGGCCTCGACGGCCTTCCCGACGATGGCTTCGGCCGTATCGGGGTTTTCCTCGAAGAAGGTCGCTAGCCCGTCGTGCATCGCCGATTCGACGATGCCACGGACCTCGCTGTTGCCGAGTTTCGTCTTGGTCTGCCCCTCGAACTGCGGGTCGGGATGTTTGACAGAAATGACAGCCGTCAGCCCTTCGCGGATGTCGTCGCCTTTGAGTGTATCGTCCAGATCTTTGAGCAGATTATTGTCGGTCGCGTAGTCGTTGACGACCCGTGTGAGTGATGTTTTGAATCCGGTGAGGTGTGTCCCGCCCTCGCGTGTATTGATATTATTGGCGAAGGCATGGATCGACCCCTGCAGGTCGTCAGTTCCCTGCATGGCGATTTCGACTTGCACCGGCCCCTCGGCGATCTCTTCTTCGTCCTCGAAGTAGATGATATTCCGGTGGAGCGGGTCCTTGGTTTCGTTCAGGTATTCGACGAACTCGCGGATGCCGCCGTCGTAGGCGAACGTCTCCGTTTCGCCGTCGCGTTCATCGTGGATAGAGATGGCGACGCCGGAGTTGAGGAAGGCGAGTTCACGCAGGCGGGACGAGAGCGTCGAGAACTTGAACTCGCCGGTCTCGAAGATTTCGTCGTCGGGCCAGAACCGGACCGTCGTCCCCGTCTCTTCGTCGGGTTCGAGGTCGCGGACCTTCTTCAGGTCGTACTCGGGCTTGCCGTGGTCGAAGCGCTGCTTCCAGAGCGCGCCGTCGCGCCTGACCTCGACTTCGAGCCACTTCGAGAGCGCGTTGACCACGCTCACCCCGACCCCGTGGAGGCCACCGGAGACCTGGTAGGACTTGTTGTCGAATTTCCCACCCGCGTGGAGGATCGTCATCACGACCTCGACGGCCGGGCGGCCGTGCTCTTCGTGGGTATCGACGGGGATACCTCGCCCGTCGTCGCTGACAGAGACTGAACCGTCGTCGTGAATCGTTACGTCGATGTTGTCACAGTAGCCGGCGAGCGCCTCGTCGATCGCGTTGTCGACCACCTCATAGACAAGATGGTGGAGGCCACGAGCGTCCGTCGACCCGATATACATCGCGGGTCGCTTCTGGACGGCTTCCAGCCCTTCGAGGGTCTGGATCGACTTTGCGCCGTACTCATCAGACTCTCCTGACATAGGAACTTACCCGTCCTAATAGAGGGGGACGTATAAAGCTCCCGCACGCGCGCGGGACCGCGGTTTCGGGGACAGTTTTCACTTTCACTCTGGTGGCGATTACCTTTTAACCCCGACGCGGGTACGTATCGCACGACAATGACCTCGTATCAGTCGCGACTCGGCGAGGGCGAAGGGATCGCCGAGGAGTTGGCCGAATCCCAGCGGGCCATCTCCATCGCCGAGTTCTTCGAGAAGAACAAGCACATGCTGGGCTTCGACTCGGAGGCCCGGGCGCTCGTCACGGCCGTCAAGGAGGCCGTCGACAACGCGCTCGACGCCTGTGAGGAGGCCGGTATTCTCCCCGATATCTACGTCGAGATTCAGGAGTCCGGCGACTACTACAAACTGGTCGTCGAGGACAACGGCCCCGGGATTACGAAGGAACAGGCACCGAAAATCTTCGGGAAACTCCTGTATGGCTCCCGGTTCCACGCCAGAGAGCAGAACCGCGGCCAGCAGGGAATCGGGATTTCTGCGGCTGTGCTCTACTCGCAGCTGACGTCGGGCAAGCCGGCAAAGATAACGTCCCGACCGAAGGGACAGGACGAGGCACAGTACTTCGAACTCATCGTCGACACGGACACCAATGAGCCCGAAATCAGCGTCGACGAGACGACAACGTGGGAGCGACCTCACGGGACGCGAATCGAGCTGGAAATGGAGGCCAACATGCGGGCCCGGTCGACACTGCGGGACTACATTCAGGACACCGCTGTGGTCAACCCCCACGCCCGCATCGAATTCGACGAACCAGGGCTGGACGAGTCCCTGAAGTTCGAGCGGGCCGAGCGCGCCGAACTCCCCGACGAGACGGAAGAAATTCGCCCACACCCCCACGGCGTCGAGTTGGGGACGCTCCTGAAGATGCTCGAAGCGACGGATTCGTACTCTGTGTCCGGCTTCATGCAGGAGGAGTTCACCCGCGTCGGCGGGAAGACCGCCGACAGCGTCATCGCGAACTTCAACGACCGCCATTACGGCCGCGGCATGGCCTGGCAGCCGCCGAAAGTCAACGAGGACGCCGACATCGAGCACGCTGTCGAGGACGCCGTGGCGAACAAAGGCGCTGAGACCACTGCGACGTTCGCAGCCGCCGTGTCCGACGCCATCCACGACCGTGACCGAGTCGCGTACCACGAGGTCGAAGCTATCGTCGATTCGGCGGCCGAAGACGCCGAAGCGGACGGCGACACGACGTTCGGCGCGACAGTTCGAGAAAACGCCGTCGAAGCCGCCTGGGGTGCCGTCAGCGACAACCTATCGAGCGATCTCTACGCGCTCGTCGACGAGGTAACGACGAAACGCAAAGACGACGCCGCGATCGAGGGGCTGGCGAGTCGACTGGCCGACAAATTCGACGACGACGGCCGCCACCGGCTGACCCGCGACGAACTCCGGGGCTACATCGACCGTGCGGCCGACATGACCGAGGAGCAAGACGACGCCACCTTCGGTGAGACGGCCCGCGAGAACGTGCTAGAGGCGCTCTGGACGGCCGCCGAGGGTGTCCCGGAGGAGCCGCCAAAGGTCTCCGATATCGCCGACGACCGCGATACGGCGAGCGAACTGCTGTCGGCGATGCGCGAGACAGACATCATCGCGCCGCCGACGGACTGTCTCTCCCCGATCAGCGCGGAACTCGTCGAGGAAGGACTTCGCAAGGAGTTCGACGCGGACTTCTACGCCGCCTCGACGCGGGATGCGTCGGTCCACGGCGGCGACCCGTTCATCGTTGAGGCCGGTATCGCCTACGGCGGTGAACTCGAAAGCGAGGGGACAGTTGATGTGATGCGGTTCGCCAACCGGGTCCCGCTGGTGTACCAGCGCGGGGCCTGTGCGACCACCGATGTCGTGAAGTCCATCCGCTGGCGCAACTACAACCTCGACCAGCCCGGCGGCTCCGGCATCCCGAAGGGGCCGGCCGTCATCATGGTCCACGTCGCCTCGACGAACGTGCCCTTCACCAGCGAGTCCAAGGACGCCATCGCGAATGTCCCCGAGATGGAAGACGAGATCGAACTCGCCATCCGGGAGGCCGCCCGCGAGCTCAAAAGTTACCTGAACAAGCGCCGCTCGATGCAACAGCGTCGCGAGAAACAGGACAAGCTGGCGACCATCCTGCCGGAGATGGCCGAGAAGCTCACCGAAGTCACCGACAACGACGAGCTACACATCGACGACTCGCTGGCCCGCATCATGAACAACGTCCTCGTCGAGCGCGAGGTTGAGGACGACACGGTCCGGGTCCGAATCGAGAACAACGACGACACGAACGCGGACGTGGAGCTGACCGACATCGTCACCGCCGAACCGCAGGACACGAACGGTGCGACAGTTGTCGAGATGGACGGCGAGTGGTTCGTCAAGTGGTCCCCGACCGTCGGGGCTGGTGAAACGGCCGTCCTCGAATACAGCGTGACTGGCGAGGCCGAGTTCACCGTCTCGGTCGACGGCATCGAAGAAGAGAAACTTACGGTGAACGCCTGATATGAGCACCGACTCAGACACCACACCCGACACCGAGGAAGCGCGCGAGCAACTCATCGACCTCGCGGCGGACTTCTACGACCAGTTCGCCGACGGCGAGGTCCCGACAATGACGATTCCTACCCGGACCAAGTCCAACATCGTCTTCGACGAGGACGAGCAGGTCTGGGTGTACGGCGACCGGAACTCTACGCGGTCGGCCAAGACGATATCCGGGGCCGAAAAGATCCTGAAGGCAGTCTACACCATCGACTTCCTCTCACAGCAACTGGAGGAAGACCGCTCCTCGACCCTGCGTGAACTGTACTACCTCTCGGAGTCCTGGGACCTCGACGAAGCCCAGTTCAACACACAGGACGAGTCGAACAACCTCATCGAGGACTTGGAGATCGTCTCCGACGTCAAACGCGAGGACTTCCACATGCGCCCGGAGGAGTCCGGAGCGAAGGTGATGGGGCCACTGCTCCTCCGCGAGCAGACCAACCGCGGGGACCGCGAGATCCACTGTCAGGATGACGTGGGGCAGGGCGGCTACCAGATCCCGAACAACCCCGACACCATCGAATTCCTCGACAACGACGCGAAGTTCGTCCTCTGCGTGGAGACCGGTGGGATGCGCGACCGACTCGTCGAGAACGGCTTCGACGACGAGTACGACGCGCTGGTGGTCCACCTCGGCGGTCAGCCCGCGCGGGCGACCCGGCGGCTCATCAAGCGCCTCCACGACGAACTCGACCTCCCGGTCACGGTGTTCACTGACGGTGACCCGTGGTCGTACCGTATCTTCGGGTCGGTCTCCTACGGCTCGATCAAATCGGCCCATCTCTCGGAGTACCTGGCGACACCCGAAGCGCAGTTCATCGGTATCCGCCCCGAAGACATCGTCGAGTACGAACTGCCGACAGACCCGCTGTCGGACTCCGACGTCAACGCCCTGGAGAGCGAACTGGAGGACCCGCGCTTCCAGACCGACTTCTGGGAGGAGCAGATCGAACTCCAGCTCGACATCAATAAGAAGGCCGAGCAGCAGGCGCTCGCGTCTCGGGGGCTCGACTTCGTGACAGAGACCTACCTGCCCGAGCGGTTGGACGAGATGGGCGTGCTGTAGAAACAGCGTCAGCGAGACGTTTTTCCGGTTATTCCAGCGCGTACACAGTATCGTCAGCGGCGACGTACGCCCGTTTTTCGTCGACAGACAGATCGGTCAGATCGCTCTCGACATCGAACGCCCACCGTTTCGTTCCTGCCGTCGTATTGAGCGCGAATTTGAATCGATTCCGTGGATCGCCGTACGCCCACGAGTCCACGTACAGCGTATCTGACACGACTGCCGCCGGCACCACCCCTTTAATATTCGTCTCCGGTCTCCACGTCCAGTCCAGTTTGCCGGTACTACTGTCGTGACCGCGAACCACGTCGCCACCCGTATAGAGAGTCCCGTCCTGAACCGGGGCCTGTTGGACGTCCCCGGACTGGTCCGTTCGCCACCGTTGCTCGCCAGTCGTCGGGTTGAGCGCGGCGACGTGTGTCCCACCAGCGTAGAGCGTCCCGTCGTGGAGCGTCGTCGATGCGATGGACCCTTCCCCGTGGGTCCAGAGCGTCTCCCCAGTGTCGGAATCCACGCCGAGTAGCGTGCCCCGAGTCTCGTCCATATCAGCAGCATAACAGAGCGTGTCGTCGGTGGCGACCATCGTCTGGGAGTAGTAGTCCGAGACGTCGTTGGCCCACCGTTGCTCACCGGTCTCAGTGTCGTACGCGTAGAATCGGCCGCGCGAGGCCACGTATATCGTCCCGTTTCGAACGACCCCCTCGTACTGATTGCCGACTTCGCCGGACCACTGTACCGACCCATCAGAAACGGCGAGTGCATAGAGCGTCTGTCCCTGCTTTGCCCGGGCGTCAGTGTTCGTTCCGACGTACACTCGCTTCCCGGCCGCGCCAAGCAACTCCAGCCACCACTCTCCGGGAGCGAACGTCCACTGCTTCGAGCCGTTTTCGGCGTCGAGTGCCACGACGACGTGGTCCTCGTACAGCCCCTCTTTCCCACTTATGACGAATACGGTATTCCCGACACGTCTCGGTTGCGAGCGGATGGGTTCGTTCGCGCCGTAGGACCACTGCTGGCTCCCGTCAGCAGTTGCAAGTGATTTGACGGTTCCCGACTTTGTGCCGACGTAGACGCTGTTGTCCGTACTGGCTGGTTGGGCCGTGACTTTAGATTCGAGCGACTGCTGCCAGGCGACAAACGATTCCGTTTGCCCGCTCTGTGTGGGGGTGGCAGTCCCAGTCTCTGATTCCGGCGCTGTACTGGTTTTCGCCGGCGTTGGTTCCGTTGACTCGTTCGAACCCAGACAACCAGCGGTTGCCAGTCCGAGGGTCGCGGCACAGCCACGAAGGTATCGCCGACGGGAGGAGGGCATTGACAGTCTAACTCCAGTCGCTCGGTAAGTGTTTTCTGTCAAATGAAGGGTCGGTGCAGTCGGAGGCGTACGATATCCGCGATCTGAGTAGCAGCGAGTCAAACCGCGTTTAGCCCGATTCTACGTGGCGACCGATCAATCGTTGTTAGCCGACTGCTTCTGGGGCGGTAGTTTAAGCAAAGAACGGACAGATCGCCGGAAAGAGTTCCGTATCTGCTTCCCGACGGGCGTAAACACCAGCGTCGCAGCGAGACAGATCGAACTGAACTGGAGCACAGCCGTGGCCCACGGTGTAGAGGGCGGAACGAAGAGAAAGATGGCACCGAAAAGCAGGACTATGTTGATGACCTGTTCGGTAACGAAATACCCGAAACTGGCCGCGAGTGAGGGGTGGAAGCCGACTGTCCAGAACAGCACGACGACGACCGTTCCGAACAACAAGCCTGTCCCCATCGTCGATAGCGGAAGTTCGACCTGAATCGCATCAGCCACCGTAGCACCGAGAGACCAGAGGGACGACCCAATGAGGACCCAAACTAGCAGTAGGTGCCCAAACGAGGGAGCTTGATCAGTCGAGGACCGTGCCTCCCCTGCTCGGTCGCTGGAGCGTTCCATCACAGTCGTGTTCCTATGAGCGATTTAATATTGTTTTGACTGACAGGTGAAGTTGGGTGCCCGTCGTCTCAGGTCACGTGGTCTGGCTGTTGCACCAGCTAGCTTTCGTCCAAGACGACCGGGACCCCGCGTTTGGCGACGTCCTCGGCAAACGCACCGGAGTCCGCTTCTAGCGACTCGAACGTGTTGTAGTGCATCGGCAACACGAGGTCAGGGTCCATCTCTTCGGCGAGGTCAGCGGCTTCGTGGCGGTTCATCGTGTAGTTCTTTGCGATAGAGGGGACGAACAGCGACACGTCGAGTTCGGCGTGGCCGTCCAGCACGTCGGTGTCGCCGGGCCAGAACACGCGGGTGTCGTCTAAGGAGACGAGGAAGCCACAGCCGATGCCCTTCGGGTGGATCGGGCTGCCGTCGTCTTTCACATTTCGGCCGTCCTCGTGGTTGTACGCCGGCATCGTCCAGATGGGAACGTCGTCGACCAGCACGTCAGCCTCCATCGACACCTTGCGGACCTCGTAGTCGAGATCGGCGAGACGGTCGAGGTCGCGGTCGGTGGCGTGGACGTTGATGCCCTCGAACGCGACGACGGTGGCGTCCTCGCTTGCGACGCGGCGAATGCCGTCGGGGTCGTAGTGGTGGATGTGGGTCACACAGACGATGTCGCCGTCTTTCGGGGCGTAGTCCTGCGTCGGCGGGTGACCGATACCGGGCGTGTCTGGTTCCCACTCGCCAGTCAGGACGCCGTACCGGCCAGGGTCGAAGTAGACAACCGTCTCCTCGCCTTCCAGCCGCAGGGTCGCGTAGCCGAGCCACTCCGCGGTGATGCCGTCGTGTCGGACTGTCATGAGCGGGTGTTCTCGGAGACGCCCATTACGCGTGTCGGTCCGTCTCGAAACGGCCCAGCGGCGCTACTGTGACTCGGCCAGTCGCTCGACACGCTCCAGCGAGTCAGCGCTGTCAGGCGTCTTGTCCTCGCGGACCGAGAGGAACCGCGGGAACCGAAGCGCGTAGCCCGAGGCGTAGGACTGCGAAGCCTGTATCTCCTCGTACCCGACCTCGAAAACGACGGCCGGGTCGAGCACTACGTCGCGGCCGTCCTCGCTCTGGATGTACGGTTCGAACCGCTCGGTCAGGTCGTCCAGTTCCTCGTCGGTGATGCCAGTCGCGACGTTCCCGACGGTGGCGTAGCCGTCGTCGGTTCGGACAGAAAGCTCGAACGAGCCGAGCACGTTCGCTCGGCGGCCCTCGCCCCACTCCGCACCGGTGACGACGCAGTCGAGCGTCTCCACGTCGGGTTTGCGCTTGCGCCAGTGCTTGCCCCGCTTGCCGGGCGAGTACGCCGCTGTTGGGTCTTTCAGCATGATACCCTCCTGTCCGGCGGCGAGGGCCTCAGCTTCCAAGTCTTCAATCTCCTCGGAGTCGCCTGACAGCCACATCTGGGAGACAACATCGCTGTCAGCCGGGAACAGTGATTCGAGACGGTCGTGGCGCGTCTCCAGTGAGGCATCGAGCAGGTCCTCACCGGCGGCGTGCAGGCAGTCAAAAGCGTGCAGACGGACGGCCACGTCTTCACGGGCCGCGGCCACGTCGTGTTTCCGCCGGAAGCGCCGCAGCACCTCCTGAAACGGGAGCGGGTCGCCGTCGGCGTCGACCGCGACCACCTCGCCGTCGAGGATTGCCGGTGCGTCCAGCGTCGACTCGACGGTATCGACGACCTCCGGGAGCGGGTCGGTGACTTCCTCCATGTTTCGGGAGAACAGCCGCGCGTCCTCGCCGTCGAAGTGGACCTGGACGCGAGCGCCATCGTACTTCCACTCGACCGCGGCACGGTCCCAGTCTTCGAGCGCACCGGCGACCGAACCCGACTGTGCCAGCATCGCCTGAACGGGGCGGCCGATTTCGAGAGTGACGGTCGACAGTCCGGACTCGCCCTCGTCGCGAGCCACTTCGGCGACCATGCCGTAGTCGTTCGACACCTGCACGGCCCGTTCAACGGCCTCGACGGACACGTCAAAAGCGGCCGCGACGGCGTCTCGGACCGTCCCCTCGCCGACACCGATACGCATCTCCGAGAGGACGAGTCGGGCGAGATAGCCGGCTTCCGTCGACGAACACCGCGAGAACAGGCCAAAGAGGATGTCGACTTTCGTCCCCTGGCTCCCGCTGCCGTCAACAGCGGCCAGCTCCCGTAGCTCGGTGTCGAGTTCCGCGACGGTCAGCGCGTCGTTCCCTCCGCCACCAGCGCCGAAGGCGGCGAGGCCCTGCTGGCCGCCGAGGTCGTAGCTGGCTGCGACAGCACCGATTTCCCCCATGTCGGCGAGGCGCTGTTCCACGTCGTCGGCGCTGACGTTCTGACCGGCCGCTCGGGCAATCGCCTCGTAGCAGAGCCGCGGCCCGATGTCGAGCGTGCGGGACTCGTAGGCCGGAAACACCCGGCCCTGTACGAAGCGAGCGAGCGTCGAGAGGTCCGGCCCCGCGTCGGTGAACAGGTCGGTCACCGCCTCGGTTATCGCGGTGTCGGCACTCTCGGCTTCGATTGCTTCGGCGCGGTCGGCGAAGGCGGCGAACTCCATCAGCGCCTCCTACCCGATTCGGCACCGTAAATCCAGCGTCACTCGACCGTGTACTCGACGGTGACGTTCTCGCCGGCCGTCGACGACGCATACGGCCGGTCCGGCGACCCTGAATTGCTGCCGAAGGGGTAGTCGAGTTGCTGGTTCCCGTTGGTGTCCTGATGGGCGACGAGCACGATCGACTGGCCGGTCGACGGCGGCCGGTCAAGCGTTATCTGTACATCGCTGTGGGACCCCGACGGAAGGTACTCGGAGGTCCCGAGCACTCTACCGTCTTCCTCGAACTCCCTGACAACGATGAACCCACCCTCTGACAGCGATGCCGATTCGACCGTTATCTGGTCGCCGGAGACAGCGGGGCTGGTGACCGTCATCGATGCGACCGGTGAGGAGAGGAGAATGAACGCGACGTAGGCGACGCCCAGCAAAATCGCGGCGTGTTTCGCGCCGTCCTTGAGCGTCCCCTCGCCGAGTTGACCGCCGATGAAGCCGGTCAGGACCGCCTGAATGAGGGCGGTGTGGAAGAACACGAGCGTGTACGCGGCTTTGTCGACGCGACCGAAGCGAGCGAACTGGTCGACGTTGACGCCGAGGCGGTTCGACTCCCCGGCCGGCGTCGGTACGCTGGAGGGGAGGCTCGGGACGAGCACCTCTTGGACGGCAACGATGATGACGAGAAACACCAGAAAGGCGACGTAGATGACGACGAGGTAGGTGAGCATCTGCTGGCGTCGTCGCCGCTTCAGCCGGAGGTCGGCCCGCGACTGGGTCGCCGCGATGCGGAACACCGGGCCGAGCTGGCCGGAGGCGTGCATCGCGTGGGTCAGCAGCGTGACGATCCGCGTTATCGCCGTGGTCTGGACCCGGCGGCCGAACCGGACCAAGGCGTCGTCGACGTTCGCGCCCATCCTGATGTCAGCCCAGATGCGGTGCATCTCCTGCGTGAGGACGCCGATGTCACTGCCCCGGACACGTCGGAGGCTTTCCACGACAGTCATCCCGGCTTCGTTCAGGCTCGCCAGCCGTTCGAGCAGATCCGGTGTCGCGTTCTCGATACGCGAGAGCCGCTGGGTGTAGATGAACCGCACCAGCGCGAACGGCCCAAGAATCAGCAGGAGCGACTGGATGACGAGGTCGTCGAGGATGCGGATGTTAACAGACGACGTCTGGAACGCCACGGGGGAACGGACGAGCAACAGCACCACCGCGACGGGTATGGCAAGGTAGAGAACGTACACCGGGTTCCAGACGAGCGACTGGATCGGGGAGCTAAGCAGCTCCCGGAGCGACTTGATGCGGTCGTAGAACCGGAGGCGGAGCCAGTTCGCCTCGTCGGCTGGGACGACACCGCCGTCAGTCAGGCCGAGCCGGCCGGTCCCCAGACTGGGTTTCCCGAGTGTCGCCGTTTCGTACCGGTCCAAAATGTCCGTCGTCCCGCCGCTCCCGATTCCCAGCGACTGAAGCTTGCTATCGAGATACACCATGAACCCGACGTTGGCCAGCGGGATGACGAGATACGCCATCATCTGTAATAGCCAGAGCGTGTCCGTCGTCGTTAGGCCGAAGACGAGCAGAATCGTCATCAGGAAGAGCACGGCGGCGACGAACACGGTGACGTACGCCTCGGCGACCGTGGCCAGCCGTTCCAGCAGGTCCTCCTGACGCTCGGCGGCTTCCTCCTGATGGCGCTCGTACTGCTCGCGGAGGAACGGGGCCAGCGACTGGCCGCTCTGGAGGACGCTGGAGAGGTTCTCGGTGAAGGTCTTGAACTGTTCGCTGGGGGTCCGCCGGGAGACGTGTTCGAGCGCCGAGATCATGTCCCGGCCGAACAGGTCCATCTCTCTGACGGCGACGCCGACCTCTCTGGCCGTGTCGCCATAGATCTCTTGATTCCGGGCCAGCACACGCATCACGTCGGGGAAGGACATGCCGCCACGAGAGAGCGCGTACATGAACGCGATGGTACGAGCCATTCCCTCGTCGATATTCCGGCTCCGCACGTCCGCCTGATTTTTCAGCCGTTCCCAGCGGTAGAGGTACGTGAGGCCGGCCGTCGCCGCGCCCGAAAGCACACCGCCGCCGATGAGGATGTACAGCGTCTGTGTCGGCGACAACACGAGCTCGAACGTTCGCAGGCCGAAGGCGTTCACCATCGTCGAGGGGAGCCCCTGTGCGAGGTTCACCAGCGCCGGCAGAATCAACAGCAGGCCGCCGATAGCGTACGCCCCGGTGATAGCTCCGCCAACGGCTCCCACACAGGCGTACACCAGCGTTCTGGCAGCGTAGCCGCGGTACGTCTCGTCGACGTAGGCGGCTTCGAGCTGGCGTTCCCGCTCGGACGACTGGCCCACGTACCGGCCGAAGAGCCGTCGGGACAGCCGCGTGACGTTGCGGTCGAAGCGCTCGTTGACAGTGCTATAGCCGACTAACCCGAGAATCCCGACGACAACGGCGAGCGGTGCCAGACCGAGCGGGTTCAGCGCCATGTCAGGCTATCGCGTCGTCGTCGATGTTTGCCATGACCTGCTCTTTGTCCGCGTAGTACTTGTTGACCATCGCCGTGAACTTCCGGTAGTCAGTGATGCCCTCGGACTGGAGATAGCGGAGGAACCGCTGGCGGTTGCGGAGTTCGGTCAGCAGCTCCGACTGCGTCCAGCCGCGCTCCTCGCGGATTTCGTCCAGTAGCTCGCTGTTGTTCTCAGAGAAGCGGTCCTCGGTGGCCCGCCAGTTGTACGTCGTCGAGTAGTCCAGTTCGCCGGTCCGCTGGTCGATCCCCTCGATCTCGGCGAGCGTCTTCGCACGACGGACGCGCTCGTCGCCCGAGCGGGCCAGCACCTGGACACAGAGGATGTCGAGGCTCTGGACCATCGGCCGTGGGACGTTGATCGGCTCGTTCTCCAGCCGATTGATGACCGTCTGGACCGAGTCCGCGTGCATCGTCGAGAACGTCGTGTGCCCAGTGTTCATTGCCTGAAACAGCGTGATAGCTTCCTCGCCACGAACTTCGCCGACGATGATGTACTCGGGGCGGTGCCGGAGCGCGGACCGCAGCAAATCGTACATCGTGATGTCCGAGTCACCCAGCCGCTCGCGGGTGACCGAGGAGAGCCAGTTGTCGTGGTACAGCGACAGTTCACGGGTGTCCTCGATGGAGAGTACTTTCGATCGGGGCGGGAGAAACATCGCCAGCGCGTTCATCGACGTGGTCTTGCCGGCCGCCGTCCCGCCCGCAAAGATGAGCGACTTGTTGGACTCGATGGCAAGCCAGAGGTAGGCCAGCATCTCGACGGAGAACGTGCCGTACTCCAGCAGTTCGATGGGTGTGAACGGCTCGTCGGCGTACTTCCGGATGGTGAACGCGGAGCCACGAGGGGTCACTTCTTCGCCGAGCGCCAGCTCGATACGGGAGCCATCCGGGAGCGTCGTGGAGACAACAGGGTCCGAAACGGAGACGTGTCGCCCCGAGCGCTGGGCCAGTTGGATGACGAAGTCGTTCAGTTCGTCGGCGTCGTAGGCGATGTTCGTCTCGATGTCCGTGTAGCCGTCGTGGTAGACGAAGATGGGAAGGTTCGCTCCGTCACAGGAGATGTCCTCGATGTCAGGATCGTGCATCAGGGGGTCGATGTGACCGTAGCCCTGAAACGAGCGATGCAGGTAGTAAAACAGGCGGTAGAACGTCTCGGGCTCGATGACGACGCCGTACTCCTCCAGCCTGGCTTCGAGTTCCTCGGCGAGGACGCGCTCCGGGTCGGTGTCGACGTCGTCGCGGTAGATGAGCGGGATGCGGATGTCCTCGAACAGGCGGTCGAGCAGTTCCCGCTCGATGTCGCTCAGCGACGGCTCGACGACGTGGTACAGGTGCTCGTCGCGGTCGGGATCGTGATTGATAGAGGCGAAGGCGAAGGGAGCGTTCAGCCAGTAGCGGTCGACCTCGTTGTAGCCGTCCAGACCGTCGAATTCGACCAGTGTCCCGTGGCGACTGGGGTCGTAGTTCGCCGTCGGAACTGCTGACCCGCTCAACACCGTCGCGGTCCGCGAGAGCCACGACTGGATGTGGCCGAGCGGGTCCGAAACGAAGTCACCGGGTTCGGGAGATTCTGGGTTCGACATCGGTGGTGCAGTGGGGAGCAGACGGTGCTCCGCGGAATATACCTCTGCTATCGTATCCACCTACTTAAATTCGCTCGCCAAATTATCAGGAGTATAATCGCCAGCGGTCGGACGAACAGAACCGGACTGGCTGTTACGCCCGGTCGACGGTCAGCAGCAGATAGGCGAACACGAGGGCGACGAGCGCCCCGATGGGGACGGTGATGCCGGGAAACGACGTGATGAACAGCCCACTGGCCGCGAGCGTGAGGACGCCCACGAGTCCGAGCAGCCCGCCGAACAGCCGGACAGGGTCGACGGGCAGGCTCGCTTCGACGCGGTCCTCAGCGGCGTAGTAATAGAGGCTGAGGCCGAGCGGCAACAGGAAAACGGCCAGGGCCGTGACCCCGAGTGTCCCGGCGAGCGCAAGCGGCTCCGACTCTTGGAACGCGGCGACCTGCCACGCCCAGAGAAACGGCCGCTCTCCGGGGAGCGTCGTCCCGAAGATGAACTGGAACCGGAACGGGAGAAAGCGAAGCCCGACGACAGTGACCCCCTCAATCTCGAACAGCGACACCGACCACGGGGCCAGCCCCACGAGCCACGTCGCAAGCACCGCGAACTCGCCCGCGTACTCTGATTTCACCCAGGCCATACTACTGTCAGAGGGTAGGCCGGTCCGGTAAAAGCTACCGATACCAACAGTCGGTGCGCCGTTACGTTCATTTGGCCGGGCCACGTACCTGTAAACACCGGAATGAGGCGTGATTACTTCACCGTCGACATCCAGGCTTCGGCCACCGACAACGACGACCCCACGATCGAGATTGTATACGACGGGCCGACAGGAGAGCTCCGCAAGCGCCTCACCAAAGTAGACGGCGGCACACTCGATGGCGACGAGATCGACGTGACCTTCCGCCGCCAGCCAGAGAGCGACGGCGTGCTCTCGTTGACGAACCGACTCACCGGTGAGTACGTCTTCGAAGCGACAGCACCGACAGCTGACATCGACGCACTCGTTTCCACGGCGGACGCTCAAGAAGACCCACAGTTTACAGTCCGTCTCACCGATGGCGAGGGCGAGTCACGGACCTACGAGCTACGGACGCTGCTCGTCTACGACCACGACGGGAGCCTCCTGCGCGGGCAGAGCCTGATTCCCGGCGGCGTCGAGCTGTAGCCAGTCCGCTACAGCCGCTCAACAATCGCCGGGAGCACCTGCGTGACATCGGCGCGAAGCACGTGCGCCGCACTCGCGTCACGCGGCGTCTCCTCGTAGTTTACTACGAGCAGCGTACTGTCTCCCTCAGCCGCTATCTTCGGCAGGAGCGACGCCGGCTGGACCGACAGCGACGACCCAACCGCCAGAAACACGTCACTATCCCGTGCGAGACGCTGGGCCTCGTTCATCGCTACGTCGGGCATAGGTTCGCCGAACAGCACGACGTCCGGGCGGTAGACGCCGCCACAGTCACAGCGCGGCGGCAAGTCGCTGCTTTCGGCGGCCTGTTCGAATACCGCTTCCGCGTCCCGGCGGTGACCGCAGTCGTCACAGACCACGCGCCGATGGGTTCCGTGCAGTTCGACGACCCGGTCCGTCCCGGCGGCGTCGTGCAGCCCGTCGATGTTCTGCGTGAGCACGGCGTCGAGGTGGCCGTCCGCTTCAAGCGCCGCCAGCGCCTCGTGGGCGGCGTTAGGTTCGGGGTCTAAATCGCCGTAGATAGCCTCTCGCAACGAGAGTCGGTCCTCCCAGAAGCCCGCCGGGTCGGCGTCGAGCCGACGGCGGTGGAAGTCGGCCGGGTCGTGGCGCTCCCAGATACCGTCGTCGCCGCGGAAGGAGGGGATGCCCGATGCCGTCGAGACACCCGCGCCGGTGAGCGCGACGCCGGTTTCAGCGGTACGAAGCGCTTCGGCCACAGCACCGAGCGTCTCGTCGGCGACACCCTCAGCTCCGTGTCTGTCGTCAGCCATACGCTCGCTTCGGGGTACGACGCTGTGGGTCTATCGGATTGTACCCGATTGCGAGGGCGACTGTGGACGTGCCCTCGTGTCCCGAGTCTCCGTACTGCATCATGGCACCGCGTGGGCATAGCTCGCTCTCGACACCCACAGTAAACTGGGACCATCTTCGCTTGGTCGCAGGAAGAGAAACGGACGGATTTAAATCGCCACCGCTCGCCTTTCTGCATGACATGCGCTTGCACGAATACCAGGCGAAGCAAGTCTTCGCTGACGCGGGCATCCCGACGCCCGCCTCGCAGCTGGCCGAGACAGTAGATGAGGCCGTCGACGCGGCCGAGGAGATCGGATATCCGGTCGCCATCAAGGCACAGGTCCACGTAGGCGGCCGCGGCAAGGCCGGCGGAATCAAGCTCGTCGAGTCCAAGGAGGAGGCTCGCGAGGCCGCCGAGGACATCATCGGGATGGACCTCAAGGGCTACCACGTCTCGAAAGTGCTCGTCGAGGAAGCCGTCGACTTCGTCAACGAGCTGTACGTCGGCGTGACGATGGACCGCGGCGAGGGCCGCCCCGTCGCGATGGTCTCGACGAAAGGTGGCGTCAACATCGAGGAGGTCGCCGAGGAGGACCCCGACGCCATCGCCCGCGAGCACATCGACCCGGCCTTCGGAATGCACCCGTTCCAGGCCCGGAAGGTCGTCTACGAGGCCGGCGTCGACCGCGAGGTCGCAAACGACGTAGCGAGCGTCCTCACGACGCTGTACCAGCTCTGGGACGACCGCGACGGCGCTGACACGGAGATCAACCCGCTGATGATTACCAGCGACGACGAGGTCATCGCGGCCGACGCCGTCATGAACATCGACGGCGACGCCCTGTTCCGCCAGCCCGAAATCGCCGAGATGGGCGAAGAGGCAGCGGAAGGCGACGAGCTCGAACAGAAGGCCGACGAGTACGGCTTCGACTACGTCCGACTCGATGGCAACGTCGGCATCATCGGGAACGGTGCGGGCCTCGTGATGACGACGCTGGACCTCGTCGACTACTACGGCGGCGAACCCGCTAACTTCCTCGATGTCGGTGGCGGCGCGAAGGCCGACCGGATCGCAAACGCGCTCGATATGGTGTTCTCCGACGACAACGTCGATTCGGTCGTGTTCAACATCTTCGGCGGCATCACCCGCGGCGACGAGGTCGCCAACGGCATCAATCAGGCGCTGGAGCAGTTCGACGAGATCCCGAAGCCAGTCACCGTCCGACTCGCAGGGACCAACGCCGAGGAGGGAATGGAGATCCTGAACGAGGATCTGGTGACGGTCGAGCATACGCTGGAGGACGCCGTCCAGCGTGCGGTTGAGTACGCAAAGGAGGTGGAAGCATGAGTGTTCTAGTCGACGAAGACACACGCGTCGTTGTACAGGGAATTACCGGCGGTGAAGGGAAGTTCCATACCGAACAGATGCTCGAGTACGGCACGAACGTCGTCGCCGGCGCAGTGCCCGGCCGCGGCGGCCAGGAAGTCGCCGGTGTGCCGGTGTTCGACACGGTGCAGGGCGCGGCCCGCGAGGCCGACGCGAACGCCGCCGTCGTGTTCGTGCCGCCGGCCTTCGCCGGTGATGCCTGCTTCGAGGCGCTCGATGCGAAGGGTATCGACCTCGTGGTCGCCATCACTGAGGGCATCCCGACGCAGGATATGGCTCGAGTCTACCGCAAACTGCAGGAGACCGATACGCACCTTGTCGGTCCGAACTGCCCCGGCGTCATCACGCCCGGCGTCGCCAAGCTCGGCATCCTCCCGGGGAACATCTTCTCCGAGGGGAACGTCGGCCTCGTCTCCCGCTCGGGGACGCTGACCTACCAGGTCGTCGACAACCTCACCAACCGCGGTATCGGCCAGTCGACGGCCATCGGTATCGGCGGCGACCCGATCATCGGGACGGACTTCATCGGCGCGCTCGAACAGTTCGAGGCCGACCCCGACACCCACGCCGTCGTGATGTGCGGCGAAATCGGCGGCGAGGACGAGGAGGAGGCCGCGCGCTTCATCGGCGAGCACATGGACACGCCGGTCGCCGGCTTCATCGCCGGTCGGACCGCACCGCCCGGAAAGCGCATGGGCCACGCCGGCGCTATCGTCTCCGGCTCCGGTACCGGGACCGCGCAGTCGAAGATTACCGCCTTGGAGGACAACGGCGTCCCGGTCGGTGACACGCCGGAGGAAGTCGCCGACCACGTCGAAGACCTGCTGTAGGGCACCGTCGGTTTCTTATCACCTGTTTTCGTAATATCAGGGGATGACGCCTGCTCGTGGGACTGTCTATCTCGTGGCCGGTAGCGGAGTGACTGAGCTTGCTGAGGCACTTTCCGAAGCACTGACCACGGACGGGGTAACAGCCGAGGCAATCCCAGATACGAGCGACGTACAGGACCGGCTGAGTGACGGGGATATCAGGGGTGTCGTCATCAGTGACGACGGTGACTGCGACGGGGTTGCGGTATTCGAGGCACTACGGGCAGCGGACACCGATATTCCGATTGTACTCGTCGGGACCGACCCTGATCCGGATCGAGTCACCGAGGCGCTCCGGGCCGGCGTCACTGATTATGTGACCGCAGAAACGTCGGCGTCCTTGGTGGCCGCGAAGCTCGAAGCGTACGCGACCCGGTGGCCGACTGACTGGTGGGTCGGTGCTAGCCAGTGGGACGATATTTCGAGCGGCGTCTCCCACGACGCGAAGAACCCGCTCAACGTCGTCATGGGTCGGTTAGAGCTACTCGACATCGGTGAGCCCCATGAAGATGCATTGTTTCGGTCCGTCAACCGGGTCGAGTCGCTACTTACCGACCTGTCTCGCATCGGAAGCATCGGACGCCCCGTTTCGGAGACCGAGTCGCTCTCGCTGGCGGATGTCGCCACTGAGGTCTGGGCCACCGCGAGCTACGAAAACGCGGCGCTTGAGGTGGTGACAGACGCAGTTGTCGACGCCGAAGACGACCGACTGCAGTTGCTCCTTCGCGAGCTGTTCGACAACGCCGTCGCTCACATCGAGGGACCGGTGACTGTCACTGTCGGTGCCACCGAGTCGGGGTTCTACGTGGCCGACGACGGCCCGGGGATTCCCGAATCGGACCGCGACAGCGTGTTCGAACAGGGGTTCGGGACAACACGGGAAGGGGAGGGGTATGGGCTGTTCCTCGTCGACACCGCAGCGCGGGCACACGGGTGGACGGTGTCGGTTGGGGACAGCGAATCCGGCGGCACGCGGATCGACGTGACGACAGCCTAGCGCTTTTATAGCGTAAAATAGAGCTGGGCCATTTTGACACGGCTTCTGGAGTGTTCGGTCCCGAACTGGCTGCTGGAGAAATGTGTACATCGGTAGTCAGTATTGTCAACCATTACTGTCCAAGATATGAGGTGTATGAAGTATCGAAAATCGACGGACGGCGGCCGACCCGAAACATCCGTCAACGGAAAGAAGCGGCCGTGAACGTTCCGGTATCGCTATAAGGGATGAATCTGTATTTTCGAATATGCCTCATATTTGTCGGAACTGCAAGCGGACCTTCGGCACAGAACTCGAACTCGAACTCCATCGCGACACATGTTCGGACGGGCAGCTCTACTGTGACGAATGTGGTGACCGATTTACAGAGCGAGCGGCGACGGAGGACGGCTGGCACTATCGATGTCCGAATGACGACTGTGACGGCTCCGGGATCGACGACGATATCCACAAAGTATCGGACGCACGCGTGACCAAACAGTAGCTAACGGGAAGAACAGACCGAGCTAGCAGTGCGGTGGACGACAGTGCCGGGAAACACGACGCACGCCTGTTCCGTTGGCCAGCAAATGTAAATGCACATCTAACAAATCGGTGCGGAAGTGACAGATATAGATCGTCACTCAGATCGCCTGCCAGCCATTATTCAGGGAGTCGGGTGGCTGTTCCTCCTTGGAGGCGTCGCCAACTACTTTTATTTCTCTGACTTGGGACTAGCAGCTGTTTTTACTGCTGATTTCGCTGTCAGTATGCTGGCAGTCGTGCCGTTTACAGCGGCGATCATCGTCGGCGGGTTCTGGCTCAGTGACTCGAGGATCGATCCGGACCACTACCAGCGTATCGGGGTCTGGTTCGCTGGCGGACTCGTCTCTTTTCTACTGTTGAATGTGGTGATGATTTTCACCTGGCCGACGGGGTCGCTGAGTGAAGACATCGGCTGGGCGCTGTTCGCGGCTATCGTCGGCGGTTTTGGTGGTCTCATGATGGGAATCTTCGAGGCGCGTGCGATATCCAGGGCCGTCGAGGCCGAGCGACAGCGACTCCGCCGGGCGGCCATCGAGCAGCGCAACGAACGCCTCGACGAGTTCGCGGCCGTCGTGGCACACGACCTCCGGAATCCGCTCAACGTCGCATCCGGCCAGCTCGAACTCGAACTAATGGACCGCGACTCGGAACACTTGGAGACGGCTGCGAAAGCAATGGATCGGATGGAAACGCTCGTCGACCGGACGCTGACGCTGGCTCGAAGCGGCCACGTCATCAGCGAGACGGAAGCTGTCGATCTCGCAGAGTTGGTCGATAGCTGCTGGGAGGCCGTGCCGACGGCGAATGCGACGCTACAAAACGAGATGACAGCCATCATCGACGCCGACCCGGATCGGCTCCGCCACCTGTTTGAGAACCTATTTCGGAACGCCGTGGAGCATGGCTCCACGGGCAGTCGGACGCAGTCCGGCGACAGTGCAGAACACGGTTCAACAAGCAGCCGACCGGCGGCTGATGACGATCTTGAACACGGCAGTGCTGACCTGACGATTCGTGTCGGCGAGATGGCTGGGGGGTTTTACGTCGCGGACGATGGCTCCGGGATCCCGCCTGAGATGCGTGATGCGGTGCTCGACGACGGCTACACCACAACTGACGGCGAAGGCGGGCTGGGTCTAGCAATCGTCCAGCGCATCGTCGAAGCCCACAACTGGAACATCGACGTGATGGAAAGCGACGGGGGCGGGACACGCTTCGAGATTACGGACATCACGAGGATGGACGGCCCCGAAGAAGACACCGACACGCGCTCGAAGACGCCAATACAGTCCTGACAGGTCGGTGCGATCGCTGACTACGCGTCGCGCTGCTGTGCCAGCGCGGCGATTCGCCGGCACGCTCGGGCACACACCGGAGCGTAGCCAGTCGCCAGCGGCGGGATTTCGAACCCGACGACGGAGCCGTCGGCTCGTTCTTCGACGAAATGACCTGTCGCGGGGAGCCGTGCGACGTTCCACGTCCAGCGGTACGGTGCACACGCAGTCACCTCGAACGGGAGCCACACCGCGCCGGCAACGCGAACGCGGCCGGTCGTCCCGTCATCGATGTACTGATCCGTCGTCTCGACGGCTGTGACCGACGGCCCCCAGTCCGACCAGCAGCCGGTGTCGGTCAGGATATCCCACACGGTGTCGACCGACGCGTCGGCGTTGTGCCGGACGAGAAGGCGTCGTCCGTCCGGTGTTTTCTCAAGCGAAACACTGTTCATGCCGAGTTCGAGAGCCATTATCAGAAGCAATAGGCCGGAGCCAAGGTATAGGTTAGTTCACCCACAACCAATCGGCAGATGATTGACGCCCGGGACATTCGAAAGGAGTACGGCGGTTTCGTCGCTGTGCAGGGCAGTTCGTTTTCGGTCGACCGTGGTGAGGTGTTCGGTATCATCGGGCCGAACGGGGCCGGCAAGACGACGACGCTGAAGATGCTCGCGGGCCTCCTGGAGCCGACGAGTGGCTCCGCCGAGATAGCGGGATTCGACACCGAAACCGCGGAGATGCGCCAGCAACTGGGCTTTCTGCCCGAGGAATCGCCACTGTACGAGGAGATGACGCCGATCTCCTATCTGAAATTCTTCGCCGACCTCTACGACGTAGACCCGGACGTGGCCGAGGAGCGGATGCACGACACGCTGGACGAACTGGAACTCGAACACCGCGACCGGAAGCTCGGCGACATGTCCAAGGGGATGAAACGGAAGGTCGCCATCGCTCGCTCGCTTATCAACGACCCTGACGTGCTCATCTACGACGAACCGGCGTCGGGGCTGGACCCGCTGACGACGAACTACGTCATCGAGTTCACCGAACAATTGGCGAAAGAGGGGAAAACCATCGTCTTCTCGGCGCATAACCTCTTTCACGTCGAATCTATCTGTGACCGGGTCGTCATAATGAACGAAGGGGAGATCGTCGCCCGCGGCGATCTCGAAGAACTTCAGGCCGAGTACGGCCACACGCGGTATCACGTCTACACGACCGTCGACGTGCCCGACGCAGTGCAGGAGAACGGGTCGTACAAGCGGGTCGTCGAGAGCATGGACGCCGTCGAGGAGACGCGTGAGCGGGCCGAGGCCAATGGTGGTGACGTGGTCGACATCCGAACAGAGGAATCCAGCCTTGAGGAGGTGTTCCTCAACGTCGCTGAGGCCGGCACGCGCGGCACGCGGTACGTCGAGGAGGACACTGAGTAGATGCAACTGGATACGCTCCTGCGCGTCGCGAAGTGGGAGGTGACGAAAAACGCCGGCGGCGTCGACAAGCGGACCATCGTTGTGATGGCGCTGTCCCTCGTTGCGATGGGTGCGGTCGCCGCGATAGCTGTCAGTGGCGGTGCCGGTGCGGGGATGGACGACGGCATCTACCGGATCGGCGTCGACGAGAGCAGCCCGTACTACGGCGTCGCGGCCGATGATTCGACCTTTGATATCCGTGAGCCGGACCCAGCAGCCATCGAACGACGCCAACAGGAACTCCTGTATCGTGGGACCCAGCTCCAGAGCGTTCCGCGAACAGCCAAGGAGCGAGCCGCGCTCACCGAACTCCGCGACAGCACGGCGCAGTATAACGACCGAACACTCGCTCGGGACGACAACCA
The DNA here is from genome assembly GCF_054850705.1 of Haloarcula sp. H-GB5. Classification (NCBI taxonomy): domain Archaea; kingdom Methanobacteriati; phylum Methanobacteriota; class Halobacteria; order Halobacteriales; family Haloarculaceae; genus Haloarcula; species Haloarcula sp. H-GB5. The sequence goes on along the minus strand of NZ_JBTWBG010000002.1, from coordinate 888,137 downwards.
GACCGCCGCGTTCCCCGTTTCTGTGACGCTTGTCTACGAGCAACAGTCGGGGAGCAGCCAGCTTGACCCCCGGAGTGACGACAGCAGCGATGGGTCGAGTTCCTCAGACGGCAGCGAGACGAGTACCCGCGGCAGCGGTGGCGGTTCAGATACGAGCGACACTGGCGGCTCAGTCACAAGCGGCGGCGGTGACGGCGGAACCGCTGGCGGTAGCGGCGCGAACCTCGGCGCTATCGGCGCGCGCTTGACTGGTGACGTACAGGGTGGCACCCCGTCGGACATCTCGCCGCCGTTCCCCTTCGAGTCGCTCGTGCTCGCCTTCCTCTACATCGTGCCGATGAACTTCGTCATCCAGGCCTACGGCTCGTCGATGCTCTCGGAACGGTTGAACCGTCGCGGCGAACTCCTGCTGGTGACGCCGGCCTCGCGGGGCGATATCATCGGCGGCAAGACGCTCCCGTACCTTGCGGGCGCTGTCGGCGTGGCGGCGCTCATCACCGCGGCGCTACGGTTCGGAAATATCGCACCGGCGGGGAGTTATGTCGCGGTGCTGGCGGTGGTCCCGCTCGTCGTCCTCTTCCTCTCGGCGACGTTCTGCGGGGCGATGTTCGCCCGCTCGTTCAAGGAACTCACCTTCGTGACGGTGACGATAACGGTGACGCTGACCTCCTACGCGTTCGTCCCGGCTATCTTTACAGACGTGACTCCCATCGCGCTCATCTCGCCGCTGACGCTGGTCGTGTTGGACCTGACTGGCCAGTCCGTGGGGCTCTCGTCATTCGTTTTCTCGACGGTCCCGCCGCTGCTGACTGGACTGGTGCTGTTCGGTCTGGGAGCCGGTCTCTACCGGGAAGAGGACATGTTCACCCAGCGACCGATTCCGCTGAAAGTGCTCGATGCGCTGGCCGGTGGTATCAACTCCCGCCGGAGCGCGCTGAAGATGAGTATCGTCCTGTTACCGCTGGTCATCGTCGCCGAACTGGCGGCAATTGCGTTCCTGTTCGTCCTTGACTCGGTATCGCTGAACGTCTTCGGGACGAACCAGTCGCTCGGTATCGTGCTCGTGCTCGGTGTCATCGTCGTCATCGAGGAACTGGCAAAGAGCCTGCACGTCTACGCTGGCTACGAGCACGCCCGCTACGAGCGAACGCTCCGGTCGGCGCTCGGCGTCGGTGCGCTCTCCGGGCTCGGCTTCTTCATCGGGGAGAAAGGCCTGCTTATCGCCAGACTCTCTGATCTGGAAAGTCTCCCTATCGGGGAAGCGGCTCTACAGGGCGCAACGTTGCCCGCCGGCCTCCCGCTGTGGGTTGCGGGGCTGCTGTTCATGCTGCCGCTGGCGTTGCACACGGTGACGGCAGCCATCTCCTCGGTCGGCGCGAGTCGTGGGCGACGGGCCTACGTCGCTGCGCTGACCGTAGCTATCGTGATTCACTTCGCCTACAACTTCACGGTGGTGAGTACCCTTGTCTGATGATCGCCCCCTCTGGCGCGACCCGCGAGTCGTCGTCGCCCGGCGAGACGTGCGGTCGCTGTCCCGCGAGAAGACCATCGTGCTGGCGCTGCTCATCCAGTTGTTCGTCGCGGGGTTCTCCTCGTTCCTCGTTGTCGGCCTCACCTCGTTGTACGACCCCAGCTCGGTTGCAGCCGGCGAGGTAGAGATGGCCGTTACCGGCGACGCCCGCGAGGAACTGGAAGCCGCGGCCGCTGAACAGGACGGGACGAGTGTGACGGCCTTCGAGAGCGAGGCTGCCGCACAGCGGGCGTTCGACCAGCGCCGGGTCGATGCGATACTGCGCGGCGAGTACGTGCCGTCGACACGCGGGCCAGGGGAGCAGATAGCGGTCACCGCTGTCGTGCCGGAAGGAAGCATCCGGTCGACGCTCATCGTCGTCGAGGTGCGGCGGGTTCTCAATGCGCTGGAGCGGCAGGAGCGACTGGAGCGGACGCCGTACCTCGACCAGCCGCCCGTGCCGCTCCCGGACACCGTCAGCGCGAGCCAGTACTTCGGGTTCACCTACACCATTCTGATTCCGCTGTTGCTGTTCCTCCCGCCGTTCATCAGCGGCTCGGTGGCCGTCGACACTGTCACCGAGGAACTCGAACGCGGCACGATGGAACTACTCCGCGTAGCTCCGGTGTCACTGCTCGACATTATCGACGGGAAAGCCCTCGGAATGGTGTTGCTTGCCCCTGCACAGGCGCTCATGTGGCTCGCGCTGCTGTCGACGAACGGTATCGCGGTTTCGAACCCAGCAGCGATTCTGCTGTTCATCACCGCAGTCACCGTCGTCGTCGTGACGCTCGGGGTCGTGCTGGGCATCACGCTCCAGAACCGTCGCCCGGCGCAGTTGCTGTTCTCCGTACTCACACTCGTGCTCTTCGGCGGGGCCGTCATCCTTCCGGAACACCCGGCAACGACGGTGGCGAAGCTTGCGGTCGATAGTCCGACGCTACTGACCTACGGCCACGTCGGCGGGGCGGTCTTGCTGGCGGTCGCCGGCTACGCCGCCGCCAGACTGTACATCGGGCGGGTCGCAGCGGAGTCACTGTAACCGACGCCGAACCTTTTTCGCCGCCCCGAACGCGAACCCGAACATGGAGTACACCACACTCGGGTCGACTGGCATGGAAGTCAGCCGGCTCTGTCTGGGCTGTATGAGCTTCGGAACCTCGGAGTGGCGCGATTGGGTGCTTGACGAAGACGAGAGCCGCGAGGTCATCGAGCGGGCCATCGACCTCGGCATCAACTTCTTCGATACGGCCAACATGTACTCGATGGGCGAGTCCGAGCGCGTCCTCGGGACCGTCCTCGACGACTACGACCGCGACAGTCAGGTCGTGGCGACGAAGGGGTACTTTCAGATGGACGAGGACAACCCCAATTCTGGGGGACTCTCGCGGAAAGCCATCGAGCAGGAACTGTCGAACTCGCTTTCCCGGCTCGGGATGGACACCGTCGACCTGTACCAGATCCACCGCTGGGATTACGACACGCCCATCGAGCAGACGCTCCGGGCGCTGGACGACGCGGTCCGGCGGGGGCAGGCGCGCTACGTCGGCGCGTCCTCGATGTGGACCCACCAGTTCGCCGACGCCCTGCGGACGAGCGAGCGCGAGGGGCTGGAGCGGTTCGAGACGATGCAGAACCACTACAATCTGCTGTACCGCGAGGAAGAACGCGAGATGCTTCCGCTGTGTGACAAGGAGAACGTCGGCGTCATCCCGTGGAGCCCACTGGCCCGGGGCTATCTCACTCGTCCACACGAGCAGGTCGAGGAGACGGTCCGGGGCGAGACGGACGACTACGCCCGCGAACATCCCTACTACGAGGGCAACGGCCGCGAGGTCAACGAGCGCGTGCAGGAACTGGCCGACGAGTACGATGCCTCGATGGCCCAGATAGCGCTGGCCTGGGTACTCGACAAGGAGTGGGTCGACGCACCGATTATCGGGACGAGTAGCCTCGAACACCTCGAAGAAGCAGTCGCAGCGCTGGAAATCGACCTCTCGGCGAGTGACGTGGAGTGGCTGGAAGAGCCATACGAGCCAGTTCGGGTGTCTGGCCACGAGTAATACTGGCGGCTGTCCGCCGATTAGGAGTTTCGCCATCCCGATCGAGTATCTTGAAACGAATACAGACAGCGGTCTATTCCGCCGAAATTGTTAAGCCACAGTAAAATCAAGCTATATCTTGAGGAAAGGTAACAATGACCAACGCTCGGGGACCGGGCAGCGAGACACTCGAGGAGACTACTGGCAGTGACGCCTGTGTCTGCTCAATAAGGAACACAGTCGAGCATTACGTGACCGGAATACTGGGGCTCGTCGCGACGCTTGTCGTCGGTGTGCAGGCGTATCCGTGGTTTCAGTCCGTCGCTGGAACCACGGCTTACCTCGGATCGACGTGGCTGGTGTTCAGTTTCGCCACGGTATGGCTCGTCTGTTGGATCGCACTGGAACTCGCCTGGGAGTGGCGTGCCGGACGCATACACTTGCTGTAGCGGATAGTCAGTCGAGAATGTCGGCCGCGACCCGTTCCATTTCCGCGAAGTCGTCGTCGGAGTAGGCGATGAGTCGCACGTCTGTCAAGGATTCGGGCTGATATTCGTCGATGACCGTGCAGATAATTCTGATGCCCCCCTCGAAGTCGAACCCGGCGATTCCACAACCGATGGCCGGGAGAACTATCGACTCGCAGTTCAATGCGTCCGCTTCCGCCAGTGTGTTCTGGGTCGCGTCGCGGATGCTTTCAGCGGTCGACTGGCCGCCCGGCGGCATCGCAGCGGCATGGATGACGTACTCGGCGTCGAGGTCGTACGCGTCGGTCGTGGCGACACTGCCGAGGTCGACCGGTCCCTTCGCGATGGCCTCGTCGTCCAGTCCTGACCCGGCCGCACGCTTGAGTGCCCCTGCGACGCCGGAGCCCATCCGCAGGCTCGTGTTCGCCGCGTTGACCAGTGCGTCCGCTGACTGTGAAGCGATGTCGCCCTGGATTACCTCGAACTTCATACGCGATGCTGGGAGTGGGACGGTGAAAGTTTTAGTGCCGACACGGCCAGACAGCACTCATTGTTGTCTGTCATCGCGCCCCACGACAGGCAGAAACCCGTCTGGTCCTAACAGACAGGTATGGACCTGTTGACGATGACGTGGCGGGATGTGGGGTTCATGCACTGGCCGGTCGAGCCCGACAGTGTCCAATCGACGCTGCCGGACGGGCTCGATGTCGACACGTACGACGGGCAGGCGTGGCTCAGTGTGGTTCCGTTCCAGATGGCGGACATCAGACCGCGAGGCAGTCCGATCGGGCGGTCCTTCGGCGAGCTCAATCTCCGGACCTACGTGGTCGCTGACGGGACGCCGGGGGTGTACTTCTACAACCTCGACGCCGACGACCGTCTCAGCGTGACGCTGGCCCGGCGGCTGTTCCAGTTGTCCTACTACCAAGCGTCGATGCAGGTCCGGACCGACGGCGACAGCGTCGAATTCCGGAGTCGCCGGACCAGTTCGCGTGCGCCCCCGGCGGATTTCCACGCCACCTATGAGCCGACTGAGCCGCCGTCGACACCCGAACCGGGCTCGGTGGAGTCGTTCCTGGTGGAGCGGTACCGCTTCTACGCCGCGAGCGACGACGAGACGGTGTACTACGCCGACATCGACCACGAGCCGTGGCCGCTTCAGCGCGGGCAGGCAGATATTCGGACGAACGGCCTGTTCGCCGCGTCGGGGTTCGACAGGCCCGACGGGGACCCGCTCGTTCACTACTGCGCCGAGATGCCGGTGACTGCCGGACGGCTTCACCGGCTTGACGGGGTTGCCCAGTACACTGATTAGCGTGTCGGCCTCAGTGAGGATGTGGTCGCCCTCCGCCCGCTGCAGGTCACGCTCGACGACGTATGCTTCTGTCACTGGCCGGTCTCCGAGGCAGCGGTGCAGGCGACAGTCCCCGACTGGCTCACCGTCGAGACGGCCGACAACGACGCCTGGGTGTCAGCCGTCGCGGCGACCGTTGACCGTGTCGAAACGTTCGGTATCGAGGTCGCCGGACCGTCGGAGTTGCTCACAGTTCGAACCTATGTCCACGGCCCAGGCGGCCAGCGCGGGGTCTGTGTGCTTGGGCTGTTCGCTGACGACAGACGGACAGCGACAGCGGTCTCCGAACTGTTTCGTATCACAGTGGGAGATGCCGTCCCGCAGATGCTCTCAACGGCTGACCGTCGCCGGGTCCTCGACGCTGGGGAGCGACGACTGTTCGAATGTCGGTACACCGTTGACGGTGAGCCAGTGGCGATTCCACCGGACTCGCTGGCCTCCTTCCTCGTCGACCGACAGCGATACTTCACGACCGGTCGTTTCGGGACGCACCTCGTCGGCAGCGTCGGTCACGACCCGTGGCGACTCGACCGCGTTGACGCTACCGTGACCGGATCTGTCCTCTCACTGGTTGACATATCTGCTCGCGAGGCAGAGCCGTTAGTCCATCACAGTCCTGGGCTTCGAGTTTCGATTGCCCCACCGGTGCCGCCATAGCCGGGACCAGCGGGCAATCTGGCTCCCTTGAAATATAAGTACGGACAGACCGTTGGGGGGATAAGGACCCTGCCGCCGATATGACATCTGAAACTAATATACGAACGCTTGTTGTTGACGACAGCGATTTTTTCGCGGAGATGACCGCTGACACGCTCACCCAACAACACGGCATCGAGTCCGTTGCTGCGAACAGCGCTGCGGAAGCGCTGGAACGGCTCGACGGGGGCGGGTTCGACTGCGTCGTCAGTGACTACGAAATGCCCGAAATGGACGGGCTGGAGCTCCTTGAGGCGATCAGGGAGACAAACCCCTCTATCCCGTTCATTCTGCTGACTGGGCGGGGGGACGAAGAGACGGCAAGCGCGGCTATTGCGGCGGGGGTCGCCGACTACCTCCTGAAGCTCGAAGTCGTCGAAGACAAGCAGTACGGTCGGCTTGCAAACCGGATCGAGAACGTCGTTTCACAGGAGCGAACCCGCAAGAAGTTCGAATCGCTTGTGTCGGACTCGCCGGACGGTATCGTTCACCTGACGACTGACGGGACTATCCTCTCAGTGAACCCCTCGATGGCACGCAGACTGGGTGCCGACGCCGACGCGCTCGTCGGACAGCAATTGAGCGAAGTGATGGACAGCGAGGCGGCCAACCAGCGTCTCGAAGCCGGAAAGAGCGCGGTCGAAAACGGGACCGCGACACGCTCCGAGGACGCCGTCGGGGGACGACATTATCACAACCAGTATATCCCCGTCGACAGCCATCGCAAGTCGGATACCTTCCAGTTGGTCTCACGCGACATCACTGAACGCGTCGAGCGTCAGCGGGAACTGGAACGCCAGAACGAGCGGCTCGAAGAGTTCGCCAGCGTCGTCAGCCACGACCTGCGGAACCCGCTGAACGTCGCTCAGGGCGCGGTCGACCTGCTCACGGAGCCAGACGATAGCGAGGAGGCCGAACTGGTCGCCAAGATCGACCGATCGCTGGACCGGATGGGCTGTATCATCGAGGACGTACTCACGTTGGCGCGGCAAGGCCAAACGGTCAGCGATCCACAGGAGACGGAGCTATCGACGCTAGCGTCGACCGCGTGGACCTGGATCGAGGCCGAACAGGCATCCATGTCGGTCGAGTCGAGCACGGAACTCGCCGCTGACAGCGGGCGCGTGCAGGACCTGCTGGCGAACCTGTTCCGGAACGCCATCGAACACAACGACGGCGACGTCGAAATCGAGATCGGACTGCTGGAGTCCAACGACGGCTTCTACATCGCAGACAACGGCGAAGGTGTCGAGGGCGACGCCGAGGACGTGTTCGAGATGGGGTACTCTTCGACGAAGGACGGAACCGGGTTCGGCCTGGCTATCGTCGAACAGGTCGCTGAGGCCCACGGCTGGGAAGTATCACTGACCGAGAGCGACAGCGGCGGGGCGTGCTTTGAAGTGACAGGCGTGGAACTACACGACTGAGACGGACTTTTCACTGGCGGGTTCCGAGTAGTGGTAATGACAGTCGCGGGGACCATTATCGACTTGGATGGAACGGTGTACCACGGAGACACGCTGTTGCCGGGGGCGGCGTCGGCAATTGGTGTGTTCAGGGAGCGCGGCCTGGGAGTCTGCTTTTTTTCGAACAACCCAATCCACGACGGGAGCGAGTACATCGAACGGTTGCGGGGAATGGGTATCGACGCCCGCGAGGGCGAGGCCTGTTCCTCCGGTGTCGTCACCCGTGAGTATCTCAACGGGTCCCATGCGGGTGACGGCGTGTTCGTCATCGGGAGTGAACCGCTCCGCAGTATGGTCACGGAGACAGAGGCACGGCTGGTCGAGGACCCTGCCGAGACTGACGTGTTACTGGCCTCCTGGACGGATGACTTCCACTACCACGACATGGTCGACGCGCTCCGGGCTATCGACGACGATACCGTCTTTCTCGGAACCGACCCGGACCGGACGTTCCCCGGTGAAGACGGCGACCCGGTCCCCGGTTCCGGGGCGATAATCAACGCCGTCGCCGGCGTCATCGAGCGGGACCCGGATCGGATTCTCGGGAAGCCGTCAGAGATTGCTGTTCAGGCGGCGCTAGAGCGACTGGACTGTGCGCCGGCGGATTGTCTCATCGTCGGGGACCGGTTGGAGACGGATATCGCAATGGGTGAGCGGAACGGCATGACAACCGTCCTTGTCCGGACCGGCGTGTCCAACGACCGGTCGCTGGAACGGAGCGCCGTGACGCCAGACTACGTCATCGATTCACTGGCGGACATCGACGAAGTGCTTGCGTCGCTGGACGTGTGACACGAAACTGGTAATTCACCTGCGACTTTATTTCGACGGCGACCGTAGCTATCAGTGGTGTTTCCAATGGGCAAAGACATCCTCATGATCGTCGGCGATTTCGGCGAAGACTACGAGATAATGGTGCCGTTCCAGGCGCTGCAGATGGTCGGCCACGAGGTCGACGCGGTGTGTCCCGACAGAGAGGCCGAGGAGACGATCAAGACAGCGATACACGACTTCCGCGGCGATCAGACCTACATGGAGTCCCGCGGCCACGACTTCGTCCTGAACGCGACGATGGCCGACGTGACCCCCAGCGACTACGACGCACTCGTCGTCCCCGGCGGTCGCGCCCCCGAGTATCTCCGGACGTACGACGAGGTGCTGGACGCGGTACGGCACTTCTTCGAGGAGGACAAACCAGTCGCGGCACTGTGTCACGGCCCGCAGATTCTTGCCGCCGCCGACGTACTGGACGGCTACAAGATGACGTCGTACCCGGCCTGTCGCGCCGAGTGCGAGGCTGCCGGCTGTTCGTGGGTCGACGAAGTGGTCACCGACGGCAACCTCGTCACCGGCCAGGCCTGGCCCGACCATCCCGAGTGGCTCGCGCAGTTCATGGACTTGCTCGGGGACGACGTGTCCCACGGCGAGCCCATCCCCGCCGACGACTGAGGCAACACAAGTTTAGACGGATTCATAACAAACAAATAACGTGGCCGTTTCCCTCCGTTGAGGCGGGTGGGAACTGGCATAGTGCACCATTACGTTCGCCCGCCTCGTTTTCGACGACTGTAGCAAGTGATAGATACTAGTAACTGGCTGCGACCACTGGTATGGAGCCGACTACGTGTCACAGTGGCACCAGATTTGTTAGGCTGGGGAGAGAACAGTTGTGTGTAATGCCCTCCAACACTTCACCGCAAGACGGCGACCGCGGCTGTCCGAAGTGCGGCCACACCGGTACCGACGTGGGTAACATCTCGACCACCGGCGGCGGCCTCTCGAAGATGTTCGACATCCAGACGAACCAGTTTCAGGTCGTCACGTGTACGAACTGTGGCTACTCGGAGCTATACCGTGACACCGGGTCTGCAGGCAGTGACCTAGCAGATATCTTCCTCGGCTAACGATGCCTGCCATGGCCGGGCTGTTCGTCGTGGTCCTGCTGCTCGCGCTGGCCGCGCCGCTGGCCCTGTACGCGCTGGTCCGAAGCGAACACGACCAGCGCGTCGAGACGGACCGTGAGACTGCCGAACGGCTTGCTCGGCGTGATACGGACGACGAAAGTCGAGGCCGGTGAGTACTCCGGGCCAGTCCCATCGAATGTCGGCGTGGGTCGCTCATACACCGGAACAGTGCCACGAGGGTCCAGAACGTCACAGGCCCCGAATAAACTCCAAACAATGGGAAAGTGTACCGATGTCGAACCTTTTATCATAACACTCGCACAACGTCCGACCATGGTTGATAGAGAAGACCTCCGCTCACAGTTCGTCGATGCGTTCGAGGAAGCAGACTACCCGATCTCCAGCCCGATGGACCTTGTTCCGGCACTCCCGGGCGGCCCGTCGACGAAGTTCGAGTCCGGCGACTTCTCGATGACGGCGATGGAACTGAACACGAAGCTCAACGGGGAGTTTCCATACGACAACGTCGACGAGTTCGTCGACGACGTCATGGCCTCGCTCGAAGATCAGGACCTCATCTGAGCGGGCCACACCGGCTCCCGGCCGCTTCACCGGTTTCGCGCGATAATTCGCGAGATTCCCGAACGAGCGTGTCGGTAGCTGTCTCCGCATATCCTTGAGGTTTATCAGGGTGACATCCCTACTCGTGGTATGATCGGTTTGCCGGGGATCGAGACGCTCGTTCGGACGTTCGGGCCGTTTCTCATCCCCGCAACGCTGTTCGTTCTGGGTGCCATCGGCTATCTGTTCCTGTGGCTCCTGACCCGGAACCGTCGCGAAACGTACGCCGCTGACGAGTGACGGCGGCCGGCCGAATACGGCCGGTGAGCACAAAGTTGTTGCAATCGCCAATCTTTTGGGTTAGACTTGTCTAATTTGGTGTATGCTGAGTGCCAAGATGGAGGATTATCTGAAGGCTATCTATCGCCTCGAGCGGGACGGCGACCCGCCGATTGCACCGTCTACTATCGCCGAGATGCTGGACGTTACCGCGCCGACGGTCACCAGTATGGTCGAGAAACTGGCCGACCGCGGGCTGATCGAACGCGAGAAGTACAAAGGCGTGCGGACCACCCCAGAAGGTGAGACAGTGGCGCTGGAGATTATCCGCCACCACCGCCTGCTCGAGACGTTTCTCACCGAGCAGCTGGGGTACGACTGGGCCGAGGTCCACGAGGAAGCGGAGGTACTCGAACACCACATCAGCGAGGAGTTCGAGCGCCGAGTCGCGGCCGTCCTCGACGAACCGGAGTTCGACCCCCACGGGGACCCGATTCCAAGCGACTCGCTCGACCCGATCGACGACGAGTCCGCGACAGCGCTGTCAGAACACAACGAAGGAGGACGAGTCGAAGTTGCTCGGGTCCGGGACCGTGATCCCGACGAACTCACGTATCTCTCCGACGCCGGCATCACACCGGGGACCGTGTTGACCGTCGAGGAAGTCGCTCCGATCGGGATGGTGACGGTCCAGCTAGAGAGCGGGTCGTCAGTGTCGCTCCCGGACCACATCGCCGATGCGATTCAGGTCCGCGCACCGGATACGCAGAGTGAAGACGGAGTGAGCCAGGCGTGAGCGACGCGACGTGGCTGACAGTAGTCGCGATAGCGGCCGGTGCACAGCTGGCGGTCCTCCCAGGCGAGAAAGTCCAGTTCATCATCGCCGGCCTGTCGACGCGGTTCAATCCGTTCCTCGTCGTCAGCGCCGCAGGCAGTGCTTTCGCCGGCTGGACAGTGCTGGAGGTCTGGTTTGGCTCCGCAATCACATCGCTACTGCCCGGTATCGTCCTCGAAAGCCTCACCGCCGGGATGTTCCTGCTGTTCGCGATACTACTGCTCCGCAGCGCCCCAGCAGCCGACGCCAAACAACAGGAACCCGCGTCCGGTTTCACCACTGACGGCGGACAGCTAGACGTTCGCGTTCCCGTCGTCGACTGGCAAGTGCCAAACAAGCTCGGTGGCTTTCTGCCCATCTTCGCGATGATGACTTTCGGGGAGTTCGGCGACAAGACCCAGCTCATTACGATCACGCTCGCCGCCCAGTACAGCGCCCACGCCAGCGCTATCTGGACCGGCGAGATGCTCGCTATCATTCCAGTGAGCCTTGCCAACGCGCTGTTTTTCCACCGTTTCGCCCACCGGTTTGACCTGCGGAAAGCGCACTTCGTCGGCGCAGGGCTGTTCCTGTTTTTCGCCGCGGACTTCGCTCTGAGCGTGACGATGGGCTTCTCGCTGTGGGAAACCATAGTCTCATCCATCGCGGCGCAGGTGGGTGTCTGAGACGAGCGGTTCGGCTAACCTGACGATAGAAGGCTTTTCCAGAACGGCTGAACAGTACCGGGTGATGCCCTCCAGACGGAGCGTCCTCACAGCAGCAACACTCGTTGCACTCTCTGGCTGTTCAGCGCTCAGTACCGTCCTGCGAGTGACTCGATACTGGTTATCGTCACAGACACGGGCGGACACAACACATAAATCGGTGCTCAAAGTTGGTCCGATATGCCCGGACTCGACGACACGGACCACGAAATCCTCCGACTGCTGCTCGAAGACGCCAGGCGGCCCTACAGTGATATCGCCGAGCGAGTAGACCTCTCGGCGCCAGCAGTCTCGGACCGCGTCGACCGGCTCGTCGAAATGGGACTGATACAGGGGTTTACCGTCGATGTCGACCGTTCACTGTTGCAGGCCGGCGTGCCCGTTCTGATCGAAGTAGATGCGAAACCGGGTCAGGCCGCCGAGATCGCTGCGTCTGTCAGCGACGCCGACGCCATCGAGCGGGTCTATCGGACCGCCGGTGGCCGAGTCGTGCTGGTCGCGACCGTCCCCCAGTCCGACGCGAGCGAACTCCTCGCCGACCACGTCGACCTCGGAGACGTGGATCGCTACGATGTCCGGATGATCGCGGACAGCGAATGGGCCGTCGGACTGGGTGGGGCAGAGTTCGCGCCCGACTGCGCGGAGTGTGGGAACTCCGTCGACGAGGAGGGTGAACAGCGCACGCTCGACGGGGAGCGATACTACTTCTGCTGTGGCTCCTGTGCCGAGCGGTTCGTCGACCAGTACGAATCGCTGAAGGACGGGGTCTAAACTGCGATAGTCACTTTGGATCGTTTGGTTACTGGATTCAATATTTTGAATGCCAATCTAGTGCCCGGCCTTCACCTTTGAATCAAAGGGACAAACCGCATGAATATGGGGGGCGTACAGTAAGACAAGATGAGCAACCGGACCACCCGACTCGAACTGACGGGAATGAGCTGTGCCAACTGCGCGGGCACCATCGAGGAGTCGGTGGGCGAGTTGGACGGGATTGCGTCCGTCGACGCGAACTACGCCACCGACGAGGGGAGCGTCGAGTACGACCCTGACGTGGTGTCACTGGCCGATATCGTCGCCGCCGTACAGGACGCCGGCTACGGCGTCGCGACGGAGACGGTGACTATCGGCATCACCGACATGTCGTGTGCGAACTGCGCGGAAGCTAACGAGGAGTCGCTGGAAGGGACCGCGGGCGTCATCGACGCCAGCGTGAACTACGCCACCGACGAGGCCCAGGTCACGTACAATCCGGCCGACGTGTCGCGTACGGACCTCTATGACGCTATCGAGTCCGCTGGCTACACACCCGTTAGAGAGGACAGCGGGAGTGTAGACGGCGGGGACGGCGACGGTGGTGAGCAGTCCGGCGCTGACCGCCGTGCCGCCGCGCGCAACGAGGAGACGCGCAGGCAGCTCCGGCTCACGCTGTTCGGAGCGGTACTGTCGGCCCCGCTCTTGCTGTTCATGGCGGACCACCTGTTCTCGCTCGGCCTCATTGACGAGACGGTTTTAGGAGTGCCACAGGGCTGGGTCGCCTTCGCGCTCGCGACACCGGTCCAGATGCTGCTGGGCAAGCCGTTCTACGAGAACTCCTACAAGGCGCTGGTCAACAACGGGCGGGCCAACATGGACGTGCTCATCGCACTGGGCTCCTCGACAGCGTACGTCTACTCGGTGGCCGCGCTGTCTGGACTGATCGCGAGCACTGGGCTGTACTTCGACACGGCCGCGCTGATCCTCGTGTTCATCACGCTCGGGAACTACCTCGAAGCCCGCTCGAAGAGCCAGGCCGGGGCCGCCATCCAGCAACTCCTCGAAATGGAGGCAGACACGGCGACGGTCGTCCGCGAGGACGGCAGCGAGGAGGCAATCCCTATCGACGAGGTCGGGGTCGGCGACCGGCTGAAGGTCCGGCCCGGAGAGAAAATTCCGACGGACGGCGTGGTCGTCGACGGCGACTCAGCCGTCGACGAGTCGATGGTGACCGGCGAGTCCGTCCCAGTCGAGAAAGGCGAGGGCGACGAGGTCATCGGTTCGACAGTGAACCAGAACGGCGTCCTCGAAGTCGAGGCGACGAAGGTCGGCTCGGAGACGGCTATCCAGCAGATAGCAGAGCGGGTCCGGCAGGCCCAGTCGCGCCAGCCGGACATCCAGAACGTCGCCGACCGCATCTCGGCGTACTTCGTCCCGGCTGTCATCGGCAACGCCGTCCTCTGGGGGGTACTGTGGGCGGTCGCGCCGGAGACGCTGGCGGCCGTCGTCGACGCGCTCCCGCTGTGGGGACTGGCCGCAGGCGGCCCGGCTGGCGTCGGCGTAAGCGAGTTCGCTATCGTCGTGTTCGCGTCCGCTGTCCTGATTGCCTGTCCCTGCGCACTCGGGCTGGCGACGCCCGCCGCGACGATGGTCGGGACGGCAATCGGCGCGCGCAACGGCGTCCTGTTCAAAGGTGGGGACGTGCTCGAACGCGTTCACGAGGTCGACACTGTCGTCTTCGACAAGACGGGGACGCTGACAAAAGGCGAGATGGAACTCACGGATGTCGAAGTCGTCGGTCCCGCGACGGACGGCGGGGCGCTCAAGCCCGAGCGCGAACGGACTGAGGCGTTCGTCCTCGAAGTCGCCGCCAGCGCCGAACACGCCAGCGAGCACCCACTGGCTGAGGCCATCGTCGACGGCGCACGCGACCGCGGTATCGAGGTCGAAGACCCCGAGAAATTCGAGAACGTTCCCGGACAGGGCGTGAGGGCGACGACGCGCCACGGTCGCGTCCTCGTCGGTAACCGGAAACTGCTGTCCGAGGCCGGCGTCGACACCGCGCCGGCAGAGGACCGGATGGACACGCTCGAACGCGAGGGCAAGACGGCGATGCTGGTCGCGCTGGCCGAGGATGCGGACGGTGACGGCACCGAGAGCGACAGCGACCCGGACTACCGGCTCATCGGTATCGTCGCCGACGCGGACACGGTCAAGGAGTCCGCGAAGACCGCCGTCAACGGGCTGCGCGAGCGCGGACTCGGCGTCTGGCTCATCACCGGCGACAACGAGCGGACCGCCCGCGCCGTCGCCGAGGAAGTCGGCATCGACCCCGACAACGTGATGGCCGATGTACTGCCGGAAGACAAGGCCGACGCGGTCGACGACCTCCAGAGCGACGGCGACCAGGCGATGATGGTCGGTGACGGCGTCAACGACGCGCCGGCACTCGCAGCCGCGAGCGTCGGCTGTGCCATCGGCTCTGGGACCGACGTGGCGATCGAAGCCGGGGACGTGACCCTGCTCCGGGACGATCCCGCCGACGTGGTGAAGGCAATCCGGATATCCGAGGCCACGCTCCAGAAGATCAAGCAGAACCTCTTCTGGGCGCTCGGATACAACACGGTGATGATTCCGCTGGCCTCGCTGGGCCTGCTCCAGCCGGTGCTCGCCGCCGCAGCGATGGCCGCGTCGTCCGTGTCGGTGCTCGCCAACAGCCTCGCGTTCCGTCGATACAAACCGGACTCGGAGTACCGCCTGTTCGGCTTCCTCCGTCGCTGAGCGGGGCCCGTCTCCAGCAGACTCATTTGTCGCCGGGCCTGACATGCGAACAGTGACTGCTGAGGAGCGTGTCGCCGACGAGCCGACGGGAGAGACAGTGTCACAGCCGGGCGGCGTCGGCGTTCGGCTCCGGGCGCTGTGGCGGGCGCTCGTCATCGTCTGGCAGTTCGTCCCGCTGCTCTGGCAGTGGGGCCGGGACCGCAAGCGGTTCCTCCTGTTCGGTCGGTCCCGGTCAGTGGCTCCCGAGACGCAGACGCGGCGCGCCCGCTACCTGAAGAATACGTTCGTCGACCTCGGTCCCGCGTTCATCAAACTCGGGCAGATGCTGTCGACCCGCCCCGACGCCCTGCCGCGGGCGTACGTCGACGTGCTCTCGGAGCTACAGGACAACGTCCCACCGGACGCGTGGGCGACCATCGAGCCTGTCATCGAACGGGAACTGGGCGATGACATCGACGCCATGTTCGAGGAGTTCGACACGACGGCCATCTCCGGGGCCTCGCTCGGGCAGGTGTACGAAGCGCGGCTCGACGGACAGCGGGTCGCCGTGAAGGTCCTCAGACCAAACATCAGAACGCGCGTCGAGTCAGACCTGCGCGTCCTGTCGACGCTGCTGCCGGTGCTCACCTACGGCGCGGACCCGGGGCAGGCGTTCACGCTCGAAAACCTCACTGAGGAGTTCGCAGCGACGGTCCGCCGGGAGATGGACTACGGCCACGAGGCGCGGATGCTCAGGGAAATCGGCGACAACTTCGCAAACGACGACGACATCGCCATCCCTGACGTCGTCGGGAGCCACTCGACGGACCGCGTGCTGACGATGACGTACCTCGACGGCGTGAAAATCGACGACGTGGAGCGACTGGACGAACTGGGTATCGACCGACCGGCGCTCGTCCGCCGTCTCGAAGAGGTGTACATCCAGATGATCGTCGAGGACGGCCTCTTCCACGCCGACCCCCATCCCGGCAATCTGGCGGTCCAGCCCGACGGGACGCTCGTGTTCTATGACTTCGGAATGACCGGCTACCTCGGTCCCCGGACCCAGGACCAGCTACTGGATTTCTACGTCGGACTGGCGACGGACGACGTAGATCGGGTGATGGACGCCTTCGTCGAGATGGGGGCGCTGGACCCGATGGCTGACCGCGATGTGATGCGGGAGGCGTTCGACATCGTCATCGAACAGTTCCGCGGCGAGGACATCAGCGAGTACCGCATCGAGCAACTGGTCGGTCAGTTCGAGGCGCAACTGTACGAGTTCCCGATGCGACTGCCACAAGATCTGGCACTGGTGGTTCGCGTGACGACGGTGCTCGAAGGCGTCTGTCGGACGCTCGACCCCGAGTTCGACTTCATCGAGATCATCTCGGAGTACGTCATGGAGCAGGGCGCTGGGGACGACGTTCGAGAGCAGATCAAGACGGAAATCCAAGAGACGGTGACTGGCTCGACCCGGTCAGCAGTGCGGACAGCGCCGAGGTTAGAGGACGCACTCGACAGGGTCGAGCGCGAAGAGTTACTCGTCAAGACCGTCCTCGAAGACTCCGACGGACTGAGCCGGGTGCTCGCCAAGCGGCTCCTGCTCGGTATCGTCGCCAGCGCCGGTGTGCCGGTGAGCGCCTACCTCTACACCGTGAACGGACTCCAGCCTGCCGCCCTCGCCTTGGGCGGGAGCACGGCCGTGATCGGAATTCTTGCGTGGTCGTTCCGCCGACGCCGCGGGCCGGCACTGTCCTCGCCGCAGTTCACCCGTCATGAGATGCAACAGCGGCAGGCGGCTGACGGCGTGGACGGAGACGAGTAGCCGAGTTCCAAGGATTACGGCACAGTAGCTCTCAGAGTTCGCCGGCCTCCGCCATCTTCCGAATCTCCTCGGCCCGCTCGCGTATCTCCGCGAGTTCTTCGTCGTCTTTGTTATCGACGTGGCTGTACATCAGCCCCATCCGGTGGTTCGACCGGAGCGTCTCCTCGTTGCGGTCGAGGAAGTCCCAGTACAGCGCGTTAAACGGGCATGCCCCGTCGCCGGTGGTCTTCGTCTTGTAGTACGGACAGCCCGAACAGTAGTCGCTCATCTTGTCCACGTAGTTCGCAGAGGAGGCGTAGGGTTTGGTGGCGAACACGCCCGCGCCGTACAGCCCCATCTCGACGACGTTCGGCGTCGTCACCCAGTGGAAAGCATCGACGTAGCCGGCGTGGAACCAGCGGTTCAGCTGCGACGGCTCGACACCGTAGATGAGCCCGAAGTTGGCGAGAATCATCAGCCGCTCGATGTGGTGTGAATACCCCCGTTCCCGGACTCCGTCGACCACGTCGGAGAGACACGCCATGTCGGTGTCGCCGTCCCAGTAGAAGTCCGGCAGGGCCTCGCTCGCGCCGAGCTGGTTCGCCTCGGCCAGACTGGGCATCTCCTGCCGGTAGACGTGCCGGAGGAACTCACGCCAGCCGAGCACCTGCCGGACGAACCCCTCGACGCTGTTCAGCGGCGCGTCACCGTCCTCGTAGGCGGCGATAGCGCGCTCGATGACCTCCGCAGGGCCGAGGAGTCCCAGATTCAGCGACGTGGAAAGCAGGCTGTGGCTCATCGCCCACTCGTCGTCCAGCATCGCGTCCTGATACGGCCCGAACTCCGTCAGCCGGTCCGTAACGAAGTGGTCCAGCGCACGGACGGCTTGCCGTCGAGTGACGGGCCAGCGGAACGGTTCGGGGTCGGCCCAGTCGCCGCCGTACGGCCGCTCGTCGTAGCTTCCCTCGAACGTCGAATCGACCCACTCGATAACGTCCTCGGTCACGGCATCCGGCTCAAACTGCGGTGGCTCCGGTGGCGTCCACTCGTCGGGTGGGGTCTCGCGGTTCTGGTCGTCGTAGTTCCACTCGCCGCCGACGGGGTCGCCGTCAGCCATCAAGTAGCCCGTCTCCCGACGCATGAACCGGTAGAAGTCCTCGTGGCGGTAGCGGCCGTCGCCACGCCACTCGTCGAACTGGGACGGTGAGCAGAGGAAGCGTTCGTCGTCGACAAACTCGACAGTTCCGCCGGCATCGGCGACCAGCGATTCGAGGCGTGCCCGTGCGGACTCAGTCTGTGGCCGATGCGTTACGAGCGTGTCGTCAGGGTTGGCCTCGAAGTGTACCGCGAGTCCGTCCTCGAAGGTCTCAGTCTGCTGGTAGTGGACCGTCCGGCCGTCGTCTCGGAGTTCGTCGCGGAAATGCCGCATCGCGCTGAACAGCAGAACCAGCTTGTGTGGGTGGTACGGTAGCTTGCGAGCGAACGACTCCGATTCGATCAGAAGCACCGGCTCGTCGGGTCGTTGAGCGACGGGTCCGGACCGTCGGACGAGGTGGTCACCGCGAAGCCAGACAGTCATCGGTAGACGGACACTCCCATTAGTTCCAGTACGGGCCTGTATCAGCATCAATCCCTGTCCGAACTGTGTTGGTATCCCGGGACGGCGGGGCGATCAAAACCTCAATTATTGTTTCTTGATGAACGACAGAAACGACTCGCTTATACGTGCACAGTCATAACTTTAAATGCATGACAGACGACCTCGATAGACGGACGTTCATCCGCACGACGGCAGCCGTATCAGGCGCTGGACTCCTCGCTGGCTGTGGCGGGTCCGGCGGCGATGGCGGTAGTGGCGGCGATGGTGGCAGCGAGGAAACGGAGGCCACCGAAGCCGAGGAGATGGAAACCACTGAAGCCGAGGCAATGGACACCGAGAGCAGCGGTGGGATGGAGACCGTCGAAGCGCCGGACGAGGTCGCGGACTACGTCGGCGAGTCGTCGAACTTCGATGGCTCCATGATCGTGATGACCGACCAAGACGAGGTCTCCGTCTCTGTTGGGGCCGAAGGCAACGGCGGCGCGTTCGCTTTCGACCCGCCAGCGATTAACGTCTCGACCGGAACAACGGTCGTCTGGGAGTGGACCGGTGAAGGTGGCGGCCACAACGTCAAGTCCGACGGTGACGGCCCGCTTGACTCGGGTTCGGCTGTTTCAGAGGAAGGGAACACCTACGAGTACACGTTTGAAGAATCCGGGACCTACCTCTACAACTGTGTCCCACACAAGTCGCTCGGAATGGTCGGCGCAGTCGTCGTCGAATAACGGATAGCCGCCGGGCGGATTTTTTATCGAGTGACCAGCGCGGAGCGACTGGTAACGTACAGCGAATATGCAATGACCACGAAGCCGACAGCGGTGAGCGCGTTCTCGAAGATAAGTGCGACGTGGGTCGATATGCCGAACAGTTGGTCCGCGACACCGGCGAGGAGTGACCCGACAGTAATCGTCGCGAATCCGACGGCGAGATACGTGAGTCCGGTCGCTCTCGTTCTCAACGCTGCGCGAGCGGCAAAGTAAGTAATGAGCCCGCCAAGCAACACTGTCACAGTCTTGAATCCGATGACGATGAGTGGAATCTCTCCGTTCATAGTTCCTCACTGACGCGTGACCACAGGAGTGCGAGCCGGTCGCTCGGCCGCTCCTCGGCCGGCAGAACGTTAACTTCGAACGCGCCGTCGGCATCGATGCCAACGAACACGCCATCACAGTCCCGGACGTACGCCGTCGCGTGATGGCCGTCGGGGCGTACTTCTGTCTCCTCGGCGACCAGCTCGGCCTCGCTCAACTGTTCGAGCTTCCGGTAGGTGCTTGTCTGGGGGAGGTCACAGACCGAGGCGACCTCCTTGGCTGGCAGCGGCTCGTCAAGCACCCTGAGTATGTCGCGACAGTCAGGGTCGGCGAGGGCGTCGAACAGCGCCTGTGTCTTGCTCGCGTCGTTGTGTGCCACGGCGGACCCTTCAGGGGACGTGTGGAGGTAGTTCTGCGGGCGGTTCGGTTTCGATATGACGGGGCAGCGACGTGAAACCTGTGGGATACTGCGACCCCGGTGTCTTGCGGTACCCCGGTAGCAGCACCCGGCCAGTGTCGGGATTATAAAACACCCTCAGATAAAGGGCGACTGTTTGTTTCCAGAATCTGGAAAGGGCACACCCGCTTTTCTATCATCGAGTATCAATAACTAGCTTGCTATGCAACGGCCCTCCACTCGCAGACAGTTTCTCGCAGGCACAGGGTTGACAGCGCTTGCCGTTACCGCTGGGTGCGTGTCCTCGGGAAGTAGTTCAGAACCAGCGGCCGAAACCGGAACCGAAACCGCGACGCCAACCGAAACTGCGACACCAACCGAAACACCTGAATCGACGCCCGAGTCGCTTGACGACTGGCTTGATGATGCCAACGGCTACGACGGCGAACCCCGCAGGTTCGGCCCCCAGTCCCGGCCAACGGTCTGGGTTGGTCAGGAGACGGACAGCGGACTGGCGTTCGACCCGCCTGTCATCGAAGTTCCGCCGATGACACTCGTCCGGTGGGACTGGACCGGCCACGGCGGCCAGCAGAACGTGGTCGCACTCGATGGACCTTTCGACAGCGGCCGGACAAACGCGCAGCCCGGAACAAAGTACCACTACTTCTTCGAGGAAACCGGCGAGTATCGCTACGTCTCCGAACCCAATCGTGACGGCGGCATGAAAGGTGCGATTATCGTGAAAGAGCCACCGTCCTCGGGCAATACAAAAGTCGACGAGTGGCTCGCAGCGGCGAGTAACTTCGAGGGCACCATTGTCGACCGCACCGACACTGACACCGCAACTGTTACCGCCGGTGCGGAAGGCAACGGTGGGCAGTTTGCCTTCGACCCACCTGCACTGAAAATCTCGACCGAGACGACCGTCCGCTGGGAGTGGACCGGCGAGGGCGGGCCACACAATATCGTCTCAAAAGGCGATGGCCCGCTCGACTCGGAACTCGTCACCGAAGAAGGGAGCACCTACGAACACACCTTCGAGGAGACCGGGACCTACCTGTACTCGTGTATGCCACACAAAAGTCTCGGGATGAGAGGCGCAATCGTTGTCGAGTAGCGATCGTCGTGGAATAGTGTCCGAACTGACCGGCTAGCCGCCTATGGAATCTTGACGCTGTGTTTGAGCGTCCCGATACCTTCGATTTCGACTTCGACCTCGTCGCCGTCTTCCATCGGGCCGACCCCTTCGGGCGTCCCCGTAGCGATGACATCGCCGGGTTCCAGCGTCATGTACGAGGTTATCTCCGCGATCAGTTCGGGGACTGAGAAGATGAGGTGCTCGCGGGAGGAGGACTGCTTCGTCTCGCCGTTCAGTCGGAGTTCGATGCTGGCGTCCTCCGGGACGTGCTCCGGTGTGGCCACGAGCGGGCCGATCGGGCAGGCGTTGTCGAAGGCCTTCCCGCGGACCCAGTTCTGTTCTCGCCGCTGGTCGTCGCGATTTGAGATGTCATTGACGCAGGTGTAGCCCGCGACCACGTCCATCGCGCCCGATTCGCTGACGTTCCGGCACTGCTCGCCGATGACGACACCGAGTTCGGCCTCGTAGTCGATGCGTTCCTTCCCCGAGGGCATCGTGAGGTGTTTGCCGTGGGACGCGACGGCGTTCGGGGCTTTGAGAAACAGCATCGGCCGGTCCGGGACGTCCGAGTCCATCTCCTCGGCGTGGTCGGCGTAGTTGCGCCCGATGCAGACGACTTTCGTCGGCTCGCAGGGCGGGAGGATATCTACCTCGTCGGGGTCGTAAGACTCGTCGCCAAAGGCGATACGGCCGTACGGCCCGGCAGCGGCGGTGACGACTGGCTCGCCGTCCTCGACAGTCCAGCGGCCCCCCCGGACGTTCCCCGCGGTATCACGGAATCGAACGCGCTTCATGTCACCGTTCTCTCAGGGCCGACAGATAAGCGTTTAGGAGGGGGAAACCGGACCACAGCGGGCTGTTCGACGGCTGTCTACCCGTCCATCGTCACCTGCGGTGTCGCGGTGAGGAGGAGTGTGACCGAACGGCTTTTGAGACGGGACGGGCTACGCTGGGCCGATGAACGTCCTCGTCGTTGGCGCCGGCGCGATGGGCCAGTGGTTCGCACATACGGTCCGGACCCACGCCGACGCGACCGTTGCCTTCACCGACCTCGACCAGTCGGCCGCTGAAGCCGCTGCCGACTCGGTCAGCGGGCGCGCTGTCGCCAGCGACGCGGCCGAGACTTTCGACGTTGTCTGTATTGCGGTGCCGATGCCCGTCGCCGAGGCGGCTATCGACGAGTTCGCACCGCATGCCACGGATGCAATCGTCGACGTGACGGGGAGCATGGCTGGCCCCGTCGCGGCAATGCGGGATGCCATGCCCGATGGTCAGCGGCTCAGCCTCCACCCGCTGTTTGCCCCCGAGAACGCGCCCGGGAACATCGCCGTCGTCGCCGACGCGTCGGGTCCCGACGCCGATACTGTCGTCGACGCACTCGCCGCAGCCGGGAACAACTGCTTCGAGACGACGGTGGCAGAACACGACGAGGCCATGGAAACGGTCCAGGCCAGCGCCCACGCCGCCGTACTCGCGTTCGCGATGGCCGCCGCCGACGTGCCCGACCGGTTTCAGACGCCGATTTCGGCCGGCCTGTTCGATCTCGTCGAGCAGGTCACCGGTGGCGACCCGCGGGTGTATTCCGATATTCAACGTACGTTCGACGGCGCGGACGCGGTTGCCGACGCCGCCAGGGAACTCGCCGACGCCGACGCAGAGACGTTCGAACGGCTCTACGAGCAACTCTCATGAACCAGGACACACGCCAGCAGATACGCGACAACGCCCAGTACCTCCGGAACGTCCGGCCGCTGGACCCAGAGGAGCTACACGAATACGTCGAGGGCCAGCCCCACCCCGCCGTCGTCAAGCAGGTGCTCCGGGAGGAAGCGTTCGATCTGGGCATCGTCGAACAGGACGACGGGACCTTCGTTCCGGCACCTGAGGGGCGACTGTCGGTGAACTTCGACGGCGTCAAGCGGTTCCCCGACAGCTACGAACAGGAAGTTATCGACCTGTTGACAGAGTGGGGCGGGCTGGAGTGGCACAGCGGCGACAGCGGTGACGAACTCAGGGAGCGCATCCGCGACATCAAGGAGCGGTACCTGCAGGGCCAGGCCGTCGAATACGACGAACTGAGCGCGCTCGGCTACGCCGTCTACCACCTGCCGGACTACTACGCCGTGGCGAAGTACGTCCTCGCGGACCTCGCCGCTGACGGCCTGCTCCCGTCACAGCTTCGAGTGCTGGACGTTGGGGCCGGCGTCGGCGGCCCGGCGCTCGCCCTGCGCGACCTGCTCCCGGACGATGCCCTGCTGGACTACCACGCCGTCGAGCCGAGCGCCGCTGCGGACGTGCTGGAGGGCTTACTGGAAGACAGCGGCCAGAACGTCCGCTGGGAAATTCACCGGTCGCTCGCCGAGGAATTCGACCCGTCGTCACCGCTTGTCGGCGATGACAGCGGGGGTGGGGCCGGCAACGACAGCGGTGGGGCTGGTGGTGGCGACAGCGGTGGCAGCGACACCGACCCCGAGGGATACGACCTCATCATCTTCGGCAACGTCCTCAGCGAACTCGACGACGCGGCGGCGACCCTCTACCGGTACGTCGAGGCGCTTGCCGACGACGGAACGTTGCTGGCGTTGGCTCCGGCTGACCGGAACACAGCCATACAGCTCCGAACCGTCGAGCGCGAGGTGGCCGACGGCGGTCCGGCGACGGTGTACGGGCCGACAGTGCGGCTCTGGCCCCACCAATCCCCCGACAGCGAGTCGTGGTCGTTCGACCGCAAACCGGACATCGAGGTACCGACGATGCAGCAGCGCCTCGACGACCCCGCCGGCGGCACGGGCGAGTTCGTCAACACGGACGTACAGTTCGCCTACAGCGTCCTGCGGACGGACGGGAAGCGAAAGCACGACGTGACGCCGGACCGGGGCATCCACGCGCCGATGGCCGACGCCGAGAACTACGTCACCGACCGGGTGAACTTCCTCGGGGTCAAGCTCAGCCACGACCTCGCCGAACGGGAGGGTGCAAATCCGCTGTATCTGCTGGGGGACGGCAGCCAGCAAGTCGACCACTTCGCCGTCCTCACCGAGGCGTCGATACTGAACGAGGACCTCCGGAAAGCCGACTATGGCGACCTGCTGTCCTTCGAGAACGCGCTGGTCCTGTGGAACGACGACGAGGAGGCGTACAACGTGGTCGTCGACGGCGAGACGGTCGTCGATCGAGCGCGCTAGCGGTGGGCTTTTCTCAGGGACGGCCCGACAAAGTGTATGGACGAGCCGACGATTCTGCTGACGAACGACGACGGCATCGAGAGCGCCGGCCTCCGGGCGGTGTACGACGGTCTCTCGACAGTCGGCGACGTGACTGCGGTCGCCCCGGCAGAGGACCAGAGCGCGGTCGGTCGGGCTATTTCACACGAAGTGACCGTCCACGAGCACGAACTCGGCTACGCTGTCGAAGGGACCCCTTCGGACTGCGTCGTGGCGGGGCTGGAAGCGCTCGTCACCGACACCGACCTCGTCGTCGCGGGCTGTAACCGCGGGGCGAACCTCGGCGCGTACGTTCTGGGCCGGTCGGGGACCGTCAGCGCCGCCGTCGAAGCCACCTTCTTCGACGTGCCGGCGATGGCTGTCTCGATGTACATCCCGGTCCGTGAGGACGCCGCCTTCGCCGACATCGAGGCCAACGGCGACAGCTATCGCGAGGCAGCGAAGGCGACGACCTACCTCGCCGACCACGCCGTCGACGCCGGCGTGTTCGAGCAGTGTGACTACCTGAACGTCAACGCCCCCGTCGCCGAGTGGGGTGACGCACAGATGACGGTCACACGGCCGTCTCACCTCTACGAAATGGACGCCGTGCAGGATGGTGACGCCGTGACACTCCACGACCGCATCTGGGAGCACATGGCCGACGGCGAGATCCCCGACCCCGAGGGGACCGACCGCCGCGCCGTCGTCGACGGAAAGGTCAGCGTCTCGCCACTGACTGCGCCGCACACGACGGAACACCACGAGGCACTCGACGCTATCGCGGAGACGTACGAACCGGGCGACGATGAAGCGGCCAACGACGAGGCGGCCGACTGAGCGGACGATGCGGTTCCGCAACGCCATCCTCTTCGTCGCGCTCGCAGTCGCCTGGGGCAGCGCCTTCACCGCGATCAAAGCTGGGCTGGAGTACTTCCCGCCGATCCTGTTTGCGGCGTTCCGGTACGATCTCGCTGGGCTGTTGATGCTCGGCTACGCGGTGTACGCTACCGACCAGTGGGTCCCGAAGGGTCGAACCGACTGGATCGTTGTGGGTATCAGTGGCACACTCATGATCGCCGCGTACCACATCTTCCTGTTCGTCGGCGAGCAGGGAACCACCAGTGCCGCCGCCGCTATCGTCGTGAGCCTCTCGCCGATTCTCACGACTGGATTCGCGCGTGCGTTCCTCCCGGACGAGCGTCTCACGACGCTGGGGATCGTCGGTCTGCTCGTCGGGTTCGTCGGTGTCGGCGTCCTCAGCAACCCCGACCCGGGGAACCTGCTCGACCCCCGAACCGTCTCGCTGGTTCTGGTGTTCCTCGCGGCCACGTCCTTCGCCCTCGGGAGCGTGCTGACCCGTCGGTTCGACGACAACCTAGAGATAGAAACGATGGAGGCGTGGTCGATGCTGCTCGGTGCGGTACTCATGCACGGTATCAGCTTCGGGGCCGCCGAATCGATGGCCGACGTTCAGTGGACTGCTGAAGCCGTGCTGGCTCTGCTGTATCTGGTTGTCGTCGCCAGCGCGCTCGGCTTCCTCATTTACTTCGACCTGCTAGAGCGACTCGGGCCGATCGAGATCAACCTCGTCTCCTATGCCGCGCCTGTCGTCGCTGCCGCCACCGGACTGCTGTTCCTCGGCGAGACGCCGACGGTTTACACGGGTGTCGGATTCACCTGTATTCTCGTCGGGTTCGGGCTGTTGAAGCGGGACGCCCTGCGAAACGAGGTCGCACGGTTCAGCGGGACGCCGAACCGAGGCGATTGAGCCCCCGTTACTATTCTGAGAGAGTGAACGGCTGCCAGCCGCTGGGCTGGTCTGGCAGGCCACGGACCCGGAGTTCGCCATCGCCCGTACCGTTCTCGGACTCCCTGACCTCGATGCGCCCGTCAGCGACCTGGCTTAACGTATTAACTGCCTTCGTGTCGTGGGTCGTCGGATCAATAGCGAGCACCCCGAGGCCGCCGGCACTATCAATGCGACCAGAGACGGTCTGTGCAAACTGAAACAGCGCCCGCAGATCGACGTACATCGATAGCGACGAGAGGCTTATCAGCCCAGTCCGGACACGCCCGTTTTCGACGGTGCCGTACAGCCCCTCGTACAGTGCCGAGAACTTCATTCCGATTCCGGTCAGGTCACTCTGTGTCGAGACGTACTTCACACGTTCGCCAAGCGCTGACTGTGCGGCGTCTTGCCCGCTACAGTCGATGACCCCCATCCTGGTGTCGTCAAATGATGGCCGGGTCTGTTGACAGGCGTTCAACAGCTTTTCGGCGGTCATGTTCGTCGAAATGTACAGCATCCCCTCTCCGGCGTCACTTCCGTCAGCAACGAGCGTTCGTGCGACGCCCTCTGCACGGCTAAGGGCCGGCCCAGCGACGAGGACGATCGTCCCCTGGTCGATCGGATTGATCGGGATACCGTCGGCGAACTCGTACCCGCCATCAGTCTCTGCAGTCATTGCGCTCCCCCCGTGTCACCCGCAACGCCGTCCAGCCGCGAGTGGAGTTCGATGAGATCCATCGCGACGTCGGCGAGGTCACGGAGGTACGCCTCGTCGGCCGCCGAGAACTCCCGCGGGTCGTCGTCGTACACGCACAGCGGCCCGATGACCAGCCCGGTCGACGTGATGAGGTTTGCACCCATGTACGCCCGGATACCCATGTCCAGAAGCGTCTCACTCCGGGTCTCGAAGCGAGGGTCCTCCGTGACGTCCTCGACGGTCATCACGTCGTCATCTTCGAGAATGGTAAACGTACAGATAGAGTCCTCGCGGTCCATCGATTCCCAGTCCTGTGCGTCGCCGTAACAGGCCAGGAAGTCCTGGCTGTGTTCGTTGATGATGTTTATCGAGGCCCGATCGACATCGAAGTGGTCGGCCGCGAGGTCGGTGATTCGGTCCAGCGATGCCAGCAGGTCCGGGTTGTCGAGGTCATAGGACCGAAGCGCCGCCAGCCGCTCGGTCTCGTTCTGTGGCACCGGGTAGGTCGCCTGAGCCCGCGTTTCGATGGTCGTTCCCAGCAGTTGCGAGAGGCGTTCCGTCCCGAAAATCGAATCCTTGCCGACGTACTCCGTAATCGAGCCGCGAAGCTCCGTGGTATCGATGGTGTCCGGGTCAGTATCGGTATAGAGAATACATCCGGCGTCTGGACAGGCCGTCTCTGCCGCCCCGATGAGGTCAAAGCCGGTGCCGTCGGGGAGTTCGTACTCGGTGATAACCGCTGCGGTGTCCGTTGAGAGCTCGGCCTCCGCGTCGGCCAGCGACCCAGCCGTTTCGAAGCGGAGGTCCTGGTCCGCCAACTCCGACTGGATCTTGTCGACCGTCTCCTCGCAGACGTCCTCGTCCGGGTCCACACAGAGAATGCGATGTACCATCGTATCTGGTGTGAGATTCCTGCCGGCAGGCATGTACGTACTGGCCCAGCTATCAACCACGAAAACGGGAGCAGAGCCGATTGCGAAGCGGACGGACTGACCGCCTGTTTCGCCCGCTCAATCCACGTTTCCGGGGAGGTCCTTGAGGAAAGCGACGATAGCATCCCCATCAGCGCCGAGTCCACCACCCTGTGCGACTGTCGGTCGCCCGCCGCCGCCGCCACCGAACTCTGTGGTCACCTGATCGACCACTTCGCCGGCATCGACGCCGCCAGTCGTCGCGACGCCGAGATACTGCCCATCGGCGTCGACCAGCGCGGCCACGTCGATATCGTCGTCGACAGCGGAATCCGCCCGGTCAGCGAGCGCGTTCGCGTCGAGACCCGTCACGGTCCCGACGAGCCACCGCTGCCCGTCCGCTTCGATGGCGTCGTCACGCAGGTCAGCGAGACGGGAATCGACCAGACGCTCTTGGAGGGTCGATACGGTGCCCCGGAGGTCGTCGCGCTCCGACTGGAGTCCGTCGACAGCATCCGGGAGTTCAGTAACGTTCGTATCCAGCGACTGGGCGGCAGCCATCGCCTGCTCGTGCTCGGTCGCGCGCTGGCGGATCGCTCGCGGACCGACGGCGAACTCGACGCGAGTCAGACCCTCGCCGGGGTTGGACCGACCGAGCACGGTCACTGGCCCGATCTCCCGCGTGTTCCCGACGTGTGTCCCACCACAGGCTGCCACGTCCCAGTCCTCGATGGTGACGACACGGACTGTCTCACCCTCGATTCCCTCTTCGGTCTTCGTGTTGAACGCGATATCGTCGCGGTCCAGTGCCTCGTCACGCGGTATTTCTTCCCAGGTCACGTCGTATGATTCCCAGACCGCGCGGTTAGTCAGCCGCTCAAGTTCGGAGAGTGTCTCGTCGTCGATTTCGGTTGTCGTTTCGAAATCTACACGCACCTTCCCGGAGATAGCCGGTCCGAATTCGTCGCCACCGGCATCGTCCGGGATTGTCGCGCTGATGTCGAACCCGCCGTAGCCGAGATCCGACAGCAGCCGGCGACCAGCGCCATAGAGGACGTGACTGGCCGTGTGGGCACGCATGCAGTACGTCCGGAACGCCGTGTCAATCTGGCCTTCGACTGTCTCGCCCGGATCGAACGCCGGCGGCTCGGCCAGTTCGTGGACGATATCGCCGTTTCGGTGCTGGACGTCGACGACCTCGACACCTCCAAGAGTGCCCCGGTCTGCCGGCTGACCACCGCCTTCAGCGTAGAAGTATGTCTCCGCTAGCACGACGGCGGTCGAATCGATACGGTCGACGGTCGACGTGAACGTCGTCACAGTGGGCTCGGCCGCGGCTGTTCCCGTCATCGGGCGTGGCTACGTCGGCGTGCACAAAAACGTCTGGGCGGCCCGGAACAGACGAGTGTCGGGACTGCGCGGCCGACAGGAGCGAGGTCTTCGTGCGTCCGAGTCAGTAGGGGCGGTGTAGGGGGTTACCGACGCCGGTGTCACGGTTATCCGAGGTATAATCCACTTGTGTCACTGTATCCGTTCCCGATACAGTGCTACTAATTAAGTACCGATAGTGACGCTTACAGCCCATGCTCTGGAGTGGGGTCCAATCGATACTGCTCTGGCTGGTGGTGGTCTGGCTGTTCGCAGTTGGGCTGTTTCTGGCACTTCTGTACGCGTCCGGGGAGCGGGACCGCGGTGAGCAGGCCCGCGCGTAACTGTCGTGACTGGCGGCCCAGATGGCGTGATAGCGATGTCTGACGCCCGGCTGACGGCCCATCGGAATCGGCCCTCTGTCTTGCGGTTTTCACTTTCACTGTGAATTACCCGATTATATACGGCCTGGCTCCCTGTCTGGCAATATGATCGAGCGATTACGCCGTGTCGTGGGGACTCAACAGCGGTCACATCTGGAGTGTCGACGCTGTGGAACCACTATCGAAACGGATAGCTCGACCTGTCCAGTGTGTGGCTCCGGTGACATCGCGCAGTACGATTTTTAGTCGTTGGCTCTCTGTTAGTCCGTCGTCGCTCCCGCATTCACAGCCCCTGTCTGGGCCTGCTGCTCCTGTACGTCAAATTGGGCGACAAGGGAGAGGAGTCGCTCTGCGCTGTCTGACAGCGAATCAGCACTAGTCGCAATCTCCTGAATCGTCGCAGTCTGCTCCTCCGTTGCCGCCGACACTTCCTGTGCCTGTTCGGCTGTCTGGTCGCTAATCGATGTAACTTCGTCCAGCATCGTGACGACCTTCTGCCCGGAATCAGCCTGTTGATCGGTGGCCTGGCTGATCGACTGGATCGCGCTGCTGGCCTCCTCGACTTCGGTGACAATTCGATTCAGTGCGGTGGCTGTCTCGTCGATTGTTTCCCGAGTTTCCTCGACCTCCGACTGCGTGTCGTAGATATCGTCGGCGACACTTTCCGTCGATTCTTCGATCCCCTCGATTAGTGTCTCGACTTCCTGGGTTGCGTCGGCAGTCTCACCGGCCAGCGTTTTGATCTCGGACGCCACAACGGCAAATCCTTCACCCGCTTCACCGGCACGCGCGGCCTCAATTGACGCATTGAGCGCGAGCATGTTCGTCTGTTCCGCGATGTCGTTTATCAGGTTCACAACCTCTTCGATTCGTTCGACAGCATTCTGAAGTTCTGCTACCTCCGAGACGGTTTCATCAGTCCGGGCTTCAAGCGTGGCCATCTTTTCGACGGCTGTCCCGGCCGATTCTTCACCTTCCTGACCCAGTTCTGCGGCCTGCTGTGACTGGGTAGCGACTTCTTC
The DNA here is from genome assembly GCF_054850705.1 of Haloarcula sp. H-GB5. Lineage (NCBI taxonomy): Archaea > Methanobacteriati > Methanobacteriota > Halobacteria > Halobacteriales > Haloarculaceae > Haloarcula > Haloarcula sp. H-GB5. Next base: position 857,454 of record NZ_JBTWBG010000002.1, on the reverse strand, counting down.
AGACGAGGAGGCGATCTCTTCAATCGTCGCCGATAAGTCGCTCATCTCGCTGCTCGCTTCGTTAATTTTCTCGCTCTGTGTTTCCGTTCCGGCAGAAATCTCTTCAGTGCTCTCGGCGACCTCTGCACTGGCGGACCGGATATCCGAAGCCCCGCCTGTGACTTCTGTGCTTTCCGTGTCAACCTGCTGTGCGAACGATTGGATCTCGGCGATAACGGTCTGGAGTTCGTCCATCATCGAGTTGAACCCCGACCCGATTCTTGCCATCGCATCGTTCTGGCTATCCGCGTCTACTCGGACCGTAAGATCCCCAGCCGCTGCTCGTTCCATCGCTTGGCCGTAGGACGTGGCGGTCGATTCTAGATCTGCGGTCAACTGCTCAAGCTCCGCCTCGCGTTCTTCGATCTCCGCTCGCGCCTCCTCGGATTCACGCTGTGCGTCTTTTGCCTGCTTGCGCTGTTTGTTTGCCTTCTGTTTCGCTTGCTCTGCTTCCTGTCGTTTCGTCTCTGCCTCGTCGACCAGTTCTTGCATCTCCGTGACAAGCGAGAGGGTGGCTGTCCCTCCGATAGCGAAGACGGCAACGGTTGATGTCATCAACGGCCCTGTTGCCAGATTGAACACCTCTACGTAGATGCCGGCTTTCTCCAGCATGAGGCTGAATGTCCAGACGGCCCCAAGCGTGGATGCAAAGCTGAACGTCAGCCAGAAGGCCGACTCGGCTTCAGTATCCCGATAATTGAGCCAGCCAAGCGCAGTCGCAGCGACAAAGCCGAGCGCGCCCAGACCGTCGAAGATGGGTGTAATTCCGACCATTGTTAGCCCTCAGTTTTGATCCGGTTCTCCCGACGAAGATAGGCGGCTAGGAAGAAAGTAATCCCAGCAACACCGATTCCGACGCCGTGTTCAACAAAATTCAGTACATCACCGAGAACGACCGCTTCGAGGTTTGTTGCTACCATTCCAACCACAAGGAGGACGTACCCGGCGGTGAACCACCGAGTTTCTTCCCGATACTGTGAGAGGACGGGTACTAAGCCGATTACTGCAACGAGCAGACCTACAACCTCTAGTGTTCCGAATGGGCCAATGCCGACCATGTTTGGTCAAGCAATTGCGTTTAAAAAAGTTTCTCGCCCATAACATCAAAATCGATAACAGCAGCCCACTCAAGGTTATATATACATATCTATCCGTCTATAACAACAGCACCCAATCGGTAGTCTCGCAGATGCGAAGAATAGGGTACTACGTTGCTAGCTAAAGCGAGTATGACAGCGTTCCAATGAGATATATGCCGACACTGGAGGGCAAGAAAGCAAAGACCCCACTGGTTACTGTTCGACGTCGACCCAGATATCAGATGTTATTTTCGCATCCGAGTTGTCCGGATGTGTCATGGTGAGCTGGTCCCCGCCCTCGACTGCGATGAGGTCGACAGTGTTGCTCTCCGCGTGATTCCGCGTCGGGTACGTAAATGGTCGTGACCGCGTCGGAAGATCGCTGATCGACGGACACTCCGGCGGCGCAACGACATCGTCAGCGAACCCATCCGTGTGAATCGTCGACTGTGGTTTGTCTCGACCACGTCTATCAAGCCACTCAACACACCTCTCCCCAAACGAAATGGTCTCAATGGCTGAGTGCACGCGGTACCTGACCCGGTCCAGAAGCGAGGGCGACGGCACGTCGCCGTCGTCCGTCTTGCCCCGGGCACCCCGTGGCTCATCCATGGGTGTGAGACTCATGGGCATAGCTAGGGAAGCACGGTACAAAACCGTTGTGTCGCTCCTGCTTAGAGTTCGATTCGTTCGACGATCTGGTTGCCGTCCTCTCGAGTGTTGAGCGCAACGATACGGACGTGTTCTTCCAGTCCAGAGTGCTTGAGTTTGGCTTTTAGAAGATTATCAACCTGATAGACGCCGGCCGCGTTGTTCATCGCGATTTCGACGAGGACAGGATAGTCGTCGCCTGGGCTCAGCGTCACCGTCTCGATAGCCTGGCTGGAGACGGTGTCGATACCGCGTCCGCCGCGCTTGTACGGAATGCGAGAACGGCCACGCTCCATGTCCAGTGCGTCGGCGACGCGAACGACGCCGGCTTCCAGCGTCAGCGGGTTTTCCTCTGTGTGGTGACAGAGAATCGCGTGTAACACCTCGCCTTTTATTTGAACGGCCTGTCGAACGTCGTAGAGCTCGTCGAGCAGGTCATCGAGGATGTCGGCCGCAAGCGGGATCGAATAGTACGGGTGTGAATCGCGGTGGACGACGTGCCCAATGTCGTGCAACGTCGTTGCGAGTGCGATGATGACAGCCTCGTCAGCCTCGTCGAGGCCGTGGTCGGCCGCACCGTTGAACTCGACGCCGCCCTGTTTGAGGAGGTCATACAGGCACAGCGCTCGGTTCCGAACGATACCGATGTGTTTCGCGCCGTGGTCGTTGTACTGTTTGCGCGCGACGGGGTTGATGTTCTGGGCTTCGAGATACGCCTGGATCTCCTCGTCAGCCGTGATGGTGTCGAGAACTGCGTTCAGTCGCTCGTCCGGGAACGCATGGTCCGCCTCGGGGTCGTAGATACGGCCGCTGGTATCGTCGCTATCAACGCTCATACCACAACCCAGACGATCCACCGCGAAAAATCCCCCACCGGCGCGATCAGGTGGCGGCGTCGATAACCTCGTCGTAGTCCGGTTCAACGCCAGGGTCGTCACTGACCCAGGCGTACGTGACTTCCTGATTTTCGTCGACAACAAAGACAGCTCGCTTTGCTACGTTCGGAACGCCGAGTGCCTCGAAGTCCATCGAAATGTCGTAGGCATCGACTATCTCCCGCCCGGAGTCGCTGACGAGGTCGAACTCAAGTCCCAGCTCGTCCCGGAACGCGTTCTGTGAGAACGGTGTGTCGATGCTGACACCGTACAACGTCGCCCCTGCCTCGGTGAGTTCGTCGAGTCGGTCCTGAAACGAGTTCATCTCGTGACTGCAAACGCTGGTGAATGCGCCCGGGAAGAACGCGAGCACGACAGGCCCGTCGTCGAGCGCCTCGGACAGCGTTATTTCGTCAACGTCGCCGTTTGCGATCGGTGCCGTGAAATCGGGTGCAGTGTCTCCGACTGATACCATACTGCCGAGTTGACCCAGGCGAGTAAAACCCTTTCCGACCTGACCGAGTCCGGACGTGCTCAGAACTGTGCAAACTTCGCCGTGACCTCATCGATCCACTCCGGCAGGTCGCGGTCCGCAAGTGTCCCGTTAGCGTCACGGGTCGTGACGACATCAGCGATTTCGCCCTCACGCGTGATATCGAGTCGCCACACCCCGTCAGCCTCGATATCGACTCGAACGACGTCCTCCCCCACGGGCTTGATCGGTCGGATCGTTACCTCTTCTCCGCTCCTGACTTCCATTGTGTGACTATCGGCCGTCATCTGGTATCTTTGAGCGCCCGACAGTAGTTATATCTCCGGGCGGAGAGTGTGCCCGTCCTGCGCTATGGTTGGTGAGCAGTGGCTTAACAAGAATATAACAAATTGACACGAGCGTGTAGCCGGTACTGCGGGTGCGAACCCGCACGCAGGCAGACCATGTATGTCGGACATGGCCACGGAAATCGTGTCACCTGAACAGCCCCAGCTATCGACTCAGTCCCGTGGACATGCTGCGGTCTACCCATCGACGTGCCAACCCAAGCCAGCGACACCGTGAAGTCAGAGATCCAGTGCCTCGTGTTGCCGCTTCCGAGCCACACCCATTGCCCACGCCCCCTGTGTCAGGCCTCGCCGTCGGTTCCCGGCGAGGCCGTTTCGACAGACAAAGCGGCCACGGCTCCGTTATGACTACCGTTCGGTCTGCTTCCCACGCCAGCCAGTACTGGAGAGTCGGTCTCGACGGCAGTGACTCGCCTGCCAAGCCGTCCTGAGCAAAAAGGTTATAATAGCAACCACGTAACCTTCGGATACAATGTTAGGGACATCCGGAGTACTGTTCCCGGGGATGCCCGGGACGACGGAGATGATGGTCATCCTCCTCATCGCCGTCCTGCTGTTCGGCGCGAACAAGATTCCAAAACTAGCGCGGTCGACTGGCGAAGCCATGGGCGAGTTCCAGAAGGGGCGCGAAGAAGTCGAACAGGAACTCGAAGAAATGCGTGATGGCGGCGCTGCAGAAGGAGCCGACGCGTCCACCGTGGACTCGTCCGAATCGACCGAGACGGCGACAGAAACCGAGACGTAATCTCGACCACTTCTCCGTTTTCAGCTGGCGATAGTGATAACGAAAGGATTTTTCACCGCTCAATCGACCACCCGGTAGGGCGTGTGGCCTAGTGGACCAGGGCGAGGGGTTCCTAACCCCTAGAACGCGGGTTCGAATCCCGCCACGCCCGTTTTCCGGCGAACGACAGTGAGCCGTGAAAACGCACGGAGATTCGAAGCACGGAACGAGGGAGCGAAGCGAGCGAAGTTCAGGCGGTTCGAATCCCGCCACGCCCGCTTCGTGGTTTCTCGCGTCCGCTCGAAACACACTCGCAGCCGTGGCGTAGTTCGCAAACGCGCCGCGTTTGCTCACTCCCGCCACGCCCGTTCTGCGACGAGCGAACTAGACGGAGTTCAAACCATACAGGTCGCGCGCAGCGGCGTGAACACGTCTGCCCATACTGTCGTGCCGACACGGCCTATGATGGCTGGGAGGCGACGTAGTCGCCGTACACGGCACCTGAGATGCCAACGTATAAGTTTAGGCTTACCTAACTCATGCTGAAATGGACCGGGAGCCGTCCGAGCGGGCGGATGTCTGTGTCGTCGGGGCGGGGCCGGCAGGGGCACTCATCGCGAGCCGACTCGCCAGCGACGGACAGGAGGTGGTCGTGCTGGAGGCCGGGCCGCGGTTCGACAGGTCGAAACGAGAGCAGCAGATGGAGGCGGCGATCCGGCCCGGCGACCACGGGTCCGTCTGGGAGATGGGCGGCGACCGCGATGCGTTCAGTGCGAGCGGCGAGCGGTACTACCCGTTGAACATCTCACGGGTCAAAGGCGTCGGCGGGTCAACGCTGCACTGGCAGGGGATGGTGATGCGATTGCACCCCTCTGATTTCGACGGCAGCCACGACACCGACGACCCGGCGTGGCCGATCAGCTACGACGACCTGCGGCCGTACTACGCGGACGCCGAGCGGGCGCTTGGGGTCGCCGGTGACGCGGACAACCCCTTTGCACCGCCGCGAGACGGTGCATATCCGCTGCCCGGGTTCCCGCCGTCGTACAGCGACTCGTTGTTCGCGGAGGCCTGCGAGCAGTTGGGCATCACGATGCACTCCGTTCCTAACGCCCGGAACTCTGAACCGTACGATGGCCGCGGGCCATGCGTCGGCTACGGGACCTGCCAGCCGGTCTGTCCCTCGGGCGCAAAGTACGACGCCAGCGTCCACATCGAGGACGCCGAAGCCGAGGGAGCCAGAGTCATCGACCGTGCGCCGGTCCAGCGTCTCGTCACTGACGGCGACGGGCGTGTCGAGGCGGCCGTCTACGCGACGCCAGATGGGACCGAACACCGCCAGACGGCCCGCGAGTTCGTCATCGCGGCGGGCGGCGTCGAGACGCCGCGACTCCTGCTCCTGTCAGCGAGCGACGACCATCCGGACGGGCTGGCGAACAGTTCGGGGCTGGTCGGCCACTACTTCATGGACCACCTGTTCGCCGGGGCGGGCGGGACGCTCGGCCGGGAAACGCGACAGAACCACGTCGGCTTTCTCACGAGTGAGTGTCACCAGTTCTACGACGACCCCGGGCAGGCAGTCGAGCATGTCTCGGACGGCGAGACGGTCGTTGGGGCGACCGACGAGGCGCTGTCGCCGCTGAAACTGGAGTTTCTGAACTACGCCGGTCCGTCGCCGGTCGAACTCGCGCTCTCCGGCGAGGAGTGGGGCGATACGCTGCTGTCGAGCCTCCGCGAGAGCTACGGCACCAGCATCGCGATGGGCGGACTGGTCGGCCAGCCGCCGCGAAAGGAGAACCGTGTGACGCTGGACACGTCAACGACGGACGATCACGGGAACCCGGTGCCGGACATCCAGTGGTCGTGGGGCGACCGACTGGAGCGGTCGCTCTCGCGGGCGAACGAGATACAGCACGCCGTGCTGTCGGAGCTGGGGGTCGACATCTCGTGGACGGTTGGGCCGGCCGACACCGGGCCAGCGTACCACCACATGGGTACGACGCGGATGGGGACTGACCCACAAACGAGCGTGGTCGATCCGCAGCTACGGACCCACGACGTGGCGAACCTCTCGATTGCGTCCTCGTCGGTGTTCGTCACCGCCGGGTCGATGAACCCGACGCTGACCATTGCCGCACTCGCACTGAAGTGCGCTGACCACGTTTCTGAGCGGCTTTAGTCAGCAGATTCGGTGAACACTGCTTTGCTCCGACGAGTGACTGCCCGGAAGCCGGGCGCGCCGTGGGCGAGCCACACGGCGACAGCAAGGCCGAACAACCCGAACTGAAACAGGACGTACGGTTCGAATGAGAGCGAAGCGAACTGCTTGACGAAGGACGTGTCGTTGGCGTATGGCGGCGGTGGCTGGAGCGGCCAGACGAGAAAGCGCAACCACTGGAGCTGTGTCAGGTCACCGCCGAGTACCCCGGCCACCGCTGTCGGGCTCATGTCAGTCAAGATGTGCACGAATGCACCGACTGTGAACGCTGTCGAGAGGTCCGTTCGGCGATATCGGACGGCGAGTCGATGCAAGACCACGGCGAGGACGAGGAGGGTGAACACCGAATGGGCAAGCGACCGCCCGGACGGCAGAACGCCGAACGTCCAGGCGAACGGTTTGTCGATCAGGTCCGGGAACTGCGACCCCACCGCCAGCGCAGTCAACGTGGCTGCTGTCTGGCGACGGGTCGGGTCAATCCGGGTGAACACAACGAAGACGAGGTAGGCGACGGCGAGATGTCCCCACGGCCACATTGAGTTTCGATATGCCGGATGATGATTTGTATCTGCTGATACAGGTATGGCGTGAGGAGTAAGCGGTAACTGATATCTCGGCCCTTTAGTACAGGCCGAGAATGGCACCAGCGTCGAGCAAGAGGAGAATTGATACAAGAGACGCCCCCAGCAGGAACGGGCGTGCGTTCCGAGCCGGTTCGCGCACCTTCTGCTGGTCGAAACCGTCGCTGAGCTTCGACGCGCCGACCTCAACGAGGCCGGCCAGAGTGAACCACAGGACGATCATCGTGATGACGAGGTGGCCGCGACCAGTCCCCGTCAGCGACTCGGCAGTGTAGCGGGTCGCTGCCAGATGCCCACCCGTCAGAAACAGGAGCGTTGCACTCGCCCGGGACACCGTCTTGAGCTTCCCGGTAATCGCTGACAGGGGTCCCGGCGAGGAGTCTCCGTTCATCGCCGTCGGGAGCACAGCGTAGGTCATGAACAACACGGTTCCAGCCCACAGCGCGGCGAATATCAGGTGCACCCCGAAGACAGCCGCGTTTACGACACTCATATGCAGCGGTTGGACGCGACCCTCTTCAACGTCGTGGGTTCGGTACAGTTACTCCGAAGAATCAAAGGCATCGAGGGCGTCCGCATCACCCGACATATCGAGCTCTGTGACCGCGTCGGTGTCGGCAGAGATGTGCGTCTCGCGGTCGGTGTCGTAGTCCAGTTGGTCGATAAGGTGGACGAACGAGCCGGGGTCGGGGATGAGGAAGATGCGGAGCGAGAACGCGACATCGCTCTCCTTGATGTCGACGAGCGAGTCGAGCACGATAGTCAGCGAGTCCCGTCGGACATGCGAGAGCGCCTTGTCGGCGATCTCGGTCGCGTCGTCCTGGACCACCGTCGGCGTCCCCATGTTGATGGTCGCGTTCAGCGTGTTCGCGATGCCGTCGATGAAGCCCGATGTGAGGATGTTACACATCTCCTGCAGTGCGGACTCGTGGAGCTGTGTGAACCCATCGTCAACGCTGGAGCCGGTCATCAGCTCCGCAATCTCCGCGGCCGTCTCCGTCTCGAACGTCATCAGGAAGACGCCGTAGGGCGGCTCTGTCAGCCGGACACGAGCGCTGTAGATATTCCCGCCGCCCATTTCCGTGGCGATATCCTCCGGTTGGACGAACGAGAGACTCTTGATCTCGACGGCGGCGTCGACGCCGGCCAGCGTCGCCAGCGAATCGGCGACCTGCTCGGCCCCGTCCTGAATGAGCCGCGTAATGAGCGTGAGTTTCCGAATATCGATGAGAAGCGGCATTGCAGGCTAACAGGGCCTATGGTGTGTTACCGTTTTCGGTGGCTACAGCTGTCGGCAACTGGACAATGGCTCACCGTAACGCTCATTACCACTCACTGACAGGGATTCGGTGGGGAGCGTGCTATTCCGTGCCTTACCCGTCATCGACGGGTTTCTCACGGGAAGCCGCCAGCAAATTTCTGTGCGAAACTGGCTGGGGGAGCTACGGCCACGCCCGATGTGAGCACGCTTAAGCCGCCCCGTCCGTTTTGCACAGCCATGGAACCACGGGACCTCTCCGCTCACACTGTCTATCGGGCAGGTCGCGGTATCGAGGAGGTCGCCCGGGAACTCGGTCTCGACCCGGACGACATGGTGAAGCTGGCGTCGAACGAGAACATGTACGGGCCGAGCCCGGACGCCGTCGAGGCGATTCGCGGGTCGGCCGAACGGATGCACTCCTATCCGAAGGCCTCCCACGCCGACCTCGTCGACGAACTGGCGGACATGTGGGACGTAACACCGGAACAGGTGTGGCTGAGCAACGGCGGGGACGGCGCACTGGACTGCCTCGCCCGGGCGATGCTCGACCCCGGTCAGGAGGTACTCGTCCCGTCGCCGGGCTTCGCGTATTACGCGATGAGTGCCCGCTATCACCACGGCGAGGTCAACGAGTACACGCTCTCGAAGGCTGACGACTTCGCTCAGACCGCCGACACTGTCCTGAAAGATTACGACGGCGAGCGCATCGTCTACCTCACCAGCCCACACAACCCGACCGGGGCGGAGTTCACGACCGATGCAGTCCGGACTATCGCTGAAGAAACCGACGAGCAGACGCTGGTCCTCGTCGACGAGGCTTACGGTGAGTTCACCGAAATGCCGAGCAAGCGGCCGTTGCTGGACGACCGCGACGACGTTGCGCTCCTGCGGACGTTCTCGAAGGCGTACGGGCTCGCGGGGATTCGACTCGGCTACGCTGTCGTTCCCGAGGACTGGGCCGACGCCTACGCCCGCATCAACACGCCGTTCTCGGCCAGCGAACTCGCCTGCCGTGCCGGGCTGGCGGCGCTCGACGACGACGAGCACGTCGAGCGCTCCGTCGAAACCGCTTCGTGGGCTCGGGAGTACCTCTCTGAGGAACTCGACGCGCCGACCTGGGACAGCGCAGGAAACTTCATCCTCGCGGAGGTCGGCGACGCGTCGGCCGTCGCGGATGCCGCCCAGGAGCGCGGCGTCATCATCCGCGACTGTTCCTCGTTCGGACTCCCCGAATGCATCCGTATCACCTGCGGGACGCGTGAGGACACGGAACGCGCCGTCTCGGTACTGAACGAAGTCATCGAGGTGGTCGAGCCGTGAGAGTCGCCGTGACCGGGACGCCGGGGACGGGCAAGACAACGGCAGTGGAACACCTCGATACAGGCCTCGACACGCTCCACCTCAACGACGTGATCAAGAACGAGGATGGGTTCTCGACGGGCATCGACGAGGACCGCGGGAGCCTCGTTGCCGACCTCGACAGGCTGTCCGAGTGGCTCGACGGCCGTGACGACGTGCTGTTCGAATCCCACCTCGCGCATCACTTCGACGCCGACCGGGCAATTGTGCTGCGAGCCCACCCTGAAACCATCGTTGAGCGGCTTCGGGAGCGCGGCGACGACGATTCGAAGGCCTACGAGAACGCGGAGTCGGAAGCGCTCGATGTCATCCTCGGGGAAGCCGTCGAAGAGCACGGCATGGAGTCAGTGTACGAGATCGAGACGACGGACCGGGACCCCGACGAAGTGGCACGGGAGATTCAAGCCGTCGTGGACGGCGAGCGAGAGCCGAGTGCAGGGACTGTCTCCTACATCGACTGGCTATGACGCTCGACAAGTTCCGCCCGCTGGCCGACCGCGCGCTCGGGCCGTTCGTCAGCGCCGCCAAGGTAGCCGGCCTCTCACCGAATGGCGTCAGCGTCATCGCGTTCCTGTTGGCCCTCGGCGCGGGCGGGGTGTACGCCGTCGCGGCGCAGGACCCCATGCTGTATCTCGGCGGCGCCGTCCTCGTCTTTCTGAACGGCTGGCTTGACCTCGTGGACGGGGCGCTCGCGCGGGAGCTGAACGTCGCGTCGTCGGGCGGTGACCTGCTGGACCACGTGCTGGACCGCTACGCCGACATCGGCATTATCGTGGGCCTCGCCGCGGGCGTGAGCCAGTGGGAACTGGGCATCGCCGCGGTCACCGGCGTCCTGATGACCTCCTATCTCGGGACGCAGGCGCAGGCGGTCGGTCTCGACCGCGTGTACGGTGGCTTGCTCGGTCGCGCCGACCGGCTCGCACTCGTCGGTGTCGTGACGGGCGTCGCGGCGTTCGTCCCGACCGCGCTGGCCGGGCTGACGCTGGTCGGCTGGCTGCTGGTCGTGTTCGCCGTCGTCGGGCACGTTACCGCCGCCCAGCGGTTCTATCACGCGATGGCCGCGCTGGAGTAGCCAGCGCACCATTTATACCGCGCCCCGTCCAAGCCGTCGGTATGGTTCAGTGCGAGATGTGCGGAACGGAGGTTTCGTCTCCGAACCGCGTCAAAATCGAGGGAGCCGAACTCGACGTCTGTGACGAGTGTACCGACTTCGGCACGGAGGTCAAGACGGAGGAGACGTCGTCCACGTCGACGAAGTACTCGACGTCGTCCTCCTCGTCATCGTCGTCGAGTTCGTCGTCCTCGTCGAGTTCCTCGGGTGGTGGCGGGTCCAGTGGCCGCCGTCGGGATATGTTCGACGAGATGGACGAGATCGCACAGGATTACCACGACCGAATCCGAAAGGGTCGGGAATCCCAGGGTCTCAGCCAAGAGGAACTCGCCAAGCAACTCAACGAGAAGGCGAGCCTGATCCGGAAGCTCGAACAGGGCAACTCACTGCCTAGTGACGACGTCCAGAAGAAACTCGAAAGTGCACTCGAGATCTCCCTGAGCGCCGGCGGCAGCGCCGACGAGACGGAATGGTCCGGCGGCAGCAGCGACGGCGAGTACACGCTCGGCGACGTCGTGAAGCGAAAGGACTAGCTACAGCTGGAGGTCGCCTTCTTCGACGTCGAGTTCGTCAGCGAGTGACTCGACGTTCGATGAGATGGTTTCGATCTCATCTTGAAGAGCTTGGTAGCGTTCACTGTCCTGCAGTTCCCGGTCGGTCTTTTCGACGCGGAGGACGTTGCGCTTGAGCTTTTTCGATGTGAGTGTTCGAAGTCGATCGTTGTACTCTCGGATCTTGTACAGTCGGTCGACGACCTCCTGAAGGTCGTCGCGAGTGACAGGTTTGACAAGGTAGTCGTCGACGCGCATCTCGATGATGTCGAAGTCCGGGTCGATGGCGGTAACCATCGCGACACGGCATCGAAGGCCTTTCTCCTCGATCTGTGCGAGCACTTCGTTGCCAGAGACGACTGGCATCCGGCGGTCGAGTAGCACCACGTCGATGTCGGGCGACAGCAGTTCCAAGCCTTCCTCGCCGCTGTAGGCCGTCTGGACGTGATACTGTTCGGATAAATAATCGGTGTACAGGTCGGCCAGATGTTGCTCGTCTTCAACTATCAGAACGGTCGGTGTGTCGTCATCCCCTGCTGTCACGGCTTGTCTCGTTTCTTGTCTCGGCTGAAGCGTAATAATTGTCATCCCCGAGCGCCGGACCGAGATGGATCGACGGCACAGTGATAGGGCCGCCAAACGGCGGCTTCGCAACCTATTTCCCCACAGCAGCCGGTGCGTTTCGTATGTTCGTCCTTGTCAATCTGAAGGCGTACCCGTGTGATCCAGTGGAAGTAGCGACCGCCGCTGCTGACGTGAGCGATGATTCCGGCGTTCGTGTCGCCGTCGCGCCACAGGCCGCACAGATCAGCGCTGTGGCGGAGACCGGTGTCGAGACGTGGGCCCAGCACGTCAGCGCCGTCGAACACGGCAGCCATACCGGCAGTACCCTCGCCGAAGCCGCGGCGGACGCCGGTGCCGTCGGCACACTGCTGAACCACTCCGAGAACCGACTCAAGCTCGCGGACATCGACGGCGCGCTCGACGCCGCCGACCGCGCAGACCTCGAAACCATCGTCTGTGCGAACAACCCCGCACAGATCGGTGCGGCCGCCGCGCTCGACCCCGATGGCGTCGCCGTCGAGCCGCCGGAACTCATCGGGACCGGAACACCCGTCAGCAAGGCCGACCCGGACATCGTGACCGGCGCGGTCGACGCCGCCGCTCGCGTCAACGGCGACGTGGACGTGCTCTGTGGGGCCGGCATCTCGACCGGCGAGGACCTCGTTTCGGCGAGCGATCTCGGCGCGAGCGGCGTCCTGCTGGCCAGCGGCGTTGCGAAGGCTGACGACCCGCGCGCAGCGCTCGAAGACCTCGTCGAACCGCTGCTGTAAAATCGCCGGTATCGCGGTACGAGTTTTTACTCGCTGTCCCCGTCCAGAAACGCCGATTCGAGTCGGGAGACGACTGACTCGACCTCGTCGTCGTCGAGTCGGCGGTTGCTCTCCTCCTGAACCAGCGCTGCCAGCCGCGTGTCGTACTTTCCACGGCCGACGTGCTCGACTAGACCGCGGAGCCGGAGCTCCCTGTTTCGCGCATAGGCCCCCGTCCGATCGCCGGAGCCACCGGCCGAGAAATGGGCGTTCAGCGGCGTCCCGGGACCCTGTTCGCGGTAGTACGCGAGCATCCGGCGGGTCTTTCGGTCCAGTTCGTCGATGTCGGCTCGAAGGTCGGCGTAGACAGCGGGGCCATCGGCATCGGACGACGTCTCGTCTTCGGCGGCTTCAATTGCCCCGTCCGACTGCTCAGCTTCGACGGCCTCGGCGATAGCCGCTCTTAGGTCTTCGTCATCAGCCGCAGCAGTGTCTGTCTCAGCCTGGCCGTTGGCTGGCACGGCCGCCGCACTGCTGTCTGGGCTGGTCCCGTTCGTCGCCACAGCACCGTTCTCAGCGTGACCGTTCGACGCCGATTCGGCGTCCGCACTGCTGGTATCTGACTCAGGTTCAACGTCCGGGCTGCTGCCGTTCGCGTCTGCGCTGCCACTGGCGCTCCCGCCGTTCATCGCAGCCCCGTCCTCGGCAAAGGCGCTGAACGCGTCGCCGAACCCACCGCCGGACGTGGCGTCAGCGGTATCGTCCGGTTCCGAGGGCTGTTCATCGCGGGGATCGTCGGCGTTCGCCTCGCTGTCGGCATCTGCGTCGCTGTCCGACGTGGACTGTTCAGCGAACCGTTCGCGCTGGCGGCGCATCTTCTCCTGTTCTGTCCGACCGGGGTTGTAGTCCTCGGCCTGATCCAGCATCGCTTCAGTGAACTGCTCGGCCATCCGCGAGAGGTCCCGGGCGTCCTGCAGTTCCGCCTCCAGTTCAGCGATGCGGGAGTTCTTCTTGTCCAGTTCCTCGCGGAGTTCCTTGATGCGGTCCTCCGTCTCCTGCTGTTCGTCGCTGATGGTCTCCAGTTCGGAGACGAGGTCGTCGCTGACGGACTTGAGTTCCGGACGCTCGAAGTCGTCGAGGCCCGGCGTCGCACCTGCGTCGAAGGTCTGCTTGCGGTGGAACTGGACCCGGCTTACCTGCTCGGCCCAGTCGTTCATCATGAACGCCTCGCCGTCGTCCAGGTCTTCGACGGCGTCGGCGTACTTGTTGTCGAGGATGCGACCGACCACTTTCGTGTCGTTGTTCCAGGTCAGGCGATGCCAGACCAGCCAGTCACACTGGGTGATGTAGTCTTTCTTCACGTCGGCCGGACGCTGACTGATGCCGACGATGCCCAGCCCGTGTTTCCGGCCGCGCTTCCCGATCTTGATGAGCATCTTCCCGACCTCGCCCATCGACCCCTTCTCCGGCATCCACTCGTGGCACTCCTCGACGAGCATCAGGAAGGGCTGTTTCTGCTTTTTCGCCTTCGCGAACAGTTGCTTGGCGACCTCGGTCAGTAGCGTCTCTGCTTCCTCCTCGTCGAGGAACGACGAGATGTCGAGAATGATGGGGACGTTCTGCTCCAGCGCCAGCGACGCGATCTTGCCGGCGTGGTCGTCCGTGACCTGGATGTCACACTCCTCGTCACCGCCGACATGGAGTATCTCGTACTCCTCTTTCAGGCCGTAGTACTCGCCATCGATGTCGACGATAAGCAGGCCGAACCCGTTGTCCAGCAGTTTTTCGGCGATGACGCTCGCCGTGTTCGACTTCCCGGACCCGCTCTTGCCGGTGATGAACCCCCGGCCGGTCAGCAGTTCCACCACCGGGAGATTGACAGTTTCTCCCGGTTCCCCGGTCCCACCCGGCCCCGCGCTCGTCGTCGCGACAGTTATCTGTTCGGTCTCTGCCATGCGTTTCTGTCACGAATGAGGCGTGCAGGCCCCATAACTCTCCGTCAGACGCCCATCAGCTGTGGAACAGGTCTAGACGCGGAGCGAAACCGTTCAAAACCACTCCGAGATATCGCTCGCTCGGGGTTCAAGTTCTTGTGTGCTATCAGCGGGGCTTCGATTCTGACTCCGTTATGACTGCGGTTCGGGTGTCCGACTGGGGTCCCACTCGTCGTAGTGGACCAGTTCCGTTCTGTCGATGCGACTACGCCAGCCTTCCTGTTGCAGTACCGGTTCAGCAGGGAAGCCGTCTTCCGGGTAGCCGACACAGAGGTAGGCCACAGGCTGAACGTGGTGTGGAATGTTCAACACCTCACGGAGTTCGTGGGGGTACAGGAACGAGACCCAGCCGACACCGATACCTTCGGCACGGGCAGCGAGCCAGAGGTTTTGGACGGCAAGGCACGTCGAATAAACGTCCATTCGCTGCATCGTGTTCCGGCCAAGAACGTGTGGCGCATCACGAGTGGGGTCACAGGTAACACAGATATTCACCGGGGCATCGGTTATTCCCTCCAGTTTCAACTGGCCGAAATCTGATTTTCGCGGCTCCTCGTAGCCTTCGCGTGCGGCGGCTATCGCCCGTTCGGCAATCGCTGCGACCGCTGATTTCGTCTGCTCGTCCTCGATCACGACGAAATCCCACGGTTGCGAGAACCCGACGCTGGGCGCGTTGTGTGCGGCATCAAGGATCCGTGCCAGCACGTCTTCGGGAACCGGGTCAGCGGCAAATCGTCTGATATCCCGTCGCGAGTAGATGGACTTGTAGACCGCCTCGCGGTCGCGTGGTCCGAACTCAACCATATATTCCCTGACAAACGACAGTTGTAAACCGGTTGTGCTGACCAACGTGGTCTCAGGTACAGCGAGATGCGAACACGAAACAGATAGCGAGTGTTGCCAGCCAGTCTGAGACGGGGTAACGGCTATTGTAGTGGGGTTCCTTGACATACTTGTTCGGCTGGGGCTGGCCATGGACAGGTACGAGACGTTCGTCGAGGACGGAACGGTGTACGTCGGGAGTGACGACGGCCCGCTCGAAGTGGCCCCGCTGGAGGACATCGTCGCGGCCGCCGGCGGGCCGGCCTGGACAATCACCTACTCCAAGGCTGAGAAGGAACGGTACGCCGGGATGGACACCAGTGACGAAGGGCTGGTGGTCGACGTGGTCGATATGTTACACGCGATGACCCACAGCCAGCGGTTCGTCGACACGCTGGCCGCGCATCCAACAGAAGTCCCGGCTGACGACACTATTTCGCCACGAGCCGGCCTGTTCGTCGGGAAACTGCTGGAGAATCTGGAACACGGTGTCGCCTGAGCGGCCCTAGAAATCCGCGAGCGTCGTCTGACCGGGCGGGAGTGCAACCTGAGCCTCACTGGCGTCAGTTCCCTCGCCTCCCGTGTCCTCGGCAGCCTCGCTGCCCCCGTCGTTCTCACCGAACGTTCCGAGTCCCACCTGTCCGTCCCCGTCCTGTTCTTTAGCCGTCTCTGAGCTGTTGTCGGCGACGGAGCTATCGCTCTTCTCTTCGGTTCCGGAGTCACTGCCGAACCCGTCCAGATTAGCTTGTTCGCCGGCAGAGAAGTCCAGGTTCGAGACGCGAACCCCGACCTTCCGAACCGGATCATCAGCGAACTCGCCGAGCAGGTCCAGCGCGATGCGCCTGACCAGTTCGGGTTCCTCGACCGGACCGGGGAGCGACCGGGCACGCGTGTTCACGTCGAAGGGCGGCGTCACGACCTTGATGCCGATAGTCTGGTAGCGCGCACCCTTTCGCTGTGCGCGGTCAGCGACAGCGTCGGCGAGGGTGCGAACCTGCCGACACTTGGTCTCCATATCGGTCGTCGCGTCAGTGAACGCGGATTCCCGCGAGAGACTCTTGGGGTCGCCTTTCGGCGTTACCGAGCGCTCGTCCTCGCCGCGGGCGTAGCGGCGTATCTCGCGGCCGCGCTCGCCGAAGCGCTCGGCCAGCAGTTCCGGATCGGCGGCCGCCAGATCGCCCGCAGTCCCGACGTCTAGAGAGTCGAGTTCCCTGGCGGTGACCGGGCCGACGCCATGGACGTCCTCGACGGGCAGATCGGCGAAGAAGTCCCGGACGGTACCCGGTTCAACGATGACCAGCCCGTCCGGCTTGTCGCGGTCGCTGGCCACCTTCGCGGCGCTCATCGTCGGCGCGACACCGACGCTCGCGACCACGCCGACCGCTGACTCGATTGTGTCTTTCAGATCTCTTGCCCACGACTCGACAGTCTCCCATGAGACCCGCTCAGTTACATCCAGATACGCCTCGTCGATACTTACCTCGCGGACGACGTCCGCTTCTGTATGGAGGATGTCCCGGACATCCGCGGCGATGGACTCGTAGAAGTCCATGTCGACGGGGCGGTAGAATCCGGCGTCCTCGACATCGAGGTCCGGGTCCTCGACGGCCTCAACCTTCCGTGGGAGCCGTTCCAGTGCTTCGGAGATAGCCATCGCCGACTCGACACCGTACGCCCGGGCCTCGTAGCTCGCTGTCGCGACGGCCCCGTGGGTCGCGCCGTTCTCGTAGCCCATCCCCACAACGAGCGGCTCGCCGCTGAGTGCCGGCTCCCGACGCTGTTCGCAGGCGGCGTAGAAACAGTCCATGTCGACGTGCGCCACTATCTGCTCGGGGCCGCTGGTCCCAGGGAGCCGCCCAGCATCCATACCCGACGCTACGTGTACTGGCAGAAAACCCCACCGGCCCTCGTCGGCCCTATCAGGACAACGTACGGACTGCTGTATCGGAAACACCTCGAAAAACTGGAGCAGGGAAAGTGGTGGGGGTGGGGGTGAGGTGTCAGCTGCTCCGTCTGCCGTTGGTTTCAAAGCGATACGTGACCGGTGGAGTGGCCAGTCTCCACCGGCGATGATCGTCCGCCGATGCCAATCCCGGATGGTACGACGGTCGTTCCCGTCGGGAGCGTAGGAAGCTCCATGTTAACAAAAGTCATGGCAACACTTCAATGTTGGCCGACGTTATGTTTGTCTCACACTTTGAGAGCCCCCTGACCGCATCCCGCTCGAAACGCTTTCAATCCTCTCCCCACGACTGCGACGTAATGACCGAGCTGACGGACTCACTGCCCGACAGACCGCTTTCGACGAGCGAGATCTCGGCCCTCGAAGCCCAGCACGACGACTACGGGTTTGCGCCGGTCGGGTTCTTCCCCGACCTCGACGTGGTGGCCGCGTTCGTCGTTATCATCAACGGCGACCGTGGCTACAGTCTCGGCTACGACCGCAACGGCGACGGTTGGGTCGTCGTCGAGTCCCTCGAGGACGGCGAGGACTTCGCCGGCGTCACTGACCGCCTGCAAGAGTGGATGGGTGATGACTGGGAAGAGTTCGAGCAGGCTGCCGTCGAATCGGAGTGAGAGTGTCGACTGCTACGGAATCGGACAGAGGTACGCCCAGCGAAAGTCAAACACGGGGTGGCGCATCGGCTGATCGTCACTATCTGTCGGAACGGACAGCGACCGGGATTTGAACTCGACTGCAAATCCTCGCTACCGCTCGGATTTCCGTAGTTCAGATCTCTCTGTACAGCATTTGCTGCTCGCGGTTGTGCTCGCAGCAAAATGCGGCGACCGGGATTTGAACCCGGGCCATGAGCTTGGAAGGCTCTAGAGTGCTCGGACCGCCTCGCGCCCGAAACCGCACTCAAATAGGCCGCCAGTGCGTCTATACCAGAATCTATACTTGACAACGCGGGGTGAGTATTTATATACACCGGGCCAAAATCCGCCCTTCCTACACAATGAGCCGTGTGGCTCACGTCGGTAACACTGTTCGTAGACAGAACACCGTTTACGGGGTCCTTGGTCGTCAATATCGGCATAAGCGCGAACGCACGACTAGAACTCTAAGACCGAAGTATCGGGAATATATTCGAAGAATGAAAATAAAAAGATAATTTTTTAAGATCATAATGTCGTAGGTTGAATCGGTTCACTGTTTATGAATTCCAAGAAAATCAGTTGGGGCGACGTTGAAAAGTTGAAAATGGTGGCGGTGCTGGGATTCATTGGCGCTTTCCTTGCTCTTGTTATACCAATAGAAGAATGGATCGAGACGACAGGAACTTGGGTGTTTGATGTGTCCCTCTACGGTACAGATGTGGCATTCAATGAGAGGCAATCGCTTTCTATCGCTATACTGCTCTCGATGATGGTGGTAATGGCTGACGCGTTGAGTGACGCAATATATCATCTTTTGATGGATGTTGCTCCGGAACGGCTCAAAAACGCAATTTCAGATAGTACAAAAAAGGGAGTTTTAGCCATCATCAAAGTAACTGTTGTACCAATATCCTTATTTTTATTTACTGCGGGAATGATTAGATTTCAGGTTGAGTTACATGGGGGTGCTTTTGAGATGAACCGAAGTAATTTAATGAATCTCACAGCAATAATCTCACCACATAAAGTGGTGTTGTCGACCATCGCCGGTGCCACAGGATACTATCTCGGGGAAGTGGCTAATTCTTAGCTACTGTACTCTAATAAGTACCAGTTCGTATACTGACATAGCAAAGTAGAGATATTCCGAGGATTTCGCTTGCCCGCACCGCAGAAAATAACAGCCCCCGGTATAGCTACAGGAGAATAACCCTCTCTCTGGACGGTCTTGAGTTGCACCTGTTCAAATGTGCCGACATAATCCGGGACGCCGTTGACCCAACAGATTATAAGGAATTCATTCTGCCGCTCGTCTACTTCATGTTATTTACCCCTATTCCTGTGAACCAGACACGAATCTGAAACCGCCATAGGGCGGCGTTCTATCAGCGTTCGGAACGGATTTTGCTGGACGATTTTCATAGCTCTTTGGTCCAGATTCCGTCGAAAAACGCAAGACGGCGAAGTCGTGTTATGCGGCGACCGGGATTTGAACCCGGGCCATGAGCTTGGAAGGCTCAGGTCCTACCACTAGACCACCGCCGCTCACTCACTACGTTCGTTCGCGGCGTCGTTCGCAAATCCGTCGGATTTGCTCACCACCGCCGCTTGCTCGTGCGGACACAGGCTCGGCGGGCTGTGTTCCGCCCGAGTGCGAACGTATACCCTCATAGATGGAAGGCAATTAAGTGCGTTTCCCTTCTGGCTCGACAACCCCGTAACAGTTGCCGCTTGACAGTTCCATCGAGACGAGCCGGAGGTCGCTGTCGGCGACATCGCGCTCGAATTCGGCCGGCGTATAGATGTGATAGAACCGCGGGACCGTCTCGCCGCCGGGGAGCGTCCAGTCGACGGTCGTGTCGAAGCCCGCGTCCGCGTCGGTGTCAGCGTCGAAGCGGTCGTGGGCCGTACTCCACGCGCTAACGAGCGCCCGAGCGCCCGGCGCGAGCACGCGAGCCAGTTCATTCAGGCTGGCGCGACGGGCGGACCGCGACGGGAGGTGATGCAGCGTCGCGACGTACACCGCGAGGTCGACGGACCCGGCTGTGAGCGGAAGGCGGGTCGCGTCGCCCTGCAGCAGCGCGACGCTGTCGCCGACGCGGTCGGTCGCGGCTTGCAGGAGCGCGCGGCTGGCGTCGAGGCCGACGACGCGGTCAGCGACCCCTGCAAGCAGTTCCGCGTGGCGGCCGTTGCCACAGCCGACATCGAGTGCCGTCTCAACGCCGCCAGCGTCGTCGACGAACGATTCGACCTCCGGCCAGGCGTACTCGCGGGTCTTCGAGAAGTGGTCGCCGATGTCTTCGTACGTCCGGCGGACGGCAGCCCGGGAGCGCGTAGGTTCGTCACTCTCGGCGCTCTGGTCGGGGGACGGCATCGGTCGACGGCGTTACTCCGCGCCGTACTTTTCCGGGTATGCCTCGGCGAGTAGCTCGTCCTCGTCGCTCAGTCGCTCCCGAACCGGGTCGATCACGTCCGAGATCGCGCTGGCGGCCGAGGGCTTTAGGTCAGCGGGGTGGAGTTCGCCGCTGACGAAGTCCGATTCGACCTCGTCGTAGCTCTCGTAGGTCAGGTCGCCGCCGTACTCCTCCGGGCGCTCGACGACGAACGAATCGCCGCGAACGTCCAGCACCGGGAAGACGAGGTGTTCGAGGTACTCCAGCACGCCGTTCTCCTCGACCTCGCCGGCTGGGCAGTACGCCTGATTGATCTTCTCGTCGACCTCGTCGGGGCTGTCTGTGAGGTTGACCTTCGACGCCTCATCGGAAGCGCTCATCTTGCCGCCGGAAAGGCCCGACAGCAGCGGGGCGAACAGACAGATCGGCGACTCGCCGCCGTGGTCCGGCAGAATCTCGCGCGAGAGCATGTAAATGCCGCGCTGGTCGACACCGCCGTAGGCGATGTCAGCATCGAGTGCTTTCACGTCCAGCGTCTGCATCAGCGGGTAGATGAGCCCGCCGAGGTTCGGACTCTCGGACTCACGGACGACCTCGCTGGCCGCGCGCTGCGTTCGCGAGATGGTCGTCTCGGCGGCCATCCGGTACATTTCCAGCGTGTACTCCTCGTCGAGCTGGAAGTCGGTCCCGCGGACGAAGGTCACATCTTCGGGGTCCGCGCCAGCCGCTTCAATCATGCCCTCGATAGCCGTCTCGTAGTAGGCCGAGCGGGCATCCAGCAGGTCGAAGGGCGACTTGTTGTCGTCGAGGTGGGCGTGCAGGTCCGCGATGAGGACTGTCACGTCGACGCCGGCCCGCAGGAAGTCTGCGAGCTTTCGCATCGTCGTGAAGTGCCCGATGTGCATCTCGCCGGTCGGCGCGTAGCCGATGTACGCCGACGGGTCGCCGTCCTCGAACAGTGTCCGCAGTTCGTCCTCGGTGACGACCTCTGTCGTGTGTCGCGTCACCAGATCGAGTCGCTCGGCGGTATCCATACCGATGTGTGGCCGGTCCGGCGATTAAAACGTTCCTGTCCGGTGTGACGGGCTATCGGGGTGGGCCGTACTGTTTTATGACAGCAGGGCACAGTCGGGGGTAGATGTCCCTCCTGTTCGACCACGTCATCGGGTCCTTTGACCTCGACGACGCGTCGCTGTGTGTCCCCGACGACGACGCTCTTGACGATCGCGGCGATGTCGTCCCCGCACGCCCCGTCGCCGAGTTCGCGGCCCATCACGGCGAACTCGCCCATCCCGAGGAAGACTGGGTCTGTATTCCGTTACACGAACCCGACTCGGCGCGACCGACGGGGGAGTACGTCGCCTTCACCGATCATTCGCTGCACGGACAGATCTTCGTCTTCGAGCGCGACGGCGAGCGGGACTTCGTCGACGCGGACAGGTTCGGAGCCACGGGGCTGGCCGACCGGCTCCGTTTCTGGCATTCCGACTACGTCCCGGAGACGTACCCGCCCTCCTACGACTCGCCGATAGACGACAGCGAACCGCCCCGAAATCCGATCCCGTCGGATGAACTGCTCGACGGCTTGCGTTCACACGTCGAGCGCGAACGTGAGGCGACTCGCCAACAGAACCGGGAGCGCGCCGAGGGGCGCTCACCTGACGAGGTATACGAGGCCGGTGGCGACGCAGTCCCCGAACTCTACGCACGGGGCCGAGACGACGGCACGTACCAGTTCCACGTCGACCCGCCCGCGGATGTCGCCGCTAGGCAGGACGGCGACTGGGCGTTTGTCGTGGAGTCGGTGTTCGGCATCCACGAAGGAAACGAGGTGCTGATTCACGATGTGGACGGGGCCCGAGAGAACGGCCCGTTCCCGGTCCCGGCGACGGTCGAGCGCATCCGCGGCCGGTCGGTCTGGCTCGCGGTAAACTGGGCCGATATCGACGGGGCGACAACGCTCGAAAGCGCACTCACTGACGGTGACGCCACCTACGGGCTCACGGCATTGCTAAATCCCGTTCCGTTCGACCGCGAACGAGAGGCGATCGAGTCGCTGACCGACCACCGTTTCCGGGACGTGCTTGCCGGCAACCGGCCGATAACGTTCTCGAATGGCGCGGCCGCCCGGAGCGACCAGTTCGACGCGGAACTGAATCAGGAGCAGCAACTGGCCGTCGAGCACGCGCTGCTGGCCGACGACCTGTTCTGTATTCACGGTCCACCGGGGACCGGAAAGACGCGAACGCTGGTCGAAATCGTCCGGCGGGCCGCACAGGCCGGCGAAGACGTGCTTGTGTGTGCGGACTCGAATCAGGCCGTTGATAACCTCGTGGCGGGGTCGTCGACGAGCGACGCGGCGGACCCGCAGTCACTGCACGCCTACGCCCAGCACGGCGACGGCGACTACACCCTCGACCGCGTGAACGCAAGCCAGTCGGCAAACGACGTTGTACGGCGCGCCTACGGCGACGTACCGGAACGGGCAGACGTGGTGGCGGTGACGAACAACAGCGCCGCCACGCTCGCCCGTGAGTTCGATCTGGTGGTGCTCGACGAAGCGACCCAATCCACCTGCGCGGCGTCATGTATCCCGCTGGTCCGGGCCGACCGCGCCGTGCTGGCCGGGGACCACCGACAGCTTCCGCCCTACAGCGCCAGCGACGAACCGCCAGAATCGAGCTACGGCCACTCGCTGTTCGAACATCTCTACGCCGACGGCGGCGTCTACGACGGCGTCGGCCTCCAGCTACAGACCCAGTACCGGATGCACCGGGACATCGCGTACTTCCCGAACCGGCGGTTCTACGACCGGACGCTACGGAACGGGCGGGCGGTCGACCCATTAGCCGACCGGCCGGCGATAGAGGGGTACAACGTCGGTGGCCGGGTCGAGACTGTCGGACACTCCAAGGCCAATCCTACCGAAGCCCGACTGGTCGCCCATCTCATTCAGGACCTGCTGTCGGACGTGCCCGCCGAGGAGATCGGCGTCATCACTCCGTACAGCGCGCAGGTGTCGAAGATCCGGGAGATTCTCGCCGAACGTACTGACGCCGCTGACGGCGTCACCGTCGACACTATCGACTCGTTTCAGGGCGGCGAACGGACAGCGATCGTCCTGTCGCTCGTCCGGAGCAACGCCGAGGGGAACGTCGGGTTCCTCGGGCGACCGGTCGACGGCCCTCGTCGGTTGAACGTCGCACTCACCCGAGCGAAGCGGTACTGCGCTGTCATCGCTGACTGGCACACGCTCCGCTACGACGCCGACGGGAAGTGTACGGACCTTTACAGCGATTTTTACCAGTTCGTCTCGAACACCGACCGCCTGAACGACGTGGACCCCGAGTTCATTCCGGTGTAGCCGGCCAGCTACCGTCCGACTGCGATGGGTCCAAATACGTCCGACCCAACTGTCTCACATGTACACGGGGAAGACGGAGAAGGCCTGCTGTCTGTGCGGGAATCCCGACACTGCGACCCGTCTCGATCTACCGCCGCGGGCGGTCCCGCTACTCAAGCACGCAGACCCGATCGCCTGGCAGGACATCGTCGGTGAGGTGTCCATCTACTTCTGTGACTCGGACTGGGAGACGGTTCGAGATCTCGTGTTAGAAACCGGGATGAGTCCCCTGTCCAGATGTAACGCCGCCCGTGCCTCCTTCGATCTCCGGGAGGACTTCGAGGCGCTGCTGAACGACATCCGGGACGAGCCGGACCACACGGAGATCGAGGCGGAGATGCGCGCAAAGGCCGAGGAGACGCTGGCGAATCACGACGACCCCTACGTCGAAGAGCGGGACCTCGTGGAGGCCCGTGTCATCGAGTGGGTGTTCGAGGATACCGAGGACGAGTAATCCTACGAGGGCAGCGGTACCGCTTTCGTATCCAAACTGTTTTGACCACCCGTAGCCGTGTGTCAAGCGATGACTGTACGCGTAGGTGTGCTCGGTGCGACTGGCGCAGTCGGGCAGCGACTTATTCAACTGCTCGATCCCCACCCCGAGTTCGAGATCGCAGCACTGACAGCCAGCGACGCGAGCGCTGGCGAGACATACAAGGACGCCGCCAAGTGGCGCGTCAATTCCCCGATCCCCGAGGATGTGGCTGGGTTAGAAGTCCGCGCCACCGACCCGGATTCGGTTCCCGACGACGTCGATCTCATCTTCTCCTCGCTCCCGTCGAGCGTCGGCGCGGAGGTCGAACCGGAGTTCTGTGAGGCCGGCTACACAGTCTCTTCGAACTCCTCGAACGGCCGGATGGACGAGGACGTTCCCCTCATCATTCCCGAGGTCAACGCTGACCACGTCGACCTCCTCGAAGTCCAGCGCGACGAGCGCGGCTGGGACGGCGCGCTCCTGAAGAACCCGAACTGCTCGACGATCACGATGGTCCCGCCGCTGGCCGCCCTCGACCGGGAGTTCGACCTGACTGACGTGCGTGTCTCGACCCTGCAGGCCGTCTCCGGCGCGGGCTACTCCGGCGTCACGTCGATGGAGATCATCGACAACGCCATCCCGCACATCGGCGGTGAAGAGCAGAAGATGGAGACCGAATCGCGCAAGCTGCTGGGCTCGTTCGACGGTGCGGAGGTCCACCTCAACGAGATGGACGTGGCCGCCTCCTGTAACCGCATCCCGACGCTCGATGGCCACCTCGAAAACGTCTGGGCCGACACGGCCGAGGACATCTCCACGGCCGACGCCGAGGCCGCGATGGAGGCAGTTACCGGTATCGACCTGCCGTCTTCGCCAGAGAAGCTCATCACGGTGTTCGAGGAACCCGACCGCCCACAGCCACGACTCGACCGCAACGTCGAGGACGGCATGGGCGTCGCAGTCGGTGGGTTCCGCGAAACGAACGACGGCGTCCAGTTCAACTGTCTCGCGCACAACACGATGCGAGGTGCCGCCGGTGCGAGCGTGCTGAACGGCGAACTACTGAACAAACGCGGCTATCTGTAACGGTCGGTCTCGCCGAGTGCGGTTTTTGGAAATTGACCGAGGTCAAGTCGCTAAGCAGACATTTTTCACGATCAGTATCGACTACGTACACATGGTCTCCCGCGACACGAAGCTTCAGATTGGGGTGGTGAGCGTAGTTATAATCGTTTCAGTGCTCCGCCCATTCGTATTTCCGCTCGGACGGCTTGGGTCGGTCGCGTTTTTTGCAGGTGCGAACTTTGTCATATTGGGTGGCGCACATCTGTACCTAGCTCTTGTGGGAGATAGTGAGACAATTTCAGTTGCCGCCCGCTGGCGGTACATCGGAGTTGCAGCGATGGTAGCTGTGGCCTCCTTCCTGCGAGCAGTCGCCGGACGGACTAGCGTCGGGAGCGTCACGCTCAATCAACTACTCGGCGGCGTGCTCGCTGTGACAGTGGTATCCTATCTGGTGTACGAAGCCCGCGCTGGCTATCTCGCCAGCCGACAGTGACTAGAGCTCGATTTGGTTCCTGAGACCATCCCATTCGCCGGTTCGCTCGGCCCGCTGGACGTTTTCCGCCACGATGTCGGCCAGCCGTTCGTAGTAGCTCGGCGTGTGACCGGCGTTATGTGGCGTGATGAGGACGTTCTCGAAGTCCCACAGCGGATGGCCGCTGGGCAGCGGTTCGGGATCGGTCACGTCCAGTGCTGCACCGCCGATATGATTGCGCTGGAGCGCACTGACCAGCGCGTCGGTATCGACAACTGGGCCACGGGCGACGTTGGTAAGTACCGCCTCGGGGTGCATCGTCCGGAACACTTCCTCGTCAATAAGGTGGCGCGTCTCGTCGGTGAGCGGGCAGGCGAGTCCGATGTACTCTGTGTCGGCGACCGCCTCGTGAATCTCGTCGAAGCCGTACACCTCGTCGGTCGGCCCGCCCTTCTCCGGCGAGTGGCGGACGCCGACGGTCTCCACGTCGAATCCCTCAACGCGGTCGACGATGGCCTCGCCGATCTCGCCCAAGCCGACGATGCAGACACGGCTACCGGCGAAGTCGTCAGTGTGGAACGACTGCCAGACGCGATCGCGCTGGTGGCGGCGAGCGGTGAAGAAGCCCCGAGCGAAGGCGAGCCACGAGCCGACGACGTTCTCGGCGACGTTCGGGCCGTGGACGCCGGAGGCCGTCGTGAGCGCGATGTCGCGGTCCGCTAGGTCCGAGAGCGGGAGATGGTCGTATCCAGCGTATGTCCCTGCAAACAACTGCAGCGAGTCGGCAGCATCGACCAACTCCGGTGAGAGGTCGTTGCCGGTCAGGACTGTCGCGTCCTCGATCAAGTCCCGCTCGGCCCCAGGCGTTTCAGCGACGGCGATGTCCCACTCCGGTAGTCGGTCCCGGAGCGCTGCCGCGTACTGGTCGACCGGCATTCCGTGAACGGCGTATCGGGTCACGACGATATCGGCCATTGAACCCCTCCTGTGGCGTGCGGAGCCATACCGGCTGTTCCACGCGGGGGCCTCAAAACGGTGCCGGCAGTCCGTCGATCGCACGCCGAAATAGTATTCGTTTAGCAATCATTAGAGAACGGGCGAAATACCAGCATGAATTAGTAAAATTTGTAGTAATAGTTCGGCGATATCTTAGAATATTTGTAGGATGACCGGCGTAGGATTTCGAAGGAATGGGGAGACCGACTAGCGTTGCGGTGATCGATGACGATAAGGACTATAGACAACTCTACAGACTTTGGCTTCCGGAAGAGTACGATGTTATAGAGGCCGGTGACGGCCGTACGGGGTTACAGCGGATTGATGACTCGGTCGATGCGGTACTGCTGGATCGCCAGATGCCGGAACTGTGCGGCGAAACGGTCGCCGAAAGGCTCCGGCAGCGGTCCGTTACTCCTGCGGTCGTTATGATCAGTAGCGTCAGGCCGGACGTGGATATTCTGGATATTCCGGTCGATTCGTATCTCAGAAAGCCCGCTGACCGGGATACCCTGTTGTCGGTGCTCTCGACAGTTCGTGCCCGATGCGAGTACGAGACGCAACGTCGGGAACTCCTGGGACTTGCCGACCGCCGAGCAACGGTTGTCGACGCTGTACGGGCCACAGTGCTTGCGGAAAGCGACGCGTACCAGCGAGCCGTCGAACAGCTAGAACAACACGACGTGTCACTCACCGACGCAGCGTCCGAACCGTAGTGCGCAGCGCGTTCCAGTTCAGACACAAGGGCGTCAGAGCGCGAATCCGATGCAAGACAATAGGTTTTAGCGGGCGCGGGACGCGGTAGCGGGTATGGAACACGTAGACGTCGCCATTGTGGGTGGTGGCCCGGCCGGGTCGTCGGCGGCCGAGGCTGCAGCCGACCACGGGGCCGACGCCGTCCTCCTTGAAAAGGGGGTCCCCAGAGCCGACCGCGAGGGGACGGGGCCGGACTCGACGGACGCCGCTGGGCTGCTCGATTACTGGTTCGACATTATGGGTATTCCGCGGTCGGAGTTCCCCGAGGACGTGGTGCTGAGCGAACTCGACGGGGCGAAGTTCTACGGCCCCTCGACGGAGATGACGCTCACGGAGACCGGTATCAGTTCCAGCACTGACGACTTCGGTATCACGTTCCACCGGGCGCGGTTCGACGACTGGCTTCGCGAACGAGCGACGGACGCGGGCGCGGACTACCGCGTCGGCGTCAGCGTCACCGGCGTCGACACCGATCTCCGGAGTTCACCGCGACACACCGTTCGGCTGGCCAACGGCGAGGACATCGCCGCCGAGTACGTGATCCTTGCCGACGGCCCACAGCGGACTATCACCGGCGGCACGCTCGACCAGTTCCTCCCGGCCGGGCAGACGATGGCCGACATCATGCCCTCGAACGAGGTCAACCACATCGCCTATCAGGAGCACCGGCGGATGCCCGAGGAACTGTTCACACCGGAGTTCATCGAGTTCTGGTGGGGTATCATGCCCGGCCACACAGCGTACCCGTGGATTTTCCCAAACGACAATTCCGTCGCGCGCATCGGCCTCACGATGCCCATCGGCTTGGATATCAACGCGTACGACCGCAGCGAGTGGGACTTGCTCAGAGCGAACGACGACAGCATCCCGCAGGGCCGGCAATACATCGAGCGGCTGCTCGAACGGGAGTTTCAGGCGTACGATCTCGACGACTTCCCGCTCGTCGAAGACCGCGGGAAATCGAAGGGGACGGAGACGTATCCCATCTCCTCGACCCAGCCGATAGAGTCGCCGGTGGGTGCCGGCATCGCTGTGGCCGGTGGCGCAATGGGGACCACCTCGGCGTTCCACGAGGGCGGCGACCACGTCGCCGTTCGCACCGGGAAAATCGCCGGCCGCCTCGCCGCGAACGACCGCCTCGAACGGTACAACGACGCCTGGCACGACGCCATCGGCGACGAAATCCTCCGTAACGTCACCTTCGCAGATATGGTTCGGGACTGGCGGCCCACCGACTGGGACCGGGCCTTTAGAACTGCCAACGACTTGATGGACGCCCGTGGAATCAAAGCCGATGCGGCGCTCCGTGGCGGCTACAACGGCATCAAGATGGTGCTGGCTTACAAATGGGGGAAGTTCTCCTCTCGCAACGGCAAGTACGTCCAGCTGCGCGAGGACGACTACGCTGTCTGAACGTCACCCTTAGGTGTGCCACCGGCGAAGTACGGATGCGTGCCTTTAATCCCCGGCTGAGACCCGTCACCGGGACGATGACGACCCGGAGAACCCGGGCACGCGACATGACCGCGGTTCACACCGCATCTGGTCGTCTTCCGACGACCCGCCAGACGGTTGCACCGTCTGGGCGATCGGTGATTACGCTGTAATCACCCGCGCTCGCGGCTGACGCCGCTCGCGCATTTGGTCGCTATTCAACGACCCACCCGGCACGAGGGTTTGCCGGCTGACGTGGCACACCGCCGAGGATGATGCCGGACGTTAGTGTTCCGGGTGTACATTTCGAGTATGCTACTGAAGCCATTTGTAAATAAGATATGTGGCTGTGATTGTCACATTCTGTCGAGGCGGGGTATACCTCACTGAGCCCCATCCCCGTCGTTTTCTCGGGAGAACAGTCGATGATGGCGAGGCTGGAAGAGTGATCCTAGTCTGTCGTCAGTTGGCGACCCTCCGGAGACGATTCCCAACGCCATGCAATACCCTACAGGCTTTTATTCCGATGCCAATAACTGTCAATCAGGAAGGGGTACCGTGACTCAATCCGAGGAAACACGGCGGTCGGGGGGTGCCGTTGAAGAGCGACTGGAAAGGAATATCGGCCTCCTCGGGGCTACCTCGATCGGGGTTGGGACAATGATCGCGGGCGGGATCTTCGTGCTCTCGGGGCTGGCTGTCGCCACCGTCGGTGCAGCCGCCGCAGTCTCATTCGGGTTAGCGGCGCTTGTGGCATCGTTCACGGCACTCTCCTACGCCGAGTTTGCGACCATCTATACTGTCGACGGTGGCGGCTACGCCTACGTCGCCGAGGTGTTCGACTCTGACTTGTCGTATCTGGTGGGGTGGCTGATGATCCTCGGTTACCCCGCAAGTGCGGCCTTCTACCTCGCGAGTTTCACCGACTGGTTCGCGCGGTTCATCTGGCCCGCACTGGCACTCCCGGCTGCCTTGCCCTTCTGGATTCCAGGTGTGGTCGTCCTCAGCGTGCTCGTAGCTATCAACTTCGCCGGTGCCAAGGAGAGTGGCAAGTTCCAGATCGTCGTCACTGGCCTCAAGGTGGCGCTGATCGCTCTGTTCCTGTTTGGCGGCATTCGAGCGTTCCAGGCCGACGTAGTTGCCACCTCGCTCTCGACTCACGCCACGCAGTTCGGGGATGTCGCGCTTACATCAGCGCTCGTGTTCATCACCTTCTTCGGCTTTGAGGCGATCGCCACCAACGAAGGCGAGATCGAGTCGCCTGAGCGAACCGTTCCACGGGCTATTTTCCTGAGTATCGGGCTCGTAACCCTACTGTACGTGCTGGTGGTGCTGGTCGTCGTCGTGGCGATCAACGACGGAGCGTTTCTCGCGTTTCTCGTCGAGCGCACGGGGCTAGCCTCTCAGGCGGCCGCCACATCGTTCATAGCCGAACACGGTGAAGTGGCGATGGCAAGGGCCGCACAGTTTTACCTCGGTCCGGCCGGGTTCTACATCTTCGTCGGCGGTGCACTGCTGTCGATGCTCTCTGCGGCCAACGCGACGGTGCTGGCGGGGTCTCGAGTGAAGCTGGCGATGGCCGAGCGCGACCACCTCCCCGAGTCGATCGAGCAAATCGATGAACGAACGGGAAGTCCGACCGTCGCGGTAGCCGTAACCGGCGGACTGGGTCTCCTGTTTTTCCTCGTGTTCGGCGTCATCTTCGCGGCACCACCCGGTGAAACTCCTCCGGAGAGTAGCCTCGTTCTCGGGCTGGAGTCACTGGCGCATTTCGCGGATTTCATGCTTCTCGGGGGGCTGGCGTTCGTCAACGTCGCGCTAATCCAGTCGCGCCGAAAGTATCCCGACCGCAAGCGGCGCTTCCGCGTTCCCGGTGTTCCTTGGGTGCCGCTTCTAGGGGCCGCGTCGACGCTCGTACTCTTAGCGAGTCTAGAACACGTGAGCATCGTACTTGGGATCGGTGCCGTCGTCGTCGGAGTCGTCTTCTGGTTCGCCGTCCTTGATTAGCCGCGAAAGCGCTACCATACTTTCTCAGTGACTTCAGGTTCCCCGCCGACGGGGATCTATCAACCCAGTTACCTCCGTCAGAGAAATTTACCCATCAGCTATCAGACTCAATCCACTGCTGCAGACATTTGCTATAGTCAGTATGCCGTTTCTATCACTCACTGCAGGTATCCAGGAATGAGGGCTCCCAGGAGTAGTGACATTTGTCAGCTCTGAATGCTCGTGCTGGATACAGAGCTCATACCACCTAATGGCCGCATCATTGGTTTGAATATCTTGGTAGATGCCGGTACGCCACTAACATACAAAATTTGAATCCGAATCTATACTGGATTTCTTAAGCACAAGAGCATTGAACGTGGTGACTGTATTATATATTAGAATGATTGGTGAGAACGGAGAGTGCGATTGGTGGTCGCCAACTCCAACTCAGAGGTGGTCACGAAATGGTGACAGAGACCTTCGTTGAGGGCTTGCACCTCGCTGGGGAGATGTTCTGGGAAACGTGGTGGGCGCTCGTCCTGGGATTTACCATCGCCGGTGCCGTCGAAACGTTCGTCAGTGAGGAGAAGATGTCTGCCGTCCTCGGGGGGAACGGCTGGCGTGAACTCGGTCTCGGGACGGTCTTCGGGGCGGCGTCCTCGTCGTGTTCGTTTGGCGCGGTTGCGACGACCAAGTCGCTGTTCAAGAAAGGCGCATCACCTGTTGCTAGTCTGGCTGCCTTTCAGTTCGCCTCGACGAACCTCGTGATCGAATTGGGCCTTGTCATGTGGATTCTGCTGGGTTGGCAGTTCGTACTGGCCGACTATGTGGCCGGCCTGCTCCTCATCGGACTTCTCGCGGTGACGGTCAAGTATGTTGTCCCGCAATCGTGGTTCACGGCTGCGCGCGAGCATCTTCGATCCTCGGAGGGCGTGCGTGATCCGTCGTGTGGCATGGAAGTCGACCCGACGAGTGACGACATCGTCACACTGGAGACCGATGGCGGGACCGAATACTTCTGCTCGGAATCGTGCAAACAGGCCTACCAAGAGCAGCAACGTCAGGAAGACGCGACGTGGCGTGATCGGCTGCTAACTCGTGATGGCTGGCGGCTCGCCTCGAAGAACGCGCTCGGTGAGTGGGGGATGCTCTGGAAAGACATCGTCGCAGGCTTTCTCATCGCCGGGCTGATCGGCGCGTTCGTTCCCCGTGAGTGGTGGACGACCCTGTTTGGCCTCGGTGCAGAGGGGACGCTGGGTTGGGTACTTGCCAGTGCAATAATCGGGGTCGGCATCGGCGTGGTGACGTTCGTCTGCTCGGTCGGGAACGTTCCGTTCGCGGTCATTCTCTGGAATAACGGCATCGCCTTCGGCGGTGTGATGAGCTTCATCTTCGCGGACCTCATCGTCCCGACCATCGACGACGCCTACCGCCGCTACTACGGTCTACGGATGGCTGCTGTCCTGTTCGTCTCGATTTTCATCACCGCCGTTATCTCGGGCGTCGCCATTCACTATCTCTGGGGCGGGTTGGGCCTCATCCCACCGCAGGGCGAAGCCGGCGGGACCGCACCTTCTGGCTATACACTGTACCTCAACACTGTGTTCACAATGCTGTTCCTCGGGCAGATCTACGTCGGTCACTGGACGACAGGGGGTGACGAGAAACCCGGTGAACACGAGATGCAAGCGGGATAACGAGATAGCGACACGAGGGGAGATGCTAGTGCCCTGCTGAATAGAACCCCTGTGTTCAGCAAGCTGTTCTTGACAGAACGTGAGCATACTGACACGCACGACGATACCTGTCTGCTCGTACTGACTAATCCGATACCACAACTGTGACGCTACCCACCAACCCGTCACGTTCACTCTCGACTATCGGTTACCCGCGTAGCGTGACGATGTTGGTCTACACGCTGGATGATGGCTTTGAGCGGGGGGAACTGTTTGGAACGGCGCAGAAACGACCGGTCAGTCTACGTGCGAGCAGTTCACGCGTGACTGGTCGGGAGCGTGGAACGGACATTCGATACTCCACCAGGGTGACACCCTGAATCTCAGCCGATGTGATGCCTGCAAGACCGAACTACCTGTACTCGTGCCAACTTTTCCTTGACTTCCAAGGGCAATTACCCGGTTGGGTCGCTAAATATCCAATTTGACCGTCCCGGAGAGACTTACTTCTCCATGCAGAGGACTTCGTATGGACCGACGTACGTACCTCGCCACAGCTGTGGGACTCGGGTCTGGTAGTCTCACCGGGTGTAGCAGCTACTTTGAGGGGGAAAATGAGACTGCAACTAACGACTCGCTGAGAGACACATCGACGGCCGATTCGTCGGATACAGAGGTACCGACCCCGCCGAACAGGCTCTCCGCTGGCTCACATACGGTTACGCTTACCAATCCAAGAGTCCGTGCGTCGATACGGGACGCAGGAGTTCACGTTGATGTCTTCGCCGAGCGAGGCAGTCAGTTCCTCGTACTTGATGTCGAGACAGATGTTACCAGAGTGAAACAGCTCCCAGTAAGAGTCGCCGCGGACGGCGAACGGATAACCGACCGACTGTCGCTTGTCGGGCGTCCGGATACGAAGACCACAGGAATCATCAGATTTCCCCTTCCAGTTTCAGAATACGAGAGCGTCGCGGTCGTGCTCGAAGCAGACGGCGAATCCGCTCGCTGGCGGGTTCCGGATGCCGTTGTCGAACTACTCGCGCACGCTCCAGAGTTCGTCGTTGGCGATATCGAGGCACCCAGCAGCGTCCGATCCGGAGAGTCATTCACTGCCTCTTTTACTGTCACCAACGACGGGAGTCGCGACGCACGGTTCCTCGCAGAGTTCGGACACACGCTCCTGTCCGATACCGGTGAGGTCGAGGTCGCAGTTCCGGTGGGCGAGCGTCGGACACACACCAGCACCATCGAACCCTACTACGAGACTAATCTTGGGGAAATCCCGATGATACTCGATTGGGGCATCGACACTCACCGCACGACTGTAGCCGTCGAACGCGAAACATCGACGGCCGACCTCCCACCCCTTTCGGATGCCCTGCATATCGAATCAAGTCACCCGATTGATGGAACGATGGTCAACCTCGGTGTTGGTGGGATGGCCCGAAACACCAGTACTGCACTGCTCACAAACTGTATCATCGTAGCCTCCGGAGATGTCGGTGACCGACGGTACAGCGGTATCACACGCCGTGACCGACTCTGCCCGGACCAGACCTGGGAGTGGGAGGTAGCCTTCGGCGATGAGGCCGACGAACAGCGCGCGCCTGTTAGAAATATCGAGATCGAAGCCCGAGCGGAATCATCCAGTTGATAATCACTCGGGATGTATCGACTGAGCCACCCGTTGATGAATCGCCACGAAACCTAGGAAATCTTACACGGAGTCCGGAAGTAGGAATATTATGGGTCTGAGGCCCTTAGCAGCGAATAACATAGTCCCCGAGCCTACTAGTAGTTTCTCGCCCGATCGTGTTCCGGGCGACATTCTACTGTTATATCGGAAACGCAGGTGCGACGCCGAGACTGTCGGAAACGGCCCTGCGAGCCGGATACTCAGAACTCAACGGTATTAGGATTGTAACGGCCACTGGATCTGTCCATCACGTCGGCTCAGTTCGTATTTGAGCCAGCGGGTGAGTAGTTCGACGAAGGCCTGTTCGTCCTGTCTAAACTGGCCCGACCGGGAGTCACGGGCAACGAAACAGACCGTCCCGAACAGCTCACCGTCGAGTTCGATTTTCGCACCGAGGTAACAGCCGATACCGTACCGTTGGTGTGCGGGGTCGTCATCCAGCCCCTGCTGCTCGGCGTTGTAGATCGAAAGCATACCGTCGGATTCGATAGTCCGTCGACAGTAGGTCTCGGAGAGCGATGTGATGTCGCCGGGGGCAGTGAGAGACGGGTCGCCGCTAGTAGCGATTATTTCATGTGTTCCCGCCTTGGGATCGACTGCGACGAGATGGCCCTGATCGATGCCGAGATACTCGACACCGAGCGCCAGTACGTCGACTAACCGCTGTTCGAACCGTCGGTCCGTATCGTTCGTGACCTCGTAGAGTTTCTCTCGGTAGCGTTCGGCCGTCGCCTGTCGTCGCTCCCGTTCGATCTGCTCTGTGATGTCCTTGATCACGTTCGCAAAGCCGCGGATGTCGCCGTTTTCTCGAAGCACTGTGACGGTCACATCTGCCCAGAACGTGCTCCCGTCCTTCCGAACCCGGAGCCCGCGGTCGGTGGCCTTGCCGCACCCCCTAGCTTCCCGCAGCAGTTGCTCGGGGATGCCGTCGGCCACCTGTTGCTCGGTGTAAAACGTCGAGCAGTGCTGGCCGGAGATGTCAGACTCCTCGTACTGCGTGATCTGCTCCGCACCGGCGTTCCACGACTGGATGTGACCGTCAGTGTCGAGAAGAAATATCGCGTAATTCTCGACTGCATCGACGAGTAGCCGGAACCGCTCGCGCTCGTGTCGCAGTTGCGTATCGAGTTCTTCGCGGTCAGTCCGGTCACGAACCACGCAGACAGAGCCGTCGTCTTCGATACTCGCGACAGTGTGTTCGCCGATGAACTGTGTCCCGTCGGCGCGTTCGAGCAGTGTCTCGCCCGTCCATGTCCCGTTTTCGTTCACAGCCGGGAGGATTTCATCATCGACCGTTTTGAGGCTCTCTGCCGAGTGGATTTTCTGCCAGTGTTCGCCCAGAAGCTCGTCGCGCTCATAGCCGAACGTGGCCGCGTAGGCATCGTTCAAATAGGTGAACCGGCCTTCGTTGTCCAGCGTGCTGATGCCATCCCAGGCCGCGTTCATTGCGTGGTGGCCACGCGTGACTTGCAGTTCGTCTCTGCGGGCTTCGACGGCGTTTTGCACCCGGTTCGCTAGCACCGTGTACTGGGACGTTCCCGATTCCTTCTGGATGTAGTCCGTGACACCTGCGGAGATTGCTTCGGCCGCGATCTCTTCGCTACCCTTCCCGGTGTAGAGGATGAACGGAAACTTCGGTGCGTCCTCGCGAATCCGTTCGAGGAACTCCAGCCCGTTCATTCCAGGCATATCGTAGTCGCTGATAATACAGTCGTACGTGTCCTGCGGGCGGTCCGCGATGACCTCGTCGGCCCGCATCGCAGTATCGACGCTGAAGGAATCCATGGTCCGCTCGAGATATGCCGCAGTTAGATCGGCAAAGTCCGGTTCGTCATCGACATGTAAGACGCGCACTGAACCAACCATCTGTTTAGATATTGTGCAAAAACCGTAATAAGACGTTTGTCATTTCAAAGTATTAGCATCAATGTATCGCCTGTCACTGGGTAAAAATTCGGGTGATTGATCGAGTGCTAGTTCGGAGGAAAAGGATATCTAGGGGAGGAAAATCGCCTTTTAGAGGTGCAAATAGAATATAATTATTACCTTCCCCTGGGTGTACAGGCCGGAGAACAAATCACATTATTTACAAACGTTCTACACTACGAGCCTGCTTGGGCAGGGGCTGGTCAAAACCAGTTGCGACTGAGGACGCCCGCGGCGGACGAGAGTTCACCACTGAATTTTACGAAGACGTACAGGCCAGTAAACAGCGTCGCATTGTACGCGCCGTGGATGAGTGACGGAATGACGATGTTGTCCGTGTACTCGTAGGTTGCACCGAGGATGAGCGACGGAACGAGGAGGGCACTTACCGCGACGAGTTTCCCCCTGACCGATCCGGCAAGGGCAAAGTAGTGGATGCCGGCGAAGAAGGCACTCGCGATGGTGACGCCCGAAATCGGGCCGAAGTAGTCCCGAATGCGGCCCTGAACGACGCCACGGAACAGCAGTTCCTCGCCTGGGCCGATGAGGAGAAACGAGGCGGGAATCAACAGGAGGAGAACATCCGGGTTCTCCATCCCGGTCTTCGCTGCCTGATTGGCTGCCGGTTCTATCCCGAACATCGAGATGAGCGCCGTGATTATCACAGACACGACCACGAGCCCACCCATCGCGCTGGCATAGCCCAGAACGACAATGCCGACCCCACGGAGATTCGGCACAGAAATGCCAATACTGAATGGTCCAGTGTCTGGCACATAAGATAACATCTCGCGGAGTTTCGATCTGATAACCGGCCTGAGCTTGATGTAGGTGAATGCGATTACGGGGCAGCCGATTCCTTGGACCGTTATCAGCCCAAGAACCAGCGTCTCTACTTCCGTCAACTCGACTCCTGCACCCATTGACAGCAAAAAACGGGTAATGAGTGACAGCCTAGCGCCGAACAAAAGCCCTATCACACCCAGCGAGAGCGCCGAGAAAAGCGTAAACCCGTACTGGAAGGCCTGCAGAACCGGACGGTCGCGGGTCGCCGTTGCCATACACTGCCTTGGTCGTGGCGATGTGTAAACAATTCGTTTGGTGTTGGTGTCGCGGCCCGCGTTCAGTCAGTCCGTTCCCCGGCTGTCACCGCGGTTTCGAGCCAGTTCGACTCCGGCGGGAGCGGACAGGAGAAGGTGTCGCTGTAGGCACAGAACGGTGAGTACGCGAGGTTGAAATCCAGCGTAATCTCGTCGCCGTCGCTCAGGTCGCGGTCGGGTTCCAGTTCCATGTATCGGCCGCCATCGTAGCTCTGTTGGCCGGTCGTCTTGTCACGGAACGGAACAAACAGCGTCCGCGACTCGTCGGCGGCCTGTCGGAACGCGTGGAGCTCGCGGGACTCGCCGTCGAGGTCGAACGACAGCGTCGCGACGTGGAGATAGCGCACCGTTCGGTCATCGCTCGTCTCTAGATCGACCGACTCCGGTGTCTCGTGGACTGTAACTGTCGCTTCGACCCGATAGTCGGGGTCCGGATCGAAGTAGCTGAGTCCGTCGAAATCGTCGCGTTCTTCGGGCGGAATCGGGGATTGGCGGTGTTCTGCGAAGAAGCGGTCTTTCTCGTCCCGGTTGGCCTCCAACTGCGCTGCCCAGTCTTCGGTGTCGTCGTCCATACAGAAACGGTGGTGACCACGCAGTTTCAGTCCGGCGACTCGGCGACAGACGAGCGATATCGTGACGTGAGGGAGTGGATACCTTATTATACACCTAGTCCAACTGAATAAATACACAGGGGTGTGTATGGAAGCGACGTTCTACGGTATTCTGGGGGTGGACCCAGATGCCACCGAAGAGACGATAGTCCGCGCCTACCGGGAGCAGACGAAAACGCATCACCCGGACGTGAGTGACGACCCTGCCGCGGAAGAACGGTTCAAGCGCCTCACACAGGCGAAGAACGTGCTCACGGACGAGGCCGAGCGAGCGCGATACGACCGGCTCGGCCACGACGCATACGTCAACAGGCACGTCGACGGCGGCGCGGACGGAGGCACAGCCACGGGCGGTGTCAGTGACATCGCACAGCAGTACGTCGACCAGCGAGCCAACGCAGAGACGGCGAGCGAGGCAACGGCGAAAGCAACACACCAGCCCACCCAGACCCGTGGAGGGAGCACGGGCTACGGGACTGCCGCGGAGTACTACCAGCCCGGCCAACGAGTCCGGCCGACGCAGTCGTCGGGAGTCGAGACGCTGTTCGGTTCACTGCGACGTGTCGGCCCGTGGCTGTTCGTCCATCTGGCATTACTGGTCTGTACGATCATCGCCGCCGTACTGCTCGCAGTCGGTGGCCTCTCGGGGAACCTCTCGCCCATCGTTGCCGGTGTCATGGCAGTCTCGATGCTGACAATCTCACTGGTCGTCTCAGCGACCCACGTCCTCACACACATTTCAGGTTGACCGACGAGGGGTGGTTCGAACGATGGCAGTTTCGAGCAGCCAGCGGACGAAAACCGGCAGCACAGCCACCGCCTCACGCTAGCGGCCGAAACCAGACAGCGGTAACGAGGACGGCCAGCAGGAGATACGACCCGCGAATCAAAAGCATCGTCGCAGTTTCGGGGTCACCTCGCTGGGCGATAGCCGCGACTGCACCGAAGACGACCGCAGCCGCTGCAGCACTCGGTGGGACCCCAGGTAATGCCACGGACAGCCCAACGATTCCGAGAAGACCCGCTCCGAACAGGCCAAGGGCGAGTCGCCGAGCGCGCTGGTGGCCCAGTACGACGGCGACGGTGCGTTTCTGTATCGACCGGTCGTAGTCGTAGTCCTGTTCGTCGTCGATGATCTTGATGCCGGTCAGCAACAGGAGGAACACGGCCGCGAGGCCGACAGCACGCGGCGTCAGCGTCGTCACCTGAGCGTAGTAGCCACCCAGCAGCGCCAGCGCGATACCCGCCGGGTAGCCCATCGTCGCACCAACGGGGTTCATATCCAGTTGTGGCGCGTGGGTGTAGCCGATAACCCAGGTCGGCAGCGTCAGCAGCGCTGCGCCGGGACCGACCAGCAGCCAGATTGCCGCCGTACAGAGCGCGAATCCGACGCCAGCACCGACCAGTGCGATACGACAGCCGGAGTCAGTGAGGGGATGATCGTCGTCCTCGCCGCGGACGTGGAAATCGACGTAGCCGTCCTTGACGTGGGCCGTGTAGACGGCAAAGAACATCGCGCCCGCGTGGAGCGCTGCCAACGGTGGCCAGAACCCGCCGGAGAGCAACCCCCCGAACAGCGAGGTCGCAAGCGGTGGCAGCATGAACACCGGATGAACCTGCGAGGCCAGGGCACTCACGGTCGCGAACGGACCGGTCTCGTGTCGGGCGACTGCCATACGAACCCAAGGCACGGCTACGGCAAAAATCCCCATCCGCGTTGTTTCGGTACTACCGCCAGTTCGACCGGTCCAGCACGAACCCCGAGATGTGCGAGGCTAATTCTCTGGCAGCCTGTTCGGTACCCGCGTGGAGTTCGCCGGACACCGGGCCGGCCTCGCCGCCGACGCCCTCCGTCTCCGAGATCGGGTCCGTCATCGTCGGATACGGTCGGCGGGACCGGACACGGTCCCGGAGCGCCTGAACGGTGGCGTCAGAGAGTTCGTAGGACAGATGCTGGAGGTCGTACCGAACGATGAACCCCCGCGTCGCGTCTCTGACAGCGAGGACCGGGTGACCCCGGTCCCGACAGCGCTCCCAGATCTCACGCTGGTGGTCCCGCGTGGCGTACACCGGCACGTTCGACGGTGCGAGGTGTTCCATTGCCCGTTCATACGGGTTGGAGGTGTATTACCTTTCGGCAGTGCCCCGCCGACAGAAATACCACGCAGGAAACGTTTAGGGGGAGGGCTGTGTCCACAGGATTGCTATGGCAGATATCGAAGTCGAAAGCACATGCGAGGAAGGATACACAGTAGAGAGCATCATCAACGGCGAATGGGAGCTCATCGTCGACGCGCTGAGCGAGAACGGCCCGTCGCCGAATGAGGTGCTGGCCGCCGACTACGCCTCCTGTTACATTCCGGCGCTACGCGTCGCCGCAGACAAGTACGGCCACGAGGACATCGGCAGCGTCGACGTCGAAGTCGCCGCGGATCTCGATGAGGACGACGACCTAGAGCACATCGATTTCCACGTCGAGGTCGAGGAATCGCTTGCGGACGAAGAGCAGGACATCGTCGAACTCGCCGAGGACATCTGTCACGTCCACTCGGCGCTGCAGGACGAGCTACACGCTCAAATCTCCATCGAGTCCGGCGTCTGAGTGGGCAGGAACGGGGGGTGACGTTTATTTTTCGCTGGTAGCAGGCCTGTAGTCGTCACTCCGGAAACAGCAGAATGACTGAGGACGTGTTGTGATAGCCCGTGTAATCCTCGTCGGCCGAGCAGACTTCGCCGTAGGTTTCGAAGCCGGCGAAGGGCGCATCGATAGCGCTGTGAATCGTGTCGACAGCGTCGTCGAAGTCGTCGCCGAGAATCATTGCACGGCAGGCACAGTCGTAGACGAACCCGCCCGCGACGCTTCCGCCGCGGAGTTCATTGACAGCGTTGTTGGCGGCGTTCCGGACCGCATACACCTGGTCGGATTTATTGCTATGTGTCACCACCACTTCCGTTCCTTCGGAGACGGCGACGGCGAAATCCAGCGGTCCTTCGGTGTCGGTCGTGTGGCCCGGCCATCGGATGTTGTATCCCGTCGTCGAGATGAGTTTGCTCTCGATGAAGGTCTTGATTCGGGAGGCGAGCCCGTCGGCATCGGCTTCCGGTTCCGACTCGATACCGAGTTCGTAACGGCCGAGCAACATGACGAGATCTTCCGATCCCGCCTCCAGTTCGTCGACGTCGATATCGTATGTCTCCATCGCGTCCTCCCGAATCGCGTCCCGCCAGGCCTCGAACGCGGGTCTGCCGTCGAGTTCGTACACGGTACTTCCCTCTGCCCGGGTTACTGTCATCGCCTCGGAGATCGGTTCGTGGCCGTGGTTGACTGTCACCGGGAGCGGGTCCTCTGCAGCGATGAGCGTGAGGACGACAGCGTCCGTCTCGACGCGGTCGTTCCGGAAGACGTGAGTCTGCTCCAACTGGAGATCATCACCCGCGGACCCGCCGACGACCGGCGTCTCCTCGTCGTCCAGATACTGCTCGGTGAGTCGAGTGACCTTGTTTCCGATTCCAGCCATACCGTCGTGAAGGTTGATGATCGTCCGATGCGGATACCCGTCGACAGCGGGGTCCCCGCTTGCAGGGAGGTCGTGAACGGCTTCGAACAGACAGCGCTCGGGATCAGCGCTGAGTTCGGTCGAGAGGCTGGAGAAGAACCGCATCGAGTCCGACGAAACAACGCCGACTGTGACAGTTCCGTTCCCCGAACCGGATTCGGTGAACTCTCCGGAGGACGAACAGCCCACGATTTCGGTATCTGACCCAACAACACTCCGAGCACCCCACAGTACCGCATCGTAATCGTACGTTGGAGAGCAGAAAATCTGACAGAAGTCTGGTTCGCTTGCCGAGATATCGGCCATGGCTTCCCGTATGGCGTCCATCGCTGCGGCATCTCCCGAGTCCCCCGTCGCTTGCCCTGTCCCAAACTCAGTAGTCATCGAGATGCAAGTATATCGTGAGCTAACTTAACATATTGGAACCGTTTTGGAGACAATAAAACGTAGCGGTCGCGGCAGCCAGTGGCGTGACAGTCAGCCCAGAAATGGTTCGTTTTACTGTAGAACACCGCACGGAGCGGGAAACGCTCATACCGCCGGCCCGCAAACACCAGTCCATGAGCGATTCAGACTGGACCGACCGCATCGCCGGCGAACGGATGGCGGTCGACCAGCGGTTCAACGAACAGGTCAAGGCATCATCGTTCT
This sequence comes from Haloarcula sp. H-GB5, assembly GCF_054850705.1. Taxonomy (NCBI): domain Archaea; kingdom Methanobacteriati; phylum Methanobacteriota; class Halobacteria; order Halobacteriales; family Haloarculaceae; genus Haloarcula; species Haloarcula sp. H-GB5. The sequence continues at coordinate 815,232 of NZ_JBTWBG010000002.1, read as the reverse complement.
CCAGCCAGCAGTGGGGGCTGGTAATGACTGCCGTCGAGTTCGAGATCGAGAACCCGGGTGACCCGGACGCCGCTCGGATCGTCGCCGATACGTCGAAGCTCTCTAGCGTCATGCCAGAGATGGAACGGGTCGCCAATCAGGGGCCGATGGGCGGTCCCGGGGGCGAACAGTCCGGAAGCTCGGGCGGCGGCCTCCTCTCGGGCGTCAAGGACGCGCTTGGGCTCGGTGGGTCCGGTGGCGGGAACAAACAACAGGAGGAAGAGGCGGCACGGCTCGCACAGGAGTACGCTGAGCAACTCCAGGAGAAACTGGTATCGAACGGGCGCTGGAAGTCCGTCTGCGAGCAGGCACAGGGTTAGTACTCGTCGCCGCTGTGGAACAGTGTCAGCTCCTCGGCCTCGTAGATGTTGATGAGTTCCGTCACGACGTCGTCGTACGACTCGTCCTCGACGCGGAGGTCGTCGAGGCGTTCTACTGTCTCAGCATCCAGTTCCACAGATGGCATGTCCGAACCTTTCACTGGAACACACTTAATTCCCGCCCTCGATCAAAAACGAACGCGAACAGTAGTAACAAATCAGAACCGAAAACTGTTAATGGTCGTTCTCGGTAGAAACACGACACATGCGACCACTGGGAGACTCACCGCTCGTACGGAACGACAAGACGCTGGTGCTAGCACACGACCACGGGCTGGAACACGGTCCCAAGCAGTTCAGCGGCGTCGAGGAGCGCCTCGACCCGCGTGAGGTGTTCGAGATGGCGACCCACGACGCCGTGACGGCGCTGGCTGTCGGGAAAGGGCTCGCCGAAACGTACTATCCGAGCTACGAAGACGACGTGAACCTGCTGGCGAAGCTCAACGGCGGTTCGGACCTCTGGATGGGCGATCCGTACTCGCCCCAGAACTGGTCGGTCGACTACGCCGCCGAACTCGGTGCCGACGCCATCGGCTACACCGTCTACCCGGGCGTCAACCGCGAGACCGACATGTTCGAGGACTTCCGCCCGGTGCAGGAGAACGCCCGCGACCACGACCTGCCGATTGCAATGTGGTCGTACCCGCGAGGCCAGGCCATCAAGGAGCACCGCAGTCCGTCGACGATTGCCTACGCGGCCCGCATCGGGCTGGAACTCGGGGCTGACTTCACGAAGGTGAAGTACCCGCGCGACAAGGAAGCGATGGCACACGCCGTCCGCTCGGCCGCTGACAACCGCGTCCTGCTCTCCGGCGGGTCGAAGACGTCCGACCGTGACTTCCTCGAACTCGTCGAAGACTGCATGGACGTCGGTGTCGCCGGCCTCGCCGTCGGCCGCAACGTCTGGCAGCGCGACGACCCCTACGACATCCTCGACAAGCTCGAAGGCGTCATCTTCGAGGACGCCACGGCAGACGACGTCCTGTAGGCCATGGACGACGAGACGCGCCGAGCCGTCGCTGCAGCGGACGAGGCGTTGCCCGCCAGCGACGCGCTTCCCGACGCTATCGACACCGGCTCGGTCGTGTTCGGCTTCGACGGCTACCTCGACCGCGTCCGGGAAGTCGTCGCTGACCGCATCGACCCCGAGAGCCACGAGCGCCTCGCCACGCTGGAAGGGTTTGGCGACCGTATCGACCGCTCCGTCGCCGCCGACAGCTCCCTCTCCTTCGAGTGGCTCCAGCAGGGCAGCCGAACCGGGGGTCACACCAGCCACCTCGCACGGGCCTTCGGCGGCTGGTCGTTCGATCCCGTGATGGTCGGGATGTACGGCGACCCGGTCCACGACGCCTTCGAGACGGAGTTCGGCGACTACGAACTCCACTCGCTGGGCGAACCCGGTGTCACCGACGCCGTCGAGTTTGACGACGGGAAGCTCATGCTCACGGAAATCGGCGACACGATGGCGCTCGACTGGGCCGAACTCGACGCAGCCTTCGGCCACGACCGACTGGCCGAAAAGCTCGACGGTGCACGCCTGTTAGGAACCGGTTACTGGTCAGAGACGCCGGATCTGCCGACCATATTCGACGGCCTCCGTGACCTGTGGGGCGACATCGACGACCCGCCCGAGACCGTGCTGGTCGATCCCGGCGACGTGCGAAAGCTAGACGCCGACCGCCTGCGCGCCGGTCGGAAGGCTATTGGCCGGCTGGACGAGGTGACAGATGTAGTGGTCACCGCGAACCGCGCCGAGACGGGCGTTCTCGCGGACGCCTACGCCGGCGACGGCGAGCGCTCGTTTGCCGAGGACGCCGAGGCGGTGTTCGCGGCGCTGGAACCGACCTGGTTCGTCGGTCACGGTGTCGAGCGTTCGGTCGTCGTCACTGCGGACGGCACCGACAGCGTGGCTGTCCCCGCAGTCTCGGACCCGGAGCTGACGACCAGTTCCGGCGACCACTTCAACGCCGGACTAGGGCTGGCCCGCATCGCCAACCTCCCGCCTACCGCTGCTGTCGTCGTCGGCAACGCCGTCGCCGGCTACTTCGTTCGGACTGCGGACCAGCCGTCGCTGGCCGACGTGCGCGCGTTTGTCGACGACTACCTGGAAAAGTTCTGAGTTGCTGTCTCCGCTTTCTACGACGCTTTTTGCCCGCTACAGCCGCCGCACCGTCACGCCATCACGGAGCGAGCCGATGTCATCTAGGTCTGGAACGGCCGTGCCGGCCCGCTGGACGACCTGTGCGGAGACGGCCACACCGGTCCGGAGCGCCGTCTCGTCATCCGCACCAGCTTCCCAGGCGCTCAGGACGCCCGAGAGGAGCGCGTCGCCGGCCCCGACGGTGTCGACGACATCGATGTCGAGCGCTTCGGCGTACAGTCGGCCCGCGTCGCCGACGAGGACCGCGCCGTCCGCGCCGAGGGAGGCCAGTACGCGGTCGAAACCACGATCCCGGAACGCGTCGGCCGCGTCCGCACACCCCTCGACAGTTGACACATCGGCCCCGGTCGCGTCACCGAGTTCGGCGCGGTTCGGCTTACAGAGGCCGTACTGGGCATCGAGTTCCCGAAGGACGTCCCCGCCGGTGTCGACGATCGTCTCCCAGTCGCCACCGGTCGCGATACGGTCGATGGCATCAGGGGTCAGCCCCAGCGGTAGGCTCCCACCGACGAGTACGCGGTCGGGGGACTGCGCTCGTACCTGTTCGAGCAGTGAGTCGACGACCGACTCGCCGACGGCTGGTCCGGCTTGGTTCAGCTTGTATTCCTCCGCGGCTGCGATGGCGGTGGTGTTGAGCCGGGTCGTTCCGTCCACGTCGACGAAGGCCGTCTCGACGCCGTCGTCCTGCAGCGTCTCTCTGATGAACGAGCCGGTGAACCCACCCAGCAGCCCCGTCGCGACGCAGGGCCGGTCCATCGCGGTGAGCAACTGGGCGGCGTTGATGCCTTTCCCGCCGGCGTCGAACTGTGCCTCGTCGGCCCGCATCACACGATCGGGAGCCATCTGCTCGTCGAACTGGATCGTCTGGTCGACCGCGGGGTTGTAGGTGACGGTGACGATCATGTGCTGACCTCCTCGACGGTCACGTCGGCGTCCGCGAGTGCCGTAGCGAGCGCCCCTGACGGGCTGGCGTCAGTGACCAGCAGGTCGACCTGCTCCAGATCGGCAAAGCTGACGAAACTCCGGTCGCCGAACTTCGACGCGTCGGCGACCAGCACGACTCGGCGGGCGCGCTCGACCATCATTTCCTTGACGGCCGCCTCGTCTTCATTTGGCGTCGACAGCCCGGCGGCACTGTCGAGGGCGTTCGTCCCCAGAAACAGCAGGTCGAAGTTCATTCGTCCGATGGCTCGCTCGGCCATCGGGCCGACAAGCGCCCGGGTCCGCGGTCGGAGACTCCCACCGGTGAGCTTCGCATCGACGTCTCGCTCGGCCACTTCAGTGGCGAGTTCCGGCATATTCGTTGCCGCGACGTAGTCAGTGTCCGGAATCGCGCGAGCGACTTCCATCGTCGTCGAGCCCGCATCGAAGCAGACCACATGGCCCTCACGGACTTCCTGTGCAGCCCGCTCGCCGATGGCCTGTTTCTCCGTGTAGTGGTCAACCTCGCGCTGGCCGTACGGTCGTTCTGTCCCGGCGGAGGACGCCGGTACTGCACCGCCGTGGGACCGCTTGATGCGGCCTTGCGACTCCAAGTCTCGGAGGTCACGGCGTATCGTCGCCTTCGAGAACTCGAGTTCCGCGGCCAGCTCCGACACTGAACAGCCGTCTCGCTCTGTCACCAACTGGACGATAGTGCGCTTTCGCTCGGCCGGGAGCATTCTCTCGGCTGTGATTGTTTCGCTTCGGTTTTACCTCTTTCTATTGGGCCGTGCTTGTTTCTGCCCAGATAGAACGCGAGAAAACTGTCTACAGTTCCTCGATAACCGCGGCGGTCACGGCCTCAGTGGATGCGTCGCCGCCCAGATCCGGCGTTCGAGGCCCGGAGTCGAGTACGGACTCGACAGCTGTTCGAACTGCATCGCCCTGTTCGTCGTAGCCGAGGTGGTCGAGCAACATCGCTGCGGAGAGTATCATCGCCGAGGGGTTGGCGATGCCCTCGCCGGCGATGTCCGGGGCGGAGCCGTGGACCGGCTCGAACAGCGCGTTCTCCTCGCCAATGTTGGCCGACGGCAGCAGACCGAGGCCGCCGACGAGACCCGCGGCGAGATCCGACAGCATATCGCCGGCGAGGTTCGGACAGATAACGACGCCGTAGTCCTGTGGGTTCATGACCAGATGCATCGCAAGCGCGTCCATGAGCGCCGTGTCGTAGGACGCGTCGCGGTCCTCGCCGACCGCCGATGCCGCATCGAGGAACAGTCCGTCTGTAGTACGCATGACGTTGGCCTTGTGGGCGATCGTCACGTCGTCGTAGCCGTTCTGCTTCGCGTAGCTGAAGCCGTATTCGGCGATTTTCTCGGAGGCGTCCTCGGTGATGACCCGCGTGCAGGTGGTGACACCGTCGGAAATCTCGCTCTCGATGCCCTTGTAGACGCCCTCGGTGTTCTCCCGGATGAACACGATGTCCGTGTCGGGCTGGACGGCGTCGAGTCCCGGATACGAGCGGGCCGGGCGGACGTTGGCGAAGGAACCGACAACTTGCCGGAGTGGCAAGATGACATCGGCCGCCGTCTCACCGGCTGCGCCGAACAGCGTCGCATCGGCATCAGCCGCCAGTTCGCGTGTCTCCTCCGGGAGCGCTTCGCCGGTTTCCGCCTTCACCGCGTCGCCGGCCTCACCCTCGACGAAATCGAAGTCGACGGCGTCGATGGCCTCAAGTACCTCGACCGCAGCGGGTGTGACCTCCTGTCCGATTCCATCGCCGGGAATAACGGCTATCTCGTGTGTCATAGCGGGAGGCACGTAGCCGGCTGGTGAAAGTGGTTCGGTTCGCTGGTTCCATGGGCTACTCGGGAGGTATCGGGGTCCGGCAAGCGGTTATTGCTGGAGCCGACTCGGGTCCAAGGCAGCGCCATGCTCGTACAGTGCGTCAGCGGTGGACCGTCCCGACCCGGCGAGCCGGAGGACGGCTCCGGGTCGAGACAGGGATGGCAGTGCGGTGGCACGGCTCCCCAGCGAGCGCATCGAACTGGTGGAGGGCCGAAGCGACGGGAACAGCGCGTCGCCGGGGACCGTGCGCACCCGAGTATTGTGGTGGTTCATATGTATTTACTACCTTAATACTATCAATACTATAGGCACTACCGATGGTAATTTTACTATCTATACTATCTGTCTATCGAGTATTGCCGCCGCCAAAGTAGTGACAGCGAGACTGAGACCCGTTTCAGAGTTTGTGTCGGAAGGCGTGGAGGACGTTCTCGCCGGTTTCAGTCAGTTCGATCTGTTTCGTCCGACCGACATCCTTGACATCGATGTAGCCGTCTTCGACCAGCGGGTCGACGATGTTGGCGTTCAACAGCGCGAACTTCGCCTTCTCGTTTGCCGGGTCTGCGTCGTCGATGAACGAAAGACCAGCGTCCTCGGCGAACCCGATGAGATCCGACTTCTTCGCGGTGTAGGTATCCGTGTTCGTCCGCTTGAGATAGTCCAACACCGCGACTTGGTCGCGGGATATCGCCTCGATGGGGTAGGAAGGGAGGACCTCCGCACGCTCCATCCCGCGGGTGAGTGGCTCCGCAGAGACAGATGGGACGTGTTCCTCGGGATGGACGTAGTACGCCGTTGCCGCCGTCGCCATACACGCGATAGCGCTCCCGATAGCCGCCACCTTCGGCCCGCTGGAGACATTAACGCGCACGATATCTTCCGGATGATCGGCGGTCAGCGTCGTGACCTCGGCCAGCACGTCGTAGAGGTCGTGTAAATCCGATCGATGTAGCTCGACGCTGACGCCGTTAGCGTCCAGTTCCTCGACGAGTGCCTGCTGGTACGGCGTCAATCGTGACGGCTCCGGCGTCGCTGTGAGGAGGTACACGTCGTCGGCGTTGTGCTGGTGAATCGGTTCGGCGATCCGGTCACGCTCGTGTCCCAGCGGCGCGATGTGTATCTCGCGGATCTGGTCCATGCAGGAAGAACGCAACCGGCTCTCGTATTGCTTTTTACATCCCTAATAGGATTGCTCTGTTGAATAGCGACCCCTGAGCTACCGTGGAACGCCCCCAGTCTTGAGACCACCAGCGCCAGCTACTAACAAGCCGATTCAAATTCCAACCATCTCGACCAACGCCGCTATTCAACAGAGCAGTGTCAACAATCTCCCACCGAAGAGCGTTAGTATTTTTATTGTATATTATGTTTCGATGACATACTTGTCATCGGCCAGGATCGGTATTGTCACCGGTGAGACAGCTCCCGACTTGACCGAGGATGGGCAAGCGTTACAAACGGAGTTACGCAATCGCGGCCTCTTGACGGAGCCAGTTCTCTGGACGGATTCGACGGTAGAGTGGAACAGCTTCGATGCAGTGCTCGTCCGATCCTGCTGGGAGTACCACACCCAACTGGATGCCTTCCAGAACTGGCTGGATCGTATCGAGAACGCGGATGTCGTACTGTTGAATTCAGCCGACACAATCAGATGGAACCACCACAAGTTCTATCTCCGCGATCTCGAACAGAGAGGTGTCTCGATTCTCCCGACGGCGTGGATTGAACGGTCCACCGAAATCGATCTCAGGACGGTGCTAGAAGACAACGGCTGGCAAGAGGTTGCGGTAAAACCCGCTGTCGGCACCAGCTCGGCCGGTATCTGGAGGACCTCTCTCGACGAAGCTCGAAACCACCAGCAGCGATTCGAGAACCTAGTTTCAAGTAGCGACGTTCTCGTTCAGCAGTTCGCCCCCGAAATCGACAACGGCGAACGGTCGCTGGTCTTCTTCGAAGGTAGTTTCAGCCATGCCACTAGACAGCTTCCAGCTGCAGACGATTTCCGCGCTCACCCCAATTACGGCGGAAGCTCAGAACCGTACGAGCCACCGCGTGAGATAGTGGAGCAGGCCGCAGCCGTCCTTGAAGCTGCAGGAAAGGAACTAGGAATTAGCCCAATTAATTTCCCGTACGCCCGGGTGGATGGTATCGAACGAGGGAGCGAATTCCTGCTGATGGAACTCGAACTCATCGAGCCGTACCTGAGTCTTGATGCCGGCAACAATGCCGTCACTGCGTTTGCAGATGCCATTGAAGCAAATCTATCCCGGCATGCGACCGCGCGCCGAGACTAACCGTAGCTCTCCACGAACCGACGACTGATTACTCGCTCTCAATATTGGACGCCACCCACTTGAATAAACATATCCGGTACAGAAGTAAATATACGGAGACGTATTAAGAAGGAGCAAGCTATTGAACGTCGATCTGCTGATACTTGTAGTATACTATATACGTAACCTGAGATGAGAAGATAGCGATTAACAGCCAACTAGTATTACCTGATGGTGGCTCAAGAACTTCTACGATGAGTGCCGAGAGGATAATTACCCCTGCAATTGTCCAACAGTCGACAATGTTACCGACAACGCCAGTATTAGACACATTACGCGATAGTGTCGAATAAGTGTTATTTTTTGCTAGTCCAGAGACAAACCAGAATCGCTAACGAGCGGTTCGGTGGAACGGTCTAACGTGTGGATGCTTCGATAGCTTTCAGGACTGAACTACGTAGATTCATGACTGCTGTTAAACTGCAACAACAAGCGGTCCGCTCGCGCTCAGGGCTCTGCCGTTCGCGCAAATCGAGGTCACTTTGTGACCTCGCGTCAATCGTCCGCTTCTGCGAACCGGACGCTTACGCAGAGAACACGCAAAGCGGTTCTCGTAGTTAATCGTCCGCTTCGATATCCGACCGCGTCTGATCGAGGTACGGCAACTCCGAGGCCGTTTCCTCGATAGCATTCTTGTTTGCCTTCATCAGCGCTGTCGTGTCCCAGTTGCCCTCGACGAGGGCCTCGCGCTGGGCGCGGTCGACGCTGACGTTGATTTCGTTGTCGCCGTAGGTGACTGTCTCCGCCCGCACGTCGACTTCGATCTCGCCGTCGGGATTGTCATCCACCCACTGCTGGAGCGCGTTGATCGTCTCGTGGTCGGCAGTGACCGTCGGGATGCCAAGCGCCAGACAGTTCCCGGCGAAAATCTCGGCGAAGCCCTCGCCGATGATAGCGTCGATGCCCCAACGCATCAGGGCCTGTGGCGCGTGTTCGCGGGAGGAGCCACAGCCGAAGTTGTTGTTGACCACCATCACGTTCGAGTCCTGGAACCGCTCCTCGTTGAACGGATGGTCCTTCTCGTTGTCCTCGTCGTCGAACCGCAGGTCGAAGAACGCAAACTCGCCCAGTCCGTCGAAGGTGACGACCTTCATGAACCGCGCGGGGATGATCTGGTCCGTGTCGATGTCGTTCCCGCGGATCGGGATACCAGACCCTTCGACGTAGTCGACTTCGGGGATGTCCTCAGTCGCGTCGCTCATGCCAGGGTCACCTCCTTCAGGTCGCGCACGTCGGAGACTTCGCCGGTGATCGCCGCGGCGGCCACCATCCGGGGGTTCATCAGAACGGTTCGACCGTCCTTGCTGCCCTGTCGGCCGACGAAGTTCCGGTTGGAAGAGGAGGCACAGGCCTCGTCGCCCTCCAGCTGGTCCTCGTTCATGCCCAGACACATCGAACAGCCGGCGTTGCGCCATTCGAAGCCGGCTTCCTCGAAGATGTCCTTCAGGCCCTCCTCCTCGGCAGCGCGCTGGACGCGCTGGCTGCCGGGGACGACGAACGCTCGTACGTCGTCGGCGACCTGCCGGCCCTTGACGATACGGGCCGCGCGGCGGAGGTCGGGCAGTCGAGCGTTGGTACAGGAGCCAAGGAAGGCCACGTCGATGTCGTATCCTTCCATGGTTTCGCCGGGCTCAACGCGCATATGCTTCTGGGCGCGCCGGGCGGTGTCGACCTTGTCGTCGGCCAGATCCTCGGGCTCCGGAATCGGGTCGTCGATGCCGATGCCCTGGCCGGGTGTGGTCCCCCAGGTAACGACAGGGTCCAGCTCGCTGGCGTCGATTTCGACGACGTCGTCGTACTCGGCATCGTCGTCCGAGCGGATCGACTCCCAGTACGGCTTGAGTTCCTCGAATTTCTCGGGGTTCTCCTGGAAGTAGTCCGTCTCTTCGAGCCACTCGTAGGTGGTCTCGTCGGGGTTGACATAGCCCGCGCGAGCGCCGCCCTCGATAGACATGTTACAGATGGACATCCGGCCTTCCATGTCGAGGTTCTCGATGGTCTCGCCGGCGTACTCGTAGACGTAGCCGACGCCGCCTTCGGTCCCGAGCCGGCGGATGATTTCGAGGATGATGTCCTTGGCCTCGACGCCCTCGTCGAGTTCGCCGGTCACCTCGATCTTGCGGACCTTCTGTTTCTCCATCGCGATGGTCTGGGTCGCCAGTACGTCCCGGATCTGGCTCGTCCCGATACCGAACGCGAGCGCGCCGAACGCGCCGTGGGTCGAGGTGTGGCTGTCACCGCAGACGATGGTCTTGCCGGGCTGGGTGATGCCCTGCTCCGGGCCGATGACGTGGACGATACCCTGATCGCCCGTCGTCGGGTCGGAGAACTGGATGCCGGCGTCGCGAACGTTCTCTTCGAGTTCCGCCATCATCGTCTCGGCCGCGTCGTCGCTGTAGGGCCGGTCCTGATTGGCGGTCGGCACGATGTGGTCGACCGTCGCGTGAGTCAGATCAGGGCGTGCGACTTCGAGGCCGCGCTCTTTGAGCATCCCGAACGCCTGCGGACTGGTGACCTCGTGGATGAGGTGCAGCCCGACGAACAGCTGGTCCTGGCCGTTGGGCAGGGTCGTGACTTTATGTTGGTCCCATACCTTGTCGTATAGCGTTCCCTGACTCATACTGTCTCGTCCCGTCCTTCAGTTCCGCGCTCGTACGCGCGAGTGACACCCTCGTCGGGTGCTTCGTGGTCGATGTCTTCCATCGTCTCGTCAGTCTCTTCCTCCTCCGCGTCGCGTTCACCGCCGTCGGCGGCCACGACCGGGCCGCGGCGAAACACCGCGCCGAAGGTTCCGTTCGTCTCGGGATGGGTGTGCTGGATGCTCCCCATCGTTGTGCGTGAGTCGCTCTGTTCGCCGTCCGTTGGATTCGTGCGTTCGTTAGTCATCTGCTGGAGCTTCTGTCTTCTCTGCGTCGGCGTCCTCACCCCACGCGAACAGTTCGCGCAGGTTCTCGCCGACGGCTTCGATCTGGTGGTTCTGTTCGGCGTCGCGGTACTGCTTGTAGGCGGGCCGGTTGGCCTGGTTCTCGTTGATCCACTCGCGAGCGAACTCGCCGTTCTGGACCTCTTCGAGGATCTTCTCCATGCCCTCGCGGTCGATGACCTCTTCGCCGCGGGTCAGGCCACCGTACTCGGCAGTGTCGGAGACGGAGTTCCACATCCCCATGTGGCCGCCCTCGTACATCAGGTCGACAATGAGCTTGAGCTCGTTCAGGCACTCGAAGTAGGCCATCTCCGGCGCGTAGCCGGCGTCGACCAGCGTCTCGAAGCCGGCCTTGACCATCTCGGTGACGCCGCCACAGAGGACGGCCTGCTCGCCGAAGAGGTCCGTCTCGACCTCTTCCTGGAAGGAGGTCTCGATGACGCCGGCGCGGGTGCAGCCGATGCCCTTCGCGTAGGCCAGCGACTCTTCTTTGGCGTTGCCGGTCGCGTCCTGATACACCGCGATGAGACCCGGCGTCCCCTCGCCGCGCTCGTAGGTCCGGCGCACGAGGTGGCCCGGTGATTTGGGCGCGACCATCGTCACGTCGACGTCTTCCGGCGGTTCGATCTGCCCGTAGTGGATGTTGAAGCCGTGTGCGAACTGGAGCGTGTCACCGGCGTCCAGTTCGTCCTCGATAGCTTCGTAGACGGCCGGCTGAATCGTGTCGGGGACGAGCATCACGACGCGGTCCGCCTCGCCGGCGGCCACGTCTGGCGTCTCGACACGGAGACCCGCGTCCTCGGCGTCGGCCCACGACGAAGAGTCCTCGCGGAGGCCGACGATTACGTCGACACCGGACTCGTGAAGGTTCAGCGCGTGGGCGTGGCCCTGCGACCCGTAGCCCAGTACGGCTACGGTCTCGTCGTCGATAGTCGATACGTCAGCGTCCTCGTCGTAATAGACTGTTGTGGTAAGTTCGTCAGACATCTTTCTCTAGTGTTTTCGGGCCGCGTTCCAGTGCGGCGGCCCCGGTTCGCACGATTTCCTGCACATCGAACTGCTTGAACGCCTCGATGGCGGCGTCGATCTTCTGCTTGCTACCCGTGATTTCGACGGTGACTGAATCGGTCGATGCGTCGACGGCCTGCCCGTCGTACATATCAGCGACAGCGTTGACGTCGTCGGGCTTCTCGCCGCTGACTTTCACCAGCGCGAGCTCCCGACGGACGGCCTCGCCTTCGAGTTCCCTGACCGAGACGACGGGCACGAGCTTCCGAAGTTGCTTTTTCGCCTGGTCGATCCCCGGTTCCGGCTCCTCGATGAGGATCGTCATCCGGGCTGTGTCGTCGTCGACTGTCGGCCCGACGGTCAGACTTTCGATGTTGAACTGGCGTCGGCTGAACAGCGCCGACACCTCCGAAAGCACGCCCGGCCGGTGTTTGACCAGGGCAGACAGCACTGCCTGTCGCGGTTCGTGGGTCACTTCGGCCTCGGGGTCGACGCGGATTCCCTGCGTGTTGCGTCGGCCCTTCGGGCGCATCCGTTCGTCCGGCGCGGGGCCTGGCATTCCTCCAGTCATTGTTAGATCATGTCCAGATGGTCTTCGTTGAGCGCGAACAGGCCGTTGTCACCGCCGCTGGGGACCATCGGGAAGACGTTCTCCCCGGGGTCGATGTGGGCATCGATGACGCTTGGGCCGTCGTACTCGCGTGCTTCCTGTATCGTCTCCTCGACGTTGTCGTAGGATTCGAGCGTGAACCCGCGTGCGCCGAAGGCCTCGGCGAGCTTGTCGAACTGCGGGATCCACGGGTACTCGGAGGCCATCCGGCGGCCTTCGTAGAAGCCGTCCTGCCACTGGCGGACCATCCCGACCGCCTCGTTGTTCAGGACGACGTAGGTGATGTCCAGTTGCTCGCGCACCGCAACGGAGAGGCCCTGGACGGTCATCAGGAACGAGCCGTCGCCGTCGAAGCAGACGACTTCCTGGTCCGGCGCGGCGAGTTTCGCGCCGATGGCGGCGGGCACGCCGTAGCCCATCGTCCCGAGACCATGGGACGACACCCACGTCCGGGGCTCGGTGTACTCCCAGAACTGGGAGGCCCACATCTGGTGCTGGCCGACGCCGGTACAGACGATGGTGTCGTCCGGCGTCATCTCCGAGAACTGCTCGACGACGTACTGCGGCTTCAGCGGCTCGTCGTCGGGCGTGTCGTAGTCCATCGGGTACTCGTCTTTCCAGGTCTGGCACTGGCCGCGCCACTCGTCGGCGTCCGGTGCGCGCGGCATCGCGTCGAACAGCTGCCGGAGCACTTCCCGGGCGTCCCCAATGAGCGGGTAGTCAGCGTAGACGTTCTTGCTGATTTCGGCCGGGTCGATGTCGACGTGGATGACCTCCGCGTCGGGGGCGAAGGAGTCGACGCCGCCGGTCAGGCGGTCGTCGAAGCGCGTCCCGATAGCCAGCATGCAGTCGGTGTTGCTAATCGCCATGTTGGCGTAGCCGGTGCCGTGCATCCCGGCCCACTCAAGCGAGAGTTCGTGGTCCTCGGGGAAGCTCCCAATGCCGGGCATCGTCGTGATGACCGGGATCTCGTACTCCTTCGCGAACTCACGGAGCGCACTCGATGCGTCTGCCTTGATGACGCCGCCGCCCGAGAGGATGACCGGGCGGTCGGCTTCGGCCAGGGCCTCTGCGGCTTCCTGAACGTTTTCGTCGTCTGCTTCCTCAGGCACCTCGTAGGTCTCCGGCGTCTCGGGAGCGCCGGGTTCGACCTCGGTGTCGCCCTGCGTCACGTCCTTCGGCAGGTCGACCAGCGTCGGTCCCTGCCGGCCGGCGTCGGCGAGCGCGAACGCTTCGCTGACGTCGTCGCCGACGGTGTCTGAGTCGGCGGCGAAGTAGCTCTCCTTCGTGATCGGCTGGGTGATGCCCACCGTGTCGGTCTCCTGGAACGCGTCGTTGCCGACGAACTCCGTCGGGACCTGGCCGGTCAGCGCGATGACTGGGTCGGAGTCCATGTTGGCGTCGGCGATGCCGGTCACGAGGTTCGTCGCGCCGGGGCCGGACGTGGCGAAACAGACGCCGGGATCGCCGGTGACGACGCCGTACGCGTCTGCCGCGTGGGAGGCCCCCTGTTCGTGGGCCATCGTGACGTGGTTGATATCGGAGTCGTACAGCGCGTCGTAGACGGGCATGATCGCGCCGCCCTGAACGCCGAAGACGTAGTCGGTCCCGGCGTTTTCAAGCGCTCGGATGACCGACTGCGCGCCCGTCGTAACGGGCTCCTGTTCGGCTTCTGGCTCTGTTTCGTCCTCTTCTTTGGGGACGGATGCGCGTTCGCTCATCGTGTCGTCCCTCCGTCTGTTCGTGTTCGGGGTCGATACCGCGGTGATGTGTGTGCTGCGTGCATGACTGATGACTCTGTGGTGGTATGACGAATCGATTCGGCCGGGGGTGAAAAGGTAAAGAGAGGGGCTATAGTGCCCCTACAATACGCACGCCGAGAATAGCGGTCGCGGTGCTGGCGGGGGTTCGAACCTGACGCCCAGCAGCCGCGGTCATCACACCCGAATGCAGTTCGTCCCGAATAATAAACGTTCTGTGATAGTTGTTGGCGGACAGCTACTCGAAACCGGGTACTCACCGGTGGCTGCTCACTCGTAGTGACGGCCGGAAGCGAAGGCATGGGCCTACGCCCGGACCTCCTCGCTCTCCTCGGTCACGCCGATCTCCTCGGCGAACCGTTCAAGCACCGACATGGTGACTTGCTCCTCCGCGCCGTACTCCTTGACGCGGCGAGTCACTTCGCGGACCTCCGCCTCGCTCGGGTCGTATCCGGCGTCGACGAGCCGTTCCCGGACCGAATGAGCGCCGGTGTGCTTGCCGAGCACGAGCTCGCGCGTGGCCCCGACCATCTCGGGAGTCATGACGCCCGGCTCGAACGTGTCGGAGTTCTCGATGACGCCGGCGGCGTGGATGCCGCTCTCGTGGGAGAAGGCGTTGCGCCCGACGACGGGCTTGTTCGCTGGTACCCCGATGTCGGACTTCTCCTCGACGATCCGCGATAGCTCCGTGATGCGGGTGGTGTCGATTCCGGTGTCGACGTCGTACAGCGACTCCAGCGCCATCACGACCTCTTCGTAGGCCGCGTTGCCGGCGCGTTCGCCGATGCCGTTGACCGACACCTGCGCCTGGCTGGCTCCGGCCTCAAAGCCGGAGATAGCATTAGCCGACGCCAGGCCGAAGTCGTCGTGCGTGTGCACGTCGATGTAGGCATCGGTGCAGTCGTCGACGATCTCGATGAGGTCGTAGAACCGCCTCGGCGTGGCGACCCCACACGTGTCCGGAATGTTGATCCAGTCCGCCCCCGCCGCGGACGTGGCCTCGATGACTTCGACGAGGAAGTCCTCGTCAGTCCTCGTGGCGTCCATCGGCGAGAACATGCATTCGACGCCCGCATCTTTGATCATCTCGACACAGTCGACAGCGGTGTCGAGCGCCTCCTGACGGGTCGCGTGCATGGAATCCTGCAACTGTACGTCCGACGTCGAGACGAAGGTGTGGACCATGTCCACACCTGAATCCAGAGCCGCCTCGATGTCTTTCTCGACCACACGCGCCAGTCCGCAGGTCGTCACTCGCGTGGACTCGGCGATGTCGCGCACTGCCTCGAACTCCGCGTCGGAGTTGACGGGGAACCCGGCCTCGATGACGTGGGTGCCCATCTCGTCGAGCAGCGCGGCTATCTCGCGTTTGTCCTCGTAGTTGAACGACGTACGTGGTGACTGCTCACCATCGCGCAGCGTGGTGTCGAAAATCCGTGCGTCTGTAATCTCAGACGTGGAATCCAGTGTGCCCTGGAAGAACTCGATCCGCCGGAGATTCCGACGTGCCCTCGTTGTTGGACATAAGCACCCGTAACTGGATGCTTCCACTATTTATACTTGTTCATAAGGCGGTGGCACGTGCACACGACACATGGGAACAACCGCAGACAGTGCGACTGCCGCGCGTCAGACAGGTGGGGAGGATTTTTGCTCTGTCCGCGCATGGATGTGGCTATGAGTGATTTCGAGGGGCTGGACCTACAGGCCGTGGAGGACCAGATGGACGAGGACCGTGATGGGGCCGGCAGCAATCGCGTCGTGCTCGGAGTGCTTGACGGGTCGGAATCGCCCGACCAGTGGATCGATACCATCGAAAACGGGTCGGTATTGGTCCTCAATGTCGAGGGAGATCTGAACGAACTCGCCGCCGGGTTTGCCCGGCCGGTCCGGGAGGCTGGCGGCGAGCTGATGCACTTCCGCGGGTTCCTGATTGTGACACCGCCGGGTGTCAGCATCGACTCTGAACGGCTAGAGTGAGACAGCGGCCGCCCACCTGGTAGCGAGACGCGCTGTGCGGACTGTGACGTTGCCAGCTACGTATGGGAGTCATTCCTCGCCGACGACTGTCCGGAACACAGCGGGATACTGTTTGAGCTTCGCCCGGCCGACAAGCGCATAGAGGTACGCATCGAGTCGTTCGCGCCACATCGGCTGTTCGTAGCTACCTGCAAATCCGACGACAGCGACCTGCAGGTCCTCGATGGCCCGGGCCGCCTGGCGGGTAAGTAAGGGTGGCGGGTCCGAGCCGATGACCTGCTCGTGGACGCGGCGGGCGCGACGCTTCTCGGCGAGGGCGTGCCCCGAATCGAACCCTTCGTCGCCCTGCTCCACGACGAGGTGATCCACCGCGAACTCGTGGGCCCGAATCCGGGCGACACCTTTCGAGAGCCCCACAGCAGTGCTGACGAGCAGTTCGTCGTCGACATCGATGGTCCACGGAATCGGGACGCCGGAGTCAAAGCACCATCTAGCGAGGTCCCTGTGGGCGACCTCGTACGGACCGACCGACTCCGGGTCGCTGACCCCATATCGGGACTCTACTTCCTGGGTTGTCGGTGTGCCCTCAAGTTGGGTCCGGAACTGGTCTGCCGCTGTTTTCAGTTGCTCTGCATAGGGGGTGGCGGACCCGCTACGCGTCTCGGCCAGTAGGTCCCGGAACCGCTCGGCGGTCCGAACGTAGACCTGTGCCCTCCGGACGTTGGCCATGAGGGTGCCGTACTCGCGCGGCTTGAAGCTCCCGGCGTTGTTGTTCTCGACACCCTTAGCCACGGGCTCCATACCGTCCCAGGTCGCCAGGTGCTTACCCCTCATGGCCTCCTGTTCGATACGTAGATACCACGCCAGGTCAGTTCCCGGGTCGTCGACGAGGTACGGCGTGATGTCACTTACCACCTTTCGGCTCCGGTCTCGGAGGGCAATCGCCTGGGTCGCAAGCGCCTGGAGGTCAGCGTTCCCAAGTTTGGCCCGGGCCTCGCCGAGACCTTCTGCCGCGAACTGGAGTCCATACGTTGCGTCGAAGAGCGCTTCGTTCGTGTCACCGTCCCGGAGTGCCTGGCGTGCATCCTCCAGCCACCCCCCAGCACCGCTGAAATACTGGTTCGTGTCGAGTTGCGACCAGAGCTGTTCAGCCTCTTCGGTGGTTTCTGCGAGCAGGTCAATGGCTTCCTGTGCGTGGGACTCAGTCACCGTCGGCTGCCAGTGGGCGGACACTTCCGGCGGCGTCGGGTAGTGTTTCGTCGCCTCATCGGTCAGGACATCCGGCAGTGCTGCCGGCTTTGTGAGGCCGACGGCGACTGTACCCGCCGCAGCACAGAGGCTCCCGAGGCCGCCGAGTAGTCGCCGTCGGCTAAGCGTTGGAGGAGCGGGGACCATCTGAACAGTCGGGCTGTAGCCAACTCCGGCGAATAAAAGTATCGAACATCCGACTTTTTGCCGGGCAACGACAAATAGACGGACCGTTCAGCACAATAGACGCGGTCTGGACGGTCCACCTATGATTCGACTACGGTGAGAGAAGTCGCTGCAACAGTCCGTTCCACACGCGAATGCCGTGGTTCCACGCTTGCCAGTAGGTGTCGAAGAACTGGGGTGAACCACTGTCAGTGTGGCGCAGTCGAGTCGTGATCTGGGTGTGGCACACCGGGCACCGGTAGTGCGTGCTACCGCGCCGTTCGACCACGATCCAGTCACCGTCGTACCTGCTCTGGTGCCCACAGTCCGGACAGAACAGCGTCGCCTTCGCAGGGACACCGTTCTCAGTCCGGGAGTCAGTCGGGGACATCCTCGACTCGAACGTGGCTCTCGATACGAAAAGAACCTACCTATGAGGGGCCTATACGGCTACTAGTACAGGGGGAGGTCATTATATCCGTCCGGGTGGCACGGAGAACGGTGGCCGCTTACGCAGAAACCAGCGTCAGGTAATGGCCGTCCGGATCCCGGATTCGCACGCCCTCGTCGACGGAGGTGACCGAGAAGGCGTCGTCAGCGACCTCCCTGGCCGTCGATTTCGGGTCGTCGGCGACGACGCCGAAGTCCACATGGACGCCGCCGCGGGCGTCGGCAATGCCGAGCCGTGGTGACCACAGTTCCAGATCGAGGTCGCCGGTCGACAGCCTGACCCGGCCTTCGTCGCGGCCGTCGTCAACTAGTTCGAACCCAAGGGTAGTGTAGAACTCCACTGCCGAGGAGAGGTCCTCGACTTCGAGGACGAGTTCGAACAGGCTCGTGACGCCAGTGCCGTCGACCGCCCGCTCACCGAGTTCCACACAGTTACCCTGCGGATCGTAGAAATACAGCGAGCGAACATCCCCGAAAGAGTGTTCGACCAAGTCGAAGCGCTCGTCCAGTCGGTCGTACCAGTCGTCGTACTCCCGCTCGGGAATCGTGAGCGCATAGTGTGTGTGGAGCCCACCGCGCGGAACCGCCCCCGGCGCGCGGAGTCTGATCTCGGTGTCGCCGGCCGCGAGCACAGCCTCGTCTGTCCCCTCTGAAAGTACGTCGAGTTCCAGAAAGGCCTCGTAAAACGCCGTCGCACGGTCGGGATACTTCACCTCTAGCGTGAGCCACGCGGGCGATGAGAGCATATCGGCGCTTCGACCGCCACCGACAAAGCCGCTGTGGACGCCGTTTCGAGGGCGAAACAACCCCAGCACGCGTGTTTCCCGTTCTCGACCATTTATTCCCGTCAGGCTCGTACGGAAGCGTATGCCAATGAAAGGTCAGGACGAAGCGACAGAGTGGCTGGAGACGAATCGCTGGGAGCGCGGCGTGAGCTACATTCCGTACCCCGACGAAATGATGGTCCGGGCGAGCCACGTCCTCAAGACGGAGGCCGGCGTGTTCGTCGTCGACCCGATAGACGTCGACGGTATCGACGACCTGTTCGCCGAGTTCGGCGAGGTCGCCGGTGTCATCATCCTGCTGGATCGGCACAAACGCGACAGCGCCGCCGTTGCGAACCGACACGACGCGTCGGTGTATATCCCCGACTGGATGTCAGGTGTCGAAGAAGATATCGATGCACCGGTCGAACGCATGCACCAACAACTGCCGGGCACGGACTACGGCGTTCACAAGATTATCAACAACGGATTCTGGCAAGAAGCCGCGCTGTATGGCGACGAAGACGACACGCTCGTCGTCCCCGAGGCGGTCGGGGCGGCGGACTACTTCCTCGCCGGCGACGAACGCCTCGGCGTCCATCCGATGTTGCGTCTGTTCCCGCCCAAGAAGCTCAGCCGCCTCAATCCCGAGCGAGTCCTGGTCGGACACGGTGAGGGCGTGATGGAAGACGCTGCCGAGGCCATCGCCTACGCACTTCGCGGGTCCCGCGGCCGGACACCGGGGCTGTATGCGAAGAACCTCAAGTCGCTCGTGCTCGGCTAAATCGGGTCAAACGACGCCGTTTTACCCGGGCCGTGCGAAAGTATGGCGTGGTCTACGTCACACGCGGACTCGTCGAAACGCTGTTACGGCTCGCCAGCGAGGCCGAACCTGATGACGTGACGATTTCGCTGGCCGTCACGCCTGCAGAGGAGCTTCCTGATGCGGATCTACCGGACGAGACGCCGGTATTCACTGATTTCTATCTCCCGTCAGCGGGGGCCTCAGTGAATGCAGTGTTTGGCGTCGATCTGGGGACGCCGGCCGGCCAGACGCAGGGCCGGTTCGTCTCCCATCCCGACGGATACATGGGAGTCAGCAAGACTGATGACCTGCACGAGGTGGTCTTCGTCGGCATCCCGCCGTGGGATCTCGACGCCTTCGGGGCCTTCGATAGAGCCGGACAGGCGCAGGAAATCACCGTTCTCGACGTCGAACCGCCGGAAAAGTATCCGCAGTAGCGACCCGACTACTCCAGATAGCCCAGGTCCCGCAACTGGTCGGTGATGTCCTGAAACTGCGCTTCGGTCAGTTCCCCTTCCCGCTGGTGTTCGACGACGATACTCCGAAGCAGGAACCGAACGAGGTCGGACGTACTGGAGAAACTCGTCCCTTCGATCGTCTCTTCGACGCGCTCCGCGAGGTCCTTCGGAATCGATACTGTGGTGTAATCGGACATGTCGGCATGGAGGCGTGCCGTCGGGATATGCGTTGTGTCCCAGTTCAGCGCGGGTCCGTGGCCTCAGTGTCGAACTGGCCCATCGTGGCGTGATTGGTCGGCGAGAACATCTTCGGCGCACGGCGGGACCGGGACTGGTCGTCCGCGTCGTCGAAGGGCAGCGTGGTTGTCGGGTACGAGTCGTCGTTTCGGGGGGTCGTGATTCGTGTTGTCATCCTGGGGGTCGTGTCGGCCGTCGTCTGTGGTTTGTGGGCGGTTCGGTGTCGGGTCGGCGTGCGGGGCGTACGTCGGATACAAGCATTAGGTATCACCACCTTTCGACCCATCCATAATAAATGTTCATGATGAAGGTGCGGAAAATGCTGGTGCATGGTAACAAGTGTATTGATAAGGGATAGCACATCTGGAACCGATGGCCAAAATGAGACTTCTGCTACGACTTTCGGGCCTCTTCGGCTAGCTTAGACGACGAACTGGATCTCGTACTCGGTCAGGTTCTCGTAGCCGTCGGCGGTGACGACGGCGATGTCTTCGATTCTGACTCCACCGACATCAGGGTCGTAGAGGCCGGGCTCGATAGTGACGATGTGCCCCGGTTCGAGTTCGCCGCCGCTCGGTGACAGCTGTGGCAGCTCGTGGACATCCAGCCCGACGCCGTGGCCAGTGCTGTGGATGAACCCCGTCTCAGTTCGCTCGTCGTCACGCAGTGTCGGCTCGCCGGCGTCCTCGTACACATCGCACACGGCGTCGTGTACGTCTTCACCAGTCGCGCCGGGTTCAAGCGCGTCGAACGCGGCCTCCATCGCGCGCTCAGTGAGGTCGTACCACTCACGTATCGTCTCGCTTGGCTCGCCTTTCACGAACGTCCGCGTCATGTCGGCGTGGTACTTCGTCGCCTTGTCCTGCGGGAAGATGTCGATGATAATCGGCTCGTGGGCGACGAGCGGCCCGCTCCCAGAGTCGTGAGGGTCCGCAGCGTCCGCCCCGCAGGCGACGATGGTTTCGTCCAGTGAACAGCCGTGCCGGAGCAGCGTCACCTCGATCTCCTCTTTCACTCGCTCGCTCGTCAGCGTCTCGCCGTCGAATTCGAGCGTGTCGTCGGCAACAATCATCGACGCTTCGAGCAAGGATTCGGCCGCCGCCATCGCCGCTTCGTTGGCCCGCTGTGCCGTCCGGATGTGGTCGACTTCTGTCTCGGTTTTCGTCGCCCGGATTTCCGTGACGATGCCGTCGGTGTCCGCCGTCACGTCAACGCCGCGTGCCCGCAGACCGTCCGCGGTCCGGAGCGGGAACCGCGGCGGCACGGCCACGCTGTCTACGTCATAGGCTGCGAGGAAGTCCGCGAGAACGTGCGAGACCGCCTCGTCCGGGCCGTACTCCTCGACTTTCCGCTGATGGTCGAAATCGACGTATCGTTCGACAGTCTCGGCCCGCGACTCGCGCTTTGCGCGACCGAACTCAAGACTCCGTGGGAAGAGGAGATGCGTGTCACCATCGTATAGCGTGATGAACGGGTCCGGCGCGTCGAAACCCGAGAGATAGTACTGGTCTGACACCTCGGAATCCGCGTCAAGGAGGTAGCCATCGACGCCGGCGTCATCGAGATATGCGTCCAGTGCTGCAAGGTCAGGTTCCATACGTGTCAGTCTGTTCCCCATGCCCATATACGTCTCCCACTGAGCCGCTCGGTGTCCCGACATATGGCCACGAGTGTCATACCGATGCAGTTTGGCCGCTCATTTATTGACGTTCCAGCCCCTCAATACTAGTAATGAGTGACTTGTCCGGTGAAGACGTGACCGTTGTCGGTGGCGGTATCGGTGGGCTCTCCGCTGCGTGCTACCTTGCGGATGCAGGTGCGAACGTCTCGCTACTGGAGAAAAACGAGCAGCTCGGGGGCCGTGCGTCCCGGCTGGAGGTCGACGGGTTCCGGTTCGACATGGGTCCGTCGTGGTACCTGATGCCCGACGTGTTCGAGCGCTTCTTCGCGTACTTCGGCAAGGAGCCCCGCGACTACTACGACCTCCAGCGGCTCGACCCGCACTACCGCATCTTCTTCAAGGACGGCGACCAGATCGACGTGACCGGCGACAACGACGAGATGCAAGAGAAGTTCGAGGAGTACGAGCCCGGCGCGGGCGAGGCGTTCGAGGAGTATCTGTCGACCAGCGAACGTCACTACGAGACGGCGATGAACAAGTTCGTCTACGAGGACCGCTCGAAGCTTCGCGACTGGGTCGATCTCGACGTGATGACCGCCGCGCCGGTCGGCCTCCAGCTCATCGGCACGATGCAGAGCCACGTCGAGGACTACTTCGAGCACCCGAAGCTCCAGCAGATCATGCAGTACACGCTCGTCTTCCTCGGCGGCTCGCCCCGGACGACGCCAGCGCTGTACAACATGATGAGCCACGTCGACTTCAACCTCGGTGTCTACTACCCCGACGGCGGCGTCGGTGCAGTCGTCGACGGCCTCGTCGAACTCGGCGAAGAACTCGGTGTCACCTACGAGACCGACGCCGAAGTCGACGAGATTTCCCGGCGGAAGGATGGATTCCTCGTGGAGACAGTCTACGGCGACACGACCCACCCCGACGAAGTGGTCGTCAACGCCGACTACGGCCACGCCGAACGGGAACTCCTTCCTGACCACGAACGCCAGTACGACGACGACTACTGGGAGGACAAGACGTACGCACCGTCGGCCTTCCTCATGTACATGGGCGTCGAGGGCGACGTGGAGCCCCTGAAACACCACACGCTCGTCCTGCCGACGGACTGGGACCCCCACTTCGACGACATCTTCGAGGAGCCGGCGTGGCCCGACGATCCGGCGTACTACCTCTGTGTACCCTCGAAGACCGACGACACCGTCGCCCCCGATGGGCACTCGAACCTGTTCGTTCTGGTCCCTATCGCACCGGGCCTGCACGACGGCGACGAGATCCGCGAGGAGTACCGCGAGAAAGTGCTTGCCGACATCGCCGACAACACCGGCGTCGACCTGCGCGACCGCATCGTCTACGAGAAGCAGTTCGCCGTCTCCGACTTCGGCGAGCGATACAACGCCACGGAGGGCACAGCCCTCGGTCTGGCACACACACTCCGCCAGACGGCCCTGTTGCGGCCCAACAACCGCTCGTCGGCCGTCGACGGGCTCTACTTCACGGGGTCGTTCACAACGCCCGGCATTGGCGTGCCGATGTGTCTCATCAGCGGCGAACACACCGCAGAGGCGCTCATCGAAGACACCGCCTGAGTAATGCCAGAACTCCCGACCGACCGTCTCACCGCCGTTATCCCGCCGGAGGAGACGCTCGTGGGCTACCTGTTGCGGCTCTCCCGTCCGCGGTTCTGGCTCTACCTCGGTGGCCCGGTCATCGTCGGCGTCAGCTATGCGGCCGACAGCCCGGGAGAGCTGTTCTCGCCGCTGGCTATCGCGCTGTTTCTGTACTTCACCATCCCCGGAAACGTGTTCCTCTACGGCGTCAACGACATCTTCGACGCCGACATCGACGAACACAATCCCAAGAAAGACGAGGGCCGTGAGGTCAGCTACCGCGGGGACAGCGCCGTCACAGCCATCGTCGTCGCCAGCGGTGCGCTCGCGTTACTGTTCATCCTCGGATTGCCGACGCTCGGGGTTGTGGCCCTGCTCGCCTGGATTGGGCTCTCCATCGAGTACTCGGCTCCGCCGCTGCGGTTCAAGACGACACCGTTCCTCGACTCCATTTCGAACGGCCTGTACATTCTGCCCGGTGTCATTGGCTACGCCGCTATCGAAGGGGTGGCCCCGCCAGCAACGGCGGTGGTTGGCGCGTGGCTCTGGGCGATGGGGATGCACACCTTCTCGGCAATTCCCGACATCGAACCCGACCGCGAGGCCGGCATTCAGACAACCGCGACGTTCCTAGGCGAGTCGAACACCTACTACTACTGCGTGATGTGCTGGCTCATGGCATCGTTCGCGTTCAACTTCACGCACTGGGTGTTCGGCCTGCTACTGCTCGTCTACCCCGGCCTCGTCTTTGGAATTCTCGGCGTCGGCGTCGATATCGACGAGGCGTACTGGTGGTATCCGGCGATCAACACCATCGTCGGCATGGTGTTCACGCTCATCGCGCTGTGGGTGATGCTGTATGGGTAGCGGCGAAGGACGGACGCTGGCGGGAGTTCAGCTGCCGGAAACAAGGACCGACGCGACCGCGCAGTTCGACCAGTTCGTCACCGAGAACCGGTTTACCATCGCTGTCGTCTTCCCACTCGTTGGCGCGGTGACCTTGCTTGCAAGCGCCGAGGGACTCCTGCCCGATCCGCTCGCGTTCAACCCCTACTTCGTCCTGTTCGGGACGTTCGTGATGCGGCTTCCGCTGGCGGCCGGCGTCTTCCCGCTCGTGGACCGCCGTGCCGGGCTTGCGCTGGTCGCGCTGACGCTCTACTCGTACGGCATCGAACTCGTCGGCGTCAGGACTGGGTTGCCCTACGGCGAATTTAGCTACGGTGTCGATCTCGGCCCGATGTTGCTCGGTGAGGTACCGTTCGGGCTCCCGGTCTTCTTCTTCCCACTGGTCCTGAACGCCTACCTGCTCGTCCTGCTGTTGCTCGGCAACAGGGCGGCGTCAACCGCGGTTCGGCTGCTGGCGACGCTGGCGACGGTCATGCTCGTCGATCTCGTACTCGATCCGGGTGCTGTGGCCATCGGCTTCTGGATCTACGAGATGCCGCAGTTCTACGGCGTCCCGTGGCAGAACTACGCCGGCTGGCTCCTGTCGGGCTCGGTCGCCGTCCTGCTGTTCGACTTCGGGTTCGACCGTGCAGGGCTCCGTCAGCGACTCCGGGACTGTCCGTTCATGCTCGATGATCTAGTGAGCTTCGTCCTGCTGTGGGGCGGTATCAACCTCTTTTACGCGAACTGGATGCCTGTCGGCCTGGCCGCGCTGCTGGGGGCCGGCCTCCTCTGGACGGACCGCTTCGACTTCGACCTCTCAGAAACCCGGCTCGGCCGTGCCGTCTGGCGGTGACGCCCTGGCGACTCGCTGTCGCTCCGCTGAGCACGACCGCCGAGACAGGCCAAGCGTTTAAGCAACCGCGTAGGTAGGTGGACGTATGGATCGAATCCCGTTCGGAATCCGCCAGCTCGACTCCATCATCAACGGTGGAGCGCCCGCCGGGAGCGTCGTCCTGCTCTCCGGCGAGGCCGGCGCTGGCTCTCGGGAGTTCATGCATACGAGCGCACTCATCAACGGGCTCGGGAAGGTAGACGGCGAGCTGCACGACCTCTACTACGGCGACCTCTCGGCCGACGCCGTCGCCCCAGAAGAAGTTCATTACATCTCATTTACCGCGAACGAGTCGCAACTGGTCAGCGAGATGCGGCTGGCGATGGACGACGACGTGGTCGACAAAGGGAGCGAGGCGGTCGAGTTTCACGACCTCTCGGAGCGGTACTTCCACATTAGTCCGGTGCCACGGGACTGGTACGCCAGCGAAACCGCGTCGATTACCGACCTCCGGGCGCGTCACGAGCGAGAGGACCTGCTCGGGACGCTGGGCATGGTTCTGAACGAGGTGTCGGCAGGCAACCTTGTCGTCATCGACTCGCTGTCGGACCTCGTCAGCGCGACGGACGAGGAAGTCAGCTGGTCGGACATCAGCTCGCTCGTTCAGGGGATCCAGAAGGCGGCCCACCAGTGGGGTGGCCTCATCCTCTTACACGTCAATCCAGAGACGCTGTCGTCGGTACAACACGGACAGCTCGTCGATGCCTCCCACGGCACAATGGAGTTCGCGTGGGAATCCGGCGGTTCCACCCGGGCCCGGACCCTCGTGGTCCAGCAGTTCCGCGGCGTCCTCTCACAGATCGAGGACGAGGACATCGTCCAGTTCGAGACGGAACTTGGCGAGGCCGGCTTCGATATCAGCGACGTGCGCAAGATTCGATAGCGATAGTCGGCGGGACAACTGGCAGTAGCTGTCGACAGAGAACAACGAGAGCGGTGCTGAGTGGTCGCTTCCACTCTCGGTATCTGAAATCGGCGGTAAACCCTTATCAGTCTTGTTCGTCAAGGGTGTCGTAATGTCCTCCGAGTCGACTGATGACGGAGGAGTGTACGTCGAGCTATCTGCAGATCTAGACGAGTGGCTGACCGAGCAGGCCGAGACGCTCGGCGTGCCTCGCGACGCCGTCATGGAGCAACTGTTGGCCGCATATATGACGGCAGCTGACTCGGACGACGAGATAGATGACCTGCTCCAGCCGTCGGCAGACGAACTAGATGCCGTCGTCGCCGCGACCGTGGACGAGAAGCTGAACGGCTCAGTCGAAGCAGCGACCGAGAGCGCTGTCAGTTCCCATCTCCCCGATATCGTCGACACGGTGGAACGCCAGCTTTCCGACCGGTTCGACGCGCTGGAAGCGGACTTTCAGACGAAGATCGACGACGTCCGCGAACGCGTCGTGCAGGTCAAACGGGAGGCCGACGCGAAAGCGCCAGCCGACCACAGCCATGAGGAGTTCGACCGCATCGAGACACTCTCACGAGAGATTGAAGAGATAGAGACGGAACTCGCCGCGCTGCGAGGTGAGGTGACCGACTCGCTCGAAACACAGGACGAGCGAGTCACCGACATCGACGCCCGTCTCGACGATGTCGAAGACAAACTCACCCGCGTCGCCTGGGTCGTCAGCGACCTCCGCGACGACCAGGGCGGCCGGGACCAGAACCAGAAAGCGGTCGACCGGCTGAAACGCGCCGCGGCACAGGAGAACATCTCGACGGCACGATGTTCGAACTGTGACGAACAGGTCGAGATCGGACTACTGACCGAACCCCAGTGTCCACACTGCAACACGACAGTGTCGGATGTGCGGCCCGAGGGCGGCATTATCCGCTCGAAGGCGCGGCTAGTGGCCGCAGCACAGCTTGAATCGGGCAAGACCAATGAGTGACGACGACCGAGACCCCTTCGACGAGCTTGACCCCGCGGAGGACCGCGAGGGCGACCCGTTCGAGCGACTCGGTTCGGAACCTGACGACGCGGACGGCTCGGCAGAGCCACGCCGGCCACCCGACGACGGGTGGCCAGGCAGCGAATCGAGCGACGAACCGGCCGACGATGCGTCCGAGACGAGATCCAGTGCAACCGATGGTGATGATGACGACCTGCTCTCGGCCGTCGACACGGAAGAGTTCCGTTCGGATTCGGCGACTGAATCGGACAGTCCCTTTTCCGGGTCGTCACCCGACCCGGACGACCCGTTCTCGGGGATGGACGACCGCGGCGAGGACCCCTTCGGGAGTGGCGAGAGCGCGTTCGAGCGGGTCGACGTCGACCACATCGACGCCGACAAAGTGTGGGCAGAAATCGCTGAGGACGACGAACGTGAAACCGCGCCCGAGAGCCGTTACGCAGAGGTATCGAAACACCGCTACTGCGAGCAGTGTGAACACTTCTCTGCACCGCCGAACGCACACTGCACGAACGAGGGAACTGAGATCATGGAGTTTCTGGACATGGAGACGGTCCGACTGCTGGACTGTCCGGTCGTCGCCGAGCAACACGAGATCGAGGACGAGCAGTAACGGCTTTTTGTTTCGGTGTTCGACGAGCGTGTATGCAGTTCTGCGACGACTGTGGCTCGATGATGCACGCCGATGGTGACGAGATGGTCTGTCAGTCCTGTGGCGCGCGGGTCGCGAAAGACGAGGACCGCGCGGCGGCGTTCGTCAGCACGGACGAACAGAGCGACGACGAACTGATCGAGACCGAAGAAGGCTCGAACTTCGAGGGGAAGCCCACGGCCGACGACGTGACCTGTGAGGAATGCGGACACGGAAAAGCGTGGTACACGATCAAACAGACCGGGTCAGCCGACGAACCGCCGACGCGGTTCTTCAAGTGCCAGGACTGTGGCCACCGGTGGCGAGAGTACAACTAAGACATACCTGAAGCCACCGTATTCGGCAGATTCGTGGTTTTGTGCCTTGGTAAGATTGTATCGGTGTAGCGTCCACTCGAAGCGTTGGTTCCGGGTGAATTAGTATTACCGACTGAGCTTAGCAATCCCTTCTTCGTCTTGTGGTTCTAGCTTTGTACAAGACGTTTGAGATTACTCGAAGTCTATTTTTGTCCTCGAAATAGAGACTTCTGGAACGAAGGACGGCATAAGCGCGTCTGGTGCGAGTGCTTTTGTAAGATTCTACCTCCGTACCGTCGTGGAAAAAGGCTTAATATCCTGAAATCACTTGACGCCTACGGCGGCTATGCCGGTGTGTCACTTCTCGCGCCAAAAGAAGACGACAGAGTACCACAGGCAAACACCCCATACTCTCACGCCCATACCTTCCTCTAGATACCGGGCGTATCGGCGGAGGATTTCTACCCACTGTCAAGAGACACATCAAACACGTTGAAGACGCGACCGAGGAGAACCATCCTCTGGATGAGGCAGTGTCCGTGCAAACTCACGACTCGTCACAGGTGGAAGCCCCCCAATGCTGTGAAAGAACGTAAGGCAAACCTTGACCGGGAGCGTGGAACGACAACGGCCTTTCCACAAGAGCTTGGGTGAATCTTCCCCTACTCCGATGTCGTTTGGACACCAGAGATACGCCCGAGTACGTAGAGGAGTGGTGTGCCTGTCTTCGCCTTTGAAAAGAGGGAGAACTTTCCAGCCGTGGTATCTTCCGGTTCCGGCGACTCGGTAAGTTCTCTGTTTATTCTGAGGCGATGAGATGAGAATATCATATTAGAGTGGGAGTTATGGAGGCAAATTTACTGGTAAAAACGGTATAGAGGAAAGCGCATATCCTACTCCAGAGGTTTTACAAAAACTGTGGAATTTCGGTTAATATTCGCTGCCCATATTGACTTACCGCTCCCAATCCTGCAAAGGTCGATTCGGCGGCATTAATCGTACTGAGTGCGGTATCCAACCACTGCTGGTATTCTTCCAAATTTGATGTATTATCAGGAGGCGCTGGGACTTCCTCCTGTACTTCCTCTGGAACCATTTCCCAATATAGTTGCATAAAATCAGACAATTCTTGTTGAATCTCAGCTTTAGATGTGGCAACAGCAGCGGCATTTGCGGAGGCCTCAGCTGAACCACCGACATAGTATTTTTCAGTTGTATTATCTTTTTCTTCTTGTAGTCTTTGTTTTTCTTCTTCTAAGTCCTGAATGCGTTGGCCCATTTTCCGAATCCGCTTCTTCTGCTCTTTGTGTTCAACAAAATCATCCATCGCTCCCTCATCTCTGAGTGCTTTGAAAGCCCATTCGTCGGCGCTGCCATCGTCACTCCTTAACGAATTTTCAATTTCATCGCTATAAGCAGAAAATCGGAGATATTTAGCTAACAATTCTGAACTATTTGATTCAAGCCCGGCCTTTTCTTCTAAAGCCTTGGAATAATTCTCGATACTTGGTTGGGAGTCAATATTTGCAGAAACATCAAGAATAATTCCTCCCACTTCAGAAGTGTCAAATTCAACTGAGGTGAATGTCAAGAGGTAATTAAACCAAACACGTGGCGTAATCGCGATCCCCTCCGGCCACTCTCCTTCTTGGTATCCGAAATCAGCGGCTCTTGTAACTGTGTTATCTAAAGTTAGCAATAGAGGGCCGATATTGTGCCGCCCATCAACACCATTTCTCAATTCAACGGTTTTAGCTAAGATGCTACCGTCGTGTTGCAAGACAGGTGGCTTCTTTGGTCGCTTATTTCGTTTTGAGTTTATTTTATCAACTATATCTTTAGCAAATTCTACTTCTTCAGATAAATCAAATGGTTTTTCAAACTGTTCTATTTGATATTGGGCTTCAACTTCTATAGTCCACCTTTGTATATACGATCGATATTCACCCCACTCCATTGTCTTATTCCTTAGCTCTCTGTATCTTCTATTCCAATCCTTCAAAAACTGATTCTCAAAAGTCTCAGAGCTATAATTTGAATCTTTCAAACCACTCATTTCTCTAATCGCACCATCGATAGAGCGTTGAAGATCATCAACGGTCTCTGGATAGTAATATAATTCAAAATCTAATCCATTTGATCTCTCAACTACATTTCGAATTAGCGGATGTTCGTTATCGGATTCGCACAATAAATCTTGTATAACGTTAGAATCAAAGAAAATTTTCCTCTCTTCTTCAGGTATGTTAGGAATATCAATACTATCGTCATCTTTCTCTAACAAATCCGTATTGATGATTGCGACATAAACCGTACCCACGAATTTCTTAAGATTCTCTCCCGGATCTTTGAGATATTTAACTAAACTTTCTTTAAATGCCCCAGGATGTTCAAGTCGCGTTTCTGCAACAACATTATCAATCAAATCGACGAATTCTGCCGTGTAGATTACATCCTGATTAGCCTCATCAACTATTTCTGTCGTCTCCTCAAGTTTATCTACGTATTTATCAATAAATTTAATAAACGCAGATTCGAGATTATTATCAACAAAGTGAGTATCAAGATCTCTCGGATGTTCATTTAGAACCTGTTTAAATTCGTCCCAGCACTCGTCAATAAGCTCATCAGAGTTGTCAAGATCTTTTTGTTTAACTCGTTTATAAGAATAGCCTTCTAAATGGCGTACATACACCTCTTCTTCATCATTATCATCATCATCAGCAGTGAGCTGATCTAACCCTGATATAATTTGTATTTCATCAAAACGAACACCAGTCTCTTGTTCTAATATTTCGGCAATATCAGCGACTTCAAACTCAGTAGGGCATTCTTCTGAGAATACAGCCCATTCAACGTAACCTGCACATATCTCCTTTCGTTGGTCACGTAATCGGCCTTGCACCAATGGGGCCATCTGAAGAAGAGTGTTACTTTCCATACTTCTAAGTGGTAAGTATGGGACTTCAAATTATTTATAACCCCTCTAGCGGTCCACCTCTTTTTCTGCGAGGAAATCGGTAAGGTCATTCTCTCCTTGGTTCGTCTGCGGTTCGTCGGTCGCAGTATCAGTTGTCTTGCCCATCGCCCTAAAGTATAGACTAAATTAGGTATTCTCCCAACGCAGTCTGGCGATTACTGCCGCTCAGAGCAAACCCCCTACGACAGGACTGTGGCCACCGATGGCGTGAGTACAACTAGAGCAGCGAATCCAGAATCCGGAGCTCTTCCTCCTCAGATATTTTGTCGGAGTCCATACACGCGTGGACGACTTTGTGGACAAGCTCCGGGTCCTGAAACGGCTGTGGCGAGCCGCCGCCGTCGGCGACGGTTTCGACCTGCCCTTCGAGTTCGGCCAGCTGTGCGGAGAGGTCTTCGACAGTCGACTGGAACGTAGTCAGCGTGGTATTCACTTCGCCGGCCGCTGTCTCGACCGCCGTTGGCGAGCGGTCGCCATCGGCGGGCGCAGTATCAGGGCCTGACGCTTGACTGTCGGCTCCGTCGGGGTTGTCTGTTGACTCCGGCGATTGGGTATCGGATGCCTGGGTTTCTGCCTCGTCCGAGATCGTCGCAGATTCGTCTTCTCCATCGCTGAAAACGGCGTTTGCGAACGCTTCTCGGTTCGCCCAGTCGAACCCGTCGATCCCGTTGACGCGGTTGCTCACCGTCGAGGCAGTGACGCCGAGCTTCTCCGCGAGGTCTCGTTGGGACGCGGTGGGGTGTTTCTGGATTGCGCGGATCGTCTCACGTTCTGTCGACGAGAGGTCCGCAGGGGCTGGATACGACTGTGACTCCGTCGACGGGTCACTCTGTGACTGGTCGGCTGTTTCGGTCTCGTCGGCCTCAGCCGGATCGCCGTGTTCCTCAAGAACTCGCTCGACCAACTCCGCTGTCGCGCTCGGTACTTCGGCCGCAAGCTCTGCGATGGACGCCTCTGGGTTCTCGGCCGCTACGTCGAGTATTTGCTTGTGACGCATCGATTTGGGGGCCGTTCGGCCGTTCGTTGATTTACTCATTGATATCACCACGTAGGGAAGGTACCGCCACCCAATCCCCCAACCTGATATACGTTTGACTGAAACCAACGGAATTGTCAAAAGCTTTTGGTTAGTCACAAACATTAATTAAGATGTTATTTAATCTGACACCACCTGCCTTCGCAGCGACACAGACTTCCCAGGTCACGGAGACAGGTCTATTCCGGGCCGAACTGGAAACGGTCGGTCAAAACTGAATCCGAGCGTTCT
Organism: Haloarcula sp. H-GB5; assembly: GCF_054850705.1. Lineage (NCBI taxonomy): Archaea > Methanobacteriati > Methanobacteriota > Halobacteria > Halobacteriales > Haloarculaceae > Haloarcula > Haloarcula sp. H-GB5. Next base: position 783,014 of record NZ_JBTWBG010000002.1, on the reverse strand, counting down.
GAAAGCATTTATCCGGGGCAGGGTAACGCAGAGCCATGTACCGCCGCCGCGTTCTGGCGCTCTGCGGACTGGCTATCACCGGTGCAGGCTGTCAGGGAGAGACCGAGGATACCGGGACAGTGACGCCAGTGCCGTCACCAGGCATCAGCGAAACCGACACTGGGTCGCCGCCCGCGGTGACAGTTACGGACGCCGCAGTGACGCCCGGCGCCGTGGTCCCCGGCACCGACTCGATCACTGTCCAGTCAGCCGATGGCCAGTTCCTCGTGCTGACAGCGGCTGTCAAAGGTTCGGGAACAGACCGCACCGCGTTTTCACTCAGATTCGACGGGTCGACGTACAGCCCACAGAGGTTGAGGAACGGGTTGTATCGCGACGGTGAATGGGGTAAGCAGTTCACCGAGACCGGTGGACCGCTGGTCTTCGATCTCCCGGCAACCGGCTCAGCCAGCGACGCCAGACTGTCCTGGCCGGGCGGGGAGTGGACGCCGCCGGAGGAAGTTCAGAACAGGCTCAAAGCGCCGTTACCGTCATTCGACGTGACTCTCGACGGACCGGAGCGCGTTACTGAGCCGGCCATGCCGACGCTCGAAATAACGGTCACGAACACGGGCGACACTGCTGGGCGGTACGTAATCGCACTCAACCGAACCGGTCCGCGCGTCGCCTACGCACCCGTCGGCCGGTTTGACGGGGACCTAGCGCCCGGGGAAACGGAGCGCATCAAACACGACGGAAAGAGTCCCTACGTCGACGAGACGGAGCCGCGTGAAGTCACGTATCACCTGCGAGCCCCGGAAGATCACAACGACGCGACACACCGAATCAAGCCGGTCGACGAGGAAACCGTGACTGAGTCATAGGGACCTGTCGTGTTCGAGACCCGTCTGTACGTATCGAGAAGTCACCAGAAAGCTATGCTGGCGCAGGAGCGCCGCCTCAGACCCCTTCGAGGTCGGACCGGTACTCGTTGATCGCGTCGTCGGCGTCTTCGATGGCACCAGCCACGTCTTCTGCGTCACCGCTACTCAGGTCGTTGAGCGCCGACTGGATACGGGCGAGCCGGCCGTGGTCCGGGCCGCGTTCGGCGGTCGCAAGGGTATCGAGCTGGTCAGCGAGTTCGGCGAGGCGTTCGCTCGCCTCGTCGCTGTCAGTGTCTTCGGCCGCCGATTCGAGCAGTTCACTCGCGGACGCGAGTTCGTCGCGTGTCATACGTGGGGATTTACAGATGGGGACTAAAACGGTTCGGCTTACGGAAGTGGGTTTATTTAAATATATCAGTGGGTATCGAGCAGCCGGGCATGACTGGCCGGTTCGCTGCCATCGCGATAGCAATGACTTGCGGCCGCCAGGACAGACAACTTTTACCCCGTGCCCACTCGCAGACGTGCCATGGCAAACTTCCTCTTCTGTTCGCTGGACGCAGCGCTCATCGGCGACATTGCGTGGCAGGTCACCGAGGAGGGACACGACGTTCGCTATTACATCGAGGCCGACAGCGATCAGGAGATCGCCGACGGGTTCGTCCCCAAAACCGACGACTGGCGGGGGGACCTCGACTGGGCCGATGTCGTCATCTTCGACGACATCTGGGTCGGCAGCGACATCGGCACCGGCGAGATTGCACAGGAACTCCGGGCCGAAGGCCACGCCGTCGTTGGCGGGACACCCAACACGGACACACTCGAAGAGGACCGCGGCTACGCGATGGAGGTCCTCGAAGACCACGGCGTCAACACTATCGAGCATCACGTCTTCGAGGACTTCGACGCCGGCATCCAGCACGTCAAAGAAAATCCCGCTCCGTACGTCATCAAACCGCTGGGGGAAGTCCAGAACGTCAAGCGGCTCCTCTACGTCGGCAACGAGGACGACGGCAGCGACATCGTCGACGTGCTGAAGGCATACAAGAAGGCGTGGGGCCACCGGATGAAAGGCTTCCAGCTGCAGCGAAAGGTCGAGGGCGTCGAAATCGCCGTCTGTGGCTTCTTCAACGGCGAGTCGTTCGTCGAACCGATCAACTTCAACTTCGAGCACAAGAAGCTGTTCCCGGGCAACATCGGTCCCTCGACCGGCGAGATGGGGACTTCGATGTTCTGGGCCGGCCGGAACGAGCTGTTCGCGGAGACGCTCGGCAAGGTGGAAGGCTGGCTCGCCGACGAGGGCTACGTCGGCAGCATCGACATCAACTGCATCGTCAATGAGGATGGCATCTATCCGCTGGAATTTACGCCGCGGTTCGGGTACCCCACAATCACGCTGCAAGAGGAGTCGTTCGAGTCAGAGACAGGCCAGTTCTTCCTCGACCTGGCAAATGGGCGCGACCCCGAACTGGCGGTCCATCGTGGGTATCAGGTCGCGGTTCGGGTCGTCCTCCCGCCGTTCCCGTTCGACGACGAGGAGACTTACGACGAGAACTCCCGCAACGCCGCGGTTGTCTTCGAATCGGATAGCCGCGATGGCATCCACATCGAGGACGCAAAGCGGGTCGACGGGCAGTGGCGGGTCGCCGGCGAAAGCGGGATGCCGCTGGTCGTCACGGGGAAGGGCGAGACGATGCAGGAGGCGCGGGAGCAGGCGTACGAGCGCATTGATGACATCCTCATCCCGAACCGCTACTACCGTGACGACATCGGCGAACGGTGGATCGACGGCGACGGGGACAGACTGCAGGCGTGGGGCTATCTCGGCCCGGCGTTATAAGCACAGAGTGCCTGATTGTCTCACACCGCTATCTTTGGCACGCGCCGAACGTGGAGCTTTATGTGTGTAACACATACGCACGGGTGACGAATGGACGCACAAACTGAGCGGTCGCCGCTACACGTCTCGCACACCGACCACGACGACGGCTGGACGGTCGCCGTCGACCTCGAGTCGCTACAGGTGAGCGACGACCACGTGACAGTCGACGTCATCGGAACGGAAGCGATCGTTGCCGTCGACGCCCCGCACCTCCAAACGGAGTTCGACATCGACCTGCCGGCTGCCGACGCAGCCAAGACACTCAGGAACGGCGTGCTCACGCTATCCCAGCGGAGCTAACACTGTTGCGGGCTGCCTGTCCAGCCCCGACTCCGCCGTTGTGATGCTTCCATGACAGGACGAAACTCCACAAGGGATTTCAGCGTGATACTGGAATCGTTCAGTGATGACCACCCATCCTGACCGAGACCCGAGCGACCTGTCGACGATTCGGGGCTCGGTGCCACCGCTTCGTGCGTGGATTCGAACGTTTCTCATCGGCCTCTGTATGGGCAGTGCGGACGGCGTCCCCGGTGTTTCCGGGGGCACGATCGCGCTTATTGCTGGCGTCTACGAGCGACTTATCGCCGCGATCACCGCCGTCACCCCGGGCCGGATAGTTCGGTTCTTTCGCGCGCTCGCTCCCGTTGACGGCGGTGTCGATGTCCGTGGCGCGTTTTCCGAACTCCTCGAAATAGATATCTGGTTCCTCCTCGCGCTGGTCGCCGGCGTCGCCACCGCCGTCGTCATCGTAACGCGCATCGTCCACATCGCCAGCCAGGAAACGCCGGCACTCCTCTTCGGGTTCTTCTTCGGACTCATCGCCGCCTCAGCGATAGTGCTACTGCGAAGCCTCACAGTAGACTCCCCGTTCCAGATAGGGGCCGGCGTCGTCGGCTTTCTGATCGCGTTCTTCGTGTCCGGTGTGTCGACAGCCGCCGCAGACGGTGGCGGTCTCGCACTGGTCTTTTTCGCCGGCATGGTCGGCGTCAGCGCGATGATTCTGCCCGGCATCTCGGGGTCGCTGTTGCTCATCATCCTCGGCCAGTACACTCGCATGTCAACGGCCCTCAGCGAGTTCGTCGACGCGCTCATCGCGCTCGTTACTGGCGGCCCAACCGAAGACGTGACTACGACCGCCGTGCCGGTCGTGACGTTCATTCTCGGCGGGCTCGTCGGGCTGTTCACCATCGCGCGCGTCGTCCGTCGAGCGCTCGATTACAACCGCCGGGCCACGCTGGCCTTCCTCGTCGCACTCGTCGTCGGTGCGCTGCGCGCCCCCGTCGTGGAAGTTCAGGAGAAAGTGGGTTTTTCCACGGACGTGCTCATCGCGTTCGTCGCCGCTGGTGCCGTCGGCGCGGTCTTCCTGCTCGTGCTCGACTGGTACGCCGTCGACCTCGACCTCGATAAGGTGTAGGGCAGTCAGAAGCCCCAGGCGCGACGATACTGCGGCGGCCCCTCTATTTCGTCGGTCGCGTCGAGTTCCTTCGCAGCAGTCATCGTGAAGTACGGGTCCCGGAGGTGTTCGCGGCCGACGATAGCCATGTCGGCCCGGTCGTTAGCGATGACGGCCTCGGCCTGTTCGGGCGTCGTGATGCCGCCGACAGCGCCGACGGCGATGTCCGACTCGGTTTCCTCTCGAATCCGCTCTGCGTACTGAAGCTGGTAGTTCGGGCCGGCGTAGTCGGGGCGGGATTCAGGGTGGATGCCGCCGCCGCTCACGTCGATGAAGTCCGCACCGATGTCGGCGAGTCGGTCCGACAGGCGCACGGAGTCCTCGACGGTCCATGCGTCGCGGTCGGGGAGCCAGTCAGTCGCCGAGATACGGACGAACACCGGCTTGTCGTCGGGCCAGACATCGCGGACAGCAGCGGTGACCTCCCGTGTTAGCCGCGTACGGCCCTCGAAGTCGCCGCCGTAGTCGTCCTCTCGGTGGTTCGTCACTGGCGAGAGGAACTGATGCAGGAGGTAGCCGTGGGCGGTGTGGACCTCTGCGACCTCGAAGCCGGCGTCGAGTGCGCGCTCGGCGGCGGCACGGAACGAATCGATGACAGCCTCGATACCGTCCTGATCGAGCGCTGTCGTCGGTGGGGCCTCGTCGTCTTCGTACGGCCACGGGTCGTCGCTCGGGCCGACAACCTCCCAACCGCCGTCGTCGGGCTGGAGCGGGTCGTGCCCATCCCACGGTCGTTCAATGGAGGCTTTCCGGCCAGCGTGGGCCAGCTGAATGCCCGGGACGCTGCCCTGTTCGCTGATGAACTCCGTAATCGGTTCCAGCGCCGCCGCGTGCTCGTCGCTCCAGATACCCAGGTCCTCCGGCGAGATACGGCCGCGAGCTTCGACGGCGGTCGCTTCGGTCATGACCAGCCCCGCGCCGCCGACGGCACGGGAGCCGAGGTGGGTGCGGTGCCAGTCGGTGGCGAGGCCGTCGCGGGCGTCACAGGAGTACTGGCACATCGGTGAAACCATGACGCGATTCGGGACTGTCGTCTCGCGAAGTTCTAGCGGTGAGAACAGTGCAGTCATCGACGGAGGTTTGCTGGCGAGACGGATAACCGCACTGGCGGCTGCAAGAGTCGTCGTTAGTTCCGGCGACTGGTACTGAACGGCCCGCCGCTTGGCTCCTATTCAGTCAGCGACGCACCGGTGTTCCGGGGCGCGACGACGCGGACCGTTCCGTCGACATCGGCCGCATCGAGTGCCAGCACGCCCGCTTCGCGGGCCTCCGATTCGTAGTCCGCTGTCGTCAGTCCCCAGACGGTTGGCCCCCAAGAACTCTGGCCGGCCCCTGAAATAACTGGGGCGCTTGCCAGTGAATCGACGAGCGCGCCGGCGGGCGGGCGGTAGACGCCGCCCTGTTCGTCGGCGTACCACGCACCGTTGAGTCGGCCCAGCCGCGCCGCGGCCTGTCCGAAGTCGTCGTGGTCTCTGGTCGCAATCGCGGGGAGGACCCGGCGAGTCAATAACGTCGATATCTCGTCGGCGATGCCGGGGTCGGCGCGCTCGACGGCCTGCCGCATACTCTGGTCCTCCGCACTCCCACTCTGGCCGGGATCGGTGTCCGGAACGACGACGACGAACCGCCAGTGTGCGGGCACGTCGTGATGCGCCAGCACCGGCGGCACGTCCCAGTCGCCCTCGGCCGGTGGCTCGGCTGTGAACCGCTCCGTCGGGTGGCCGCCGTCGACGACGAATCCGCCCGACTCGAACGCGGCCACGCCGACGCCGCTCCGGCCACCCCGTCCCAGCTGCGGCGCGTAGGTCCGTGCGTCAGCGGTCCGGTCGTAGGCCCGAACGACGGCGATGAGCGTCGCCAGCGAGAGCTGTGTGCCGCTTCCGAGGCCGACGTGTCGCGGGAACCGCTCCTCGACGGAGACAGCAGCGCCGGGCACGTCAAGCGCGTCGACGACTCGCTGAACGTACGGTTCGGTTGCCGGGTCGTCGCACTGCACCGTGTCGGCCCGTGTCGCCTCGACGGTCAGCCGCGGCTCGTCGAGGGCAAGCCCGACGCCCCCATAAAGGCGCTCGTGGGCGAGCGAGAGGTTCTGAAACCCGAAGTGGAGTCGCGCGGCGGTCGTGACCGTCGGCATACGGCGGCGGAGGTCCCCAACGGAAAAGAACCTGCTGTCACCGGTGGGTTTCGCCGCGCTCCCGTGTGAGACGTTACCGCGAGTACAAGTTATTTATGGTTACTCACGGCATCGCTCAAATATGAGCAAGCAGGAACGGCAAGAGCGTCCGGAGAAAGACCCGGACCTCCGGAGTACTGAAGTGACGGAGGGGTACGAGAAAGCGCCTCACCGCGCGATGTTTCGCGCGATGGGGTACGACGACGAGGACCTGTCCTCGCCGATGATCGGCATTGCGAACCCCGCCGCCGATATCACGCCGTGTAACGTCCACCTCGACGACGTGGCCGACGCCGCCTACGAGGGTATCGACGACACCGAAGGGATGCCGATCGAGTTCGGGACCATCACCATCTCAGACGCTATCTCGATGGGGACTGAGGGGATGAAAGCGTCGCTCATTTCCCGCGAGATAATCGCCGATTCGGTCGAACTCGTCACCTTCGGCGAGCGGATGGACGGCATCGTCACCATCGGCGGCTGTGACAAGAACATGCCCGGGATGATGATGGCCGCCATCCGGACGGATCTGCCGAGCGTCTTCCTCTACGGCGGGTCCATCATGCCCGGCGAACACGACGGTCGCGAAGTCACTATCCAGAACGTCTTCGAGGGCGTCGGTGCGGTCGCTGACGGCGAGATGAGCGAGGGCGAACTCGACGAGATGGAACGCCACGCCTGCCCCGGTGCGGGCTCCTGTGGCGGGATGTTCACCGCCAACACGATGGCCTCTATTTCCGAGGCACTCGGCTTCGCGCCGCTTGGGTCGGCCTCCCCGCCGGCCGAACACGAGTCCCGCTACGAGGAAGCCCGCCGGGCCGGCGAACTCGCCGTCGAGGTGGTGCAGGAACGTCGTAGCCCCTCGGACTTCCTCACCCGCGAGTCCTTCGAGAACGCCATCGCCCTGCAGGTCGCGGTCGGCGGTTCGACCAACGCCGTCCTCCACCTGCTCGCGCTCGCGGCGGAGGCCGGCATCGACCTCGACATCGAGACGTTCAACGAGATCAGCGCCCGGACGCCCAAAATCGCCGACCTCCAGCCCGGCGGCGAGCGGGTCATGAACGACCTCCACGAGGTCGGCGGTGTCCCGGTCGTGTTGCGGGCCCTAAACGACGCCGGCCTGCTTCACGGTGACGCGCTCACCGTCACGGGCAACACGATTGCGGAAGAACTCGAACAGATCGATCCGCCAACGGTCGAGGATCTCGATGTGGACTATCTCAACACTGTCGACGACCCGATCCACGAGCGCGGCGCGATCCGCATCCTCTCGGGCAACCTCGCGCCCGACGGCGCGGTCATCAAGATCACCGGCGAAGACCACCTCCACCACGAGGGACCGGTCCGCGTGTTCGAGCAGGAAGAAGGAGCCATGGAGTACGTGCAGGAAGGCCACGTCGAGTCCGGCGACGTGATCTGCATCCGCAACGAGGGGCCACAGGGCGGCCCCGGGATGCGCGAGATGCTTGGCGTGACCTCGGCCGTCGCTGGCCAGGGTCACGCCGAGGACGTGGCACTGTTCACCGACGGCCGCTTCTCCGGCGCGACCCGCGGCTTCTCTATCGGCCACGTCGCCCCCGAGGCGTTCGTCGGCGGCCCCATCGCCGCGCTGGAGGACGGCGACACCGTCACTATCGACATCGACGACCACGAACTGTCGGTTGACCTCACCGATGACGAAATCGAGCAGCGCCTCGAAGACTACGACCCAGAACCGACGTACGACAGCGGCGTGCTGGCGAAGTACCACAGCGACTTCGGCTCCGCGGCCAACGGTGCGGTGACGAACCCCGGTGCGAAGTGGGACTGAGTCGAACCGGTCACAGCCTCAAATCACAGGACAGGCAGTTTAGCCCCGACAGTATCGTCGAGTGAGTCGTGGACTCACGTCCGTGTGACCGTGATGAGCCCCTCTTTCAGCGCCGCTTCGAACCGCTCGTCCAGTGTCATCTGGTCCCAGCCGTCCGGCCGGTTCTCAGCGGCGATTGCAGAGAGCGACTCGACCAGCGACCTGTGGAGGAACCGTCCGTTCTCGCCGCACTCGCTGCAGGTTCTGATGATCGACCGAACCTCGAAGTCCCGCTCGACGGCCTCCTGGCATCGGGCACACACGTACGTTTCGGACACAGCTGACCATAGGCCGTCCGGATACTCGGATGTTGTGAATCCTTTCATCTGAGAATCATGATTGGCTATTGACTGTCCTGCTGACGGCCCTTTCTATCGATGATCACCGAACAGTTCCCTAATCTGGGGACAGCCATCGTGATACGAGCGTGCTCTATAGCGACCAGTCAGCCCAGTTAGCGGGCCGCCACAGAAAACGATCGGCCACTACGGACGGCGCTGGCCAGTATTGGTCGTAGGGACTCGTCCCGCTGTTGTATCCTGTTCTATCTTTATCATGACTGCTAAACCTATTTACAATCACAGTACAAACCGTGGGCGTGTTGATGTCCCCGCCGACCGTCCTCCTCATCGCTGTCGATACTGCTGCCGGAGAGCAGTTACAGGCAGCACTTGAACAGGCAGCAATCGACGCAACAGTCGAGACAACCAAGCCCGAATGCGTCGATACGACGCTGCTACGTACCGCGGTTGACTGCCTCGTCGTCCCGGTGACGTGTGGGGGCATGGCGGGCGGACACATCGCGGAGGCGGCCACCGGCCTCTATCCGAACCTCCCCGTTATAATGTACGGCAGTGAGGCGGACCGCGGAGAGCATATTCGGACGGTTGCTGACGACGATCTCGGGTCGCCGGAACTGGCAGCCGCAGTCGGTGCGGCACTCGAAAACCGTGAGACGATGGCTGCACGACCGGCATCCCGGCCGGAGACGATTCTCGCCACGATGTTCGAACGGTACTCCGAGCACCTGTACGTGAAAGACGATGACAGGCACTATTTGTTGCTCAACGATTCGTCGTATGCACCTCCGGAACTGCTCGGCCGTCGGGACGAAGACGGGCTTCCTGCCGGGGCGACGTATCTGGATGCAGCACGCGGTGACGACCTACAGGTCATCAACGACGGGACCGACATCCTCGACGTCCACGAGTTCTCGCCGTCGATGGGGAAACACCTCCGAACGTCGAAGATCCCCTGGTACGACGAGACAGACGAGCTAATCGGCCTCATCGGTATGACACAGGACATCACCGACCAGAAGGAGCGCGAACGGCTCCTCAGACAACAGAACGAACGCCTCCGGAAGGTGGCGCTGCTGGCCGCACACGAACTCCGAAACGAACTCCAGGTGTCAACCGGCCATCTCTCGCAGATCGAAGCCGACGACGAACATATTGGCGCTGTGGAGCAGTCCATCGAGCGACTCTCCAGTATCGTCGATAAAGTCGTCTCGCTGGCGTCGAGCGATTCCCCAGCGTTCGAGCCCGAACAACAGTGGCTCTCGACGGTCGTCTGGGACGTGTGGAGTTCGCTATCGCTCGAAGCGGCATCGCTCGAAGTGACATCCGACAGGCGACTGCTGGCGGACGCAGAGTCGATGCGCCTGTTTCTTGAGATCCTGCTCTCGAACGCCGTTGAGCACGGCGGGCCCGACGTTGCGATTCGCGTCGGTGCCACCTCGTCGGGCTTTTTCGTCGCGGACGATGGCCCTGGCGTAGATATTTCGCCACCGGAGCGGGTGTTCGAAGCGGGGTACGCGTCGGAGAAACAAAACAGCGGGTTCGGACTCTACATCGCTAACCGGATCGCAAAAGAACACGGCTGGTCGCTGTCCGTCGATGACAGCGAGGACGGCGGCGCGCGGTTTACCGTGACCGACGTGGAACGACCCGATTAGAGCTCGAAGGTCTCGTCGCCGTCGAGGACGTGGACCTCGGCGTCGCTTCCGGTGCCTTTGACCTCGTTCACGAAGTCCTGCGTGTCGATTTCGATGGGCGGGAACGTGTCGTAGTGCATCGGGAACGCGTGGTCGACGTCCAGCCAGTCGACGGCGACGGCGGCCTGCATCGGTCCCATCGTGAAGTGGTCACCGACCGGGACGGCTGCGGCGTCCGGTTCCAGGAACGGGCCGATGACGTCGCGCATCTCCGTCATGAGGCCGGTATCGCCGGCGTGGTAGAACGTCGTCGACTCCGCGTCGCTGACCTGCGTCGGCTTCGTGTCCGAGATGATGAACCCGCCCGGCATCCCGCCGCTCGTGCCGTAGCTGGTATCCATGCCGTTCGTGTGGTCGGCGCGGTGCATCGTGACGAAAGCGTCGCCGATCTCGACGGTGCCGCCGAGGTTCATCCCCATGCCGCCGACGGCGTCGAACTCGCCGAAGTTGTCCTCGCAGTACTCGACGATTTCGGGCGTGGCCACGAGCCCACTGCCCTCGTAGCGGTCCACGTCGCCGATGTGGTCGGCGTGGCCGTGGGTCAACAACACGTAGTCCGGGTCCAGTTCCTCGGGGTCGGTGTCTGTGTGTGGGTTATCGAAAAACGGGTCGATGAGCAACTCGGTGTCGTCGACTGTCACGTGCCACGTCGAATGGCCGTACCATGTGAGTTCCATACCGGATACACGCTACTCGCGGCGTCTACTTAATAGTACACCGACGACGCTATTCGTCGTCCGGCCGGACCCGTGAGAGTCGCATCGCGTTCCCGGTCACGGCCGTTGTCATGCCGGCATCGCCGGCCAGCACGGCAGCCCAGATGGGAACGACGCCGAACGGAACAGCGAGCGCGAGGCCCGCCTTGACCGCCAGGCTGGCCCAGATGTTCTGCCGGATGACGCCGTTGGCGTCGTTCGCCAGTTCGTACAGGTACGGGAGCTTCGAGAGGTCGTCACTCATCAGAGCGATGTCAGCCGTCTCCAGCGCTGTGTCCGTGCCAGCGGCTCCCATCGCGACGCCCACGGTCGCGCTCGCCAGCGCTGGCGCGTCGTTGATACCGTCACCGACCATAGCAACGCCGTCGTACTCTTCGACGAGGTCGTCGATAGCGGCGACTTTCTCGTCGGGCAGAAGCTCGGCCTGGTAGTCGTCGACACCGACCTCTCGGGCGATAGCCCCCGCAGTGCGTTCGTTGTCGCCAGTGAGCATCACCGTCCGCTCGACGCCGAGGCTCCGGAGCCGGGAGATGGCGGCTTTCGCCTCCGGTCGCACCTCGTCGGCGACGGCGACGATGCCCTCTATCTCGTCTTCTGTCCCGACGATGACGACCGTCTTCCCTTCGGCCTGGAGCTCGGGAACAGCGTCCTCAAGCAGGTCCAGACAGTTGTTGCGCTCACAGAGTTGCTGGGCCGTTTTCGTGACGACGCCGCCGTCGGTGGTGGCGTGGACGTGCGAGAGGTCGAAGCCGAGGTCCTCGAACAGCCCCGGCTTTCCCGCGTAGTGTGGCGTCCCGTCGAGGTCCGCCCGGACGCCCTTCCCGGTGATGCTCTCGAAGTCGTCGATTTCGGCGCTTTCGACGCCGGCAGTTCCCGCCCTAGCGACGATGGCCTCGCCGATGGGGTGTTCGCTCCGCTGTTCGAGGCCGCGGGCGCATTGCAGGACTTCCTGTTCAGTGTTCCCGTTCAGTGGAATTACGTCGGTGACAGTCAGCTCGCCTTTCGTCAGCGTGCCCGTCTTGTCGAAGGCGACCACGTCGACCGCGCCCATCGCTTCGAGGTGGTTCCCGCCCTTGATGAGTACGCCGTTCTTGGCGGCGCTAGTGATACCGGAGACGACCGAGACAGGCGTCGAGATGACGAACGCACAGGGGCAAGCCAGTACAAGCAGTGTCAGCCCGTGTACGACGGCGGTCGACCACGCCACCCCGAATACAGTAGGGGACGCCAGCGTCACGAGGACGGCGAAGGCGACGACGACCGGCGTGTAGTACGCCGAGAAGCGCTCGACGAACTGCTCGCGCTCGGTCTTGTTCGACTGGGCGTCCTCGACCATCTGGACGATGCGCGAGAGCGTGTTGTCGCTGGCCGCCGCCGTGACCTGCACTTCCAGATACCCCTCCTCGTTGATGGTCCCGGCGTACACCTCGTCGCCCTCGGTCTTGTCGACCGGGACGCTCTCGCCTGTGATGGGGGCCTGATTGACGGCGCTGGTCCCGTCGAGGACCTCGCCGTCCATCGGGATCTTTTCGCCGGGCCTGATGACGACGACATCGCCGACCTGCACCTCGTCGACGGGCAGTACCTGCTCGCCCCCGTCGCGCTTGACTGTCGCTTCATCGGGCGAGAGGTCCATGAGTTCCGCAAGCGAGTTCCGTGCACGGTCCATCGAGTAGCGTTCCAGCAGTTCTGCGATGCTGAACAGGAACGCCAGCGTGGCGGCCTCGAAATACAGTGCCTCGCCGAAGGCTAGGCTGGCAACGAGTGCGCCCAGGATGGCGATAGACATCAGCAGATCGATGTCGAGGTTCCGGTTTTTCAGGGAGTAGTAGCCGCCACGCAGGATTTCCTGACCGCCGGTGGCCACAGCGATGAGAAACAGAACGTCGTCGACGTACAGTGCCGTCCCCAGAACGCTTCCGACCTGCGCGTTCGCACCGGGCAGCAAGAGCTCCAGAAAGAAAACGAGGCCCAAGGCGACGAATACGCCGCTGACCCACGTCTTCAGCGCCCGTGAGCTGGTCCAGATCGAGTCGTTTTCGTCCGACTGTCCGGCTCCCGTGTCGTCCTCGCCCGTCGTCTCCGTGACCTCGTACCCGGCGCTCTCGATAGCCGACGCGATGTCCTGCTCCGCCGTCGCGTTCCGGTCGTATGTGACAACGACTGTTCCGGTAGTCGGGCGTGTTTCGGCGCTTCTGATGCCATCGACTCCACCGAGCGCGCTCTCGACCTTCCCGGCACAAGATGCACAGTCCATTTCCGGGACGCTGAACCGCAGTGTCTCACCGCCGTCGTCTGCGACGGTGTAGCCCGCCGCGTCGACGCGCGCAGCTATCGCGTCCACGTCCGTCTCGGCTTCGTCGTATTCGACGGTGAGTCGGCCCGTCGCTACCTGCGGGTCGACGGCCTTGATGCCAGACAGTTCACGGACACTCGACTCGACCTTGCCCGCACAGGAGGGACAGTCCATCTCTGGGACGGAGAGTTGTGCGACGTGGGCCCCATCGTGCGAGTGCGTTGTTGGAGGGGGGTCGTCACTCGCGCTGCCACACTCATCATCGTTCGAACAGCTGTCAGACTCAGTCATTATCGGTGCTAGGCTACCCGGTCTTATTAATTCGGCTGCTAAAGTAACGGCTCAGAGTGGGATTGATTAATAAATAAATCCGGATTAGTTATTAAATCGGCCGATATCGACCGGTGGCTGACTGAGCCAGCCGCACCCTCAATCAAACGGCGTCGTCCGCGTCGGTTTGCCCTGTGCGTACCGGATCCAGCGCCGCATATGCCGGCCGACTGCCCAGAACAGTACCACTGTCATCGCCAATAGCGCGGACAGGAAGACGATGCCCAGCCGTATCGGTTCCTCGGTCGGGAGGCCGATGAGCAACACGATTGTCCCGACGAGTGCCATCTCGACACCGCATCGCAGTCCGGGCAACACGAACCCCGGTGACGGCGTGTTCGTTCCCGATGAATCCTCTGCCATGCGCCCCCGTATGCTATCGGGACGATTGTAGTTTGTGCCCGCCTTCGAGGGCGAATCGAAAACCACAGCCCACGGCGATCAAACGACCCGGTTACGGCACCGAGTCCTGACCGTGCCTTTTTCGCAGCCCAGACCCACGCTCCAGTATGAAACAGTCTCTCACTCGCCGGGCGATGTTAGGGGCCCTCGGGACAGCCGTCGCGGCCACGGCTGGCTGTCAGAGTCCCGGGACCGGCAGCGACTCCGGTGGTGAAACCGGGGCTCAGTCAGGGTCGACCGGCGCAGCCGCACAGTCCGACAGTGTCTACACCGGCGTGTACCGGGAGGTGGCTGATGCCGTCGTCTCGATCAGAGTGTACGCCGAAGACTCCCGTGGCGGGCAAGGGAGCGGCTTCCTCATCGACGACGAGCATATCGTCACGAACGAACACGTCGTCGCGGGCGGGGACGAATACTACGTCCGCTTTGCGGACACTGGCTGGCGCTCCGCTTCCGTGGTCGGTGCAGACGTGTACAGCGATCTGGCGGTCCTTCGCATCGGCGCGACGCCAGACGTGACGCCCCTTTCGTTTGCCGAGGCCGAGCCCACGGTCGGGACTGAGGTCGTCGCTATCGGGAATCCCTTCGGACTGTCCGGTTCGGTGTCCGCGGGCATCGTCAGCGGCGTCGACCGCACGCTCCAGAGCGCCAACAACTTCTCTATCGCAGACGCGGTCCAGACCGACGCGCCGGTCAATCCGGGCAACAGCGGCGGACCACTGGTGACGCTGGACGGCGAGGTAGTCGGCGTTATCAACTCCGGCGGCGGCGACAACGTCGCATTCGCCATCTCGGCCCCGCTCGCACAGCGCGTCGTGCCGTCGCTCATCCAGACCGGTGACTACGACCACCCCTATATGGGTGTTGGACTCCAGAGTGTGTCGCCGCGGATCGCCGAAGCGAACAACCTGGACCCCGGGTCAGGGGTGTACATAACCCGTGTTGTCAGTGACGGTCCAGCAGCGGGTGTTCTGCAGGGGAGTGACGGGGAGACGGTGATTTCGGGAACAGCAATCCCTACTGGCGGTGACGTGGTCAGACAGATGGACGACACCCCGACGCCGACGCGGCAGGCACTCGGAAGCTTCCTCGCGCTGGAGACCAGCCCCGGCCAGACGGTCGACGTGCTGGTCGAGCGCGACGGGACACAGGAGACAGTCGAGCTCACGCTCGGGACCAGGCCGGAGCCGTAGGCCAGTCCTGCGGTCGTGACAGCGCGTGTTACTGCGTTCGGAGCCCATCCTGTTCGCGACGCCTGCGACCGGCGGCGAGATACCCGACGACGGCGGCCAGCGGCAGCGTCACCGGGAGCCCCGCGACCAGCAGTCCAATGCCCATGCTTCCGTCGGCAAGCGTGTAGAGGGTGACGCCGGCCGCGGTGACGACGAAGAAATCCGCGACGGCCGCCAGCGCGGCCAGCCGAAGGCGAGCAGCGCGCCCGGAAACCGTACCGGCGGCCGCCTGATCGCGGTGCCACAGCAGGACGTAACTGGCAAACAGCGCAGTCAGACTGCCCGACACGCCCACGGGAAGTCCGATGAGCAGCGAGAACTCTATCCCCGGTTCGAAGCCGGCGGTCACCACGACGGTCGTGACAGCGAACGTCACCACGCCGAAGACCAGGGCGACGACGATACGAACGTGCGTGTCCATACGTGTCAACTGAATAACTGCAAATAAATAGACTGTCGCTGCTGCGGAAGGAAATATCCAGCGGCTTTTTCGACAACGGCCCGTCGACCCTGTCGCGTCGGCTTATTCTAACGGCTCGGCGGCGTCCTGTTCGACCAGCGGGTCGGCGTTGTCGGCCGGCAGGGTCACTACGTCGTCCGTCGAGAGGTCGTACTCGCGCTGATCGACGCCGAATATCTCGCCCACGTCGTCGGTGATGCGGACCGTCCGCCGGTCCACGTCGGCCCCAGACGTATCGGGGTCGGCCGGTGACTGCTGGCCGCTGTCCCTCGGGTCCGCCGGTTCGGGGTGGGAGTCGGTACCCCCTTCAGACGGGGGTGCCGGGACGCTATCGTCGGCCGGCACGCTCGCCGGGTCGGACTGGTCGCCGGCAGCGGGGGTGCTGCCCGTGTCCAGTTCCGGCGGCGGCGGCGCGTCGGACTCCGCCGCTGGCGGTGACTGGTCCCCACCGCTGCCCATCATATCAGCCGCATCGACACCCGAGTCCGGCGTCGATGCCGGCTCGGGTTCACCGGCCGTCGCCTCGTTTGCCGTCTGGTGTGGCTCTGGGTCGGGGGCCTGTCGCTCGCTCGCGTTCGGCTCGTCGCCGACCGCGCCGGTCGGGGCCTCCCCTGCAATCACGTCGAGGACGTGGCCCCGGTTTGATTCGATGGCTTCGACCATTGTCTCGAACAGATCCCGTTCCTCCTGTGTGAGACCGTCGTCCTCGGTCGGCATATCCGCCGCGGCCAGCGACGCCATCTTGACGATTTTTCCGACGCGCCGTTCGTACACAGCTTCGACGGTCTGCTCGGCGGTCTTGATGTCGTCCGTCAGGCGGTTGACCTCGGGCGAGTCGAACGGGTCCTCGGCGCGCTCGGCCGCGCGGTCGCGCTCCTCCCGGAGCTGTCGAATGAACTGCCCGGCGTCCTCGTAGAACGTCTCGCGCAGCTGCTGGAGCTGGTCGGTCTGGCGTTCCCGCGATTGGACGGACTGGAGCTCGTCTACGTTCATTCCTTCCCCTTCTCGGCACGCCCGCGGGCCATGAGAAACACGCCCACGTGCTCTGGTACAGTCTGATTACCCGCCTCCAGTGTAAAGCTATCGCCATCTAGCTCGACGAGGCCGCCGTCGGTCACCTCGACGGTGATGTCGTGGCCCCGGAACGTCTCCGGGACGGGGTCGACCAGCGGGTCGAAGGCGTCGATATCGTCGCGGTCGATACGCTGGACTTCAAGCCCGCTGCCGCCGTGGAGCGAGCCAGGCAGGCGGATGAGTCGGTTCGTGTCCGTCGTCACTGGTTCATCTATCGGTGCGTTGTCCGTCGCGACGACCTCGTGGAGCAGAATCTTCGCCAGCTGGTAGAATGCCGGATGTACGTCGATGTTGCCAGCTTCCAGTTGCTCGTAGTTCGATCGGGCGGCGTTCAGCGCCGCCGTCGCCTTCCCCTCGCCGATGCCGTCGTACTCCTGCAGTCGGTCGAGCGCGTCGGCCTCCTCCATCGCGAGCAGGTCATCGACGACAGCGAGCATGTGTCGGTGGGCGCGGGCGCTCCAGCCGCCTTCCGTCGAGAGCGTCCGCTTCTGTGCCGGACTGGACCGGCCGGCCGTACCGGCGACGGACTCCTCGTCGACGAGTTCGTCGAACTCCAGCCCGATGCCGCGGACGTAGTCGACGATCTCCCGGCGCGCGTCCCGCTCCAGATGGCGGATGCGCTCGTCGCGGACGTGGACGTGGTAGCCGCGACCGCCGGAGAAGACGACCGTCAGGTCATCAAAGCCGAAATCGTCCTCCAGAAAGTCGAGCAGCCGAAGCAGCGCGTCCTTGCATTTGGCGAGCATCTCGGCGTAGCTGTCCTCGCCGAGCACAACGGAGGGCAGGTGGTCGGCGTCGAGGTCGAACACGAGGTCGGAGGAACGCCAGCCCTTGTCCGACATCGTGGAGGCGCTCGGTTCGTCGTAGCGGCCCGCGGAGAAGTAGACGTGGCGGGGCTTCCGGCGGCCGAGGAAGTCCTCGATTTCCCCGAGGTCCAGCAGCGAGCGATGCCGGACCATCGTCTCGCCGGGGCCTTCGGTCCACGGGATGAACCCCCATTCACGTTCGTTCGCGGCCGGTGGCGGCGTTACGGACGCCTGTCGGTAGTGGTCGCCGAACCGGCCACGGAGGTACGCGCGGGTCCGCTCTTCCATCGGCTACCTCGTTGGGGAGGTCCCTTGAAAAGCGTTCGCTTAGCCGCGCAGGAACTTCGACAGTTTGTCCGTAATCGAGTCCTCGCCGAGCTTGAGGTAGTAGGCGTCGCCGCCGTCCTCGTAGTAGTTGTCGATGCGACGCGTAATCTCGAAGCCGATGTGTTTGTAGAAGCCGATGGCCTCCCGATTCGTCGCCCGGGCGTGGCAGGTCACACTGCCGTAGTCCTCGGCGACGCGGGCGACGAGCCGCTTGCCGAAGCCGTGGCCCCTATACTCGTCGTCGACTGCGAGAAAGAGAATGTAGCCGTCGCGTCGAACCGCGGCGAAGCCGATGAGGCGGTCCTTGGAGCGGTCGATGTAGAGATAGGTGGTCGACCGTCGGTAGGCGTCGCGAAAGAACCCCCGTCGCTGTCGAAGGACGCCGTCGGATTCTCGGATGTCCTCCTTGAGCCGCCACGCCGCGTCGACGTGTTCGTCGTCCCCGCGTTCGACGATCTGTGTCTCGATGTTGACGCTCACTGCCGTATAAGTAGTGGCGGCGTGGATATAATTCCACCGCCTACAGAGAGGGGTATCTAAACGTCCAACTCCATGGACTGGACGAACAGGGTTAGGTGGATAGCGCACGAATTCTCAGGCATGAACACACGCGTACCGACTGTTGTCGGCACCGCCGTCCTCGCGCTCACTCTCCTCTCGCGACCCGCGGCGGCACACGTCGACTACGTGACTGATGGGCCAGGCGAGGCCCTTGACGCGGTGGCGTTTGCGATATCTGTGCTGTCGAACCCAGTGAACGCGGCAGTTTTCGGCATCTCAGGATTGGCCGTGACTGGCGGCCTCGCCGCGTACCTCTGGGTTCGGCCGACGATTGCGGACATCGTCATCCTTCGAGACGTACTCGTCGGCTACTCGGACCTCGTCCCGTGGATGCTCCGGCTCAGCGTGGGGCTACCACTCGTCGGTGCCGGATTTCAGGGATACCTGTTCGCCCCGACAGTGACGTTTGACCCGACCACGAACCCGCTCGTCCGTGCCCTGTTTATCGGGCTGGGGTTCACCCTCCTGTTCGGACTTGCGACCCGTATCGTCACGACGATTGGGCTGGTGACCTACGGCTGGGCACTGACCATCGATCCAGGCGTCGTTCTCGCTATGGAGTACGTCCCGGCCTTTCTGGCACTGTTGATTCTGGGCGGTGGCCGCCCGAGCGCGGACCATATGCTTCAGCAGGTCGCCAGCACCGACGGGACCTACTACGGCCGTATCGACCCGGTACATCATCTCAAGCGCTTTCTGGACGCAACGACGACATCGTACCGTGAGTACGTTCCAGTTATCGTCCGTGTCGGCATGGGCGTGACGTTCATCTATCTCGGACTGTTCCAGAAACTCGCCGAACCCGGCCAGGCGCTGCTGGTCGTCGAAAAGTACGACCTCACCGCCGTCGTCCCTGTCGACGCCGGGATGTGGGTGCTCGGGGCCGGCCTGACCGAGATGCTGGTCGGGCTGGTGTTGATCTTCGGCTTCATGACTCGCGGGGCTGCAGCCGTCTCCTTTGTCCTGTTTACCACGACGCTGTTCGGACTCCCGGACGACCCGGTGCTCGCGCACATCACGCTGTTCGGAATGGCCTCGGCGGTGTTCACGATGGGTGCCGGACCGCTCTCGTTCGACGACTGGTTCGGTCGACCAGCACAGAGCGACCGTGAGACGGTCGCTTCGGCGGACTGAGCAGTCTTACAGGTCAGTTCGCGCCGTCCCACTGGTCCAGTTGGGTCCGGTTTCCACTCGTGTTATGATATATCGTGATCGTGTCACGGGCACCCACGCGCCGCTCGTAGGCGTTACCGCTGCTCAGCTGTGCGATATCGCCCGGACCAATCATCGCGTCAGGCTCGCGGTTCGCCACCTGCGCCCAGGTGACAGTTCTGCTCGGCCCTTCGAATTCGACGTTCCCTGCTTCGAACTCGTCGCCGCGAGCGTGTGTGACGATGAGCAGTTCGTTGTCCTCGACGTAGTCGTAGCTGAAATTCGCCTGCGGGCCACCACCGTCGTCGTCCTCGATGACGAGGACGTTCAGCCCGACGATAGCCGTCACGAGTAGCGTTAGCCCGACGAGTACGGCGACGCCGATGCCCTCTGTCATCCCGACCGTCTCAGTCCTGAACTGTCCCATAGCCGTCTATCAGCCCTAATGTGAGTCGGCGTTAAATGCTGTTCGACGGCGAGGGGAAGACACATATCGGTTCAACTCACAGCCACCGGTATGATAGACGAGACTGTCGAGGAGATCTCGGAGATGCAGACCCACAGTTCCTCCGTGGTCGCAGTCAAAGCCGCCCAGGCGCTCCGGGACCTGACAGACAGGGAGTACCCGACGGTCGAGGATTACCTCCGTTCGCTCGACCGGAACAGCAGCGCCCTCCGGCGAGCGAACCCCTCACACGCCTCCCTCCATACGACCCAGCACCGGATCGTGAACACCGTCTCGGACGCGGAGCCAGACGACGTGGCGGCCGCCAAGGAACTGACGAACGAGGCTATCGACGACGTTATCGACTCGGTCGAGTCGTCGAAAGACCGCGCCGCCGCCCGCGCCGTGTCGGAGATCGCCGACGACGACGTGCTGTTGACGCATGACTTCTCCTCGACAGTGCTTGCGGCCATCGACGACGCTATCGAGGCCGGCCACAGCTTCGAGGTGTACGTTACGGAGTCCCGACCACGCTTCCTCGGCCGAAAGATGACGCGCCATCTCTCCGACAGGGACGGGGTCGACGTGACGCTCATCGTCGACAGCGCCGCCGGCCACTTCATGCCAGAGGTCGACCGCGTGCTCGTCGGTATGGACTGCATCGTCGACGACACGCTGTACAACCGCATCGGCACGTATCCGATCGCGACGGCGGCGGCGGACAACGACGTTCCGGTGACAGTGGTCGGGGCCGCCGCAAAGTACGTCGACGGGGCTTTCGCCTTCGAAAACGAGATTCGCTCACCGTCGGAGGTCCTCCGGGAGCCGGCAGACGGATTCGAAGTCGCGAACCCGGCCTACGACGCCACGCCGACGCACCTGCTGGATACGGTTGTCACTGACGACGGAGTCCACGAGTACTGAGACGGACTGCTGTACGTTCGTTCCGGCATCACTGGCCAGCAGGACGGGTCCCAGTAACGGAACGCGGGCTCGAAGATTCTTGTTGCTGGCCGTGAAGAAGTCAGGTATGGACGACACCGCCCTCCTTCGTCAAACCATCCGCCGGTGTACCGCCGTACTCGTTGCAACGCTTGCCACTGTCGGTGTGAGTCTGCAGAGTCCTTCAGAAGCGAGTTTCTTGCTCATACTGGCCACCGCCTCAGTGGTGTATCTCGCCGTGGGGTTCATCAAAGTGAAGCCGCCTGCTGAAAACCCTGAAAGTTCCGCGTCTACAGAGGACGAGAGGTAAGTACGTAGTTTACCGCTGTTGGACGACGGTGTCACAGTTGGGACACCGGAGCTGTAAACTGTTCTCGGTTGCTTCAGTGGTCCAGTCGCCCGTGACTGCACTCTCGTGACCGCAGTCGGGGCAGAACAGCGATGTCTTGGACCGCGTCTGTGGTGGTGGGTCTGAGTCGACCGCGCTGGTCGAGTAGATTTCGGTGGAGGTCATCAAAGAAAAGAACGCACTGTAGGCTCAAAAATGTGTCGGCAGAATGTTTGATTGTTCACGCACAATGTGGAATTGATATAGTTTTAATCCCTGAAAATGTGGATGAGTGTCCCAATTGTTGGAAATTACATGTACATTCGGTCATCCGGAAGTGAGTCGGTATCGGCAGCGTCCATCCGTTCTGCGAGCGCCTGATAGTGGGCCTCGATGTTTGCGGCGAAGGCCTCCAGCAGGCCGGTGTCGATCTGGATCGCATGGGTCGCTTTCAGCGCGGTGAGCAGTCTGATCGCGGCTGCGGCGTCGGGCGCTTGCGGATGTGTCGGTGTCGTGAACACGCCTGTCGGAAGCGACTCATCGATACCCCGAGTGACAAGCTCCGCACTCAGTCCTTCGAGGAACCCGTTCCCCATCGGCCTGATGTCGGTGTCGTCAAGATACGCTTCCTGATACGCTGGCGTTGCGATGTAGAACGGGGCGTGGTCGTCCGGGCCGTGCGCGATGGGGACGCCGGTGAGCATCGTAATGTTCGAAACGTCCAGTTCTCTCCCGGCGGTCGCGATTGCCTCGGCGACGGCCCCTGCCTGAGCCGGCGGCACGAAGCGCTCGCCAACCAAGACGGCAAAGGACGCCGGTTCGTCGACGTACAGCCGCGTGTGATGTCTCGGGGTTCCATTCTTGAAGGGAGTAATAAACGGCGGCCCCGGCGTCCGCAGATGGCCGATTTCGCGCATCGACTCCTGGTCGGCCAGATAGTCGACGGCCGTGAGGCCGGCCAGGCCGTACTCAGAGATGCCGACCGCCAGCGTATCGACCGGTGGCCGGTCGTCCGAGAGGATCACCGAAATGTCATCGGAGGACATATTCTCTCAGACGGAGTGAGAGGGCTAAGTAGTTCGGGAGGGGAATCCTTTTCTCGTGGCAGGGTCGATTCCATGTCATGCGTTTTGGCCCTGTCTGGCCGTTGCAGACACCCACTCCGACACCGACCGAAACTGCGACCGAAGTGGCTACCGACATCGGCGGGCTGTTGCCCTTCGATATCCCGATGTGGGTGGTGAACATCGGGGAATCTCTGATTGTCGTTGCGCTGGCAATCATCCTCTCCCGGATTCTCGTCCGCCTTCTCGGCCGACGCGTCGCTCGGCAGTTCCGACGACCGAGCCTCACTCGAACGGCGCTGCGCGGCATCCGTGCCGGTGTGTACATCTTTGCGTTGCTGACTATCCTGAATATTTACGGCCTGCAACTGGGCGACATCGCGCTTTCCGTTACTGTGTTCACAGCCGTGGTTGGTGTCGTACTGGCCCCGATTCTCGGGGGCCTGATCTCCGGCGTCTTCTTGCTGGCTGACCAGCCCTTCGAGATCGGAGATATGATTGAACTCGTCGACACCGGCCAGCGGGGGTTCGTCGAGGACATCACGCTCAGACACACAAAGATATTCACCCTCGACAATACGTTTCTCGTCATCCCCAACGGGGAGATTCGCCAGCGAGATGTCGTCAACTACTCGGCGGAGGACTCACGGACACGACTGTCGCTCGACGTGATGGTCACGTACGAGAGTGACATCGCCGCCGCGCGGACCCTCATCGAAGCGGCGGCCCGGGAAGTGGACAACGTCATCTCCGGCGGGCCGGACATCCGCGTCGGCGCAGCCCGGTATCCCGCTTCGCCGACGGTGTATATCAACGAGTTCGCCGACCACGGCGTGTTGCTGACACTCCGGTACTGGGTGACCGAACCGTACAAACTGCTCGCTGCCCGCTCGAGAGTCCAGACGAACGTCTGGCGACGGCTCGAGGACGCAGACGTCGAGATCGCGTACCCCCACTCACACCTGTACTTCGACGACACCAGCGGGGAGATGAACGTCTCACTCAATGACGGACTGAGCGGACTGAACGGCGTTGGCCGGACCCACGCGGCCTCCGGTGACTCACCCGTCCCGCCACGTCAGGATCCCGATGACCTCGCCGACGAGTGACGGTTAGACTGCGCATCCGGTTCGACGGTGACGATTTCGCAATCGAGTTCCTCGCGGAGGAACTGTTCGACATCGGGGTCGTCGACCAGCCGCCGAATCATCTGTCGCCAGCGACTCGCCTGTTTGCTCCCGATGACGACGATATCAGCGTCCTGTGCGGCGACCTCGTCGAGAATCGTCTCTTCGACGAGCATCCCCGACCGGACGACGTACCGCGTCCGCGGGACGTGGCCGAACGACTGCTCGACGGCACGTTTGAGCTCTGTCCGGTCGACACGATGGCTGTTCTGGTATAGGTTTACGTGGAGGACGGTGAGGTCCGCGTCTTCCTCGTCGGCGATCTGAATGGCCTCAGCGAGCGTGGCTCGGGAGTTTTCCGAAAGCGGGTATCTGACCGGGACGACGACCTGTGGCATCGGCGAGATGTACCGTGCCGAGGTTTAAATCGCTAGCGACGGGTGAGTCGCCCGTCCACGCTCGGGGCGATATCGGTCTCGCGGACGTAGTCGGCCAACGCCTCGTACTGTACGTCGGCGACGCTGACCCGGTGAGACTCGGTGAGGACCGGAAACTCCAGTTCGGTGTAGTAGAGGTAGTTGCTCGTCGCGAGCGTGTACGTCTCGGTGTCGCGTACCGGTCGCCCATCGACCCGTAGCCGCTCGATGGTCTGTGTATCATTGTTCCAGACCAGTTCGACGCCGCTGAAGTGGGCGTGCCACCAGTCCGGGTCGCCGAACGCGACCTGCTGCCCGCTTCCCTGTCGGCACACCGTCCGGAGTTCCGCACCCGTCAGTTCGGCGACGGTCAGTGGCTCCTCAAACGGAACGACAGAAATCATATCGGCGACCGTCAGCTCCCCATCGAGCGGTACCGTGTCGTTCCGGAGACCGCCGCTGTTCTGCAGGGCTACATCTGCGCCCGTCGCCCACCGGTACGCGTCAGCGACGAGGTTGCCGAGCCGGCATTCGCCGCCATAGGTCGTCGCCTGCCGCCGGTCGAGAGGGTCGTCGACACGACCGACGACTTCGTCCAGTCCCGCCGCGGAGAGTCGGTCCTCGATGGCCGCCCTGACCCGGTCGTCGACAGGGCCGTCGGCCGTCTCACGGAACTCCGCAGTCGGTTCCGGCCCGGCAAGGTCGACCTCGACGACGGCCCGGCCGTTGGCTCCGGGTCTGGTGAGCAGCGTCCCGGCGACGCGGTCGATACGGCGCTCGTGGACGTGCCCGCCGAGGATGACGTCCACGTCGCAGGTGCGGGCCAGTTCCTCGTCAGTACGCCCCAGATGCGAGAGCACGACAATAACGTCGGCCCCGTCCGCTCGAAGCGCTGTGGCCGCCTCGCTGACAGCCTCGAACGGGTCGGTGAACGTCAGCGTCGTCGCCTGTGGATTAGCCGAGGCCGTGTCCGGGCTAGTGACGCCGACGAAGCCGACCTGGGTCCCGTCGACGGTCCGACTCGCCCACGGTCGGGTCTGCCGTCGGGCGAACCGCTCGCCGTCCTGTTCGACGTTCGCGGTCAGCCACGTCTGTGGCGAACTCGCAATAATCTCCCGCGTCGCGTCGAGTCCGTGGTCGAAATCGTGGTTGCCCAGCGTCTCGAACGCGGGCGTCACCGCAGTGAAGAGGTCCAGCGACTGCTCGCCGTCGGTGACCAGCGACAGCACCCCCGGCCCGGTGTTGTCCCCGGTGCCGACCACCAGTGCATCCGGGCCGTCAGCGGCGGCCACTGTCCCCGCAAACCGCCCGATCCGCTCGGGTGTATCGTACGCTTTCTCCACGTCGGAGTACTGGATTAGCCGCGGACTCACACCAACAGTGAAGGGGGACCAGCGACTAATGGTTTCCGCAGTGATTTAGCCGCTGGCCCGTCATGACTACGTATGGACGCACTTGAGGGACCCGACGGCGAGACGCTGTACGTCGACCGGAGCGACGGTGACACCGGTACGAAAGGCGCGTTTTACGTCGTCTACCGCGACGCCGACCGCGAGCGTCGCTGGGGCTACTTCTGTGGCAACTGCGAGACGTTCAACAACGCGATGGACTCGATGGGGCGCATCCGCTGTAACGACTGCTCGAACCTCCGCAAGGCCGAGGAGTGGGACGCCGCTCACGAGTAACGCTCTGTTTAGACGGCCAAGCGGTGTCGTTCTCATCTGTTCGTCCACGCGAGAACTATCAGCTAAGTAGTTAGTGGGAACGTTTATCAGAGAGCCGGTAGTACTGACTCTCAGATGGGGGCCGTTACCACATCACTCGACGAGCAGGCCCGGTCGATATTCGACGACCTCGGATACACCGTGTCGCGCACTGGCACCGAACTGCGAGCGGAACGCGACTGGCGCGTCGTCACTGTCTCAGTGCTCGACTCGCAGGACCCGATACCCGAGGGCGGCGACTTGCGTTGTTTCGTCACACGCACCGACGATGCGACGCATCTCAGCCGCCGCCTCAATCGGCAGGACGTATCCTATGACTGGGCTGTCATCGGGATTACTGAGGACGGCGAGTACGAAGTGGTCCGTCACCCCGGCGATACAGCCGTGTCGGCTGACGCCAACACTTAGGGGCCTTTCCGTTCACCATCCGGCGTGCAAGTCGGTGTCATCAACCGAGCGCTCGAACAGCTAGTTACGAACGTCGTCGACGCACTCCCGCGCCTCATAACCGCGTTCGTCTTTCTCGCTATCGCTGCAGTAGGCATCAAGGCGATCATGATCGTCGTCCGGGCCGTCCTGAAGCGATCGCTGCCCGGCGAATCGCCCGTGTACCGGCAGTTTCTGTCGGTGATCGTACTCGTGTTCCTGTGGTTCGGCGTGGCGCTGTCGTTCCTCTCTATCGTCGGCCTGACCGCCATCGCCGCGTCGCTGGGCACGGCGACTGGATTCCTCGCGCTCGGCGTCTCCTACGCGCTCTCGGAGATGATAAAGGACGCCGTTGCCGGTGTCTACCTCCTCCGTGATCCCGACTTCAATCCCGGCGATACTGTCAAAGCCGGCGACACCACCGGTGAGGTAGTCGCAATCGAACTCCGGAAGACGCGGTTCCGTGTCGACGACGACACCGTCGTCAGGGCCAACGCGGCCATCGAAGAACGCTGGACGAAGGTCGGATCCGAGTCTTGAGCGGGGCCAAGCGCCGCGCTACCCGTTCACACGTGGTGTTTAAGCCTATCGGCATCATATTTAGGGTATGTTCGTCGGGCACGCGCTGCTCGCGTTCGCCCTCGGAGCCCTCGCCGCGTGGTGGTTCGGGCTCTCCCGCGAGCAAGCGGTTCAGCTAGGTGTCGTGGCCGGCTTGTTCGCCGCAGTTCCTGACGTTGACATCGTCTATGCCCCCTTCGGGCTACTCGTCGGGGCTGCCGGGAGCCTGACCGCAGATGGATTCTGGGAAGTTGCGGACGTCGTTCACCGCGGCCCGACACACTCACTCCTGCTGGGGGCCGCACTCGCCATCGCGGCCGGCCTCTGGGCACGTAACTCACGGGCTGCCCGAGCCGGCGCGCTGTCCATCGGCATCGCACTGACCGTGCTTACGGGCGCAATCAGCGGTCCTATCGCGGGACTCGTGACGCTCGTGTTCGTCCTAGCCGTGCTCGGTGTCGCCACATTCGCGCAGTCCCGCGATATCAGCCCCCGGACGGTGACCGGGCTGGCGCTACTGGGACTGCTTAGCCACCCATTCGGCGACCTCTTCACCGGTGGCCCGCCCCCGTTCTTCTACCCCTTCGACGTGACCCTCGTCGCTGAGCGGGTGATACTCCACCCCGACCCCACGACACACCTTCTGGCGGCGTTCGCTATCGAACTTGCGACGGTGTGGCTCGCCGTATGGACGTACGTCCACCTTCGTGGGTACACGCTGACGGGACTCGTCCGCCCCCGAGCAGCGCTGGGACTGGGGTATGCAGCAGCCGTTCTGTTCATGCCTGCGCCGACGCTCGAACAGTCGGCGCACTTCGTGTTCAGCGTCCTCGCACTGGGCGTCGTCGGCGCGCCGACCCGGCCGTTCAGTGACGGCGTCGACTGGCTGGAGACAGTCGTGACAGGGCTGGCGGCAGTGACCATCGCTGCGCTCGCGTACGCTATGGCGTATGGGGCTATTTGAACAGTCCATCCCATCGGTCGATAGGGTTTTTCGAGTCGCGGCTCACCTGCCACTATGAGCCGAGACGTAGCGCGGTTGCTCCGGGACAGGCGCGTCAACGCCCTCGCGGCGTGGTGTATCGTCGCTATGCTCGCCGCTGTCTCTATAACGAGTGCCGTTCAGGCCGACCTGCTGTGGGCCGGGTTCGCTGCTGCCGTCGCAGCGCTGGCGCTGTTTCCGCCGGTCCTGCTGCGCAACCGGGACGCCATGCTCCCCTGGGAAATCCTCTTGCTGGCGGCGTTGCCTGTCGTGGGCCGCCTGTTTGCGACGCTCTCGATGACCGGAAATCTCGCGACCTACCTCTCGGTTGCCGCCATCGCGCTCATTCTCGCCGTCGAACTGCAGCTCTTTACCCCCGTCCGGATGACGCCCCGGTTCGCCGTCGTCTTCGTCGCCATTACTACGATGGCCACTGCCGGCGTCTGGGCGGTCGTTCGCTGGGCGGCTGACCAGTTGCTCGGCACCACCTTCATCCTCGATCCGACGGTGTCAGAACACGTCATCGAGGAGGCGCTGATGTGGGAGTTCGTCGCGTCGACCATCGCTGGTATCGGTGCCGGCGTGGTGTTCGCGTACTACGTCCGCCGGCAGGCCGGGACCAGCCGCGTTCCCGAGGAGGTCCAGCCGGACGTATGAGGGTCCGTGACCGCTTCAGTATCAGCACAGCGACCCAGCAACTGCTTTCGCGGGTCCTGTCACTCGCACTCATCGGCTTATTCGCGGTCGGTATCGAGCGGGGCAACGTCGGTATCATCGTCAATTCGGGCGTCGCAATCCTCGTCACGCAACTCCCGGCGCTGCTGGAGCGGGACTACGGCATCGCACTCGACCCCGCGCTGACGCTGTGGATCACATCGGCAGCGTTCTTCCACGCGCTCGGAACTGTTGGGTTGCCTGGGTCCGAAGAGAACTTCTACGTCACCATCTGGTGGTGGGACCACTTCACCCACGCCCTCTCGTCGTCGGTCGTCGCCGCGGTCGGGTACACGACGGTTCGCGCGCTCGACGAGCATACCGACGAGATATCGATCCCCTCGCGGTTCATGTTCGTGTTCCTTCTCCTGTTCGTGATGGCCTTCGGCGTGTTCTGGGAGGTCATCGAGTTCTCGATCACGCTCGCCGCGTCGGCAACCGGAAACGACACGATTCTGACACAGTTCGGTCTCAGCGACACGATGCTCGATCTCGTGTTCGACGCTATCGGTGCGATTATCGTGGCGATCTGGGGGACTGCACACCTCACCGGCGTGGTCGGTCACGTCGAGACGTTGCTCAACCGACAGTCTCAGTGACCTGTCCGTACTTTTATGACATTTCCGTGTGAACAAATCGCATGCAAATGGTTTTCAAGAAGATCACGCTCATCGGGACCAGTCCGGAAAGCTTCGACAAAGCCGCTGACGACGCCATCGAGCGCGCAGAGGCGACACTTGACAATCTCAAGTGGGTCGAAGTGGAGGAACTCGGCGTCGAGATCGCCGGCGTCGAGGGCCGCGAGTACCAGGCCGAAGTCGTCGTGGCGTTCGAACTCGAAGAGTAGCTACGTCCGGAAGGACTCGCCACAGCCACATTCGCTGACCACGTTCGGGTTCTGGACGTGGAACCCGGCCCCCTGCAGGCCGCCCTCGTAGTCGAGTACTGACCCCTCGATGTAGTCGATGCTGGCGTCGTCGACGAACACGCGGAGCCCGTTGCGCTCGAACACCTCGTCGTCTTCTTCCGGTTCGTGTTCGAACCGCATCCCGTAGGAGAGTCCGGCACAACCGCCCTGCTGGACATACAGGCGGAGTCCGGATTCGTCGACATCCATGCCTTCGCTTTCGAGGAGGTCCAGTGCCTCTCCCGCTGCCTGCTCGGTGACGGCTACGTCCTCGCCCCCGAGGTTCGGATCGACGTCGTCCGCTGTGCTGCTCATACACTTACGTGGACGCCCGAACGTGTTAACAGTGACGCCGGTGGGACAGCTCGGAGAAAATACGTCTGAGTTGTTTTGCAGGAAAGCCCCGGGGACCGCGTTACTCCTTGAACCGTTTGCGGACGCTCTCAGCGTGGGCGTCGAGCCCTTCGGCTTCGGCGAGGGTCGTAATCGTGTCCGCAATGTCACCCAGTGAATCCTCGGAAAGGCGCTGGACTGTCGTCGACCGGACGAACGTGTCCACAGAGAGACCACCGGTGACCCGCGCGCTGCCGCCGGTCGGCAGAACGTGGTTCGTCCCGGTCGCGTAATCGCCGGCCGCGACGGGGCTGTACGGGCCGAGGAACACGGACCCAGCGGAGGGAATCCGTTCGAGGAGCGATTCGTCGTCGTCGGCCTGAATCGAGAGGTGTTCGGCGGCGTACTCCTCGGCGAAGAGGACGGCTTCGCTCATCGATCGGGCAAGCAACACGCCGGACGCGTCGTTGTCCAGTGCGGCACGGATGACTGCCTCGCGCTCCCGGCCGTCAGCCTGCTCGTCAACCGCTCCGGCGACCTGCTCGGCGAGGTCCGCGTCGTCGGTGACGGCGACAACAGAGGCGTTCTCGTCGTGTTCGGCCTGTGCGACGAGGTCAGCCGCGACCAGTTCCGGGTCCGCGTCGCCGTCGGCGACGACCATGACTTCGGAAGGACCGGCTAAGAAGTCGATAGCCACGTCGCCACGGACCTCGGCTTTCGCCGCCGTGACCCAGCGGTTGCCGGGGCCGACGACGATGTCCGTCGCGCTAACAGTCTCGGTCCCGTAGGCCAGTGCCGCGATAGCCTGTGCACCACCGACCTGGTAGATGGCGTCGGCCCCGGCGACGTGGATGGCAGCCAGCGTGACGGGATTGACTTCCTCGGCTGGTGGGGTGGCGACAGCGACGTGTTCGACGCCGGCGACCTTCGCCGGGATGACGCCCATCAGCGCGCTGGAGGGGTAGGCCGCCGTGCCGCCGGGCGCATACACACCAGCGCTATCGAGCGGCCGGTATCGACGGCCGAGTTCGCGCCCGTCGAAGTCGTCACGCCAGTCCTCAGGGACCTGTCGTTTGTGGAACGCGCGGATGTTCGCCGCGGCGTCCTCAATGGCCTCGCGCACGTCGTCGTCGATTTCCTCGTAGGCCCGCTCGGCGGCGTCGGTTATGTCGATGTTGCCTACCGAGACATCATCGAACTCCTCAGCGAAGCGCCGCAGTGCCACGTCGCCCTCCTCGTGAACCTGCGAGACAATATCGCGCACATCGTCCCTGACGGCGTCGACACCGGCGTCGCGGTCGAAGAAAGCGGCCCGTTCGTCGGGACCAAGATCGGCTATCGTCCGTACGTTCATACGCCTGATTCGGGACGAGGCAAAAAACGGGTTTCCCTTCGCCGGTCAGAAACGACAGTGAACTGGAGGACGTGAGAGACGTACCGATTCGTCGGCCGGCAGTGGCTTCGGAGTCGGGAACTGCCGGGACGCACACGCTAGTCGCGAATGTTCGACTCACTGTCAGTCACTCCCTCGTTACCGTTTTCCGGCACTCGGGCCTACAGGTGGTATGGCTTCAGTCGACGACCATCGTCGCCGAACAACCGACCTCCCCCCGGCGACGACCGAATATTTCGCCCCCGAACTAGCGACTATTGAGAGCTATCTCGAAACGGTCCCGCCGACCATCGACACGGCGGCCGGCGACGCCGCAGTCGGGCCGATACACACGCTCCCGTGGTTCTACGTGGCCGACCTGACTGGCTGGCGTGGCAGCACGCTCGCCCGACTGCTGGCCGCAGAACGAGACGCGGCCTGCTACGAACTTTCGGCCGGCGCTGCGGACGCGCTTCCGGCCCTGTGGTCCCTCATTGACGAAAGCAGCGATAGGCCCGTCGTGCTCCATCTGGACCTGCAGGGCGAAGGCGGGCGGATTCAGCGAACGCTTCGGGAAGCGCTCCGGCGTGGCTAC
The DNA here is from genome assembly GCF_054850705.1 of Haloarcula sp. H-GB5. Taxonomy (NCBI): domain Archaea; kingdom Methanobacteriati; phylum Methanobacteriota; class Halobacteria; order Halobacteriales; family Haloarculaceae; genus Haloarcula; species Haloarcula sp. H-GB5. Next base: position 751,506 of record NZ_JBTWBG010000002.1, on the reverse strand, counting down.
ACGCATACCCCCGACAGCTGGGACGAACCGGTACGCGGCGAACCGGCGAACCTCCATGTCGTCTTCACCGATACGAACCCCTCGAAGCGCCTGGCTGTACCACTGCCCACTGCAACCACGCCCACAACTGGTGCTGTCCTCTCGTACGCGCCTCGCCGGAGTATGCTCCCGGAACGGCCCGACGGGACGACCGTGCTCCCGGACCCGCCGGCGCTCCACGACCGCGAGGCCGAACTGGAGCAGTTCCTGCTGGCGGCGCTGGCTGGCTACGGTGACGACGACGCCAGACAGCAGTACGTCGACAACGCTGTCGAAGTCCTGTCGATAACCCACTCGCTCATCGGAAAGCGCGACCTGCTATTCGACGTGTCGCCGCGATTGGCGCTGAAATACGGTGCGCTCTTGGACAGGCTTGCAGTCGGCGCGGCGACGGAGCGACTCGGCCGGGACGTGCTCGGGCAGGTCCCACAGAGTCCCGGGAGCGAGGATATACGGGCAACACTACAGGATTTGCTGCCGAAATAGGTAGCCGAGAAGGCGGTCGTAGGGGCGTCCGTGTGTACTCAGTTCGCGTCGCTGACGATTTTGATGACCGCTCCCTCTTCGAGTTCCGTCTCGTCGCTGATACGCCGGTTCTCACGGGCATCGACGGCGTGGATGTAGCCGTCGCCGATGTCCGAGTGGACGGCATAGGCGAGGTCCTTGGGCGTCGCACCCTGCCGTAGCAAGAACGCGTCGGGGAGGACGTTCTCCTGCCCGTCGGTCCAGTGTGTTTCGTTCTGGACGGGGTATGCCGTCAGATGGTCGAGCAGGTCGTAAACAGCAGTGTCAAGGGAGCCCTGAACGCCGGTGCCGCCCCACTCGTCCATCACGTCACGGATGCGGTTCAGCCCCTCCCGTTGCTGGTCGCTCACGTCGCCGACGATGTCGAAGTCCGGGTCGCCCGGGTCGTAGTCGATGACCCCGGCCTGCGCGGCGTTGCGCAGCGCGAGTTCGCCGTCGGCTGTCGCGGGCACGACCACGTCTGCGGCTTCCTGCAGGGCTTCGATGTTCCCCTCCGGGGCGATGTCGGCCTTGTTCGCGACGACGACGAGTGGCTTCGTCCGCTGGCGGATCTCCGTCGCCAGCGCCTCGCGGTGCTCGTCGGTCCAGGCGATGGGGTCTTCGGGATACTCTAGGTCCCGTAGTGTCCGCGCTACGTCGAGTTCCGAAGCCCCGACGCCGGCCAGCATGTCCACGAGCGATTCGTCGAGCTTGAAATCCGGTGACCGGGACTGGCGTTCGATGGACTCCCAGTTGCGCTCGACGATGCTGGCGAGCCACAGGTCCATCTCTTCCTCGATAAAGTGGACATCCTCGACAGGGTCGTGTTCACCGACCTCGACGGGTTCGCCCTCGGCGTCGGTCCCGCCGGAGGCGTCGACGACGTTGAGAATCACGTCGGCGGTCGATAGCTCGTCGAGGAACTGGTTCCCGAGGCCGCGCCCCTCGTGTGCGCCGGGAACGAGGCCGGCCACGTCGATGAGTTCCACCGGGACGTAGCGCTTGCCGTCCCGGCAGTTGTCGTCGCTACAGCGCTCCTCCCGGTCGAGACAGGGGCACTCCGTTCGGACGTGGCTGACTCCACGGTTGGCGTCGATAGTCGTGAACGGGTAGTTCCCCACGTCCACGTCGGCCATCGTCGCCGCCTTGTAGAAAGTAGACTTGCCGGCGTTCGGTTTCCCGGCCAGCGCGATAGAGAGCATGGCAGACTCTACCAGTAGCCGCCGAAAGGGGGTTTCGGTTCGGACCTACAGGCTGATCCACTCGCTGCGCTCGTCGCTGCGTTCGATAGCGTCAAGCACCCGCTGTGCGGCGAGTCCGTCGGCGAAGGACGGCTCCTGTTCGCCGCCGTCTGCTACGGCCGAGAGGAACTCGTAGTTCTCGTGGACGAACGTGTGCTCCCAGCCGATGACGTGGCCGGGGGGCCACCAGTGGTCGACGTAGGGGTCGTCTTCGTCGGTGATAAGCACCTGCTGGAAGCCGCGGTCACCCTCGGTGAGAACCTGCAGTTCGTTCAAGCGTTCGAGGTCGAACTTGATTGCGCCCTTCGATCCCTCGATCTCGATGGTGTGAGCGTTCTTGTGACCGTTGGCGACTCGTGATGCTTCGAGCGTCCCCATCGCACCGCTGTCGAACGCTATCTGGGCGCTGTAGGCGTCGTCGACGGTCACCGGACGTGTCTCGTCGCTCCCTTCTACAGGACGCTCCTCGGTGAACGTTCGGAGGTGGCCACTCACGTCGGTTATCTCGCCAGCGGCGTCGCCGAGCAGGAACCGGGCCAGGTCGACCGTGTGCGATCCGAGGTCCCCGAGTGCCCCGCTGCCGGCCATCTCCTCGTCGTTGCGCCAGGACCACGGCGCGTCGGGGTCGACCAGCCAGTCCTGAAGGTACTGCCCGCGGAAATGATGGATTTCCCCGAGCACGCCGTCGTCGATGAGTCCCTTCGCGTACTGGATGGCCGGAACAAACCGATAATTGAACGCAGCGCCCGCAGGGACATCGGCGTCGGCAGCGGCCTCGGCCATTTCCTCAGCCGTATCGAGCGTGGGCGCAAGCGGTTTCTCACAGAACGTCGGCGTGCCGGCCTCCAGCGCCGCGATGGACGGCTCGGCGTGGACGTGGTTCGGGCCGAGGTTGTAGAACACGTCCACCTCGTCGACGATAGCCCGCCAGTCCGTCGCTGTCCGGTCGAAGCCGAACTGGTCGGCTGCGTCTGCCAGCGCGTCCTCGTCGCGGCCGACGAGCACGTCCTTGTTGACGGCAGGCGCTTCGGGGAAGAACATGGGCAGGCGGTCCAGTGCATTCGCGTGAGCCTTGCCCATGAAGCGGTAGCCGAGCATGCCGATGTCGAGGGTCATACCCGGCTGTTCACTCGGGGCCGAGATAATGCTCATGGTGACGGCAGGAGAGCGGGCCGCCGCGAGGGAAAAGACGAAACCGGATGCGCGCGTTGCTCCTGCATGGCCACTGAAACGACCGTTCGTATCGAGGATATCATGTCGACGCCGTTAGAGACGATTTCTGCCGACGAAACCGTCAAAGCGGCCGCGACGCAGATGCAAGCGCAGAACATCAACGGCATCTTCGTGCCGGGGGCAGAGGCGGGCATCATCACCACCACCGACATCGTCGATGCCGTCGCGACCGGGAAGGACCTCTCGTCGGCGACCGTTGGCGACGTGATGACGGCTCCGGTCGAGCGGGTGACGACCTCGCTCGAACTGGGCGAAGCGGCAGCGATGATGACGACCTACGACATCAAGCACCTCCCAGTCATTGACGAACACCAGGATTACGTCGGGATGGTTTCGTCGACGGACATCACGCAAGCACTCTCCTGAACGCGGCTGTTCTTCGGCGGACTTCCGACGGGACTCAGATGAAGTCGTCTATACCGGTTGAGTTACCGCCGTTGTCACCTGTCCCGGGCAGCGCGTCCGCGATGGCCGAGGTGAACGAGGAGAGGCCACGTGTCTGGTACCAGACCGTCCCGGGGCCGGTGAAATCCATCACAAGGCCCTCACCGCTGAGGACCGTCGACTTCAGCCCCCCGACGCGGTGGGCGTCGAAGTTGACCGACCCCTCCCAGGCGACGACGTGGTCGTTGTCGATGGTGTAGGACTCGCCGGCGTCAAGTTCGACGGTCTCCAGCCCGCCGAAGGCCTCGATGAGGACGTTTCCGGTCCCTTTCAGCGCCAGCGGCGTGATGCTTGCGCCGGCCAGCATCGATTTGATACCACCGAACTCGGAGTCGATATCGATGTCTGGGTCGGCCGCGAGAAACGCGCCGTCGACGGCATACAGCGTCTCGCCCGTGAGTTCGTGGTGGTGGACGTCACCGGGCGTCGGCGGCGCGAGGGTAACGGTTCCGGAGCCGCCCTGGGCCGTGAACTCGTTTGCAAGCAGTGATTCACCGCCAAGCATCGACTTCGCGGAGCTGAGGAGGCCGTCCCGACTGGTCGTCGTCTCGATTTCGATAGTCGGCGAGTGGCTGACCATCGCGCCGGGTTCGGCGAGTATCGACTCGCCGCTGTCGAGGGTAGCGCGGACGTGCGTGTACGAGGGTTTGTGGGTGAGTTCGATGTCCATATCGTGTCACTGGATACGGGAATCCGGTCGTAACATCTCGTAGACACTATATAAGCGTATGTGCCCGAAAAAGCCGCATCGTTGGTTGTACCGGTCACTCAGCCCAGTAGGCGTCGCCGGGCTGGGTCTCGAAGACGGCGCGGTCGAGCACGTCGACTGCTTTCTCCAGCCCCTCACGCGCGCTGGTCAGCGAGTCCTCGTGTTCGATAGAGAGCGCGCCGTCGTAGCCGACCATCCGCAGCGTCGACACCACGTCTTTCCAGTGGGACTCGTCGTGGCCATAGCCGATTGAGCGGAACAGCCACGACCGGTCCGCTTCGTCTGTGTACGGCGCAGTGTCCAGCACGCCCTTCTCGCGGGCGTTCGACTCGTACACCTTCGTGTCTTTGGCGTGAAAGTGGTGGATGGCGTCGTGCTCGCCGAGCAGGCGGATCGCCTCGGTCACGTCGATGCCCTGCCAGTACAGATGTGACGGGTCGAAGTTCGCGCCGATGCGGTCGTTCGTCCGGCGGCGGAGTTCGAGCAGCCCGCGCGGTTCGTACACCAGCATGTTGGGGTGCATCTCGATGGCGACATCCACGTCATGTGCGGCCGCGTGAGCCGCGAGGTCCGACCAGTACTCGTCGGCGACGCGCCACTGGTATTCGTGGGCGTCGGCGTGTTCAGTCGGCCAGGGCGCAGTGATCCAGTTCGGGACCTCGTCGTCAGGGCCGCCGGCGGGAAGCCCCGAAAACCCCGTGACGGTGTTCACGTCGAGCTGGTCGGCCAACCGGATCGCTTCCCGGAGTTCACGGTCGGCCTCTGCGGCGCGTTCGTCGTCCGGGTGAAGCGGATTGTTGTGTGTCGCCAGCGCGCTCACCCGGAGGTCGTGTTCGTCTAAAAGCGCCTCAAGCTCAGCCTGTTTCTCCTCGTCGTCAAGATACTCCTGCCGGTCGAGGTGGTCGTCGCCGGGGAAGCCGCCACACCCCAGTTCGACCGCATCGACGCCTAGGTCGCTGAGATACGCCAGTGCCTCATCGAGTGACTGTCCGCCCAAAGGAACTGTCAGTACGCCGATATCCATACTCGGCGATACAGCCGGTGTCGAAAAAAGCGTACTGCCGCTGCTCCAGTTGCCCTATCCAGCCCACAAGCGGTTCGGCCCGGTGAGAAGACCGGGACAGGTCGCGGCGTAAAGGATTAACGCCGGGAGTGCGGTGGTACTGTCATGATTGTGGCCGTACTCGGGACCGGACAGCGGGGGCGGGATATCGCACAGCGATGTGTCCGTGCGGGCCACGAAGTGCGTCTTCGGGGAACGGATGCGTCAGACGTGATGGACCGGGTCGACGAGATCCACCACGCACTTGACGGGGATGTACCGGCCGATATCGACGGAACCACCGGGCTCGAAAGCGCCGTCAGCGGCAGCGATATCATCATCGACGCGACCGCTGGTGAGACGGACGGCCATCGAGAGGTAGTCGCCGAAACTGAGACGATGGTCAAGGGGGAGACGCTCATCGCTGTCAGCGACACGTCACTGTCGGTGACTGCCGTCGCGACTGGCCTCCGGAGCCCGGACCGCGCGGTCGGCCTCAACCTCGTTGATCCGCCGAACGGGGCTATCGTCGAGGTCGTCATCGCCGAGCAGACGACGGCAGCGACCCGTGACCGAGTCACGGACTTCGTGGAGAGTCTGGATGCGTCGCCAGTCGTCGTGCGCGACACGCCGGGGTTCGCCGCACTCCGCCTCGAACTCGCCACCATCGCCGAGGCGGTCCGGATGGTCGAGGACGGCGTCGCCGGGGTTCGTGATATCGACCGGACCTTCGAGCGCGGGGCGTCGGACCGCGACGGGCCGCTCGTCCGCGCCGACCGGCATGGGCTGGAAACAGTGCTAACAGCGCTCGAAGACCTCGCTGAGCGGCTCGACGAGCGGTTCGAACCCCCGGCGCTGCTCAGACAGAAGGTCGCAGACGGGCAACGCGGCGCAGTCACCGGCGAGGGGTTCTACGTCTGGGAGGACGGCGAGCCGACGACCGGTGCCGACCCGAACCCGGACGTACCGACGCGAGACAGCGACCCTGATCTCAGATGAGCCAGTCAAACCGCCCTCCGTCCGAACTAGACGCAGAGGACGACGAGTTCGCGAATCTATTCGACGAACTCCAAGAACTGGAACAACTCGTCGACTCAGAGGACGAGCGCCAGCAGGTCCGGGACGCGATGCGCGCGGCCGCAGACTCACAGGATCACGAGCCTGCGACCTTCGGCCGGGTCGTCTGGGGCTTCGGACGGTCCGATCTCGCGGAGGCGCTGCTCGGCTCGCTGTTGTTCGGGATTCCGATGGCCGTCGAGGGCGGGACGGTCGATGCCGGGCTACACATCGCTCAACACCCGCTGTATCTCGTCGCGACAGTCGCCATCGCCATCGCGTTGGTCATCTCGATTCTGTACGTCGCCGACTTTCAGGATGTTCGAGTGGCCAACCGGATACTGGGAATCGTGCCGCGGCGACTCGTCGGCGTCACCGGAACGGCGCTGGTCGTCTCCATCGCCCTGCTTACGGGCTGGGGGCTGGTTGAGTGGTCAACGGACCCCGCAGTCGTCTACGAATCGGCCTGCATCTGTGCCGTGGCGTTCGTTCCGATGGCGATCGGCGCTGCACTCGGGGACATTCTGCCCGGGAACTAGGGCCATGGCAGTCACTCGCGGTGACGGTCGCGTTTGGCAATCGTTAAAAGCCGCGGTCGGATACGGAGTGGTATGAGCGAGAGCCAACAGAAACAGGCGCGCAAGTGCGTCTCGTGTGGCATCAACATCGCCGGCACGAACGCCGCCGCGTTCAAGTGCCCGGACTGTGGCCAGCAGATCTACCGCTGTGCCACCTGCCGAAAGCAGAGCAACCTCTACAAATGCCCGGACTGCGGTTTCATGGGGCCATAACAATGGGGAAAGTAGCAGCCAAGATCAAGGTCATGCCGGAGAGTCCCGAAGTCGACCTCGACGACCTGCAGGAGCGTCTCGAGGGCGTGCTTCCCGAAGGAACGAAGATCAACGGGTTCGAGCGCGAGGACGTCGCCTTCGGCCTCGTCGCGCTGACGCCGACGGTCATCGTCCCTGACGACACTGGCGGCACGGAAGCCGTCGAAGAGGCCTTCGCGAACGTCGATGACGTCGAGTCGGTCTCCGTCGAGAGCACCGGTCGCCTGTAATCGACCCGTTGCTGTAGTTTTCTACTCGGCTCCGTAGCGACTGCCAGCACGTGGCCGGCGACGGCCGCGGAACGCACGTTTTATTAGGGCGACCGGATTAGCGGAGAGCAAGAATGCCTAGTTCAAACGGACCTCTCGAAGGAACACGAGACAAGCTCAAGAACAAGCCCCGCGACCGCGGCACCTCGCCGCCCCAGCGCGCCGTCGAAGAGTTCGACGACGGCGAGAAAGTCCACCTCAAGATCGACCCGTCCGTGCCGAACGGGCGCTTCCACCCGCGGTTCGACGGCCAGACCGGAACCGTCGAAGGGAAGCAGGGTGACGCGTACAAGGTCGATATCGTTGACGGTGGCAAAGAAAAGACCATCATCGTCACCGCTGCGCACCTGCGCCGGCAAGAATGACGATATTCAAAGAAAAAGTCAGTGAGGAGTTCCTGACGGTCGCGGAGACCAAGGAGATACTCGAAGACCTCGAGATGGAGCGGGCCGCCGAGGAGGACCGCGAGATGCGCTACGAGCTCAAGCGGGCCATCGAGCACGTCAACCGCTTTGCCCTCCTCGACCCCGAAGAGTCGCTCCAGCTGGTCGAAGACCTCGAAGAACTCGAGAAGGTCGACACGCCGACGGCCTACAAGATCGCGAACCTCCGGCCGCTGGACCGCGACGAGCTCCGGGCCGTGTTCGCACAGGAGCGGTACACGCTCGACGGTGACGAACTCGACGAGATAATCAACATCGTCAAGCAGTACGCGTAACGACGCCGTCAGTTCGGCTACCGCCGCTCTTTCTCTGATTTCCCCGGCGACCAGCAGCGTGATCAGTCGTCGTTTTCCGCCGCCGTTGAACCGAACACAAAGATAGCGACGGCGTCCCGTGAAGCGGTTCGGGGCATCCACCGGCATTAAGTGTGCTGTACTCGTACTGCCTGTCATGACTGAATCGGAGAGCGGCGGCGACACTATGATGGCGGCTGTCCTCGATGTCCTCCCGCACGGACGTCCCGGGGACGACCGGCCACAGCACCAGAAGGAGCCGCTCGCGTACGCGCTCGACGTTGATGAGTTTTATATTTACGAGTTGCAGCTCGATGACAAGGATGTCGATATCGCCTTCGGCGACCGCGTCGACCTGACGGAGTTCGGCCGTGTGGCGGAAGTCGAGTTCGAGGACATCCCGAGCGGTGCCCGCTCGGAACTCGACTACGCCGTCGAGGAAATCGTCGAAGCGAACGAACAACGCTTTGTCGACTTCTACAACGATGCCCAGCCGATCACGCTACGGCTCCACCAGCTGAATCTCCTGCCGGGCATCGGGAAGAAGCTCCGGAACACGATTCTCGACGAGCGAAAGCGAAAGCCCTTCGAAAGCTTCGAGGACCTCGAAGAGCGTGTCAGCGGCCTCCACAGCCCCAAGGAGACGCTCGTCGAGCGAATCCTCGAAGAGCTACAGGACGACGACCTGAAGTACCGGCTGTTCGTCCGGCGCGAGGAACAGTCCTCGTAACACTGTCGGCTACAAGCAGCTATCCCCACGGCCGTCAGTACAAGGCGACCCTTTTCTACCGCGACCCGTTACGGCTCGCTAATGACTACAACCGAAACAGGGACTCGGGACCCCGACGCGCTCGTCCGGCGGGCCGGCAAACGGGCCGATACCCGGCAGGACCAGCACTTCCTCGTCGACGACCGGGTCCTCGACCGAATTCCGGAGTACGCGACGGACGCGGGTATCGACCTCTCGCACGTACTGGAGATCGGCGCAGGCCCGGGCGCGCTGACGGACCGCCTGCTCGCGACGGCTGAGAAAGTGACCGCAGTTGAGCGCGACCCGGACTTCGCGGCACATCTCCGCGAGGAGTTCGCCGAGGAAGTCGCGGCGGACCGCCTCACTGTCGTCGAAGGTGACGCGCTCGAAGTCGACCTCCCAGAGTTCACCGCCAGCATCTCGAACCTGCCCTATGGCGCGTCCTCGGAGATCGCGTTTCGGTTGCTGCCGGAACAGCGCCCGCTCCTGTTGATGTTCCAGCAGGAGTTCGCCGAGCGAATGGCCGCCGAGCCGGCGACGGACGACTACGGGCGGCTCTCGGTCACGGCGGGCCACTACGCCGACGTGGAGGTCGTCGAGACGGTGCCGCCTGAGGCGTTCGACCCGCAACCGCGCGTGACGAGCGCGCTCGTCCGGACGACGCCGCGGAAACCCGACTACACTGTCCCCAGCGACGACTTCTTCATGGACTTCCTGAAGGCGGTGTTCACCCAGCGCCGGAAGACGATGCGCAACGCCGTCCGCAACACGGCCCACATCTCCGGGCTGGGCGACCCCGATGCGGTGGTCGAGGCTGCCGACGAGGACCTCATGAGCGCCCGCGCCGGGAAGCTCACACCAGCCGATTTCGCCACGTTGGCGACGGTCGCCTACGAGGTCGGGCAGCCGGAGGCTTGAGATGGGCGAAGAGACGCGCGACCGGGACGACGGAGACGGTGGCTCCGACGACCGACCCTCACTGGCCGACCAGCGGGGCGTGGCGTCGGTGTACCAGCCGGCGGAGGACTCGGACCTACTGGCACGCACGGCCCGAGAGCGAGTCGAGGCGGGCGATACCGTCCTTGATGTGGGGACAGGCTCCGGGTACGTCGCCGCGACGCTCGCCGACGCCGGGGCCCGGACGGTCGGCGTCGACGTGAGCCCGCTGGCCTGTCGAGAGGCCGCTGCCAACGGCGTCCCGGTCGTCCGCGGCGACCTCGTCGAGCCGTTCCGAGCGGATACGTTCGACCTCGTCGCGTTCAATCCGCCGTATTTGCCGACCCCACCCGAGCAGGAGTGGGACGACTGGATGGAACACGCGCTGTCGGGCGGTGACGACGGCCGTCGCCTCGTCGATCCGTTCCTCGAAACCGTCGAGCGCGTGCTGGCTCCGGGTGGCGAAGCGCTCATGCTTGTCAGTAGTCTCACGGACCCGGACGCAGTGCGGGCGTACGCGAGCGAACACGGCCTAGCGAGCGAGCAGCTTGCGAGCGAGAAGCACCCCTACGAAGCCCTCGTCGTCTTGCGGTTCTATCAAGACTAATTACTACTGGGCATTTTATTGAATAGGAAATATTAAAGCCCGTCATTTCCTACTGCAGGGCAATGACACAGGTAATCGCCACGACCCCTGGGCTCTTTCCGCTTCCGGATTGGGCCAAGGACGAACTGGCAGATCTGAAGGGCCATCAGAAGACCGACCTCATCTCGGGCGACGAGTCCGGCGAGGTCGTCGCGGCCTACGACGAGGCACGCGAGGAAGTCATCGCCGTCCAGCAGGACGCCGGGCTCGACCGCGTAGTCGAGGGCCAGCTCCGCTGGGACGACATGCTCGCGCACCCGCTCGCGGTTCACGACAGCGTGGAGACGAAAGGCATCGTCCGCTACTACGACAACAACAATTTCTACCGAGAGCCGGTCGTGCAGGGCGACCTGAGCGCTGACGGCGGCGACGTGGCTGCAGACCTCGGCGCGGCCGCCGAGCACGTCGACGACGGCCTTCAGGCCGTGCTCCCTGGCCCGTACTCGCTTGCGGACCTAGCGACCGACGAGCACTACGGCGACGACGCCGAGTTCCTCGACGCCATCGCCGACTTCCTCGTCGAGGAAGTGAAGTCCTTCCCGGATGTCGAGACGCTGTTCCTGCTTGAACCGTCGCTCGTCGAGAACACGCCCGCCGACGGCGAGGATGAACGCGCCGCCGAGGCAATCGATGCCATCGCCTCGGCCGCCGACGCCGAAGTCGTCGCCCACACGTACTGGGGCGCAATTGAGGAGAAAGCCTACGCACATCTGATGGACGCTGACGTGGATGCCATCGGCTTCGACCTCGTCGCGAACCACGACCAGACCGTCTACAACGTGCAGGAATACGGCACCAAGGACGACGTGGCGCTGGGCGTTGTCGACGGCCAGAACACGCTCGTCGAGTCGCCCGAGACGATTCGGGACCGCATCGACTGGTTCGAACAGCAGACTAACACTGCCTACGACACTGTCTACGCGACGGCGAACACGGAAACGTTCTATCTCCCGGTGAACAAGTTCGAAGACAAACTCGAAGCGCTCGCAAACGCCGCGGATCTGGAGACGGCGGAGGCATAAAACGATGACAGGACCACGAGACCAGTTCAAACCGGCGGACCACCCGAACGACCACTTCCTGCTGACGACCGTCGTCGGCTCCTACCCCAAGCCCAAGTGGCACGACCGTGCCCGAGAGCTGTTCGAGGACGAGGACGCCGACTTCGGCGAGGACGAATGGGAGGAATCGAAAGACGACGCCTCGCGGCTCATCACCCACGAGCACGAGCGGGCGGGCCTCGACGTTATCTGTGACGGCGAGATGAGACGCAACGAGATGGTGGAGTACTTCGCCCACCGCATCGACGGCTACGAGTTCAACGGCCGCGTGAAGGTGTGGGGCCACAACTACTTCGACAAGCCGAGCGTCGCCGACGAGGTCGAGTACGGCGAGCAGTGGCTCGTCGAGGAGTTCGAGTTCACCGACGAGGTCGCCGAGCGGCCGGTCAAGGTTCCGATTACGGGGCCCTACACGCTCGCCAACTGGTCGTTCAACGAAGTGTACGACAACGAAGAGCAGCTGGCCTACGAACTAGCAGACCTCGTCAACGAGGAAATCGAGGCGCTGGTCGAGGCCGGCGCTCGATACATCCAGATCGACGAGCCGGCACTGGCCACGACGCCGGACGACCACGCCATCGTCGGCGAGTGTCTGGAGCGCATCGTTGACGAGATCCCCGACGACGTGCGCCTCGGCCTGCACGTCTGTTACGGCGACTACTCGCGGATCTACCCCGAAATTCTGGACTACCCGGTCCACGAGTACGACCTGGAACTCGCCAACGGCGACTACGACCAGCTCGACGTGTTCAAAGAGCACGAGTTCACGAAGGACTTCGCCATGGGCGTGCTGGACGCACACACAGCTGAGGTCGAGTCCGTCGAGGAGATCAAGGAGAACATCAAGAAGGGACTGGAGGTCGTGCCCCCAGAGCGCCTCACCGTGTCGCCGGACTGCGGCGTGAAGCTTCTGCCCCGGGAGGTCGCCCGCGGGAAGATGGAGAACATGGTGCAGGCCGCTCGCGAAATCGAAGAAGAGCTGGACGCCGGCGAGATCGATATTGTGGCCAGTGGAACACAAGCGCACGCAGACGATTGAATCGACGAGAGGGGCCGGCCACGGGCGTTCAATCGTTTTTGTAGCAGACGAGTAGCGAGAACCCGAACACGCGGTGGGTTCTCGGATAGTCGAACAGGGAGTGTGTGGTACGCCACGGCTCGACCTTAGCCGGTGAAGTCGTGAACGGAGTCCCTCGCAAGCAGTGCGGCTGGAGGACTAGCGGGCGTCCGAACACAGCGTGGTACGACTGCCCGTGTTTTCGACGAGGGTTGGCTACGATTTCGGCAGCTATCGAATATCCTCGGGCGCGCCGCTCCCGGATCCGGCAAATGTCGCAGACAGGTACAGCGACCATACCGGGTGCGGGGTCAGGCAAGACCTGTGGAGTCTCTGGCTAGCAATATCTCGAACAGGTCGTCACGGGGCTGCCTGAGCACAAAAGCTCCCGACAAACAACTATTTGAATTCTTATAAATCTTCGAATCTACCGTCTAAACCTGAGTATATCCACCAATAGTTTGTTCGACAATCACCGAAACTAACATCGACCTAAGAGGAAAATAACTGTTGACGTACTAATAATATAAGGGGCTTCCGTATTCAGGTAAATACACCATATTATGCATATAGAGCCCCTCATACCGCAAATTCTAGAACTCAGTTTCATGTGGTGTGTTGGCGTGCATATCTAGGAAAGAGTTTTGAGGGTCTCTGGAGAAGCTAGCGATGAGAAAGCTATGACAGGGGACACACATCTTCGAGCGGAACTGTATCTTCGTGGAGATACCTACGGTACATTCGACGCACAACAGCAGGTACTCAATCGGGTGAAGCGACTGGAGGCCAACGGTGTGTTCAGCGAGTCGATGTTGGCCGGCGAGTGGCAGCGGATCAGAACGATGGCAGAGGACAAGCGGTCGGAAGCCATCCGGACCTATGAGGAGTTCAGAGACTGGGCAGGCCAGAACGACCACTCGCTCGAACCGGCGTTCGAACGGCGGAACCGAAGCTACGTCGGGATGGACCGCGTCGACGACGTGGTCGTGTTCCCGGTCGTCTCGCTGGCGATCTATGACGGCGACGACCTAGAGGGCGTGTTCCCGTGCTCGGACGAGGAACGGACCTACACCGTCGGCGACGCGCTGGAGGCCTTCGAGCGCGGCGACGAGGACTGGCTCGCACAGTTCGACTCCCTGTCGGTCGACCGAACCGACCCACTGCTGGAACCGGGTGTCGACGCGACGATTTAACCGCGCAGCGCGTCGACTGGTTCTTCGCTCGCTGCTTTCCAAGCCGGATACAGCCCGCTGACGATACTCGTCAGCACCCCAAAGGAAAACGCCGCGCCGACGTACCAGGCGTTTGGTAGCCTGAACACGGCCATCGCATCGCCGACGGCGTAGTGGTTTATCGCTAGCCCGGCACCGATACTCAGAATGACACCAGCGATGCCACCGAGGAACCCGAGTAGCGTCGCTTCCATCAACATCACTTTGAGGACATCCCGCTTCTGGTAACCGACCGCTCTGAGAACACCGATCTCCTCCCGGCGTTCGACGGTGGACATCAGCATGACGTTGAGGATCGAGATGCCAGCCACGAGCAGCGAAATCGATGCGATACCGGCGAGGACGGTGTTGATGATCTGGAACTGCTCCTCGATGGTGTCGACGAGCGAGCCCAGTTCCTGAACGAAAACCCGGTCCTCACGGTTGTTGAGTGAGTCGCGTATCCCCATCGCGGTTTCGTTAGCCTGCGTCCCAGTGGACTCCATAACGTACACCTCTGAGTAGCCACGCTGGTTGAACGAAGCCGCGGGCATGATGATTCGATTATCGGGGTTCGCCGAAGAGAACTGGTCGCCTTCTTCCAGCACAGCCCGGACACGGACGCTGGTCCCGTTGACAGTGATCTGACTCCCCGGATGCAGGTCACGTGCCTCTGCGATGGTTGATCCGACAAGTGCCCCCGACCGGAACGGCGATACCCGTCCCTCCTTTGCCTCGTACAACTCTTCCGGGTTCTCAACGCCGTATATCGTTTCCCTGACTTCGTCCTCACGGTTGTACGACACTGGCTCCACACGTGTCTTTACCGGCGAGACAGTTGCTGTCGCGCTCGCCTCTCTGCGAATCGTGCGGATATCTCGCTCGGTGAGTTCAGTGACGTTTTCGCCGGAGTTCGGGTACACGGTGAGCTGGTTTCCGACGTTGCCGAGGTTCTGGGTGAACGAGTACTGGAGCGCGACGCCGAACATCCCCAGCGAAGCGATAGCGACGACGCCGATGACGATACCTAGCGACGCCAGCAGCGACCGCATCTTCGTCCGCGTGAGGTTGCGCCGTGCCATCAACGCGGCCGGGAAGAACCTACCCGCCATTCTTTCGTTCCCTCCCAATGGTGCCGTCGACCAGATGGACGGTTCGGTCGACGTATTCGTTGACAAGGTCGTCGTGAGTGACGGCGACGATTGCCACGTCGTCCTCGTCGGCGATGCGGCGGAACTCGTCAAGGATCTGACGCCCAGTTTCGCTGTCGAGGTTGCCTGTCGGCTCGTCAGCGAGAACGACCTTCGGGCTGTTGATGAGCGAGCGTGCGATGGCGACGCGCTGCTTCTGGCCGCCGGAGAGTTCGTCGGGCTTGTGGTCCAGTCGCTCACCCAACCCAAGCCGCTCTAGAAGCGCTCTGGCCCGTTTTTTCACTTTCGGGTCGCTGTCCAACAACAGTGGTACTTCGACGTTCTCAACCGCGGTCAGCGTCGGCAGGAGATAGAAGTGCTGGAACACGAACCCGATCGTTTGCTTCCGGAGGCGCGTCCGCTTGCTGTCGCCGAGTCCGGTCACGTCCTGCCCCTCCAGCAGGACGGTCCCCTCCGTCGGCGTATCCAGCAGTCCAAGGATATTCAGCAAGGTCGTTTTGCCACTGCCGCTTGGCCCCATAATCGAGACGAACTCACCGGCTTCGAGGGCGAAGTCGATACCCGCCAGTGCATAGAGGGTCTGGCCACCGGTCCGGTAGCGCTTGACCAGTCCCTGTGCGTCGATGACCGTCATACCTCGATATCGTCGTCACTGCGGCGGTAGCGGCGCACGAGGACACCGACGACGACCAGTAGCGCCAGGCCACCGGCGACGAAGACCGGCAGCATGCTGTTCTGGTCACCGCCCTCACTGTCGCCATCCTGCTCCGGCTGTGATACCGAACCGCCCATCTGGTTGGTGTCGACGTCGAACGTCTGTCGCTTCCGCGTGTCGTCGACGATGTAGGTCACCTCCAGTGGTACCGACGTGGCGTTGCCCGTCGTCCGGGCGTACACGTTGAAGGAGACGAAGTCACTGGCCGGGACCGTGCCGACGAAGTAATCGCGGTTCGGGGTTGCTGGAGTGACGGTCTCTGTGTCGACGACGCTGACGAGGACGCTGTCCGCATCAGTCGACCCGACGTTGCTCGCACTCCCTGAAATCTGGAGGCGGCCGCCCTGCCGGATCACGTCCAGACCGGTGAGGTCTATCGTTCCTGGGACCGATCGGAGCGTCGTTTCGGTGGTCGTCTGCTCCGTTTCGGTTCCGAGTTCGTAGTCGGCAGTGACGGTAACGTCCGCACGGGGTTCGTCCATCGTAGCGTTCAGTCGCACCTGCCGGGTTGTGCTGGCGGAGATGTTCTCAAGCAGTACACGCTGGAACGACGCGTTCTCCGACGTTGCACTGACCATGACATCCGAGAGGGGAGCGTTGCCCCCGTTAGAGACGGCGACTCGCAGCGCGCGGTCGGTGCCGCTACCGACTGCAGTCGTATCGAGTTCCACGCTGTTCCGGAGCGGGTCCGACTCGATGTCTGTCGTCCGGGTCGTGCTGCGGGTGGTGTCTCCGTCAACTGTGTAGCTGATAGTTGCGGTCAACGAGTGTTCGCCGGCGGATGCAGGTCGGAACCGGAACGGGGCTGTAATCGACCCGTTCTGTGCGACGCTTGACCGAACCGTCCGGCTCTTTGTCATCTCGACGCCGTCGCCCTCGACGACGACTTCGACGTTCGTTATCTGGGTATCGAGTCCGTTTGCGACGGTGACCTCGCCGGTCGATTCAACGCCGGCGACGGAGTCGTTGGCCGTAATATCCACCTGTGGGTGACGCTCTTCGACGTTTAGCTTCACCGGGTATCTGAGCTCGACGTTCTCGCCCGTCCCGCGGTCACGACCGTACACAATGACGCGGAGGTCTCTAGTTCCAGCCGAATCAAACGAGGCAGTCAGGGGCACTTCCAACGTGCTGCCCGGGGAGATCGAACCGAGATTCGAGACGCGGTCGTACTCAGTGACACCGCGCCCACCCGATTTCCGGACCGCGATATCGTTGATTTCGAGTGGGGCGTCGCTATTCTCGAGGTTTCGCACCGTCGTCTCGAACGTGATGGTTTCGCCCGGTGCCGGCGTTGACGGCGACACATCAACGTTCGATATCGACGCGTTGACGCTCGCGCCGGCGACTGACAGCGGAAGCGAGCCGACGACGACTAAGCAAGCGAGTACAGCCACACCGTGACGCATCACGCAATCACCTCTGGCTGGAGTGATTGTCTGCCAGTCCAACAACTCATCGGGAGGATGCTATCGGGGACCGTTACCATGTGCAGCGGTCCGTTCCGGTCCATGTTAAATATGCTGCATAGACCGCAGTGGGAAACTGCTATGACAGCGCCCCTCCCAGCGGTGGATATGCGCGTCATCTGTGCCGGCCACGTCAACTGGGACGTGACGCTCCACGTCGACCACCTCCCGGAGCCCGACGGCGAGGGGCGTATCACCGACCGGTCACAGTCTAGCGGGGGGAGTGCATCGAACGCGGCCGTCGCACTGGCTGGGCTTGATGCGGAGCCGCTAGTCCTCGGTAGCGTCGGCCGGGACGACCACGGCACCATGGCTCGGCGCGAACTGGCGGCGGCTGGCGTCGAGACGCTACTGGTCGAGTCGGACGAACCGACAGCGGTGAAATATCTCATCGTGGACGAGAACGGCGATGTTGCAGTGCTTGGAAACGACGGGGCCAACGAGGCGTTCTGCGCGTCGGATCTCCCGGTCGAGACCCTGGCCGAGGCGGACCACCTCCATCTGACCGGGCAGGACCCCGCGACAGCTGCGACGCTCGCACGCGATGCCGCGACCGCGGATGTCCCAGTGAGCTTCGACCCCGGTCGCCGGCTCCCATACCGCGATTACTCGGCGGTACTCTCACACGCAGATATCCTGTTTTGCAACGACCGGGAAGCCGACCACGCCGCGGACAGCGGCCTTTTCGACAGAGTGCCGACAGTCGTCGTCAAACACGGGGACTGCGGCGCGACGGTACATATCGACAACCAGACGGTCACAAACGCCGGGTATCCCATAGAATCCGTAGACACTGCAGGGGCGGGTGATGCGTTCGCCGCCGGGTATCTACTCGCCAGTACACAGGGGACCGACCCGGAGCGTGCACTCGCAATCGCCAACGCCTGTGGCGCACTCGCGGCACAGTCACCCGGCGCACAGACGACGCTCGACTGGGAGTCAGTGTGGGAGCTTGTCGACGGCGAGCAATCGCCCGAAACGGCCTAATCCGCCTGTATCTCCTCGACGAGCCGCTCGAACTGCTGGCGGTATTGGGCCTCGGCACGAGCAGCGGCGAGGCCGGACTCATCGGCGAAGGCGGCCTCGAAGCCGGCCATCCGCCACAGGAGCGTCGAGAGCTGATAGAGTGGCCGTCGCTGCTCGTACCCCTCGTCGAACTCCATCGGGCGCATCTCCTGATAGCCCTCTCGGAACACTGTTCGGAGTGAGTCACGCAGTTCCGGATCTTGAAACGACGAGTCGATGAAGAGGAACTCGGTCTGTGCGAGGTTGTACTCCGGCAACGCCGCGAGCACGTCCTGCCAGTCGAGGACAGCCGTGATCGGCGCGTCCGCTGTCTGCTCGAACATCAGGTTCGCCGGCCTGAAATCGTCGTGTACCAGCCGGGGGACGCCGTCCTCGGGTACCATCTCCAGGGCCGGTTCGATACAGTCCCGTGCCCGATCCGTCATGTCCTCGAAGGGCGTCCCGTCGAGGTGAGAGAGGTGGGATCTGGTGAGACTCTCGAAGTACTCCCGCCAGTTGCCCATCCAGTCACTCACGATGATTCGGTCGTCGTGGAGCGTGAGTCGACCGAACGCCTCGAACCCGATCTCGGAATGCATGTCGCCGAGTATCCGACCGGACTGGGCTAGCACCCGCCGTCGGTCCTCGGTCGAAAGCCCGGCGAACTCTTCAGCCAGATTCTCGCCGTGGATGCGTTCGGTGACAAAATACGGCGGCACGTCGGCGTCGGGATCGTCTTCGTAGACGAGGATGCGTGGAACAGGGACGTCAGTCCGGCCGGCGACGAAGTCGTGGAGACAGGGTTCGACGGCGAACGGGACATCGCCCTGTGGCTTGAACTTCACGACCACCTCGTACGCCTCGTCGTTGTGGCGCAGCGTCACCATGTAGACATCACTCTGGTGGCCCCCACCCGGAGTCTCGAACTGGAAGCCCTCGTAATCCGGGCCTGACTCTTTCAGCACGGCTTCGATGTCCTGTTCCGGAGTCTGCACTGACGTACCATATAGTGGGCGAGCAAATAAATCTGTCAATCCCACCACGGACAGCACTGACACCCGATTCGGACGCTGTCAGTCGCCGTCTCCGCGCTACCAGGAGTGAAACGGTGAGACCGGTTTTGTCCCGTCGGACACTTCGAATCGTGCGCCGCCGGCCCTGCTTTCGGTCACCGAGATGTCCCAGCCGTGGGCGTCAGTGATCTGGGCAACGATAGACAGGCCCAGGCCGTTGTTACTGCCTGAGAAGGCGTCGACCGAGAGAACGTCGTTCAGTTTGTCGGACGGGATACCCGGTCCGTCGTCAGCGACGTAGAAGCCGGTCACGCGGCCCTCGACTCGCTCGTCCTCACTGTCTATCTCGGCTGTCCCGTCGTCGACGAGCGGACCGACCCAGACGGTCACGTCGTCGCCCGCGTGGTCCGCCGCGTTCCGAAAGAGGTTCTCGAACACCTGTTTGAGGCGGTTCTGGTCACCGAACACCGGGGCGGACCCTTCGATCTGCAACGTCGCGTCGTCCGTTCTGGCCATCTCCCATGTCTGTTCGACAATGGTCTCGAGCGAAATGGCGGTTCGGTCTTCGACCGCATACCCCTTCTTTGCGAGGGTCAGCAGGTCGTCGATGAGCGCTTCCATGCGAGCCACACCTTCCTCCGCATCTTCGAGATGGGACAGGTCGCCGGTCTCTCGCACGAGTTCGAGCCGCCCCTCGACAACGTGGAGCGGGTTTCTGAGATCGTGTGAGACGACGCCGATGAACTGTTCCATCCGGTCGCGCTGGATGCGGAGGTCGTGCTCGCGCTCGGCTTTCTGCAGTGCCGCCTGCACGTGCGTCGCATACATCCGGGCGAGTCGAACCGTTTCGCCGTCAAACGTAACGGGAGTAAGCGAGCCGATGTTGATAACGCCGTACTCGGCAAGCGGCAGGATGATCTCGCTGCTGACCGGCGAGTTCTCGTTGTACTGGCGCTGCTCGTCGTCGAGTTCGGAGTACGTCCGAACTTCGTCCTGCTCGAACGCCTCCCACGAGAGACTGTTGCCGGGTCTGTAGGTAACCGGCCAGTCGAATACCTCGTCCGCCCGCTCCGTCGACGCCGCCAACTGCAGTTCCGAAGCGTCGCTGTCATACAGCCACAGCGCTCCGAGTGGCACGTCGAACACAGACGAAATCCCCGACATTGCGATCTCGCAGATCTCACGTTCTGACCCCGCAGCCATCAACTGTTGTGTGGCAGTCTCGAACGAATCGAGATCGAATGAGACCGGTAACTCCCCACCCATCCCGTACAAATCATGCAACGCTGTATATAAAACTCAGTGTTTCTGTGTCAGTGATACGTTGCATGGCGTCACCGACCCGCCGATGTCGCGGGACCTTTGTATCCACAGTCCCCAGAAAGCGGTATGCGAACGGTCGAAATCGACGGCCTCCCGGTGGGTGATGGCCACCCGACACGCGTCATGAGCGTGCTGAATATGAGTTCGAACTCCGGCTACAAGCCGAGCGTGTATCTGGACCCCGCGGAAGCCGCCGAGGCTATCGAGGAGAACCTCGTCCCGGCCGGCGCGGACATCATCGACGTCGGCCTGCAGTCGGCCAACCCCAAGTACGAGTCCAAGCCAGTCGAGATGGAGAAAGAGCGACTCGAAGAGGTCGGCCCGCTCGTCGACGAACTCGATGCCGATGTACCGCTGTCACTCGAAACTCGCTACGCCGAAGTGGCCGAAGAAGCCATCGGCTACGGTTTCGACCTCATCAACGACGTGTGTGGGTTCGCCGACCCGGAGATGAAAGGTGTCGTCGAAGACCACGATATGCCGGTCGTCAAGATGGCCAGCCCGCCGGATCTGGCTCGCCCCGGTGCGCTGAAAACTATCGACGACATCTTCGAAGCGCTCCAGCGGGACGGGTTCACGGACAAGACCATCATCGATCCGGCCTTCGGCGGCTGGTACGACGGCAAGGAGTTCGAGGACAACTGGGAGATGTTCCGCCGGCTCCGAGAGTTCCGCGCCTTCGACCGGCCGATGCTCACCGCGACGAACCGCGAGGATTTCCTCGGCGATCTGGCCGACCAGCCCGAGACGGAGAACCAGCTCGCCGTGTCACTGGCCGCGGCGACGATGGAAGCGGAACGCGGCGCACACATCATCCGAACCCACGACACACAGGAAACCCACGATGTGGTCAAAGTGGCCGACGCGCTCGGCGACGAACGGACGACGCGACCAGAGACCGACCCCGGCCCCACCGTGGCAGAACTGACCGACGTGTCCCTGCGTGAGGTCGCGCGCCATCAGGCCCTCGGCGAGACGGTGGCCGGCGGCACCGACGACGGCGCGACGCTCACGTTCCTGCTCGGCGACCTGACCGACGACGCCCGCGCGAGCATTCGGGCCGTCGCCGAGGTGACCGACGTGGTAGTAGTCGAGAAAGACAGCGGCGGCCTCTACGTCGGCGGCTCCGCGGCTGCACTGAAAGTCGTCACCGACAGCCTCGCCGAGGACGGGCACCGGGAGCTTGCCGGCGAACTACGGACCTCGCTGTCACGCCGGGTGTAGGCGTCGCGGCTGGTCCGTACTGCAGCGATTAATTTTCACGCATCCCTGCGTCGCAATCCCGACAGACAGTGGCTGTGTGGGACCGCGTGAATCACGTGGAGAGTTCAGCGAAGGAACAGGGCTGACTGCGGGTCACTACCCGCGCATCAGATTCATGACCTCATCGACGACATCAGGTTCGACGGCGATAACGTAGCGGCTCCCCGGTGTTAGGGTCGTGTCGGCACGGGCGATCCGCTCACCGTTATCGTCGGAGACAACGAGGGCACCCTCGGGAAATCGGACCTCTGTGAGTGCTTTTCCGGCAGCCGGAGCGCCATCAGCGACGCGGACGAGCATGATATCGAGGGAGCCCGTCACGTCGGCAAGCGTCTCGACATCGCTCCCCAGGATTTCGTTTGCTGCCACCCTCGCACCGGCCCGTTCGGGAAAGACCACCGCATCGACAAATCGGGTGTACGCCTCACCGGCTGTGCGGTCGATACGCGCGATCGTTCGGATGTCGGGCGTCAGCTCCGCAGCAGCTAAACAGACCGCAAGGTTCAGCCCGGATTCACCCGTGAGCGCAGCAATTGCGTCCGCTCGCTCGATGCCTGTCTGTTCGATGATGTCCGGGTCCGTCGCGTCGCCCTGGATAACCGTCGCGACCCACTGATCGGCGATATCCGAAACTATCCGCTCGTCGCGTTCGATAATCGTCACATCGTGACCGCGGTCGGCGAGTATCTCGGCTGTCTGGAAACCGACGCGGCCACCGCCTGCGATGATAATGTCGAGTGTTCTGGTCATGAGTTAGTCTTCAGCCTCGGGTGTTATTTCGCTGACGGCAGTCGCTTGCTCGCGGTCCGATTGCTGTTTTATCCGTTTGAGGGCGAAGTACACGACCGCGCCGAGCAAGATCCATGCGACGCTGAGTGCCAGTGCCAGTGGATCCGTCCGGAGCAGGAACTCTATCAGCACCCCCGTCAGAATCAGATTGAGTGCGATACCGATTATCGGCGGTGCCGGGTAGAACGGCATCTCGTACGGCCGATTCATATTCGGCCGTTCCCGTCGGAGCCTGATGACCGCGACGTTGACAATAATAAACGAGAGCAGGAAAAACAAGCTCGACATATTGCCGGCGCTCTGTGTCGGCAGTGCGACTGAGCCAAGCATCACGATGGCACTGGTGAGGATGGCAACGAACGGCGTCCCGTAGCGGTGGTGTATCTGGCCAATCGAGGGGAGTAACTGCCCTTCGCGTCCCATCGAGAACGCGACGCGTGACGACGCGATAACGACGGCGTTGAGCGCAGTGAGCGTCGAGAACACAGCGCCAAAGACGATGAGCGCCCCACCGTTCTGGATGATCGGTAACCCGGTCGGCATGAACGAGGTCGCTGCCTCGGCGATACCAGCTTCGCCAGCATCGGCGAGCCCCTCGGCCCCGAGCGTCCCGATAGCGACCGTCACAACTGCCAGGTAGACGACGACAGTCACAGCGAGGCTAATGAAAATCGCTTTCGGGATGTTTTCTCGCGGGTTCTGTACTTCCTCAGTGACAGTGGTGATGAGGTCGTACCCTTCAAAGGCGATGAAGGTGAGCCCCATCGCTGGCAAGACGGCCGCCGCTCCACCACCCTCCGGGAACAGTGGCTGGAATTCGGCCCCGGAAAACATCGGTGACGTGAGTCCGAACGCAACGAACACGACCAGAATAGACACCTTGATGATAGTGAAAATCGTCTCGACGCTGCCGCTGGCAGCCGTCGAAACCGCGTTGAGCGCCACAAGTCCCAGCACCGCAACAAACGCCAACAAGAAGGCCGGTGGAAGTCCCGTTTCAATCACCGGAACTGCAACGGCGCCGATCTCGTCCGGTGACGGGACCACCCCGTAGACGTGCAACAGTTCGAGGAAGTTCGGCGCAAACCCTAGCGCGTACAGCGCCCCCGCAATCATGTAGGCGAACCAGAGCATCCAGCCCATGATGAACGAGGCGAAGTCGTCGAATATCTCCCGCACGAACGCGTAGCCACCGCCGCTCTTCGGAATCGAGGCGGCAAGCTCTGCGTAGGAAAGGCCTGTGAACGCCGTCACGACGCCGTTCAGCGCGAAGACGAGGATCGCGGCTGGCCCAGCGATTTCGGCGGCCAGCCCGGTTAACACGAAAATACCGGCCCCGATCATCGCACCCATCCCGATCATCGTCGCGTCAAGTAGCCCGAGTTCAGCCTCGGGCGACCGTGTCTGGCTCTTACTCATGCATCCTGTTTGTAACTGGCACGCCGTCCATCGTACGCTGTATGTACTCCGTTCGGTCCATTTGAGTACCGGGGTTAGTTCTTCTATTGTAAGAACTGTGAGGGGATTTGATAAAAGCTTCTGCCGACTGGCCCCTCAGTATGGTCGTCCATGTTCTCAGCCGGCTGGAACTGTCGGGGCATTGAAGATGGCACGTTCTCAACAGTACGCTAATGGCCCGGACAAAGCGATTCATCATCGCCGGCGGCGGGCGCGTCGGGAAACAGACCGCCGAGAACCTCGTCGATCAGGGTCACGACGTACTGCTGATCGAGTCCGACGAGGAGCGCGTCGAGGTGCTGTCAGATGCGTATATCGGGCCGGTCATCCACGGGGACGCCACGCGACCGTCGATTCTGCAACAGGCCGACTTGGCCGAGGCCGACGCTATCGCCGCACTCACTGACGAACCGGGCACGAACCTCGCCATCTGCATGGAGGCCCAACAGTACGCGCCCTCGATTCGAACCATCGCAAGAGCGGAGACGGAGGCGGATCACGAGTACGACGAAGTCGTCGACGCGACGCTGCTACCCGAGTATCTCGGCGGGGACCATGCGGCTGATATACTGACCGGTGAAGATATCCGGACGCTCGTCTATCCGACCGCAGACCTCGATATCATCAAGGTGACCGTCGCCCCGTCCGCTCCCGTGGCGGGGCGTCGTCTCGATGAAATCGCGCTTCCGTCCGGCAGTCTGCTGATCTCGACGGCGGACCGAACGGAACTCGCAGGAGCTGATACGGTTCTGGAGCCTGACGAGCAGTATATTCTCGCCGTCGAAACCGATGTCGTCGACGAAGTGTTGAATCTCATGCGCGGGTAGCAGACCGAATTGTCAGCCTGAGATCCACCGTCTCTTACTATTTATTCGTGTGCGAGAAAGCGGATACACACGCTTAACAGCGAGTGGCTTCACCCACCACTATGAGCAGTGAGCCCACGGATGAGGGTCTCCTCGGTCACGTACTTGTTCCTGTCGCTACTGAAGACGATGCGCTGGCGACAGCAAGAGCGCTTGAACCGTACGAGCCGAACAGCGTGACTGCCCTGCACGTCGTTGAAAAGGGCGGTGGTGTTCCGGACAAGACGCCGGTCGAACAGTCCGAGGAGTTGGCCGAAGAGGCGTACGCTGCCGTCCGGTCAGTGTTCCCCGACGCCAGCGACCACACCGCATACGGTCGAGATGTCGCGGCGAAAATATTCGAGGCCGCTGACGAAGTGGACGCCAGCGCCATTGCCTATCGGTCCCGTGGCGGGAACCGGCTCATGCAGTTTCTCTCCGGTGACATTTCCCTGAAGCTGGTGACAGATGCGGACCGCCCCGTCATCGCCCTCCCACGAGAGGATGGAACATGAGCGAGGAAGACCTTGCCAAAGACCTTGGACCGCTGGCGGCGCTGACCATCGGCGTTGGGACGATGATCGGCGCGGGCATCTTCGTCCTCCCGGGCGAAGCCATCCTCAAAGCCGGGTCGCTGGCGTCCGTGGCGTTCGTGCTGGGCGGCATCATCGCCATGTTCACAGCACTGTCGGCCAGCGAACTCGGCACGGCGATGCCTCGCTCCGGCGGGGCCTATTACTACGTCAATCACGCGCTCGGGCCGATGTTCGGCTCGGTCGCCGGCTGGGCCAACTGGCTCGGTCTGGCCTTCGCCAGCGCGTTCTACATGGTCGGATTCGGCCGATACATCGCCCGTATTTTCGGATTAGCCGGCAGTGTCGGCGTCGGCCCGATATCGATCAGTGTAGTAAAGCTAGTGGCACTAGCCGGCGGCGCGTTCTTCGTCTTTATCAACTACGTCGGCGCGAAAGAGACCGGGCGGCTTCAGAATATCATCGTGGTCTTGCTTATCGGTATTCTCACCGTATTCACACTTCTCGGAACGCTCCGGGCCGAGCCGTCGAACCTGCCGGCCGCTACTGACGTGGTGACCACGCTGGAGACCACGGGACTCATCTTCGTCTCCTATCTCGGCTTCGTCCAGATTACGAGCGTGGCCGAGGAGATCAAAGATCCTGGAAAGAACCTTCCGCGGGCAGTCATCGGCAGCGTCGTCATCGTGACCGTCATCTACGCGCTCGTCCTCGTGATTATGAGCGCAGCCGTCCCGCAGGGGTTCATCGCGGATATCATCAGTTCCGACGCCGAAAACCCGATCGCTGTCGTCGAGGTCGGGAGCTACATTCAGGGGGCCGTAATGGGCGGTGCGCTCCTGTTCGGCGGCTTGCTCGCCACTGCGTCCAGCGCGAACGCCTCTATCCTCGCGTCCTCGCGTATCAACTTCGCTATGGGGCGTGACCGGATCGTCACGCCGGCTCTCAACGAGATACACCCCCGCTACGGGACGCCATACAGAGCGATCGGCATCACCGGCGGCCTGATTCTCCTGTTTATCATTATCGGGGATCTCACGCTCCTCTCGGGCGCTGCGTCGGGCCTGCATCTCATCATCTACGGATTGCTCAACGTCGCACTCATCGTCATGCGGTACGTGAATCCGGAGGAGTACGCGCCGGACTTCGTGGTGCCGCTGTATCCCCTCCTGCCGATTCTCGGCGTCGTGCTCTCCTTCGCGCTGCTGGTGTTCGTCGCCACCGACGCGCTGTTGCTCTCTTTCGGTATCGCCGCCGCCGCGATACTGTGGTACGGATTCTACGCTCGTTCGCGCACGGAAAAACAGGGGATTCTGTCGAAACACATCATCTCGCGGTCCGACGAAATGCCGGACGCAGCCGTCAGCGCGGCCGCCGGCGTCCAGCCCGACGGCGGGCAGTACCGCGTGATGGTCCCACTAGCGAATCCGGCACATGAGCAGGAACTCATCACGCTCGCCAGCGCCATCGCCAAACAGCGCGGCGGGACCGTGATCGCGACCCACGTCGTCACCGTCCCCGACCAGACGGCGCTTTCGGCTGCCGCCGATCGATCCGATGAGATAGACAAGAGCTCACAGAAACTGCTCGATAGCGCCCGCGAGGACGCCGAGACGTTCGGCGTTGATGTCGAGACACACACTATCCTCTCGCACAAATCTTACGAGGCTATTTTCGACGCTGCTCGGACACACACAGCGGACCTCGTCGTGATGGGGTGGGGGCCGGACGCACACGGCTCGCCGGGGCGGGCGGAGTCGGCCATGGACGAACTCACAGAGACAGTCCCCTGTGACTTCCTCGTCCTCCAAGACCGCGGGTTCGACCCCTCGCGTATCCTGCTTCCGACGGCCGGTGGGCCGGACTCCGAGCTGTCGGCCGCCATCGCGAAACTGTTGCGGTCCGAATACGACTCCGAAGTGACGCTGCTCAACGTCGACGATGACCGCGAGGCAGGCGAGCGATTCCTCCAAGAATGGGCGATAGAACAGGGACTGGAGGACGCAGAGATCCTTGTCAAGTCCGGCGATGTCGAGACTGCGATCCAGAACGCCGCCACCGACGCGACGCTCCTCCTCATCGGCGCGACCGAGGAGGGTCTGCTTCGGCGGCTCGTCTCCAAATCGCTCGTGCTGGACGTTGTCGACGATGTGGAGTGTTCGGTCCTGCTGGCGGAGAAACGCCGCGACCGTGGCCTGCTTGAGCGACTGCTTTGAGTAGCTAGTCCGTCTTCCCTGAGACGCTTGCTACGCCGTTTCCTGACTCTCTCGACGAGCCCACCGAACCAGAACCACGAGACGTCTTTTTCGCTCCTCACATCAGTTCGTCGTGAAGGTCGTGGAACGACTCGATAGTGAGGTCCGGATCGCCGGCGAAAGCGTCCCACGGGCCGTCGTCGCGGTTGACCCAGACGCCCTGCATCCCGGCGTGCATCG
Source organism: Haloarcula sp. H-GB5 (assembly GCF_054850705.1). Lineage (NCBI taxonomy): Archaea > Methanobacteriati > Methanobacteriota > Halobacteria > Halobacteriales > Haloarculaceae > Haloarcula > Haloarcula sp. H-GB5. Next base: position 723,742 of record NZ_JBTWBG010000002.1, on the reverse strand, counting down.
CCCCGTACACATCGAAGTAGCCTGCAGTGACGTGGGCGATTTCCTCGATGTCGGTCGCCGTTCGCTCCGCCGCGTGGCGGTACAGTTCGGCCGCCGGCTTGAACGTCTGGATCTCGTCGGCGCTGACGGTGTCTTCGAGCAAGCCACCGATGCCGGCAAACTCGACCATCGACTCAAGCATCTCGGGATTGCCGTTTGAGACGACGTAGAGGTCGTAGCCGGCGTCGTAGAGTTTATTCATCCCATCACGAACGTCGTCGAACACGTCCAGTTCGTGGTAGACTGCAAGAATCTCGTCGCGCTCTTCGGTCGTGATATCGACGCCGTGGACGTCCAGCGCGTACTGGAGGGCGTCGCGGTTCATCTCGTAGAATGGCTTGTAGGCATCGATCTGGTTGGCGAGGAAGGTGTACGCCAGCGAGCGGGAGCGCCAGAGTCGGGACACCGGTCGGGGGTCGTCCACCCGGTCGGCGAGGGCTTTCTGGGCTGCCTCGACATCGACGATGGTACTGTACGAGTCGAACGTAATCGTCGTGACGCGGTCCGGGTCGAACGGCATAGGAACCCGTAGAACCGGGTGCCTCATATAGCCGGTCGCCGAGTCGAGCGTCCAACCGTCCGGTACGGGCACACTCACAGCGTCACATGTGACGTGACTGTTTCCCGCTCAATGCGCGGACATCTCGGACAAGACGTTGACACAGTACACGCCGATGATGATAAGCAAGATACCGACGGCACCGGGGAGGTCGATAGGCTCGTCAAACACGACAATCCCGATCGCAGCCACACCGACGATGCCCAGCGCGGCCCAAGTCCCGTAGACGACGCCGATAGGGAGGTCTTCGAGCGTCAACGACACCAGATAGAAGGCCAGACCGTAGCCGACGACGACACCGAGACTGGGAACGGGGCGTGAGAACCCTTCCGAGAGTTTCAGCGACGTTGTCCCGAGCAATTCGGACACAATAGCGGCTCCGAGGAGGGCATATGGATTCACGGGTTCACTCGTCGAGAATTGTGGACAGATAATATACATTTCGGCTGTTGTCGCGTCGCTAGTACCCCCTGCTGAGACAGTACCGGGCCGGTACCATCCTGTGAATAAACCGCGGACAACGGGAGACACTCCCCCTCTCATGTGGCTTTATCTCCCGTGCGGCCGCACTGCGAGCCATGTCTCAGGCACATACGTTCCAGCCGGCAGGAACAGGTCCGGTCGTTGCTCGACGCATGGAGGGTGACAGATGACAGCGCGAGACGTGTATCTCCCGGTCGCGGCACAGCCGTCGGTCGGCACGCTGGTCGAGATGAGCCAGCAGGCCGAGGACAGTGGCTACGACCGAGTCTGGCTCCCGGAGACGTGGGGACGAGACGCGGTGACGACGCTGACTAGCATCGCCGAGCACACGTCGACAGTCGGTCTTGGCTCCTCGATTCTGAACGTGTACTCGCGGTCGCCGGCGCTGCTCGGCCAGACCGCGGCGACGCTACAGGAAGTCTCGGACGGCCGCTTCCGCGCCGGTGTCGGACCATCCGGGCCAATCGTCATCGAGGGCTGGCACGGCCGTGAGTTCGAGAATCCGCTCAAATACACACGGGAGACCGTCGACATCATGAAACTGGTGCTCTCCGGCGAGACCGTCGACTACGACGGGGACATCTTTTCGCTGTCCGGGTTCCGACTGCGCTGTGAACCGCCCGAACCCGCGCCGCCCGTGGACGCTGGTGGTCTCGGGCCGAAATCAGTCGAACTCGCCGGTCGCTTCGCCGACGGCTGGCACGCGCTGATGCTGACCGCCGACGGCCTCCGGGACCGATTAGAAGACTTCGAGCACGGTGCAGACCTCGGTGACCGCGACCGGGCCGACCAGCGGGTGACGCTGTCGCTGACGTGCTGTGCGATGGACGACCGGGAGCAGGCACGGGAACTGGCCCGTCAGCACGTGGCGTTCTACATCGGCGGGATGGGGACGTTCTACCGCGACGCGCTGGCCCGCCAGGGGTACGAGGACACCGCCTACGAGATCGCCGAGCAGTGGGGGTCGGGCAATAAAGAAGCCGCCGTCGACGCGATCAGTGACGAGCTACTGGATAGCATTGCCGTTGCCGGTACGCCCGAGGAATGTCGCGACCACATCGCACAGTTCGAGGACATCGATGGCGTGGACGCGATCAACATCTCGTTCCCCCGCGCTGCCGAACCGGACACTATCGACACGACCATCGATGTGTTAGCGCCCTGAGTCGGGGCGTCGTTTTCAGTCAGTCGCCACTGGCTCGATGTCGTCGCGTCGGCCGTCGAGTACATCGAAGCGCTCGCCGCGGCGCTGTTCCAGCCAGCGCAGCAGGCGTTCGGCCCAGCGGAGTTTCCGGCGCTTTTCCGCAGTTACGGACGGGTCGTCGAAGTCCCAGCCGGGGAACACCAGCGAGCCAGCGCCGAAGTGGTCCGCGAGGAACGCGGCGCGGTCGCCGTCGGTGAAGCCGCCGAAGTTCCGGACCGGTGGCGCGGGGGCCGCCTGTGTCGTCGGCACGACGAACTCGCTGTCGTAGGTCGGGATGTATGTCTCCAGCGCCGGGATGTTGTCGCCGTGAGCGTGGGCGACGACCGGTGTCCCAGCAGCTGTCAGTTCCCGCCCGGTGTCGGCGTTCTTGTCCAGATCCGTTACCATGCAGTCGATGGCCACACCTTCCGTTTGGAGGCGGTCGGCGGCCGTGGACGCCGCGAAGACCACATCGGCGTCGGCTGCCCGGTTGGCCTCGGATTCGAGCGACGGGCCGGCCCCGGCGACGGCGACCGTTGCACCGTCGAGTCCAAGACTCGCCGGGTCGTACGTCCCGTCATCACCGAGCAATTCGACAAAGCGGTCACGGGCGCGTTCATCGCCGCCACGGGGGTAGCCGAAGTCGTCGAGGATGGCCTCGTACACTGGTTCCCAGGTGTGAAATTCCATCTGTTGTCAGCCACCACGCAGTGGACGTTCTTCTGTCTTGTTTCCCCGTCCAGTCACACCACACTACGCTGGCACTGGCCCGGAGCGTGGCTGTCGCTACCGGATTTATGTTCAGATAAACCGAGTTGAGCCGAAATGGCACGTCCGTGTACCCCTACCCGGGTGCCCTTTCGGCTTTCACCCCTTCCTTTCGAGGCCTCCGGTATAAGTTTTCTCTTACCGTCAGACATAGATGACAGGACTTCCAGGCGGCGGTGGCCGGTTACACGCTGTAGCTACGCCGGCGTCCCACGACAGTCTCAAGATGGGGCAGTCCTTACGGGCGGCAAATGGGCCGGGGAGTGTCAGTAACCGCGCAAGACGGTGCCGTTCCGGACTCGCTGGTGGTCGTCTCGAACCGCGAACCGTATAGCCACGAGCGGGACGACGACGGCGAGATACGGGTCCAGTCCGCGGCGGGTGGGCTGACGAGCGCACTCGACCCGGTGATGCAGTCACGGGGTGGCACCTGGGTCGCCTGGGGCAGCGGCGACGCTGACATGGCCGTCGCCGACGAGGGCATCGTCGAAGTACCGCCGTCGGACCCGGCGTACGACCTGAAACGCGTCCCGCTCTCCGACGCGGCGGTACAGGGCTACTACTACGGCTACGCTAACCAGGTGCTCTGGCCGCTCTGCCACGAGGATACAGGTCGGATGTGGGCCGAACCAGCCTACTGGGAACAGTACCGCGCCGTCAACGAGCAGTTCGCCGAGGCCGTCGATACGGTCGCCGACGCGGGCCAGCCGGTCTGGTTTCAGGACTATCATCTCGCGCTCGCGCCCAGACTGGTCCGGGAGCGGCGGAAAGATGCGACACTGTTGCAGTTCTGGCACATCCCCTGGCCTGCGCCGTCGGTGTTTCGGCACTGTCCCCACAGCGACGCGCTCCTCGACGGACTGCTGGCCTGTGATGTGATCGGCTTTCATACGACAGCGTACGCCGAGCAGTTCCTGCACTGCGTCGACAGCGCGTTTTCCGCGGCGACCATCGACACGGACAGCGGCACAGTCATCCGCGGCGGTGACAGGACACGAGTCGTCGCGAACCCGCTAGGTATCGATGTCGGGGGTGTTCGGGACCGAGCACGGGCCGCTGACGTGACCGATATCCGTGATACTGTGCTGGGCGGCAGCCGCTCGGAAACGTCGCTTCGGCTCGCACTCGGCGTCGAACGGCTCGACTACTCGAAGGGCATCCCCGAACGGATCGAGGCGCTGGCACATCTCTGGGACCGGCGGCCGGCCCTCCGTGGAGCGTTCACGTACGTCCAGAAGGCGAGCCGAACGCGAGAGGGGATCGCCGCCTACCGCCGGTATCGGTCGGACGTGCTCGATGCCGTCGAGCGCGTCAACGACCGCTTCGGGACCGACGACTGGCAGCCCATCGTCTACACCGAAGCCAAACTCGACAACGAGACGCTCGCCGGACTCTACCGAGCCGCTGATGTCGCGGTAGTGACGCCACACCGCGACGGGATGAACCTCGTCGCCCACGAGTACCCGGCGGCCTGTGTCGACGGCGACGGTTCGCTCGTGCTGAGTGAACTGGCCGGCGCGGCGACCTATCTCGACGGCGCGCTAACGGTCAATCCACACGACATCAACGCGATTGCTGATGCCATCGAGCGGGCGTTGGAACTGGACGAAGCGGAAACACGTGACCGGCTGTCGCGTCTTCAGCACGGCGTCGAGGCGCTCGACAGTTCACAGTGGGTCGCCAGGCAGTTCAGCGCCGGGCAGTCGCTGTAGTTTTTGCCGCCGTTCGTCAGTTCTCTGCTTCTGACAGCCAGTCCGGCTCCGTGACGGTGGTGTCATCGACCTGCGAAACGGAGAGCGACAGCATCACCGTCACCGGCCGGCCGTCCCGTTCGGTCGTCACCCGGTACTGGAACGACCGGACAACGCCGTCCTCGTCAACGAGAACCGTTGCACTGGCCGAATCCGTCGTCTCGTTGGCCGAGACGTTCGTCGCGACGGCGTCGTCGGCCGTGAAGCCGGTAACGTTGCTCCCGGTCGCTTCGAACCGCGAGACGCTGTCACCGTCGACTGTCTCCGTCCCGGCGTAGGTCCAGTTGATGTCCGCCCCCAGCGACTTGAGCAGCGAGCGGTCGATGACGCTGCTCTCGTTGACCGGCTGGACTTGCCCGTCGTACGGCGGTGATGCGGCGCGGTAGTCCGTCATCTCCTCGTCACCACGGACGAGGACTCGACGCTCGGCGGTGGTCCCGTCGGCCGTATAGGTCGTCGTCACCAGCGTGTCACCGCTGGCCTGGACTAGTTCGCCCGTCGACAGCGATCGGTCGCTCTCACGGTCGATTGCGACCGTCCGGTTGATGAATACCGACCGGTTCTCGCCGTCACGGACCGTCGAGAGCTGGAACGACAGCGACGTGGTGAACGACGAGTTCGACAGCGTCTCGAAGTGCCCGCGTTCGATGGCCGCCGCGTCGAGCCCGGACGATCCGGGTGCAGGGCCGTTGGCGTCGGCCGAGGTCGGTGTATCAGGTGTGCCCGTACCCGTTCCAGAGCCGAACAGCCCGCTACAGCCAGCGGATGCTGCCAGCAGCACCACGAGTGCGAGAGAGAGGTGACGGCGTTCGAGTAACATATCGGAGCCACTGTGTCAGCGGCTTAGTTCGTTATGGCCGTTCAGATGTCACGTTCCACTACCGTCGAGGTTCGATACCGCGCCACCGACTGTGCCACCAGCGCGAAACTGCGGCGATGCCGTTCCCGTCCGACCAGCGTCAGACGCCCGTCATGCACGTCATGAGGGTTTAATATGAACGAAACCGCTATAGCAATCGTGCCTCTCGGCTCCGACCCGCTGTCCGAACTCGACATTCCCGACGGGACGACTGTCGAGGAACACGACCTGGTGACCGACGGTGACGTCATCGTCGGCGGCCAGTCGACCGTGGAGTTCGGCGTGCGCGGGCGGACAGTCATCGCCGACGAGCGAGTCCGCTTTGGCGGCCACATCGAAGCCGAAGGTGACTGTCGGCTCGATATGTGGTGTGACGTCGCGGACAACGTGCTGGTCGGCGAGGACGCCTACATCGGCGAACGGGTACATATCGGCGGCGAACTCCGTGTCGCGGGCGACCTGGATATTGGCGACGACGTGGACATCGAGAACGGATTCGAAGCCAACGGCTGGATCGTCATCCGGAACCCGATGCCGACCATCGTCTTCCTGTTCGTCTACCTCTCGCAACTCCTCCGCATCGGCGAGGAAGACGCGGCTGAAGAGGTGATCGACGAGATGTTAGACGACGGGAGTGACGAACACGACCCGGTTCTGATTCCACGCGGTGCGAGCGTCTCGGACGACGCCTGGCGCGTTTCGACACCGGCGACGGTCGGCGACGACTGCCGGCTCCACGGCAACATCCGCGCGAAGTCCCTCGAAGTCGGCCGTGACACGGTCATCTTCGGGAGCCTCCGCGCGAAAGACGATATCGTGGTCGGCCGGGGCACGGAGATCAAAGGGGACGTAACGACCCGCAGCGGCACCGTCCGCGTCGGCCCGGGTGCGAAAATCTGGGGCGACATCTCGGGGACGACTGTCGAACTCCACGAGAACGCGACGGTCGACGGGACGATTCGCACCAGCGAGGAGATGCGGATGCACACCGAGACCGTGCTAGACCGGCCGGACGAATCCGCTGCGGCGATGGCGGAGATGGCCGAATCGCTCGAAGCTGACACTGACACTACGGAGCCAGCGAACGAAGGGAACGATTCAGACGGCAGCGATCCGGCGGCCGATGCAGCAGCCGACGACAGCCCTGCCACTGCGGACAGTGGGGCAACCGACGGCGGCGACGGAGACGGAGCAACAACTGGCAGTGATACTTCGGAAGACGGTCCCGACATCGAAGAGGCGGCGGAGTCCGCGGAGTAACCGCTCGGACGGTATTTTTCGTAGCGAAACGCCACAGCGCTCAGTTCTCAGTCATGTCACTCACAGCCGCAGGCGGTGAGATCCCGTGACCCGGCCCGTCAATATCGATGTGCGGGCCGAACGACATCGACGGCGGCGTTTCGTCAAGCAACAGGTGCCCATCCAGATCGACGTAGTCGAAGGCGCCGAGACCAGCGGCAAGATGGGCGCTCGTCGCGATGCCGGTTGCGCCTTCGAGCATACAGCCGAGCATGCAGTCGAGTGAGGCGGCCTCGGCGATGTTCACAATTGCTGCTGCCCCGAGGAGCCCCGACTTCCCGAGTTTGACGTTGATCACGTCGGCAGCCCCGTCGCGAACCACGGCAGTTGCGTCCGCGGGCGTAAACACGGCCTCGTCCGCGGCGACAGGGACCGAGAGCCTGTCCCGCGCCCTCGCGAGACCGCGGATATCGTCCTTCGGCGTCGGCTGTTCGACCAGGGCGAGATCGACCCCGGCCGCGGTCACTTCGTCGACAAACCGCTCTGTGGCCTTCGGCGTCCAGCCCTGATTCGCGTCCACCGTAATCGTCGCGTCGGGTGCGGCGTCCGCAACCGCAACGGTCCGAGCCACGTCGTCGTCGACCGCGCCGCCGGTCTTGACCTTGATGTGGTCGAAGCCCGCAGCCGCGGCGCGCGTGGCTCGTTCGGCTGCCGCGTCAGGCGAGACTATCGGAACGGTGATATCAGTCGTAACGGCGGCCGGCGCGCCACCGAATAACTCCGAGAGCGGGATGCCACGGTCGCGACAGTAGGCGTCGAGCAGCGCCGTCTCGACGGCGAACAGTGCCGAAACCGCTCCGGGCACTGCGGCCCGTAAGTCACTGACGAGTTCGCGGTAGTCGGCGAGAGCCGCACCCTCAAGCATCGACGTTACCGATCGAGCGGTCGCCACGGCAGCCGCCTGTGTCTCGCCAGTCACCGGCGGCAACGGAGACCCTTCCCCGTGGCCGACAATGCCTGTGTCAGTCTCCACTGCGACGACCAGATTCCGCGCTTTCTCTCGGGTTCCGAGTGAGATTTCGAACGGTTCGCGGAGTTCGTGGTCAAGTGGTTCGACGGAGACGCGGTCGATACGGGTCATAGCGCCTCCAGAACGGCTGCAAGGAGTGTCTCTAGGCCGTCATCGTCGTAGATGTTCGCCGCCGGAAGGCCGGTTCTGGCGGTTTCCGACTCCGGGTCGCCCCAGGTGGAGAGCGCGGCGACTGTCGTCTCCGTGAGGTCGGTAATCGCACGGCGTTCGGCCTCGACGCCAGCCACGGTGAGGTCATCGAAGTGGGACCGGGCCTCCCGGGAGGGGTCGTCGGCCAGCACGACTGCGTCGGGGGCCGCTCCGTGGAGCAGTCCAAGCGTCACCCCGCCGTACGCGGTGTGCGTGAGGGCGGCCTGCCCTTCGACGAACACGATATCGTGGTCCGCCGCGACATCGAGCACCATGTCCTCGACGACGCCCGAGACAAAGTCGGCCGGAACCCGGTCGATAACCACACCGCGGTCCGCGCCGACGAGGATGCCGGTCTGTCCCGTCGCGACCCAGCCGGCGTCAAGTCCGGCATCGGTCGCCGCCCGGTACAGTTCGAAGGTCGTCGTTCGCTTCCCCACCGCACAGTCAGTCCCCATCGTCAGGACGACGTCTGCGTCAGCCTCGTCCCCGCGGCCGTCACCGAGCGTCAGATCGGCTACTGTCGGCGGTTTCCGAACGTCGACGAGGTCGACACTGTGTTCCTGTGCGCGCTCGGTCCAGACTGGGCGCTCGCTCAGGAAGACGTGCAGACCGGAGACAACGTCACAGCCCTGTTCCATCGCGCGCTGGATAGCCTCGACCCAGGCGTCCGGGAGGTCACCGCCAGCGGGCGCGACGCCGATGACAAGGACGGCCGCGTCCGGGGCTCGATCCAGCGCTTCGCTGACGGTCTCGACGACCGGGACGTCGTCGGCGCCAGGCCAATCGAGGGCCGCTCCGGCGTTGGGGCTCGGACACGTCGAGTCCACGACGGCCTGCGCGTCGAACAGCTCTCCGTGCATGACGATACCGTTGGCTGTCTTGCCTTCCGGCTCTCCGAATGCCCCCTCTGCGAGTACAACGGCGGGCGTGCCTTCGTCGTATTTTCGCCGCAAGTCCATACTGCTGCACACTGCCGGTGTGACTGACAAACCAGAGCCTTACATGTGTGGCACCCGGTGGGAATACTGGAGGGCACGACCGGTGATGAAACCGAGAACAGGCGAGCGCTATCGCGTCGCAGAACCTAGAGAGAACAGTGGACACTGACAGCTCCGATACGACCGCTGCCCCGTCCAGCGGCGGTCTCCAGTTGACACTCGAACTGGAGCATCCCGACTGCTGGATGCGGGAGGTGACGGCGGCCACTGCAGCCAGGCTGCTGGTCAACGCGGCGTATCTGGTCGACGAGAAGGTCAAGGCCCACGTCGTCGCATACGCTGAGTCAGCGGCCGCGGTCGAGGCGCTCGTCGCGGCGACCCGGGCGTCCGACCACACCCACGCAGTCACGGAAATGGATACCCGTCGTAGCTTCGGCGGAATATCGGCCCCAGTAAACAAAGCGACGAGTACGCTGCTCGTCGAATACGGCCCCGAAGAGAGCATCCACGACGCGCTGGTCTCACACGGATTCATGAATCAGGAGCCGATCCGCATCCGAGATGGGACCGAGTACTGGACGGTCGCTATCGACGAGTCGCGGGCGACGATACAGGAGAAACTCGACGCCGTGTGCGAAGAGAAAGACGCAACGATAACTGTGACACAGATTACGTCCGCGACCACCGGAAGCAAGGAATCCGAGGGATTGGCCGTCCGACAGCTTTCCGACAAGCAGCGCGAAGTGTTCGAACTGGCCCGCAACCGCGGCTATTACGACTACCCGAGAGCGGTAAGCGGGAGCGAGCTAGCCGACGAACTCGGTATCGCGAAGACGACGTTTCACGAACACCTCCGGAAGGTCGAGGCCACGCTTCTCGGTCCAAGAGACACTGACCGGGACGGACGGCAGTAGAGCCTCACAGCCTGTACTTCGATTTGTCACGTCTGTGGTCACAGAATCGGCCTCACACAGCCGTTCCTCGCTTGCGACGACAGGGCGCGACCGAGCGCTACTGTACCCCGAGTTCCGACTCCAGTTCATCGACAACGTCCTGCAGCATCGATGCGAGTTCCTCGTTCGGCGGCAGCCGATACAGCGGGCCGGAGATGTCTAGTGCGCCGAGGACGCCGCCGTGTGGGGCGGTGACCGGTACGCCGACCGACCGAAGCCCCTCGACCGCTTCCTGATCGTTCACCGAATAGCCGCGCTCGTTCGTGCGTTCAATGTCTTCCTGAAGGGTTTCGCGGTCGGTGATCGTGTACTCCGTCTCTTCGGGCAGTCCCCACCGGTCGAGGATCTCGTTGACTCGGGTTTCCGGCAACGCGGCGAGGATTGCCTTGCCGACTGCCGAGTTGTGCAGGTAGTAGTACCGCCCCACCTGGAACCCTTTCGACGGGACGTTGGCGACGACGTTGAACAGCGTTATCGCTCGTCCGTACTCTTCGACGGCGAACGTAACCTCCTCGCCACAGCTATCGGCGAGTTCGTGGGTTTTGCGACGGGCGACCTCGTACCACTCGTTTCGGGTCCGAGCGCCCTCGCCGAGGTGGAACAGCTTCATGCCGAGTCGGTACTGCTCGCCCCGTTTGACCAGATATTCCTGGTCCAGCAGTGTCTTGAGGTGAACGTGAATCGTACTCGTCGAGAGGTCCAGCCGGTCCGCAAGCTCACTCATTCGCGCCTCCCCCATCTCGTTTACCGCATCGATGATCGCGAGGGAGGTTTCGGTCGTCTGGAGACGACGACCGCCAGAGCTGTCCATACCACTGTGAACTTGATGCCGGTATAAAAAAGTCCGGTCATAATGGAACAGGTTCCGCCGATATTATACTGAATCCCGATAGCCACGCACCACTCAATTACCAAGGGTTATAATTTTAGCATATGCGTCTGAAATTAGCGTCCCGCACTTCAGTACGGGCTATATTCAGGGGTGGTACGCTGCTCTAATTCCAACAGGAGTGGACTTTTATATACCCACAGCGCCCGTCGAGAGATAAGGCTTCACCAGAGGCGGCTCCGATGATTTGTTACCGGTGAGTTAGCTATTATCATGAACTTTTGCGTGTGTATCTGATGAGGCACAGAATGCATGTCAGACACGGATAGTGGCGATGGGACAGAGATAGAGGAGATCTCTGGCCCGGACGTCGAAGCAATCGAGTTCTACGGCGGACGGTGGATGAGTGTCGTTCCCATAGGGCTGTTTATCCTATGGGCGATTGTCCAGAGTGGCCTGTTCGGTATCGGAGATACGACTGGGCTTGTCGCGGGAATGCTCGTGGCGCTCATCGTCGGGATGTTCTTCGCCAAAGGAGACTGGAAGAACTACGCAAACACCATCTTCGATGGGATGACAAAGCGAGTCGCCGCGACGGCAGTCGTCGCGTGGCTCTGGGCAGGGATGTTCTCAAACACGCTCCAGGCAGGCGGCTTCGTCGGCGGACTCGTCTGGGCAGCGAACGCGGCCGACGTCGGGGGCGCGCTGTTCCCGGCTGCCACGTTCATCCTCGCAGCGCTGTTCACGACCGGAATCGGAACCGGCTACGGCGCGGCAGTCGCCTTCTCGGCGCTTTTCTTCCCGGCCGGTATCCTGCTCGGTGCGAACCCGGTGTTGCTGTTCGGGGCAATTCTCTCCGGGGCCGTCTTCGGGGACAATCTCGCGCCGGTCAGCGATACGACGATCGTGAGCGCGGTGACCCAAGACGCTGATATTGGCGGCGTCGTCGCCTCACGGTTCAAATACGCCGTTATTGCGGCGGTGCTAGCACTTGTAGCGTACGTCTTCGCCGGAAACGCGATGGGCGGGCTTGACATCTCTCAGCAAGCACAGGACCTGTTCGTCCAGAACAGTGAACCAGCGGGACTGCTGCATCTCGTTTCCATGCTTGTCGTCATTGTGACGGCAGTCATGGGCCGACACATTGTCGAAGCGATCTCGTGGGGACTCATCGTTGCAGTTGTCTTCAACGTCGTCTTCGATCTCGCACCGCTGAGCGATGTGTTGCTGTTCAAAGTTCCCGAAACGTCAGCAGCCGCAAGTTGGGCCGGTTCACTACCCATCGCCGAAGTAGTCGCGGCAGAGAACGCCGGCGTCACCGGCTCGATCTACAACGGTGCAGCCGGGTTCTTCCCGCTGATCGTTCTCGTCTTGCTCATCGTCGCCGGGTCGGAGATCATGATCCGTGGCGGTGGCTTCGAGGCGATACAGGAATGGCTCCTCGAAAACGTCGCGACGGGCGTCCGAAAGGCCGAGACGACGATGGTGGTCGGCACCGCCCTCGTCAACTCGATGATCACGATCAACACGGCGGCAGAGATCGCGATTGCGCCGTACATCGCCCGTATCGGCCAGCGGTACAACATCAACAGCTACCGCCGAGCGAATATCCTCGACGCGAACACCTCGGCGCTCGGCTACATCTTCCCATGGGGTGGCGGCGTCCTCATCGGCTTTGCGACGCTACAGGGCCTCCCGGGACAGTACGAGTGGTTCACCAGCGCGATGGTTGTCAACCCCGTGCAGGTGTGGCCGTACGTCTTCCACGGCTGGTTCCTGTTCGGTGTGTTCCTCCTCTCCGCGTTGACTGGCTTCGGGCTCGAGTACACCACTGACCGCAAATCCAAGGATGTGACCCGTCTATGAGCATGTTCAGCAAGTTCCTTACCGGGATGTCCTTCAGGTCGACCACGCCGACGTTCGAGGCGGGCGAAGAGATAGAAGTGTACGTCACCGAACTCGACGAGGAATCCGGCGAGCTGGTCGCACAGGTCGGCGAGACCCGCCTTCACTTTGAAAACGGCGAGGCGGATATCGTCGGGTGTCGTGTGCTCGCAACAGTCGAATCGTTCGACGACGCCGAGCACCGCGGTCGTGTCACCCATCGAAAGACGCTGTCTCAGGGGTCGTTCTAGGAGTGCCACGGAGAGCCGAGACAACGCTAAACCAGTATCGCGCGGTCAAATAAACCGATATAATACATTCACAACACTATGAGCAATTCACTATATTCCACAGCACGACAGGACAACCAGACGACTATCGTCCCCAGCACGGACATCGAAGCGGCCGTCGAGATGGCGGACCTCGTTCCGGCCATCGAGGCCGCGTTCGCCGCATACGAAAACGACACGGCGCAGATGCCGCCGAAGTCCTACATCGACCTGCCACAGCACAACGGGGACTTCCGGTCGATGCCGGCCTACCTCGAAACGGACGACTGGGAGGCGTCGGGCATCAAGTGGGTGAACGTACATCCGGACAACCCCGACGAGTTCGATCTGCCGACCGTGATGGGGACGCTCGTGTACACGGACCCCGAGAGCGGCTTCCCGCTTGCCGTGATGGACGCCACGACGCTGACAATGAAGCGAACCGGTGCCGCCGCCGCCGTGGCGACGGACCACCTCGCTGTCGAGGACGCGACCTCGCTTGGCATCATCGGCGCTGGCGTCCAGTCCTACACGCAACTGGAGGCCATTTCTCAGGTGCGACCGATAGAGTCCGTCATCGTCAGCGACCTCGACGACGACCGTGTCCAGCGGTTCATTGACACCTTTGGCGACGAGTTCGACGTCCGAGCGGGCACGATTTCCGAGGCGGCTCAGTGTGACGTCCTGTCGACGGTCACGCCGGTCGAAGACCCCATCGTCACGCTCGACGATCTCGGGGAGCACACCCACGTCAACGCCATGGGTGCCGACGCCGAAGGCAAGCAAGAACTCCACACCGATGTCATCCGCGAGGCTACGCTCGTCATCGACGACTTCGAGCAGACGACCCACTCCGGCGAGATAAACGTCCCCTGGAACAACGGCGATATCGACGAGTCGGATATCGATGCTGAACTCGGCGAGATCGTCGTCGGGAACGCGCCCGGCCGTGAGGACCTGTCCGGGATTACCGTCTTCGACTCGACCGGCCTCGCGATTCAGGACATCGCCGCCGCACGTATCGTGTACGAATCGCTCGGTGACGACAGCGGATACCGCCTCGAAATGGTGTAAATCCGGCGTTTCATAGCCTCACTTCGTCGTTCCCCCGTCGCTATCGAGTGGCGCAGTGTAGTGTGGATGTGGCACACAGTTGTGACCCGGTATCATTTGTATATGCCATACGACGAGCGGATATGCGACGCGTCATCATCGACACGGATACGGCGGGCGACGACACACAGGCGATTCTGCTTTCCTGTCTCAGTGATCGAGTTACTGTCGACGCACTCACTATCGTCGCCGGTAACGTTCCCTTCAAGAGGGAGGTCGAGAACGCGAAATACACGCTCGACCTCGCCGATTCTCTCGACGTGCCCGTCTACGAAGGGGCGAGACAGCCACTTCTCAAGGAGTTCGAACACGCGACGGACATTCACGGCGAGGACGGCCTCGGCGGGGACCTGTTCCCCGACACTGACATCGAGTCAGCGGCGGGTTTCGGTCCCGACGAGATCGTCGCCCGCTGTCGGGCGGCCCCGGGCGAGATCACGCTGCTCTGTATCGGCCCGCTGACCAACATAGCACTGGCGTACGCTCGCGAGCCTGACCTTCCGGAGCTTGTCGATGAGGTGTGGGTGATGGGCGGGAACGTCAACTGTGAGGGGAACATCACCCCCGCTGCGGAGTTCAATCTGTGGGTCGACCCCGATGCTGCCAAGCGCGTGTTCGACGCCTTCGAGGTGACGCTCGTCGACTGGGGCGTGTGTCTTCGAGACGCGGTGTTCGACTCACCCGAGTTCGAGACGGTATCGACGTTCGACACTGAACTGGCGTCGTTCTTCGAGTCGGTGACAGAGCAGGCCCGGACGTTCAACAGCGAGGGTTCCGACGACCCCGGATGGACGGCACTTCCCGACAGCGTCACCGCCGCGCTGCTCGCATACCCGGAACTCCGCGAGGCGGTATCGACGTACCACGTTGCGGTGGACGACCGCGAAGGCCTTACCCGCGGGTACACCAGCGTCGACGTCAACGGGGTGACCGACGGGGAACCGAACACCCACGTCGTGGAGTCCGTCGATAGCGAGGCCTTCCAGTCTGTCATGTACTCGCTGCTCCAGTCCCGAGACCCTGATAGCGGCGTTGCCGAGTGAGTCAGGAGCGGAGGCGAACACGATAGTCACGACCAGTCTGTGCCGTGATTGCCACTGTGTGAGTCCTGTGGCACCAGTCCCAGTACCGCGTGTTGTCCTTGGTTTTTACTGGGGGCCGGCGGCATGTCAGGGTATGACGCTTACAGACCGTCTCGACCAGTACCTCCGGACAGTGGGGCTCGAAGCCGTCTGGTTCGCCCGACCGAACTCCTTCGCGTGGCTCACCGGCGGTGGTGACAACGTCGTCGACAGAGAGGGCGACATCGGCGTCGGCGCCGCAGGCTACGACGGCGACGAGGTACGGGTCATCACCAATAACATCGAAGCGCCGCGGCTTCGTGATGAGGAACTCGACAGCGACGTGACCGTCGAAACGTTCGACTGGCACGCGGCGTCGCTGGCCGAAGCCGTCGCTGAAGCGAGTCCGGCCCCGGCGGCGGCTGATTTCGATGTCCCCGGCTTCGAATCAGTCGACGCCACACAGCTCCGCCAGCCGCTGACCGAGACCCAGATGGAACAGTGCCGTGAACTCGCGCGGGACACGGCTGAAGCAGTCGAGGCTGTCGCACGGAAAGTCGAGCCGTCGCACACCGAACTCGATGTGACCGCGGTACTCCGACAGAAGCTCGAAGGCCGGGGCATCGCCACGCCCGTCGTGCTCGTCGGCAGCGCCGAGCGGGCCCAAGCCTACCGCCATTACACCTCGACAGACACCGAACTCGGCGACTACGCGCTCGTATCGGTGACCGTCCAGCGGGACGGACTCCACGTCAGCACTACCCGAGCAGTCGCGTTCGATCCGCCGGAGTGGCTCATAGAGCGCATCCGCAAGGCCGCCCGCGTCGAGACCACTGCGCTGGCAGCGACGCAGGCAGTCGGCCGGGATGGCGGCACAGCGGGCGACGTGTTCGACGCGATACAGGACGCCTACGCCGAGGTCGGCTGGGAAGGCGAGTGGCAGAACCACCATCAGGGCGGTGCGACAGGCTTCGCCGGCCGGGAATGGATCGCCACACCCGGAAGCGAGGCCGCAGTCACGTTACCACACGGGTACGCCTGGAACCCGACTATCGACGGCGCGAAGAGCGAAGACACGTATCTCGTCTCTGCCGACGACATCGAACTACTGTCCGGGACCGGCGACTGGCCGACTGAGACGGTCTCGGCAGTCGGCTACGACCTCGAACTACCCCGACACACGGTGCTGGAGCTGTAGCGGCCCTGGAACCCCCGTTCCCGATTGCGGCGAAAGTGTTTACAACGGGTGTTGTATTAATCCGTGGCTTTAAGGAAAGCCTCAGGCTACCCCTGTGTATGACCGCAGAGCGCGACTGGTGGAAGGAAGCAGTCGTCTACCAGATCTATCCCCGAAGTTTCAACGACAGCGACGGTGATGGCGTGGGCGATCTACAGGGCATCATCGAGCGCCTGGATTACGTCGCCGACCTCGGCGTCGACGTCATCTGGCTCAACCCAGTCTATGACTCCCCCCAGAAGGACAACGGCTACGACATCAGTGATTATCAGGCCATCTACAACGACTTCGGGACGATGGCCGACTGGGAAACGCTGCTCGCGGAAGTCCACAACCGGGACATGCGGCTCGTCATGGACCTCGTCGTCAATCACACGTCGGACCAACACGAGTGGTTCCAGAAGTCCCGACAGCGCGACCCTGAGTACGAGGACTACTACATCTGGCGAGAGGGGGACACCGACGAGAACGGCGAGCCAGTGCCGCCCAACAACTGGGAGTCCTTCTTCGGGGGGTCCGCCTGGGAGTACGATGAGGAGCGTGGCGAGTTCTACCTCCACCTGTACGACACCTCACAGCCGGACCTGAACTGGCGCAACGACGCCGTCCGACAGGACATCTTCGACACTATCGAGTGGTGGCTGGAGCGAGGCATCGACGGCTTCCGGATGGACGTCATCAACCTCCTGTCGAAAGTCGAGGGACTGCCCGACGGCGACCCGGATAGCGAATGGGTCGGGTCCGAGCATTTCATCGATGGGCCGGAGATGCTGTCGTATCTCGACGCGATGGACGAGCAGGTGCTGTCGAACTACGACGTGATGACTGTCGGGGAGATGCCACAGCTCACCGTCGAGTCGGCTCGCGAGTACGCCGGCGAGGACGGCCCACTGGACATGGCGTTTCACTTCCAGCACACGAAGCTCGATTACGCTGACGGCGAGCGCTGGTCGGTCGGCGACTGGAGCCTGCCGGAGCTGAAGCGTATCATCGACCGCTGGCAGGACGGGCTGGCGGCGGACGGCTGGAACACACTGTACTGGGAGAACCATGACCAGCCGCGGAGCGTCTCCCGCTACGGCGACCCCGAGAACTATCGCCGGGAATCCGCGACGCTGCTCGGGACGTTCGTCCTCACCCTCCGTGGCACACCCTACGTCTATCAGGGACAGGAACTCGGGATGACCAACGCCGACTGGGAGACGATGGACGACCTCCGCGACGTGGACGCCATCAACCACGCGCGGGAGCTACTCGACCGGGAGGGCTTCGACGACTACGATGACGTGAAAGACGTCGTCGGCTACCGGACCCGCGACAACGCCCGGACGCCGATGCAGTGGGACGACTCGGACAACGCCGGCTTCACCGACGGTGACCCCTGGATTCAGGTCAACCCGAACTACAGGGAGATCAACGCTGCCGACCAGCAAGCCGATCCGGACTCCGTCTACAGCTACTACCGGCGACTCATCCAGTTGCGCGCCAACAGAGACGTGCTGGTGTACGGAGACTACACCGACCTGCTTCCCGACCACGAGACCGTCTTCGCCTTCACACGGGCGCTGTCGACAGACGCGGGAACCGAGCGGGTGCTCGTCGTTCTGCACTTCGACGACGGGACCGAGACCGTCGAGGTCCCGGTCGAGTATGCCGATGCGACGCTGCTAGAGAGCAATTACGACGACGACGACACGGACCCGGAAACGGTGACGCTCGCACCGTACGAGGCTCGCGTCTACGAGCTATTCGACTGAGGCGTTCGCCCCGCGTCATCTCATCGCAAGGGTCGTCGCGAGGCACAGATTGAAGACGCACCCGTCACCAGCAGTGGTATGTACCTTGCCGACGAGACTTGGCCGGATCTCGGCGACTATTTCGAGGCGGAGTCGCTCGCGCTCGTGCCGCTCGGGTCGACCGAACAACACGGACCGCATCTCCCGCTGGCGACGGACCACCTCATCGGGGAGGCCTTCGCCCGGGAAGCCGCCGAGAGGACTGGCTACCTCTGCACCCCAACGATCAACGTCGGCGTGAGCCCGCATCACAGGCAGTTCAACGGGACGATGTGGGTCGACGCGCCGGTGTTTCGTGACTACGTCGAGTCGTTCACCCGGAATCTGGCCTATCACGGCATCGACCGGGTCATCTACGTGAATGCCCACGGCGGAAACGTCGAACACCTCCGGGAGGTCGGCCGGCGGCTCCGGGACGACGAGGTACTGTACGCCATTGAGTGGATGTGGGACGAGAGTATCCCGGACCTCGTGGACGACCTGTTCGAGCAGAACGGGCCACACGGCGGGCCGAAGGAGACCGCCATGATCCAACACCTGCGCTCCGAACTGGTTCACGATGACCGCCTCGAAGACGCACGGGACGGCGGGATTCCGAGCGTCGAGGCGGCGGAGACAAAGAAGTATGGCTCGCGGACATTCTACGACGCCGCTGATAACACCGACAACGGCGTCCTAGGCGACCAGACCGACGCCACGGCCGAGAAGGGCGCGGAGATGTTCGAGGCGGCGACCGAACAGCTCGTCAGGCTCTGTAAGTGGCTGGACTCGCAGGCGTTCGAGGACCTGCTGCCGGAGCCACACGTCTAAGCCGGACACCACGGGAGCGGGTCCCAGCGTTCACGTTGCAGGTGGATTTTTGCGAGGAGCCGGTGTACGGTGCGTATGGTCCTCCTCCTGTTTCCGGGTATGCCCGGAGTTGTCGAACTGGTCGTCCTCCTCATCATGATGGGTCTCTTCCTCATCATCCCCATCGCACTCATCGTCGCCGCGTACCTGTTCGGGAAGCGCCGCGGCAGGGCCGAAGCGAGCGACCGCCCCGAATCCTGACCAATCGCCAGACGGCGGCCAATCGGCGTGTTACGGCCCTCTCGCCGCGAATCGACTCGTTTATCGGTCCCACCCTACGAGGAGGATGTGTGTCCCCACCGAGTCCCCATCCCGAGTCGCTTCGTAGCCGAGCGTTCGAAATAACGGTCGATGACGGACGAGAGACCTTCAACGCGCTCAGTATCGAGCACGCTGACTGTGAGACGGAGTGGATTATCTCCGATACGGTGTATGCGCTCGAAAACATGCGGTAACTGATCGCAAGCTGTTGTGTTGTGGAGCGACGATAACGAACCGTACTGCGTCGGACCGATGACGCCGCTGTGACCGCTCAGTCGTTGCTTCTTGTGCTTCACTCCGCAGTGAGCCGTCGCCAGACTGGCATGAACACGCCGTAGAACGAGCCAAAGAACAGAACAACGGCGACGATAGCTAATTCACGCCCCTCTACGCCGAATACATCGTACAGGGTTCGGAGAACGACGACAACCCCGAGTCCCCAGATAGCGAATGCGGTTCGCTCTTTCCAAGACATCCCACTCCTATAGAACATACGCTGTCTCCACAACAAACGGTATCAAACCCTGTGGTTCAACACGATGGCAGATTGCCGCGTGGACAGCAGGTGCCACACGAGCTATGTCGTCAAATGGACCGCTGCTGGGCCAGCTAGTGTGGCGATGCTTGGCCAGACACGAGGCCGCTGCCCAGCCTACTCGGTCGGGACGGGGCCAGTCCCGATGACGTCTCGGACCGCGTTCTCGAACTCCTGGCGGTCGGAGAAATATGGCACGTCGACCTCCTCAAGCACCGTTGCGAGTTCCTGCGGACCGTCCGGCGTCCGAATCGTCGTGTCACCCTCACGGTCGACGATAGTGCTGTGTTCGATGCCCCAGGTAAGCCGGGCCGAAACGCGGGAAAGCGGCGCACCGGCAACGTCGGGTCCGTCGCCGAGTTCGACAGCCGGCTCCTCCGCGTCCTCGCTTTCGTCGTCGCTCATATCCGAACAGTGCCCGTGGGTCCGATTAGTGCTTTCGGAACGACTCGCATTTTCGGAACTGCGTACGCGCATGCCCGCGTCATGCATCTGTCTGACGGGTAGTTTTATCGGATGTAGCAGTAGTGTACTGCATGACTAGTCTCACCGACGTGTACGAAGGGGATGTTGGGCGCGTCGCATCGCGCCGCCAGCAGCTCGTCGGGACAACCCTGTTTCTCGTTGGTGTCGCCGGACTCGTCGGGGCAATCGCGCTCGCAACAACCGGCATCGGAAGCAGATACGGGCTGGACGCCTACGCAGCCAGACGAATTGCCGGCGGCATCGCCGGTCTCGGGCTGCCATCGGTTATTCTCGGCGTGTTCGCGGTGTTGCCGGCCAGTCGTCGGATCCGGCTGACTGCTCTCGGCGGAACAGGTGTCGCAGCGGTCGGCGTCGTGCTGTTTCTGTCGCTGTATCCCTACAACTGGACCAGCAGCGACCCATTACTGGCACTGCTCACCGGTGCCGTCTACTTCGCTGGTATCGTGACAACGTTCTGGTGCCTGTTCGCGTCGCTTGCGACGTTCAAGACGCGAAACGATCCTGGCGGGACGGCACGCATGGAAGTGACCGAGGAAGGGACGATCCGTCTCGTCGAGGAGGCCCGAACGCTCCCGGGACTGGGTGGTATCGGGTTCTTCGGTCAGGATCCGGACGGCACAGTCGAGACACAGACGAACCGACCGGGGACAGATACCGAGGGCGCTGTCAGCGATGGCGGGACCGGACAGCATTCGGGTGACACGCGCGCGGCCGACAGCCGCCGTCGGCAGCCGACCGGCAGCACGCAGTCCGACCGCAGTACGCAGTCCCCGGGACAGGCAGATAGCAGTACAGCGACGGGGCGACAGTCGGGCCGTCAGGCGACCGCTCGCTCGAATACCAGCCAGCAAAACACCGCGTCGAGTAGAGCGGATCAGGCCGGCCCCTCCGAGAACACGCTCGACCCGAGAATAGCTGAGGCCGGCCCGGAAGCGTCCACGTCGACCGACGGCGGCACGGCGACGACGGAGCGCGACGCGATCACAGAGACGGCGGTCCACCAGGGCGAACCGGACACCTACTGCGGGAACTGCCGGCATTTCGAATACGTGATGCAGGACGGCGATATCGAGCCGTACTGTTCCTTCCACGGCGAGGTCATGGACGATATGGAACCCTGTTCGGCGTGGATTCGCAACGACTGATACTGTCGAGACACTCCGATTTTGCTGTTCGCTCCGCACTGCACAGCGATGGATACCGGCAGAACGGGCTGGGCGAAACCGGGTATTTAACACGGTCGGCAAGCAAACGGTGGTACTACAATGGAGTTTTGCGACGAATGCGGTTCGATGATGAAAACGGACGACGAGCGCTGGGTCTGTGGTAGTTGCGGCTACGAAAAGGCTCGAAACGCCGAGACCGAACAGGAGATGGCCGTCACCACGCAGGGCCAAGAGGAGTCGGAAGTCGTCGATACCTCCGAGGTCGACGCCGAGGACATGGGGCCGACGACGGGTGCACGCTGTCCAGAGTGTGGCAACGAGCGGGCCTTCTACGAGATGAAGCAGATCCGCGCGGCCGACGAATCCGAGACGCGCTTTTTCACCTGCACCGAGTGCGAACACAAGTGGCGAGAGGACGATCACTGAGGCCGGACCGTGCCCGCTGACCCCGCGTTCCCGGACGTGCCCGCGGACCGGCTGCGCGACGGCGGCTGGGAGCTTGTCGACGAGAGCGTCGAAACCGTCTTCGAGTTACCGACGGCCCGCGTCGAGGGGGCGACGAAGGTGTACGACGCCGCCGAGACACGCGAGGCCGTCCGAGATGCGGTCGGGCTCGACCACCAGTGGCGGTTCTTCTTCGCGACTGCACTGTCGTTTACTCCGCCGCTCGCGCCGGGTATCGGCCCGGCGATGATTCTCCCGACAGTCCGCTCGGAGGCCCAGTCGGCCTTCGCCGACGAACTGGCCGATAGAGGGTTCGAATCCATCGAGCGCGGGCGGCAGGAACGAGTCCGCGTCGACAGCGGCGACCGGGCGCGGCTCCGGACCTACAGCGCCGAACTCGATCTCGAAGCGACCGACGCGACGCTGTCGATTACCGGCTGGGTCGGCGTCTGGCACGGCGACGGCTTCCGTATCGCCGCCGGCGCGTATCCCGACCGATCACTGGCGACACTTCTGAACGTGGAAAATCCGCCCGAGCCGCTCCGGCGGACACCGTCGGACTATCGGACCGAACTGCTTGCTCTCATCCGCGCCGTGGCGTAATCGCCAGCAGTACGCCGTCGAGGAACAGTTGGATCGGCCCGAAACCGAGTCGCTTCGCGAGCGCACTCGGCACGACATCCGCACCGAGGCGAGCGATGGGCGCTCCGCGAACGCGGATTTCGGCTGTCAGCCCGGCAGCCGCGAGTGCCACGGCGGCGTCGACTTCCTCGACCGGTCGGTCCCGAAAGAGATCGAACGCCGCTCCGAACGACGGCAGGTCGACGGCGACGAGGTCGTCGTATCCCCTGACGGTGAACGCGACCCCGTCCCGCTCGACGGTCAGGTCGGCGTCGACGAGGAGGTCCGGCTTTCGCTCGAGCAGGTCGAACAGATCACCGACCGCCTTCGTCGTGGTGACCACTGTCAGTCGTTATCGCGTGTCGTGATAGTCAGCGTGCCGTCGACCCGCCAGCGAGCGTGCTCGGCGTCTTCGCCGGCCTTGCTCGGGACATCGACTTCCATATCATCGAAGTCGTACGTGATTTCGGCATTGCGTCCGGTCAGGCGGTCGTAAAGCCCGATTGCGAGGTCTGGCCAGGTTGTCGTCTCCATCGGCGTCTCTGATTCGCTCATGCAGTATACCATACGCACTCCTACATGTTTAAAGTCGACCCCAACAACAGGGGGTGAGCAGACCGACGGAGGCCGTCAGGGCCGCCGCGCGAATGTCAGGTATCCGGTGTGACCGACGCCACCGGTCGATGGGCGCGAGCCGCGGTCGTCGAAGTCCATCTCCCGCTGGATAGTGTCAAGCGTTTCGACGCCGTCGAGGCCGACCTCGGTGGCCGTCGCGACGACCTCACGCGTGTTCTCCACGAACGGGGAGTACACCGCCAGCGACCCGCCGCGTTCCAGCAGTGTGGGCGTTCGCTCGACGATGGTCGGTGCGTCTTCGGTGTCGAGTGTCAGCACGTCAAAGCCCGAGAGGTCGTCGAGGTCATCGGTGATGTCGCCGGTCCGGACATCGACAGTGTCCGCAACGCCGGCGATTTCCATGTTCTGTCGCGCTACCTCGGCGAACTCCGGGTCTTGCTCGTAAGTGACCACGTCAGCGCCGATGCGGCCCATGTACGCGCTGAGGATGCCGGTCCCGGTGCCAGCATCGAGGACGCGGTCTGCCGCGGCCACGCCGGTCTTGCCGACGACTAGCCCCACGTCGCGGGGCATCATCGGCGCGCCAGTGCGTTCGAGATGGGTAAACAGGTCCGGGCCACGCAGTCGGCGGACGGTGAAGCCGGTGCCCAGATGTGTCTCGACGACATCGCCCGGTTCCACGTCCTCGGGCACCTCCAGAATGCCGAGGTCGGATTCGAACCGCTCACCGGGGTCCAGCAGGTACTCGCGGTCTTCGTGGACGAAGAGGTACGCCACGTTACTCCAGTTCGTCGACCGCGTCCGCGAGGTCGCCGTCGTTAGCTTCGAGCGCCTCTCGCGCGGTGTCTTCGTCGACGCCGGCCCGCATGGCGACGAGCTCGACGTCGTCCTCGTCGACGCCGGAATCGCTCTCGGATTCGTCGGCATCGTCGGCCGCGGCCGAGCCCTCAGCGGAGCCAAGCTCGCGGCTTTCGGGCTCGCCGACGACCTGATACGTTTTCTGGCCCTGCGCTTCCATGAGCTGGACCTCCGCGTCGTCGAAGACGAGTTCCTCGTCCGGGGTGCGGATAATTACTTCCTGCGCATCGATGTCTTCCATGTCGATGCCCATCTGTTCCATCATCTGCTTCATCTTGCGCGGGTTCATCCCGCCGCCTCCGCCAAACATACGTAGGACTGGCGGGGCAGGGCAGAAAAGCGTAGCGACCCGGACCTGGACCGGCGTTCGTCGCGGGACAGGCTCGCCGACCGGACGAAACCGGCACACTCCCACGGCTTCGTAACGATTCTAAGGCTCGCCCGTCCATCCCCGCCGTGTCACTGCTGTCTATCTTTGTCACGGCGATCCTCCCGGTTGTCGCCGTCGCTGCGGCCGGCTTTGTGCTCGGCCGGGTGAAAGGCACTGACCCCGACGCGCTCAACACCATCACGGTGTACGTCCTCGCGCCGGCACTGGTGGTTCACAGCCTGACAACATCCTCGCTGGCCGGCGACACGATCCTGAGCGTCGTCCTCGCCGTCGTGCTGTTCACCGCGGCGATGCTGCTCCTGGCGGAGAGCGTCGGCCGTCTGACCGGACACTCGGAACCGCTTCTGGGCGCGTTCGTCCTCGTCTCTATCTTCCCCAACACCGGAAACTACGGCATTCCACTGGCGGATTTCGCCTTCGGTGCGACGGGACGGAGCACGGCCGTCCTCGTGACCGCACTGCAGGGCGTGATGCTCTACACCGTCGGCATCTACATCGCCGCTCGGGGCAGCGGCGGTAGCCCACTCGCGGACATGCGTCGTGTGTTCGGAGTCCCGCTCGTCTACGCCGTCGTCGTGGCGCTGGCACTCCGATGGGTCGGCGCGGTGCCGCCGACGGAGTCGACGGTGATGCAGACACTGGAACTGCTCGGAAACGCCTCGATTCCAGTAATGTTGCTCATTCTGGGCATCCAGCTATCGAACGTCGACGGGGACAGCGACTTCCGGTCCGTCGGTATCGCCAGCACATTGAAACTCCTGCTCGCGCCGGTGCTCGCGTTCGCCGTGGTACTCGCGGTCGGGTTCCAGAACCAGACAGTCGCGCGGGTGGTCGTACTCCTGTTGGCGACGCCGACCGGTGTGACGACCATCATCCTCGTCGGCGCGTTCAGCCATCAGACCGAAGACCACTCGCCGGGTGAACTCGTCAGTGCGACCGTGTTCCTGACGACCGTTGTCAGCGCGGTAACGGTCACACTGCTGGTGTGGCTGCTGCAGTCCGGAGTGGTGCTATGACTACTCCTCCGCAAAGATCTGGATCTCATCCATGTAGACCTCTACGTAGTGGTTCGACCCCGCCCCGACATCGAACTGCTCGATAGGGAGCTTGCGGGTCTTCCTTGGCCCGCCGTCGACAGCGACGGTTAGCGTGTACTCACCGGGCGTGTGGATCTCAGGGTCGTACTCCACGGCTTCGTCGTCCGCCAGCGCAACCGTCTCATCGATCAGTGCTGTCCCGTCGTGCGTGAGGGTGATGGAGACGGTCAGGTCGCTCTCTGTCGGGTTGTGGACGACGAACAGAATGGGGTCGTCTGGAGGGGGCGTCATCGTCGGTGTCGCCGACGCTTCCACTGCGGTCGTCGGTGATGTTGCTGGCGTCTCGCTCGATGTCGTGCCGGATTCGCTGGGGGCAACACAGCCAGTGATTGCGGAGAGAGCAAGGGCGGCGAGGAACGTGCGGCGGCGCATATTCGCTCGTTCTGAAGGGAGGGACAAATGCTTTCTGTCATCCGAGGTGGTGCCGAGCATAGCCGAAGAGTGCCAACCCCGAGGTCGGCACGTTCCAGGAAGGCCCGACAGATTCCGCTTCAGTCCTCTGCACCCTGCCGGACTTTCACGGCCATTCCCGTCTCGAAGTCGTCCATGCCGCTGCCGGGCAGTTCCGCACGGCCGACGGCGAGCAGATAGCCGTCCTCGTGGACGACGAGCGCTTCGTCGCCCGGACGGAGGGCGCTATCGGCGGACTGAACGAACTTCGCGAAGGCGTTGCGGCCCTCACGGATGAACGGCTCGCTCTCGTCGCCGACGACCACGCGGTGTCGCGGCCCATCGAAGGCATCGAGGAGCCGGGTCCCGCCGGCAAGTCCGAGTCGGAAGCGTCCGTCGTCACCGTACGTGGCGATGCGGCCGTCCGTGGCGTGGACCTGTCGCGGCCGGCCGGAACTAGTATGTGTTACGTCGAGGGTGTCAGCGCCGGCGAACAGCGCCGTCCCGCCGCCACCGCCGAACTGGTAGTCGGCCGCGCGCCGGAGTCCGCGGAACTCGTCGTCACTCATTGCCCGTGTTCGATGCCGGGTGATAAACCGCCTTTCGGTTCTGCTCGTGCCACTGTTCGACGCAGTCCGAAATGAAATGGTTGCCCGACCGTGGCTGCCCGAACCACGGCCGACCGAAATCGTGTGGCAATAGTGAATGCCACTCCCCCTAATCCGTTCCGAATCAACGGTCTGGTCCTATCGGTGACGGAGTCGCGAACCGGAATGCCATTGGTTCGCTCCATCAGTCGCCCCGGCCCGAGTACACGGGGCGCGTGCCTCTGTATCCGATCCGTGGTCAGTGATCCGACCACGACGTCTGGAACTGCAGTGGGTCTTCGTCTCGCGCCTGTTCCGTGACGAGCGCGAGGGTGTACCGACCATCCTCAGCACGTGGCAACATACCGTCTCTGTGACCCAACTGGTCGGGGGCGCTACAAGGGGATGTGTTTGCTGCTTCAGTTATGCAGGTGGGCCGGAAATACCGTTCTGCCGGGCCGGAGTGGTGGCGTCTCTCAGATGGGACGTGGACATTGCTGTCTTGTACCATACTTTCCTCCGTCGATTTTGGGGAAATTTATACCGGATGACTTCCAAGTGGTGGGTGATATGGCTACAGACACGCGAAAAGTGATTCTGGGGGCTGCGCTGCTGGCGATCAGCACCGTGCTCATCCTTGGTACAGGGGCAATCGACATCGGCATCCCGGCCGCTGCCGGAGCGCTGGCTGCACTTGGGCTGGCCGCAGGAGCCCTCCTCGTGGGAACGTCAGAAGACGGTCGCCCGGTCTAATCGCCGAGACTTTTTCCTTCGAAACCCAAGCACAAGTAGCTCTGAGTCCGTCGAACTGCAGGAAGGACTCCGGTTACTTGTTGAACCAGTGGTGGAGCGACTGCCCACAGACTGGGTCGGCTATAGTAGGAATCGGTCGGAATCGTCGCTCATGTCGATAAACCCGTCAACGGCCGCTTTGAGGTCTTCGGAGGACGACTCCTCGAAGCCCATCGCTTCGACGCGACAGCCTTCGTGGCGGAGATACCGACACACACGGGCGAAGTCCCCGTCGCCGGTACAGAGTACTACCGTATCGACGTGATTCGCTAGCGAGACCGCGTCGAGGCTCATCCCGACATCCCAGTCAGCCTTCTTCGATCCGTCTTGGAATGTCTTGATGTCCTTGATACGCGTCTCGAAGCCGATGTCGACAAGCGCTTCGAAAAACGACTCTTCTTCGGGCGAATCCGCTCGGATAACGTAGGCGATCGCCCGGGTCAGTTCACGGCCGTCAACGGCCTCTTCCAGTAGTGCCTCGTAGTCGATGTTCCGCGAGTAAAGACTCCGGGCAGTGTGATAGAGGTTTTGCGCGTCGGCCAGTACGGCCACGCGCTGTCCCGGCTGGGAAACTGTCATATCAGGTATTGGCTATCGGCCCGAATATGCTTTCGGGATACAAACGTGAAAGAACGGCGTAATTATGCCCCAACTAACCAGTTGTTGTAGCTTCGGCAGTTCTAGGCACGGATAAAATCTGTCAATAAAAGGGGCGGACTATCGAGGAGTGCAGTCTACTTAGTGACTACTGTGTTTCACCCAGACAAGCGCAGAACAGCCTACTTCTGGAGGTCGAACGCAACTGCTACCGGAGTCGATGTCCAGTAGACGAACCGATACCGACCGGAGACGAGTTCAGGACACACAGTAAAATCTTTCTCGTCAGGAACAACCCCTTCTTCGGTCAGACGGAGTGACCATTCAAATACCGCCCCAGGCGCTGCCTCGGTACCCAGATCTACGTATTGAAACTCATCGTCCCCGGTCTGTCCACGGACATCTTGCCAGCCATCTTCAGTGAGAAGTTCGACTTGATACATATACTTAAGACCCAGAGTGAGGGTGCTATCAGACGTGTTCGTCAGCGTAATTTGGGCTGTGTCACCGTGTTCAAACTCTGTCTCATCAATCCGTAGTGATACATACCCAGTATCTCCCCACGGAACGGAGCCTTCGTCGTACATTGGCGGGTGGCGAGAGAAGTTGTCCTTCTCACACGAGAATTCTTTCACCGGGGACCCGGGACTCTCAGTTGGCCGAACATGATCACTGAGTTGACGCTCTGTCATCTCTTCGGTATTTCCAGCTGTTTTTTCGGCAGTGTTCTCGGTTTCCGTTTTTGCAGCTGTCTCGGTCGGATTACTGCTGGTACTCGAACAGCCGGCGAATCCGAGGACACTGGAGGTGGCTAAAAGATAGTGTCTTCGACGCATACCTGCCGATATTATATACCTTGTAGTATATGTTTTGCGAGCGATACTTGTGTGTTATCCTCAGAGTGTAATGTGTACACCTCTGACCGCTTGCTTCAGACGGGACCCGAATACCAAAATGCAGTCGCGCCTGCTCCAGCAGCGTCTCCCAGACAAGCCGAAGGGGACGCTGGCGTACTGCCACACGATGTAGGGTCCCGCCGGCTCCATGCGACGATTCGAACGCGCTTCGATGCACTGTGAACAGCGACAGCGAGAACACAAAAGCTAAGTCGGTCACACGCAGTTACTCGACCATGCGACGACGCCGTCAGTCCGGAACCGCTTCGTGGCTCCCCGGTAAGAGCGTCGTCCGCGCAAAGCGCAAGCCGACGTTTTAGCGACTCGTGGCGGACGTGGCGACTCCGTCTCGGGTCAGGTCGTTTGACAACCAGCAGCCGACCGTATCGGCCGGCCATCGCACCGTTTCCGACCGAACAACCGAACCCACAGCGACACCAGACACACAGCAATGACAGCGATTGACTTCCACGGCGTGTTCCCAGCGATGTGCACGCCGTTCCATCAGGATGGCAGTATTGACTTCGAAACACTCAGAGACGACGCTCAACGGCTCGAATCCGCTGGTGTCGACGGCCTCGTTCCCGTCGGCTCGACCGGCGAGTCGGCGACGCTCTCCCACGACGAACACATCGAGGTCGTCGAGGCGGTCATCGACGCCGTCGACGACGTGCCGGTCATCGCCGGCTCGGGGTCGAACAACACCAAGGAAGCGCTGGAGCTATCGCAGCGCTCTGCCGAGGCCGGTGCTGACGCCCTGTTGCTCATCTCGCCGTACTACAACAAGCCCGAACAGCAGGGGTTCGTCGACCACTACACGACGCTGGCCGACGCCGTCGACCTGCCACAGATCGTCTACAACGTCCCCTCGCGGACGGGTCAGAACATCGAGCCGGACACGGCGGTCGAACTCGCCTCGCACCCGAACATCCGGGCCTACAAGGCCGCGAGCGGCGATATGAACCAGATTTCCGAGATCATCGAACGCACGCGAGACGAGGACTTCGCGGTGCTGTCCGGCGACGACGGCATGACGCTGCCGGTGCTGTCGGTCGGCGGGACCGGCTGTATCTCCGTCTCGGCTAACATCGAGCCGGAGCGTACCTGTGCGATGGTCGGTGCGGCGCTGTCCGGCGACTTCGAGCGAGCGCGGGCAATTCATCACGAACTCGGCCCGCTGTTCCGTGCGATGTTCGTCGAGACAAATCCCATCCCAGTCAAGGAGGCCATGCGGATCCGGGGCTACGGCCCGGCGTATCTCCGCTCCCCACTCACTCGCCTCTCGGACGAACACCTCGACCACCTGCGCGACGTGCTCGCCACGCTCGAAACCGAAGACCTCGAAGACGAGTACGCGGAGGCTGAGCGATGACACGGGTGGCGGTCAACGGCGTCACCGGCCAGATGGGCGGGGCCGTCATCGAGGCCGCCACCGACAGCGAGGTCGTGGTCGGCTTCGCGACCAGCGACACGGATGCGGTTGACGCCGTCCCGGTCGTCCACCCGGCCGAGGCCGCCGCTGCGCTCCGGGAGTACGACGTGGACGTTGTCGTCGACTTCGCTGTCCCCGAAGGCGCGCTGACCGTCGCCGAGGCCTGCGTCGAGGTGGGCGTCCCGATGGTTGTCGGAACCACCGGCTTCGACGAGGACGGGATAGGTCGCCTGAAAGACGCCAGCGAGGAGGTCCCGCTCCTGAAGGCCACGAATTTCTCACAGGGGATTCAGGTCCTCCAGCGTCTCATCAGCGAGGCCGTCGGGACGCTCGAGGACTACGACCTCGAACTCATGGAGACTCATCACAACCGCAAAGTCGACGCCCCGTCGGGAACGGCCAGCAGCATCCTCGATGTAATTCAGGAAGAGCGCGACGTGGAACCGGTGTACGGTCGGGAGGGACACGCACCGCGTGAAGACGACGAAATCGGTGTGTTCGCCCGTCGGGCCGGCGATATTCGTGGGGAGCACGAACTCGTACTGGCCGGCAACGACGAAGTCCTCTCGCTCTCCCACCGGGCCGAGGACCGCGGCGTGTTCGCCGCCGGCGCACTCGATGCGGCGGCGTGGCTCGTCGGCCGTGACGCTGGCTGGTACGAGTTCGGCGACGTTGTCGACGCGTAACACGGTCGACAGATCGATATATACTTGATTATATCGCCTAGTACACTCCGGTCAATATTAGAATTAGCCTTATATGTCGGAATCGGCGATTGACACGTATGGCTACGAACCAGCGCGTACAACTACCAGCAGCCGATTGCCCGCGATGTTCAAGTGAATTCGAAGCGACGGTGCCACACATCAGTATGTGTCAGGAGTGCGGGTACATTTCCGGGCACGGAGCCGATTGAAAGGACGACACACGAATTGTGTTGCATGGTACCACAACTATCCCAAAACCCCGGTAGGTAAGCCCCCGGCGTCGCAACCGAGTGGTATGAGTCTCAAAGCCGACATCGACGACCTCTGGCAGCGGAAACAGGACGGCCTCTCAGCGACCGACGCAACAGACGACCATCTCGACGTACTTGCAGAGTTCCTCGCAGCGCTGGAAGCCGGCGAGGTCCGCGCCGCGGAGAAGTCAGGCGGCGAGTGGGAGGCGAACGCCTGGGTCAAACAGGGTATTCTGCTGAACTTCGGCTTGCGCGAGACCGTCGCTCGTGAGTACGGCGGCGTCGACTACCACGACGTACTCCCGCTACGGGAGACCGGAGACCTCGGCGAGCGCGGGACCCGTAACACGCCGGATGGGACGACCATCCGCCGTGGTGCATACCTCGGCGAGGACTGCATCATGATGTCGCCCTCTTTCGTCAACATCGGAGCCTACGTCGGCGACGGGACGCTCGTCGACTCCTGTGACACCGTCGGCTCCTGCGCCCAGATCGGCGAGAACGTCAAACTCGGCGCGAACACGCTCATCGGCGGCGTCCTCGAACCCGTTGAGAACGCGCCGGTCATCGTCGAGGACGAGGTGTCGCTGGGCGCTGGCTGTCGCGTCACCAGCGGCTTCGTCGTCGGTGAGGGTTCCATCGTCGGCGAGAACACGCTCCTGACGCCGCGGATTCCGGTGTACGACCTCGTCGAGGACGAGGTGCTGTACGGTGAGCTGCCGCCGGAGCGCCGTGCGTTCCAGCGCTTCGTCGACTCCTCGGTCGGCGAGAACGACCTCATCCCCGGCGGGGCGTACAAGCCCGCT
Source organism: Haloarcula sp. H-GB5 (assembly GCF_054850705.1). Taxonomy (NCBI): domain Archaea; kingdom Methanobacteriati; phylum Methanobacteriota; class Halobacteria; order Halobacteriales; family Haloarculaceae; genus Haloarcula; species Haloarcula sp. H-GB5. The sequence continues at coordinate 691,817 of NZ_JBTWBG010000002.1, read as the reverse complement.
GTCGTGGCGACCGATGTGGAGGAGGAGACGCTGGAAGCGACGGAGCGAGAAGACGCGCTTCGGGAGTAGCGAGGCGCGCGAACGCAGTGAGCGGGCCTCGGCGGAACGGCGAACCTCGTGAGCCGTGGAGTAGCGAGAGGCGCGACCGTAGGGAACCGCTCTCGTTAGACGAACGATGAGCGGAGCGAACCGTGAGCAGCGAGATTGCGACCAGCGGAAGCAACCTCGAACAACGAGCGGGGAACGGAGTGACCCGCGAGTAGCGAGGTTCTGAGCGGAGCGAAGAACCTTGGCGAAACGGCGACCAAGGGGAGCCGTGGTGTAGCGAGGCGCGCGAAGCGCGACCCTTGACAACGGGAGCGCCGTGAGCCGTGACGCGCCGTCTCCGGGTGTGTTGCTATGGTCGTGCGAACAAGCACTCGTTACCGCGGCGTGAACAATCGTCTGTATATTTGGTACCATACCACAAATTTTGTCGCATGAGCCAGGGACATACCGTCTCTCGCCTCTCTGCGATGACGAAGTACAGATGGGTCGCTGGCAGTGTGAGCGGGCTGGTCGCCGGCGTCGGCATGGGCGTCGTGTTCCACGCCGGCGCGAACCTCATGCCGTTCATCGGGGCACTGTACGGCTGGCCGTCCGTCCTCGGCGGGTGGGTGGTCCACCTGCTGAACAGCGTCTTTGCCGGTCTGCTGTTCGCGTTCGTCGTCTCCCGGTCGGTGTTTCACGGCCAGATCGAGTCCGTCGGGGAGAGCGTCGCGGGTGGCGTGGTCTTCGCGGCCGCTATCGGCCTGCTCTCGACAGGGTTCTTACTCCCGGTTTCGATGAGCGCGCTGGGGGTCCAGTCGTTCCCCGAACCGCTAGTCCCGCTGCCGGGCATGCTCGGGAGCGCCCTCGTCGTGGCATCAGTGGGCGTTGCCCACCTCGTGTACGGCCTGCTCCTCGGCTGGACCTACGCCGCAGCCAGGGGCTACAGAACTCCCGACAGCGTGGCGAGCGAGGCGTGACGGTCGTCGGCTCCGGTCGGTCGGCGCTCACGCCGCGGCGGTGTCATCGCCACCGACGGCAAGAAGGGGCGCCGGAAGTGACGGAGTGAGAGAACGCACTCTGGGAGTAGCGTGGCAAGCGAGGTAACGGCCTCCAGTGGTGTGTCATTGCGACCATCATGCTGGTGTAGCCAGCACGAAACCCATATTGGTTTCATCTATTCCAGTATTTGTCTGTGTGTAATTGCTACTGGCTACATCACCGCACAACTTTAAGTATTAATAGTAGCAAATACCGGCCGTAGATATGTCTAGTGACAGTAAAGAGCAGAGCGCCACAGAGCGGAAGTCAGCGATAAAGAAGCGGCACGAACAGGCGGCAAACGAAGTGCTGCCGGATCGGCGGGAACTGTACATCGGTGGGGAATGGGTCCAGAGCAGCGCCGGGGAGACGTTCGAAACGATAGACCCGACAACTGGTGAAACACTTGCGGAGGTGCAAGCCGGCACCGCCGAGGACATCGACAGGGCAGTTGCGGCCGCGTGGGACGCGTACGACGAGACGTATAGCGAGATGTCCACGAGCGAACGCCAGGCGATGCTGGACGGTATCGCAGACGCCATTGCGGAGCGAAGCGAGGAGTTCGCGAAGCTCGAGAGCTTAGATAACGGGAAACCGATTACCGAGGCGCGGATCGATATCGACCTCGTTATCGACCACTTCCGGTACTTCGCAGGTCTCGCTCGGTCGGGCGAGGGACGAACCATCGAAACTGACGACAGCCGGCACGTCCAGACACTCCGAGAGCCGTACGGGGTTGTTGGACAGATAATCCCGTGGAACTTCCCGCTGCTGATGGCGGCCTGGAAGCTCGCCCCGGCGCTGTCGGCTGGGAACACTGTCGTACTGAAGCCTGCCGAAGAGACGCCACTGAGTGTTCTCAAACTGATGGAAATCACGGAAGACGTGATTCCTGACGGCGTCGTCAACGTCGTCACCGGGTTCGGTCCGGACGCGGGTGAACCTCTCTCGAAACATCCGGATATCCGGAAGCTAGCGTTTACCGGGTCGACAGAGATCGGGAGCAAGGTGATGCAAAGCGCTGCCGAACACATCACCGACGTGACGCTGGAACTGGGCGGAAAGAGTCCGCTCGTCGTGTTCCCCGATGCAGACCTAGAACAGGCCGTCGAGACAACGATTACGTCGATCTTCTTCAACACCGGCGAGTGCTGCTGTGCCGGGTCACGGTTGTTCGTCCATGAAGACATCAAAGACGAGTTCCTAGACGAGCTCGCGGCCGCAGCGGAAGACCTGACTGTGGACGACCCACTGCTGGAATCGACAGACCTCGGCCCGAAAGTGACCGCGGAGCAGGTCGAGCGCACGCTGGGATACATCGAGGAGGCAGAACAGGAAGGTGCGGCCTTCGTCACCGGGGGGAGCCAGCCGGACGACGAGGCCCTCTCGGATGGGTGCTTCGTCGCGCCGACGCTCATCGACGAGATTGACCACGACAGCAAAGCGGTCCAAGAAGAGATATTCGGCCCGGTTCAGGAAGTGTTCAGCTGGAGCGACTACGACGACATGATCCGACTGGCCAATGATGTCGACTACGGGCTCGCGGCAGGTATCCTCACAGAAGACCTCTCGAAGGCGCACCAGTGTGCAAAAGACATCGAAGCGGGGAACATCTGGGTCAACACCTACAACGACTTCCCGGCAGGCCAGCCGTTCGGCGGATACAAACAGTCGGGAATCGGTCGAGAGATCGGGCAGGAGACAGTCGACCACTACACACAGACGAAGACGGTGAATATCTCGCTCGACTGACGTGACGGTTCCGTTCCCACAAGTCCCACCCGGACAGATCGAAGCCGCTAACGTGTCCATCGCCCCCGACGGGACGAAATACGTCGTCCCATCGGGAATGCACGAGCGGCTGTGCCGGGCGGTGGTGCCCGACGCTGATGAGGGGAAACTGGACCCCAAAACCGAACTGGCGCTGGCCGGCTGGGTATCACTCCACACAGACGGGCTGACCAGACGTGTGTACATCGATGCCCCGGATGACTTCGCCGACACGGCCATCGTAAAGCGGTTTGCCCGGGCACACGATGCTGAATCGATTGTCATGGCACGCCACCCCAGCGGCGACGTGACCCGCTGGCAGTCGCCAAGCACGATCTCCGTTACCAAACAGTGAACTCGGCAGTGAGCAGCCCTGTCGCTCAGGGTCAGTCCACCTCGCGTAGTACAAATCAGGGCTGCCGGCCCGCGGCCGGCAACAACGTTGTTTTCACTCCAGCCGCAGACCTGTGGCTATGGATGAGCGAATCGACCCGGACGAACTGCTCGCTGCTGTCGGTTTTGATGCGGACGAGAGCGTGCTAACACGTCGTCAAGCGGAAGTGCTGGCGCTCCGCGAAAACGATGTCCGGCAGAGCGATATCGGGGAGTTGCTCGGCACGTCACGCGCAAATATTTCGAGCATAGAGCGGAATGCGCGAGAGAACGTCGAAAAGGCACGCCAGACAGTCGCCTTCGCGAACACCCTCACTGCGCCCGTTCGTGTTGACATCGAGGCCGGGACCGATATCTACAATATTCCACAGACGGTGTACGCTGCGTGTGACGAAGCCGGTGTTGAGGTCAATTACGGCTCCTCGAATCTGTTGCAACTCATCGATGACTCCGTCGATGGTGCGATTCAGCAGGACACGGTGCAGGTGCCACTCCGCATCGATGTGACAAACGACGGTGTCGTACACGTTCGAGAGCAGTCGGCAGAACACTCAGAGTGACTGGGAAGACCATCTAACGACAGTACCCCTGACTCGAACTGACAGGCACAGCTCACATACCGGTGTGGCCTCGCACGCCGACAGACGGTTGTTGCGTGCAGCGCTGTCCCCAGCCAGCGTCACCCGATAGCGGAGATGCCCGGTTGGGGTGCTGTGTGTATCGAAACGGAACCCTTGTTAGCCGCCGACACCGTGGTATCCCCAATGAGCCACGACTCGCCGCCGGTCCGTCGCCTCACGGACTGGGACCACGAGCGTCTGGAGGCGATGGCTGCCGAGCACGGCACGCCGCTGTACGTCGTCGACCTCGACCGTGTCGCCGAGAACTACGAGCGGTTCGCCGCGGCGTTTCCCGACGCCCACGTCATGTACGCTGCGAAGGCCCACACCGGTCAGGCTGTCCTCTCGAAACTGCTTGAGACAGGCGCTGACATCGAGTGTGCCGCCTGGGGAGAACTCCAGCGGGCTATCGACGCCGGCGCGGACCCGAACACGCTCCAGTACACGGCGGTCAATCCGCCGGACCGCGACCTCGACCGTGCCGTCGAGCTGGCCGCCGAGAATCCCGGGCTGACGATTACAGGGGGTGCGCGGGACACCTTCGACCGCCTCGAAGAGCGAGGCTACGACGGCCGGGTCGCCATCCGCATCAACCCCGGCATCGGGACAGGCCACCACGAAAAGGTCGCCACCGGCAAGGACGCCAAGTTCGGCATCCCCTACGACGAGGTGCCCGAAGTCGCGGCTGACGTGCGCGAGCGGTTCGACCTTGTCGGCCTGCACGCCCACGCCGGCAGCGGCGTCCTTCACGACGACCTCGACGACCACTGTCGGGCAATCGGGAAAGTCGCCGACATGGGCCGGGAGGTCATCGCCGACGGCGCGGAACTGGACTTTATCGACTTCGGCGGCGGCTTCGGCGTGCCGTACCGGGAGGATGTCGAGCCACTGGAGATGGAGGTCGTCGGCGAAAAGGTCCGCGAGGCGGTCGGGGACCTCGACGCGCAGGTCAAACTCGAACCCGGCCGGTACGTCGTCGCCGACGCCGAGTGTATCCTCACGGAGGTCAACACGGTCAAAGAGACGCCGGCGGCGACCGTCGTCGGCGTCGACGCCTCGCTGGCGACGCTCATTCGACCAGCGATGTTCGGCTCCTACCACCCGATTCGGAACGTCACCGCGCCGGAACGGGAGGCCGAACCAGTGTCCGTGGGCGGCCCCTGCTGTACGAGCGCCGACGTGTTCTGTACCGACCGACCCATCGCGCGACCCGAGCGGACCGACCTGCTCGCTATCGGCAACGCTGGCGCGTACGGCTACGAGCTAGCTAACCAGTTCCACTCTCAGCCCCGCCCTGCCGAAATCGCTTTCGAGGCCGGCGAGACGCGAGTCGTCAGGGAGCGCGAGACGCTGGCAGATGTGACCCGCATGGAGCAGTAATGGCGTTCGACATCCCCTCGTTCCACCGGCGAGCCGTCGAAACGCCGTCACACGAGCGCGTCGACGAGATGCGCTCGCTACTGGTCGACACACTCGAAGACGCCGGCGAGTACCCGGAGATAGACGACCTCGGAAACATCGTCGTCTCGCGGGGCGATCCCAACGGGACCCACATCCTCCTCAACACGCACATCGACACCGTGCCGCCACATCTGCCCTACGAGCGGCGGACGGAGCCACCGGGGCTGGACGAGACTGTCGACGGTACCGGCGGCGACGGGGACGGCGATATCGTCTGTGGCCGCGGGGCCTGTGACGCGAAAGGGCCGCTCGCGGCGCTCCTCGATGCGTTCCTCACCGTGACGCCGGACGACGGACAGGTCACACTGGCGATTTCTACCGACGAGGAGACGACACAGACCGGTGGCGCACACCTTGCGGACACCATCGACGCCGACGGCTACATCGTCGGCGAGCCGACTGGCCTCGACGTGTGTACGGCCGCCCGCGGCCAGTTCGAGGGCACTGTCACCATCCACGGCGAGAGCGCCCACGCCGCCGACCCCGGCAGCGGTCACAACGCGATTCGGGCCGCCGCACCGATACTGCAGGCGATGGAATCATATGACGACAAGAAAGGGCCGGACGAACACGAGACGCTTGGCCACCCCATTCTCACCCCCTCGATGGTGGAGGGCGGCGAGGCGACCAATCAGGTCCCGGCGGCGTGTACCATCACGTTCGACCGGCGGAGCGTCCCGCCAGAGACGAGCGAGTCCTTCTGTGCTGACCTGCAAGCCCACCTCGAACAGTGGCTCCCGGAATCGATGGGCCTCACCGTGGACCTCATCCGCCCGGATACGCCGTTTCCTGAGGCGTTCGCGACCGACACCGATGCGGAACTGGTTCGGACACTCCAAGAAGCGAGCGGCGGCGCTGTCCGGCAGTTCGGGGCTGCGACGGAAGCCTCGTATTTCGCAACCAACGGGCCGACTGTGGTGTTCGGCCCCGGTGATCTGAGCGACGAAATGGGTGCTGTCGCGCACTCGAAACGCGAGTACGTCCGCCTTTCTGAAGTTCGAACCGCCGCGCGTGCCGTTCGGGAGACGGTCGAGCGGCTGGTCTAAGGCATAAAATAACGATCTAGGCTGACCGCTGTTGGACGAGATCCGAGAGCGCTGTCGTCGCGTCTTCGTCTGTCACACTGTCGAACTCCTCGTAGTAGTCCGAAGTGGCCTGAAACGCTGCCGGTTTCAGCGGGACGACGACGTCGTCGGCCCATCGCTGCACCTCCTCAAGCACGTCCGGCGGTGCGACAGGGGCAGCGGCGATGACCTCGTTCGCACCTGCCTTCCGGAGGCGCTGGATTGCGACGCGCATCGCCGCACCCGTCGGAATCCCGTCATCGACCAGCAACACCCGTTTGCCGGCCACATCGAGTGGCCCCCACGTCTCGCCGTAGTCGACCGCTCGCGACTCGACGGTGTCGCTCGCGTACGTCTTCGCCTCCTGAATGTACTCCCAGTTCACGTCCAGAAACCGCATCATCGGGCTGTTGATCCACGAGAAGCCCCCCGGCGCGACAGCTCCGATAGTCAGGTCCGGGTGGTTCGGCGCACGTATACGCTGTATGACGATGACATCCATCGGGAGCCCGGTCGCGTCAGCGACCACGTTGCCGACGGGGACGCCGTTCGGTGCAAGCGTGACGACGATATCGCCGACGACATCCCGCCGGCGCAGCGCAGCTACAAGCTGTTGCGCCGCATCCGAGCGGTCTGTGAACATACCACATTATATGGGATCGTGCATCCTAATCATTCCGGTTAGCGGTGTCTGTGGCTGGTGGCCGGCCAGGCGGTCGAGTGGAGTCCTCGCGCTCAGTCCTGCGGTGCCGGCTGGTCCGACCCCTGCCCGAGGTCCAGCGTCTCCTCGACCTGCGAGTACGTCAGAACGAGTCCGACGAACGCGAGCGCGGCACCGGCAGTGAAGGGCGTACTGAACGACCCGAAGTTGTACAGCAGGCCCGACGCCAGTGGCCCGATAGCGACGCCGAGGCCGAACGCCATCGTCAGGACAGACAGCGTCGTTCCGGACCCGCGCGCGCCGGCCAGATCACCGGCCAGTGCGAGTGACGGGGCGAACACGAGCGCGACGGCGATCCCTTGAACGAATCGGGCCAAAAGCATGAGCCACGGGCCTGTCACGATCCCCTGTGCGAACACCGACGGGACGAGGATGACGAATCCGCCGACGATGAACGGCCGCCGGCCGAACCGATCACTCGCTCGACCGATGGGCACCTGAAAGACGACGTTCGCGATGACAACGGCGGCGAACTGAACACTGAAGAACAGCGTCGACTCGTCCAGCCGCATCCGGACCGGTCCTTCGAGCGTGGCAAACAGCGCGATAGTGGACGCCATCATGAACGTCCCGACGCCGAGGACAAACACCGAGTCCAGCCCCTCACCATCCCGGTCCAGAATCGCTATCGAGAGGTCTTTTCCGGCCTCCGCCTCGAACGGCGGGTCCTGAATCAGGGCCCACACGAGGGCAAGGCTCACAACAGCGCCTAGCACGGCGACAGCGAAGGCGGCGGTGAAGCCCGATATCGCAGTGCCGGCGACCCGGTAGGTCACCACGTCGTTCGCGCTGAGTCCGCCGGTGATGACGACGCCGGCGATAATCGGTCCGAAGCCGAAGCCGATGAGCCGGAAAGTGTTGAACACGCCGAAATTCCCACCGCGTTCGGCGTCGCTTGCGGCGTAATCGTTGACCAGCGCGACTGTCGCCGGAATCGTGAATGCCGCACCGATCCCCTGGAACGCCCGCGCGGCGAGTACCGTCCAGTACGAGGAGAGGAACGGGTAGGCCGCGCTCCCGATAGCGAACAGCACCAGTCCGATGAGGACGAATATCCGCCGCCGCCCGGTCCGGTCCGAGAGCCGCCCAGTGAAGGGCTGACCGAAGCTGTTCAGCAGGCCGAACAGGGAGAGTACCAGGCCGATCAGCGTCTCCGTCTGGAGCGTGAACCCCAGTATCTGTTGGCCGGCGATACCGGCGAGTGAAACCTGTCCACTGGCGATGTACAGGGGGAGCACGATGATGAGAAACGAGTTGCCCAGCGCGTCCGCCATCCGGGCGAACGCCAGCGTCAGAACCCGTGAGTCAGTGCCGAGAACCATCTATTGCTGACGAAGGCGGCCACACTCGTGATAGTTGCGTTCGCCGTGGGGGTGCGTGTCGACGCGAAAACGGTGTCCGCCAGACAGCGCTCCTCAACTGTCGTCGGCCTGCTGCTCCGCGATGCCCGTGTAGTCGGTCGGCGTCAGCGCTTCCAGTTCGGCCCGGACCTCGTCGCTCACGTCGAGGTCGGCGAACATCTCGTGGAAGTCCTCGATTGTGACCTCGCGGCCCCGTGTGGCTTTTTTCACCTGCTCGTACGCGTCGGCGTACCCCTCGCGCCGGAGGATCGTCTGGACGGCTTCGCCGATGATCTCCGGCGTCGCGGCGAGGTCATCGGCCATTACCTGCTCGTTGGGGACGACCTTCGCCAGCCCGTTCTGGCACTTGCTGTAGCCGATGAGACAGTGGGCGAAAGCGGCCCCGATGTTGCGCTTGACCGTCGAGTCAGAGAGGTCCCGCTGGAGCCGGGAGTTCGTGACGTAGTCGCCGAGGAAGCGAAGATCGGAGTTGGCCTTCGAGAGGTTCCCCTCGCTGTTCTCGAAGTCGATGGGGTTGACCTTGTGGGGCATTGTCGAGGACCCAGTCTCGCCCTCGACAGCTTCTTGACCGAGGTAGCGGTCCGAGACGTACAGCCACACGTCGAGGTCGAGGTCAAGCAAGATGTTGTTCGCGCCCCGGAGCGCGTCGAACAGGACCGCAAGGTCGTCACAGGGATTGACCTGCGTCGTCAGCGGTTCGTGGTTCAGGCCGAGGTCGTTGACGAAGGACTCGGCGAACGTCGGCCAGTCCACGCCGGGGTAGGCGGCGACGTGGGCCGCGTAGGTTCCCGACGCACCGGCGAGCTTTCCGGAGAGGTCCTCGGTGGCCCGTTCCACGCGACCGATGGCCTGGCCCAGCCGCGAGGCGTAGACGGCCATCTCCTTGCCGAACGTCGTCGGCGTCGCGGGCTGGCCGTGGGTGCGAGCGAGCATCGGCACGTCGGCGTAGGTGTGGGCCATCTCGACCAGCGTATCCCGAATCTCGCGGAGTTCGGGTACCTGCACCTCCTCGGCGGCGGGCTTGACCAGCAGCCGCTGGGCGAGGTTGTTCACGTCCTCGCTGGTCAGCCCGAAGTGAATCCAGTTGTCGGCGTCGAGGTCATCGGGCATCCCCAGCCGGATGAAGTACTCGATGGCCTTCACGTCGTGATTGGTCGCCGAATACTCCCCGTACCCTTCAGTTTCGAGTTGCTTGACGACGCTCGCGTCCTCGTCGTCGAACGCCTCGTACAGCGCCCGGAGTGTCGCGCGCTGGTCGTCGTTGATCGACAGCGGCGTGGCGTCGAGGTCGGCGAGCGCGATCAGGTATTCGACTTCCACTTCGACGCGGGCGCGCATCAGCGCCCGCTCGCTGGCGTACGGGACGAGCGGTTCGGTGTAGCGGGCGTATCGGCCGTCGAGCGGCGAAACGGCGGCCAGTGGCCCTCTCTCTGTCATACCCGAGTGTGCGCGGGAGGCGCGAAAAAGCGTGTCGTTCTCCCCCAATCGCGGCGTGGTGCGGCAGCGACGCGTGGCGTGACGGCGGGAAGGTGCGTCGGGGTTCGGGTAAAAAAGGAGGCCGCGCCGTCAGTTGCTGAACTCGTTGCAGACCGGGATACCGACCGTGTTGTAGTCGCTCATCGCGGCCAGTTCGTCGGGCACTTGATGGATGTCGACCGTGTCTTCGACCAGCGCCGTCGGGTCGAGTTTGCTCGACTCCACCATGTCCAGCATTTCGCTGTACCGCGACGGCTGGAGGCCGAGCGACCCTTTGAAGTCGATTTCTTTGGCGACGAACTCGTCGGTCGGGAGCGAAACCATCCCTTCCTCCTCGCTGGTGGTCAGTCCGATCTGGACGTGCGTGCCGCCCTTACGCAGTGAATTTACCGCGTTCTGGCAGGTCGTCGCGATACCGAGGGCGTCTGCTGACACGTCGGCCCCGCCGTCAGTGATATCTCTGACCGCCTTGGCGGGGTCGTCAACCTCCTGTGCGTTGACGGTGGCGACAGCGCCGAGGTCCTCCGCACGGTCCAGTTTCTCGTCCATCAGGTCGACCCCAATGACGTTGCCGCCGAGGGCGTTCGCGATGTGAACCGCCGAAAGCCCGATGCCACCGCAGCCGTGGATAACCACGTCGTCGCCGGCACTGACCGGTGCCCGGTGGGCCATCGCGTGGAACGAGGTCATGAACCGACAGCCCATGCCGGCGGCCGACTCGGCGTCGATACCGTCCGGGAGCGGAACAGCGTTGAGGTCGGCGTTGGGAATGTGGACTTCCTCGGCGAACGCACCTGGTGCCTGGTTCATGAACCCGAGGCCGATGTGGTTCTCACAGATGTTCTCGCGTCCGTTCCGACAGAGATCACAGTTCCCACAGGCGAAGTTGAACGGAATTGCGACCTCCTGACCCTCCTCGACGTTTTCGACGTCCTCACCGACAGAGACGATTCGGCCTGTCGGCTCGTGGCCGAGGACGTGTGGCGGGTCGGGCCGGTAGCCGAACCAGTCCCAGTCCCCCTGCCAGCAGTGCCAGTCGGACCGACAGATCCCACAGCCGATGACCTCGGCGACGGCACCGTCCGGCTCCGGCTCGGGGCGTTCGACATCCTGTACTGTTAGTGGTTCCTGAAACTCTTCTAGTAGTACTGCCTGCATTACAGTATTAACATTGAATATCTTACTAATGAATATTATGGTTTTCAAGCTACAATATATATGTCGCCGAGAGGTGGCCATACCCTCATTTTGAGGGGTGGTAGTTCTTACAAGATACGTTCAGACTACTTCCAAATATCCATCCACAGTTGCCAAATCCGTCGAAGCCTGTCAGAGATACTCATAACCATCTCCATCGAAGTGCCTTCGAAAGGGAGTGAAGAGATGGCCTCGCTGACGGGCAATCTTCAGGTCAGCCAGCCGTAGTCGGCCTCGGCGTCGCCGAAGCGGCCGTCCGGCGGGTCGAAGCGGTAGAGATCCTGTCCAAGTGCAGCCCACGCGAGGCCATAAACAGTCGCCGTCGCTGGCTGGATCCCGAACCCGAGAAACGCAATGGTCCCGGCTCCCAGCAACACGCCCAGCCACGGCGGCTGGATACGTGTCCTGACGAGGCCAGCGGCGACCAGCAGTGACCCGCTGACCAGCACGAGCACGCCGATTCCGATGACTGCCTCGCCGCCGCCGTTGAGGAGGCGAACCAGTTGCCCGACTGCGAAGACGAGACCACCGAGGCCGCCGGCCCACGCGCCGATGGTCCCCGGTCGCTTCATCCGTGCACCGTAGAAATCCTCGATGGCATAATGGCCGGCTACGACACCGAGTGCGGAGGCGATGGTTCCGGCTATGATGGGCAGGCTCGTGGCTGTCTGGCCGGTCGCGGACAGCGCCGCGGCCCAGCCGATCCAGATGATACCGCCAACGGCAGCGACCGCGCCAGCGCGCTGACACCGAAGCTTCGCCATACGGGCGAGTTGGTGGCGGGCTACAAATGTACACCGGACCGATAGACGCCGACACCACGGACATAAATAGTGTGTCTCGGTCACATACGACAGGGTGCCCGGGGGTTTCGCAACAACTTTGCACGGTCCGGTCGGTCAGTCCCACATGAAACTCGCCGGTATGGCCAGCAACCGCGGCCGAAATCTCATGAACATCGCGGACCGCGCCCCGGGCGGGGCAGAGTTCGCGGTCGTTCTGACTAACGACGCAGATGCACCGGTACTCGAAGCAGCCGCCGAACGCGGCATCCCAACCGAAGTCGTCGAGCGCGGCGCGGACGAGTCGCGCGAGTCCCACGAGGAGCGCGTTCTCGACGCGCTCTCGGAGTACGACTTCGATCTCGTCACGCTGGACGGCTACATGCGCGTCCTCAGCGAGACGTTCTTGGACGAGACACCGACCGCGCTGAACATCCACCCGAGTCTCCTGCCCAACTTCGCCGGGGCGAACGCCCACGAGCAGGTCCTTGAGGCCGGCGTGAAGGTGACGGGCTGTACCGTCCATGTCCTCGATGAGAGCGTCGACGGCGGCCCTATCGTCACGCAGGAACCCATCCCCGTCTTCGAGGACGACGACGAGGATAGCCTCAAGGAGCGCGTGCTCTACGAGGGTGAGTTCACCGCCTACCCGCGGGTCATCGAGTGGTTTGCCGAAGACCGCGTCACCATCGACTGGGACGAAGGCACGGTCTCGGTGGATGGCGACGACGGCGGCGACTTCCCCGCCCGTCGCATCGTCTCGGACGACCTCGCGTCGAACCTCCGCTACGGGGAGAACCCGCATCAGGACGCCGCGCTGTACACCGACACGACCGTCTCGGAGGCCAGCGTCGTCCACGCCGACCAGCTCAACGAGGGCGCGAAGGCGCTGTCGTACAACAACTACAACGACGCCGACGGCGCACTTAACCTCATCAAGGAGTTCGAGGAGCCGGCCGCCGCGGTCATCAAACACACTAACCCGGCCGGCTGTGCGACTGCTGACACCGTGGCTGACGCCTACGAGAAGGCGCTGTCGACGGACCCGATGAGCGCCTTTGGCGGCATCGTCGCGCTGAACCGCGAATGTGACGCCGCCACCGCCGAGCAGATCATCGACTCCTTCAAGGAAGTCGTCGTCGCGCCCGGCTACACTGACGCGGCGCTCGACGTGCTGTTCGAGAAGGACAACCTCCGGGTGCTGGACGTGAACGAGAACTTCGAGGTCACAGATAGCCTGACCGAGAAGCCCCTCGTCGGGGGGAGACTCGTGCAGGAGCGGGACACCCAGCACCTCTCGGCTGACGACCTCGAAGTCGTCACCGAACGCGAGCCGACCGACGAGCAGATCGAGTCGCTGCTGTTCGCCTGGCACACGCTCAAACACGTCAAGTCCAACGGTATCCTCTTCGCCAAGGGAACGGAGACGGTCGGTATCGGGATGGGGCAAGTGTCCCGAGTCGACGCCGTCCGACTGGCCGCGATGAAAGCCGACGAACACGCCGAGGGGAAGGACGCCGAAGGCGCGGTGATGGCCTCGGACGCCTTCTTCCCGTTCCCGGACGGCATCGAGGAGGCCGCCGACGCCGGCATCGAGGCTGTCATCCAACCTGGCGGCTCGAAGAACGACGAGAGCGTCATCGAGGCCGCGGACGAACACGATATGGCGATGGTGTTCACTGGGCAGCGGTCGTTCAGACACGACTGAGCAGTACCGAGGAAGTGGCTGAACCTCGATAGTCGAGTGCAGCGAGTCTATCGGTGGTTCAGACATGACTGACGGCGGACTTTTTACGGCTTCGCCGGGCTGATCGTCGGCAACGAAAGAGGTTTGCTACCAGCTATTGAACCGGGTTTCGATGGCAGACAACAACGACAGGGAGGAAGCCGTCCGCGATGCCGTGGACGTCTCTCGAAGCGGTGCCCCAGCGGGTGGGAGCGTCATCCGTGACCGGTTCTCCGCCGACGAGATATTCCAGCGTATCATCGTGGCGGCTGACGAGGAGGTGACATCCGGGACCCGGGAGCTGTTTTTCAGCGGACTCGCCGGCGGGTTCGCTATCACAGTGACGTTCCTGCTGTACGCGTCGCTGTACGGCACGACCGGCGGCGACCCAATACTGAGCGCGCTGCTGTACCCACTCGGGTTTATTTTCATCATTCTCGGGGATTACCAGCTCTACACCGAGAACACGCTCCCGCCGGTCGCGCTCGTCCTCGAACGGCTGTCGAGCATCCCGTCGATGCTTCGCATCTGGGGCGTCGTCCTGGTTTCGAACGTATTCGGCGGGATGCTCGGCGCGCTCGCACTGGCGACGACCGACGTTCTTTCCGACGACGCGGCGGCCGCCGCCGCCGGCTTCGCACAGAAAGCTATCGCAACGTCACAGCTAACGCTGTTCTCGAAGGCGGTGTTCGCCGGCCTCATCGTTGCCGGCGTCGTCTGGGTCGACTACTCGTTGCGGGACAGTATCTCTCGGCTTATGTTGATCTACATCGCCTTTCTGGCGATCCCGTTTGGGAACCTCTATCACGTCGTCGTCTCCGCGACGGAGATGTTCTACCTGGTGTTCATCGGCGAACTGGCGCTGTCTGTCGGCCTCTGGCAGTTCGTTCTGCCAGTACTTCTCGGCAATTCCGTCGGCGGCGTCGTCCTCGTGACCGTCGTCAACTACTTCCATACGACCGAACGACGGCTCGAAACAGCGCGGGATCAGGGTTCCAAGCGCCAGCTTACCATCCGGGAGTGGATCTGGGGCGGGTGGTCCGCTTCGGGTCGCTCGTACGTGCCGGCGACCGACGAAATTCCCCGGAGCGAGCCGGAGTCGCGAGAAGAAGAACCCTGACACAAACCATTTCAACGCCCTCCGGCTATCGTTGGTGTGAACTGGGTGAGAGATAACCGGCTGCTACTTCTGTTTGCCGCCGTCGTTCTGACGACGCTGGGGACTGTCGGGCTGGGAATCGTCGGTGTCGTCGCAACAGTCGGGGCGCTTCTCGGTGGCGGCGCGGTCATCCAGACCTTCGCCGGGTTCCTGCTTGGCACATTGTTGCTCGTGGGCGTCGACATCGTCTTCTCGGTCGCGCTGGTCCGTGCGCTGGCCCGACGGGCGTCGGTACCGAAGAGCCAGCGCGTCGCTGGTGGGCTCGACCGTCTGGAATCCGTCGTGCCACTGCTGGCATCGCTCGGCCTCTCGGACGTGTTCGCACCGCCGGAGCCGACAATCGAGGAGCGACACGAGGCGTTGACGCGCCGGTACGTCGAGGGAGAACTCTCCGAAGCCGAGTACGAGCGGGAACTGCGGGCGCTTCTCGGCGAAGAAGAGGCCCCGGAGACTGAACTACAGGACGTCGCCGATATCGAGACTGAGCTGTCGCGGACCACGACAACCGACACCGAGTACGAACCGGCCCGCGAATAGTACTGAGCGGGTTTTACATACTCGCCCGACAACAGGTCAGATATGGACACACCCACGTTTCTCGAAGTCGAGGTGGAACGGGACGCCGTCGCCTCGGTGCTTGACGCTGTTCCCGGCGTCACTGTTGTCGACGACGCCACTGCTGTCCCCGCATCTGGACCAGCAGGGCCGGCTGCAACGGAGGATTCCGGTCCCGGTCTCACGGACCGTCTCGGGTCACTGTGGCGGCAGTGGGGGCTGCTCGGCACTGGGCTGTCGCTGATCGCGCTCGGCGCGGCGACAGCCGGACTCTGGTGGTACCGCCGTCGCAACGCTGCCGAAACTGATGTCGGTAGCACCGACGAGGACACGTCGGAATGGGCCACGGAACGTCCAAGCGAGACGCCACCGCCGGCTGAGCCGAGCGTCGACACGCCGTCGCCGACCAACACAGAGTTCGAGCCGCCAGCAGCGGTAGAAGAGACCGAGGACACGCCGACTCCAGAGGCGGAGGAAACTGCGCTGGCCGGAGAAATGCCACAAAGTGAATCCGGGTACCGACAGCAGGACAGCAGTGGAGACACCGAACCGGCCGGCGTTGCCGGGTCGGCGACCGAGACGGACACTCTGGAGCAAGCGGAGCCGGAGCCAACTGAGACGGACGCAGACGAGCGTCCGGGGGCGAAGATCGACCCGGCACCGCTGCTGGGTGCCGCGTTCCTGATTCTGTCGAGCGCGCTCGGTCGGTGGGCCACGCGTGACCGGAGCGACCAGGCGTAGTTGTCACCGGTAGTGGCGATAGGTAACAGTAGTTGCCAATATAGTTTCTTTATTCAGCTGTAGAGGTGAAATGCCCGCTCAGTGAGCCTGCAGACTGAACGACTGATAAAATGAACCGAAACACCTGTCAGATATGAATAAAACACTATCGTATGACCGAGACTGCCGTCAGACAGAAGGACATTATGGTTATGATTATCGGCCTCCAGCTCAGTATCATCGGAGCCGCTATTGACGAATTAATTTTTCTCCTCGCTGTTGGCCCACTGTTCACCTTCGCAGTGTACACGAACGAACTTAGGCGGAGATGATAGATTTTGCACCTGCACTGACCGATACAGCCATTTCAGTTTCAGAGGGGTAGCTGAATACAGAAACCGGATTACCAACTACTGGTAAGGAAACGGGCGTTCGGGGCGTCTTCACGCCGGAGACACGCAACAGTCCGACAGGCTAAAGCGAACGGCTCCGATAGCCCGACCATGGAGTTCCACGAGGCCGCGAACTTCCTCTTCGAGTTGCGCCGGTTCGCCTCGCGACCCGGTACTGATGCCACGCAGGACCTGCTATCGTCGCTCGGTGACCCACAGGAGGGGCTTCGCTGCGTTCAGATTGCGGGGTCCAACGGAAAAGGGTCCACTGCGCGGATGGTCGAAAGAACGCTGCGGGAAGCCGGCCTCGATGTCGGGCTGTACACCTCGCCGCATCTCGACGACGTGCGCGAGCGGATCCGTATCAACGGCCGGAAGCTCTCCGAGGCCGCCCTCGTCGAGTTCGTCGAATCGGTCCGGACATACGTGACCGAACAGGGCGCGGCCAACGACTCGCCCACCTTCTTCGAGACGATGACCGCGATGGCGCTGTGGGAGTTCGACCGTCAGGACGTCGATGTCGCGGTGCTGGAAGTCGGTATCGGCGGCCGGTACGACGCCACGAGCGTCGTCGACCCGGTCGCCAGCGCTGTCACGTCCGTGACGCTCGAACACACCCACATCCTCGGCGACACTGTCGAAGAAATCGCCCACGACAAGGCCCACGTCGCCCCCGAGGACGCGCCGCTGGTGACCGGGACGACTGGCGACGCGCTGGCCACCGTCCGTGAGGTCGCCGACAGCGTTGTGACTGTCGGCGAGGACGACGCCGACGTGACGGCCACGTACGACGGTCGCGAGGGGTTGGAGGGGTCAGTCTCAGTCGACGGTCCCGACTGGAGCGTCGATACCCACCTCCCGCTGCTTGGTGCACATCAGGCACAGAACGCCGGCATCGCGGCCACGCTGTGTCGGCAGGTCGCGGACGTCTCACAGACAGCCCTCGAACGCGGTCTGCGAAACGCCCACTGGCCCGGTCGGTTCGAGGTGATGAACGAGTCGCCGCTGGTCGTCCTCGACGGAGCGCACAACCCCGGAAGCATCGAGCGCACCGCCGAAACGCTGTCGTCGTTCGACTACGACGACCTCCACGTCGTTATCGGCGCGATGGTGGACAAGGATCACGAACGTATCGCCGCGGCGCTGCCGGACCCAGACCACGTCGTCGCTTGCCGGCCGAACGTCGACCGGGCGGAGTCCCACCACGTCGTCGCGACCGCGGTGGAGAACGCGACCGACGCGATGGTCGAGACGCGCAGCGACGTTGCAGGGGCACTCGATCTCGCCCTCGACGCCGCGGATTCCGGCGATGCGGTCCTCGTGGTGGGGTCGCTGTATGCCGTACGAGAGGCCCGGACCAACTGGTCGCGCTCGCTGGTCCCCAAACAGGTCGACTCGCTGGCCGAGGCCCGCGAGGCTATCGAGAGCGCCCACGTCACCGCAGCCGGGACCCAGCGGATGCGGGGGAAGGGCGTCCACCGCGTCCTGCACACCCGCGTCCAGCCGCGACAGGCACAGTACCTCAAGGAGGAACTGCTGTCACTGGGCGGCGAATGTGCGATTTCCGGCTTGAGCGGTCAGGACGAGGAATCACTCGATGTGGTCATGATGGCGACGATGGCCCAGTACAGGCGGCTTGCCGGGAAACTCGACGGCCAGTCCTACGGGCTCGCGTCGTTCGCCGACGAACTACGGGCGGCGCTGTCTATCCAGCAGCCAGCGCCCGATACGACGGCAACGTATCCCTGGGACGACGGGACGGCCGTGATGGGCATCTGTAACATCACCCCGGACTCCTTCCACGACGGCGGCGAGTACAACGCCACAGAGGACGCCGTCGCCCGCGCCGAGCGGATGGTCGAGGCCGGTGCGGACATCCTCGACATCGGCGGGGAGTCGACCCGTCCCGGTGCCGAGCCGGTTCCGGTTGAGGAGGAGATCGACCGCGTGGTGCCGGTTATCGAGGCGCTCTCGGAGCTGGACGTCGCCATCTCCGTCGATACGCGGAAGGCCCCTGTTGCGCGAGCAGCGCTCGATGCCGGTGCAGACATCCTGAACGACGTGTCCGGGCTCGAAGACCCGGAGATGCGCCTCGTCGCCGCTGAGTACGACGTGCCGGTGGTCGTGATGCACTCCATCGAGACGCCAGTCGACCCGGACAGCGATATCCACTACGACGACGTGGTCGAGGACTGCATCGACCAGTTGACCGAGCGCGTCCTGCTCGCGGAGAAGGCCGGGCTCGACCGCGACCAGATTATCGTCGATCCAGGCATCGGCTTCGGGAAATCGCCCACAGAAGATTTCGAACTACTCGACCGCCTCCCGGAGTTCGAGGCACTCGGCTGCCCTATTCTGGTCGGGCACTCCCACAAGTCGCTGTTCGGGCTTGTCGGGCAGGAGGCGGGCGACTGTCTGGAGGCGACCATCGCCGGAACGACGCTAGCGGCCGAGCGGGGGGCTGACATCGTTCGTGTCCACGACGTCCCAGAGAACGTTGCCGCCGTTCGCGTCGCCGAGGCAGCCCGCGATCCACAGAAGTTCGAGGACTGATTCTGACTGCTAAACAGGCGGCCGGATAATCGCCAGACGTGACCGACAACCCAAATATTTGGCCACCATTTTTATATTTCTCAATGGTGAGAATCAGGGGCGAACATATAACCCCTATGTCGGTTGACTCTTCTCCATGGCATTCCAGAGCGAGAGTACGGGCTCTCGGAAACGTATCACTAAATCTGATAGGTCTGGCGTCGACGGCGGGACACTGACCGATCGTATCGGACTGGACGCTGGGGAGATACGCTGGCGGAAGGATTTTACTGGATTTGACGAGTCTGACGCCGACAATCTCACCGCGATGGCAGATGAGACGAACGCCCGGGCGGAATCTGTCGTCGACGACTTCTACGATCACCTCCAGTCGTTCGACGAGACTGTCGAGATTTTTGGGCGGTCCACCAAGTCAGTCGACCAGCTCAAAAACACACAGTCGCAGTACCTCCGGGACCTCGTCACCGGGACCTACGACAAACAGTACTTCGAGAACCGGGCCCGTATCGGGAAGATTCACGATATGCTCGACCTCGGCCCGAAGATCTATCTCGGGGCCTACACCATCTATTTCGAACACTTCTTGCGGACCATCGTCGAAGACCTGCAATCGGGCGACGCTGCCCGGGACGAGGCCCTCGAAGAAATGCAGTCGCGGGCGCTGTCAGTGTTCAAACTGCTCAACCTCGACCAGCAGGTCGCGATGGACACTTACATCGACTCGTACAGCCAGCGTCTGGAATCGGCAATCGATGACCAGCAGACGCTGATGCAGGAAGTCGAAAGCGGACTGCAGGAGCCTATCGACGAACTGAGCACCTCCGCCGAGGAGGTCGCCCAGACGAACAAGCAGATCAACGCCGCCGCCGAGAGTCAGTCCGAGTCGATGGACGAAGTGGCGGGCGAGGTCGCGGATATGAGCGCGACAATCGAAGAGATTGCCTCGACCGCCGAGGAAGTCGCGAGTACCAGCACATCGGCCGAGCAGAAAGCTGAGCGCGGGAACGAAGCCGCACAGCAGGCCGCGGCCATGATGAACGATGTCGACGACGCCGTCGATACGGTGTCGGCTGACATCGCGGGCTTACAGGAGCAGGCCGACGAGATCGACGACATCGTCGAAGTGATAAACGACATCGCGGACCAGACCAACATGCTCGCGCTGAACGCCTCCATCGAGGCTGCCCGCGCCGGGGAAGCGGGCGACGGGTTCGCCGTCGTCGCCGACGAAATCAAAACGCTCGCCGGGGACTCACAGGAACACGCGAACCAGATCGAGGACACCGTCACGGAGATTCAGGACGAGACCGTCGACGCCGTCGAGAGCCTCGAAACTGTGACCGAGCAGGTGACGGAGGGTATCGACCAGGTCGAGACGGCAGCCGAACGACTTGAAGAGATCGTCTCGGCGGTCAACGAGGCATCACAGGGCATTCAGGAGGTGTCCGCAGCGACCGACGACCAGGCGGCGTCGACAGAAGAAGTCGCCAGCATGGTCGACGAACTGTCGAATGGCATCGACGAGATGTCGGCACAGCTTGACGACCTCGCAGCGACGAATGAGAAGCAGACGGAGAAGATTCAGGACGTGGCAGAGACCGCGCGGCGACTCGACACAGATTCGACGTAACTTCGATTATACGCCGGAAGTTCAATCGCCGGCCAGCCGTGTATGCGAGGGTACCCGGAGTGTCCCCGCTCACACACCACCCAAAGAGCTATTCCGGACAGTCGAGAGCACCGCGTATGAACCGACGCGACATCGTCCGCGAGGGCTACGACGATATCGCCGCGACCTACGCAGCCGAGCGTGACGGCGAGGGTCGCGAGCGCGGTCTGGTCGCGGGCCTCGCGGATCGGATGCCTGCCGAGAGTCGGGTCCTCGATGCCGGTTGTGGCGCTGGGACGCCTGCGATGGACGTTCTCGCAGCCGATCACACCGTCACGGGGCTGGATATCTCTCGTGAGCAGCTACAGATGGCAGGCGATCGGGTCTCCGGACCGTGGCTCTGTCAGGGAGAGCTGGCGGCGCTGCCGTTCCCGGCAGATACGTTCGATGCGGTCGTCTCACTGCACGCGGTCATCCACGTCCCGCGAGCGGAACACGCCGCTGTCTTCGCCGAGTTCGAGCGCGTGCTCGAACCGGGCGGTCGGCTACTGGCCGCGCTGGGCGACGAACAGTGGGAAGGCACCAACGAGGACTGGCTGGAGACCGGGACCGAGATGGCCTGGAGCTTCCACGGCCGCGAGCGCAATCGCGAGCTACTGACCGAGGCCGGCTTTTCGGTCACCGACGTCGAGACCGTCGACGACGAACTCGGTGGGGTGTTCGCGTTTTTCAGGGCGCGAGCGTAGCCTCTCGCCTGCTCACTCCGTCTTCGCCGGCGGCTCGACGGCCTCGGCTTCTGTCTCGGTCACACGGATGCCCTTCGAGGCGAGGTGGCGCATCTGCCGGCGGACGAAGTCCTCTTCCGTCGTCCCTCGCGTCGCAAGAATGACCATCCGGGCGTCACCGGCGGGGCGCATCGTCCGCCCGGCCCGCTGTGCGCCCTGCCGACGGGACCCACCCAGTCCGGAGGCGACGATAGCGAGTTCGGCATCCGGCAGGTCAATCCCCTCGTCGCCGACGCGGGAGACGACCAGCGTGTTCAGTTCGCCACGGCGGAACTCGTCAAACAGCTTCTCCCGGCGGGCGTGTGGCGTCTCGCCGCTGATAAACGGCGCATCGATGGCCTCGCTGATGGCCTCACCCTGGTCGAGATACTCGATGAACACCAGCGCCTTCGCGGCCGGGTTCTCGGCCAGCGCGTAGCGTATCTCGTCGATTTTCCCGGTGTTGCTGGCGGCGGCCTGCCGGCGGTCGTGGCCAGACGTAGAACTGTACTCGGACTGTTCCGTCTCGTTCCCCCACGGCACGAGACGGATTTCGACCTCCGGTTCGGCGACGTAGCCCTCGTCGAATAGTTTGCCCCAGTCCGTCCCGATGGGCGGGCCGATGAGCGTGAATATCTCCTCTTCGTCGTCGCTCTCTCTGGTCGGCGTGGCGGTCAGCCCCAGTCGATGTTTGGTCTGGAGGTCCGCGCTCCGGCGGTGAATCGGCGACGGGACGTGGTGGACCTCGTCGAAGACGATGAGGCCCCACTTGCGCTGGTCGAACAGCTTCCGGTGCCGGTCCATCCCCGCGGTCCGGTAAGTGGCGATTGTAACGGGGCGGATAGACTTCTCGCCGCCGTGGTACTCGCCGATATCGTCGTCAGTCAGCGAGGTGTGCCGGACCAGTTCGTCGTGCCACTGGGTCGCGAGTTCCCGCGAGGGGACGAGAATCAGCGTTTCGCCGCTGATAGCGGCCATCGCACCCATCGCGGCGACGGTCTTGCCAGACCCGGGCGGGCCGACGAACACGCCCGAGCCCTGTTCGGTGAACCGCTCGACCCAGTCCTGCTGGTAGTCCCGAAGGCGCAGGCGCAGATCCATCTCGATGGCGTCGCCCGTTTCGAGGTCGCGGTCGTCCCGGACCGGATAGCCTGCCTCGTACAGCGTGCGCTTGATTTCGGCGGTCGCGTCCTCGTTGACCCACGACTCCGAGTCAGAAATCGGGGCTCGGAGGTGGTCGTCGTCGAGTTTCGGCCGGGCGACGTTGCCCATCAGGTCGTCGCTGTCGGCTTCGAGCACGACGTACCCGTCCTCGTGGGTCTTGAGGCGGAACTTCCGGGCCCGTTCCCACTGGCTTGTCACCCACTCTTCGAGGTGGGGCGAGCGCTCGCCCAGCACGTCCCGCATCGTCGCTAGCAGGTCCTCCAGAGATTCGTGCGGTGCGGCCCAGATGTCCTCCTCACGGAGTTCGTACACGTAGCCGCCCGAGCGGTTGGTGTCCTGCAGGCGGGCGAACTGCGAGAGTTGCGCCCGCGTGAACTGGTCGGGGTGTTCGACGACGACCTCCCTGCGGTCGGGAAACAGGACCACACGCTCTCGGTCGGTTACCTCGGCGATGTCCGTCGGATACCATACAGACTCGACCTCGGACACGTCCTGGCGCTCGATGTCGCCGTCGTCGGCGAGACGCTCCAGTTCTGCCCGCGCCTCGTCGGGTGTCAGGTCCGTCTTTCGGGAGAACTCCGTCGCCGTCAGGTGCGGACGACCGACGGCGTCGATAGCGTCGTAGACGGCGTCGAGTTCGAGTTCCGTGGCGGGGTCCGAGTCGTCGTCTCGGTCGGCTGGCTCCTCAGCTGTCACTACTGCTTGGAGGGTGTCGACGCTCAAACGGGTTTCGTCTGGACACTCACTGAGGCGGTTGCGAATACATACCTTAATATAGCGCCACCTAGACCTGCCGGCATGGTTGAGGGAATCGCGGCTGGACCGTGGTCGATCGTTCCCGCGCTCGTCGCCATCGGTCTCGCCTGGTACACCCGGGACGCGCTTATCGGGCTGTTCGTAGGCATCGTCATCACAGGCATGCTGGTCGGCGCGTTACATCCTCAGGCTGTTGGGGTCCCGTCGGACCTGATCACCGCTGGCGGTGAAGTGGCAACTATCCAGCCGCAGGCCGAGGACGGCAGTCCTTGGACAGTCGGCGTCGGTGGCATCGTACTCGGCGGTATCTTCGGGCTGAAGCTCGTTCCGGAGATCATCGCCACGGCCCCGCTGTTCGGGGAATGGTACGTCAAGAACGTCCTGCTCGCCATCTTCGCCATCGGCGGGCTGATCGGACTGATGATCCGAGCCGGGGCGATCCAGGGCGTGCTGGAGGCGCTGGTGGCGCGAGCCGACTCCGCAGCAGATGCCGAGAAAGCCGCATTTCTGGCCGGTATCGCCATCCACATCGACGACTACTTCAACTGCCTCGTGGTCGGCTCGATGATGCGCCCGCTGACAGACAAGTTCGACGTGTCACGGGCCAAACTGGCCTACTACGTCGACTCGGCGGGGTCACCAGCGTCCCGGCTTGCGTTCTACTCGACGTGGGGCGCGGCGATGGTCGGCTTCATCGGGGGCGGCCTCGTCGAGGCACAGCAGCAGGGAACGCTCCCGGCCAGCATGACCAACTTCGTGAACACCGGCGGCGAGCAGGTCACCGCGGCGACCGGGGCCGTCTGGCCGCTGTTTTTCAACACGCTGTTTACCGGCTTCTATTCGTGGATCGCGCTCGGTCTCGCCGGTCTCGTCGCCTGGCAGGTCGTGCCAAACATCTACGGGATGGGAACCGAGGAGTCCCGAGCGAGAAACGAGGGGAAGGTCGTCGGCGACGATGCCGACCCGATGATTTCGGCGGAGATGGACGAGTACGAGGTGTCCGAAACCGCCACGCCGGACTGGCGGAACTTCGCCTGGCCCATTGTCACCATGATCGTCGTCGGCCTCGGTGCGATGTTCTGGCGGGCCAGCCCCGTCATCTACGTCAAGGGGAAGGAAGGGATGGGGGCCACGCTGCTCCAGCTCGGCAGTTGGCAGCTAATCACGCCGCCGAGCGGGCCGTGGGCATTCAACATCGGGGGCGTCCAGTTGGGTCTCGCCTCGTTCTCAGCACTCATCGTCGGCTTCCTGCTGTATCGCTGGAAGGGCGACATCCCGTCCAACGACGACGCGACCGATGCGATGATGGTCGGTTTCAAGGGCATCCTCCTCGCGGCTGTCATCCTGATGTTCGCCAGTTCCATCCAGAACGCGGTGACGATACTGGGTATCTCGTCGTTCGTGACGAACGTCTTCGGCGGCGTGCCGGCGTTCATCATCCCAGTCGGCGTCTTCCTCGTGACCTCCTTTGTCAGCTTCTCAGACGGGTCGTCGTGGTCGACCTACGGCATCATGTTCCCCATCGCGATCCCGCTGGCGTTCTCGACGGGCGCGAACCTCCCGCTCGTGCTCGGCGCGGTGTTCAGTGGCGGCATCTTCGGTGATCACACATCGCCGATCAGTGACACGACCGTGCTGGCGTCGTCGACCAGCGGGAGCGACCACATGGTCCACGTCAGGAGCCAGGCACCCTATGCCCTCATGGCGGCGGGTATCGCGGCCGTGCTGTTCCTCGTGTTCGGACTGGTGCTCCCCGAAGGGTTCCGCGTCATCCCGTACTGACGGGCGGCGATTTGTCCGCGTCGTCAGCGCGTCTGAGCGGCGTTCCGATTAGAAAAGACCGGTTTCCTCGATACGCGACTCGTAGAGGTCTTCGTACTCCGCCCGGACCTGTGCGTGGTCGAACTCGGCGCAGGACTCGTCGACGGTCCGGCGCTCGAAACCGGCCGATTCGGTGATTTTGTCGGCGATCTCCTGCGGGTTCGTCACCCGGAACGCGCGGTCGCGCTGTTCGATGAGTTCGTGGGCCGACGACTCTGCCTGGTACTCAACGATGCCGATACAGCCACAGGCCATCGCCCAGAGGAGGTCCGTGGCGAAGCACTCCCGGAACGCTGTCTGGACGAAGACGTGTGCACCCTTGTAAATCGAGACGCGCTCTTCGGTGTCGCACGCGCCGACGAAGGTCACGCGGTCGTCGATACGGAGGTCGGCCGCCTCCTGTTCGTAGTACTCCCGTTCCGGGCCGTCGCCGATGATCGTCGCCGACCAGCCTTTCTGTCTGAGTTCCGCCAGACCCAGCAGTAGCGACTCGACGTTCGCGCTGCCGTCCAGTCGGTGGGCGTACACCACGTCGATCTCCTCGTCGACATCGGCCTCTCTAACGAGGTCCATGTCGATGCTCTGTGGGAGTATCGCAGTCTGGTCCGCCGTCGCTCCCCGTTCGCGGACCCGCGTACGGACGAGTTCAGAGGGTGTGATGAGGCAGTCCGAGGCCCGGAGCGCGAGGTCGGCGCGGCGACTCTCGGGTACGTCCTCATCCCCGTACCACTCCGTGAGAAGCGGCGCTCGCGAAAGTGTTGCACCGGCCTTGGCCGCGAGCGCGACCGACGCCGGCGTCGGGTGGACGTGGACGACATCCGGTCGGAATCGTGCCAACATGAACGGGAGGCGGACACAGAACGAGGGTACGGTCGGCGAGACGGTGACGGCGCGGTACGTGATGCCGTCGCGCTCGCGCTGGTTGTCGAACCCTGGCCACCACTGCGAGCAAAACACGGTCACGTCGTGGCCGGCAGCGGCGAGTTCGGTAGCCACCCGCTCCAGCCGGGTCCGGCCCACTGTGTCCCGGTACTGACTCGTCTCCATGGCGACGACCGCGACACGCATACAGGGGCGACGACGTGGCCGCTCAAAAATCCACCCGTTCGCGGTTGACGGCGGTAGACGGCAGGTCAACGCTCCAGAACGCTGTCGTTTGGCTGGAGGTTTATTACAGCAACTCCGCAATGTGTCGGTGTATGAGCGATGAAGACGACCTCCGTGCGGAGGTACGGGAACTCCGCGCCGAGGTCGATGCCCTCCACACACGCATCGCCGCGCTTGAGTCGGAGCGAAACACCGACCCGCCTCCGTCCGCCAAGGACGAAGCTGCCAGTACCGCGGTCCGGTCGGACACGGCGGCCGCCGAATCGAGGTCCCCGAGCGATTCGGAGCCAGCACCGGAGACAGGCGAGGCAGCCGACGGCGAGGCCCCGCCAGACGAACGGAACTGGGAGCGCAACATCGGGATGAAGTGGCTCGGCGGGGTCGGCGGCCTCGCGCTGGTGGTCGGCGTCGTCTTTTTCATTCGACTGGCCATCGAGGCGGGCTACCTCGGCCCGCTCGGTCGTGTGCTCATCGGGACGGCAGGCGGTCTCGTACTGCTCGCTGGCGGTCGGTACGCTGCCGAACGACAGGGCTACGACCGATGGGGCCGACTCGTCGCGGGAACCGGCCTCGCAATTGCATATTTCAGTGTCTATGCGGCCTACGGCTTCGAGTCGTACCGGGCCGCCATCGGAGCGCCGCTGTTGGCGGTCCTGTTTGTCCTGACAGTTCTCGTGGCCGCCACCGCAGCTCTCTCGGTCCGGGACCACGCACCGGCTGTCGCTGGCGAGGCGTTCCTGCTGGGATACGTCACTGCCTACGTCGGACTCGACGCCGGTTCCTTCGTCGTCTCGCCGGCCTACGTCGTGCTTCTCACGGCCGGGCTCGTGACCATCGCCGCTGTCCGCCCGTGGAGCCGGCTCGTCCTCGGCAGCGTCCTCCCGGCCTACGTGCTCCACGTCGTCTGGACGAACAGGCTGGAGCCACCCGACACGGTCGCCGCCGTCGTCCTCGCCGCAACGTTCGCTGTCTACGCCGCTGGTGTGTACGTGCTCCGTGCGAGCGACCGAACGGACCGGTGGCACCGCCGACTGGTGGAAGCGACGACCGCGTCCAATGCCGTGTTCGCCGCGATCCTACTGGAAAGCGTCGGTCGTCGCCTTCTCCCGACGGCACCGGACGGGGTAGCTGTCGGCGCAGTCGGACTCGCCCTCGGCGGTATCTACGCCGTCACGGAGTCACGCCTGAGACAGCAAAACAGCGCCGCTGGGGTGCTTGCCGTCGTTCTACTCACCATCAGTGTCATCCTCGCGGCCGACCCGTTCGCCGAAACCGTCGGCCTCCTCGTCTTGCTCTGTGGGGCGCTGGCGCTCGGAACCAGTCGCGGTGCGGGAGCGGTTCGCATCGGCGGGCACCTCGTCGCTGTCGGAACCGTCGCCAAACTGCTCGCCGTGGACGCGACCAGATTACCGGCGTTCTCGCTTGCGGACCCGCTTGCGACCGTGACGGGACGGCCGGCCGCCTACCTGCTGGGAATCGCGGTTTTCTACGTGCTCGGTCGATGGTTTGGCGGCGCATCGACGACGGTACCCGGCATTGACCGCGAACTCCCAGTGGCCGCTCCGTACGCTTGGACTGCGACCGGACTCGGAGTGGTGCTTCTGGGACTGGAGCTTTCGGGAGCGAGCCTGTCGGTTGCCTGGGCAGTGCTGGGGCTCGCGTTCGTCGGGGTCGGCCTCGCGCTGGACGACCGTGGTCGCCGGCTTCAGGGCGTCGTCGTCCTCGGCCTGGTGACGACCAAGGTGTTCCTCTACGACACGCGGGGGCTCGATACGCTCGCTCGAACCCTTTCGTTCCTCGTGCTTGGCGGTATTCTGCTCGTTGCCTCGTACGCGTACGCCCGCTGGCAGGGCGAAAAGCCGCTCCAGCGACTGTCCGGCTAGTACCGCACTGATTCGACCACGCGGCCGCCACAAAGGGTTTTGGCCGTGCCTGCCCTCTCTCCCGTTGTGACCGCGTACGACCTCTCGCGCTATCTCAACGTCCGGAGCGCCTACGGTAGTTCGT
Source organism: Haloarcula sp. H-GB5 (assembly GCF_054850705.1). Taxonomy (NCBI): domain Archaea; kingdom Methanobacteriati; phylum Methanobacteriota; class Halobacteria; order Halobacteriales; family Haloarculaceae; genus Haloarcula; species Haloarcula sp. H-GB5. The sequence continues at coordinate 663,571 of NZ_JBTWBG010000002.1, read as the reverse complement.
TCGCGCCGGACGGGACGCTCGCTTTCCTGATGAACACGACCGGCGTCGCCCAGCTCTGGTCGCTCACCGAACCACAGGGCTGGCCCGAACAGTTGACGTTCTACGACGACACTGTGAGTTTCGTCGATTACTCGCCCGAGCGCCAGGAACTCGTCTTCGGCATGGACGAGGGCGGCAACGAGCGAGCGCAGCTATACCGGCTCGACGCGGACGGACACGTCCACGAACTCACCGGGATGCCCGACGCGAAACACCGCTGGGGCGGCTGGTCGCCCGACGGCGAGCGCTTCGCCTTCGCGTCGAACCGCCGCGACGAGGCCGTCTTCGACATCTACGTACAGGACCGCGACGTGACCGGTGACGACGCGGAACTGGTCTGGGAGGGCGATGGCTGGCTCTCGGTGGGCGGGTTCTCGCCCGACGGCGAGCGCCTGCTGGTCAGCGAAGCCCACTCCAGTTTCGATCAGGACATCTACGTGCTGGACATCGACAGCGGGGACCTCAGCCATCTCACGCCACATGAAGGGAAAGTCCGCTACACGAGCGCATCGTGGGGGCCGGAGGGCGATGCAGTGTATCTCGTCACCGACGGCGAAAGCGACACGCTCGAACTGGCTCGCCTCTCGCTCAGCGGCGACCTCGACATCGTCAGATCGGACGACCAGTGGAACATCGACGGCGTCGCGCTCGACAAAGACAGCGGCCGCCTCGTGTACTCGCGCAACGTCGACGGCTATAACGAACTTACCGTCGGCGAACTGACGGGGCCGACGACCATCGAGACATTCCCGACGCCGGACCTGCCGGGCGGGCTGGCCGGGGGCGTTTCGTGGGGACCCGATGCCGAGCGCTTCGCCGTCAGCGTCACTGGCCGGAGGGTCAACACCAACGTGTTCGTCGTTGAGGCCGAAACCGGGGAGAGCGAGCAGTGGACGGCCGCCTCGACGGCCGGCATCCCGCGTGAGACGTTCATCGAGCCAGACGTCGTCAGGTTCGACTCCTTCGACGGACGGGAGATTCCTGCGTTGTTCTCGCTGCCGGACGGTGCAGCTAACGAGAGCGGTGCTACCGGCGACACGCCCGTCATCGTCGACATCCACGGCGGCCCGGAGAGCCAGCGGCGCCCGTCGTTCTCGGGGCTGACCCAGTACTTCCTCTCGCGAGGCTACGCCGTCTTCGAGCCGAACGTCCGCGGGTCGACCGGCTACGGGAAGGCTTACACGCACCTCGACGACGTGGAAAAGCGGATGGACTCGGTGAAAGACCTCCGGGCCGGTGTCGACTGGCTCCACGACCACCCGGCCGTCGACCCCGACCGAATCGTGGCGATGGGCGGGTCCTACGGTGGCTTCATGGTGCTTGCGGCGCTGACCGAGTACCCGGAACTCTGGGCAGCCGGCGTCGATGTGGTCGGCATCGCCAACTTCGTGACGTTTCTGGAGAACACCGGCGACTGGCGGCGCGAACTCCGCGAGGCCGAGTACGGCTCGCTCGAAACGGACCGCGAGTTCCTCGAATCTATCTCACCTATCAACAACGTCGACCGTATCGACGCGCCGCTGTTCATCCTCCACGGAGCCAACGACCCGCGTGTCCCGGTCGGCGAGGCCGAGCAAATCGCCGAGCAAGCAACCGAGCAGGGAGTTCCCGTGGAGAAAATCGTTTTCGACGACGAAGGCCACGGTATCAGCAAACGGGAGAACCGCATCGAAGCGTACACCGCGGTCGTCGAGTTCCTCGACGAGCACGTCTGAGACATCCCCGAGTACTGTGGCGGACGTGGATTACAGGGATCACAGCCGGCGCATAGGGCGGTTTCAAACTATGAGAGCGTTCAGGCGGATTTATTATGCTGCCGAAGCACCGTTTCGTATGGAGATAGCCGAGCGCTCGCGAGCGCGGGTTCAGGAGCGCCTCGCCCGTCTCGAACAGGAGTTCGGCTCGACGCCGGTGGACCAGACCACCTTTTCGGTGGGTTCGGAGGCGTACCAGCGTGCTGTCGAGCGCTCACGGGTAGGACAGGTGGACGTCCACGCGTTCGTCCACAACGAGTCGGGCGACGTGTTGCTGAGCGACGCTGACGGGTCCTGGGAGATCCCCCAGGGCCAGACACAAGGGGGTGAGCGGCCGGCGACAGCGGTCGAGCGGGTCGTCACTGAAACGGCCGGCGTCGCGTGTACGATTCGAGACGCGGTGCGGGCGACCATCTGTGGCGTGCGAAACGAGGCGGATCCGGACGCCGAGACGGTGTATCGGCTCAGCATCGTGTTCGACGCCGAAATCAACAGCGCCAAGCTCGACAGCGATGCTACCGAAACGGCTGACGACGCTGACGCGTCGATCCGGTGGGACGACGCGAGCGATGTCGCGGTCGCAGAACTGGTTTAGATAACGCCGGTAACGGTCGCTGCTTCGATAGCCGCTTCTTCACTCATGCCGTCCCCGAGCACGGTGTAGCGGTCGCGGATCTGGTGGGCCGTGGTCAGCGCTTCGATCACGGTTTCGTCGTCGATACCGAGTTCGTCTGCCGTTGTCGGTGCGCCGATGGCGGCCAGCGCGTCTCTGGCGTCTTTCCACTTGCCTTTCTGGCCGCTGTGGAGGTATTCGGTCATGATCGAGCCGACACCGACCTGATGACCGTGAAGCGCGCCGTCGGGGACGAGTCGGTCCAGTTGGTGAGAAAACAGGTGTTCCGCACCGCTTGCCGGACGCGAGGAATCTGCGATGGACATCGCAACACCCGAAGAAACGAGCGCTTTCACGACGATCCACGAGGACTCCTCTAGGCCCTGTTTTATTGAGTCGGCACTCTCGACGAGCATCTCGGCGGTCATCTGGGAGAGCGCGCCGGCGTACTCCGAGTAGTGGACGTTCTTGAGCCGATGGGCGAGTTGCCAGTCCCGGACCGCGGTGTAGTTCGAGATGATGTCGGCACAGCCGGCGGTGGTCAGCCGCCAGGGGGCCTCCGCCAGCACCTTGGTGTCGGCGATGACGGCCAGTGGCGGCTCTGCGGCGACGCTGTGGCGCGTGTCACCTTCGGGAACTGAGCCGCGACCGGAGACGATACCGTCGTGGCTCGCGGCCGTCGGCACCGAGACGAAGCCCAGTCCCAGGTCGTCGGCCGCCATCTTCGTGATATCGATGGCCTTCCCGCCGCCGACGCCCAGCAGGAAGCCCGCGTCGATCTCCGACGCGTGGTCGATGACCTGCTGCACGGCGTCGAAACTGGCCTCATCGATGACGATCTCGGATGGGTCGTACCCCTCGTCCTCGAACTGTTCGACGACCCGCTTGCCGGCGACGTCGTGTGGCGTCGGGCTGGAGACGACGAGCGGCCGGCCGGTCAGGTGGAGCTCGCTCACGGCCTCGATTGTCTGCCCGAGGACCCCGTGCCCGACCACGACGTTCCGGGGCAGGCGGATCCAGGTGCGTTTCTCGAACATGGTTGCCTGTCTCCGGGCACGCGTGAAAACAGTTTAGGTGCAACTATCGGCAGTTTAGTTAGTGGACAGAAATCAAGAGCAGCCAGAAAGCCCCTTTCAGTCCCACCCGTAGCCGGTTGGACGAGCCATGTTGGGCGGGACTTTCTGGCTCGCTGCGGTCGTCATTGCTAAACTAAACACTACCCAACTGTCGACCGGCGACGGTAGCAGCCGAAATCTTTTGACAACTATCACACACCAGTTTTCCAAAAACAATTATTAACATCAGCGGGTGGGTGCGCCTGTCATGGCACGTGACACAACTGACGACGGCATGCGAGCGTCTCGGCGGGCGTTTCTGAAAGCGACCGGTGTGGCCACGGCAGCGGCCGCCACCGGCGCAGGTGTTGGGACCGCCGCGGCGCAACCGGACGTCGATTCGCTCATCGGCGACCTCACACTGGAGCAGAAGGCGGCCCAGATGACACAGGTCGCGATCAGCTCCTTTGAGGCGGAGCCGGAGGAATCGAACGTCCCCGACAGCTTCGGGGTCGACACGGTCGGCGAGTACTTCAGTGAACTCGGCGTCGGGTCGATCCTCTCGGGTGGGGCCGAGCCACCGAGCTTCGACGCCAACGCCGTAGTCCAGGGAATCAATGCCCTACAGGAGTACAACCTGGAGAACGCCGACCACGACATCCCGTTCCTCTACGGCGTCGACGCGACACACGGCAACGGCCTGCTGGAGGGTGCGACGGTGTTCCCCCAGCGGCTGAACATGGGTGCGACGCGGGACCTGAGTCTGATCGAGGCGGCCGAACGTCACACGAGCGACTCGACGGCGTCGATGGGGGCACACTGGACGTTCGCACCCACGACGGATCTCCAGCGGGACCCCCGCTGGGGACGCTTCTTCGAGGGTATCAGCGAGGACCCGAAACTCGAAGCGGATGTTTCACGGGTACGAGCACGGGCACTTGAGGACGACGACCGGCTGACGGCGTGTGTCAAACACTTCGCGGCTTACTCGGTCCCGAACAACGGCAACGACCGTGCACCGGCCTCGACATCATTGCGCGACCTCCGGACGAACATCCTCCCGCCGTATCGGGAGGCACTGGCGTCCGAACCCGGGACGGTGATGGTCAACAGCGGCTCGATAAACGGGGTGCCGGCCCACGCCTCTCACTGGCTGTTGACGACACTACTTCGGGACACCTACGGCTACGAGGGGATGGTCGTCTCGGACTGGGACGACCTGAACCGGATGATCACGAACCACGACTACGCGCCCGACTTCGAGACGGCGACGGAGATGGCGATCAACGCCGGCGTCGACATGTACATGATCGGCAACGGCGGCGACGCGCCGGGACCGGTCCAGTTCATCGACACCGTGGTCGGCCTCGTCGAGGACGGCGCGATTCCGATGGAGCGCATCGACGAAGCGGTCCGACGAATCCTCGAACTGAAGGCCGATCTCGGCCTGTTCGAGCAGCCGACGGTCGACGAGTCCCGAATCGGAAGCGTGCTCGGCGGCGCACAGGAGACCGCCGAGACGATGGCAAAGGAGTCGCTGGTCCTCCTGAAAAACGACGAGGACACGCTCCCGCTGTCGGGCGACGAGAGCGTCCTGCTGACCGGTCCCGGAGTCGACGGCGAGGGCAACAACACTCGCGCGCTGATGCAACACGGCGGCTGGACGCTCGGCTGGCAGGGGGCCAGCGCCAGCGGCCCGTTCCCGCGCCAGAACCTCCTCGAAGCGGAACTCCGTTCTCGCGTCGGCAGTCTAACGCACGTTCCGACCTCGTACGAGAACACCACCTGGTGGGCCGGCGAGGGGGACGGCGAGAACCAGCAAAGCGACGAGAACGGCAACTTCGACTTTACCGACGAGCAGCGGTCACAGGTCGAGTCGGCTGCTCCCGAGTCCGACGCCGTGGTCGTCGTTATCGGCGAAGGGACCCACAACGAAGGCTTCGGCGACCGTGACGAACTGGTGTTCGACGAATCCCAGCAAGCCCTCCTCGACACCGTCGTCGAATCCACAGACGATTCGACGCCGATCATCGGCGTCATGCTCGCCGGTTCGCCGCGAGGGTCTCCGGAGACGTTCAGCCAGCTCGACGCCCTCCTGTTTGCCGGCCAGCCCGGCAGCGACGGCGGGGTCGCCATCGCCGAGACGCTGGTCGGCGAGTACAATCCGTCCGGAAAGCTCCCGTTCAGTTGGCCCGAGAACGTCGGTACCACGCCCGTGCAGCACAACCGCTACGACCCGACCTCGACGGGTGCGACGGACAACACCGCGCTCTTCGAGTACGGCCACGGGCTCTCGTACACCGACTTCGAGTACGGCAGTGTCTCGGTCACGCAGCCTACTGTCGGTAACCCGGCCAATCAGTCCGAAGTGACCGTCAGCGTCGAGGTGACGAACGTCGGCGAGATGGCTGGCGAGCACATCGTCGAGGTGTTCAATACCCAGTCATACGGCTCGGTCCTCCAACCGAGACGCCGGCTGCTCGGCTACGAGCGCGTCTCGCTGGCTGCCGGCGAGGCAGCCACAGTGGACGTGACCGCCGACCTGACGGCACTGGAGGTCGTTCCCGGTGACGTACTCGGCCTCGGCCCGAAAGTCGTCGAGGCCGGCGAGTACGAACTCACAGTCGGACAGGACGGCCCGACGGCCACGCTCACCGTCCAGAACACGGCAAGCATCACTGATCCGGACCCCGTTCCGGGCCTCCCGGACGGGTCAGAGAGCAACCCCGGGCGGGGCAATAGTGGGAATGGAGCCGACAACAGTAACAACGGAAACGGCAACAACACCAGCCGCGACCCCACCATGGAAGACGTCGTCGACCTGCTCGACGAGGTTCGGAGCGGATCTTGAGGCGGGTCCTGTGACCTGATCCGCGGTGTTCTCGCCGGGACACCGGACCACAGAGAGCCACCCTGCACAGATACACGCCGGTCCGCTCGCACGCCCACAAATAATTATATATGTTCGATTATAGTAGCTAAAACAGCGATCCAGTGACACGGAACCAACCAACATGGTTTGAGCGGTACTCCGATGCCTGACTCCACACGCCAACACGGTGCGACCGTTCTGGATAGGCTCCAGCAGTACGGCCTCTCTGAGACAGAGGCGGAAACGTACCTCGCTGTCGTCGAAAAGGGACCGGCGACGGCCCGGACGGTTGCCGAAACGGCAGGCGTTTCCAAGAGCTACGTGTACGACATCTGTGATTCGCTGGCTGCGGACGGGTTCGTCACCGTCGACGACCATCGGACACCAACGGTCATCCATGCGACACCCCCGTCGGAGGCATTCAGCGCGCTGAAACGCGAACTTGACACGCTGGAGGCGGCGGTACAGACCCGGTACGAGGACAACTCAGCCGAGGACAACTCCTTCGAGGTGGTCAAATCCAGACCGACCATCATCAAGCGCCTGAAACAGCACATCGAAGCCGCCGACTGCGAGGTCGTGCTCCAGATCCCAGCCCGCCGGCTCCCAGAGATCCACGACACGCTCCGCCGTGCCCGGGAGCGGGGCATCCTTGTACTCCTGGCGCTGTCGAGTTACGACGCGGCTACGATGGAGCTGGAACTGGAAGGCGTCGCCAACGCTGTCCGAATCGGCCTCGACGGCGCGCCCTCGTTGCTTGCGACGGACCAGCAGCGCGGGTTCGTCTCCCCGTCGACGATGCTCAGCTGGGACCACGACGAGACGAACGCGATCACGTTCACGCAGGAGGCCGTCGCGGCGGTGTTGATCGGTTCCTACCTGGGCAATTACTGGCCGATCGGCGAGGAAGTCCTCGTTTCACGGCCCCCGTCACTCCCGGCCCGGTACGACATGTTCCGCCCTGTCGTGTTCACGACCGCGCTCGCGCTCCGGGCCGGCGAGTCCATCGTCGCCGACCTGTACGCGCGGCCAACGGGCTCCGACGACGACTTCGAAGTGATATCCGGCGAAGTGGTCGATGTCCGACAGAACCTCGTCGAGCCGCACAACAGCGATTTCGGGTTCGAGAACTCGCTGGTCGTCGACACCGGGGACGGGCGTATTACTGTCGGCGGATACGGCGCGTTCTTAGAGGACTACGAGGTCAAGCACACGACGCTCCGCCGGGCGTAGTCCTCACTCTGTCACACGGTCGATGAGCGCTGTCTCCGTGTCCCGGTCAGGGCCGAACTCCCGGCCGGTTCGGTCGTTCTCCCGATGCTCGGCGACGGTCACAGCCAGTGCCGTCTCGTGGGGCGTCGACGACCAGCCCAGCTCACGGAGCTTCGCCGTCGATAGAAGATGCGGCGACTCGCGGTAGATGGGGAAATCATCGGGTTCCAGCCCCGCAGCCCCGAGTTCGCGCTCGCCGACGCCGATTGTCTCGACCTCCGTCTCGTGTACGCCGGCGAGCAGGCCGATCCACTCCCGGAGCGTCGGCGCGTGCTCGTCGCCAACGTTGTAGGCCTCGCCGGCCGTTCCTCGTTCCGCGACGAGTCTGAGCGCGCTGGCCACGTCTTCGACGTAGACCATCTGCCACAGGCTGAGGCCGTCGCTGGGAACCACGATCCGGTCGTACTCGGCTACGCGGTCGACCCAGTAGGCGAAGCGCTCGGTGTAGTCGTGGGGGCCGTACACGACGGTCGGTCGGACGCTCATCGCCCGCACGCCGTCTTCGGCGGCGGCGAACACTTCGCGATCGCCTTCGGCTTTCCGTGGTCCATAGGTCTCTGCGCTGTCAGTTGTGGCCTGCTCGGCAGTACAGCCTGCGAGCGGTGTCTCCCCCTCCCGCTTGGGTGTCCGTTCAGCGCCGTAGGCCGCACCGCTCGAAATATACACGTACGCATCGACATCGGCAAACACGTCGGTCGCCACCCGGACATCCTCCGGGAAGTATGCCACACAGTCGACGACCACGTCCGGGTCGACCCGCTCGCGAGCGGTTTCGAGTGTCTCCCGGTCGGTCCGGTCGCCCTCGATGTGGGCGACATCGGTGTCCGTGAACGGATTCTGACGCTGTCCGCGGGTGAGCATCGTCACGTCGTAGCCTGCGTCGCGGAACTCGGTGACTGTGTGCCGACCGATGAACCGACCGCCGCCGATGACGAGGACACTGTCCATACGCCGTGCTCGAACGGGACCAGCAAAACAGTGTGGCTCACCGACAGCGTCTGCCGCGGGTTCGACACACATTGTTTACTGAGGCAGCAAGACGACTCTCCGGAGATAGACGACAGAGCCTGTAAGATTGATGCCCCGCTGCACAAGAACCGGCAGTCATCTCTGGCGAACGGTACTGGGAGAAAACGAACGAGACGCTTCCTCGCGTCTGCGGTCAGTTGCCGCCCGTCGCGTTCGTCACGTTTGTCGAGAAGCCTGTATCGGCACTCGAAGTGTTGCCGCCGCTGCTCCGGCCAGTCTGCAGGATGATGGGTGTCCCTTCGTCGTCAGTCGCCAGAATCACCTTATCGGAATCGTCGATGCTCTGGATGTACTGCTGTCTTAGTACGACCGGGTTGTCCCGAAGCGCCTCACCGCGAATCTCGATAACCCGGGCGTCGGCTTCGGCCTGAATCTCCTGCCGTTCCTTGTCGCGTTTGGCCTGTTGAATCTCGAATTTCTTCTCTTCGACGCGTTGCTTTGCGATTTCCTTGTCGTTGAGCGCCTGATCGTACGAGTCCGGGAGGTCAACAGTACGAACCTGTACCTCTTCGAGGACGAGCGCTTCGCCCTCGAACGCGGATTCGAGTTTCTGCTGTGCCGCATCGCCGAGTCGCTCGCGGCCGCTGTTAGTGTATATCTCGCTTGTCTGGATACCGGCGGCCTCGTCACGGAGTTGCGACCGGACGGACGGTCGGATGAGTCGCTCCTCCGCCTGTCCGACGTTCCGCCACTCGGTGACGAACCCTGACGCGTCTGCTTCTTGGACCTTGTACCGGACGGTAATGTCGATATCAACCGTCGTTCCGTTGACGGTCTGGACGGTCACGGCGTCGGATTGTGCCGCCCTGTCACCTTCACCCTCTGCGTTGGCCATGGTGTAGGTCCGTGGCCGGATTTCCACGTCCTGAACCGAATCCTTGACAGGTACGATGATGTGTGCGCCCGGCTGGAGTTGATCACCGGTTACCGCGCCGAACGATTTCTGGACGCCGACGTGGCCCTCGGGGACTTGATGATAGCCACCGAACAGCGCCGTTGCGACGGCGAGGGCGACAACGACGCTGACGGCAATGCGGAGGCCGCGTCCAACATTGATGTCGATGTCCGATCCAGAATCGGGATCTGGACCAGGAATGTCACTCATGTTGTGCTCCGATGCGATACGACGGGTGGTTGTACGGGGACCATGTCCAGCACTTTGGCCCGACAGCTATAGGGCCAGCGGTTGATTGTTACAGTGTCGCATCACAGCGATCAGAACTCGTCTCAACTGTCGTCGCAAGGAAACTGGCTATGACCGACTACAGAGACAAAAACGCCGAACAGCGGTGTTTCAGTCGTCGGTGGAGGCGGCGAAGTCCGCTTCGGTGGCTTCGGCGCTCGGCGCGGCCTTGGCCGGCGGCTCGTTGCGCACGTCGTCGCGCTCGCGGTCGGCGATGACCTCGGCGTAGGCGTCGGGCATCACCTTCGTGAAGTTCTCCACTTCGGCGTCCCAGTCTTCGAGCAACTCGGCCGCGCGATCGGAGTCGGTGTAGGCCGCGTGGTTCTCAACGAGCCGGGTAATCATCTGGCGGTCTTTCCCTTCGAGCGTATCGGCCAGTGACACCATACCGGTGTTTGCCTTTGCTTCGAACTCGCCGTCGGGGTCGTAGACGTACGCGACGCCGCCGGACATCCCGGCCGCGAAGTTCTTGCCCGTCTCGCCCAGCACGACGATCGCGCCGCCGGTCATGTACTCACAGCCGTGGTCGCCGACGCCTTCGACGACGCCCTTGACGCCGGAATTGCGGACGGCGAACCGCTCGCCGGCCATCCCGTTGACATAGGCCTCGCCCTGCGTCGCGCCGTACAGCGCGACGTTGCCGATGACGATGTTCTCCGTCGGATCAAATGGAGCCTGATCCGGCGTGTTCACGACGAGCTTCCCGCCGGAGAGCCCCTTGCCGACGTAGTCGTTGGCCGTCCCGGTCAGTTCCATCGTCACGCCCTGTGCGAGGAACGCGCCGAAGGACTGGCCGGCCGTACCGTCGAAGTCAACCCGGATGGTGTCGTCCGCGAGGCCGTCACTGGCGTGCTCGCGGGAGATGCGGTTCGAGAGTGTTGCCCCGACCGCGCGGTCGACGTTGCTGATATCGGTGTCGATTGCGACCGGGTCGCCGCTGTAGATGGCGTCCTCGGCGGCGTCGATGAGGTCCCAGTCGAGCTGTTCGTCGACCTCGTGGGTCTGCTCGCGCTGCTTGTAGCGGCCGTCGTTGTCAGCCGGCTCGGCGATGACCGAGGAGAGGTCGAGCTTCTGGGCCTTAGGCTGGCTCACGTCGTCGCGCTGTGCCAGCACGCTCGGCCGGCCGACCATCTCGTCGATAGTCTCGAAGCCGAGTTCGGCCATGATCTCTCGCAGTTCCTGGGCCACGAACGTCATGTAGTTGATGACGTGCTGTGGCTCGCCGGGGAACCGCTCGCGGAGGTTCTCGTTCTGCGTGGCGATGCCGACCGGGCAGGTGTTCTCGTGGCACTGCCGGGCCATCACACAGCCGGAGGTGACCAGCGAGGCGGTCCCGAAGGTGTACCCCTCGGCACCGAGCAGGGCGGCGACGGCCACGTCGCGGCCGGTCTTCATACCGCCGTCAGTGGTCACTTTGATGCGCGAGCGCAGGCCGGTCGCCCGGAGCATCTGGTTGGCCTCAGAGACGCCCAGCTCCCACGGGAGGCCGGCGTTCTTGATTGAAGTCTTCGGCGACGCACCGGTCCCGCCGTCGTGGCCCGAGATATGGACCACGTCGGCGTTGGCCTTGGCGACGCCGGCCGCGATGGTCCCGATACCGTCCTCCGAGACCAGTTTGACGTTGATGTCGGCTTCGGGGTTCGAGGCCTTGAGGTCGTGGATGAGTTGTTTCAGGTCCTCGATAGAGTAGATATCGTGCAGCGGCGGCGGCGAGATGAGGCCGACGCCCGGCGTCGCGTACCGGACGTGGGCAATCATCTCGTTGACCTTCTTGCCGGGCAGATGGCCACCCTCGCCGGGCTTGGAGCCCTGGGCCATCTTGATCTGGAGTTCGTCCGCAGACGCGAGGTAATCCGAGGTGACGCCGAAGCGGCCAGAGGCGACCTGTTTGGTCGTACACTCCTTCTCGGTATCGAACCGCTCGGGCGGCTCACCTCCCTCGCCGGTGTTGGCGTTGGCTCCGAGCCGGTTCATCGCGATGGCGTTGTTCTCGTGCATCTCGGGCGACAGCGACCCGAGCGACATCGCCGCGGTCTCGAAGCGCTCGACGATGTCATCGACCGGCTCGACATCCTCGATGGGGATGGACTCGCGGTCGGAGTCGAATTCGAGCAGGCCGCGCAGCGTCTGGAGCTCCTCGTTCTGGTCGTTGACCAGTTCAGCGAACTCCTTGTACGTGTCGTAGTCACCCATGCGGACGGCTTGCTGGATCTTGCCGACCGTGTTGGGGTTCCACTGGTGGTGGATACCGTTCGAGCGGAACTCGTACTCGCCCTGGCGGGGCATGTCCGGCTCTTCCTCGCTCCAGGCAATTTCGTGGCGCTGGGTGAGGTCGTCCTCTATCTCTCCGATGCCGATACCCTCAGTCCGGCAGGTCGTCCCCTCGAAGTACTCGGCGACGAAGTCCGAGGAGAGGCCGACGGCCTCGAAGATCTGGGCGCCTTGGTAGGACTCGACGGTGGAGATGCCCATCTTGGCCATCGTCTTCAGGAGGCCGTCCTCGACGGCGGTGATGTAGGCGTCGATGGCGTCGGCCAGGTCCGCGCCGTCCGGCCCGGCGACCAGGTCCTCGATAGTCTGGTAGGCCAGATAGGGGTTGACCGCGCCGGCCCCGTAGCCGATGAGCGTCGCGAAGTGATGGACTGCACGCGGGTCGCCGGATTCGACGACGATGCCGACGTGGTTGCGGAGCCCGTTGCGGACGAGGTGGTGGTGGACGCCCCCGATGGCCAGAAGGCTCGGGATCGGCACGCGGTCCTCGTCGGCACCTCGGTCCGACAGCACGAGGACATCGTGTTCTTTGGCAGCGGCGTCGGCCTCGGCCCGTACGTCCTCGACAGCCTGGCGAAGGTCCCCGTCCTTCTCGTAGGTGATGTCGATGACCTTCGTGGACATGCCGTTGGCGTCCAGATCTTTGATCGACTGGGTCTCCTCGTCGGTGAGGATCGGCGAGTCCAGCACGAGCTGGCGAGCGTGGTCCTGGCTTTCGTCGAGCAGATTGCGCTGGAAGCCCAGCCGGGATTCCAGCGAGGTGACGAGTTCCTCGCGGATGTAGTCAAGCGGCGGGTTCGTCACCTGGGCGAACAGCTGCTTGAAGTAGGTGAACAGCGGGCGGTTGAACTGCGAGAGGACCGACAGCGGCGTGTCGTCACCCATGGAACCGACGGGGTCTTTCCCCTTCTCGGCCATCGGCTCGATGAGGTGGTCGACCTCGTCGTACGTGTAGCCGTACATGGCCTGGTGGCTCCGGAGCGCGTCCGCGGGGTCCCGGGGAGCGTTGTCTTCGCGGTCGGCAACCTCGTCGATGTCGACCTGTTCTTCGTCGACCCACTCGCCGTATTTGTCGTCGGTGATGTCGTCGAACACTTCCTCGTCGGGGATGACGCGACCCTCTTCGGGGTCGGCGAGGAAACACTGGCCGGGCTGAAGCCGGCCCCGTTCCCGAATCTCGCTGGCGTCGTGTTCCAGCGCGCCGGCTTCCGATGACATCACGAGCGTGTTGTCCTCCAGCACGTCGTAGCGGCACGGGCGGAGACCGTTCCGGTCCAGCACAGCGCCGATGCGGTCGCCGTCGGTGGCTGCGACGAGCGCCGGGCCGTCCCACGGTTCGACCAGCGAGGCGTGGTAATCGTAGAAGTCACGACGGTCACCGGTCACGTCGTTCATCTCGCCGCGCCAGGCCTCGGGGATGAGCATCCGGAGGGCGTGAGGGAGGTCGCGGCCGCCCTGCAGCAGGAGTTCGAGCGCGTTGTCGACGCTCGCCGTGTCAGACTGCTCGGGGTCGTCGATGATGGGCTTGATCTTCTCCAGATCGCCCTCGAACTCGTCGCTCTGGATGTCAGTTTCCCGAGCGCGCATCCAGTTGATGTTCCCCTGAATCGTGTTGAACTCGCCGTTGTGGATGACGCGACGATACGGATGGGCGAGATGCCACGCGCCAAGCGTGTTCGTCGAGAACCGAGCGTGGACCATCGCGAACGTCGACTGCATCCGATCGTCTTCGAGATCGGGATAGTAGTCTTCGAGTTGTTCGGCCTTGAGCAGGCCCTTGTACACCACCACGTCGGTTGCGAGCGAAACGACGTAGAAGCGCTCGTGACCGGCCGGTTTTTCCTCCTCAACCGTGTTTTCGAGCGACCGGCGGCCGATATAGAGCTGGTTCTCGAAGGCGTCGCCGGTCTTGCCCGTCGCAGAGGTAACGAAAAACTGGACGATGTCGGGTTCGGATTCGAGCGCCGTCGCGCCGAGGTCGCTGTTGTCCGTGGGAACGTCGCGCCAGTCCAGGACGTCCAGATCCTCCGCGGCGAGTTCCGTCTCGACGAGGTCTTTCAGACTCTCGGCGACCTCGTCGTCCTGCGGGAGAAAGAGCGTTCCGACGGCGTACTCGCCAGCGGGTGGCAGGTCGGCGTCGACTTCGGCGGCGAAAAACTCGTGTGGAATCTGGAGCATGATGCCCGCTCCGTCGCCCGTATCTTGCTCGGCTCCCGTCGTCCCTCGATGTTCGAGGTTGTCGAGGAGTTCGAGTCCGTCCGATACAACCCAGTGGTCGCTGTCGCCGTCGAGGTCCATGACGACCCCGACACCACAGTTCGACCGTTCGTCCGTGGGATCTGCAAGCCCGGCGTCGCCTGCAGAGAGACCTGTCTGTCGCTCAACCATGTGTTTCACGACTGGGGATGCCACTATAAGAGGGTAATCCTAATGGTATTAGTGTTGTTTAACCCCACATTAGGGAGTATATATTTATAACGATTGTTGGAGCTGTATCATGGTTAATAAGTGATGGTCCGCTGGCTGGCGGTTCACACGCTGTTCAGCCGAGTACGGGTGCGGATGACTGCTCAATACCCGAAACGTATGCTGTCATGTCAGTCGTAGTTAACATCCCGACGACACCTTCCGTCTCATCGACGACCGGAAGGTGGTGGACACTGTGGTCAAGCATCAGGCTTGCGGCTGCCTCGACGGGGTCGTTTGCCGTTACTGTAACCGGTTCCGTCGTCATGTAGTCAGACACGTCTAGCGCCGTCGTATCGCCACCCTCTGCGGCGATCTCGACGAAGTCCGTGGAGGTGAGAATTCCTAACAACTCTCCGTCAGCGTCGACAACGACAACAGAGCTGATGTTCTCGTCGAGCATCCGCTTGGCGACCGCTTTCGCGTTCGCATCGGCGGCAACAGTGGTGACAGGCGATGACATAATTCGTCCGACAAACACGTCGTCCATGACAGCCGATAACATAGGACGGGGTATAACCGTGTTGGTTCCGGACATCTACCGATTGCGGCGACAGAGAAATATATAAGGTCTTAATATTTTTCGCCCGCTACGACGTATACAACCGCTCAATTAGTCGCCCGCTGTCTCCCCGACAGCGCACCCCCGACTGGTCTCTCATCACAGGGCTGTCGGCCCGCCACTGATCACCCAGAATGCCCAACACATCTTCGGTTCCCACGACGGTATCTGTTCGCCGTTTGGCGTTTGTATGACCCTAGTCTGACGGCGATTTATATACATAGGGACAGCAGTGGTCATCGGGGGCACGGAGGAAAATGTCACACGCTCCCCGACCCCATCCTTCCTTCATACTGCTAGCTGCTCCTTCGTGAAGAGACGTACCACCTGAGGTGGCACTATGTTTCACAGGCGTACAGCCGGCAGTATCGGTGGGCCGGCAGTTATCTATGCAAGCTCTTCGTATATGAATTAAACCATGTCTGGTCATGGCCCCAGCGTCGCCATCGCCTGTCAGGGCGGCGGCAGCCACAGCGCGTTTACCGCCGGTGCGCTGCAACGACTCCTGCCAGCGGTCGAGGACGAGTACGATCTCGTGGGGTTGAGTGGCACCTCCGGCGGCGCTCTGTGTGCGGTCACTGCCTGGTACGGCCTGCTCAGTGAAGGCCCCGACTATGCCGGGGCGCTACTGGAGGAGGTCTGGTGTGATGTCGCCGCGACGACGCCGCCCTCGTTCCTGCTGAACGAATCTCTCGTGTGGCACAAGCGACTGCAGAACCGGATGCTCCCCGTGGCTGATATCTCGCCCTACGCGGCATCGGGCGCTGTCGGCCACGACTGGTATCTGTCGCTGCTTGACCGCCACATCGCGTTCGAGGAGTTCGACAGCCTCGCCGAGGAGGCCCCGCCACACGTGACCGTCGGCACAGTCAACGTCAACAACGGCGTGTTCGAGACGTTCAGCGACGCTGCCATCACACCGAAGGCGGTGCTTGCCTCGGCCGCGTTCCCGCTGCTGTACAAAGCGGTCGAGCTGAACGGCCACTGGCACTGGGACGGTCTATTCTCACAGAACCCGCCGATCCGGGAGTTCCTGACCAGTGACCGGCCAAAACCGGACGAGATCTGGGTCATCCAGATCGAACCACAGACTCGCGACGATCGCCCAACATCGCTGGCAGAGATCACCGACCGCCGGCAGGAGCTGTCCGGGAATCTCTCGCTGAATCAGGAACTGTTCTTCGTCCGGAAAGTCAACGACTGGGTCGAAAAAGGGTATCTCCCGGACGATTTCAAACACGTGGAGATACGGCGACTAGGACTCGATGAAAAGCTGACAGCAGCCTCGAAACGCGACCGCGATCCCCGGTTTATCGAGGACCTCATGGAAACGGGCCGAGCCGAAGCCAACGCGTTTCTGGATCGGGTGCCGGAGGACGTAACCGAACCGCCTGGTCAGTAGCTCTTCGCGAAGTACGCCGTCTCGCTCCGACCTTTTACTTCCTCGGGTGCGCTCGTGACACTCGCGCACCGCTCGTCGTAAAAGGTCGGCGAAAACTGTGGTCCCTCGCTCCGCTCGGGCCCGTTCAGTAACTCTTCGCGAAGTACGCCGTCTCCTCGGCGTCCTCACCGCAGATGGCGCAGTCGTCGTGAATCGGCTCCTCGTCGCGGTCGAGGGGCACCATCACGATTTCGGCCGCAATCGCGTCCTTGATCGGCTCCTCGCAGTCCTCGTCGCCACACCAGCCACACTTCACGTAGCCGCCGTGCTGGCCGATGGTACCCAGAATCTCCTCGCGGGACTCTGCTTCACGGATTTCGCCCTCCAGCGTCTCCTCGGCGTCGGCGTATAGCTTGGCGTGGACAGTGTCGAGGTGGTCGGTAACGGTGTCGGCGATGCCGTCGCGGCCGACCGTCTCGGTTTCGCCGTCGGGTCGGTGGACCAGCGTGGCCTCTCCGTCCTCAACCTCGTGGGGGCCGATTTCGACACGGAGGGGAACGCCGTGGAGTTCGTGTTCGTTGTACTTGAAGCCGGGATTGCGGTGTTCGCGGTCGTCGAGTTCGACGCGGACGCCGGCCTCGTCCAGTTCGGCGGCGAGGTCGGCGGCGTAGTCGATGACTACGTCCTTGTTGTCCTCCTGCCAGATCGGGACGACGACGACCTGATCGGGCGCGAGTGCGGGTGGAAGGACGAGTCCCTGGTCGTCGGAGTGGGTCATGATGAGCGCACCCATCGCGCGCCAGGACAGTCCCCACGAGGTCGTGTGGGCCGTGTTCTCTTCCTCGTCGGCATCGGCGTAAGTGATGTCGAACGCCTCACCGAAGGAGGTCCCGAGGTAGTGGGAGGTAGCGGCCTGCACGGTCTTGCCGTCGGGCATCAGCGTCTCGATGGTCGTCGTCGTGTGCGCACCGGGGAACTTGTCGTGAGGCGGCTTGCGTCCCTTCAGCGGCGGCATTGCCATGACCTCCTCGTAGAGGCGGGCGTACTGGTCCAGACGGGTCATCGTCTCCTCCCACGCGCCGTCCTCGTCGGCGTGGGCGGTGTGACCCTCCTGCCAGAGGAACTCCTTGGTGCGGAAGAACGGCTTCGTCTCCGTTGCTTCCCACCGGACGACCGAGCACCACTGGTTCAGTCGCATCGGGAGGTCCCGGTGCGAGCGGGTCCACTGCGCCATGAATGGCGCGATAATGGACTCGCTGGTGGGCCGAACCGCGAGACGCTCTTCGAGTTCGTCGTGGCCGCCGTGGGTTACCCACGCCACCTCGGGGTCAAACCCTTCGACGACGTCTTTCTCCTTCTCCAGATAGCTCTCGGGGATGAACAGCGGGAAGTAGGCGTTCTGCACGCCGGTGTCCTTGAACCAGCCGTCGAGGTTGTTCTGGATGCGCTCCCAGATGGCGTAGCCGCGTGGACGCGTGACGATGAACCCGCCCATGGGGGCGTAGTCCGCGAGGCCGGCCTTCTGGACGACCTCGGCGTACCACTCGCCGGGTGAATGCTCCTTGCTCTCGGTGATGCCGAGTTCCTGCTCGCCACTCATTAGGTGTGTCGTAGCCCACGGCGCTAATAAACTCCCCGAAGGGTGGTGAGCCACTGGCACGCCGGCCGCCCCGGTTCTGCGCCGCACTCTGCAGCATCGGGAACGCCGTCCCGTCTCAGCCCTGTTCCGGCTGAATCGTGAGTTCGTCGCCGGACTCCGGATCACCGAAGGCCGCCGCCGCAGACCCGCCGCGCAAGAACAACTCCTGATATGGGTCGCCCCCACCTGCCGACCCCGGGACGATAGCGATAGAGCCCTCCGGAACGTCCGACACGGCATCTCTGACGGCGACCTCACGGGACTCGTCGTTGAGTTCGACAGTGACCGTTTCCGCCGCCGGGTCAAACTCCGAGGTCCGAATCGAGGTCTTGACGTTCCCGTAGCCGTCGACGTGACAGACGACGGAATCTGGCGGGGCCGGCACGTCATCGAGTGACCGCGCCGGGCCGAGCGACGAGTGATTCCCGTTCGCGATTTCGGCAACGCGGCGCGGGAACACGTCCCGCGAGCGGAACTGGCCAGTATCCGCCGGGAGTTCGATCTCGCGGAACGTCGTGGCGTGATCGGTAACAAACGAGAGGTTGTAGCCGGCGTCGACGGCGACGACGGGGACGCCGTTGTCCAGTTCGAGATAGCAGAGCGCCCCGCCGGTATCGGGCCGCTCGGGTGTCGATTCCGTTGTTCGCGGTGCCGTGTTCGAGTAAATCAGCAGGTCGTCGAACGACGGATTGTGGATGCCGAGCTGCGCGATCCAGAACCCCGTGGCGACCGTCGAGAACGGCTTGACCTCGGTCGATTGGACGGTCATCGTCGGGTCGGCGGCAGTGAGACGATGGACGACCTCTGAAAAGGCCGGGTCGGCCGGGCCGTAATCCGCGATGAGATGAACGAACGTGCTCATGTGAAGCTCCGGTCGCTACCACGTCGGTGCGCCTGTATAATCTTGTGCCTTTGTACCAGACATGAGGTTATCGAGCGTCCCTGACGACGCCGACACTCAGGCCCCAATCGTCGTCAATGAGGCGATAGAGTCGGCGACACGGCGTTCCATCCCTGTCCCGGTGAACCCCGGCGCGGGGTCGACACCCTGTGCGTAGAACTCCGACTCGCTCTCGACGAACTCGACACAGAGTGCGCGCGCACCGAAGCGGTCCAGTAACTCTCGGACGCGGGCCGCGAGTGTCACCTCGACGGTTTCCTCGCTGATTACGTGGTCCAGCCCGGACACTTCCGACCGGACCTGAATCGCTCGCAGATGGGTTTCGCGGCCGTCGTTGACGGCGAAGTACTTGTACTCCACCGGCTCCTCCCGAACCCGGGCCTGGTAGAAATCGCCCTCGTCACAGTTCGCCGGCATTCCGTCCCAAGAGTAGCGGGTCCGGGCGATGTAATCGCGATCCGGCTTCTCGAACCAGACGGACGGGACCTGACAGCCGACCTGTTCCAGGCCGTGCAGGGCGACGAGTCGGCAGGACAGCGCCGTCGTCGGCAAGAATCCGTTCCACGTCTCGATACCAGCCCTGTCGGCGTATCTGAGTGCGCTGAACGACTCGGGCCGGAGCGTCGTGTTGACGAGTGCGGCCAGCTCGTCGATATCGGCTTTGGCGACCGGGTTTCCGGGGCGGAGAAACTGGACATCAAACCCCCGGGCGGAGAGCCGCTCTGCGACGGCACCGAACACCGGGTGTTCAGGCTCGCAGATGAAGCCGATGCAGTCCATACCGCCACGTCTCAGCGGTCCGATAAAAAAGCCGCGCAAAACCGAACGACTGAGGCACCGTGGTTCCGAAGTGAGCGCCTGATGAAACCGCTCAGTATTGGGGGCCACCTCGGTGCCGGGGGCTGGGACATCGCCGCCGTCGTCGTCCTCTCCGCTGTGACCGGGGCAGTCCTGTGTGGACTCGCCCTCGCCGCGTACCGTCAGCGCGGGACTCGTGCGTATCTGTTGATTGCGCTCGCACTTGTCGCGCTGTTCGCCCGGCCACTCATCGCGTTGTTGTCGGGGTTTTCAGTGGTTTCAGCACCGACCCACCATCTCCTCGAACACGCGCTTGATACCGTCTTTGTCGTCCTCATCCTCGGCGCAGTGTACTACGCCCGGACAGTCGAGAAACGCCTCGATGAGGAGGGACTATGAGCGATACCAGATCACGGATTTACCGGCATATCGAGTCTCATCCCGGCGTCCACTTCCGAGAGCTGACACGGGCGCTGGACCTCGCGACGGGGCAGGTACAGTACCACCTGGCCAGACTTGACCGCGTTCACAGCGAGTCGGTCAACGGGCGCACGCACTACTACACGTCGTCGTTCGACCCCTGGGAACGCCACGCCATCGCCTTTCTCCGTCGCGAGACAGCGAGAGACGTTCTCATCATGCTCATAGAGTGCGAAGCCGCCCGCCCCAGCGAGGTGGCCGACCACCTCGATATCGCACGGAGTACGCTCGAACACCATCTCAGCGGGCTGGTCGAGCACGACATCGTCGAAAAGCGCCGGAGCGAGGGACGAGTGACGCTGGCGCTCTGTCGCCCGGACCTGACGGTCGAACTGCTCGCGGCGGTTGACCCCAAAGCCCCCGACCGCCTGTCGGATCGCTTCACCCGGTTACTCGACCGCCTCTTCGAGAGCGGCTAGCTCGGCTAGCCGTGGACAGTGGCCGATTTCGAGTCCTGTACCACAACCCAATTGCACGGGCAGCCCATAGTGTGGGTGATGACTGAACGCGGGATTTCCCGACGCGAGTTCGCCAAGAGCGCCGTCGCCATCGGCGGCACCGCGGCGCTGGCCGCCTGTCTCGACCGCGGGTCAGGGACAGTCCCGGACGGAACCGACGATCCCTCGTCTCTCCCAGCGCGCCAGCACGCCTGGGACGCGTCGCTAGCGACAGACGACGCGGGGAACCACCGACTGTCGCGCCACCACGTCCTCCTGTTGCTGGACTACACCGGCGACGGAACACCGACTGAGGCCGACCGCGAGCAGGTCGAGACGGCGCTCCGGGACCTCGAACGGGCCTACGAGTGGAGCAACGAGGGATTGCTGTTCACGCTGGGGTACAGTCCGGCCTACTTCGACCGCTTCGGGGCCGACGTAGCCGGCGTCGACCTCCCCGAGCCAATGGCGCTTGCCCCATTCGAAGACCCCGAACTCGACACGCCCGACGCACTGCTGCACCTCGCAAGCGACGATGAGCGGGTCGTTATCGAGGCCGAAGAAGCATTGAAGGGCAATCAAGAGACGGCCAACGACCACGAGATGAGCGCGACCGTCGATGGCGTCCTCAGTGAGGTAGAGCGACGGACAGGATTCGTCGGGGCCGGGCTGCCCGCCGAGAACCAGGACGTCGACGGGGTTCCGGACTCCGAACCGGTCCCCAAAGAGGCCCCGCTGTTCATGGGGTTCAAGTCCGGGTTCAAGGAAAATCAGGCTTCCGAGGACAGAGTGACGGTCGACTCGGGACCGTTCGCCGGCGGCGCGACCCAGCACCTCTCGAAGATCCGGCTACAGCTCCAGCAGTGGTACGAACAGGACTCCCGGGACCAGCGCGTCTCGAAGATGTTCTGTCCGGCCCACGCCGCCGAAGATAAGGTCGAAGGCGTCGGCGAGAACCTCGGCACGGACAACGGTGCCGGCGAGTGCCCCGAAGACGTGGTCGACAGCGGCCGACGGGAGGGCGTCGTCGGCCACGCACAGAAGATGTCCCGCGTCAGGGAAGACGGGACGCCGACCATTCTCCGCCGGGACTTTGATTCGACCGACGGCGGTGAAGCGGGATTGCACTTCCTCTCGCTGCAGCGCTCTATCGCCGACTTCGTCGGAACGAAACAGGCGATGAACGGAACGGACGTCGCCAACGAATCCGCCGTCGGTCAGCGGGTGAACAACGGTATCCTCCAGTACATGACGGTCACGCGACGCGGGAACTACCTGCTCCCGCCACGTGACCTGCGGGCGCTCCCACCGGCCGATCCGGCCTGACGGCTCCGTTGTCGTCAGGATACTTGATCACGATTCTCGACTGACTCGCGAGCGAGGGCGTCAGCACTGACGCTGTAGCGATACGACTGGGTGAAGTAGTCGGATATCGGTCCTTCCGTCGCCGTCGACCCAACCGGCGGGTCAGTCGTCGAAGACCCCGTACAGGTGATGATGACATCGTACCCCCACGACCGCTCGGTGACGGTATCAACGCGGCAGGCGAGACGCATCTCGGTGTATTCACCCTGCCACAGACCGTTGTAGACGCTCCGGTACTGGTAGTTGTAGACAAACTCACGGGCGGACGACTCGTTCAATATCGCGGGCCGGTCGGGCCGTTCTTTCGGACCGTCGTGGAATTCGACGGTCCCGGTCGGAGGGGCAACGGTTGTCGTTGCCTCCGACGGGGTCGGTGACCCCGGCGGCGGCGCGCCGAAGCAGCCTGCTGTCAGGACGACGACCCCGAGGACTGCAAGGCGAACAGATTGGGAGGGCATGTGCGAAAATGTACCGACCGATGACAAGTGTCTTGTGCCGTCTAGATCCCGCCACGGCATTCGGCTATCGTACCAGAACGGTCTTTCAGATGAGGGCCCAAAGGCGGTCCATGAATCGACGACAGTTCCTCGCCAGTGCCGGTCTCGCCGGCACGACGATCCTGGCGGGGTGTGGTTCGCTGAGTTCCCAGTCGACACGCGCCCCACCGCTGGTCGAGAACCGCCCCGACGCCACGTACCGCCCCACCCACGCTGAGGGAATGGGGATGGCCGGGATGGCGCAGGCAGGCGAGTACATGGTCGGACTGAGCTACTCCTTTCCCCACCGCTTCTGGACGGTGACCGGAACGACGGCCGAAAAGGTCGACATCCGGAGCGAGGACAGCGTTCACCTGATGGCGACCGTCTGGGACCCCGAGACGGAGATGGTCCTCCCGGTGTCAGCCGGGCTGTCAATCACCGTCGAGCGCGACGGCGAGACAGTTGCCGACAAGTCCCCGTGGCCGATGATCTCCCAGAACATGGGGTTTCACTACGGCGACAACTACGCACTCGACGGCGACGGCGTCTATCAACTCTCGGTCCGTGTCAACGGCATGGGCGAGCGCCGACTGGGTGCCCTCGAAGGCCGGTTCAACGAGGCCGGCGAAGCGACGGTCGAATTCGATTTCGCACAGGGCACCCGCGACCAGCTCTCCTTCGAAGAATTCCCGGACGCACAGGGCGAACGCGCGGCGGTCGACCTGATGAACATGGACATGGTGCCGACATCGCAGGTCCCCGAAGTATCGGCCCTGCCCGGAACAGTGCTCGGGACGGACAAGGGAAGCGACGGTGTCTACGCCGTCACCTGGCTTCAGGATGCCGCGTTCCTCGCCGACGGTGAGTCGTATCTCGCCGTCTCGGCTCGGACGCCGTACAACCGCGTTCCCCTGCCGATGATGTCGCTGGACGGAACCGTAGACGCCGACGGTGAGACGGTGTTCCAGGACGCGCTAACCGCCGCCGTGCATCCCGAAATCGGCTATCACTACGGCGCAATCGTCGAGACAACAGCCCAAGAGCCGTCTGTTGGTGTTGAGATCGTTGCCCCGCCGCAGGTGTCTCGCCACGAGGGATACGAGACGGCGTTCCTGACGACGCCGTCGTTCTCGTTCTCCGGCGGCTAACCGCGATCAGTCAACCCACTCGACGTAGTCCGGGCACTCGTCGCACTCCACGCGGGTCGCCCATCTCTCACCGCGGTCGTGGTTCAACGGTGCCACCTTGATCACGGTAACGTTCACTGAACCGCATTTCGGACACTGTCCTGGGATTTTGGAGTTGGACATCGTAGGATTTCCTCTTGGCTAATAAACAATTCTCAGTTGTCAGTAATGTTATTTTCCCCCTGAATTACGACTTGGCCGGCAGCGTACAACTCATAGCACAGTCAACAACTCCTGTAGAACAGGACTGTCCGGTTGCGGTTCTGAGAGGCCACACAGTTAGGACAGTGGTAACTACCCAGTAGGGAGACGATAAGGAATGTCAACGGCCGCTCCCGGCACCATCCCAGATACTGCGGTGGACTGCAACACCACGCTTACGACCCGTTTCCAGTCAGTCGAACCACTCGGTGTAATCGTGACAATCGCGGCACTCGGCGCGTATACTCCACTCGTCTCCGCGCTCGTGAAAGGACGGTGCAACCCTGTGTATCCGGACAGCGACGACTCCACACTCTGGACACTGACTCGGAACCGGCTCACCAAACATGCATTGGTACTATCTGTAGAGTCACAATCTCATTCTTGTTTGATATTTCTTTCCTAAAATAACATAATACTCGTTATATTTAGGCTTTAATTGGCAGAAAACATAACAGACCGGTACAGTAACAGTCTACCCGATTTCACTCCACAGCAAACGGACTCTCCGTCTGCTGCCACGGCCAGCCCGGGACGCGTGTCTGGACCCCGGCCGCGAGCGCGGCGTCGAGGTCATCAGCGCCTGCGGTGGCCGTCTCGTCACCGTGGGTTCGCAAGTCCGCGACATGGAAGGTCGCCTCTGCGAGCAGTCGGAGCGGTTGCCCACCGGCGATCATAGCCGCCAGCTCCCGGCCGAGGAGTTCGTCGATAACAAAGCCCGGGTAATCGCCTGTAACGTCCAGTTCTCGGAGCAAACGGACCAGCGCGGCGACGTTGACCGCCCGGTCGCCGTCGGCGAACACCTCGTCGATAGCGGCCGCGTAGGCGTCGTCTGTGAGCGTGTCAACGTCAACACCGAACTGCGAGCCCAGATACGCTCGCGTTTCGTTTATTAGCGGGACAACGTCGTCAGCCCGTTCCTGTACCCACTCATACTCCTCGTGGACGGTTTCAGGCGTCAGTCGCATGGCGGTGTCTCACGTGGTGGCCGCTTACCGCTTGTGGGCACACACGACGGCGACTTCGGGACCGTTCCGACCTCCGTATTGCGAAGGCTTTTATAACACGAGGGGAATACTGAGAAATAGAGGACGGTTTTCCGGACATCTCTCCACGTCCGGAGGCAACTCACCGATAACTGATGACTTTATTAGAGAGCGTACATCCCGCGGCACCAGGTCGGCCCGCACCAGCCGTGGACGGCCCCGCTACCGGGATGACCCGTTTTGAGCTATGAGCACTGTAGACAAGCAACTCGAAGACGTGAAGGCAACGATCGACGAGGAAGTCCCGCGCCGTATCTCCGTCTCGGATGTCACGTACGAGGGACCGGAACTCGTCATATACACGCGTGACCCGAAGGAGTTCGCCGCGAACAGCGACCTCGTTCGCCGGCTCGCATCGAAGCTCCGGAAACGCATCACGGTCCGCCCGGACCCGGACGTACTGGCCCCGCCGTCCGAAGCCGAATCGGCGATTCGGGAACTCATCCCGGAGGAAGCCGGCGTCATGGACCTGAACTTCCACACTGACACCGGCGAAGTCGTCATTCAGGCACAGAAGCCCGGCGTCGTCATCGGCCGCCGTGGCGCAACTCTGCGCGAAATCACGCAGGAAGTCGGGTGGACGCCCGAAGTCGTTCGGACGCCACCAATCGAATCCTCGACGGTCGACAACGTCCGGAACTTCCTCAAACAGGAGCGCGAGGACCGCCGTGATATCCTCGAGCGCGTCGGCCGGCAGATCCACCGCGAGCCGATGTCGGACGACGAGTACGTCCGCATCACGACGCTGGGCTCCTGTCGTGAGGTCGGCCGCGCCGCGTTCATCCTCTCAACGCCGGACACGCGAATCCTCATCGACTGTGGCAACAAGCCCGGATCGAACGGCGAGAAGCCGTATCTGGACATCCCGGAGGCGTTCGGGGCTGGAACCAATGGTATCGACGCTGTCGTTCTGACCCATGCGCATCTCGACCACTCAGCACTGGTCCCGCTGCTGTTCGAGTACGGCTACGACGGCCCCATCTACTGTACCGAGCCGACGCGAGACCTGATGGGACTGCTGACGCTCGATCACCTCGATACCGCCGCGGACGAAGGCCGGACTCCGCCGTACGACTCCGAGATGGTCCGCGAGGCGATCAAACACACCATCCCGCTGGAGTACGGCGACGTGACCGACATCGCGCCCGATATCAAGCTGACACTGCACAACGCCGGCCACATTCTGGGCTCGTCGGTGTGTCACTTCCACGTCGGCGACGGGCTGTACAACGTCGCCTTCTCCGGCGATATCCACTACGACGACACGCGCCTGTTCGACGGCGCTGTCAACGACTTCCCGCGGGTGGAGACGCTCGTGCTGGAGTCGACCTACGGCGGCCGCAACGACTACCAGACCGACCAGGAAGACTCGGAGCGAAAGCTCAAACAGATTATTCAGAACGCCTACGACCGCGACGGGAAAGTGCTTATTCCGACCTTCGCCGTCGGCCGGTCGCAGGAACTCATGCTCGTCCTCGAAGAGGCGATGCGGAACGGCGACATCCCCGAGATGCCGGTCCACCTCGACGGGATGATCTGGGAGGCGACAGCCGTTCACACGACCTACCCCGAGTATCTCCGTGACGGGCTACAGGACCGCATCTTCGACGAGGACAAGAACCCGTTCCTGGCCGACCAGTTCAACCCTATCGACGGCGGCGACGAGGAGCGACAGGAGATTGCCGACGGCGATTCCTCGATTATCCTCTCCACGTCCGGGATGCTCACTGGCGGCCCAGCCATGTCCTGGCTCGAACAGCTCGGCCCCGATCCTGACTCGACGCTTACCTTCGTCGGCTATCAGGCGCAGGGAACGCTCGGCAAGCGAATCCAGCGCGGCATCGACGAGGTACCCGTCGGCGGCAGCGGGCGCAGCGAGACGGTCGCACTGGAGATGAACGTGGAGACGGTCGACGGCTTCTCCGGGCACGCCGACCGGCAGGGGCTGGAGAACTTCGTGAAGACGATGAACCCACGGCCCGAGAAGATCCTCTGTGTCCACGGCGACGAATCCGCGACACAGGACCTCTCCTCGTCGCTGTATCACGACCAGAACATCCGGACCTTCGCGCCGGAGAACCTCGAAACGTTCCGCTTCCGCTGATCCGGTTGCTTTTTTCGTTCATTCTCTCTCCCCGATAACCGGACGAACCTCTATACCGCAAGCGGGTGAAGCGTCACGTATGGACATCACCCAGTATCTCGACGAACTCGAACCGGTCGGGATGGTACTCATCGGCCTCGTACTGTTCATCATCCCGGAACCCGCGACATCGACACTCGGGATCGGCCTGATGATGCTCGGCGGCGCATGGTGGTTCTACGAGTGGAATCGGTGAGATAACTCACAGGAGTATCGATGAATCACGACCGCATTCACGCGCAGGAGCCGTCACACCACCGCGACCGCTGGACAGTCGGCACGATTATCGGGATAGCTGAGCGGGACGGCCATTGCGTCGTCACCGTCGAAGACGGGGCCGGCGAGCCGACGGAACTCGTCGTCACCATGGCCATTCGCGACCTCTTTATCAGTCGGCTGGACATCGGCGACGACGAAAGCCCGGTCGGCGAGCGCGTCTGGTTCCGGAAACGCGGCGGACAGTAGCAAGCCGCTAACGCGTCCGGGCAGCGGTCGACGGTCGCTACGACAAGTCGACGGTCCGGTCGGCCCAGCGTCGGAGCTGACCGAGCGCGTCGCGCTCGGCCCGGGACACCGGATTATCGACACCCAGTTCGTCGCTGTCGAAGGCGTTGAGGACGGCTGCGTCCGCCGTCTCACAGTATTCGGTGAGCCGGCTGACCGATGCGAGGTCGTGCTGGAACGGAATTGTCGCATCGTTGACGAACACCGCACGGGGATTCTCCGGGAGCGCGTCCATCTGTTGCTCGGCACGGCGGGCGTTCTCCCGGGCGAGCGCGATGGCCCGATCGTCAGTCTCGCTTTCAGCGCGCGGCGCACTGGCATCAATCCGGCCGACCCAGACCGCCTCCGGTACTGTGATGAATCGGTCAAGGCGGCCGCCCAGAATTGTCCCGTCGCGTTCGAGTTCGGGCGCGAAATCGAGGACGACGACGCCGGCGGTCCCTTCGCTGTCGAGCCAGGCGTCGAGGGCGGCAGCGGTCGTCCGCGTCTTGCCGACGTTGGAGGGGCCGGTGACGAGCGTCGACCCCGAGAGCGGGAACTGGAGGCCGGTCACGCGAGGAGTTCCTCCCGGAGGAACTTCCCGCCGAGGCCGACCATAGCGAGGCCAAGCGCGACAGCAAACGCCAGCACGAACCCGGAGAGCGGGCCGACGCCACCGCCGAGCTGCTCGACAACGAAGTTCGCGGCCAGCCCACCCGAAACAGCGATCAGGGCTAGCCCGCCGAGGTTGGCCACGAGTGAATTTGATTCCGAAACTGCGTCGGAGTTCAGGAGATAGAGGACGAGGGCGATGGCAAAGGGCGTGCCGACAGTGCCCAGCGCGAGCACGAGGACGAGCTGGCCGAGGACGTTGCCGCCGATGAACGCACCCGGCGCGGACAGCAGCGCGACAGCGACGAGCAGTCCTCGGTAGCGGCTATCCTCGATAGTGGTGCCCCAGCCGAGCTTATCAGCCAGCAGGAACGGCGGAACGATGGTGTTGCCGCCAAGCGTCGACACGGCAGCACCCCAGAGGCCGAGCAGGAACAGCCAGCGGGCACTGTCGCCGACCAGCGGACCGAGGGCCTCAGCAGCGCCGACCGTCGTAAGGTCGCCGGAAGTGAGTACGCTAGCCGTCACCAGGAAGATGGCGAGGCTGTAGATGCCGAAGGCCACCAGCATCGACGCTCCCACGTCGACCGTCGCGAGGTCGTAGTCCTCGCGGGTCCAGCCCCGTGCCCGCATCGTGTAGGAGTGCATCGTGATGAGCGTGATGTGGACCGCGCCGCCGAGGATGCCGGCCGCAACCAAGGCGCTCCCGGACGGGACCGAAGGGACCAATCCGGTCACCGCCGCACCGGTGTCGATAGGCACGACGAACAGGCTGGCGACGAACGCAACGACGACCAGCAGGACGAGGATCTTCGCGGCGAGTTCGAGGAACCGGTAGCCACCACCTGCTAGCCCCGCTGCGAGAATGAGCGCCCAGGCGATACCCCAGATACGCGCGTCGATACCGGTCACCGTCGCCGAGACTGTTGCGACGGTCTTCATGATTACCAACTGTGCCACGCCGGCCGCAAGCACCGCATCACCGACCAGCAGCCACGCCCACGTTTCGCCGAGGTTGTCCTCGACGACGGCGACGATACCGCGCTCGGTCAGCAGTCCCAGCCGCATCGCGAGGTACTGGGCCAGCGCTCCCGCCCCTGCTGAGAGGACAACAACCCACAGGAGACTGT
Source organism: Haloarcula sp. H-GB5 (assembly GCF_054850705.1). Lineage (NCBI taxonomy): Archaea > Methanobacteriati > Methanobacteriota > Halobacteria > Halobacteriales > Haloarculaceae > Haloarcula > Haloarcula sp. H-GB5. Next base: position 634,173 of record NZ_JBTWBG010000002.1, on the reverse strand, counting down.
AGCCGAACGCACCCCCGGCAGTGACGAGGCTGGCTATCGTCGCCGGGCCGGCGGCGATTGCGCCCGCAATCCAGGACGGGCCCATCGCTTCGACGTAATCACTGATTGTCCCGCTGCTAACAGCCGAACTATCGACGGTTTCGGTCGAACTCATACCTCCGGCTTGGGTGAGGCCCCCTGAAAATACTGCCGACATATTGTTCGGTGGTATTCTGCGGTAATTCAACTGCTGTACAGCGATTATGCGAAAACGACAGCGCTGGTAGAATTGACGCACTACACGCTCACCAGGCGGAACGCTACCAGAAGGAGTCCAGACTACGCCGGCTCAGAGTTCGACGGTCCCGAGGTCCGATTCCAGTTCGTCGACGTGGTCGTTGTACGCGTCCACGAAGTCTGCGAACTGCGGGGCGTACTCGCGGATGTCGGCGGCCGAGGGCGGTTCGTACTGCGAGAGGAGGTAAAGCCCGTTGCTGCCGCCGACCCGGAGGTACGACGCGCCGTCGGTGTCCCATTTGAGTTCCCAGCGCGTGCCGCCGATTCGGTCGGTGAAGGTCCCGTAGTCGCCGCCCTCGTAGCGCTGGAGTTCCCGGGCGATCTGGTCGCAGATTTCGCGGATGCGGCCGAGGACACGGTCGCGTTCAGCCACGACGCCGTCGGTCGTCGCGATTTCCGGGAACTCGGTCGACACGTCGTCGAGCACGCCGTCGAGCGACGCGACGTAGTCGTTGAACCCCTCGACGAAGGCGTCGTAGTCGGCGAGCGCGGCCGCAAGCGACTCCGGCTCTGGTGGCTGTTTGGTCGAGATGACATACGTATCCGAGCCACGCGACGGCGAGAACCGGAGGTACTCCAGATCACCACCTTCGTACTTCACCGTCCACTCGCCGCGGTCGGTCTCGATGTCCGCCTGTCCGTAGTCGCCGCCCTCCAGTCGAGCGAGCTGGTAGGCGACCTGTCCGGCGTGGTCCCGGACCGCCGCGACCAGTTCGTCACGCTGCTGTGCAACGGCCGTTGCGTCGGCGGGGTCCACCGGTGGCCACTCTGTCACAGTAGACGGAAGCGACGGGACAGCAATAACAGGCTCGGTCGGCTACTCGGACTCCAGTAGCGCGTCGTCACCGTGGCGCTCGCGGAGTTCCTCAAAGTACTCGCGCTGCTCGTCGATGTTCGGCGTCGACTCGGCGTACACGTCGGCGAAGAGGTCTGTCGGGTCGGCGGCGTGGGCCTCCGCGTTGTCGATAATCTCGCCGAGGCGTTCGTCGATGGTGTCGTCCATCACGTCGATTTTCCCGTCGTCCAGCAGATTGCAGTTTCTGAGGAACGCCTCCATGCGGTCCAGTGGGTCGCGTTCGCGCCACTCCTCGACCTCCGCGTCATCCCGGTACACGTCCGGGTCGTCGGCGGTCGTGTGCGCGCCGAAGCGGTACTGGACAGCCTCGATGAAGATGGGTTCCTGTTCGTCGCCGTTTGCTCCCACGGCCCGCTCTCTGGCGGCCTCGGTAACGGAGTATGTCGCCAGCGGGTCCATCCCGTCGACCTGTACGCCGTCGAAGCCGTAGGCGTCGGCTTTCTGCGCCAGCGTCTGGCTGGCGGTCTGGCGCTCCCGCGGAACGGAGATGGCCCACTGGTTGTTGTTGCAAAAGAACACCGTCGGCGTCTCGAACACGCCGGCGAAGTTCATCGCCTCGTGGAAGTCCCCCTCGCTGGTGGCTCCGTCGCCGAAGTGGACAACGCCCGCCCGCTCGTCGCCCTTTTTCTTTGCCGCCCACGACCAGCCGACAGCGTGGGGAAGGTGCGCGCCGATAGAGATGTTCAGCGGGAACACGTTCACGTCGCCGAGAGCGGCGTTACCCGCCTCGTGACCCATCCAGTAGAAGACGTACTCCCAGGGGAGCCCGCGAGCGACGAGTGCACCATGTTCCCGGTACTGATAGAAGATCGTGTCCTCATCGGCCAGTGCGTACGTCGACCCGATCTGTGACCCCTCCTGGCCCGCCAGCGATGAGTAGGTCCCGAGCCGACCCTGTCGCTGGAGACTTATCATCCGCTCGTCGAACCGACGAGCAAAGCGCATATCGCGGTACATCGACACCAGCGCCTCGTCGGACAGGTCCGGAATGAGGTCCGGGTCGACGATATCGCCGTCTGAATCGAGCGCCTGTATACGGTCGTCCAGCGGCCGATTGAGAACGTCCTGTGTCATTTCGTACCCTACACTCGGAGAGGACCGTCAAAAAGCTGTGTTCGGCTCGGGTGGCAGTGTTTCGTGGCGCGAAGCCCTGTTGACCCCTCTGCAGGTGAGGCGTTCTGACCCAGTTGTGGTCAATACAGAGGAACAAGTGACCAACGAGAGGGGTAATCTAACGGGTATAATCAGTTATCTGGATTATCAGTTCCAACTGGTCCCCCGGTTTTTGCGTCGTAGTGTTCCCGGCCGAAAAACCCGCGCAGAGCCATCGTACATCCGATATACGTTCCTACCACGAGAAGGACGAACCCGATAATAACGTCCAAAAGCATACAAAAACGTTCTCTCATCCATCTATAAACCTGTTTGTTCAATATACAGTAGCTACCTAGCGGCTGTGTCAGCACCCCAATCGAGCCCGAGTATTCATGCCAGTTCCGCCCAACGTATTCACGATGCTCGGCAAAGAGGGGCCAGCGGCAGACAGTGAGCGGGTGACGCTCTGGCGGGACCACCACCTGTCACACACCCACGCGGTACTCTGGACCGTCATCCTCGTCGCAACAGTCGGGGATATCCTCCTGACGATGACCGGGCTCACGGTCGGACTACAGGAGGGCAACGTTGTCGTCAGCACGATGCTTGCGGAGTTCGGCTTGGCGGGCCTCTGGCTGGTGAAGTTCGGGGCGATGCTGTGGCTGGTCGCGGGGTGGCGACTGCTTTCTGAGCGCAACGCGACGGTCTTTCTTGCCCTGTTCGCCGTGGTGACACTCGCAGTCGTCGCCTACAACTCAGTCACCATCCTGCAGTACCGCGGAGTAATAACGGCTGCTGCGGGTATTTGAAGGGTTGAAACCTTAGAATTCAGGAACAGCGGGATTAAGTACCACTGGGTGTGACCACGGGGTAATGGATAGACGTTCCTTCCTGACAGCGGCCGGCGCGACGGTGTCAGTCTCGTTTGCCGGCTGTGCCGGGCTGGGTGGCAACGACGAAGCGAGCACCGAAGCGTCGAACACGGACGAGTCAACCGCTTCCGGGACGAGTACCGGCGACGCCGGCAGTGCCGACGAGACGCTGGTCGTCGGGACCTACAGCGCGTTCGTCGACTCGCCGTCGACGAGTCCGGGCGCGTGGGTGAAACAGCGCTTCGAGGAGGAGTTCGACGCCCGCCTGATCTGGCAGACACCGAGCAACGAGGTCAACCACTACATCGAGCGCCGGAACGCCGGCGTCGACATCGAGGCGGATATGTACCTCGGGCTGAACACGGACCACCTCGTCCGGGTCGACGAGAACCTCGACGACGGCCTGTTCGCCGATGTCGGTGACGTGGCCGGACAGGACGACATCAAGCCGGGACTCCAGTTCGACCCCGACGGCCGGGCGATTCCCTACGATACCGGCTACATCAGCCTCGTGTTCGACGGCACATCCACCACGGCACCGGAGACGTTCGACGGCCTGCTGGCAGAGGAACACGCTGGCGACCTCATCACGCAGAACCCTGCCAGTTCAGCGACCGGGCGAGCGTTCCTGCTGCACACGATCAAGCAGTTCGGCCCGGACGGCTATCTGGACTACTGGAGCGACCTGCAGGACAACGACGTTCGGGTGCTTGGCTCCTGGAGTGACGCCTACAGCGCGTGGTCGGGCGGCGAAGCGCCGATGGTCGTCTCCTACTCCACCGACCAGGTGTTTGCCGATCAGAACGACGCGAACATGGAGAAACACCAGATCCGCTTCCTGAACGACCAGGGCTACGCCAACCCCGAAGGGATGGCGGTGTTCGACGGGGCTGACACGCCCGACCTCGCCCGGGAGTTCATGGGTTTCCTGCTGCGCCCGGAGATTCAGGGCGAAATCGCCGTCCGGAACGTCCAGTTCCCGGCGACCGAATCCGCCGAGCTTCCCGAGGACTACGCCAAACTGGCTCAGGAGCCCCCGGAACCGGTCACGTTCGGCTACGACGAACTCAAGGGCTCTGTCTCGGGCTGGATCTCCGACTGGGAACGGCAGTTCGCCGCGAACTAACGACCACGAACTGTGGCCCGAGATCACGACGGCGATGCGAAAGGTGCCGGCAGTGACCACAGCGAAAAGGCGACAGAGACAGCGAGCAGTCTGTCCCGCGAGCGAGGCCGGACCGTCCGAAACACTATCGAACGCCGGGGGATCGTCGGCCTCGCAGTCGCCACGATCGCGCTGTTGCTCGGCATCTTCTACTACCCGGTTGCGACGGTGTTCATCGATAGCGTCCTCGTCGACGGGCGCTTGACGGGGCGGGTGTTCATTTCGATACTGCAGGACCCGTTCTACTTCGGGGAGCCGGCGCGGTTCCTCGCCGGTGAGCCGATAGCGAGCGTCATCGAAGGGGTCCTGTCGCCGGACCGGCGGCTGGGCGTCATCGGCTTCACGGCGTATCAAGCAGCCCTCTCGACGGTCGCCAGCGTCGCCCTCGGCCTGCCGGCGGCGTATCTGCTGGCGCGCTACGAGTTCCCCGGCCGGCGGACGCTCCGGTCGCTGACGATTCTCCCCTTCGTCCTCCCGTCGATAATGGTCGGCGTCGGCTTCGTCGCCACGTTCGGCCAGAACGGGACGCTCAACGCCGTACTCAGGGCACTCGGTCTGGGAGAGGTGAAGCTCCTGTTCACGCTGGAGGCCGTCGTCATCGCTCACGCGTTCTACAACGCGCCCCTCGTGGCGCGGGTGACTACCGCCGCCTGGGAGTCCGTCGACGCCAGCGCGGTCGAGACGGCCCGGAGCCTCGGCGCGAGTCCTTTCCGAGCGTTCCGCGACGTGGTTGCCCCACAACTGTATCCGTCAGTACTGATGGGTGCGGCGCTGACCTTCGTGTTCACCTTCAGCACGTTCCCCATCGTCCTGGCGCTGGGCGGGTTCCGGCTTGCGACCGTCGAGGTGTTCGTCTATCGGCTCATCCGCGACCTGGAGTACGCCGAGGCGGCCGCCCTCGCGCTCATCGAGCTTGGCATCTCGTTGGGCTTGCTGTACGCGTATCTCCGCTACGAGGCCAAGCATACCGTCCGGACGCGGGGGATTCGACCGCTCCCGCGGCGGCCGCTGACACCGCCGTCACTCTCAGTCCGTGAACTGCTCCCCAGAACGGGACTCGCCGTCTACGCCCTCGTCGCGCTGGCGGTGTTCATCGCGCCGATAGCGAGCATGATTCTGGCTAGCTTCAGCGGCCCGGAGGGGTTGACGCTGGCGAACTATCAGTTTCTCATCGACCGCCAGACGACCGGCGCGTCGTTCCAGGTCCAGCCCTGGGACGCCGTCCGGAACTCACTGCTGTTCGGCGTCGCCTCGCTCGCCGTTGCCCTGCCGATGGGTGTCGTCGTGGCCGTCCTCACGACACGGGACTACCGCGGGCGGAAGCTCGTCGACGCCGTCGCGATGGCCCCTCTGGCCGTGTCGGGCATCGTCGTCGGCCTCGGCCTGCTCCGGGGCCTCGTCTTCGGTGTCGAGGTGGGTGGCTCCCGCTTCGCCGTCGGTGGTGGCCTCGCCATCGTCGCCGCCCACGCCGTCGCCGGCTACCCATTCGTCGTTCGGACGGTGGCACCCGGCCTCGAAAGTATCGACCACACGCTGGTCGAGTCCGCCCGCGCGCTCGGCGCGCCGCGTGCCAGAGCGCTGCTGGACATCGAACTGCCGCTCGTGTGGCCAGCCGTCATCGCCGGGGCCGCCTTCGCGTTCGCTATCTCTATCGGAGAGTTCTCAGCGACGATTGTGCTTGCCTCCGGGACGAACCAGTTCACGATGCCCATCGCCATCGAGCGGTTCATCGGCCGGCGACTCGGTCCCGCGACGGCAATGGGGGTCGTCCTGCTCGTGGTCACCAGCGCGAGCTTTTTGCTCATCGACCGGCTGGGGGGTGACGACGTTGGGTTCTAAGGGACCCCGATCAGACAGTGCTGGCGTGAACCGGACCGCCCAGCCGGCCGTCGAACTCGACGGCGTCACCAGACGTTACGGCGAGACGACCGCCGTCTCCGACCTCTCGCTGTCGGTTCAGGACGGCGAGTTCTTCACGCTGGTCGGGCCCTCCGGCTGTGGGAAGACGACGACGCTCCGGCTCATTGCCGGCTTCGAGGCCCCGACGCAGGGCGAAGTCCGGTTCGGCGGCACGTCCGTCACTGGTGTCCCGCCGGAGGACCGCGACGTGGGCGTCGTCTTCCAGAACTACGCGCTGTTCCCCCACATGACCGTCGGGGAGAACGTCGCCTACGGACTCCGATTCGCCGACCCGCCGGGCGGCGGCAGCGCCGAGGCACGGGTGCGGGAGCTGCTTGAGCTGGTGGACCTCGGCGGGATGGCCGACCGGGACCCGGACACGCTCTCGGGCGGCCAGCAACAGCGAGTGGCGATGGCCCGGGCGCTGGCCCCCGGCCCCGACGTACTCCTGCTCGATGAGCCGATGAGCGCCCTCGATGCGAAGCTCCGGGAGCGCCTCCGCGTGCAGGTCCGCGAGATCCAGCAGGAACTGGGTATCACGACGATTTACGTCACCCACGATCAAGAGGAAGCCCTGGCCGTGTCCGACCGCGTGGCGGTCATGCGTGACGGGACGCCGGAACAGGTCGCGCCACCGCGGACCATCTACCGCGAGCCAGCGACTGAGTTCGTCGCCACCTTCGTCGGCGACAACAACGTTCTCAGCGGCGAGGTAACGGCAGTACGGTCGACCGATGCCGCGGACGCTGATAGTGGACAAACCATCGCGGACGTCACGGTCGACAGTACGACGCTCTCAGTGGCCCTGAACGGGGATAGCGATACGGCACCCACCGTCTCACCCGGGGACCGGCTCACGTTCTGCGTCCGGCCGGAACGGCTCGCTGTCGACGCCGATCAAAACACACTGACGGGGACGGTCACAAGTGCGGAGTTCCTCGGAGAGACCACGCGTGTGCACCTCGACTGGGAGGGCCGTGAACTCCTGTTGCGAGCCGAAGACCCGCCGACCGGCACCGTGACAGTCGGCTTTGCCCCGACAGACGCACACATTGTCGACAGACGGTCGTAAGCTACCAATCCACACGCCGACACCGGAATGGAGTCTGTTTTAACCCACCTGTGGTTATCGCCGATATCAATATGACACGCGGTGCCGTCGCAAGTAATCGAAACGGGCGTATCGGAGCGTGTCGACAGGGCTGGCGGGAGTCGGCGTTTCCAGACTGGAGCCACGCCGGAGTCCGGCCAGATAGGCGCGACGGGGGTCAGTGATGGTCGAGTTCGAACCTCGGCTGTTCGACGAGATCGACCCGTCTGAGCGGCCGTCACTGGGTGCCGCACTCGTGCCGATCGCGGGAATGATCGTGTTCCTCAGCGTGGGCCTCATTGCCTTCGACTTAGACCCACAGTTCCCGCTTTTCTGGGGGATTGCCTTCACCGGCCTGTTCGCCCGGTACCATCTCGGGCTCTCGTGGGAAGACCTGTACGACGGCATTGCCAGTAGCCTGCTCATGGGCATGCGGGTAATTCTCATCATGTTCACCGTCTATGCGCTCATCGCATCGTGGATTCAGGCGGGCACGATTCCCAGCCTGATGTACTTCGGGCTGGAGCTGTTCACACCGACAGTGTTTCTCCCGGTAGCGGCGATCCTCTCCGCGATAATCTCCTTCGCCGTCGGCTCCTCGTGGACGACGGCCGGGACGCTCGGGGTCGCACTCATCGGAATCGGGTCGGGACTGGGTATTCCAGAACCGATGACTGCCGGCGCGATTCTCAGCGGGGCCTACACGGGGGACAAGCAGTCCCCGCTCTCGGATACGACGAATCTGGCCGCCGCAGTGACGGACACGGACCTGTACGAGCATATCAACGCGATGCGGGCTGGAACGCTCGTCGCGTTCACGATTGCCGTCCTCCTGTACGCCGGCCTTGGACTGCGGGCCGCCGGAACCATCCCCGCGGACCGCGTTGCGTCCATTCAGGCGGCCATCGAGAGTACGTACGTCGTCTCGCCGCTCGTGTTTCTGCCGGTCGTCGTGACCTTCGGACTCGCGCTGCGTGGCGTCCCCGCACTGCCGACGCTGGGAGCGGGAGTCTTTGCAGGCGTCGGGACCGCGATGCTCGTGCAGGGAACTGGATTCGGTGCAGCTTGGTCAGCGGCGCAGTCCGGGACGGCTCCGGAAACCGGCATGGAGCTCGTGAACGGACTCCTAGAGAGCGGCGGACTGACCGGCGGCGCGTGGATCGTGACGATCGCGATTGCCGCGCTCGCACTGGGCGGCCTGCTCGAACGGGCCGGCGTGCTCGCGGTGCTCTCCCACCATCTCGGGCGACTCTGCCACAGCGTCGCGAGCCTCACGGGCGTCACCGCTGTGTCCGCCGTCTCGATGAATATTCTGGCGGCGGAACAGTACGTGAGCATCGTCGTGCCGGGGATGACACTCGGTAATCTGTACAACGAGCAGGGGCTCAAGAGTCAGAACCTCTCCCGGGCCATCGAAGCGTCGGGAACGACGACGAGTGCGCTTATTCCGTGGAGTAGCGGCGGGCTGTTCATGGCCGGAACGCTCGGCGTCCCGACGCTGGAATACGCACCGTACTACTTCTTCGGCTTCCTCTCGCCGCTCGTACTCCTGTTCATGGGGGTGACCGGCTGGCAGATCGTCTATGCGGACCGAGCCGACAGCGAAGAGCCAGCCACAAGGTCTGGTGGTGCCGGATCGGTGACAGCGGGCGAGGACTAATCGGCTCCGAGTCGCCTGCAGTAGCGAGTCGGTGACTACATCTGGAAGTCGTCTTCTGACCACGTCTGAAAGTCGCTCGGGATCCGCGTGCGCGTGCGCGCGAAGCCCTCATAAGTCTACAGCGCCTACTATTGGTGATGACACCAGAGAAGCCATCCGCTGACGGCGAGCAAGCTGTCGACGGTCGGGCGAGCGACGCGGGCCCGGCGGTCGACTACGAGACGGTGTCGGTCCCAGTGCTGGTCGTCGGCGCTGGCGCTGCCGGGGCGCGGGTCGCCATCGGACTCGCCGAAAACGGCGTTGAGCCGCTGGTCATCGGCAAGCGCGACCACGGCGATGCACACACGACGTGGGCAGCCGGCGGCATTAATGCCTCGCTGGGGTCGCTCGATCCCGAGGACGACTGGACGATTCACGCCGCCGATACGCTGGACGAGGGGCACTTCATCAACGACCCGAAAGCGGTCGAGCTAACGGCCAAACATATGCCCGACCGCATCCGGGAACTCGACGACTGGGGAATGCCGTTTGACCGGACCGAAGACGGGAAGATCAATCAGCGGTACTTCGGCGCGCAGTCGTTCCGCCGGACGTGCTTCGTCGGCGACCGAACGGGGGAGGCGATGCTGGATACCCTCGTCGACAAGGCCCAGAGTCTCGGGATTCCCTACCGCGACAACGTGATGATTACCCGCCTGCTCTCCGACGGCGACCGCGTGTACGGGGCGGCCGGCTACGACATGGAGAGCGGCGAGTTCATCCTCTTCGAGTCGGACCACGTGGTTCTGGCAGCGGGTGGCTCCTCCGCCCTGTACAACCGCCACTCCTCGCGTGATGAGGAGAACAACGGCGACGGCCCGGCGCTGGCACTCCAAGCCGGCGCGTCGCTGATGGACATGGAGTTCGTGCAGTTCCACCCGACAGGAATGGTCGGCGACCGCTACGGCGAGGACTGGGACGGCCGACTCGTCACTGAAGCAGTCCGCGGCGAGGGTGGTCGGCTACTCAACGCCGATGGCGAGCGGTTCATGGAAGAGTACTCGCCGGACCAGATGGAACTCGACGCGCGGGATGTAGTGGCCCGCGCCATCGCACAGGAACTCCGTGAGGGCCGCGGCACCGAGAACGGCGGCGTCTATCTGGACATCTCCCATCGCGACGACGAGTACATCAAATCGCGGCTCCCGCGGATGTACGAGCGGTTCATGGACCTCGGCGTCGACATCACGGAGAAGCCGATGGAAGTCGCACCGACGGCCCACTACTCGATGGGCGGGGTCGACATCGACTTCGAGACCGGCGAAACCGGCGTCGACGGGCTCTATGCCGTCGGCGAGACGGTCGCAGGCGTGCACGGCGCGAACCGGCTCGGCGGGAACTCGCTCGCGGAGACGGTCGCCATCGGCGCGCTCGTCGGCGACCACGTCGCAACGCAGGTGACGAGGGATGAGCGCGACGGTGCACTGCCAGACCGGCAACGCACGATCGCCGAGCGTGAGTTCCGATCGCTACGGGAGCTGGAAGCCTCGGACGGCGACGAGACGCCCGAAGAACTCCTCGCTGACCTCGGCGACCTGCTGTGGGAGCACGCCGGAATTCTCCGCAACGAGGACTCACTGTCGGCCGGGCTCGACGAACTCCGAAACCTCCGCGAGCGGACGGGGAACATCGGCGTCGACGGCGACCGGACCAGCCTGTCGTTCGAACTCGCCGTCGACCTCTCGTTCAGCCTCACGGTCGCCGAAGCCTTGCTGCTGAGTGCACGCGAGCGTGACGAATCCCGCGGCGCACACTACCGCACCGACGCGCCCGACGTGGACCCTGAGTGGCGGCGGAACATCCTCGTGGCCCAGGGTGACACCGGACTCGAACTGACGACCCGCGGCGTCGCCGAGCCGAGCGAGGAAGTCAGTGAGGCAGTCGACGTGGGGTACGAACTCGACTACCACCACCTCGAATAGACCGGTCTGCAACGCGGCCTGCCCGCAGTTGTTTTGTCAGTCCCGGTAAGCGCAGTGGGAGCCGGCGACCTGCTGGTAGAACGTCGGAATCACGTTTGTTCGGAGGTCCGGGTCAGAGTTGTCAGCGAACTCCTGGCGCGTGAACTCCCGCGCGTCTTCGATAGCCGCTTCGACGTGTGGCGGAACGCCGGGTTCGTCAATCGACCCGATGTAGGCCCAGATGAACGCCGCCTCCAGCGTGTCGAAGAACTCCGGCGTCGGTTCGAACGCCGGTTCGCCGTCCGCCGCGATTCGGTTGTACGTCCGGCTAATGAGGACGCTGCCGTCGTCGAGGCCGTGGTCGGCGAACGACTCTGTGGTCGTACACTCCTCGTCCGCGTCGTAGTCACGCGTAGTGTCGCTTGACATACCTTGACAGAGTGGCGGTAACCAAAAGTAACCAGCTAGAGTGTGTCTCGATACGACACACCCCGAATGGCTTTATACGGCACCGAAATTCAAGACGGTCGCAGTCGACAGTGAACCTACTGTGGCTCCGACTCGCCGAACCGTCCTCGCCAGCGGCGGCCCCGCTCTCGGAAGCCTCACCGCAGTTTCGGGCTGTCTGGGTGCTGCCGGCGATGCAGACGTGTCGTGTCCGCCGTCGGTCCCGACAGACGCGTCGCTACGCATCGGGTTCGTCGGCGACGTGATGCTGGGCCGGAGCGTCGACGAACGTTGGCACGATGACTCCGACGGACCGACTGCCGTCTGGGGGTCGATGCTCGGCCGACTACAGTCACTCGACGGGCTGGTGACGAACCTCGAATGCTGTGTCTCGGACCGCGGCGAACCACGGCCCGGCCGGACGTTCCACTTCCGAGCGACTCCCGGATGGGCCGTGGCCGCACTGGACCACGCCGGCGTCTCCTGTGCTGGACTGGCGAACAACCACCTGCTCGATTTCGGACCGACGGCGCTCACGGACACGCCGGCCCATCTCGCCGACGCTGGCATCGCCTCGGCCGGGGCCGGCGTCGATAGAGAGACAGCGTTCGAGCCAGCGGTCGTCGACATCGCCGACCTCTCGGTCGCCGTTGTCGCAGTCACCGATCAGTCGCCCAGCTACGCCGCCGACGGCGACAGCCCCGGCACGGCTTACGCGCCGCTGGACCCGAACCACCCGCTGACTCGCCGCCGCGTCGGGGACGCGCTGGCAGCGGCCCGCGACGCCGACCCGGACCTGCTCGTCGTCACCGCCCACTGGGGGCCGAACTGGGTGACCGAGCCCAGCGAGACACAGCAGGCATTCGCCCGCTGGCTGGTGGACAATGGTGCGGACGTGGTCCATGGCCACAGCGCCCACGTCGTCCAGGGTATCGAGGTGTACCGCGGTCGCCCCATCATGTACGACACCGGCAACTTCGTCGACGACTACGCGATCAAGGACGGTTACCACAACGACCGGAGTTTCCTGTTCGAACTGCACATCGAAGACGGGCGGCTGGCCGCGCTCGAACTCACGCCGGTCGAGAACGCGTATACACAGGTCGGATACGCCGACGACGCGGTGGCTGAGTGGCTTCGTAAGACAGTACGAGAACGCTCTCGGCCCTTCGGAACGACTATCGAGCGCGACGGCGGGGGACTTCGAATCTCGCTCTCTTGTCCGGCATAGCATCCGCTGTGTGTGTTTCTGGGCGGCTCGTCGTCGGCTGCTACTCGTCAACAGCCACAACCGCCGCCATGATCTCGTCGACCAGCCGTGGGTTGTACGTCCAGACGCCCCGAAACGCTCCGTCCTCGGTTTCTTCGGCGACGAGCGCACACTTGTTCTGGTCGTCACCGTCGGCGTCGAACGCCAGCAACCACACCTGTTCGAGTGTGGAGTCTGTGAGCGGATGGAACGAGATTCCGGGAATCGCCGGCGGCTCCCAGTCGTCCTGTCCGTACACGTGGATGTCGAGGTCCGTGTCGCTGCTAAGCGACTCGTATCGGGCGCGCTGCGAGCGGAATATCGACAGTGACTGGAAGCTCACTCGAAGGGTTCCCGCCCCGACGCGGTAGGCCCTGTCTTCGAACTCGTGGGACGTTGCGAGCAACTGTGCCGGCGTGAGCGATGACAGGAGCGTGTTCGCGAGCGCCGAGTGAAGAAGCTGTCTGCCCGGGTCACTGTCAGGGGTTCCGCTGTCGCCGATACCAGCCATCGGATCGCACAGGAACGTCTCCATCGCTGTGAGCGGGACTGCCTCGGCGAACACACCGTCCCGACGGATGACGGCAAACGCGTTCTGGTGTCCGGTCGGGAGTTTCCGCCAAGTGGCGTCGATCCCCTGAGTTGCCAGCCGCTCGCCCACAGTCTTCGTTGCGGGCGGACCGTACACAGTTATCGCCACGTCCGAGTCCTCGAAGCGCCGGAGGAGGGTACGAACTGTCATTGGCCCACGATCAGTCCTCGTGGTCTGTCTCGGCGGCATCCAGATCGGTTATCGTCGCGAGAACCTCGTCCGTAGATGGCGACAGCGAGGCCAGCGTCACGGTCTGCTGGTCAGCATCGTAGGTAACGATGCCAGCGTCATCGAGAACGGGAAGGTGACGGTGGTGGAGCGCAGTGCGGGTATCGTCCCAGTTGCAGGCATCGGTGTTTCGGCCACGCGCACTTGACCAGCCCACGACCACGTCAGTGAGTTCCGAGATTGAGGCCGAGTCGTGTTCGGCAAGGTACGTGTATATCATCCGCCGGGGCTCGGCTGCCAGCACTCGTAATAGCGTATCGAGTCGCTCGGACGAGAGTCCCGGCGTCTCCACAGGCTGTTCGTGCTGATCCATGTCAATTAATTATCCACTCTCGGTATTAATATCATTGGCCAGTAGTTAGTCACAGATGTGACGGAATCCATTTACGTGCCAGCACCGTCTAAAATGTATGAACTACGAGTCCGCTCTACAGCGTGCGTACGACGTGCTACCAGACCAGCCCCGGGAGGCGGGTGAACGGCTCTCGATTCCGGACCCGGAAGGCCAGACAGACGGGGCGTTCACACGCCTGACGAACTTAGAGGCAATCGCCGACGCAGTCTCGCGGGACGCACAGCACCTCCACCGGGCCATCCAGCGCGAGTTCGGGACCAACGGCCAGTTCGACGGCGGCGAAGCCCGCTACAACGGCTCGTTCGACACCAGCGACTTTGAGGCCGCTATTGACGCGTACATCGCCGAGTACGTCACCTGTTCCGAGTGTGGCCTGCCCGACACCGTCCTCAAAAACGAGGACGGCGTCGACATGCTGCGCTGTCAGGCCTGTGGTGCGTTCCGCCCGGTTGCCAAGGGCGCGAGTTCGAACACGCAGCAGGACCGACCGACGCTCGAAGAGGGCGAGACCTACGAGGTCAAGATCACCGGTACCGGCCGCGAGGGCGACGGCGTTGCCGAAAAAGGCAAGTACACCATCTTCGTCTCCGGAGCGCGCGAGGGGCAGGTCGTCGAAGCCTACATCGAGAGCATCAGCGGTACGCTAGCGTTCGGCCGAGTCGCCTGAGGGCTGTTTTCTCCGCCGCGCAACTACGGTTTCGCTTATTCCCAGAGATCCGTCGAGAGATATCGCTCGCCGGTGTCTGGCAGGACGGCGACCACCGTCTCGTCGGGGTTCTCGGTAGCGTACTCTGTCGCCGCGTGGAGCGCCGCACCCGAGGAGATGCCGACCATGATGCCCTCCTCGCTGGCGAGTTGGTGGGTCGCGTCGATAGATTCCGCTTTGCTCGCAGTCCGCACCTCGTCGATAAGGTCACGCCGGAGAATGTCCGGAACGAACCCGGGACCGATGCCCTGGATATCGTGGCTATCGGGCTCGTCCGCCGAGAGCAGTTTGGAGTGTTCCGGCTCAACAGCAACGGAGGTGAGGTCCGCGCCGACTTCCTCCTCGATGTACTCCGAGATGCCGGTGATTGTGCCGCCGGTCCCGACGCCGGCGACGACGGCGTCTACATCGCCGTCGGTGTCGTTCCAGATCTCCGGACCCGTCGTCTCGCGGTGGGCTCGCGGGTTCGCCTCGTTCTCGAACTGCCGAGCGCGAACGGTGCCCGGTGCGTCCGCGAGTTCGTTCGCGCGTTCGATTGCGCCGCTCATCCCGCCATCGGCCGGTGTTAGTTCGAGGTCCGCGCCGAGCCCCGACAGCAACTGCCGGCGCTCCTCGCTCATTGATTCGGGCATCGTCAGCACGCAGTCGTACCCTCGCGCGGCGCAGACGGCGGCCAGCCCGATGCCGGTGTTACCACTGGTCGCTTCGACGACCGTTCCGTCGTCGGGGAGGGCACCGGACTCGGCGGCCGCGTCGACCATGTACAGCGCGATGCGGTCCTTCACCGAGTAGGGGTTCGCCGCTTCGACCTTGCCGAGCAGATTGTCCGCAAAGCTATCGAGACAGACCAGCGGCGTGTCGCCGATGAGCGCAGTCACACTGGACGCGACAGTACCGTCATCTCGCTGGGCATACGACTGCATACACCGGGAGAAGACGATTGATCCCCGTAACAGGGTTCCCCGAATACTGCGGGTCGAATACATTCACTCGGTTCCGAGTCTCCAGAAGCTTATGTTGTCTCCATCCAATCGTCTCAGTAATGCCTGAGATTACCGTCTCTGAGGGGCTGTACCGACAGCTATCCGCCGCCGAAGACCAGGTCGAGGAAGACACGCTCTGGAAAATGCTGCACCAGTTCAAGCGCCAGAATACGCCGAGCGAGTAACGCCATCGCTACCCGACCGGTTCGATGAGTTCTGGCGAGTCATTAGCAGGACTGTTGACCGCTGACGAAACCGGATAGGTCTGCATAGGTCCGTCGAACGGGTCGAGCAGCGCCGACACATCGTCAGCGCTACCCTGGAGCCACGTCGACTCCTCTGATGGGTCCAGAATGACGGCCATCCGGTGATGGAGGTCGGCGACGGCCTCGTTCGGTTCGGTCGTCACAATCGTGAACGACTCGACGGTATCGTCTTCTCCACCCGAATCGCCGCTACTTGCGCCGAACTCGCCCAGCCCGGTCTGGCGCTGTGGCGGCTCCCACCGCTCGTATAGTCCCGCCATCGCGAACAGGTCGTCGTCCGGCAGCGCCACGCGGTACGGTTGCTTGCCGTCGCTCGTCTCGACCCACTCGTAGAACCCATCAGCGGGGACCAGACAACGCCGGGACTCGTAGGCATCGGCGAACGAACGTTTCTCCGCCAGCGTCTCGGCGCGGGCGTTGATGTGTCCGTGGTCCGTTCGGCTGTCGGCCCAGGTCGGAATCAGTCCCCACTCCATCCGCTGGATTGTGCCTGGCGACTCGCCAGTGATGACCGGTAAGTCCTGGCTCGGGGCGGCGTTGTATCGGGGCTCGTAATCGAAGGCAAACTCGGCGTCGAACCGCGTCTCAATTTCCTCGCGAGGGGAGAACAAACTGTAGCGGCCACACATAACCTGTGTTTGGCGTTCCCGCTGGATAAACCCACTACTCGCGCATCCACTCGCTTGCCTGTGGCTCCGTCGGGTCGGTCCTGACCTCAACGAGCGTCGGCGCGTCCGTCTGAACTGCCTCTCGAACCGCCGTGCGGATTTCTGACGGTGTGTCGGCTTGCATGGCTTCCATCCCCATCCCGGCAGCGACGGTTCCGAAATCGATCGGCGTCTTGTCCCACCCGTACGCCTGCTGGTCGAGGTCGTAGCTTCGCCCGGCCTCCTCGCTGATAATCGCGTAATCGTCGTTGTTGAGGACGACGACGGTGATCGGGAGGTCTTCAGCGACCGCGGTATGAAGCTCGTGAACGCACATCATGAGGCCGCCATCACCGGTCAGCGCAACGACGGGCGTGTCCGGGTTCGCTAGCTGTGCCCCAATCGCCGACGGCAGTCCCGTTCCCATCGTCGCCCACGACCCGGGGTTGACGTAGCTGCGTGGTCCGTGCGCCGCAAACGTGTTCAGCGCCCAGACGCGGAATCCCCCGGCGTCGACGGCTGTGATAGCATCCGAAGGAAGCGCGTCTCGAAGGATCTGCAGCACATGGACGGAGGTCAGCGGCGGTTCCGAGTCCACGAGCGGTTCGATACGGCGCGCCGTGGCATCACGGACAGCCTGTGCGCGTTCAGTGCCGTCCGTCTTCGAGGCGGGAGCGGTGTCAGCCGCCGCAATGCTGTTCTCAATCGCCGCCACCGCGTCCGCGGCATCTGCGAGGATGCCGACGGTCGGGTCATAGCCCGTGCCGAGGTCGTCAGCGTCAATGGTGACCTGAATGAGTGTCTCGGGCAGTTCGACGGACCACCCGCGTGTCCCGTGGGCGTCGAGGTCTGAACCGACGGCGAGCACAGCGTCAGAATCGGCGAGACAGTCCAGTAGCTCCGGACTCGCGCTGCCGGCCAGCACGCCGGCACTGAGGTCGTGATCTTCTGGGAGTACGCCTTTGCCTTTGTACGTCGTCACGACGGGCGCGTCGAGTCGCTCGGCAAGGCTTCGGAGCGCCGCCGTCCCACCCGACGCTCGCATACCACCACCGGCCAGAATAAGCGGCCGCTCGGCCGTGAGCAGGTGCTCGGCGGCTGTCGAAACCTCTTGCTCCGGGACGGTGCTTGCGGACGGAGCCGACGGTGTGCTTGCACCGGCGAGCGGGACATCCATCTGTAAATAATTCTTCGGAAGCCCGACTCTGACTGGGCCCTTCGGGGGTGTTTGAGCGACCTGTACCGCCCGGTCGATTGTCGCCGCTGTCGTTTCGGGATTTTTCAGCAGTATGTTCTCTTTGACGACGTTGTCGTAGGTGTCCGGTGGGGTTTCGTGGATCGCATCACCACCCCGGAGCGCCGGCTCCGTTTCGATGGCGAAATGCACCAGCGGCGTGCAGTCGTTCAGCGCGTTTTTCAGGCCGTTCATCGCGTTCATATCGCCCGGGCCGGGGACGACAACGGTGCTCGCTATCTCCCCGCTCGTCTCTGCATAGCCCCAGGCCTGATGTGAGACCGCAGTTTCGTGTCGTGCCACGACGAAGCGGATGTCGTCCCGGTTGCCGATGGCCTCGTTCAGCGGGAGGGACTGCTTTCCGGGGATTCCGAAGACGGTATCGATACCGTTCGCGACGAGACGGTCTACCACCGCCAGACTAACGCGCATACTGATTCCTCACTCCGAAGACAATTCACTCTCATGACTTTAGTTCGCCACCGGTCATGCTAGACCCGAGACCACGTCGGGCCGCCACAGTCCCAAGAGTATTGGTACCAAGCCCTGCATGGCCCGCGAATTTAAATCCGAAAGCGCCCAACTACGTGACAGATGACCACGGACCCCTCGTTCAGCATCCCCGCACACCCACAGCGGCGCTTTCCCCACGGAAGCGGGGTCGAATACGAGGGCGGGACGGAGTTCCGACTCATCCCGGAACAGGAGCAGGCGACGCCGGACCTCGCCGAGACAGTCGTCGATATCCTCGAGGCTGGACCGTACCGCTTCGGTGATTTCCACGACCTGCCGATGCCGCTGTGGCTGGTCCGCGACGAGGAAACGACCGACGTGTTCCGCGTCGCGGTCCGCGACGGGACGGTCCGACTGCACGTCCTGCCGACCACTGAGTCCGACGGGCTACAGCGCTTCTTCGATCGCTTGTGTGAGACGGGCGGAGGAGAGTCGTGGGCGGTGCAACGACACGTCGACGGGCAGTAGCTGGCCGCCGGGGTCACGCAGACCCAAAACCGTCTTACACACCTGCCTCCATGTCTTGGCCATGACCGTCTCTCGCGAAGTCGAGCTAGAGGGCCACATCATCGACTCCGGGATGATGCAGTCCTGTTTCGGCATCATCATGGACCTGGGCGGCTCCTTCTCCGTTCAGGAGTTCGATATCGGCCGCCACAAAGACGAGGAGTCCTACGCCCGGATGCTCGTCGAGGCCGACGACGAGGACCAACTGCAGTCGATTGTCCACGAACTCCACCAGCACGGCGTCAACCCTTCGGACCCGAAAGACGCCACGCTCGTCCCCGCGCCCGACGACCAAGTAGTCCCGCATGGGTTCTACTCGACGACGAACCACCCGACGTACATCCGTCACGACGGCGAGTGGATCGAGGTCGAAGACATGGAGATGGACTGCGCCGTGGTTGTCGAGGATGGCGACTCCCCGCGGGCCTACACAAAAGTCCTCAACGCCATCGAGGAGGGCGATCTGGTCGTCACCGACGAAACCGGCATCAAGGTCCAGCCCCCGGAGCGACCACGGGACTCCGGCGGCGCGTTCGGCTTCATGCAGGGCGGCGTCTCATCGGAGCGACCCTCTGAGTCGACCATCCGCAAGATCGCGAACGCGATCGAGGAGACGAAAAAAGAGGGCGGCAAGGTGATGGCGGTCTGTGGACCGGCGCTTATCCACTCCGGGGCGCGTGAGGACCTCGCTCGCCTCGTTCGAGAGGGCTACGTCGATATGCTCTCGGCCGGCAACGGCTTCGCCGTCCACGACATCGAGCGGGACATCTACGGCACGTCGCTCGGGATGGATACCGAGAGTCTTGACCATCCCCGACACGGCCACAAACACCACATCTACACTATCAGCGAGGTCATCCGTGAGGGCGGCATCGAGGAGGCCGTCCAATCCGGAACCATCGAATCCGGAGTCATGTACGAGTGCATCGACAACGACCGACCGTTCGTCCTCGCGGGCTCTATCCGTGACGACGGCCCGCTCCCGGACACTATCACCGACGCCGTCGAGGCCCAGAACGCCATCCGGGAGCAGGCCCACGAGGCAGACATGGTCCTGATGCTCTCGACCCTGCTGCACTCGGTCGCCGTCGGGAACTGCCTCCCCTCGACGACCCGGGTCGTCTGCGTCGACATCAACCCCGCGACGGTAACGCAACTCCTTGACCGCGGTTCCGCACAGGCAGTCGGGATGGTCACCGACATCGGGACCTTTGTGCCGATTCTGGCCGAGCAGTTGCTCAGTGAGGACTAGGTCGACCACGAGCGACGCGAGTGGTCGCTTTTCGCCACCGAAAGACTCGCGTGGCTCGTCTTTCGAGCCTTGCTTCGCTCCGCTCAGCAAGACCACGTTTTTACCGAGCGGTGTGCGACCACAGGGAGCGCACCCGAAGGTCAAAAGGTGGATTGTGGACCTTCGTGCCGATTCTGGCCGAGCAGTTACTCAGTGAGGACTAGGTCGACCACGAGCGACGCGAGCGGGCGAAAGAGCGAGGCGACCGAATCGATGATCCGTGGACTGTCCCCGGTTGTCACGCCGGTATTCTCGCGAGATGCTTATTACTGGCCGTCCGATACTCCTACTATGTCCTCTTCCGAGCGGCAGTTCACGCAGCTTTCTAGCGGTATCTCTGGCCTTGATTCGCTTCTCAGAGGTGGGCTGGTAGAAGGGCGGCTTTATCTCGTTATTGGGCCGCCCGGGACCGGCAAAACACTGCTTGGCACGCAGTTTCTCGAAGCGGGGCTCGAAGCCGGCGACGACGTGCTGTTCATTCACGCTGAAGAGTCTGCCGCCGACCTGCTGGCGAACACTGCCGAACTCGGCATCGATATCGGCGACGCGACGTTTCTCGACGTCGGCCCCGACTCGGAGTTCTTCGAGGAGGCCGAGTCGTACGACGTTGTCAAGCCGCGAGATGTCGAGGACGGCCACCTGATTTCGGATATCCGCGAGGCTATCGAGCGAGTCGACCCGGATCGCATTCTCATCGACCCCATCACGCACTTCCAATATCTCGAACCGACCGAGTACCAGTTTCGCAAGCGCGTCATCTCCTTCGCGCGCTTTCTACAGGACAGGGAGACGACCGTGCTGGCAACCAAGACGCCGAGCAATCAGATGGACAGCCAGCTCAGGTCGCTCAGCGACGGCATTATTTCACTCAGCTACGGCGACGAGAAGGCAGGCCGGCGTATTCGGCTGCGAAAGCATCGCGGGATCGGCCAGCAGGACGGCTCACACGGGATGGAGATCCGGGAGTCCGGTGTCGAGGTCTACCCGGCGCTCGAACCGGCACGGCGGACGCGGTCGTTCGATCCCACGCAGTTTTCCGCAGGAGTCCCGGAGCTGGACTCCCTTCTGGATGGCGGACTCGAACGCGGGACAGTGACGATTCTCAGCGGCCCCTCCGGCGTCGGCAAGTCGACGACGGCGACGGAGTTCCTGGCCTCCGCAGCGGCGGACGGGTCCCCGGCGCTCGCCTACCTGTTCGACGAATCGATCGACACGTTCACCCACCGCTGTGAGACGTTCGGGATGCCGCTCCAGCGATTGCGTGACGAGGGGACACTTCGCGTCGAGGAGGTCGAATCGCTGGCGCTGTCGCCCGAGGAGTTCGCAAACCGCGTCAAGACACAGGCCAGGGAGCGTGGGGCCGAACTCGTCGTTATCGACGGCATCGCGGGCTACAAGAACGCGATCAAGCACGGACAGGACGACGTGGAACTGCGTCGACGGCTCCACGCCCTGACGCAGCATCTCACGCGCGGGAACACCGCGGTGATTCTGATCGACCAGCGCAGAGACGTGACGGGCCTGCACGAACCGACGAGCGAGAACGTCAGTTACCTCGCCGACAACATCGTCTTCGAGAACTACATCGAGGTTGCGGGCGAACTCCAGCGTGTTGTCGGTGCGCTGAAAAAGCGCGTCGGCGGGTTCGAGACGGTGCCTCGCCGGTTCGAGATAACCGCCGACGGCCTACAGGTCGGTGCCCCCGTCTCAGGGATGCACGGTGTGTTCGAGGGCGTTCCCGAACAGCATGGAGACAGCGACGGACGCTCGTCCACCCGCTAACCACCGATGGCCGACATCCAACTGCTGCTGGCCGGCGATGGTAACCGGAACGCACTCGCCTCCGTCGTCGCCGAACACCACACGCCGATCACGGACGGCGAGTTCCGGGAAGCCGATCTCCACATCGTCGACGAGTCGACGTTTCCGAAATACAGAGAAGCGATAGAGGCGTACAAACACCGGTCAGATCCGGTGTTTTGCCCCGTTATTCTGGTCCGTCGCGAGGAGACGCCGACACGGATCGACCTCCCCGATATCGACGCTGCCGAGCAGCCACTTGTCGTGAACGACGTCGTGACAGCGCCGGTCGACACGCAGGCGCTCTTTCGAACCATCGTGAACCTCCTCGCGCGACGTAGCCACACAGAAGACCTCGTCGAGGACCTCAGGGAGCAAAACAGCGAACTCCGGCGGTTCAGGAACGCCGTCGAACACGCGGGGCACGCGATTCTGATAACGAACACTAACGGCGTCATCGAGTACGTGAACCCGGCATTCGAGGAACTCACCGGGTTCAGCGCCGACGAGGCGATCGGTCGAACGCCGCGGATACTCAAGTCCGGTGAACAGGGCGAACAGTTCTACGAACGGCTCTGGGACACGATCTGTCGCGGCGAGGTCTGGACAAGCGAGATCGTAAACGAGCGCAAGTCCGGCGAGCGGTTCATCATCAACCAGACTATCGCTCCGATCCAGGACGCGGACGGGACGATTCAGGGATTTGTCGGAATGCAGGACGAAATTACCGGTCGTCGGCTGCGCGAGCAACAGCTCACCGTCTTTCATCGGATTCTCCGGCACAATCTCCGGAACAACGGCACGACGATCAGCGGCCGTGCGGATATTCTGTCGGAGCTAGTCGATGACGACGACGCTCTCGCCCATCTTGAGACGATCAAATCGAATGTGCAGTCCCTGCTCGACATCAGCGAGAAAGCACACCACGTGCAGGAACTGCTCGCGGACTCGCTTACCGAAGACGTTGAGCGCGGACTCGAAGACGCGCTCAGTGACATCACGGACGGGCTGGCCGCAGCATATCCCGACGCCGAGTTCGCCGTCGAGGTCGGCCCCAGCTCGTCAGCCACGATAGATGCAAAGGTCGTCCCGGCGTTGCAGGAACTTATCGAGAACGGTATCAAGCACTCTGACGCATCGGCACCGCGAGTCACTGTCAGGACAGAGTGCCACGACTCGACAGTGACAGTGACGATTGTGGACAACGGACCGGGCGTCCCAGATCAGGAACAACGGGTCATCGAGGCAGCGGAGGAAAAGCCGCTCGAACACGGGTCCGGGCTGGGGTTGTGGTTCGCATACTGGCTTATCAGCTACGTCGGTGGCGATATCGACATCCAGACCGATGCCGACGGGACGAGCATCTCCGTGACGATCCCCGTGCGGTGACCGCGAACGTCAGATAGCGACCCATGCCAGCACAATGACGGCAGCGCCGACCACCGTCGAGCCGACGGCGTGCGTCCGGAGTTCGTCGAGGAGGTCGTGGGAGTGATCGTGCAGTTCACAGACCTCGTCGATTTCGCTGCCGGCCTCGCAATTGGGCAGGAAGTCCATCGCGACGTGGAGGAAGATGCCAGCGGCGAACCCGAAGATGACTGCGTTGAGGAGTGCTGACTCCGGGATCGGAAGCAGTGCGGACGGGATCGCCGTCAGACCAACACCGGCCGCGGGGAGCAACAGTGCCGTGGCGGACTTGTCGCTACGTCCGAGCCGCCGGGCGGCAGCGTAGCCGGCCGGCCCTTTATGCGAGACGATAGCGAGCCCGAGCAGGATGCCCAGTTCCGGCATCGAAGCGTAGACCAGCCCGATAACCAGTCCGGCCGAGAGCGCGTGGGCGGCGATGGCGAGCGTCGTTATGTCGAAGGAAGTCTCGATGTGGGTCAGCCGGTGGCCGATAGTGTGGGTGCCGTAGCCGGTAACCAGTCCAGCGGCGATGCCAACGCCGCCGATTCGCGCTGCGCCGGCCTGGCCGCCCAGTCCCATCGCCTGCGGGACGAGGAACATGGCCGCCGACGTGACCATCGCCCCGCTCGCAAGCCCGTAGCCCCAGACCAGTCGGTAGGGGTTCGTCTCGTCGGCCCGGGCACCGAACCACGCGCCGAGTCCCATCGCCACGAACGCAACCCAGGAGATGACCAGAACCTTACTCGCCCCGCCGGCGGCTGCGACGGCTGACAGGACTACCAGGCCGACGACGCTCGCGATACCGGCAGTGGACACCCGCCCAGTGTTATTAAAAACTGAGCTAGAGTTAATAGACATTGTCTACATTCACCGGTCTGTTGCCAATAAACCCATCGGTGGCGGTCACCGCGTCGCTGACCGATAGTCACCCCAGTCGAGGACACCGCCGTCCAGTGTGGACGGGTCCGCATCCCGGAGTGCCCAGAGAACCATTTCGGCGACGGATTCCGGGTCGCGTCCGCCGTCACCGGAGAGGTCCGTCGCGACCTGCCCGGGGTCGACTGCACCGACCGGCGTATCGAGGTCGGCCGCGAACCCGCGAGCAACAGCCTCCGCGGCGGCCTTCGAGACGGCGTACGAGCCGTAGCCGGGCATTCCCTCGCGGGCGACGACGCCCGTCGGGACGACGATACGGGCGTCCGGACCGAGATGTGGGACGGCCTCGCGAATCGTCGAGAACACGCCCCGAGCGTTCGTCCGGAGGTGATCGTCGAAGGCGGCGTAGGACTCCTCGGTAAGCGGTGTCTCGCCGGCTGTTCCGTGGTAGACGCCGGCGTTGGCGACGACGTACTGTATCGCACCGGTACCCTCCCGCGTGGCAGTTTCGACCAATCGTTCCACGTCGTACTCGTCGCGCACGTCTGTCCGAATCGCGGTCACAGAGCCACCCGCGTCCCGGATATCGGCCTCGACACGCTCAAGCGCCTCCGCGTCGCGGGCACAGATGACCGTATGTGCGCCTGCACTCGCTACCGCGTGGGCTATCTGCTCGCCGATTCCTCTACTTGCACCCGTGACGACAGCGGTCGCACTGTCCATCCGTGGGACCATAGCGGTGGTACCGCTGCCAGCCACAAGGTCGTTGCTCCCACCGTCGGTGGGGTGAGAGAGCGGTAGCCTCTTGTCGAACGCCCGCTACCGACCGGGCATGGACATCACGATTGCCGAATCGACGGTCGCGGGGACGGCGCAAGCGCCGCCGTCCAAGAGCTACACGCACCGGGCGGTGCTGGCCGCGGGCTACGCTGACGGCGCAGTAGTCCACGACCCGCTCGTGAGTGCGGACACGAAGGCCACGATGCGAGCGGTCGAGGCTTACGGCGGCAGCGTCTCGCTGGCAGCGGACGGGTCGACGGTCGAAGTGACGGGCTTTGACGGTCGTCCGGAGACGCCGGACGACGTTATCGACTGTGCCAACAGCGGGACGACGATGCGACTGGTCACCGCGACGGCCGCACTGCAAGACGACCTCGGGGTACTGACTGGTGACGAGTCCCTCCGGTCGCGCCCGCAGGGGCCACTGCTCGACGCCGTCGAACAACTGGACGGCGACGCCGAGTCGACGCGCCGGAACGGGCAGGCCCCGCTCGTGGTTGGCGGCGGCATCGACGGCGGCGCAGTGGAGATCCCCGGCGACGTATCCTCGCAGTACATCACTGCGCTGTTGATGGCCGGTGCTGTCTCGCCGGACGGCATCGACATCGACCTGACGACCGAGCTGAAGTCGTCGCCGTACGTCGACATCACGCTGGAGGTGCTGGAAGCCTTCGGCGTCGACGCCGAGAAGACCGACGCCGGGTTCACCGTCGACGGTGGCCAGTCCTACACGCCAGCGGGCGGCGACTACAACGTTCCCGGGGACTTCTCGTCGATGAGCTATCTGCTCGCGGCCGGCGCACTCGCCGCCGAGGACGGCCTGCGCGTCACCTCGGCGTTCCCCAGCGCGCAGGGCGACGCCGCCATCGTCGACATCCTCGACCGGATGGGGGCCGACCTCGACTGGGACAGGGAAAACGGCGAAATCACCGTCTCACAGTCAGATCTGACCGGCATCGAGGTCGGCGTCGAAGACACACCGGACCTCCTGCCGACCATCGCAACGCTGGGAGCCGCCGCCGACGGCGTCACGCGGATCACCGACGCCGAGCACGTCCGGTACAAGGAGACCGACCGTGTGAGTGCGATGGCCGAGGAACTCACGAAGATGGGTGCAGAGGTGGAGGAACATCAGGACGAGCTGTTCGTCTACGGCGCGGACAGCGATCTCGTCGGCACGACGGTCGAGGGGCGCGCGGACCACCGTATCATCATGTCGCTGGCCGTCGCCGGCCTCGTCGCCGATGGCGAGACGACGGTGACCGGCGCGGAGCACGTCGACGTGTCCTTCCCGGACTTCTTCGAGGTGCTCGACTCGCTCGGGGCTGCTGTCGGAAAATAGAGTATCAGGTCACTGCCTGACCAGATTTTGTTATGAAAGAACGTTGTGTCTATCGTAGATAGGTGTGCTTTTACGCAGTGAAGAACATTTACAACACACGTTGTGAATCAGACGAGCGCTTCCGAACAATCTACTGCGAACCCCACGACAGTCCTCTACGTCGATGACGACCAGTTGTTGCTTGATTTGCAGGCCGATATCGCCGACGAGCGCGAGGCAGTCGAACTAGTAACGACACCGAACACCGACCGGGCGATGACACTGCTGGCCGACCGCAAATTCGACTGCGTGGTGGTTGGACGCCGGTGTACTACCTCCTCAGTGGGCAACTTTGCCCGTACGGTCAACACGAAGTATACGGACACGACACTGGTACGGTACACCTGGGAGCCCTGTCCCGACGACGCAGACAAGGTGTTCGATGCGGTTCTTGAAAAACAGATCAGGGCGGCGGAGACGGTGCAGTTTCTCGACCGTGTCAGGTGGCTCGACGACTGAGGGGCGCATCTACAAGGTTCAAATGCCCCCAACCCCGACACCACTGTAATGAACGGCAACGAGTTCGGTCGTCTGTTCCGCATGACGACCTACGGCGAGTCCCACGGGGAGGCGATGGGCTGTACCGTCTCCGGCGTTCCGGCGGGTGTCGAACTCTCGGAGGAAGAGATACAGAAAGACCTCGACCGGCGCAAGCCCGGCCAGTCGATGATCACCACTTCTCGGGGCGAACCCGATAAGGTGACGATTAACTCCGGGATTCAGGACGGCTACACCACCGGGACCCCCATCGGGATGGTCATCCAGAACAAGGACGCCCGCTCGGGCAAGTACGAACCTTTCATCACGGCACCACGGCCGTCCCACGGCGACTACACCTACTCCGCGAAGTTCGGAACCCGGAACTGGGGCGGCGGCGGCCGCTCCTCTGCCCGCGAGACGGTCAATTGGGTCGCCGCCGGCGGCGTCGCCAAGCAGGTGCTCGAACAGTCCGACTACGATGTCCAGATCAAGGCCCACGTCTGCCAGATCGGCGACGTAGAGGCCGGTCCGGTCACCTTCGAGGACATGCTCGAACACAGCGAGGAAAACGAGGTCCGCTGTGCCGACCCAGAGGCCGCCGAAGAAATGCGCGACGTGGCCGACCAGCACCAGAAGGAAGGGGACTCCATCGGTGGCGCGATATACTTCGAGTGTCGCGGCGTCCCGTCCGGTCTCGGCGCACCCCGGTTCGATAGCTTCCCGTCCCGGCTGGGACAGGCGATGTACTCCATCCCGGCGGTCAACGACTTCGAGTACGGCATCGGCCGCGAGGCCCGGACGACCCGAGGCAGCGAGTACACCGAGAACTGGGAGTTCGACGAGGACGGCCACCCGACGCCGGTCGGCAACGACCACGGTGGCATCCAGGGCGGCATCACAACCGGTCAGCCGATCTACGGCGAAGTGTCGTGGCACGCGCCGGTGTCGATTCCCAAGACCCAGAAGACGGTCGACTGGGAGACCGACGAAGGCAAGGAGATCACCGTCACCGGTCGCCACGACCCAGTCCTGCCGCCGCGGGCGGTCCCGGTCGTGGAGGCCATGCTCGCCTGTACGGTGCTCGATTTCATGCTGCTTGGCGGCCGCATCAACCCCGACCGGCTCGACGGCCGGCCGGGCGAGTACGACACCGACTACCACCCGTCCAGCCCGCAGAACGATCCGGAGGACGCGGACACCCACGCGAAAACTATCGACGACGAGTAAGATGGACGCACAACAGGAGTCCAAATCGAACCCGTTCGGGATGGACGAGGAGTGCCAGAACTGCCCCGCGCTGTGTGAAACGCGCGAGAACGTCGTCCATGGCTACGGTGACGTGGGCGCCGAGTTCATCGTCCTTGGCGACTCGCCCGCAATCGGCGCTGACGAGTCGGGCGTCCCCTTCACTGGGGAGCGTGAGCGCGAACTGCTCGACATCCTCGCCGCGGTCGACATGTGCTCGGACCCGGACGCCGACAGGCCACAGCTACAGAACACCTTCCTGACCTACGTCACCCGCTGCCGCCATCCCGACAGGGAGGCAACTGACGAGGAGGTCGTCAACTGCGAGCCGTATCTCAACAGTGAGATACGGATGATAAACCCCGAAATCCTGCTGCCGGTCGGGCAGCGCCCCCTCGAAGAGCTAGCCTTCGAGTACACGACGATGAGCGAGGACGAACTGGATATCGAGGAGCGACACGCGACGACGATTCGCGGCCGCGGGTTCGAAATCCTCCCGATGATTCCGCCGAACGAGCAGACTGACGAGGAACGGACAGCGTTTCTAGAGCACTTCAGTGAGACGCTCGGTCAGGACTACCGGCAGACGAAGGGCCGGCGCGGGCGATAATTAGGTGTCGGACTGGACTTCAGTCTCAGCGGTCTGGAGCAACTCGTCCGGGCTCGACACTGTCCCGTACTCCGTTGCTGCCTGCAACCGGTTTTCAGCATCGTGGCGGTACTGGCTCGCCTGTGTCGATGCACCCTGTTCGCTGGCGTAGGTCATACCGCTGAGCCACTCGGCAGCCTGCCAGAAACAGGTCGCTTTCTTGCGCGCCCGTTCCGACAACTCGGCCAGCGCGTCGTCGTCCGCTTCACGAACAGCCGTCGTGAACTCCTCGACGCTTTCCTCGAAGTCCGTTGCGGCACTGTCGAACCCCCCACGAGCGAGCGCCATCTCCCCCTCTTCGACGGTCGCCAGCGCGTCGGATAGCTGGCGGCGTGCCTCACGATACCGCATGTAGCCGACATGGTACGCCCGCTGTGCCGCTGCGGTCCCGGACAGCGTGGCTTCGCGTTCGCAGTCACGACATACGATCTTCGGTTGCGAGTCACCAAGAACACGGTACTCCGACCCACATCCATCGCATCTGTAGGTCTGGGATTGCTCCATATAGTTTCTCTTAGTTATCAAATACTGCTCACATCTTATAATTGTTCTGTCGCTGCAGTGGAACACAAGCGACTAATCACAGTCGGGCCGAGAAGACAGTATGACTACGGTAACTGTGCTGGCTGATCCGCCAGTCGAAGGGTTCGTGTTGCAGGAGCTGGCGGGCGGCATCGTAGACGACGCCGAGGCCGCCGAGCTATACGAGGCCATGCTGCTCGACGTCTGTCGTGCGGTGGAGATCAGCGGTGCCGAGCTGTTGGTGAACTACCGGCCATCGGACCAGGTCCCGGACGGTGTCGACCCCGAGACCGCGGTTCGGGAGCCAGTGACAGCGGCCCTCGAATCACCGGACAACGCTCGGTTCGAGGTACAGGTCGGTTCGACGTTCTCTGGTCGGGTCGGGAACACTGTCACACACCTCCTCGACCGGGAAGACGTCGCAACCGTCGCCGCCGTCGAACCGACAGCAGCACTGTTGAACCGCCAACTCATCGACAGCGCGGCGATGAAACTCCGATCCAGCGGCGTGGTACTCGGCCCCGCTGCGGGCGGCCGCGTCTACTACGCGGGCTTTGGCGAACCGATAGATTTCGAGGACAGCTACGCCACCCCGGCGGTCGAAACCATCGGCGAGCGTGCCGCAGATGCTGGTCTCGATGTGGACTTCCTCCCATCAGCGCCCGTCCTCGAAACGCAATCTGACCTCGAAACGATGGTTCCGCTGCTACGCGCCCGGAACCGGGCTGGCCGGGTCGTACCGCAACGGACGGCGACGTTCCTCGATGACCTCGGAATCCGTGTTGTCGATGACGACGGCGATCCGACCGTGGTCCGAGAGACCGACAGGTCTTAGAAGGCCCACCGAATACCCTTGACTGCGGTGGGATGGCAGAGCGGCCTATTGCGCCTGCCTTGAAAGCAGGTATCCTCACGGATTCCTGGGTTCAAATCCCAGTCCCACCGTATGTTTCTGCGTGATTAGCGTCACGTACTGCGGTTTTTGGTGGTTCGCCGCTCTATCCCCGTAGCGTTCACACCCACGTAATCTAGATTCATTGTGATAAATCCTAGGTACGATAGCCTCGGGGCTAATCTGGCCTGTCTTGACCGACCACTTTCACCGTGGTTTGCGGACCTTTACACTCCCTTGCAAGAGATGCCTTCACATGGCATTGATTGTTCGATGCGTAAACGTAGATACCAACCCGCAAGACTGCCGAGACATTGAAACAATTGGCTTCGACGCTGAAGAGGGAGGGATTGCTACCCGAACACCCGCCCAAGTATATGACCTCATAGAAAAAGAGGGGTATAACGTAGTGGTAGAGCATAACGGAGAACGAACAGACGTT
Organism: Haloarcula sp. H-GB5; assembly: GCF_054850705.1. Classification (NCBI taxonomy): domain Archaea; kingdom Methanobacteriati; phylum Methanobacteriota; class Halobacteria; order Halobacteriales; family Haloarculaceae; genus Haloarcula; species Haloarcula sp. H-GB5. Next base: position 603,828 of record NZ_JBTWBG010000002.1, on the reverse strand, counting down.
AATGCTGTGAAGCGGGGTACGACAAAGTATGTTCGCAGTGAGCCAAACGACACAAAGAACGATAATCTTCTAAAACAGGATAGTTGCTAATCTGGATAGGTCTCTATGAATGAGCCAGATTGGGCTAAGATTCTGAAATGTCTTCATAACAATAATGGAGAGATTCGTCGGACCGCATTATCCGACGAACTTAGCAAAGAGGAAGTGACACCCGAAATCCAAGAGGAGGCATTATATGATGGTTTGCGTGAAAATGTTGAGTTGCTAAACAAGGAAACGCAAGAAATTGCAGAAATGCGGGAGCATCTTCAAAATACAGGCCTTGTGTCCTATGATAATAATAAAGAATATGCCGCTCTCCAACTAACCACAGACGGGTTTGAGGTAGCCCACGAGCGTGAACTGTCAAGACGAGATAACCGCATCAACCAGTCACTCGTGTTTTTCACCTTTGTCCTCGTCCTCGCTCAAATTGTGGATGTAATTCCCGCTGATGATTGGGTGAAGGTGTTGTCGGCATTCATCATATTGGTGGGGATGTTGGCCGTGACAATTTATACCGATATCCTTTCCATATAATCTGAAACAACGAGTTACAAGTCTCGCCCTCAAATCCACCCCCTCCCCAGTGGAGTATGGGACCCGTTCGCTCAGTAGTTTCGACGGGGGAGGTAGGTGTTTCACTGAGTTTGGGAGTATGTTTGTAGAAACCAAAACTCACTAGGAGGTGGAGTGTATTCGTTTATGTACCACGGTGGTTCCAATGTCCGAATCTGCAAATTCCCAAACTGACGCGAAAGCTCGCGTATGGCTCAAACCCGAACAGATAGACGCTATGCGGAACGCAACAGTCGAGAACAGTGCGGATTATCTCGCCACGCGGAACGACGCTCTCATTGCGTTGCTGGCGGACACGGGGCTACGTGTCGGTGAGGCGGTCGCTCTTGATGTGAGCATGATAGACTTCGAGGACAGCGTATTGATGTTACCCGCGGACATCCAGAAGGACTACCCCAATGACAACAGTCCGACCTACACCGAGATTGAGCTGTCGGGCGAGACTATCCGAACCCTACGAACCTACCTCTCGAATCGGTGGAAAGACCCCGAAGCCCTATTTCCGTCCCGTCAGTCCGACCGTATGACTACCGAGAGCGTCCGTAACGTGGTGAGGGACGCCGCTGTAGATGCCGAGATAGAACCCTACACTGTCGAAGGGCTTGGCGGCCCCACGGACGTTAGCCCCCACGCGCTTCGCCACAGTGTCGCCTACCGTATGATGAACCGAGAGGACGGTAACACACTCTACGACGTTCGAAATCGGTTACGTCACCGCTCAATTCAAACGACGGAACGCGTTTACGACCACTTGGATAGAGTGTAGACAATTACTCTCGGTTATTCGAGCCGCCTCAAGACTATCAGTTTGATTCTGAGGGCGCTCACAAACGCGAAGAAAGGTTTCTGAGAGAACCGAGTGGGTTTCATCATGCAAGTACTCAAGCCACCCTCAACGCCGCTCGGCTACTTCTAAATCGGACGGAGGTTCCGTCTTGCGATTTCCGAATCTCTTACGCGGGCGCTGTTATTACTATAGTAGTATGTTGTATGTGTAGTAACTTCGCGGTTTTGTTACCTCACCTTGACTGCGGAAGCCATAGGCTTCCTTGTCTGCGGTGAGGCAACTGCAACCGCTCGTATCGTTCAAACGCCACTTGGGCTTCTTGGGAAGACAGAGGGGTGGAGGGTGGGTCTTGTCTCGATGCAAGCTGTCGCTTCCCACACCGCCACCCTCCTAATCGAGAATTGTGACCTTAGCCGAATTGCATCGGCCCGTCTGCAACATCCTCAAGTTCGAGGTCAAGACTGTCAAGAAGTTCCATCGAGGCGGGATGTGGCACGCTCACAACGCCGTCGTGATAGTGATTCAAACGGCCCGCAACATTGTCGTGTTTCGTAGCGTCTGCGGGAAGTGTCTTGATTCCTTCACGATGCAAAAGCGTCCGAAAGTGAGTGGCCGAAACGTCGCAATTGCGAGTGTCGAAATGCAGAGTGGGGAAGATAGAATACTGTTCAACGTCGCCAATATGCAGTGCCAACAGTGAAAGGCTACGAGGGTGGAGTCGTTCAAGCTCGGATGCCCCACCCTCATAGTCAGAGAAACCCTCGTGGGGAACTGTAGTAAACGTCCACACGTCCTCGATACTGTCCGCATCGAACTGGATGTTCTTACTCCCATGCTGTTCTTGGAGCCGTTGTGCGGCCGTCGTACTATCCTCGTGAATCCGCACGTCGTTGGCGAGATAGCCAAGGCTGTCGGCTATGTCCGTGAGGCACTTCTTGTCCGTGCCGAAGACGGCGAGCGACGGACGTGAGGCGTTTTCACGGACCTGTGCCCCACGAAGTACAAGATACTCGATGATACTTCGCTCGTATTCGGTGAGGGCGGGCCGATGGTCGTTATGAGCGAAGTGCTGACCAAGACGTTCATACTCCTCGCTACACGTCGGACATTCGTTCATATTTTCACCAATATGTTACCCATATCGCCATTATTTAGGCTGCAATTGAGACATATTCTGTGCTTTCGCAAGTGCGTCCAACACCATTACTCGTCTCACCGATGTGCCACTGAACATCACTTGTTGGATTTGGTAGCCGATACTGCCGCACTTGTCTAATAATATTCTGCATTGGTTGATATATAATTATCTCTGAATTGATTTGCACAAACTTTCCCCTTTACCGCATTTCAACGAGCATTCTGGCACCGCTCGTATCTCACCGCACCACACGGGCCTGAGCGTCTCACCGTCCTCCGCCCACGACGGTTGGGGTTCTACGCATCACGCCCTTCTATTGTATTGCTACGCACGAGGGGTTTGCTCAGCGGGGCCACTCAGTTTTTCAGAGAGAGAGCGCCTCCCAAGCGGTGGCCGTCGAAAAAACAACCCAATTTGAGGTGAGAACAACTCCGCTGATTCTCTTTAAATGGGTCACTCGTCAGTACGCTATAGATAGAGGGGGCAGAGGTGGGTACAACCCCTTCATGCGTAGCAGTAATATAAGGGCGAGAGGCGGCGGACATCGAGAGGTTGCAAAAAGCCGTGTTCGCCAACGCCCCCAAGGATTGAGACACAATGACGAACTACAAGACTACGAACTGCAGTAACGGTGACAGTATTGAACTACAAAACGACCTTAGCGCCACTGAGGTAGAGGCGCTTGGTTCCGACATTCTGGCGGTTGTTCATGATGCAGACGCCACTCAAACGACCTACGAACGACGCAACAAGCGGGACCGTGGACCAAAGAACACCGACCTGAACATTCCTGACAGCGCTGTGATAGTGCAGATGAGTCAGAGCGGTATTGACATTCTCGTGGAGGTCTAAATTATGGCACGAGATAAGAAAGTTCGACTTTCAGAATCAGAAAAAGAACTACTTCGCAGCACTCGCATTTCGGTGTTTGGAGACGAGAACGTTCCGTACGGACTCGTTATCGAGCAAGGCTGTAAAGCCCTTCTCGCGGAGGACGACAGCAACGAGGTCAACTTCTAATGAGCGCAGCAGTGGCCGAAGTCAAGGAAGCAACGATTCAGAAGTGTATCGAGAAGAAGATTGAGCGACTTGAGAAACCATATCAAGATATCGACGTTCTATGTCATTTCTATCACGATGAAGGAATGTCTACACGTGACTTAGGGGACAAGTTCGGTTGTGATGCCAGTACTATCAGCAATTGGTTGGATAAGACTGGCCTTGACGCACGCACAGAAGACTGGAAGGTGCGGCTTGAACGGGCTTCCTTCACCGCCGCAGACAGTGGTGGTCACGAACATTGGAAAGCCGATGACCCCGATGGAACTACCAGAACAGTTCACGTTCATCGGCTTCTGGCTGTTGCCGACGGCGCTGACCCACACGACGTGTTTGGAGAGGAAAGCACACACGTCCATCACAAGAGCGGCATTCCGTGGTTGAACATCGAGGACGGCGTTGAAGTTCTAACAGTTGAGGAACACAATGCGGTGCATCTAGAAGACGAGTGGACAGAGGAAGATGGAATCCCAATGATGGAGACTAACTAACAATGAAAATGAATGAGTCAACGGTAACGGAGATAGGACGATGAACGAGGTTCACAAGGTTTCGATACCACAAGAGGAAGGCAAGATTATTGAATTGCCCAAAACTGTTGGTCGAGTTGATACTTTCTACGACCACCGACCTGTGAACGGTGTCAATTTCGAGATGACTGTTGTCGGCCGAGGTGATTGCGAGAAACACGTCCTTCGCAAAGCGAGCGGAGAAAACGTATCGGTGGAGGAATGCGCGCAGATTTTGGCGACAGATGTGAATACCGCAGAACTGTGGTATGCGGTCCCACTTTCGCAGTACGGAGGTAACTGATATGACGACGAACATGGACACGGAAGCGATTCGAGAGGCAAAGCAAAACGACAGAGACGGCGAGCCGCGAGCGGACAGGCCAGAGGCGGTTGACAAGTTCCTTGCACCCGAGGAAGCGGTCGGTTTCGATGAAGGGCTACCCCTTCTCGATAAAGAGTATGCAGACTACTGTGAAAGCGTCCTTGCGCCAGAGGCACACGCGGACGTGTGGGCCGTGTCACAGCATGGCATGGTTACGTCGGTGGAGGATGTTGCGGCGGAACTGGATACGACGGTGGGCAAGGTTCGCAAAGCGCTGACCATTCACGACATCGAGGAACCCAAGGGCGACGGGTCGTTCGACGTGCCAGCAGTAGAGCAAGAGGGCTACATCGAGGTTCCCCTATGTGGAGCCGTTGATACGACCCACCTCCGTAGCCCCCTCTACGAGGACGCACGGCTATTGGAACATCTGTACGTCCGCTGTGGGCTTGGGGTGGCGGAGATTAAGGCCGTCCTTGAAGATGGAATGAATACTGGCCGCTCGTCTGAAAAGTCTCGATACAGAGTAACGGAACAGCAAATTCATGCCGCCCTTGAGGACGTTTCACTCATCAAGGCGGAAGACGAGACAAGCGACAGACGAGAGGATGATGTGAAACTCGGTGGAGCAACGCACGACTTTAGCGAGACTGCGAGCGATAGAGGACTTGTCGTCAACGCTAACAACTACTGATTGAACGGTTCACTGGCGTATACCAGTGGGGAAATTATGGCAGTAGCAGAACATCAAATAGCGGCTGGTATCGACTACCAGTCCAACGACATCGAAGACGAACAGCAGAAGAATGACAACTACACGACACAGCAAGAGGTAGCGGCAGAAACGACGTTCTACGGTGACCGTCCCGCAGAAGGGCAATACAATCCTTCTGAAAGATTGTTAGACGGGCGCACACGAGCCGAGAAGTACAGTGGTTTGTGGGCGCGGAACGCTGGCGTTGACAGTCACCGCGCTAACGATGCCTCTCCCGAGGACGTTGGGAAGGTCAACGTGAACGAGCGCGATAAGAGACGGCTTGTCGAGACGTACGCACAGAACGCCGACCTTGACCGAGGGCGTGTGGAGGAAGCGAGCGACCTTGCCGCAGAGGTAGACGCCCGCGCCTTTGGTTACCACGGTGGACGTGAAGCCCTCGCTTTTGGTATCGTTCAGTACATCGCACCCTTCGACGTGTACGAGACTATCGAGTGGTTCGCTATCGAGGTGGACGCACGGCTCACGAAAGGCTACACCTCGCTTGAGTGGGCTACTGAAAGGGTCACAAAAGAAGTGTAATGTAGCCACTCTTTCTTTTTGAGTATTCAAAACCGCGATAGATGTATCTCTGCGGTGTTGGGGAAAGCCGTGTGAGAAAACCTCCACACGGCTATGCAGTAGCCGAAGACTCTAACAGGAGACTCCAACAGAAAACAACGATAACGACAAGTGGATGCACTGGCTGATGACAACCACTTCTCACGGGGGGAGTGTGTCCCACCTCCCTCCACTATCTGCTACGCACAGTGGGTTACCGAGTGATGGCGGTAGTTATGACTGTCAGCCCATGCGGTCAAGAGCGTCCCGTCTGTCCTCCACTGGCGCGGCATCGTATTTGACTGTCGTGCGGATACTGCGGTGTCGCAATTGCGCTTGCGCCGCAGCAAGCCCTTCCTCTCGACTCATGTAGGTACCGACCGAGTGACGGAGACTGTACCAACTCAGAGAACGGTTCTCCGTGTCAATATCAGCTACGTCCGCCAGTCGCTCAAGCAATCCCGAAAGTGAGGACGAGCTGTAAGGATTACCGTGGCGGGTCAACCAAAGGGCGTCTGTTCCGTCGTAGCGGTCGTATAATTCTCGCTCAATTAACCAGTTTTGGAGAAGTTCAGCGGTGGAGCGTTTGAGCGAAACAATCCAGTTCTCGCGGTTCTTGCTGGATTCCTCTTTAGGAATGCGGAGGACAGCGTTATCCGTATCTACCCACTGAACAGTCGCCCGCCCAACTTCCACAGGTCGAAGCCCACAGTCCAAAGACACACAGACTATACTGGCGTATTTGTATCCATCCGCGTCCTCGAAGTCTGCGGGCCGAACGTCGGACAATGGCTTATCCAGACGGAACGCCAGATACTCGCGCCAGCGGTCCCGTTCATCTGGCGACATCCACGAATAGGCGGGTATGCTGTCGTATTCAAGCGCCGCCTCTCTCAATCGGATTCGTTCCTCACGGGTGAGGTAGTCGCGTGGAGCGGTTTGGTTCCCTCCACTGAATGTGATTTCGGGGTCCCATTCGTCGGTGTCGTCTCGCCAGCGGAACATCGACATGAGGGCTTTCTGTACGTTCGACTTGTGAGACTCTGAGTAGTCGCTATACGCGAGTTGTTTCATGTAGGCGTCAGCATGTTCGTGAGTCACCGTCGTAGTGTATCGACCCGCGTGGTCACTCCACACGTACCGATAAAACATATCGGTGTCGTGGGCGCGGCGTTTGGCAACTCCGAATGCGTAGCCGTCCGCCTTATCGGGGTTCTTGCCAAGGTTTAGCAACCACTTGACCCACCGCTTACGGTGGTTCCGATAATCAACCCGTTGGCGGTCGTTGAGCAATTCGCGGGTGGGTTCGGGTATCAAGACGATATGGCCCGCGTCTGTTTTGACCGCATTGTTTTCCTCAGTGTGTTGCCTCTCGAAAGCGTCCGAGTAGTCGTCTGTAGCCATTAGCTGGCACACCCCCGTGAAACCGTGGGACGGGGTTGTCGTGAGCGATTCAAGCTAGGCGCGGTGGCATTCGACATGTTGTGTAGTCCTCCGTGGTGTGAACGCCACGAGGACGCGGTGGTTCCGACCGACATCCTGCGATTTCGGGCGGAAGTCGCGGAGTCAGACGTGTGTAGACTCCGCGGCGTGGCAGAGCGGCCTATTGCGCCTGCCTTGAAAGCAGGTATCCTCACGGATTCCTGGGTTCAAATCCCAGTCCCACCGTATTGCTCCGAGCGAATACGCGAGGAGCCATCGGTACGCACTGGCGATTTGAACCCTGCAAGTCGCAGCGCACGAACACAGTGAGTGCGTCCGTCTTGCTCCGGTTCAAATCCCAGTCCCACCGTATTTTGCGACACAGAAAACTGTGAGTGGTGAGTGCACAAACTGAGATGAGGTGCCAGCGAGTCGTAGCCGACGCAACGTCGTGCGTTCGGCCGTCTTACTCCGGTTCGAGCACGACCCACACGGCATTCGGCCCAGTTCAGGACTGCACAAAAGGAGGGCACAGAATTCGCCGCTTTCTGACTCGTAGGGACAGTATACTGGATTCCGGCAATCAGGCGGTTTTATGTCGATGGTCGGGATTATATCCGTGTAATGGTACGTGAAGATAGGTCCCCGAGACAGCACTGGTCGGGCCTCCTGACTGTGTGTGTCGTCGCCCTCCTCCTCGCAGTGACGGCGGCAGGGCCTGCTGTTGCTGAACCGAGTCTGTTCGTGTCCGGCGCGTCGAAAGACACGAATACGATACTCGCCGGTGACTCGGTGAACGTCACCGCAACAGTCCAGAACACCGGCAGCTCGGGCGGTGCGACGAACATTGAGTACGTAGTAAACGGTACAACGAGAGCGACCGAGCGGGTAGTCGTCGATGCTGACTCCGCAGTTGAGCGAACACGGGCGCTGAAGTTCGACACCCCCGGAACGTACAGGATTAAGGTCCAGAGCCCGGGGAAATCGGCCGGACGGGTCAGAGTCAAGCCCGCGATAGTTGAGACCAAGCGGATGGACCAGACTACGCGGCGGCTCAAGATACGCGGCGGGATGGTCCCGACGAACGAACCCTACGTGATGAACGTCTCGGGGCCAGCGAACCGCTCGTTCACGCTCCAGTCCTGGACGGTCAACGCGTCACAGGAGGCGTTCACGCAGGACGTGACGGAGTACACCGATCCCAGTGCGGCGGACATCTCGGTGCCATCCGGTGATGATGCATCGGTGTTCGGCGTGGTGACTGTCGGGTCGTCGGACGGCGTCGAACCGTCGTCGATGCAGTTTGCACTGAACCGGTCAACACTCCAGCAAGCTGGGATAGCCGCACAGGACGTCCGCGTGTATCATCGCGTCAACGGCTCCTGGAAAGCCGCCGAAACGGCTGTCGCTTCGGAACAGCCCAATCGCGTCGTTTACGAGGCGGATACCAAAGGAGCGACGGCTTACGCCATCGGGAAAATCGAGCCGTCGTTCTCCGTCACGCGAACGTCAGTCGTCAACGAACAGGCGACAGATGGACATCGTGTCACCGTCAGGGGAACTGTCGAAAACGCTGGCAGTGCCCCGGGAACCTATGACGCGCAGATGCTGGTCGACGGTGAAGTCGTCAACCAGACCTCGATGACTGTGCCAGCGGACACCGAACAGACGGTGACACTGTCGACGGTCGTGACGACGCCGGGGACGTTCCAGATCGGCTTCAACGACGTCAACGCCGGCGAGGTTCAGGTAACCGAAAGCCAGCTCCAGACCGACGAGAACGGCGGTGCCGAGCCGAAGACAGAGCCGACGGGAACGGAGCCAGCGGTCCAGACCGAACCCGCGGTTGACGGTGACGGCGGACTCGGACCGCTCCCAGCCACAGTCATGGGTATCAGTACGGTACTGGTCATCGGTGGACTTCTCGGTGCGTTGCTGCTGTTCGGCGTCGTCATCGTGCTCCTCCGACGGGGTGGCAGCCGGAACGACAGCGGCTTCGAACTGTAGGCGGGGAGAGAAACCCTTTTTGTGCCAGTGTCCAGAGAATCGCGTATGGATTGGCCACACGATCCGGACGGTGAGGAAGGAAGCGAGGGCCGCCGCAAATACGGCCACGCTGTGCTGGCGAAGAAAGTCGACGAGGACGAGGACTTCCCACTGACTGCCGAGGAGTACGTCGAACAGTACGGGGACCACCCGGTTCGGATCGACTATGAGACAGTCGTCAGCGTAGCGGACATCTTCGAGTACGTCGACCAGGAGGAGTTCGAGGACTTCCCGGACTTCCACAAATCTCTCGGGCGCGCGCTGCGCGAGGCAGACTGGTGGCCGTACAGACTCGAACAGGCTTGATTGTGTAGTGTGTGGGCACGACACATACTTGTGGGAGGCCGGTGTAGCGTCGCGTATGGCGACGACATCTTCAAGCGGCGACCGCGCCGAGCAGGGACTCCCCGAGGAGGTTGTTGCTGACCTGTTGTCGGACGACACTCGCCGTCGCGCGCTCTCGATACTGGCAGACCGCGGTGAACCAGTGGTCGTAGCAGACCTCGCGACGGCGGTTCTGGCGGCCCAGCGTGACATCGAGCCAGCGGCAGTCCCTGACACTGTCAGGGACGAACTCACCGAGGAACTGTTCACCGAGCACCTCCCGAAACTAACGGCAACGGACGTCGTCGCATACGATTCGATGCTCGGAACTGTCGAGCTCCAGCGACGTGATGCAGTACCGACTGAGCTCCGTTGAATCGGCTCCCATGTCCGGGATCCGACACCGGTCGGACCGGACTACAGTCTACGCTGCCGGTACATTTCGATAGAGCAATACCCGTTGCTTCGAAACGAACGATGGACAGTGACCAACACCCAGATCACCCATATACAGATTGACAACTACGGGCCGTGGACTGTGACGCCTGAGCCCCGCCGTGAAGTCGACTTGCAGACGCTCCAGTCCCGGTTGTACGCTGATCTCGCACAGTTGTTCGGGAACCGCGACGGCTACATCTTCTTCTCGCGGTTCGACAATATGATCGCCGTGACGAACGGACTGGACGAAGCGGCACACGCACTCATTCAGGAATCCGTCGGCAATCGCTACCCGGTGACGATGAGCCTCTCGGTCGCGACGGGAACGACGCCCGTCTCTGCGCTGGGAACGGCGACGGAGCAGCTACAGGAGGCCGGGAGTGCACAGGACAAGGGCCGACGAGAAGTGTTACGCGGCCAGACGATCGACGAGCAGTTCCGGAAGCCCACAGACGTACAACTCGCGCATTTCGATGTCGACGACGCCACCGAGAAGTACACCGACCAGCTCAACGAGTTCGACACGTTCATCCAGATCGAACAGGGATACGCGGCACTCATGAAGTATATGCGCGAGGCCCACGACTCGCTGTCGTTTTTCGTCGGCGGCGATAACGTCATCGCAGTCTGCCCGGACCTGGACGAAGCGGATTACCACGACGCCATCGACCACGTCCGCGAGGAAGTCGACGTGGAGTTGAAAGTCGGTGTCGGGCGCGGACGGACGGCAGCTACGGCCGGAATGGACGCCAAACACGCATTAGAGACCTGTCGGGCGACCGGCGAGGCCGTCACCATCGAAACCGAGACAACTGAGTAATTTGTGAGTCAAACGATATAAACGTAGTGGAGGTATCTTTTAGACCAGCCATGTGGTAATCATACGCATGAACGGTGAGGTCACTGTGCGGGAGGTTATGAACAGAGAGTACGTCGGGGCAAGCGAGTCCGACGACCTCCTCGAAACGACGGAGTTGCTGATCCGAGAGGACCAGCATCCGATTCTCGTGTTACGAGGGAACGAACCGGTCGGCGTCGCGACGGACAGGGACGTGCTGGCGTACATCGTCGACGGCGGCGACCCAGAAACGGCCACCGTCGGCGACGTGATGCGTGAATCCATTCCGACAATCGGCCCCGATGCTGGACTTCCGGCGGCCCGGGACCGAATGGCGAGCCGGTCCGCCGAGTTCCTTCTGGTAACGGCTGAGAGAGAGCCGCTCGGAACGCTGACCGAGCACGACATCCTCTCGACCGCGAGGCTAGAGAGCGAGTCGACAGACGTCGCCGAACAGCCCTCAACGGTTGCGACGACCGGGCAGGAAGCCACCACCGACGGGATGCAGTCCGCCGCCGAAGATTCGTTCGACAATCAGGGCATCTGTTCCGCCTGTAGCACGTTTACACGGGATCTGGCGTCGTTCAACGGGCAGCTCCTCTGTGCGGACTGTCGTGACGTCTGAGCCACTCCCACCGGTCTCCGTCTCTCACAGCGGACGGATACGGCGGCGTAGCCGAACTGTTTTCATCGTACGACACGGAGTACCACCGTGGAAATCGACACCGCCTCGATGGATGACGTGGACACCATCGTCGACCTGTGGGTCCGACTGGCGGAGAGCCAGCGTGCCCACGGGTCACATCTGTTCGGGGACCGGAACCGGACTGCGGTCCGAGAGACTGTCGTACAGCGCGTCGTCGCCGAAAACGTCCGTATCGCCTGTATAGATCAACACATCGTCGGGTTCGTCATGGTAACCATCGACAGCGGCCGGTACGAACAAGACGAGACGCGGGGCATCATCGAGAATATCTTCGTCGAACCAGTCCACCGGAACCAGGGAATCGGCAGCGAACTGCTCGATACGGCGGAAGAGCTACTCCGCCAGGCCGGTGCGGATATCCTCGCGCTGGAGGCGATGGCGGACAACGAATCCGCCCGACAGTTCTATCGAGCACAGGGCTACGCACCACACCGGATCGAGCTCGAAAAGCCGACCGAAAACGATACTCTCTAAACGGTCCCCACACAACGCAGGTATGCAACCGCGCCAGGGGAGCTTGGGTGGTCCAAGCACTCGACTTGTAATCGAGAGTTCGTGGGTTCAAATCCCACCCCTGGCTTTACGCTTTTACCGCTGGAGGGCGTACGGCAGAGCATGAGTGAATCCGAAGAAGAACTCCCGGACAACGACGAAGAGTGGCGCGAAATTCTCTCCGACGAAGAGTACCGAATCCTCCGCGAGTCTGGAACAGAGCCGCGGTTCAGCAGCGAGCTCATCGATGTAGAGGACGAGGGCGTATTCACCTGTGCCGGCTGTGGGACGGAACTGTTCGATAGCGACAGGAAATTCGAATCAGAAACCGGCTGGCCGAGCTTCTGGGACGTGTATCAGGAAGGCAACGTCGAAACGCGGGCGGACAACAGCCACGGGATGGAGCGAACAGAAGTCATCTGTGCCGAGTGTGGCGGTCATCTGGGCCACGTGTTCGACGACGGACCGGAGCCGAGCGGGAAGCGGTACTGCATCAACGGCGCTGCGCTCGACTTCGAGTCGGAGTAGCGACCACCGGAACCCTTTTTTCCGTCATTGAAGTTGATACGGCTAGACGTGACTGAACACGGGACCGACGAGGCGGGCGACGACGGGGCCGGAACATCGGTCGACGAGTCGCTGGTCGACGAGCCACCGACTGCGACCGCCGAACAGCCACCGCCGGAGAGTCACCTGCTAGCCGAGAGCCTCCGAACGTTTCCGTGGCTCCGCGCGGCCGGCGTCGCAGTCGGGACGCTGGCTGTCGAATACCTGCTCGTCGCACTGCTGTTTCTCGTCGGGCCGTCGTCGATCGACCTACCGGAGCTGTCGGATCGGTTAGTCCAGTACGGGTTCGTGCTGTACAACGCTCATCACGTGCCGACGCTGGTGACGGCATCGGACGCAGAGGTGTACGGCTCTGCCGCCCGGAACGTCCTGTACGGCGCACAGGGTGCGAGCGTGCCACCCATCGTCTATTTCCTGATTCCGATTGTCGCGCTGGTCGTCGTCGGCGCACTGTTCGAACGCTATCGCGGCGATACCCGGTCTGACAGCCTGCTCGAAGAGGCGGCGCTCGTCGGCACTGGCATCGGCTTCGGCTATGTCGCAACGGGGTTCGCAGGGAGCTTCGTGTTCGTCCGGACGGTCATGTTCGACGGCGGGGGCGAGGGACAGGCCGCACCGGCGGTGCTGTGGCTCCTCATCCTGCTGTTTTTCTTCCCGTTGCTATTTGCGAGTCTCGGCGCGGCCGCCCGGTATCTCTACGCCGACTGGGCTTCGGGCGCGTAAGTCGTCTCGATAAATTCGAGAATACGCTCGGACTCAGCCATCGTGATGCCGCGGTCCTCATCGACCAGAATCGGGACGCCCCGCTGGCCTGAGACCCGCTTCACCTCGTCGCGTTTCGAGTGCAGCGCCTCGACCCAGACGCTGTCGTATTCGATTCCGAGGTCGTCCAGTCGGTCGGCGACCTTCTCACAGTACGGACAGCCGTCGAGCTGGTAGAGCGTCAGGCTCATACTGAGCGGTACGGACGCCGCCCTCAAGGTGGTTGTGCTCCAAAAAACGCAGCGGTCGACCTGACGTTACTCGTACAGCCAGGACGAGTCGATCTTGTCCCAGTCGACGAGCTCGTCCTCGTCGAAGAACAGCTCGATTTCGCGCTCGTTTGCGCCCTCGTCTTCGTGGTCGGAACCGTGGATGACGTTCCGACCGAGATCGAGCCCGTAGTCGCCACGGATGGTGCCAGGAGCCGATTCGGCGGGGTCAGTCTCGCCCATCATGTTTCGGACCTGCCGGGTCGCGTCCTGACCTTCCCAGACCATCGCGAAGACGGGGCCGGAGGTGATGAAGTCGACGAGCCCGTCGAAGAACGGCTTGTCCTCATGCTCGCCGTAGTGCTCCTCGGCGAGCTCCTGGTCGATCTGCATGAACTTGCCACCGACCATCTTCAGGCCGCGGTCCTCGAAGCGGGAGACGATGTCCCCGATGAGGCCGCGCTGGACGCCGTCGGGCTTGACCATCACGAACGTACGCTCGTGTTCGGACATCAGGCCTCGGCCTCCTCGGCTTCCTCGTCAGCGTCGTCTTCAGCATCCGCGTCGGCCTCGTCGGCGTCGGCATCAGCTTCTTCCGCGTCTGCTTCCTCGTCCGCAGCCGCCTCAGCGTCTGCTTCTGCCTCGTCAGCGTCAGCTTCGACTTCTTCGGCCTCATCCTCGACCGCACCGGCGTCACCGCGTGCGGTGTCGGTCCATTCGAGGTTGCGGGCCTCGCGGCCCAGGTCGGCGTTGTTCTCGCACTTCGAGGAACAGAAGTGCGTCGTCGCGCCGTCCTTGTGGACGAACATCGTGCCCGTGCCGGGCTCGATGTCCGTGCCGCAGTAGTCACATTCGCGTGTCCGGGGCATGGTTACTGCCCTCCGATGGTGTCGGCCTCGCGAGCCGTCTCGCGGAGCTGGAGCACGTCACCTTCGCGGACCGGGCCGAGAACGTTGCGCGTGATGATGCGCCCCTGATTCTCGCCTTCGCGGATGCGGCACTTGACCTGCATGGCCTCACCGTGCATCCCCGTCCGGCCCACGACTTCGATAACCTCGGCGGGCGTGGAACCGCTGCTTTCGGATTCCTCAGCGCTCATCCGAGGTCACCTCACCGAAGCTCCTCGACCTTGTCGGCGATGTCCTCGACATCGGCGTCAGCCTCACCGGCGTCGGTGACGGCTGCAGCGGCCGAGCCGACTTCGAGCCCGGCGGCGTGACCGAGGTCGTCCTGCTGCTCGACGAAGATGAAGGGAACGCCCTTCTCGTCGGCGAGTTCCGGAATGTGCATGACGATCTCCTCGGGCTGGACATCTTCAGCGACAAAGACGAGCTCGGCGGAGCCGCGCTCGATGGACTTGGTCGTCTCGTTTGTACCCTTCTTTACTGCGCCTGTGTCCCGGGCAACCTCGAGCGCCTCAAGGGCGTCGTCTTCGAGGTCCGCGGGAACGTCGAAATCTACGTATACTGGCATTTGTATGTTCACCTCCTGCGCGCGAGCTCAGGCTCCCCCGCCGTGTCCGGGCCGCGAGGCCCGTCACACCGTGATGGTGTGTATCCTGAAAAGGCTGGGAGCATCATCAACTCGGCGCAGGCTGTACCCCATTCTGTGCTACCGGCCCTAAAAGCGCTTTCGAAGCCGAAATCCCGTGCCAGCCCGCCACACGGGTGCTGTCGGGGGGTCTGCCTATTCCGCGGCCGCCGACGCATCGGCCAGCGCGGCCCGCGCATCCGAGACGAGACGGGCCACCACCTCACCAGCGGGCCGTACGTCCTGTGCGAGGCCGGCGCTCTGGCCGGCGTAGTGTGGCAGGGCCTCGACATCGCCGGTCATCCCCGCAAGCGGGGGCATATCAGCAAGCCGACTAATCGGCTCGCCGTCGGGCATCTGTGCGATTTGATCGGCGTCACTGGGGCCGTCCATTTCGTCCGAATCATGGCCTGCCTGCCGTTGGACCTCGTCGGTTTCGAGGACCCGGTGTGGCTGGTCCGGCCAGCCTCGGTCGAACAGGTCGGTAAACTGCGTCGCCGTCTCGGGCGCGTCAACGATTCGCTGCCGGTATGTCTCGTGCGCGCCTGATTCCTCGGTCGCCACGAACCGAGTGCCGAACCAGCCGCCATCGGCTCCGAGCGTCAGCGCCGCCGCGAGGCCGCGACCGTCGCCGAGACCGCCAGCCGCGACGACCGGTACCGGAACCGTGTCGGCCACCCGCGGGAGCAACGCGAAAGTCGTCACGTCGCTCTGGACGTGGCCGCCGGCCTCCCGGCCCTGAGCGACCACGACATCGGCTCCGGCGTCAACGGCGGCCTTAGCCTCGGCTGCGCTGGCGACCGTGACCATCGCCGTGCCGCCGGCCTCGTGGACCCGGTCGATGTACGGCCCGGCATCGCCAAACGAGAAGGAGACGACCGACGCGCCCGCATCCAGACAGGTATCGAGACACGCCGACGGTGAGAGCACGCCCGTCGACTCGTCGAGGACGACGTTGACGCCGACCACGCCGTCAGTCGCGTTTGCGGCGTCCGTGTACGCGTCACGGATCGCGTCGGCCTCACGCCACGACATCGCCAGCATTCCGAGGCCGCCCGCGTCAGCGACTGCCGCGGCAAGGGACGGTGTCGAGACACTCCCGACCGGTGCCTGCACGACTGGGTATTTGATACCGATCTCGGAACAGAGCGGTGTCTGGAGGGGAGCCATGCCGGCCACTGTGTCCGGTCCGGTGAAAAGCGTACCTGAGCAGCACCGTGACCGTCAGGTCCATACTGGCGCGTCTGCCACCACGGGTATGGACATCGCGCGCTCGCTTCGAGCAGAGGCCCGCCGTGCGAACGAGCGCCGGCTGCTCGTGCTGGCGGGCGACCCCGAACAGACGCGAGAGCGAGCGGCAGCAGCGCTCGACGCGGCGGATGTTCCCAGCGCGGAGACGACCGTCGTCGGCCCGAAGCCGTTCCTCGCCTGTGAGCATCACGAGCAGTCCCGCGCCGAGGAACTTCTCGGCCGGACCCGGACGGCTGTCGTCCTCGATGCACACGAAGAACTGCGGCCGGACGCCGTCGGGCGGACCGTCGGTGCGGTCGACGGCTGCGGCCTCTACGTCCTCCTCGCACCGCCGCTGGACCGATGGCCCGAAGAGCGGGACGGCTTCGACGCCTCACTCGCAGTCCCGCCGTTCGATGTCGGAGACGTGAGCGGCCACTTCCGCCGTCGGTTCGTCGAGACACTGCGAGCACACCGTGGTATCGCTATCGTCGACGCCGACACGGGCACTATCGAGCAGGACGGCCTGACGGACCCGCCACCGAGCCGTCCGGTTCCGAGTCCGACACTACCCACCGACGCGTGGTTCCGATCCGAGACCTACGCTCAGTGTCTCACCGACGACCAGCGGGACGCGGTCCAGGCATTCGAATTCCTGCGGGACGACGGCGAGGCAGTCGTGGTCGAGGCGGACCGAGGGCGGGGGAAGTCAAGTGCCGCCGGCCTGGCAGCCGGAAACCTCGCTGTCGAGGGGCGGGACGTGCTGGTAACCGCGCCGCAGTACCGGAGCGCCGCCGAGGTATTCGGGCGGGCGGGACACCTTCTGGAGACGCTCGATACCGATTTCACGCGTGACCGGGCATCGAGCCCCCAGCGACTGGACATTGCGAGGGCGGGCTCTGTGCGGTATGCGCCGCCGGACGAAGCAGCATTGCTTCCGGACGACCCCGACGTGGTCATCGTCGACGAGGCCGCGGCCCTGCCGGTCAGACGGCTTGAACAGTTCCTCGATTCCCCGGCGGTCGCCTTCACCACGACCGTTCACGGCTACGAGGGGGCAGGGAGGGGCTTCTCAGTGCGGTTCCGGGACCGGCTGTCAGAGAGTAACCACGCCGTTAGCGACGTGTCGATGACGACACCCATTCGATACGGCGACGCCGACCCCGTTGAGGTGTGGGCGTTCCGGGCGCTGTTGCTGGACGCTCGCCCGCCGGTCGACCAGCTCATTGAGGACGCGACACCGGAAACCGTCGAGTACCGCCGGCTCTCGGCAGCGGACCTGCTCGCCGACGAGCACCTGCTCCGGGAGGTGTTCGGCCTGCTCGTGCTGGCGCATTACCGGACGGAACCCTCGGATCTGGCCCGACTGCTCGACGCCCCCAACCTTACCGTCCGGGCGCTAACCCACGAAGGCCACGTCGTTGCAGTGGCGTTGCTGGCACAGGAAGGCGGCCTCTCGGCTGACACGCGGGCCACGATGTACGAGGGTGGACGGGTCCGCGGGAATATGCTCCCGGACATGCTGTCGACGCAACTCCGGGACGAAGCCGCCGGAATCCCAGTCGGCCAGCGGGTCCTCCGCATTGCGACCCACGCTGCGGTCCGGTCCCGTGGGCTCGGCTCCGAACTCCTCTCGGAAATCAGAACGGAGTTCGCTGAACGGGTGGACTGGCTCGGGGTCAGCTACGGTGCGACGCCGGAACTCGTCCGCTTCTGGGCGGACAACGGCTACAGTACCGTCCACCTCGCCACCTCACGGAACGCGACCAGCGGCGAGTACTCCGTCGTGATGCTCGACCCCTGTTCCGACGACGGCGCGGCGCTCGCGGCGCGCCACGGGGAGTGGTTTCAGGATCGAATCGCCGCAGTGCTGTCGGACCCACTCGACGACTGTGAACCCGACGTGGTTCGGGCCGTGCTTCGAGCGAACAACAGCGAGCGGTCGGTATCACTCTCCGAGTGGGAGTGGCGGCTGGTCGCCGGCGTCCCCGGCGGCGCGTCGGTTCTCGACACGAATCCGAAACCGTTCCGTGAACTCACCCGCCGACACCTGGCGAATCCGGCCGACGCGACCGCGCTCTCGCCGCGGGAGGAACGCCTACTCGTCCGAAAGGTCTTGCAAGCACACCCCTGGTCGGCTGTCGCCGAGGAACTTGAGTTCGTCTCTGAGCGTGAGTGTATGCGCACTCTCGGCGGAATAGTCGAAAGGTTGACGCGTCTGTACGGCGACCCTTGGGTACAGGAGGAACTCGACAGACACCTATGAGCCTGCTTGGCCTCGAAACGCTGTTGTTTGTACTCGCGTTCGCCCTACTGGTCGGCGGTGTCATCGGTAGCCTCACGCCCCAGGTCCCCGGCGCGCTCGTCTCGCTCGCCGGCGTCTACCTCTACTGGGTCGCCAGCGGCATGACCGACCCCGGAACGCTCTTGCTGGCCCTGTTGACGCTGGTCGGCCTGCTGACGTGGGCCGTTGATATCGCGGGCGGGGCCGTCGCCGCGCGTGTCGGCGGAGCGTCGAACTGGACGGCGGCCCTCGCTGGCGTCGTAGCGCTCGTCCTCTTTTTCGTCACCGGCCCACTCGGCATCCTGCTGGGCGTCGCCGGGACGGTGTTCGTCGTCGAATTCTACCGTCAGGAGGACGCGAGGGGGAGCGCGAAGGCAGCACTGGTAACCACTGCTGGGATGCTGGCCTCCGGCGTCGTTCAGGCTCTGCTGACCGCATCGATACTGGTCACTATGATTGCCGTCGCGCTCCTATGACACAGTGTGCGGAGGACAGCTGCGAAACCGAAGCCGCGGTCGAACTCCACATCCCCTGGGATGCGAACCGGAAAGTGTGTCCGGCCCACGCTCGCGTCTGGGCGCAGAAGGACGGCGTCGTCCCGTCGCCGATGGACGGCCACGAGGACGAGTGGCCGTAGGCCACTGTCGTCGGAATTGACTCTTTAATTCACACGTAGGTACTAGATCGGCAGGCTGTCAAACGTTCACGAAGAAAATATAATAATAATTGGGATTGAATACGGCAAGTGAGGCGTGTTATCATGAAACGCGAGATGCTCACCACCGACTTCATCGACCGTGCAGCGGACATCTACGACGACGCGACCGGCATCGTCGCCCACGACGGCACCGAGTACACGTACGCGGAGGTAAACGAGCGAGTCAACCAGTTGGCACACGCGCTGTCGGACCGGGGTGTCTCGAAGGGGAGTCGCGTGGCCCTCCTCGCGCCGAACACACACTACTTCATCGAGACGCTGTACGCGACAAACAAACTCGGCGCGGTGTTTGTCCCGCTGAACTACCGGCTCGACCCTGCGAAAATCGAGTATATCCTGAACGACTGTGAAGCTGCGACGGTCATCGCCGACTACGATTTCGCGGAGAAGGTCGAGCCGGTACGGGACGACATCCCTGCGGAGACGTTCATCGGCTACAAGCCCGACCGTATCGACGGCGAATGGGACGCCTACAGCGGTATCCTCGACGGGCAGCCGACAGCCGAACCGGACCGGCCGGACATCTCCGAGAACGATGACGCGAGCATCAACTACACGTCCGGTACGACAGGGGACCCAAAGGGCGTGGTCAGAACCCATCGGACCGAGAGCTGGCACTCGCTGGTGCTCAATCAGCACATGGAGATACGCGACGACGACACGTACCTCTGGACGCTCCCGATGTTCCACTGCAACGGCTGGGGCCACACCTACGCTATCACCGGGACCGGTGGGACGCACGTCTGTCAGCGGGCCTTCGACGCCGCGGACACCTTCCGCCGGGTCCGCGAGTACGACGTGTCGTTCATGTGTGGCGCGCCGACGGTGCTGAACAAACTCATCCAGCACTACCGAGCAAACGACGACGACGTAGTGACACAGGGGGACCGCGACGTACGGATCGCCACTGCCGGCAGCGCCCCGGCCACGGCGACCATCGAAAGCGTCGAAGACGACTTCGGCTGGCGCATCATCCACATCTACGGCCTGACCGAGACGGCCCCGATCATCACGACCAGCAACTCCCCGCGGCGCATCGCCGAGCGGGGCCGAGAAATCAAAGTCAAACAGGGCTCGGAGGCGCTGTGTACCGACATCCGAGTCGTCGACGAAGACGGCAACGACGTGCCACACGACGGTGCGACCATCGGTGAGATCGTGGTGCAGGGCAATCAGGTGATGGACCGCTATCTCAACAAGCCCGAGATCACCGAGGAAGCGTTCAACGACCGCGTCGAGGGATACTTCCACACCGGCGACCTCGCGACGTGGGACGACGACGGGATGATACAGATCATGGACCGCCGGAAGGACATCATCATCTCCGGGGGCGAGAACATCTCCTCGATCGAGCTGGAAGACGAACTGTACGACCACCCCGATGTGCTGAAAGCCGCGGTCATTCCGGCTCCGAGCGAGGACTGGGGCGAGACGCCGATGGCAATTGTCGTCCCGACGGCCGACAGCGACGTGACCGAGCAGGATATTCTGGATTTCCTCAGAGAACGCGTCGCGAGCTACAAGGTCCCCGCAGGCATCGACTTCCGTGACTCGCTTCCTGAAACGGCAACCGGAAAAATCCAGAAGTACGAGCTTCGTGAGGAGTACTGGCAGGAGCAGGAGCGGATGATCGGCCAGGAGTGAACGCGGCGGTGGCTGTGAGGCGCTGGGGCAGTATTAACACGATTCTTTATTAGGTTCCCAGCAGTCGGTCACACCATGCATCTGGGAGTCGTCGTGCCACGCGTCGAGGACCACAGCACAATCGATCTAGCCGTCGAAGCTGAAGACCACGGCTACGACTCGGTCTGGCTGAACGAACTCTGGGGGGCTAGCTCCGTCGTCGAACTCACGGACATCGCGACCCGAACCGACGACATCGAGATCGGCAGCGCGATACTCAACGTCTTCTCGCGGTCACCGGCCGTGCTGGCGATGACAGCGACGACCCTCGACAGGGTCTCCGACGGGCGGGCAGTGCTGGGGCTGGGAACGAGTACAGCCAGGTCCATCGAGAATATGCACAGCATGGAGTTCGAGCGCCCGGTCCGTCGCGCTCACGAGACTATCGATATCATCAAGCAACTCATGACCAGCGACGAGCGGGTGACCTACGATGGCGAGGTGGTCTCGGTCAGCGGCGTGCCGCCGCTGGATCGTGACGTGCCAGTGTACCACGCCGCCCTCGGGCCGGCCAACAGGCGGGTCGTCGCCAGACTCGCCGACGGCTGGCTCCCACACATGGTGCCCTTCTCCGAACTCGAAGCGTCGTTCGACTACATCGCCGAGACCGCACGCGATGCCGACCGCGACCCGAGCGACATCACCGTCGCACCGTACGTGCCGGCAGTGGTCCACGAGGATGCCGAGCGAGCCACCGAGGAACTCCGGCAGCACATCGCCTACTACGTCGGCAGCGGCGAGGGGTACCGCCGGGCGGTCGCGGAGACGTATCCGGACCGGGCGGAGCGCATCGCCGACGCCTGGCAGGCGGGTGACCGCGGCGAGGCGACGGAGCTCGTCACTGACGAAATGACGGCTGACCTCGGCATCGCCGGGACGCCGGAACAGGCACGGGAGAAACGGGATAGGATTGCGGATAGAGCTGTCATCGACCGGCTTCTGCTAACTGTGCCACAGCAGGTCGACGGGGAACTGGCTCGGACGACGATTCGGGCGCTGGGGCCGAGTTAGAGGTCAATTTCCATCATCACCTCGTCGGCGTACTCGTCGCCGAACTTGTAGTGATCCTCGCGGACGGCTTCGGTGTCCCAGCCGTGAGCATCGAGGAATTCGATCGCGTCCTCGTTCGTCGATGGGACGGAGTTGTAGAGCTTCTCGTAGCCGTTCGACGCCGCCCACTCGGTCCCCCGGGCGAGCAACTGGGAGCCGATACCGTGACCCCGATACCGTTCAAGCACACCCAGCGTTAGCTCTGCCGTGTGGCTGAGCTTCTCGACTTCGGGATGTTTGAGGTGAACCCACCCGACCACGTCGTCGTTGATGCAGGCGACGAAGAAGATGCGCGACTCCAGTTCGTTGTGTCGAAGCAGCACGCCCTCGCTGTCCACCACGTCGGCGACGGTCTCCGCGTCGACGTACTCACCGCCGCCGATTGCGGCCCGGATGGCTCCAACGAGTCCGGTCAGGTCCTCCTGTCGCGCCTGGCGGATGGTGAACTCGATGTCGTCGGCCTCGAACTCCTCCTCGACAGTGTCGTTGTAGGCGACGCGGAGTTCCCCGTCGATATCCTCTAATACGCCGTCGCGTTTGAGTATCGCGACGTGATGGCCGAACGGCCGCGGGTCCATCTGCAGCGCCGACCGGGCCGCTCTCGGTTCGACGGACCCGTGTGATTCGACGTACTCGTAGATGTCCCGTCGATCCTCGTGGTCGAACTGCAGTGGCTCTGTTAGCTCCATGGTATTAGCTACCACGACACAGTACTTAATCCTTTATCAAAAACCATGCACTTCTAAGCAAACGGTCGCTACTGGTCCGGAACGCCGGTCAGAAGCACTGCCACGTCGCGAGCGTTGTGTGTATCGACGAGCAGCTCTGCGGCCGTTCTGACGCTGTAGGTACCGGCTAACTCCACGCCGTAGCAGGCGGTATAGCAGTCCAGCCAGTCGTTCATGGTCCGTTCCAGCCGCTCGAACTCCGCCTCGGAGAAGGGGACCCACGACCCGCCGGTCCGGGCCTCACAGTACAGCGCTACCGTGGGGCCGAACCCGTCCCGAAGGAGTTCCATTGCGCGCTCCTCGTCCGGCGGGTCAGGGTCCAGCGACTCGCGGGTCTGCTCCGCTCGGCGGGAGAGCGCCCGAAGGCGGTCGTCGTACTGGCCACTCATCACCGAACGGGTCACCCCTGATTGAACTCCACGCCTTTCCCGCCAGCGGGGTGTTCCCACTCGGTGTCGGCGACGATGGCACAGGTGCCACACTCGACGCAAGGCTGGGTGTCGAGGCTCACGAGGTGTTCCTCGCTGCCGTTGGTCTGGACCATCTCGTCGCGGTAACAGCCGCCGCCGAAGTCCTCGGCACTGACCGGACAGGCCGTGACAGCGGTGCCCGAGGCCTCGAACGACTTGTCGACCAGTTCGATGTGCGGATCGCCCACGTCGTAGGTCAGGTCGCCGATACGGTCGGCCAGGTCGGGTGGCGAGACGGTGTTCTCGTCCGTTACGGGCTCACCCAGTTCCTCCGCGATGACTGTCGGGAGCGTCACGTAGGGCAGTTTGGTGTCGGGAATCATCGACACCAACCGCGGTGACGAGTAGGCCAGTTCGAGCAGTCCGGCTGCCGCGCGGACCCCGAACCGGCCGACGGCGGACTCGGCGATAGCGTTCGAGAGGTCGTCGACGGGACCGAGTTCGCCGAGCTGTCCGAACACCCTGTACCCGGTCGGCCGGAGCTTGTCCATCACGCCCTCGTCGTGGAGTTTCTTTTCGTACAGGTCGCCGGCCTGAGACGGGTCGTCTCGTGCCCTCGCGTCGGCGAAGGCCTCGGCGGCCAGCGCTCCGGCGGTGACCGCGTGGTTCATCCCCTTGATGATGGGGCCTTGGGCCTGCATCTGGCCGGCGGCGTCGCCGACCAGAACGAGGCGGTCTTCGTGTGGCGAGGGATGGGCCGCCTTCTTCGAGTCCGGGACGAGTTTCGCGCTGTACTCGCGCTCGTCGTACTCGTCGCCGAGCCACTGGGCCATGAGCGGATGCGTGAGCAGGCTGTCGAGCAGTTCGTGGGGTTCAGCCCGCTCCTCGGCGATGGAATCGAGGTGGAACACGGTGCCGATAGACAGCGAGGACTCGTTGGTGTAGAGGAAGCCGCCGCCCCGGACGCCGTCGAACAGGTCGCCCGAGAACAGGTGGGCTGCGCCGTCGTCGGGAGCCACGTCGAATCGGTCGTTGATGACTTCCGGTTCCATATCGACGACCGCCTTGACGCCCTGAAACCACTCCTCGGGCTCGTCCCAGTTCATCAGCCCGGCATCGCGGGCGAGTTCGGAGTTGACGCCGTCGGCCGCCACGACGATGTCGGCTTTGATGGGGTCTAGCTCCTCGGTCGTCACGCCGACGATCTCCCCCCGTTCGCGGAGCAAGCCGGTGACGTGGACCTCGGTCAGCAGGCCGCCGCCGGTCTCCCGGGTGCGCTCGTGGACCTGCTTGGCGAGCCACGAGTCCATCTTCCGACGGAGTACTGCGTCGGCCCACGCCGTGTCGTGGTGGTGCAGGTCGCCGATGTCGAAGGACTTGACCTTGTCGCCGGCGATGTTGTGAATCATGTTCTCCGTTACCGGTCGCTCTGTGGCTTCCTCTCGGAAGTCCGGGAACAGCCCGTCAATGGTGTAGGGGGCCGACTCCTCGGCGTAGATGAGTCCGCCAGAGACGTTTTTCGAGCCGGCATCGACGCCGCGTTCGAGCACCAGCGTCTCGACGCCGTTCCGCGCGAGCGTCGCCGCCGCGGCGGCCCCGCCCGGGCCACAGCCGACGACGACAGCCTCGTACTCCTCGGCGGCGTCAGTCATCGCTGGCCTCCATCATCGCACCCAGTTCACCGGCTTCGACCGCCTCTGTCAGGCGCGGCAAGACCTCGAATAAGTCGCCCTCGATGAGATAGTCCGAGAAGTCGCGGATATCGGCGTCCGGGTCAGTGTTGATCGCGATGATCGTATCGGACTCGTCGCAGCCGACCTTGTGCTGGATCGCCCCGGAGATACCCGCTGCGATGTACACGTCGGGTTCGACTTCCTGCCCGGACTCGCCGATCTGGCGCTCCTCGGTGACGTACTGCTCGACGTGACCGTCGAATGAGTACGACGAGGTGATGACGCCGCGAGACAGTCCCAGATCGGCGTCTTCGAAGGCGTCGACGAGGTCCAGTGCCTGCTCGATGCCCTGCGTCGGGTCGTCGCCGATGCCCCGACCGACAGCGACGATGACATCGTGGCCGGTGAGATCAACGCCACCCGAAAGACGGTCGTACTCCTCAACCTCGACTTTGAACCAGTCGTCGTCGAGGGCCATTTCGTAGTCGACAACCTCGGCGTCGCGCTCGTAGTCGGGGTCGGGCATTTCGAAGCTGCCCGGAATCACCGACGCCCCCTGCGGGTGGAAGTCCCGATGCGGTTTGTCGATACACAGAATCGTCGAGTACTCGAACCCGGAGAAGTCCGGGCGCTTCATGTGTAGCACGCGTTCGAACTCCCTCTTGTCACCAGCGGTGCCGACTTTCGCGGGGTTTGAGATCATCTCGTTCTCGATGTACAGTCCCGAGCAGTCCGACGCTAATCCGGAGTCGAGTTCGCCCTGAACGAGTGCCGAGAGGTCCCGACCGTTGTTCGTCGCCGGGAAGACGGTGTAGCGCGGCTCGTGGTAGTCCTTCCACTCGACTTCCTCGCGACCCTCAGCGGCGAGGTCGCCACCCGCTCTGGCCATGTCACAGAAGATTTCGGCGTAGGGCTGGTGGCGGAACCGGTCGAGCCGGTCGTCCTCGTGGTAGACGACGAGGTCCGCGCCGTAGGCAACGACGTCCTCGACGTGGTCGCTTGCATCGGCCCCGATGAGCACGGCGACGACGCGCTCGCTCTCGTCGTAGTCCTCGTTGTACGTGTCCATCAACTGCCGGGCCTTCCCGAGCATCTCCTTCGACACGTCGACGAGTTCGCCGGCCTGGGTCTCGCAGTACACCCACATGTCGCGGTACTCCGCGCCGACGGTCCCCTCAACCCATTGCTTGTCGTTGGTCGGGTGGTCGAGGTCCGGGTACTTCTCCGCCGGTGGGACGTACTCGACTTCTGCCGTCTCCTCACCCTCGCCCTCACCGGTCCCCTCGACGGACTCGATTCGACTCTCTATCTGGGATTTCGCTGTCTTCCGGTCCTGGCCCGCTTTCTCGCGTTCGAGCAGGTCCCGGAGCACGTCGGCGTCGTCGACCTCTCGCACCATGTTCGCCACGTCGGCGACAGTGAGTTCGGAGAGATCGACGGTTTCCGGGTCCATCTCGCCGTCATCGTCGCTTTCGACTTTTTCAATGCGATCCTCGATGAGCGTCTTGACCGGGACCCGATCCTCGCCGTCTTCCTCCAGTTCCAGCATCGCCCGCAGTTCGTCGGCGTCGTCGACGTCTTTGATTTTCGGGCCCAACTCGGCGATCTCGTGTTCTGTGGGGTCGATTTCAGGCATGGTCAGTCACCCGCCGCGTAGGGGGTAAGTTCGTCTAGCACCGGGTCCAGCGCCTCGCGCTCGTCGGCTTCGATCATCGTCGCCTCCCGCTCGGAGGGAGCCTTGGGAATCGGGTCGACGCCGGAGACGATGGTCGGCGAGCCGTCCAGACCGATGTAGTCCGGGTCGAGGTTGAGGTCTTCGTGATCCCAGACCGTGAGGTGTTCCTCGTACTCCTCGGCACGCTGCTGGGTCTCCTCGCGGAGGTCCTTGTGCTTCAGCCGGTGACTTGCCTTCCGGTAGGTCGGTTCGAACTCGGGATCGGCGACGATGAAACACGGCATCGGTGCTTCGACCGTCTCGATCTCGGAGATATCCCCGTCGACCAGCCGTTTAGCCCGGACGGTGCCGGCGTCCTCGTCGATATCGAGCGAGAGGACGTGAGTTATCATCGGCCAGTCCAGACACCAGCAGGTCTGTGGGCCGGTGTGGCCCGTCTCACCGTCGGCTGTTTTGAACCCGGCAAACACCAAATCGGGCTGCTCGTCGAGGTTCTGGAGGCCGGTCGCGACAGTCATCGCGGTAGCCCAGGTGTCCGCGGCCCCCATCTCGCGGTCCGAGAGGAGATACAGGTCATCGGCGTACACGTCCCGCATTCCCTCCTGTAAGACCTCTTTGTACCCCGGAGGTCCCATGCTCATCAGCGAGACGTGCCCGCCGTTGCGGACTTTTGTCTGGAACGCCGCCCGGAGCGCGTGCTTGTCGTTGGGGTTCATCACCGTCGGTGTCTTTCCCCGTTCGAGATGGCCGTCCTCGTCGAACGATACCTGTCCCTCGCGGAAGTCCGGTACGCCTTTCGTCATCACGACTGTATGCATGCTATCACGACCCTCGTGAGTGTATCTCACACAAGAATCTATAATAAATGTATGTTTACAAATCTGGATGACAGGTAGGCGTAGCTGTCTCAGGGGCGGTAGAATCCGGACAACGTGCTGTATGACGATAGGCTGACAGCTATCGGCAGTTTATATTTGAGGCGTAGAATGCTGCAATTCCGCGGAAACAGGGGTTCCAATAGCTTCAGATACGACCGGCGCGGCCCGGGTCCACGTCGATGGCGTCGACCGGACACACGTCGACACAGAGCATGCAGTCGATGCACTGCTCCTCGTGGGCGGGGTCGGCCTTGATTTCGCTCTCCGGATGGTCCGGCGTGTCGACCCACTCGAACACGTCGACGGGGCAGTCCTCTAGACACGCGCCGTCGGCGATGCAGATATCGAAGTCGACGGCGACGTGTGTCCCGTGGATGCCCAGTTCCTCGGGTTCGTCGACCGGTCCCCAGACATCGTGTCCATCGTGCTGTTCGACAACGTCGCGGTTCTCCTCGAACTCCGGGTCTATGGCCATTGGTATCTTATCTCACTTTTGCGAGCTACTTAACTTTTCGACCTGACCGTCAGAATCCGGGGCCGTCGCGGCGATCCGGTCCACGAGTGTCTGCCGGTCCGAGGTCGCCTATGCGGTCGGTCGGCCCGGGCAGGTTGCCGCCAGGCAAGCCGGTGTCCTCGCCCGTCCCTGTCGCGTCGCCAGTGTCCGGTCCGCCGGTTCCGACTCGCCGGATGAACTCGACAGTCCGCTCGTACACGTCGTCGTACTGGGCCCCGTGGAAGGGGAAGCCGTGGTCCGACGGTACTGTCTCGTGAACCACATCGGTCATGGGACCGAGGGCGTCGGCCAACAGTTCGGACTGGGCTGGCGGCACGACATCGTCGTCGGTGCCGTGGAGCAACAGCGTCGGTGGTGCGTCGGTGTTCACCTGCCCAACCGGCGAGGCGAGGTCGTAGGCCGCAGGTTCGTCATCGGGCTCGCCACCGAGGTACGCGCGGTGGCCCTCGCCTTCGGTAACGTCGGTAACGTTGTCGAGCGCGTGGAAGTCGTAGACGCCGGCGTAGCCGACGGCGGCCGACAGCGCCGAGGACGCGCCGGGGTACAGTTCGGGTTCGAACCCGGGCTCGTCCGCCGTCAGCGCAGCCAGAACGACGAGGTTTGCGCCCGCCGAATGGCCGATACCGACGATACGGCTCGTGTCCGCGCCGTAGCTTTCGCCCTCCGTTCGGGCCCACTCGATAGCGGCCTTCACATCGACCAGCGCCGCCGGGAACGTCGATTCCGGTGCAAGCCGATACTGCGGCTCGATGACCAGAAAGCCGTCCGCGGCGAGATCGAGCGCGTGGCGGGCGAACTCGCCCTTGTCGCCGAACGTGAACGCGCCGCCACGGACCAGCACGGCGACCGGTTTCGGGCCACTGGTCGCCGCTGCGTCGTACAGGTCGAGCGTCAGCGTCTCGCCGTCCACCTCGTGGAACGGGATATCACGCTGCACTGTCACTGACTCCGGGGCGCGGTCTGTCACGGGCGACAGTCGGGCCGTCGCGGACATAAGCCCGACGCTATCCGCTTTCGACAATCTCGGACTCGATGAATGAGGGTACTGACCACAGCAAACGCTTTTTTACTATCAGTACGCCACCGACCGATAAAATAAAGTGATAACACGGCAATAAACTGTGGAACGATGTACGGCCGCTTTGTGACGGTTCTGTGGGTCCTGGCGGCTCTTTCTGCGGTCTTTCTGTTGCTCGCATGGCGCAAGCGCGAGGAGCCTGGCGGGACGCCGATGGTGGTGTTTCACCTCGCTCTAGCGGTCGGTGCGGCCAGCTACGCCGTCGACATCACTGCGACGACGCTGTCGACGCAGTTGCTTGCCCGGCAGGTCGCGACCATCGCGCAGGGTGCGGTTGCCATCGCGTGGCTGTCCGCCGCACTGCAGTACGCCGACTTCGACCGAACGGTGACGCGGCGAGCCGTCGGGCTACTATCGCTTGACCCAGTGTTGCTGGTGGCCGTGTTTGTCTTTCCGGGCGTCTCGTTGTTCGACCTCCCACCCAGCGGCTCCGTGGGGTCGCTGGTGGTGGCACCCGGGACTGGCCTCACGGCAGTGTTTATCGCCCACATGGCAACGATTCTGATCGCGGCGCTTGCCGGAACAATCGTTCTCATACAGTTGTTCGTCCGCTCGCGACACCTGTACCGAACACAGGCCGCGGCCGTCCTCGTCGCGGCGCTGGCCCCGTGGACCATTGCGCTGACCCAGCAGTACTTCCTACAGATCCCCGAGGATGCCACGATTTTCGCCTGGGGCGTCTCCGGAATAGCGATGACGACCGGCCTCTACACGTTCAAGACACTCGACCCAGTCCCGGCGGCGCAAGAAACTATCGTCGAACAGATGGGCGACGGAACGCTCGTCGTGGACACCGACGGCCGCATCAGCCATGCAAATCCGGCGGCCGAAACCCTCCTCGCTGGCCCCGAGGAGACGCTCGTGGGCCAGCAGGTCGACGCCGTCATTTCGACCTGGGACAGTCTCGCGATTGCGGACGACGGGCAGTCGGACTGGTCGGAACTCGCACTTTCCGTGGACGGTCAGCAGCGGTTCGTCGAACTCGAAGTGACGCCGTTTACCGACCGGTTCGATGGGCTCGTTGGCCGGCTCGTCGTTCTCCGAGACGTCACGGAGCGGAAGCAACGCGAGCAACGGCTGGCGCAGTACAAGACGATTTTCGAGGGCGTCAGCGAACCCGTCTACGTCCTTGACGAGCACGACCAATTTGTTACGTACAACGACCCGTTCGCCGAGCTGGTCGGCACCGTCGAGGACAGTCTCGTCGGCGAGCGCTTCGAGACAGTGCTGGGACAGATGGAAACCGAGCCGCTGGACGACGGCTCGGCGGAGTTCCTGATCCGGACCGCTACCGGCGAACAGGTCCCCTGTGAAGTCGACGCGGCGGACATCGAACTGGCTGGCGGTGAGTCCGGCCGCGTCGGCATCGTCCGAGATATCTCGCGGCGAAAGGAAATCGAGTCCGAACTCGCAGTGACGACTGAGCGGCTCGAAACGCTGGTCGAGGCTGCCCCGGTCGCGATCGTTGCGCTTGACGCCAACGCGACGGTCGAGGTCTGGAACCCCGCCGCGACGGAGCTGTTCGGCTGGCGTGCCGACGAAGTGTTGGGCGACAGGGTTCCGGTTATCCCGGAGGAGAACCGACGGCGGACGGCCGAACGTCACGCCCGGGTACTCGAAGGCGAGCGCCTGTCGGGCCACGAGACGAAACTCGAACGAAAGGACGGAAGCCGTGTCGACGTGAGCCTTGCCGCCGCACCGATTCGCGACCTCAGGGGCTCCGTGGTCGGCAGCGTCTCTGTGGTGACGGACATCACCGAGCGGAAGCGTCGGGAGCGACAGCTGGAACGCCAGAACGAACGGCTGGACGAGTTCGCCAGCCTCATCTCCCACGACCTCCGGAACCCCCTGCAGGTCGCCAGTGGCCACTTGGAGCTGGCCTCGCAGGACGCCGGCTCGGAAGTGCGCGAGTCGATAACGGCCGCGGCGGATGCTCTGGACCGAATGGAGGGGCTAATCGACCATACCCTGACGCTTGCCCGCGAGGGGCGTGACATCAGCGACCCCGAACCGGTGGCGCTTCGGGAGACGTTCGTACAGGCGTGGAACGCCGCACCCACGAACGCGGCCGAGCGACGGATTCGGGACCCACCAGAACGCGTGCTGGCCGACCGTGAACGGCTGGCCGAACTGTTCCAGAACCTCATTCAGAACGCCGTGGAACACGGCAGGGACGACTCCACGCCCGAAGCAGGCCCGGCGACCGACGGTGCAGGGACGGTTACCATCACGCTCGGCGCTACCTCAGATGGGTTCTACGTTGCCGACGACGGCCCGGGGATTCCGCCGGACCAGCGCGACGACGTCCTCGAATCGGGCTACAGTACCGACGACGACGGCACCGGGTTCGGTCTGGCGATAGTAGAGACGATTGCCGAGGCCCACGGCTGGGAGCTAACGGTCACCAACAGCGAAGACGGCGGTGCTCGCTTCGAGTTCAGCGGCGTCGAGACAGAGGACCCGACCACGGACCGCGACGACAGCCTCAGGGATGTGTAAAGTACGCGACGGACTCCGCTTCGGCCTCGTCGGCAACCTCGTCGAGTCGGGCGAAGCCGATACGCTCGAACTGCACCACGTCGTCAGCGTCGTAGCCGAGCAGTCCCGGTTCGGCCACGCCTGACACGTCGCCGTCCATCGTCCGGAGGCGGAGCCGTGGGCCGTCGGCCGGTGCCCAGTGAATCACGTCGACGCCCTCCTCGCGGACAGCGTCGATGTCGTCGCCGGTGTACTCGAAGGCATCGCGAGTGTGGCGTACACAGCCGTACCCCTTGAGCCAGATGCGCTCGCCGTGGTCCGGCAAGTCGTCGCCCTCGACGGCGACGCCGTTCGTCACCGGAATCTCGCGGCGGCCACGCTCCTCGTAGTCCGGGTGCAGCGGCGGTTCGCCGGCGTCCGGCCCGCCAACGATCTGACGCTCGACGAGGCCACCGTGATCGTCGCTGTCCCGGACGAAGAACGCCCGGTCCGAGTCGTCGTCGATGAGATCGCGGTTGTTCGAGTAGATAGAGGACATCGCCAGATCGACGTTCGAGGTGGACGTGCCCAACTGAATCATCGCATCGACGACGGCCTCACCGCGGATGCCGCGCCGTTCGAGGCTGGCGACGGTCGGCGCTCGCGGATCGTCCCAGCCCGCCAGTTCATCATCCTCGATGAGTTCGGCGATGCTCGACGTTGAGAGCGGCACGTCGTAGGCGTCGACCTGAACGTGGCCCCAGTGGATGACTTCGGGGTACTCCCAGTCGAAGTAGTCGTAGACGAACTGCTGGCGCTTCGCGGAGTCCTGCAGGTCGATGCCGCGGATGATGTGCGTGACACCCAGCAGATGGTCGTCCAGCCCGCTCTGGAAGTCGAGCATCGGCCAGCAGCGGTACTCTTCGGCCGCTTCGCGCGGATGGGGTGTGTCGACCATCCGGAACGCGACGAAGTCCCGCAGCGCGGGGTTTTTGTGCGTGATATCAGTCCGGACCCGCAGCACCATCTCGCCGCTGTCGTACTCGCCGTCGACCATCGCTTCGAACTCCGAGCGCGTGGTCTCGGCGTCCTTGTCGCGGTGGGGACAGGCCTCACCGTTGTTCTTCAGGTCGGAGAACTCACCCTGCGGACACGAGCAGGTGTAGGCTCCGCCTTTGTCGATGAGTTCGCGGGCATACTCGTAGTACGTCTCGACCCGGTCGCTGGCGTTGACTACGTCGTCAGGTTCGAAGCCCAGATAGTCGATGGCGTCCAGAATCGCGTCATAGGCGTCGAGGTCCGGTCGCTTCGTCTCGGGGTCGGTGTCGTCGAAGCGGCAGATGAACTCCCCGTCGTAGCGCTGCTTGTACGTGCCGACGACGGCAGCCATCCGTGCGTGGCCGATGTGCCACGGGCCGTTGGGGTTGGGCGCGACGCGCATTCGAACGGTGTCGTAGTCGTCGGCGTTGGGCAGGTCCGGCAGCGGGTGGTCCTCGCCCTCGTCCTCGCTCTCCAGTTCTTCGAGCTTCTCCGGAGCGAGTTCGGCCAGCCGCTCGCGTCGCTCGTCGGCGTCCATCCCGTTGACCCGCTCGACGACCGGCGCGATGACGCCCGGAATCTCGTCGCCGTACTCGCGGAACTCCGGGTTCTCGCCCATGAGCGGGCCCATTATTGCGCCGACCTGTGCCTCGCTGTCGTGTTTGACCGCGTTGAGGAGGGCGTTTGTCTCCGCTGCCTCCGTGATTCGGTCTCGCAGCTCGTCGTCCATTACCGGGACCTGCGACTGGGAGGGTCAAAACGCCGTCGGGTTGGGTCAGCTATGGGGGCGGGGTGTCAGCAAGCAGTTCACGTAGCCCTATGTCGACAACGATTCGTTTCACTCAGTACGGGGTGCAGTCACACTGGTTAGTACAGCGAGCACCGTCAACAGCCCACACTGGTGGAGACGGTCCGAGAATCGACTGTTCCGTTGCTATCGATACGGATTTCTGCAAACCGGGAATTACAGTCGAAATGGTCAGTTGTTACTGGGTACGTTCCAGTCGTCTGTGTTGACTCGTCCGTCACTGTGAGGAGGTACCCTGGAGATGGAATTTCTAACCAAAGTGTCCCGTTCGGTGGGAGTGTTTCTGTACGGGTTACGACTGAAGAGTCGCTATCATTATGTACTAGTTCGACGGATACGGTTTGATTCATCGGGCTAGCATTCCAAACCTGAATCGGCAACCCATTCCCAGTTGTACCGACTTGGATGACGACAGAGGGGTCGGCTTTCGTTCCTTGGTATGGTGCTGGAACAGATGGATCAATCGTCGGCGTGTCAGTCGTCGTTACATCTGGCGGGCCGCTGTGGGCAGAAAGGGTTGGAAACAGGAGTAGCGAAGCTACGATGCCGACAGTAATAATGAGAAACACCGCAAGAAGCGGACGCAGATTCATGACGCAAGCAACTCATCTCTGGCCGCATGTGTTTTCCGGTTGGTACGTTCGCAGACGGGCTGTGTATTCTACGCAGGACGGTTCCCCGCAAACGAAGAGTGGTCACTCAACAGCACCCAACGAGTCCGCGACCTGCTCCAGCGAGGCCAGTCCAGTTACCTCGCCGGACTGGTCGGGAATCGTCCAGATATCCAGTTCGGAAAGCGACTCCCGAAGCCGCGCGATAGCATCTTCCTGAACCGCCTGCCTACCCTGACACCGCTGACAGTCGTCGGCGTCCTCGATGACCTTGTTCACGACGAGCGTCGTCACCGGCACATCGAACTCACGGAGCTTCCCGACCAGCCGCTCCGTCTCGCGGACGGCCATCGTCTCGGGGATGCTGACGACCCGGAACACGGTCTGTTCGGGGTCCCGAAGCACCGTGCCGACCCGCTCCATCCGTTCGCGCATCTCGGTGAAGTCGTCCGGGCCGTCGTCGCGCCGGCTCGCCATCGGGCCGAACATCATCGTCCGAGCGGTGTTGACCTTCCGGCGAACTTGGTCCCGGAGATCCATCGCCGTCGCGACGCCGCGGTCCATCACCGACGGGAGGTCGAGCAGTCGGAGCGTGTGGCCAGTCGGTGCGGTGTCGAACACCACGCGATCCCAGCGGTCGCTCTCGATGTACGTCGCCATGCCCTCGATAGCCGCCAGTTCGTCGCTGCCGGGCATCACGCCGGTGGTGAACAGGTCGGCGATCTCCTCTTCGTCCATCCGAATGCCGGCGTCAGAAAATTCCGACGCCAGCGCCTCGAACAGCGATCGGTAGCGGTCGATGCCGGTCTGTGGGTCGACCTCGACACCCCACAGCCCCGACCGGATTTTTGTCGGGTCGCCGCCGACCTCGGTCTCGACGGCGTCGGCCAGCGAGTGGGCGGGGTCGGTGGAAACGACCAGTGTCTCGTGGCCTGCCGCCGCCAGCTGGTGGCCCGTCGCTGCCGCCACAGTCGTCTTGCCCACACCGCCCTTGCCGCCGTAGAGGAGGAATCGGGTCACAGGTGTCGCTAGGGAACGACGTGTCTTAGTTGCTGACCAGCACCAGTCAGGGTCGAAGCGACGCGAGAAAACTGACCGCAGGCGCGCTCAGTAGTCGCGCTCAACGAGGTAGTTCGCGATGCCCTCAAGCAGGTAGCGGGCCTCGTTGTCCGGGAGGACTTCGAGGTTCTGCTTGCCGCTCGCGATGAGGTCCTGCCCGGTCTGGCGGGCATATTCGATTGAGCCCACCTCTCGGAGGCGCTCGACGGCGGCGTCGATTTCGGCTTCCGAGACGGCCTCGACGGAGTCCGTATCGATCAGATCGCCGACATCGACACCCTGCTGGCGAGCGTGCAGCGTCACTAACGTCTGCTTTTCTTCCACGAGGTCCGAGCCTCGTTGCTTGCCGAGTTTCTCCGAGGGAGTCGTCAGGTCCAGCAGGTCGTCCTGAATCTGGAACGCACGCCCCACGTCGAGCCCGTAGTTGTACAGGGCATCGACCGTCTCCTCGTCGGCCCCCAGCAGCGTGGCCGGAATCGAGGCGGCCGCGCCGTACAGCACGGCCGTTTTGAGTTCGACCATCTCCAGATACTCTTCTGGCGTGACGACCTCGCGCTGCTCGAACTCGATGTCGAGGGACTGACCCTCGCAGATGCGGGTACACGTCGTCGCGAGTCGCTTGTTGGCCTCGACGGTCCGTTCGTGTGCCGCGCCCGTTCCGAGCAGGAACTCGAACGCTTTCGAGTACAGCGTGTCGCCGGCGAGAATCGCCGTCGAGAGGTCGTACTCTTTGTGGACGGCCGGCACTCCGCGGCGGAGCGCGTCGTCGTCCATGATGTCGTCGTGGATGAGCGTGAACGTCTGGATGACCTCGATGGCGAGGGCAGCCGACATCATATCGGCCTGCCCGCCTTCGAGGGTCGGGAAGTCACGGTAGTCTGCCGTCAGCGGGTCGACATCGAGCAACGACTCCGCGACCAGCAGCAGGACCGTCGGGCGGAGTCGTTTCCCGCCCGCGTCCAGCAGGTATCGCGACGCCTCGTAGAGGTGGTCCGGCTTCTGGACCGGAAGGTCCTCGGGGAGGGCGTCGTTGACCCGGTCTCGTCGGGCGACAATCGCGTCTTCGACCTGCTGATGGCGTTCGGACATCGATTTACTCGGTGAGCTTGATCATGTTGCCGTTGCGGGTGATGTGGAGGTCCCGTCCGGCTTTGTAGCCCATGTCTTCGGCGAGGTCGACGTACGGTGCGAACCCTTCGAGGCTCTGGTGGGCTGGAATGATGTTCTTCGGCTGGAGCGCCTCGATCATTTCATAGTGGCCCTCCTCGCGGAGGTGGCCCGAGACGTGGATATCGTCGTATATGCGGGCGCCCTGCATACCCAGGAGCTTCTCGGACTGGTAGCGCTGGCCCTCGTTGGTCGGCTCCGGAATGACCCGGGCCGAGAAGATGACCTTGTCGCCGTCGTCTAGCTCGTAGGGCGTCTCGCCGCGGCCCATGCGGGTGAGCATCGCGCGTGGCTCGCCCTGATGGCCGGTGACGATTGGGAGGAAGTTCTCCTTGCCCTCGTTCATGATCCGCTTGAACGTCCGGTCAACGGACTTGCGGTGGCCGTACATCCCCAGGTCCTCGGGGAAGTCGACGAAGTCGAGCCGTTCGGCGGTGCCGGAGTACTTCTCCATCGAGCGGCCCAGCAGCACCGGCTGGCGGCCGATATCGTCGGCGAACTCGACGAGGCTCTTGACACGAGCGATGTGTGAGGAGAACGTCGTTGCGACGATACCGCCGTCGTAGTCGGCCACGCTGTCCATCACGTCTTTGAGGTGGCGACGCGCCACGGACTCGGAGGGCGTGCGGCCCTTCTTGCCCGCGTTCGTACAGTCCTCGATGTAACAGAGGACGCCCTCGCCCTCGCGGCCGATCTCGCGGAACCGCTTCATGTCGATGGGGTCGCCGATGACCGGCGTGTGGTCCATCCGCTTGTCCAGCCCATAGACGACCGACCCTTCCGGCGTGTGGAGGACGGGGTTGATAGCGTCGATGATGGAGTGGGTGACGTTGACGAACTCCAGTTCGTTGCGCTCGCCGATAGACATCGTCTCACCGGCGTCCATCTTCACGAGGTCGTTCTGGACGCCGAACTTCTCCTCGCTCTTAATCTGCTGTTTGACGAGTTCGATGGTGAACGGCGTCGCGACGATAGGTGCGTCGTAACGGTGGGCGAGCTTGGATATCGCGCCGATGTGGTCGAGGTGACCGTGTGTCGGCACGATAGCCTTCACGTCGCCTTCCAGGTCGGACATGACCCGGTCGTCCGGGATGGCACCCATGTCGATGAGGTCCAGCGAGTGCATCCGTTCCGTTTCGACGTTGTCGTGAATCAGTACCTTCGAGAGGTTCAGGCCCATGTCGAAGATGACGACGTCGTCCCCTGCACGGACGGCCGTCATCTGTCGGCCTACAGCCTCGTAACCGCCAATTGTCGCAATTTCGACTTCCATGGTTGTAGCTCCGAGTGGAAAGCCGGCCGCGGGCATCCGGTGGGGCACGGCAACGACGGTATCTGCAATGTAGGCGACTTCGTCCGCGTCGGCGCTCCAGGCCAGTCGGGTACGCCCGTAGCCTGTGCAACCGCAGTGGGAGGGACTTCCGTCCCGCAACTTACATCCGCCGTCTGCCGGCCGCCGAACCGCAGTCCACGGGCGGCCGTGCGCTCGGTTACGTCGGTCTACAACGGCGCTTCTTAAAACGGTGTGGGTTCGTCGCTACTCGTCGTCTAGGGGGTCCGAGAGCGGATCATCGTCACTGGAAACGTCGAAGCCAGTGACATCGTCGTCTGCGAGCGTCGAGTCTTCGTCAGCCGTCGCATCCGTGTCCTGGGACTCCGCATCGCCCTGTACGCTTTCGTCAATCTCGGCTCCAGATTGGTCGGTATCAGCGCCGCCGAACAGATCGTCCGTCGTCCGTGGGCCACCGGACGTGTCCGTCTCACCGGAGTCATCGAGTAGTCGGGTGTCCCGAGTCACGGCGTCGTGCTGGTCCGCTTCGTCAGCATCGGATGAGTCGACGCCGGTGGGTTCGGTATCGGCTTCAGGTTCGGTGTTCCGGTCGTCGGCTGGTGCTGGCTCGTCCTCCCCCCAGTCGTCAGCCGCCGCGGGTTCCCCGCTTCCCGTGTCGAACTCCGCAGGGTCCGGCGGCGTCCATTCCTGCGGTTCCGTGCTCGGCTCCGGTTCCTCGGCGGTGTCCTCAGTAAGTAGGTCGCGGTCCGACTGCTCGCTGGGTTCGGACTGGGGTTCTACTGTTTCCGAATCGCGAGCGAGATCCGTCGGGGATGGCTCCGCAGTGGTATCGTCCACCGCCTCAGGGTCCGGTCCGGCAACGTTTTCGGTCGGCTGTTGCTCCGATGTCTGTTCGTCCTGGGCCGTCGTGGCTGTCTCCACTGCGTCTTCGTCTGTCGCCGGGGCCATCGTCTCGTCGGCCGACGGTGGTTCTGACGTGTCGTCGGCTTCCAAGGGGCCCATATCTGTCACTGAGGTATCGTCTGCCACCGGCTCATCAGCCGTCGCCGGGTCAGCATCCTTCAGCGGATCTTCGTCGGCCGCCGTCACCGCAGCGTCGTCGATCCCGGCCGCCGCAGTGTCGGACGTAGCAGACGACGTTGCCGCGTCGGAAGGGTCGGAGTGTTGCTGTGCGGATGCGTGGATTCCCGATTCTCCGGACGCATCAGTGTCCGGTTCGGAGTCAGCAACCGGTTCCGACACTTCGGGCTCGTCGGTCGCCGGCTCGGAAGCCGCCGGGTCGGTATCCTGGGAAACCGCCGGCTCAGGCCCAGCCGGCTCTGGCGTCGGCTCGTCGGACTCCGAAGCCGGTTCGGTAGCGGGTGCAACACTGCCATCGGTTGATTCAGTTGCTGGCTGGTCGCTTGCCGAGGAACTGGCGGCTGCCACATCGCTCGCATCACGCCGTGCTGTCTGTGCCGCGAGCGTTCCCGCCATCGTTGCGTCGGCGATGAGCTTGTGGGTCAAGCCGAGCACGCCGGAGAGCAACAGGAGTCCACCGAGCGCCCCGACGACGATGCCGAGTACCGCACGATAGCCCGCGTTCCCAGAGAGCGAGCCGAGCGAGCCGTTCTGTATCAACACGTACCCTGCAGCGATGAGGCCGCCACCGACGCCGGCGACGACAAGCAATATCCCGAGAAACCTCGTTCCGTATCGATAGACGTCGGTCAGACCTACTGCAGACATAGTCGCATAATTGATAACAGAGGACAAATATGTTACGACAGTTGATGAAGTGATATTTAATTTACTAGTCTGTCGAGACTGAGCAGATTTACCGCTTCGTCAGCCAGAGTTGGCTCGATATCGACGACATCACGCGCCGGGACGGACCAGTCGCCGACAGCAGTAGCAGTCTCACAAGTCGTCATCACCAGCGATAGTCGTCCCCGGATTCTCACCGGCGAGAAAGGCGGGAAGTGCGTCAGGACCGAACACGAGTGCCGGGGCCGAGAGTGCGAGCAGCGCACGGACCTTCCCGGCCATCCCACCCGAGACGTCCGTCGCGTCGCTTCCACCCAGCGCCGATTCGACGGCCTCGAACGTCTCGATACGGTCGATAACAGCCCCGTCCTCATCGAGAACACCGGGAACGGTCGAGCAGACGCCGACGCGATCCGCGTCGACGGCGGGCGCGAGTTCGACGACCAGTTCGTCACCGCTCAGGACCGTCGCGCCCGCACCGGCGTGTGCAACGAGGTCGCCGTGGAGGACCGGGACGAACCCCTCCGACAGCAGCGTCGTGACCTGCGCTGTCGGCAACGAGAGGTCGCCGTCGGCGTCGCGTGCGCCCGCCGAGAACGGATGGACCGGAACGGCCGGAACACCTGCCTCGGAGAGCGCATCTACGACGGCGGCGTTGAGCCGGCACATCGCGCCGTGGATGGCCTGCACGCCGTCGACATCGTGAGTCCCCTCGGTCGTACTAACGCCATATTCGGCGGCGTGGTGGTGGCCGAAGCTCCCGCCGCCGTGGACGACGACGATATCCTCGCCGACTGCCGAGTCGGCGACAGCCGACACTGCGTCCGACAGGGCAGCCCGGTCAACCGTCTCGGGCTCGTCTTTCTCTGTGATGACGCTCCCGCCGAGTTTGAGGACGACCGTCATTCCTGCCGGACTCCGTCGGTGTCCAGTTCGGCCCGGAAGACGTCCTCACATCCCGGCGTGTACTTCAGCGCGGTGAGCGCGTCGTCCGTCTCGTCCAGCGCGACGATACAGCCACCGCCACCGGCCCCGGTGAGTTTCGCGCCGTGTGCGTCGGCGTCGCGGGCCGCCCACACCATCGAGTCCAGCGACCGCGAGGAGACGCCCAGCGCAGAGAGCAGTCCGTGGTTGAAATCCATCAGTTCACCGAGCCGTTCGTAGTCGCCCGTTCCAAGCACTGACTCCCCCTCACGGACGATGTCGCCGATTGCCGCGACGGTGTCGGCGGCAAAATCGTACTTCCCGCGCAGGTCCCGGACGCCAGCGACCAGTGCCCCGGTATCGCCAGCTCCGCCGTCGTAGCCGATGACGAAGGGCAGGGTGTCGATGCCGTCCAGCCGCCGGCAGTCGTCGCCCTCCACGCGGACCGCTCCGCCCATCGCCGAGCAGAACGTGTCCGCACGCGAGGCCTGCCCGTCCTGAACCGCGTGTTCGACCAGATAGGCGCGGTCGGCGATCTCGCTTGCCGACAGTTCGACACCGAGTTCTCTCGTCGCCGCGTCGATTGCGGCGACGACGAGCGCGGCCGACGAGCCCAGCCCCGCCCCGAGCGGGATGTCGCCCTCGACGGATATCTCGAAGCCCGCTTCAGGCGCATCGGCCGCGTCACGGGCCTGTGCGACCGCTTCGTTGACGTATCCCATCCCGGCCTCGACGAGCGATTCGGCGACATCCACGTCCGGATGGCTCTCCCCGTCACCGGAGTATTCGACGGTAAAGCCGTCCAGTTGCAAGTCGTTCGCGTGAATGCGCAATCCCTCGTCGATCTCGGTTGCCGTCACGTGCACCCGTCGCTCGATGGCGCAGGGCACCGCCGGCTCGCCGTAGACGACCGCGTGCTCCCCGAACAGGTACACCTTCCCAGGAGCGCTCGACGTGACCATACCCGCCCGTGTGCACCCAGGGCGTTAGGCGTTTTCGGAGTCGACAGTCGGAGCCCTATTCGGACACAGTGTC
This sequence comes from Haloarcula sp. H-GB5, assembly GCF_054850705.1. Lineage (NCBI taxonomy): Archaea > Methanobacteriati > Methanobacteriota > Halobacteria > Halobacteriales > Haloarculaceae > Haloarcula > Haloarcula sp. H-GB5. Next base: position 562,686 of record NZ_JBTWBG010000002.1, on the reverse strand, counting down.
AACGTCGGTAAATTCGAACCGTGCGCCGCCGTCGGTCCCACTGACGACCCGGACCGTCCAGCCGTGGGCGTCAGCGACCTGTTTCACGATGCTTAGGCCGAAGCCCGTCCCCTCGGCTGCTGTCGAGTAGCCGGCGTCAAACACGTCTCCGTGGTCGGCCACAGGGATGCCGTGACCGTCGTCCGCGACGTAGAAGCCGTCGGCCAGTTCGCCCACGGTCACGGTCACGTCGTCACCGCCGTGTTCGATCGCGTTGCGGACGAGATTCTCGAACAGTTGGCGGAGGCGGCTCTCGTCGGCGCGGATGGGTCGGGCTATGTCAGTGCGGAGCGACGCGGCTTTCGTGTCGACGTTTTGCCAGCACGTCCGGACGAACGGTTCGAGGTCGACCACGACGGGCGACGCAGGTGACGCGCCGTCGCGCGCGAGCGTGAGCAGGTCGTCGATGAGCGTATCCATTCGCTGGTGTGCCCCGTCGATGGCGTCGATATGCTCGCTATCGGACTCCTCACGGAGGAGTTCGAGCTGTCCGCGCGCGACGGTCAGTGGGTTCCGCAGGTCGTGGCTGACGACGCTGGCGAACTGTTCGAGCTGTTCATTTTGCTGTTCGAGTTCCTGCTCGCGTTCCTTGCGCTCCGTGATATCGCGGCTGATCGCCAGAAACCGGTCGTCGCCGTCGAGGCTGAGTCGGAGCAGATGTACTTCGACCGGCATCGTCGACCCGTCGCGGCGTTCGTACAGACCTTCGAACTTGCGGCGCTCGTCGATACTGAACCCGGAAAGCTGGGTCTGCACGTCCTCGGCGTCGAACTTCCGGTCGAACTCCCAGATCGGCCGTCCAAGCACCTCGCTTTCGTCGTACCCCAGTTCCGCGCAGAACCGCCGGTTCACGTCGCAAATCGTGCCGTCGGCGTCTAACACGTCGATCATGTCAGGCGAGTTCTCGAAGAGGGCTTCGAGCCGCGACGACGTTTCCTCTAACCGTTTCTCACGACGTTTCCGCTCAGTGATATCCTGCTGGAACCCGACGTAGTTGACGACTGTGCCGTCTTCGTCGCGAACCGGCGCGATCCGAACCCGATTCCAGAATTCCGTCCCATCCTTTCGATAGTTCCGGAGTTCGACCGACACCTGCTCCCCTGCGTCGATAGCGTCCCGTAGTGCGTCGACAGGCTCCGGGTCGGTGTTCTCGCCCTGGAGTATTCGGCAGTTCTTCCCGAGCAGCTCCGGGAGCGAGTAGCCAGTCAGCTCGCGGTAGTGGTCGTTAGCGTAAATCAGCGGATTGTCCAGCCGGTTGGGGTCAGTGATGGTGACGCCGACCGGGGCCTCGTCTATCGCGCGTTTGTTCCGGAGTAGCTCCCGTTCGCGCTCTTTCTGCTCGGTAACATCACGAGCTACGCCGACGATGCCGTCGATAGTACCATCGACGACCAGCGGCGTTAGTTGGTACGCGACCACCGCGTGTCCGTGGCCGGGGAACTCCGTTTCGATTTCGCCGCTAAGTTTCTCCCGCGTTCCGTCGAGCAGTTCCTGGTACCAGTCTGTCTCACCCTCGGCTCGAATACGCGGAACGAGTCTACTGGTCTGTCCTTCGAGCTCATTGCGCGTCGTGTCGTACCACTCTGCGATGGTCTCGTTGACGATTTCGAACCGGTCTTCGGCATCGTAAATACAGGCTGCCTCCTGCATGGAGTTGACCATCCGCTCGTAGCTCTGGAGCGCTCGGTTCCGCTCGCTGACCGCCTGCTGTGAGCGGGAGTGGTCGACGGCGCCTCTGATTCGGTTCACCAGCCCGGCATACTGTTCAGCACCCGGCTCTTTCCTGAGGTAGTCCGTGACACCGGCCGAAATTGCCTCGCTGGCGACTGCCTCGCTCCCCTGTGCGGTGTAAATAATAAACGGCAGGGCCGGGTACTCGTCGCGGACCGTTTCCAGAAGCTCGATACCGTTCCGTTCGGGCAGGTCGTAGTCGGAGACGAGGCAGTCTACGGTATCGTCAGCCAACCTCGCCACAGCTTCGGTAGCAGTACGCACCGTTTCGACCGTGAGACTGTCGCACTCACGTTCGAGAGCCGTCGACAGCGTCACGGTGTCGTCCGAATCGGTGCCAACGTAGAGGATCTTGACTCTGGCGTCCCCGACGCCAGCGGTTTCAGGCGTCATTCGGAATCCCGTTCAAGTCCGGTGGTTGCGCCGGGATAGCTATCACTCCACTGACCAAGGATTACCGGAGCGATGTAGCTCTGCGAACGGTCTATAGACAGGGCCGGGCGCAGGACGACTGCAAACAGCGTGTGACGATTGTCGCCAGAGATGGTCTGCAGCAGTGTCATGATGGGTAGGTAATTAGTTGCGGTCGTGGTCTTCCCGTAGTGACCGAGGCTGAAATCGGTCACCGGTGCGACGTGCAGGGCCGCTGTTCTTGCACGCTTACACGGGACTCTGCAGTAAATAGCTGGTGACCAAATCAACTCTCACGCCGAACCTACTCTGTAGCAACCGGCAACGACGCCGGAGCGGTCGTGTCGGCGTGCGTGTTACCGTTCCTGCACGCGCATGGACATTTTCTGCCGGGGATGGGCGGTCAGCGACGGCAACAGCTCAAGGGGTGTCTCCCCCTGGAACTCCAGTCGGTACTGGCTGGCCGTCGTTGCGGTGATGAGTTGCGCTTCGAGCATGGCGAGGTGCTTCCCGATGCAGTGGCGCGGGCCACCACCGAACGGGAAGTAGGCGAACCGCGGGCGTTCGCTGGCCCGCTCGGGCTTCCAGCGCTCCGGGTCGAACGTCTCGGGGTCGTCGTAGAACCGCTCGGAGCGGTGAACGCCCCACTGTGGGACCATCAGCGTCGTTCCCGCCTCGACCTCGTAGCCGGACAGGGTCACGTCCTCGGTCGGCTCCCGGAAGATGGTGTACACGGGCGGGTAGAGCCGCATCGCCTCTTGGATCACCCATTCGAGGTAGTCCAGTTCGCGGACGTGTTCCATTCCCGGCCGGTCGTCGCCGATGACCTCGTCCAGTTCCTCGTGGACGCGCTGTTCGACCTCGGGATGTTCCGACAGCAGGAACCAAGTGTAGGTCAGCGTCAGTGCCGTCGTGTCGTGGCCCGCAAGCAGCATCGTCATCATCTCGTCGCGGAGTTGCTCGGGCGACTGGTTCCCCTCGTCGCGGGCACGCAGGAGCACCGACAGGAAGTCCATCGGACCGTCCTCATCCGTCCCGAGCGAGTCCTCGCGGACCTCGATAATGTCGTCCAGCACCTCGTCCAGCGTCCGCACGGCGCGGTTGAACTCGGCGTCGTCGGGCATTGGCATCCACTCTGGCATGGCGAACCGGATGGGGTCCGGTTCGAACCGTTGACCCAGCGGCAGCAGTTGCTCCTCGATGGTCTGGACTCGCTGCTCGGAGAGTTCAACGCCCATCATCAGGTCCAGAATCACGTCTAGCGTGACCCGGGTCATCGACTGCTCGGCGTCGATGACATCACCGTGTGACCAGTCGGCGATACGGTCCTCCGCGTGGTCGGTGATACGGTCGGCCATCCCCGACAGTCGTGCCATCGAGAACGCGGGGTTGGCGAGCTTTCGCTGCTGCTCCCACGTCTCGCCTTCGCTCAACAGCAGTCCGTCACCCAGCAGATCCCCGAGCGCATCTCCCTGAAAGTCGGGTTTGCGGAACCGGTCTGCCTCCGAAACCAGCACGCGCTCGATTGCTGTCGGGTCACAGAGCATAACCGTATCCATCGGCCCCATGTCGAATCGGGCCACGTCGCCGTAGGCCCGCTCCAGCGCCGAGATGAACCGGAACGGGTCCCGAGCGTACGTGCGACTACTGCCGAACAACGGTTCGCCCTTCGGTCCGGGCGGCGTCTTTGACATCGACTACCGTTAGTGTCGGACACGCTTGAATGGTATGCCAAATGTCGGGAAGAGAGCGGTTCAGGCACGTTTAGAGCCAGCGATCGGCGTCTAGTTGCCAGTCGGTGTGTCCCCTTACCCAGACGCCGCCGAGACCACCAAGGGCACTGAGACCGACAGTGTACAGCAGAAAGAACACGAACACGAGCACCAGAAACAGGTCGTATCCGGGTGCTCCGGGCGGAATCCCGAACCCGAGGAGGCCGGCGATGTACAGCGCCGGAATGAAGAGGGCAAGCAGGGGGACCATCGCGCAGACGCCGGCCAGCGTTCCCAGCCAGAGCCCCGTCCAGTAGCCGCCGCCGTTGTTCGCCGCGGCCACAGCACCGCCAGCCACGGATGAAAAGGGGATAAACGACAGTGCAACCGTCACCAGTGCCCCAATACCGGCGTTTGTCACCGACTCGCGCATATGCGTTCGCAGTAGTGGCGGCCGCAGTGATGTAGTTACCGACAGCGCAACTGGCCAGTCAGTCGCCGATGGTCGTGTCATACTTGACGTAGTTACCCAGCCAGCCGCCGAGGGCGCTCAGACCGAGGAAGTACGCGGCCGTCGTAAGTGTTCCCAGTACGAGTACGAACAGCCCCATCGCGCCGAACACGCCCAGAGCATCGGGAACGAACGCCAGCAACGCGGCCAGAAAGACGAATACGACCACGAAGAAAACCAGCGAGATGACCAGTCCGATGACGCCGGACAGGAACCCGACGCGAACCCCGTCGGCTCGCTCACCGCCTTCGAGATAGCCGGCGAGGCCACCACCGAGCAACGGCGCGAGCGGGACGAACCCACTCAACAGCGCAGTCGCAACGGCACCGATAACGGCGTTGACAAAGGTGTCTCTCTCTCCCATTGCCCGGAGCTACTCCGGGGCTCGTGGTAGGTTTTGTGTTGGTGTTTCCGGCGTTGCGACTCGCGCCCCAGTATTGAGAAAACGAAACAGTTCAGCGACGTTAGAGGTCGGACTCGAAGTCGTCGAGTCCGTACGTCGGCTCGGCACCGCGGCGGTCGAGCGTCTCGTTGGCCAGCAGCCAGTAGACGACCGACAGCGCTTTGCGCCCCTTGTTGTTCGTCGGGACCACCAGATCGACGTTCGACGTGGTGTTGTTGGAGTCACACATCGCGATGACCGGGATGCCGACCGTGATGGCCTCCTTGACAGCCTGGGCGTCACCGATCGGGTCGGTGACGACCACGATGTCAGGCTCGATGTAGCCGTCGTAGTCGGGGTTGGTCAGCGTGCCGGGGATGAACCGGCCGGTGCGGACGCGTGCGCCGATCGCTTCGGCGAACTTCTCGGCCGGGAACCGGCCGTACTGGCGCGACGACGCGGCCAGGATCTGCTCCGGCTCGTAGTTGGCCAGGAAGTCCGCGGCAGTGCGGATGCGCTCGTCGGTCATCGAAACGTCCAGCACGTAGAGCCCGTCGGTCCGGACGCGGTGGATGAACCGCTCCATGTCCTGGGTCTTCTGCTGGGTCCCGATGTGGACACCGGCACCGAGGTAGTCCTCGACAGGAATGAGGAGGTCAGCTTCCGACTGCTCGTCGGGCATGACGTCCTCGTCCAGCTGTGGGCCGGCGGCCTCGTCGGCGTCGGCCGCTTCGTCGGCGTCCGTGTCGTCGGTTGGTTCGGCCTCTGTCGCCTCTTCGGCGTCGTCGGCGGGCTGTTCGGCTTCCGTTTCGGTCTCCGCGTCGACCGCTTCGTCGTCCTCGTCGGACGGGTCGAAGTCGGAATCGGACGCGTCGAGACCTTCTTTTTCGTTGCCGCTCATACTGCGTTGTCCTCGATACGGATTAGTTCGTTCAGCTTGGCTGTGCGCTCGCCGCCGACCGCGCCGGTCTTGATGAACGGTGCGTCAGTGGCGACAGCGAGGTGTGCGATCGTCGTGTCTTCCGTCTCGCCGCTGCGGTGGGAGACGACGGACTCGTAGCCGCTTGCCGTCGCCAGTTCGATGGCGTCGACAGCGTCGGTGAGCGTCCCGATCTGGTTCGGCTTGATCAGGATGGAGTTTCCGGCGTCGGCGTTGATACCGGCCTGCAGGCGCTCGACGTTGGTGACGAACAGATCGTCGCCACAGACGAGCGTCTGGTCACCGACCTGTGCGGTCAGGTCCGCGAAGGCCTCGTAATCGTTCTCGTCGAGTGGGTCCTCGACGTAGACGAGGTCGTACTCCTCGACCTTCCCGGCGATGTACTCTATCTGCTCTTCGGTGGACTTGACGCCGTCGTCGTAGACGTAGCCGTCCTCCTCATCATCGTAGAGTTCCGCGCCAGCGACATCAAGGCCGAACGAGATTGCGAAGCCGAAGTCGTCGGCGACAGTCTCGACGGCCTCGTCCATGATCTCGAACGCTTCGTCGTCCGAGACGGACGGTGCCCAGGCCCCTTCGTCGCCCTTGCCCGCTGGCAGGTCGCGATCGGCCAGAATGTCGTGGACCTCCTGGTGGACCGCAGCGTTGGCGAAGACAGCCTCTTCGACGCTCGGCGCGCCGACGGGAGCCGCGAGGAACTCCTGAATGTTGGTTGCATCCGCGGCGTGCTCGCCGCCACCGATGATGTTGCCCAGCGGCGTCGGGTACTCGTTGCCCCGGAACGTGCCGCCGAGATGCTGGTACAGCGGTGCGCCCAACACGTCGGCCCCGGCCTTGGCGGCCGCCATCGAGATGGCGACGGCGCTGTTGGCTCCGATGCCGGAGAAGTCGTCGGTGCCGTCGGCGGCGTGGAGCGCCGCGTCGACATCGCGCTGGTTCCCGGCATGGACCTCACCGATGAGTCGCGGGAGTGCCTCCTCGCGGGCCTTGGCGATGGCCTCGTTGGCGGGGAGCTCGATGGCCTCGTACTCGCCCGTGCTTGCGCCGCTCGGTGCCTTGCCACGACCGAAGCCCCCACTCTCGGTGAGGACGTCGGCCTCGACAGTCGCGTTCCCGCGGGAGTCGAGGACGCGGCGGAGTCGGATGTCAGTGATGAGCGTCATCGTTAGTCACTCCTGTTGACCGTAAACGGTAGGACGCCAGCGTCGTACTCCTCGGCGGCGATGAGTATCGGCTGGGTGTGTTCCGTCTCGATGAGCACGGGAGCACCGTGGGCCAACTGCAGCGCTCGCGCGCCGAGCTTGCGGGCCTTCTCGTAGCGGCTTTCCTGTGCGTTCATTGGTAGGGTGAGACGATGTCGACGAGGTCTTTGTGCGAGACGAGCATCCGGCGACAGCAGTGCCGCTCGACGCCGAGTTCGTCGAGAACCTTCTCCGGGTCCTCAGGCTCCTCGGCCTCGCGGGTGCGGGCCTTGAACTCCTCCCAGTGCTCGCCGACGACGTTACCGCACGTGAAACACCGAACCGGTACCATCATACCTGTATCACCTTAGCGGTACGATTTCTGGTAGCGGGCCCGCGCACCGGGGCCGCCCCACTTCTTGGGTTCGGACTGGCGAACATCGTTGACCAGCAGCGAGCGATCGAACTCCATGAACGCGTCACGGAGTTCGGCATCGTTAGTGTGGTCGACAAGTCCGCGAGCGATGGCGGTTCGGGCGGCATCTGCCTGCCCCATGACGCCGCCACCTTCGACGGACACTTCGACGTCGACCTCGCCGCGGAGATCGTCCTCTGCGATGCGGAACGGTTCCAGCATCTTGAGCTGCGCCAGCTCGGGGTCGACGAGTTCGACCGGCTGCGAGTCGATACGCACGCGGCCCTCGCCCTCACGAACGGTTGCGCGGGCGACGGCGGTCTTCTTCTTGCCAGACGTGTTCGTTACCATGTCTTGTTCGCTCCAAGCGTTTCGCTGATCTCGCCCAGCGTGACGAACTTGATGTTCGACAGTCGGTCAAGCGACGTGCCGTCTAGGACCTCGCCATCCTCGTCGTATGGGTTGCCGAGGTAGACACGGACGCTCTCGAACGCCTCGCGGCCACGCTGCTTCTTGTGGGGCAGCATGCCACGGATGGTGCGTTTGAAGATGCCGTCCGGTCGCTTGGGGTAGAAGTACCCGTTGTCGTTACCGATGTCGACACGTTTCTCGTACTTTTCTACGATCTGCTCCTCTCGGCCGGTGATCACGGCGCGTTCGGCGTTGACGACGGCGACCGTCTCGCCGTCGAGTGCCTGTTCGGCGACCTGTGATGCGACGCGGCCCATGATACAGTCGCGGGCGTCAACGATGACATCCGCGTCGAATTCTGCGACGCTCATCGGATCACCCGGACGTGGGAGCCTTCTGGGTTGTTTTCGATTGCCTGTTCGAGTGATACAGCCTCTCCAACCTGGTCGATCTTCGTCTCGGCGGTTCCGGAGAAGTCGACAGCGGCGACGGTGACGTCCTTCTGCAGGACACCGGAGCCAAGCACCTTGCCGGGCACAACAACGGTTTCGTCCTCCTGGGCGTATCGTTCGATACGGCCGAGGTTGACTTCCGCGTGTGTGCGCCGTGGCTTTTCTAAGCGCTCGGCGACGTCGCCCCAGACAGCACCGCCCGAACTGCGGGCGGCTGACTTCAGGTCGGCGATGAGACTACTGAGTCTCGGGTTCGTCTTACTCATATGATTCCTCCGTTGTGGGAAAAGTGCAGGGAGCAGGATTTGAACCTGCGGACCCCTACGGGACAGCGCCCTGAACGCTGCGCCGTTGGCCAAACTTGGCTATCCCTGCGCGCGATTGTTCGTTTTGCGTGCCCCGTAAAACCCCTTTCGGTCCTCGCGCTCGGGGAGCGGGCGGTCATCGGTAGTGGTGGGGTGTGTCGGGGCATTGTATCGTTACAGCTGGACTGCGTCTTTCAGTTCGGTCGCGCGGTCACGCAGCGTCTCGACCGCGCGCAGGACCAGTTCCTCGGTGGTGAACGACCCGTCCGTCTCGACGTGGAACACGAACGCGTTCGGCACGTCCGAAACCTCGACGTCCTTGCCGGGGTAGCGGTTCCGAAGGTCGTTGTCGAACTCGTCTGTCGCGACAAGTTCGCCGTTGGTGGCGTCGCCGGCGGCGTGTTCGGCCGCCTGCTCTTCGATGACGCCACGCAGGATGTTCGGGTCGTCGTCCTCGAACTCGCCGAGGTCGCCGACGACCTCCACCTGCTGGAGGTGTCGGTAGCCGACGGCCACGCCGCCCTGATGTTTGGCGTGTTCCCGACCGGTATCGAGGACGGCGTCGGCCTCGACTTCGAGACGTTGGCCCTCCTTGAGATCGATTATCGGGATGTTGTCGTCGGCGGCCTCGACCATCGGGTCCGAGGAGACGAGGTCGCTGGAGTAGGCCGTGCTCGGCCCGTCGACGGACAGTGACAGCGTCACCTCGTCGCCGATCTCGAAGTCGTCGAGGTCGGTCGTCAGCGGGACCAGTCCCAGTCGGAGACCGATCTGCTCGTTGAACATCACGCTGGTGTTCTCGATGACGCGGACGGTGTCGATACTGAACGTCGGCACGTCCGCGACCATCGCTCGCCGGATGCCGTTGGCGAAAGCCGGCGTGATGCCGCGCACGAGGATCCGCGCCTCGCGCTCGCCGCGTTCGACGAACTCAACCTCGTAGTCCTGTGTCATTGGTTAGAATCCGGAGTTCTTGGGTGCACGAGTGCCGTCGTGCGGGGTCGGCGTGACGTCCTCGATGCGACCGATCTCCAGGCCCGCTCGGGCGAGTGCGCGGATCGTCGCCTGCGCACCCGGACCGGGCGAGGTCTGGAGGTTGCCGCCGGGACCGCGGACCCGAACGTCGACGCCTTCGACGCCACGGTCGAGGGCCTTCTCCGCAACGACCTCGGCCATCTGCATCGCCGCGTACGGCGACGCTTCGTCGCGGTTCTGCTTGACGACCGTCCCGCCGGAGCTCTTCGCGAGCGTCTCCGCGCCGGTCTGGTCGGTGATGGTGATGATCGTGTTGTTGAACGATGCGTGCACGTGGGCGATGCCCCAGATGTCTTCGGTGTCTTCGCTCATTCTTGGGCCTCCGCGCGCTCAGGATGGAGTTCGTCCGACAGCGAACTGTGCTCGTCGAAGCCGACCGAGCTCTCGACGGCGGTTTCGACCGTCATGCCGGGTCGGGTGACGCGAGCGTCGTCCAGCACAATGTGTCCGTGGACGATGAACTGGCGCGCCTGTTCGGGCGTGTTCGCGTAGCCCTTGCGGTAAACGACCGTCTGCAGGCGGCGTTCTAGCACGTCGGTCACGTCAAGCGACAGCACGTCGTCGAGCTGGTCCTGCTCGTTGAGGATGCCGTAGCGCTTGAGCCGAGCGAGGAACTCCTCGGACTCGGTCTCGTGCTCGCCGGCGCTGCCCAGCAGCTTCCGGGCCTCACGGCGGTAGCCGCGGAGCTCGGACTGTGCGCGCCAGAGCTCTTCTTTGTTCTTCAGGCCGTAGCGGCCGATGAGGTTGGCCTCGTCGGCGATGCGCTCGCCCTGGAAGGGATGATTCGGCGTCTCGTAGAACTTCGTGTTTGAACCAAGCGCCATTATTCGTCATCCTCCGCAGCGGCTTCCTCAGCCTGCTCTTCCTTGATCGCCTCGACGTTGACGCCGATGGTCCCCTCCGTTCGGCCAGTGGACTTGGTACGCTGTCCACGGACCTTCTGGCCGCGCTTGTGGCGGACACCGCGGTAGGAGTCGATCATCTTCATGCGGTTGATGTCCTGCCGGCGGGTGAGCTGGAGGTCGTTGCCGGTCTCGTGGGTGGTCTCACCGGTGAAGTAGTCCTTCTGGTGGTTGGTCATCCACTCGGGCACATCGTCGGCGAAGTTCTCGACACGGTCGACGACGCGCTCGATAACGTCGTCGTCGAGCTTGCCGAAGACAGCGCGCCGGTCGACGTCCGCCTTTTGGGCGATAATTCGGGCGGCCCGGTGGCCGATACCGTTCAGTTCTGTCAGTGCTCGCTCGACGGATTTCGTCCCGTCAAGGTCTGTCTGTCCGATACGGACGAAATAGCGGATGTCCTCCTCCTCTTCAGCATCCGCGTCCTCGCCCGCGTTGGGGTCTTCTGCACTCATATGTAGGTACTGATGGGTGAGCGTCGTGGCGGGGATTCGAACCCCGGAGGCTGTACGCCACAGAGTTAGCAACCCTGCGCCTTGGGCCAGGCTTGGCTACCACGACACGCGTTCTATGACACTCGCGCCCGCAGCACGCGGACTCGGGGGCCGGTCCCCCTACACGAGTCTATCCGATTCTATTCCGGGGTTGTATTTAAACGCAACGAAGGGGGCCGGCCGCGTGATTGTAAGGCATACCCACTGAGGCATGGAGTAACAGGCCTCAGGTCGTTGACGGGGCCGGCATAATACACTCGTCACTGGGACCACATGTCAACGTATGCGCCGACATATCACCGACGGCGGCGGTGGCATCGACCCGACCGACCGAACGGCGGTTCGCGGCCAGCTGGAACGGTTCGCGGGACCGGACGCCGTGACCGAGGCGGACGACGGAACGCTCCGGGCCGACTTCGGCGGCCGCACACACGTCACAGTGGCCCCCGACGGCGCGATAGACACCGGCATGCCGCTACACTCCTTTGCCGGGACGCCGGAGCAGCTCGTGTTCGACCACGACAGCGGTGAGCTACGCGCCGAACTTGACGACGGCGGCGTCTACGTGTTTCGACGCCCTTGAGTCCGAGACGGCTGCTGTACCGATTTTCATTACTCGACCTCGTGCGCTTGCGTACGCGGGAGCTACGATAATTGGAGCCAGCACATCTCGATGCCGCCAATTCGGTTACTGCCGTGTCCGGCGGTGTCACAATCCTTATCGCACCTCCAGAGCCTAACCCTGTGCATGAATACAGATGACGTACGCGAGCGCCTGCAAGCGGTCGAGGACCCGGATCTTGGGGACGATATCGTCTCGCTCGGGCTGATCAACAGCATCGACGTGACTGACGACGAGGTCAGCATCGACCTGGCGCTCGGTGCGCCGTACTCGCCGACGGAGACGAGCATCGCGAACGAGGTCCGCGAGGCGCTGGGCGACATGGACCGCGAGATCGACCTCTCGGCGAGCGTCGACCGCGGCGTCCCGGAAGCGGAGGACCCGCTGCCGAAGGTCAAGAACGTCATCGCCGTCGCCTCGGGCAAGGGCGGCGTCGGCAAGTCGACCGTCGCAGTGAACCTCGCTGCCGGCCTCTCGCGGCTTGGTGCCCGGGTTGGCTTGTTCGACGCCGACGTGTACGGGCCGAACGTCCCGCGGATGCTCGACGCGGACGAGCAGCCGCGTGCGACAGAGGACGAGGAGATCATTCCTGTGGAAAAACACGGGATGAAGCTGATGAGCATGGACTTCCTCGTGGGCAAGGACGACCCGGTTATCTTCCGCGGTCCGATGGTCGACAACGTCCTCACGCAACTGTGGGACGACGTGCTCTGGGGCGAACTCGACTACATGGTCGTGGACCTGCCGCCGGGGACCGGCGACACGCAGTTGACGATGCTCCAGCAGGTGCCTGTTTCCGGGGCTGTCATCGTCACCACGCCGGAAGAGGTCGCGCTCGACGACGCCCGGAAGGGACTCCGGATGTTCGGTCGCCACGAAACCCCCGTGCTGGGCATCGTCGAGAACATGTCGTCGTTCGTCTGTCCGGACTGTGGTGGCACGCACGACATCTTCGGCAGCGGCGGCGGCCGCGAGTTCGCCGACGAAACGGAGATGCCGTTCCTCGGCGACATCCCGCTCGACCCCGAAGTCAGGGAGGGAGGTTCGACCGGGGAACCGCTCGTTCTCGACGAGGACAGCGACGTTGGCGAGTCGTTCCGCGACATCGCCGCTCGCACCGCGAACATGCAGGGAATCATCCACCGGAAGCGACAGAGCGACAGCCAGCGCGCCCAGCCCGAACAGTAGCGGGCAGTGGCTGAGGGGAGCAGTCGCTCAGATACCGCGGGAGACAGAGAGAAAGAACCGAGTTACGCTTCGACCGGGTTGTTCATCTTCCGGGTGACGTAGCCGGCGATGCGGTTGCGGACACCCTTGGATTCGATGTTGGTCAGTTCCTCGACGACGTCTTTGTTGTGTTCGAAGTCTGCACCGAAGGCGTCAGGGTATCGCTCCATGAGGAGCGTCCCGGTCTTCTTGACGTAGGCGGGTTTGATTGCCATGCGCGCTACTTGCTTGGTCGCACTCAAAAAGGGTTCGGAACGGACCACGCACGCGAATGTTTATCAGTAGGGGTGGGACGACCCGCAACCATGCACTGACCGTCGCCGTGACAGGGTACACGGGAGTGCGACACAGTCTGTCACGGGTCGCCGTGTGTCGCCTGTCTGCCCCAAATTCCGCGTGGAATCCTTACCAGTCGGCGTCGACTAAATCGCGGACGCGCTCGAAGGCCGCCCGTTCGCGCTCGCTGCCGGCCGTTTCGACCACGGACTCGAAGTACGCGAGACGGTCCAGCAACGTTTCGCGGTCGTAGCTCGGTACGTCCAGCCGCGAGGCCGCGACGGTCGCCTCGACGACGGCGGCGTGGCCGCGGTTCGTCGTCGGGACGACCCGTCGCTTGATGGTGCTATCGACGGGGTGTAGCGCCCACTCGACCCACTGCGTGTCGCCCTCCGTCCCGGAAGTGCGCTGTTCGACATTGACTTCTACCCAGGCATCCGCGCTGTCGATAACTGGGTCGTCTTCCTCCCGAACCGACAGCGCCGCCTCGACGAAGTCGACTGGGTCGCGCGTGAACTGAACGTAGCCGTCCCCGCGCTCCCGGAAGTTCCGCCAGGTCCGGGTCCGGCCCCACGTCGTCGCCGTGGCCGGGCCGTCGCCGTCCGGCGCATGGACGCCCAGCGCCGCGACGTTCCAGCGCTCGTTCGGTCCCAGTGTGGTGACGACGGTCTCGGAGACGCCAGCGATCGTGACAGGCCACTGTGTCTCAGAATTACCAGAAGCCGGACCATCGCCTGTCGAAGGAGCCCCCGTCACACGTCGAGCCCCCGTTCCAGCGCGACGAACAGCGCACCCGCGACGAGATCCGCAGTCGTTCCAGGGTTGATGTCCCGCCGGACGAACTCCTCGGCGAGGTCGGTTGCGTCTTCGTCGCCGTCGAGGACGGCCTGTGCCCGCTCCTGCACCTCCTCGGCGGTTTCGCGGTCTTGCTGTGTGACGATGAACGTGTCCGGTTCCGCCGCGAGCAGTTCGAGGAAGGCGTCAGACGCACGGTCGGCGACCGGCTCAGATCCGTCCAGTAGCCACTCGCTGGCCTCGAACACGCGTTCGAAGCCGGAGACCCACTCGGCGGCCACGCCGTCGACATCCGCGCTGGACGCCATCACGTCGAATAGCGTCAGCTCACGTGCCCGGAGTTCCGGGATCGCGTCGCTCCCGCGGCGGACATCGAGCGGCTCCAGACCGTCGGGCGGGTCGTCGACAGCCACATCGACGTGCTCGAAGGCGCGGTAGAACGCCGCCGCATCCTCGACGGTCGTCCCACGGACCACGGCGTCCGCGCCGGACGGTGACAGTCGCCCGTCAGCGGCCGTGGCCACTAACGGTGTGAGCACCAGCAGCGCCCCGAATTGTGTATTCCCACCGGATTGGCCTGCCATTCCTTCGACGGCTGTCTCGAACGCGGGGCCGATGGGGTCGCCCTCGGCCGCACGGTCGAGACCCGACCGAGCCCCCACAGCGCCGGCCATGAAGTGCTCGAACCGGAGGTCGTCGTACTCCCGCTCGCGGTCGACGTTACCCGGTTTCGGCGTGCCGGAGACCTCCAGCAGCAGTGCTAGCTGGGCGTTCTCTGCAACAGGCCGCTCGGTCACGGTGACACCTCCGACGTGAACCACTCCGCTGTCGTTTTTCGGACTTCGCCGAGTAGCTCCGGCCTGTCGCTCGCACGACCGACGCTGACGGCGTCAGCGCCGTACGAGAGGTACTCTCGTGTGGTCGCCGTCCCGCGAACGCCGTTGTTCGCCACGACGAACAGGTCGGTGGCGGCAGCCACGTCGGCGATGACTGACTCCGTGTCCATCGCGTCGACGTGGAACATGTCACCGCCGGCATCTTCGATAGTCTGTGCAACGGCCGGGAGCGAGACGCCGTCGAGTTCGGCACGCCCCTTCACCGAAACCGTCGCCCCTGTCGACGCTGCTGCTTCCACGAACTCTGCCAGTCGTTCCGGTTGCCGGAGCAGCGACTCGCCGGCACCGGCGGCGCACATCTCGTCTTGCCGGCAGTGGGCATTGATCTCGATGATGGCGTCGTGGCGCTGACAGACGGTGGCGGCACGCGCTACAGGGTCACGTGTCACGCTTCGTACATTGAACGCCGGGCGCAGCGGTGCATCCGCCAGCGCAGCCAATTGATCGTCAACGAACGCGACCGGATCGTCCGGCAGGAACTCGGAGCGGTCGCGGTCCGTCATCGCTCGGGCGGCCTCGCGGGTCCGGTCGTCGAGCGCGATACCGCCGAGGAACGCACACCCGATGTGGGATTCGACCGCGCGGGCCCACGACGCGTTGGCCTCCCCGCTCAGACTCGCGAGGGCGACGCGCGGCTCAAACATCAGGCCACCTCCGACAGCGCCGTTTCGACAGCGCGGTTCACCCGCTCGGCGTCGGCCGCGTCTTCGAGGGTCGTGTCAGTTCGGATGGCCGGTACGTCAAGCGGCGTCGAATCGTCGTCGTCAAGTACGAACGCGTCAGCGAAAGGGTAGGCCTCGGCCACGCCGGCGGTGCTTGGCTCAAGTCCGACGCCGGCCATCAGGTCAGCCGCCGGCCCCGAGAACACCGTGTCTTCGATGAACGGCGAGACGGCAACGACCGTTGTCTCGTGCAGTGCCTGTTCGATGTCGTCGACGGCGAGCATCGGCCCGAGCGAGGTCACGGGGTTCGACGGACCGATGACAACAGTATCGTCGAGCGCGGTCAGGACGGCGTCCGTCGCGCTGGCCGCCTCGGAGCCACGAAACTCCACGTCTTCGACCAAGGGTTCTCCGTTGTGTCCTACCCACCACTCCTGAAAGTGCATCTGGTCGATCGGGGTGTGAATGATAGACGCGACAGGGTCGTCGCTCATCGGTAACAGCGTCCGCTCCAACTCGAACGCGTCCGCAAGCGTCCGCGTCGCGTCTGTCAGTGAGTACCCTTCGTCAAGCAGCGAGGTCCGCGTGACGTGGACCGCGCGGTCCCGGTCGCCGATATGCATAAACTCCGCAACGCCGGAGAAGCGCCGCCAGCGGGCGATGTCTCGGCCCGCAGTCTGTGCGTCGTCAGGGAGGTATCGTGGGCCACCGTCGAGCCCGGCGGCGTCGGCCAGCCGCGTCAGTTCAGTGTGTGTCTCGGCGGTGTCGTCGGCGATCCCCCACCACGTCTCTCGATCGAGCACCTCACCGTCGAGGAACAGGACGGTATCGAGGTCCGGACAGACGAGGTGGCCCCCCAGTTCGATATCGTCACCGGTGTTGGCGACGACAGTCGTCGCCGTCGGCGAAAACACGTCGTCGGCACCGGCGAGGAGCTTCGGCGTTCCCGTCCCGCCGGCAAGAAACGTCACCATGTCTCGACGTAGGGGGAACTGACAGTATAAACGTGGTCACTGAAACTGGATGTGGCTGGAACGTGGTCCCGCAGAGACCGACTTCTATTCGAAGAATCACAGCTGAGAACTGGGTGGGTAGAGTGAAGAGGGTCGGTAGGATAGGCAGGATAACGGGTGCTATGCCCATCGTGAATCCACACCGCTTCGCGCCTGCAACCTCCAACGAAGAGTACGTCTACGGCTCCTGTGCGCCCGGCTGGCATACGGTCGCCACGCAGCAGGACGCTATCGATGATTGGATCGAACACATGCAGGCACACGACATCGAGCGGATCTGCTGTCTGCTTCCCGGCCAACAGCTCGACGGCGCTGGGGCTAACCTCCGGCGCTATCGGGAGGCCTTCGGAACGTCAGCAGTCCGCCACGTACCGGTTCCCGACCACCGACTTATTCCTCAAGACCGCCTCCACGACGAGATCCTGCCGTTTCTGGTTGACGCCTGCGAATCAGAGGAACGGGTCGTCGTTCACTGTCTGGCCGGCATCGGCCGGACCGGACAGGTACTTGCCGCATGGCTAGTGTATCATTACGACTACGGCCCGGACCGCGCCATCGAGACCGTCCAGGAGATGGGTCGTGACCCCAGAGACGCTATCAAATCGGGTAACGCGACTGCGGCGGAACTGTCCGACCTGTTATCATCGGTCGCACGCCTGTAGAAAATTCCGGTCGGCGCTCAGTCTGTCCGTGGGAGCAACCGCGCACCGATCACAAAACCAACGACAGCACAGGCGGTGAGAACGGCGAGCGGGCCGAGTGCATCGCCAGTGCCGGTCGTCGCGGCACGGACGCCACGCGAGAAGTACGTCAGCGGCGAGAGCCACGTCGGCAGCCACGCGGGCAGAAGTGTCTGTGGGACGAACGTCTCCGAGAGGAAGAGCAGCGGAAGTGCAAGGCCGTTGCTCGCTGCGATGACGCCGTCCTGTGAGTCCGCGAGGCTGCCCAGCATCGCGCCGACGGCACAGAACAGCGCGACGCCGAGGCCGACGAAGGGGAGCAACAGCCCCGACGGTTGGATGGTCGCGCCGGTGAGCCACACCATCAGGCCCAGAATCAGGAGACCGGCGATACCGATGATGACGACGTTGACGAGCGTCTGTGCCAGCAGCCACTCAGTCCGGGTCAGCGGCGTCGTCGCCAGCTTCTCGAAGCGGTTGCCGTCCCGATGTCGCGCTACTTCGCTGCCGACGCGGGAGAGCGGGGTAAACAGGACGACGACGGCCAGATACCCCGGCGCGTAGAAGCTCGGCGGCTCCGTGAACAGCCCGCCACCGCCCGGCTGAGTCTGGACCAGTACGCCGAAGATAACGACGATAATGACCGGGAAAAAGAACGTGAAGAAGACGGCCGTCCGTCGCCGGAGGAAGGCCAGCGACGCCGCGCGCGTCTCTGCCGTGAGTCGCCCCAACCGGCTCATTGAGCACCACCCGCGACCGGCTCCGTCTGCTGTGGTTCACCGCGCTGGCCGACAGCCGTCCCGGTGAGTTCGAGGTACACGTCCTCCAAGTCCGGCTGTTTCCAGGTCAGACTGTCGTACTCGATGCCCGCCTGCCCCAGTTGCTCAGTGATGTTGCCGATAGACTCCGGGCGGATGCCGTAGACGACCAACCGGCCGTTCCGGATCGCTGTCTCCGCCGGGTAGTCGATGGCTGAGACGGCAGCTTCGTCGAAGGAGCCATCGACGATGAGCTGGCTGTCGCCACCGTGCTCGGCCACGAGCTGCTCCGGCGAGTCGAGTGCGATGAGCGTCCCGTCTGCGAGGAGGCCAACGCGGTCCGCGAGCCGCTGGGCCTCCTCCATGTAGTGTGTCGTGACGAGTATCGTCACGCCGCGGTCGGCGAGTCCCTCCAACAGTCGCCAGAGGTCACGCCGACCGGCCGGATCGATACCGGTCGTCGGCTCGTCCAGTACGAGCAGATCCGGGTCGTTGATCAGCGCCGTCGCGACGCAGGTCCGTCGCTGCTGCCCGCCCGAGAGATTCTCGTATGTGGTGCTCGCGGTATCGGCCAGACCGACATCGTCGAGCACGGCCTCGACATCGCGGGTATCGTCGTACAGGCCAGCATAGTATTCCAGCAGTTCCCGCGCCGTCAGTCGCTCGTGGGGCGAAAACGACTGTGGCAACAGCCCGATTCGGTCGCGGGCGACCGTTCTGGGCGACTGGCCAAACAGCTGTACCTCGCCAGTCGCGTCCGTCGTTCCGGTCAACGCTCGTACCAGCGTGGTCTTGCCAGCCCCATTGGGACCGACCAGCGCGAGCACTTCTCCAGCGGTCGCCGTCAGCGACACGCCGTCGAGTGCGACCGTCTCGCCGTAGCGCCGCCCGACATCCGACGCGACCAGTACCTCGTCCATGCGCCCTCGTCCGGTCGGGTGGCCGAAAGCAGTTCCGTTCTCGCGCGACTATCGGCTACACGTTGCGGCCACACTCAAGACAGACAGCGGGGAGCCACGGCTTGTCCGTGACGACCGGGTTCGTCTCTTCACAGTGGTCACAGAACTCGGTTTTCGTCGCCATTTGCCGAAGATGTCACAGCAAAACAATAAATAGTTTGTTGTGCGCTAGGTCGTCACAAACTGTTGGTAGCTCCACCGCAGTATTGGGCACACACTATCACTGTGGGGCCTGCTACGTGACGTGCGATCGGATCTCACGTACGATAGCGTCTACGTCGAACTCGTCGCTGGCCTCGGCTTTGTCGTAGACGGTCTCGTCGTCGACACTGATTCTGAACACGCCGTGGTCGCCCATGACCAGTCGGACGCTGTTGAGTTCGCGCTCGAGTCCGGATAAAATCGCTTGCTGGACGTTTACCGCTCGTTCGCGGAACCCACATGGAACACAGTATTCGATTTCGACAGAACTCATGCCGGCCCTTACGCCTGTCGGCCTGAAAGCTCTATGGTCGGTCGATTAGTGCTCGGAGCCGACCGACGAGTGTCACATCGAAGCGGTGGACGCCGTACAGCAGTCCGACCGAGGTGACGAACACCACCGTCGAGAGCCCATACGACTGGGACAGGGCCGCCTGTGACAGTGTTGCCCCGACACCCACGAAGCCCCCCAGTATCGACGCAATGATCGGGAGGACACAGGAGACACACGAAAAGAGGCCGACGATGCCGCCCACCGCACCGCCGCTTGCGTCGACAGCGGTCACGAACACCAGATACGACAGCGCCAGATAGCCGGCGACCTTCCAGGGGATGAGCACCACACTGAGGGTCGCACCACTGAACACGATCGTCGGCGAGAATCCCGGTGGGGCTTGCGTGACCAATCGGATGCCAGTCCCCTGACCACCCGTGCCGTACACGCCGCC
This sequence comes from Haloarcula sp. H-GB5, assembly GCF_054850705.1. Taxonomy (NCBI): domain Archaea; kingdom Methanobacteriati; phylum Methanobacteriota; class Halobacteria; order Halobacteriales; family Haloarculaceae; genus Haloarcula; species Haloarcula sp. H-GB5. The sequence continues at coordinate 542,948 of NZ_JBTWBG010000002.1, read as the reverse complement.
AACGTACCCCAGTACGAGCAGATAGCCGAGAGCGATAACCGCACTGCCAACCGTCCGACGGCGGTCGGTCAGTTCCGGCCGCACTCGCAGAAACACGAGACCGGCGATGTTGAGCCAGATGAACGGGAACACCAGCAGGAACGGGTCCGTCGCGGGTTGGGCCGTGTTGAGGACGTAGCCCAGAACGAGGATGAACTCCGCGTTCAACACGGCTGCCCAGGTCACCAGCGAGCGCGTGTCCGGGACTGCATCTCTGAGAGTCGCTGTCGTGGTGCTCATAGTGCCAGTGCGTCGACGACGATGGCGATCAGGACCGCCCCGAGGTAGGCGTTCGACGCATGGAACGCCCGGAACGCCGCCGCTTCGGTCTGTTCGCGGTGGAGCAGAATGACGGCCCAGAGGAACACCGCACCCAGCAACACCGACGTGACGGCGTACAGCCAGCCAAGCGGCGTGAGCACACCCAGAACACCTGCTGATATGAGCGTCGCCCCGAGATAGTAGACGATGTGCTTGCGCGTCTCCGTCTCGCCGCGGACGACCGGCATCATCGGGAAGCCGCCCGCCTCGTAATCGTCCTTGTACGCGAGCGCGAGGTTGTAGAAGTGCGCTGGCGTCCAAAGGAAGATGACCACGGCGAGGACGACGCCCGGGAGACCGACTGATCCGTCGGCGGCAACCCAGCCGATGAGCGCTGGCAGTGCGCCGGCGGCTCCGCCGATGACAGTGTTCTGGACGGTGTTGGGCTTCAACACGAGCGTGTAGATGACGCTGTAGAACACAATCGCGGTCAGCCCGAGGACCGCTACGAGCGCGTTCACCTGCCAGAACAGCCACAGTGACGCAAGCGACAGGAGCAGGCCAAAGGCCAGCGCGTTCCGGACCGGGATCTGGTGGGTCGCGATAGGACGATCCGAGGTCCGGTCCATGCGCTTGTCGATGTCGCGTTCGAGAACGTGGTTGAACGTCCCCGACGCCCCGATAGAGAGGACGCCGCCCCCGAGCGTGAGCAGCACCGTCCGAACAGTGAGCGTCTGTCCGGCGGCGAGTGCCATCCCAGCCGCAGCGACCAGACACAGAAGCCACATCAGCCGGGGCTTCATCAGGCGGAAGTACGCAGACGCAGTCCCGACGAGCCGTTCGCGGAGAGAGAGTGTGGTGGTTTGGCCACCGATTTCGTCTCCGGTCGGTTCCGGCGCGGGCGTCGGGTTCTTCACTGGAGTCTCGTCATCACTGCCCGTCTCAGCTTCGAGGTGCCACGCGAGAGCCAGCACGAACGAGCCGAAGATGCCCATTCCCAGAGCGAGGTGGGCACCGGGGAGTGCCGTCTCGGTGCTCGTCGCGACGACAGCGCCGAGCGCTATCTGGACCGGGTACAGCGCGGTGCCGAGGAGGATAGCTGCCTTGACACGGCCGCGGCAGCCGGATCGGAGCCCGATAAGGGCCACAGCCACAACGAGGAGTCCAACGGCGGCTGCGACGAGTCGATGTCCCCAGGCGACTAATAGGGCCGTGTTCGTTACGTCGACCGGTCCGTCACACAGCGGCCATGTAGTACAGGCTGCCGCCGCATCCGTAAGCGTCGTTGTCGCGCCGGCGAGAACTAGCAAGTACACGCCGACGGCGGTCGCGGCGAGCAGCCCGGTGAAGGTCCGGCTCTCTGCCATTATTGTATCCTTCGATGCTGGCCACTTAGACCTCGCGATTCCGCTGTCTCTGTCCGGAGCCGCTCCGCTGCCCTATTGCTGCAAATCGGGAGCCTGCGGCGAAGACAGCAGTTATTTATCCCCGAAATCCTAAGCCGCATCCATGACCCGGAAACGTGCCGGTCTGGTCGCTCTGTTCGGTGCTGCGTTGCTCGCGCTCGCCGCCGAGCCGGCCGCCGCCGCACAGATTCAGGACTCGACGACGGATAGCCTCATCTGGGGGCTGAACATGAACCTCCTGTACGTGGCGATCCCGATTACGGTCCTCGTCGAAGGGATTCTGATCTACACCGTCTGGCGATTCCGTAATCAGGAAGAGGCGCTTCCGACGCAGGAGAACCGCCGACTCGAAGTCACCTGGACCATCGCGACGGCGATCATTCTCCTGTTCGTCGGCGTCGCCTCCTACCAGGTGATGGCTAGCCCGTACGTCACCGCCGAGGCCGGTGACCAGGCCGCACTGCAGGAACAGGACACTGAACTCATCACCGTCGAAGCCCAGCGGTACGGCTGGACGTTCTACTACAACGAGTCGAGCTGGGACGGTGAAGCGGAGGTGACCACCACGACGGACCTAAAGATACCGGCCAATCAGGACGTATCCTTGCGGGTTACGTCGAAGGACTGGCTACATGCGTTCCACGTGCCTGGACTTGGACTGAAATCGGACGCGTTCCCCGGCCAGTACAACCGCCTCCGGACCAACGCAGAGAACACCGGCACCTATCAGCTCTACTGTGCTGAATACTGTGGCTCTGGACACTCACAGATGCTCGGGACCGTTGAGGTCGTCCCACAGGACGAATACGAGGACTGGCTGGCAGAGCAGAAGAGCGGTGGCGACTCCGAAAGCAGCGGCGAGTAACGCGGTAACTGAGCGGCTTTTTCCGTCCGAGAACTGACCGAACTGCGGACCATTCCACCCGTCCAGCAGACCGTGTATTTCCGTGCGGTGACTGGGAGTCAGACCGAGTCGAGTAAGAGAGCCAAAGCGGCCCGCCAGTCCGTTACTGAACGATCCATCTGTCAGTTACTTCGCCGTCTGAACCGACTGTCAGATCCACGCTCTGGTGGCCGTTGACCGTATCACTGAATTCCTGCTTGCCGTCGACAGAGAGCACAATTCGACAGGTCTGAGCGTCCGTATCGCGGTTAATCTGGACTGATTCCCCCGGTGGAATTGAAAGTTCCTTGTCCTGGCATGTGGCTAGTAGGACAACAGTACCCGAGAACGCACCGACGACTTGGACTTCTACGAGCTTTGACCCGTCACACATCGATGGCCAACACTCCGGTGTCGATACCGTGGAAGGCGACGTCCCGGTCTCAGTGGCGGTTTTGCCCGGCGTTTCTGTCGCCCCTGGTGCTGGGGAGTTGCTTTCGGTTGTGCCATTACTATTCCACTCGGCGCAACCCGAGAGAGGTATGGAAAGTGCTGAGATTGAGAGGATTTGTCGGCGATTCATAACAACTGGTGAAATGGTATATGTAAGTGTTTTGTGAGAGGTATGACGGCTGTACCCGGCTTAGCCACAGGAGACAGTATTAGTGGAGTTCCGTTGATTGATCGAGTACTGCCCCCAGCGGTTTCCGAACGGGTCGCCACAGAGAGTAGCGAGGTACCGACGACACTGTTCGCTTGGGGAAATGTAGAACTTAGACAGAGGTGTGGGGCAGTGGCAGCACACAGCGCTCACAAACGACCTCGGCTGTCAGTGTCTCGGTACGTCTGTCCAGCCGTTAGCCGCAGATGTTGGCAGTCGCGTACACGTTGCCGGTATCGGTTATCTCCACGCCGATGCCGACGAGATTGGCGTTGCGGAGCGTGAGCCGTTCGCGGTAGTCCGGCCACGCCATCCAGTCATCGACGATTTTTCTGGCGACTTCCTTGTCGGTGGCATGGAACAGTTCCTCGCCGTTCTCCTCGTACATCTGGCCGGCGACTGTCATCTCAACTGCCTCAAACCGGTTTCGGTCCGGCTGCTCGATGTACTCGCCCTCTGCAGAGTCGAACGTACACCGGTCGTAGAGGCCGGTGTCTTCGTACCGGTCTTTACTGGAGACGCCGTCGATCTTGTGGATCGCATTCCCTTCGATGGCCATCTGCTCGCTGTGGTTCTTTGCCATCTCGTTGAGGTCCTCTTCTGTCCGAAGTCCCGATTCGAACGGTGGGACATCTGCGGCCTCGCGTTCCTCGTTGAGGAACTGCCGGATGTAGTTCGAGACGTTCTGTTCGTTGAACTCCCGTGCCGGGATCGACTCCTGCTGTGGGGTCGCTGTCTCGGTCACTGTTCCGTTTGGTTCCGCCGTTGGTGTTGGCGTCGTACTGTTACCGGCTGTTGCCGTCGCCGTTGAACTACCGCCATTACCGCCGCCGCCGTCGTCGCTCTGTGAATCAGCTGTCTGTGTCGTCGTATCCGCTGTCCCGCCCGCGAACTGTGCTCCGATAAGGACTCCCGTCCCTAAAACTACGAGGAGCACCACGGCGGCGATAGCGAGTAACCCTTTCTTTACCATATGCCACGGATAGATTACAGAGGTATGTAAGCTTGATTCTTCATATATTTAATCTAATTATCATTTCATCTCCTATCGACGGTGACGATAACCCATATATGCCACGGGCGGCCACTCCCGGTATGGTCGAGAACGTTATCTGGCCGGTGGCACTCGACGCCAACCACTCGCGCAGCGACGGGCGTCGCGTGTCACTTGATCTGGCCGTCGAAGAGCCGACTGTCGACGAGATCGCCAAGGCCGTCCAGCAGGTCGGCTACGACGCAGTCATCGAACGGGACAAGACGTATCCACGCGAGTACGAGGCCCGCGGGCGAGTCGTCGTCAAGGACGCGGACGATGCGACGAAAAGCGACCTGCTCGGGGCCGTGGCGGCCTATATGCAGGCGCTCCGTGAATGAAACGCATCGGCACTGTCTCGCGGGTCGCACAGGGACTGGCCGTCGTCCGGGCGCCCGACGACGAGTACGCGGCTGTGGGGACCGACGTGGTCGACGAGGAACTCCAGACGGTTGGCTCCGTCGTCGACGTGTTCGGTCCGGTCGAGCGCCCGTACCTCGCAGTCTCGCCGAACGACAGCGTGCATCTCCCGGCGCTGGTCGGCACGGTCCTGTACGCGCGGTAACAGTCCTCCGAACAGCTGACGCCTGTCCACCTCTGCTTCGTAACGCTCAAACCGGTTCCTGCAGGACGTGTGTGCATGGAGCGACGGTGGCGAATCCTCGGCGGGTGTGGCCTCATCGCTGGTATCTTCCTGTTCGTCCAGCTCGGCGCGCTGGCGCTAGTCCAGCCCTTCGAATCGGCTGGCTACCAGGCCGTCGAGGACCCGTCTGACCCCACGAACAGCCTCATGTACATCGGGGCGATTCTGGTCGCGACGGTGGTTATGTTGCTTGCCTTCCGCTACGACGTGGATCAGCTCATTCGCGGGCTCATCGTCTTCTCAGCGGCCTGGCTCTCTCTGTACGTGTTTCAGGTGGTGGTGCCGCCGGTGTTCACGTTCGCCGGCCTCAACGTCGTCGCCGTCCTGTTAGCACTGGGTCTGGGGACGGCGCTGCTGATCTATCCCGAGTGGTACGTCATCGACAGCGCCGGTGCCGTGATGGGGGCTGCCGCCGCCGGCCTGTTCGGTATCAGTTTCGGGGTGTTGCCGGCGCTCGTCCTGTTGACAGTCCTCGCCGTGTACGATGCGATCAGCGTCTACGGGACTGAGCACATGCTCACGCTGGCCTCGGGCGTCATGGACCTCAAGGTCCCCGTCGTCCTCGTGATCCCGATGACGCTGTCGTACTCGTATCTCGACGCAACGGCGCCGGACCCGACGGCGGAGTCCGGGGAAAGCGACGAATCGACGGCGGCGAACGACGCGACCAAGGAGCCGGCGACCACAGAATCCGGAGCCGACGCGGACGGTCCGGCAGTTGCGGATGGGAGCCAGCCGGCGGAACGTCCCGACGAAGCGACAAAGACTGGCAAAGCAGACGAAGGTGCTGACGTTCACGCCGACCCGCTAGAGCGCGATGCGCTGTTTATCGGTCTCGGTGACGCCATCATCCCGTCGATACTCGTCGCCAGTGCCGCGTTCTTCGCCTCGTCGGACGTACTGTCGGTATTCGGCGTCCCGTTGCCGGCGCTGACCGCGATGATCGGGTCCTACGTCGGCCTGACAGTACTGCTGTGGATGGTGCTGAAAGGGCGCGCACACGCGGGGCTCCCGCTGTTGAACGGTGGAACTATCGCCGGCTACATCGTCGGCGCGCTCGCCGCCGGTATTAGTCTGGTCGACGCCCTCGGTCTCGGACCGTACCTCTGATCGGCGTTCCAGCGACCGTTACCGCCCAGTCAGGGCTTTGCTCGCGGGCGCGAAATCGATCTCCTCACCGCGGCCCTCGGCCTTCGCCCGCTCGTACAGCATATGGCCCACAGCGACGGTTTCGATGGCTGTACCGCCCGAATCAAACACGGTGATCTCCTCGGGAGACTGCCGCCCGGGTGCGTTGCCGGCGACAATATCACCTAGCTCGGCGTGGACGTGGTCCTCGTCGATGACGCCCGCATCGAGGGCGTTGATGAACGACCCAGCGTCCTGTGTCACCCGCTCGCGCAGATCCGGAACATACGTTGCGCGTTCGATTGTCGTTGCGTCCAGTTCGTTCTTTTCGGGGTGGTACTGGCCCATCGCAGTCACGTGAGTTCCCGGTTCGAGCAGGTCGCCGTCGAACACCGGTTCGCTCGCACTGGTCGCCGTGATAACGACATCGGAACCCTCGATTGCTGCGGACGGGGACGCGACGGCAGCCACTGTCGGGTCCAGTGCATCGTTCATCTCCGCGGCGAAGGACTCCCGGCTACTGGCCGTCGGGGAGTACACTTCGATGCGATCGAAATCACGGACTGTCGCCGTCGCACGGACCTGACCGCGAGCCTGTGCGCCGCTGCCGATCACTGCGAGGTCGCTGGCGTCACGGCGGGCCAGTGCGTCGACACCGACCGCCCCCGCCGCGCCGGTCTTGTGCGGGTTCATGCTCGCACCGTCGAGGACAGCGAGCGGGTCGCCGCTGTCGGCGTCGAATATCGGGAGCGTGAAGTGTGCGTCCCGTCCGCTGAAACCGGCCGCGTAGGTGTACCCGCCCATCGCACCGGTGTCGGGAAGAATCGCGAGATAGCCCGTCAACATGCCGGCGGGCTCGTCCGAGAACAGCGTTGTTCTGGGCGTCGCCGGGGCACCCTCGCCACGCTGGCGATACCCCTCTCTGACGGCGTCGACGTACTCGGTGGGTTCAGCGAGGTCGGCGACCTCGTCACTCTGCAAGAACAGCGCTGTCGCATCTGTCGTCATACTCCGTCGTTTGGGCGAGCGACTCTTATACTGCCCGGCAGTGCCAATCTGTTCGACCCGGGACCGGTCACTGGATATCTATCGAAAACAGGAAAGTAGACGGGTGGGACAGCACTCAGTCCGCAGTCTGTAGCGGGTCCGACTGCGCGCCCTGCTGAGTCGACGCGTCGTTCGGAACCGGGTCGACGGGGGCACGGACGAACATCGCATGGCCGATGAGACCGACTGTTACGACAGAAGCCATCGGAATCGCCGTCGTCAGTTCGAAGCCGGCAAGGAACAGAGTTGCGGTGATGCCGGCCATGGCGAGCGGAATGAGTCCGAGAATGATGTCGTAATAACCCGTCATAATTATGAATTATTCTACGGTGGAGGGATATATGAATGTTTCCCTAAAATACGGCATAATACACGCAATGGCCACTGCAAATTTACTCAGTAGCCGTTAAGTAACATTTTCATAAGTTATAGGTTGGATAGAGGCAAAAAGTCTATATATGGTGAGTCTTGAGACTTGTTCACAATATAAGGACGGGGACGGCCTGTTATCGCTGGCCCGCGATCACAGGCAGACTGTGCTATCTTCCCACAAAGATGAAATCAAGTGGCTACAAACCGGTATATCGGAACCACTGCAACCACTCTCCGTTTCTCGGGATAGGACCCACCAAAACAGTCGTTTTCAGAATTTGAGAACTAGATTAGAGGATACGTGGTGTCGTAAGCGAGGCTATTTTCTCCGATGATAACTGGGTCCATGTGCTTATTACGTACGCCAGAATACATTGAACCGGAGAAAAACGGAACATCGATTCCAAACGAGACAATGAGCACGAACGCAACGGACAACACGACGGACGCCGCGACCGACGATCAAGAACGACGATACGCCGAGCTGAACATCGGGGATGAGGAGTTCGTAATTTACGACCGGGAGAACCATCAGGCATGGATTCAGTCGACAGAGTCGCTCGAAGTCGCCGACCTGCGATAGTCCGTCATCGACACCCCAGTTCTACTACGGGCCGCCTATTTTACGATTGCAACTGCACTGCGCCAGAGCAACAGCAGCGTCCCACCAACGAACACCGAGACGAGTGCGAACGTCAGCGCCGCACTACCGGGGAACACCGCCGTCGATCGGAGCCCCTGCGCGATCCCGACCGCTAGTACCCATCCCACGATAGTGCGGCCGAGAGCCGCCCGAATCGTCGCGGTCGCGCCAGCGGTGTACAGTCCTCCAAGTCCCGCGACGAGGAGCCAGCCGACATAAAAGGGCGTCAGCGTCCCGGCGAACCGACCTGGATTGAGTATCGGATTGATACCGTGGGTCACCTCGCCGACGCCAACGAACACGGCAATCGCCAGCAGGTCGCCGACAGCGAGCAGTGCCGTCCGAGTGGACAGTTCGATACGACCGTTCCCCACCGTCGAGACGCTCATACAGGCAGTTTCGGCTCCGGACACTTCGCTCTCCCGGATTCAACGACGACGGCGGCTGGTGCTCTGGAACGGGGATCAGTACTGATTACAGTGGGCGGCCCGCCAGTTGGACTATGGAGTTCACGCTGCTCGGCTGGCCCGAGGACGGCCACCGGCTCCGGCTGGACCACGAGCAGTTCGCGTACGCGGGCAAGTTCGTGATGACCTCGACCGGAAAGGCCGTCGTCGGGGACGATGGGGTCGTGGCCGCGGCTGCGTTCGATGCTGACCGGACAGACGCAGATACCCTCTGTATCCGGTACATCACCGTTCGGCAGGACCGGCAGGGCGACCGGCTCGGTGCCCGTCTCCTCCGGTTCGTCCGGGAACGGGCCACGGATCGGGGCTTCGAGCGCGTGTCCATCGGCGTCAACAATCCGTTTTCGTATCAGGCCGCCTATCGGGCCGGGTTCTGTTTCAGCGGCGCGGAGTCGGGGATGGCCGAACTCGATCTCGTCTGGCCGGGCGACCGTAGCACCGAGCGGTATCAGGACGGGCTTGACCTGTTTCGAGAGCGCGACCTCTCGCCGGAAGAGGAGTCGTTTCTCGCGGCGAAGGCCGACGCCGACCCGCCGTCGGTCCTCGACGACTGGGCCGAACAGCCGTCCGCACGGACCGATTGAGTCGCCCGACCGGCACCGACTGCGCCATCACGGAGTAACACGTCGTCTCCGAGAGATTCAAACCGCTGTCGGCCAAAAGCCTGCCAATGGGAAACGCTGATTTGCGGTCGCTCGCGGCCCTGTCGGACGTGTCATTCGACGAGCTCGGTGGGAGCGTCGTCGCCGTGGACGCCCACAACTGGCTCTATCGCTATCTGACGACGACGGTGAAGTTCACCAGTGAGCCGAAATACACCACCAGCAACGGCGAGGAAGTGGCGAACCTCATCGGGGTCGTGCAGGGCCTGCCGAAGTTCTTCGAACACGACATGACGCCGGTGTTCGTCTTCGACGGCGCAGTCACCGACCTCAAAGACGACGAGGTGGAGAAGCGCCGCGAACAGCGCGAGAAGTACGAGTCCGAACTGGAGGAGGCCCGCGAAGCGGGTGACAGCACCCGTGTCGCCAAGCTCGATTCCCGGACCCAGCGACTGACCGACACTATCGTCGACACGACGCGGGACCTGCTGGAACTGCTCGACGTCCCTATCGTCGACGCCCCGGCAGAAGGCGAGGGGCAGGCGTCGGTGATGGCTCGTCGTGGCGACGTAGACTACGTCGGAACTGAAGACTACGACGCGCTCCTGTTCGGTGCGCCGATGACGCTCCGGCAGATCACGTCGAAGGGCGACCCCGAGCTGATGGACTTTGCGGCCACGCTTGAACGACACGATCTCTCCTGGGAGCAACTGGTCGACGCGGCGATTCTGATGGGGACGGACTTCAACGAGGGAATCTCCGGTATCGGCCCCAAAACAGCCGTCAAAGACCTCCACGAGCATGGCGACCTCTACGCGGTGCTTGAGGCCCGTGGGGAGCACATCGACCACGCCGACCGCATCCGGAACCTGTTTCTCGACCCCGCAGTGACCGACGACTACGAGATTCCGGACAGCATCGAGCCGGACATCGATGCCGCCCGTGCGTTCGTCACCGAGCAGTGGGAGGTCGACGCCGACGAGGTCGCCCGCGGGTTCGAACGTATTGACGACTCGGTCGTCCAGACCGGACTCGACCGTTGGGCGTGACAGCAGACGCTCACGAGCGACCAACAGCAGAATAAGGACGGCCACGACGGTTTCAGTTCAGACGACTGATTCGACCGTTTCGATCTCGTCGAGCGTGCGGTTCCGGATGGCCTCTCCGCTGGCCGTATCGAAGAGGTGGATGGCGTTTTCGGGGAATCGAACCTTGACGCGCTGGCCGGATTTAAGCTGTTTCATCCCGCCGACCGTCGCGATGAACTGATCATCCATCGACTCGTCGAACTGCAGGTGGGCCGTGTTCTCGTTCCCGCGTGGTTCGACGACGTGGACAGTCGAGTCGAACACGTTCGAACGGGTGTCGCTCTGGACGAACTCGATGTCTTCGGGTCTGATGCCGAGGGTAATGTCGGTCGTCCCCTCGACTGCGGCGACCGTCTCGTCGCTGAGTTCGTACTCGAACCACTCGCCCTTGAGCGTCGACCCCTCCAGCGTCGTCGGGAAGAAGTTCATCGACGGCTCGCCGATGAAGCCGGCGACGAAGAGGTTGTTCGGCTCGTGGTAACACTCAAGCGGCGTCGCACATTGCTGGAGGACGCCGTCGTTGAGGATGGCGATGCGGTCGGACATCGTCATCGCCTCCGTCTGGTCGTGGGTGACGTACACCGTCGTCACATCGAGATCCTGCTGGAGCTCCTGGAGTTCGGTCCGCATCTCGGCTTTGAGCTTCGCGTCCAGGTTCGCCAGCGGCTCGTCCATCAGGAACACTTCGGGGTCCCGAACGATAGCACGACCAAGCGCCACGCGCTGTTGCTGGCCGCCGGAGAGTTCGCCGGGCTTGCGGTCGATGAGCTCGAAGATACCCATGTCCTTGCAGGCCTGCTCGACACGCTCGTTGATCTCGTCGTCGGGCATGTCCGTCGACTCCTCCAGCCCGAACGCCATGTTCTCCCGAACGGTCATGTGTGGATACAGGGCGTAGGACTGGAACACCATGGCCACGTTTCGGCGGGCCGGCGGCTGGTCGTTGATGATCTGGCCGTCCAATCTGATTTCCCCGCGCGTGATGTCTTCGAGCCCGGCAATCATCCGCAGCGTCGTCGATTTCCCACAGCCCGATGGGCCGACGACACAGAGGAACTCGCCGTCCTCAATGTCGACCGATACCTCGTCGACCGCGATGATTTCGCCGTCGTCGTCTTGGAACGTCTTCGTTACCTCGTCCAGTGTGAGTTGTGCCATTGTGAATACCTCCGTGATTACTCTCCAGCGACGCCTTTCGCGAACTGTTCGCCGAACACGATGTAGACGAGCAGCGTCGGAAGTGCTGCGACGATGGCCCCTGCCATCGTGGTGTTAAACGACTGGACGACCCCACCAGTGAGCGCCGCGAGGCGCTGGGTCGCCACCTGCGAACCCGGTTCGTTGACGAGCACGAGCGCGAACAGCAGGTCGTTGTACACCTGCGTGAACTGGTAGATGAGCGTCACCGCGAACATCGGCAGCGACAGCGGAAGGATGATGTTGCGGTAGATGCTGAACGCGCTCGCGCCGTCGAGGCGAGCAGCCTCGATCATCTCGTCGGAGATGCTCTGGTAATACGACCGGAACAACAGCGTACAGATCGGAATCCCGTACGCGGCGTGGGTGACCGATAGCTGCAGCAACTGTACGTACCCGTTACGGCTCGGATACTGCCAGTTGCCGCCCGTGATGAGACCGAAGACAGTGTTGATGAACCCTTCAAGCAGCCCCGGAAGCACCCGGAACCAGAACTGTGACAGCGGGACCAGCACGGCCTGATAGGGGATGAAGATGCCCGCGATAATGAGGACGACCACGCCGACCTGGCCGCGCCAGCTAATCGTCGTCAGTCCGTACGCGGTCAGGCTCCCGAGCAGCGCCGACATGATCGTCGCCGGAATCGCCATCAGTAGCGAGTTCACCAGTCCCGGTCGGAGTGTGTTCCAGGCGGTGGCAAGTGCGTCGAGCGTGAAGCCGTCAGCGCCCGGCGGCGCGAACGGGAGCGTCCTGGCGAACGCGCTCTCGGTCTTGAACATCGTCATCACGGCGGTCTCCACCGGGAAGAGATAGAACACGATGCCCGCCAGCAGGAGGGCATACAGGCCGATACGGCTGTTCTCTGTACTGCGGAGTTTGTCGATGAAGTTCCCGTCTCTGATGCTCATAGTTCACCCCGTCGGTATTCGCTGTAAAGGTACGGCCCGATGACCAGCAGTGCGAGGGCAAACAGTACGATAGCGACGGCTGATCCGTACGCCCACTGAGTGCTGTCGAACGCGACCCGATACATCATCGTCGCCAAGATGTCCATGTTCGACCCCGGCTGTGAGCCACGGAGCGCGTAGATGAAGTCGAACGCCTTCAGCGCGAACACCATCAGCACCACCGACGCGGACACCGCAGAGGCGCGGAGCTGTGGGATGATGACCCGCGCGTACATGCGAACCGTCGACGCGCCGTCGACCCGCGCGGCCTCGTAGTGTTCGGTTGGAATCGCTCGGAGGCCGGCGAGGAAGACCACCATCGCGTAGCCGCTGAACTGCCAGATGAGTGCGAAAATGACCGCTGCCAGTGCGGTCGTGTTCCAGGAGAGCCACTGAATGACCTCGGCGTTGACCCCGGCCGGGCGGAGCAGTGCCACGATGGCCCCTTCGAGGTTGAACAGTCGGAAGAACTGATTGAGCACGCCGTTGCGGGCGTTGTACACCCACGCCCACATCGTCGCCGTGACGACGAACGAGAGGCTCATCGGGAGCAGGTAGATGGTCCGGAACGTGTTCTCGAAGCGTATCTGCTGATCGATGAGGATGGCCACGAACAGGCCAAGCGCCAGGCAGAGAACGGTGAACACGACGAGTAACACCACCGTGTTCTGTGCCGCCTGCCAGAACGCCCCATCGTTCAGCATGCGAGTGTACATGCTGAAATCGAGGTTCTCGTACTGCGCACCGCCCAGGCCGCTGTAGTCGGTCAGCGACAAGAGGAAGTTCCAGGCGATAGCGCCGTAGACGAAAAAGCCCGCAAACAGGACTGGCGGCAGCCAGAACGGGGCGGATTCGATGAGTTCCCACTCGACCGGCAGTGAGTTCCGGAGCGAGTCCCGCCGGGTCGTCTTCACCGTCGCCCCGCCGTCTGTTGCCAGTTGGTCGCCGTCCGATTCGTCTCTCGATACCGCCGACCGGAGCCTACCCCCGGTGGCGAGGAGTCTACTGAGTATCTCGCGCATGGTTGGTCAGTGTTCGCCGACGTGAGTTCGCCGTCCATCGTCCCGACGGATGTGTCGTCAGTCACATAGACTCGCCAGCCAGCACGCGTGGAGACCACGCGACTTCTCCAGCCTGTCGCACCAACACAGGCTGGCAGACGGCGTGGGAACGCCAGGTGACGGGTGTGCCATCCCGTCGTCATGCTGAGCGGGCGAGCGGTTGCAACGCGGCGGGTACACCGGCTGCGATCGATTGCGAGGTGTCACGTCCGTCGGTGTCCCATCGGGCCCCGACAGCCGACGACGGCAGCAACACACCACCGTCACCGGGTATTGTGGGGGCATCGGTCATGAACGTCGCTGTGGCGTCGAACTCATGGTAAGTGGAGAGAGATTCTACTTAATATTTCCGAATGATAATACACGTTTATCCAAGTCCTGAGTTCTGAGCCCCACGGTCTCCGCCATCCGATTGAGGACTCGTGGCGCCCCGTGAGTGACTGTCCCGGCGGTTACAGGGCTGTGCCGAGTGGTGTCCCGACTCGTACCGGTGGGTTTTACGACCGGGCGGTCCACCCCCCGGACGTATGACCGACGAGTACCGGACAGAGCAGGACAGCCTCGGTGAGATGCAGGTGCCAGCCGACGCGTACTGGGGCGCACAGACACAGCGCGCCGTCGAGAACTTCCCGATCAGCGACGTGACCTTCGGGCGACGGTTCGTCCGAGCGCTCGGCGTCGTCAAGAAAGCGGCCGCGCAGGCGAACCGCGACCTCGGAACGATCCCGGCGGACAAGGCGGACTGTATCGTTGAGGCCGCCGACGAGGTCATCGCCGGCGAACACGACGACCAGTTCCCCGTCGACGTGTTCCAGACCGGGTCGGGCACGTCGTCGAACATGAACGCCAATGAGGTCATCTCTAACCGCGCCACGGAGCTGTACGGCGGGGAAATCGGGACCCGCGAGATCCACCCGAACGACCACGTCAACTTCGGCCAGTCCAGCAACGACGTGATTCCGACGGCGATGCACGTCGCCTCTCTCGAAGCGGTCGAGAAAGACGTGATTCCCGGGCTGAAGACGCTGCGTGACGAACTCGAAGCCAAAGAAGACGAATTCGACAACGTCGTCAAGACCGGACGAACCCACCTGCAGGACGCGACGCCAGTGACGCTGGGCCAGGAGTTCTCCGGCTACCGAACGCAGGTCGAGAAGGGCATCTCCCGCGTCCAAGACGTTCACGGTCGCCTCGCCGAACTCGCACTTGGCGGAACTGCGGTCGGGACTGGCCTGAACACCCATCCCGAGTTCCCGGCGAAAGCGGCAGAGTACATCAGCGAGGAGACCGACCTCAATTTCCGCGAAGCGGACAACCACTTCGAGGCGCAGGCCGCCCACGACGCGATGTCGGAAGCCCACGGCGCGCTCCGGACAGTCGCTGGCTCACTGAACAAGATCGCAAACGACCTCCGCTTGCTCGCGTCCGGGCCTCGCAACGGCCTCGGCGAGATCGACCAGCCGGAGAACCAGCCCGGCTCCTCGATCATGCCCGGAAAGATCAACCCTGTCGTCGCCGAAGCAGTCAATCAGGTCCACAAGCAGGTCGTCGGTAACGACGCCGCCATATCGGCTGGTGCCGCAGAAGGACAGATCGACCTGAACCTTTACAAGCCCGTGCTGGCCTCGAACTTCCTGCAGTCGGCCAAGCTCATCGCCAACAGCAGCGCGGTGTTCGGCGAGAAGTTCGTCGCTAAGCTCGAAGCCGACGCCGAGCACTGCGCAGAGCGCGTCGAACAGAGCATGGCGCTGGCGACGGCGCTCAACCCCGCCATCGGCTACGACAAGGCGAGCAAGGTGGCGAAAAAAGCCCTCGCCGAGGAAAAGACCATCCGAGAGGTCGTTCTCGAAGAGGGGTATCTCGACGAGGACGAGGTCGACGACGTGCTCGACCCCGAGAAGATGACGAAGCGTGGAATCTTGGGCGACGAGTAGCGAGAGGCCGAACAGAGTGAGGGCTCTCGTACTGGAACGGCACCGTGAGGTGCCGTGGAGGAGTAGTGAGGCGCGCGAAGCGCGCCCTCGTTAGTGGAGCGGGGAACAGAGTGACCCGTGAGCAGCGAGAGGCCGAACAGAGTGCGGGGTCTCGTACCTGAACGACGCTATGAAGGGGTAGTGAAGGGCGCGACCCTCGGTAACGCGAGCACCGAGTGAGCAGCAAACAACAGCGTGCCCCGCTGTGGATCTGTTTTCTGGTCGGTTCTGTGCCGACGGTCAGCCATCACTACAGGAACACAGCACCGGGCCACCGCGACCGATACGTCTAGACCCGCGACTCGTTGTCGAGGACGTAGCGGCTTTCGGGGTAGCGATTGCCGCCGATCTCGGTTTCGCTCTCGTCGGCGAACTCGAACCCGAACCCCTCGTAGAACTCGGCTCCCGGCTCGTTCGCGGAGAGGACCATCGCGTTGATCCGGTCGATGTCGTGCTCGAACAGTTCGTCGCAGGTCCGCTCCAAGAGGGTCTGGCCGATACCCTTCCGACGGTGGTCGGGATGGACGTACAGCCGGAGGATGTACCCTTCACGGTCGGTCTCGTGCCACGTCGCGTGCGCGAATCCGACGACGCTCCCGTCGCGTTCGGCGACGAGCAGGATGGTTTGCGATTCGACCAGTTCCGATTCGAGCTGTTCGGGGCCGTACCAGTCACGAACGCCGTCTTCGGCCGTCTCGCGCGAAAGGATGTCCGGGTAATCGGTCTCCCATGCCGCCGTGGCGATCCGACTGATGGCCGTCACGTCGTTCGGCGTTGCCGTCCTGACTGACATGTAAAAACATATGTCATAGATTCGGATATGCTTTCCCCGCTCAGGTGGGTTGAAACGTCATGTCTCATTCCGTAAACCGCGTTTGGCCGGCAAAAGCAGCGACTGGACATTCATAATCCCTAATCTTTTTTAATTATGGATGCTCTGTATATCACACAGATGCGTTACTCCGAAACGTTGCAGTTGTTTGACCAGGCCTGTGAGTTCCCGGCGGACCACGCCACTATCGTCCAGCAGCTCGGCGATGTCGAGTTGGTCGCCCAGAACGGCGATTCCGTAGAGATGAGTGAGGTGTTGGCTCGGACCAGCGAAGCCACGTATCAGTCCTCAGAGGGGCTGTACAACTCCCTCGTCGGGAACCTCGACGACGATTTCATCGGTCGGAAGTACTACGACGACCGGGCCGGGAGCACGTCCGGGGCCGACGAAGTTCGAACCGAGACGGACCGCCTGTAGCAACTGGCGTGCGCTGTCGCGTACCGACCCCATTCAGCCTGCCGGGGTAGATTCGTTGAGCCACGCCGGCCGCTCCACTGCCGTCTCACCGATATCCTCGTACCAGAAGCTGTATTCGACGAGGCGGTCCGCTGTACGATACCGGACGCTAAATCGACTCACGAGGCCATCGGGTTCGACTACTAGTTCGATGCGGAACTCCTCTAGCCGTTCCGTCGTCGGAATCTCGCCACCGGAACCGCGAATCCGATAGGCTCGGCTGCCGTCCCGTGTGACAACGGCCGTAGCACTCCGGTTAACCACGGCGTAGCGATTCAGGTAGAACGCCGTCCGGTAGGCGTACTTATCGCGGCTGAACCGGACCTCGCCGCGCTGGCGCTCGACGGTGCCGTTGTCACGGCGCTCGTACCAGTTGGTGCCGTCGGCGAAGGTCGACTGTTCGTACCGCTCGATGGTCCCGTTCGCGTCGGTCCTCATTCTGACCATCTCGTCGCGATACCGCGTGGGTGATTCGACGGCAACAGTCTCGGTGCGCCGGACGGAACTGCTGTCGTTCCTGAGTGTGAACTCGTTGTAACGTTCGTGCAGGGTGTAGGTGGTGCCGTTGAGCGCCTGCCGGTGGGCGGCCGACAGGAGCGCGACGTTTTCGAGGCGCTCTGTCGTAACGCCGGGCGGCGGGGCCAGCGTCGTCGCTGTGTCCGACTCCGCTGCAGTCGGAACCGGGGCCGGCGTGACAGTGCCTTGGTCGGCGGTGTCAGCGCCGACGAAGGCGTTACAGCCGGCTGTCAGGAGAAGGACGGCTACCGCGGCTGTCGACAGCCAGCGCATACAGACGGTGAGGGCGAGACAGCCAAAAGGGCGGCGGCGAGCGTGGGAAGGGTGCGTTTTTTGGCCCCCGGTCCCGGACACCTCGACAATGACTGAGTACGACTACGAGGAGCTGGGGCTCGTCGCCGGTCTGGAGATCCACCAGCAACTCGATACCGCGACGAAACTGTTCTGTGACTGTCCGACGACGATCCGCGAACCCGAGGAGAGCGAGCGCTCCTTTACCCGCTATCTGCACCCGACCAAGAGCGAACTCGGGGAGATTGACGAGGCGGCGCTGGAGGAGAGCATGGTTGACCGGGAGTTCGAGTACCTGGCCTACGACACGACCTGTCTCGTCGAGGAGGACGACGAGCCACCCCACCGCGTCGACCGCGAGGCGATGGAGACGACGCTCGAAATCGCCCAGCTACTCGATATGTCTGTCGTCGATCAGGTGAACGTTATGCGAAAGATCGTCGTCGACGGGTCGAACACCACGGGGTTCCAGCGCTCGATGATGGTCGCCAACGACGGAGCCATCGAGACGAGCGCTGGCCCGGTCGGCATCGAGGATATGCTACTGGAGGAGGAGTCCTGCCAGCGCATCGAAGAAACCGACGACGGCGTCCGGTTCTCGCTGGACCGGCTCGGCATCCCCCTGGTCGAAATCGGCACGAAGCCCGACATCAGGTCGCCCGAGCAGGCCCGCGAGGCCGCCGAGCGGATCGGGATGTTGCTGCGTTCGACTGGGAAAGTCAAGCGCGGTCTCGGGACCATCCGACAGGACGTGAACGTCTCCATCGAGGAGGGGGCACGGATCGAACTGAAGGGCGTCCAGAGCCTCGACGACATCGACGACCTCGTCCGCAACGAGGTCCGCCGGCAGGTCGAACTGCTGGACATCGCCGAGGAACTCGCCGAGCGCGACGCCGCTATCGGCGAGCCACAGGACGTGACCGAGGTGTTCGAGGACACAGATTCGGGCGTCATCGAGGGAGCGCTCTCTTCGGGCGGCGAAGTACAGGGCCTCCTGCTGTCCGGCTTCGACGGCCTCGTCGGCCGCGAGATTCAGCCCGACCGGCGGCTCGGAACCGAACTGTCCGACCACGCCAAGCGCCACGGTGCGGGCGGCATCTTCCACACCGACGAACTCCCGGCCTACGGCGTCACCGAGGCGGAAGTCAAGGCGCTGCGGGACGCCGTCGGTGCGGGTCCCGAGGACGCTGTCGCCATCGTCGCCGACGACCCGGAGACCGCAGAGTTGGCAATCGACGCCGTTGCCGAGCGGGCCGAGACGGCACTCGAAGGTGTCCCCGAAGAAACGCGAGACGCGAACGAGGACGCCACGTCGCGGTACCTCCGCCCGCTCCCCGGCGCGGCACGGATGTACCCCGAGACGGACGTGCCGCCGGTGGAGCCCGACGTAACCGAAGTCGAGACCCCGGAACTGCTCACCGAGAAAGTCGACCGGTACGAGCGCGAGTTCGACCTCGGCTCCGGCCTCGCCGAGCAGGTCGCCTACGGCCAGCGGTGGCCGCTGTTCGAGGCACTGGTGGCGGGCGAGGGCGTCGACCCGACGCTGGCCGCGGGCACGCTTGAGTCGACGCTGACCGAACTCCGCCGTGACGACGTGCCCGTCGGAAACCTCACTGACGAACACCTCAAAGGGGCTATCCTGCTGGTCGACGGCGGGGATGTGCCCCGTGAGGGGATAGAAGACCTCCTGACGGCACTCGCCGAGAACCCCTCGCTGACGGCCGAGGCGGCTGTCGAGCAGGAAGGACTGGGCGGTGTCGACGAGTCAGAGGTCCGTGACGCCGTTGCCGAGGTCGTCGAGCGCCACGAAGAGCAGGTCGCCGAGGAAGGGATGGGGGCGTTCTCGGCACTAATGGGCGAGTGCATGGGCGCACTCCGTGGCAAAGCTGACGGCGATACGGTGAGCGACGTGCTGCGCTCGGAGATACAGAAGCGCGCTTAATTGCTTTGCTCGGGCTGTAAGGCGTCAATATCGACGGTGTTCGGTGTCAGGCCGTTACCGCTCGCCGACAGGTCATGGTCGATTGTCGATTCGAGCAGCGGGACGAGGGCCGGTGCGTTCGGCCCGATATCGACCAGATCTTCCGACTGGTTGTACTGGACGACACCAGCATCGACCAGCCGCGGAAGGTGGTTGTGATAGAGGGACGTGTAAATCTTGAGCCGCTCGTCGCGGTACTGTTCGGCCGGTGTCCCGTGTTCGAATTCGGTCACCGTGTCCGTAAGCACAGCCAGTGAAACCGGTGTCGTGTACTGTGAAAGCCCGTACAGGAGGTACCGCCGGTAGTGCGACGACAGGAGCGACAGTCGGTCGTCCAGTGGAAGCGAGTCCGGAATCTCGGTTTGCTTCGTATTCATTTTAGTTGGGAGGGGGACGAGTAGTGTGTCTGGTGTGGGAGCAGTTCGAACGCTATTGTACCACGGTATGCTCATGTTCAAGCGTATCGGCTAGGTCTGCGGTATCCGCAAGACGGTTGACACGGTCGGCGACGCGGTGAACCGTTCCATCCCGCGTACAAGGGGCGACGTGCTGGAGGTCACCGTCAACGTATTCAGCGAGGGCAAGCGTCGGCAGCGTGATGACGCTGACCGAGTCGTCAGAAACCATGTTCGTCAGCGGGTGCTCCCAGTCGAAGGCGTCAAGCGAGGCATCGGAGTCGCGCTCCCACTGTTCGAACATGGAAAGCCGTTCCAGCAGGTGTCGTCCCTCCGCAGTCCGCTGTGCGAGTCGCGGTTCGATCCGGCGTCCCCAGATCAGTATCGACAGGTCCTCGATACGACCTGCGTCCTCAAGCGCCTGCAACCGGTCAAGCACGTAGTGCTGTTGTTGCGTTGCGTCTTTCGGACAGAGGGACCGGACGAACAGTTCGGCGCGAACTGGATTGGCAGTGGAATCCATAGTGAGATGTTGAGTATCCTGTGCCCCGCTACAGCGGTAACTGTCCTAAACACTCTCTCTAGGTCCCTAGAATAAATCGGGGTGAATCGGATTCATGGATGATATATCCGGGGCAATCGACAATTGGTTAGTATGTGGACACCTGGTAGTTGGTTTACCAAGCCTGTGTTCAGATCAGCCCGAATACAGCTCTGGAGTTCGGTTTCTTCATAGTATTCATCGTAGACGTGTTCCCCGACCAAATATTACTATTCTAACTCGACACCGGGCGTTAAGTAGCTTGCCGCCACACTTGTCGCATGGTCCCAAGTGTCATGGATGGCCATGATGTCCCAACCCTGTACGGGCCAGCCATGGATACACTACCCCTCATGTTTGCGATCGTAGATGCGTCCGGGGTGATTCTCTCGACGAACGAGACATGGAGTGAGTTCGGCCGGGCAAACGGCACAGAGGTGACACCGAATACGCTCGGCGTGAACTATCTCGACATTGCGGACATGGCTGACGACACGACCGGGGAACAAGCAGCCGACGGGCTCAGGGCCGTCCTCGCTGGCGAGCAATCCTCGTTCGAACTCGAATATCCGTGTCACGCTCCATCGTCGAAACGGTGGTTCCGGTTGTACGCTGCCCCGTTCACCATCGATGGGTCGACGTTCGCGTCCATCGCACACATCGATATCACGGCCCGGAAGCAACGGGAGTGGGTGCTCGAAGCGGCCTACGGCATCTGTACCGATTCGAGCCGGACGTTCACGGAACAACTCAACGCGCTGTTAGAGCTCGGCTGTGAGACACTCGGCTCGCCGTTTGGGACGTTCTCCCGAGTCCACGGCGACGAGTATGTGTTCGAGGCAGTCACTGCACCGGCGGCTGCCGACCTCGAAGCCGGCAGAACGACTAGCATCAATGACCTCCCGAACTGCAGGCACGTCGTCGAACACCGCGAGCCGCTCGCGATCAAGGACGTCAAGGCGGATGCCCCAGACCTCGCTGATCCTGAGTGGGGCATTGCGAACTACATCGGTGCGCCCGTCGTCGTCGATGGGGCAGTGTACGGAACGCTCTGCTTCTACGGACTGGAGCCACGTACAGCGGAGTTCACGCAGTGGGACCTGACGTTCGTCCGGTTGCTCTCCGACTGGGCGGGCTATGAACTCGAACGACAGCGCCACACGGAACAGCGTGATGCGTTGAACACTGCCCTTCCGGACCCCAGTTTCATCATCGACGCGGAAGGGCGGTTTCTCGACTGTCTGACCGACCCCGAGACGATGATGAAGGTAGACGATACGGACACACTTGTCGGGCAGACGCTGCACGAGTTTCTTCCCCGCAACACTGCTGATCCGCTACTGTCGACCGTCCGTGAAGCCCTGCGGACCGGGTCGTTCCAGTCCGTGGAGTACGAACTGCAGGCTCCCGGTGGCACGCGGTGGTTCGAAGCGCGGGTCGCACCGCTGGAAAGTCGTGCGTACGACCTCGATACCGTCATCTTCGTCGCGCGAGACATCACTGCACACAAGGACCGCCAGGCTGAACTCGAACGCCAGCGAGACGAACTCAGACAGGCACAGCGGCTCAACGTGCTGGGCCGGGAGATAGCGAAGGCGCTACAGGACACACAGACCCGCGAGGAAATCGAATCGGCAGTGTGTACACACCTCACTGAATCAGATCTGTATCAGGCCGTGTGGGCCGGGAGCCGTAGGAATGCCGCGCAGGTAACACTGGGTGCCGCTGCTGGGATTGACACGGCGACGCCGGAGCAGATTTCGCCCGGCGAGCACAGACTCGCCATAGACGCTATCGACACCGGCGAGGTCCAGGTCGTCGAGAACATCGCCGACGTGTCGACCCAGTCGGACACCGGGACAGACCGCCCACTGATCGCAGACCACAGCTCCGTCGCGGCAGTTCCTCTAGCAACTGGCGGGACCACGTACGGCGTACTGATGGTGTACGCATCGACCGAGGCCACGATTGGCTGTCGTGAATCGGACATCCTGGCCGATCTGGGGCGACTTATCGCGCTTTCTATCCAGCGCGTCCACAGTCAGCAGTCACTACAGGCGGCGACGACTGTCAAGCTAGAGTTCCTGACGCCGGATTCCGACGACGTCTTCGCCGGACTCTCCGCAATGCTCGATTGTTCGTTCACACTCGAACGGCGCGTCCCGACCAGTTCCGGAAGCAGCCTCCACTACGTTCGGGTCAGTGGCGTAGACACTGAGCGGGTGTGTCAGGCGCTCACTGAAACGCCATCGGTCGAGTCCTGTGCTGTTGTCGAGACGGCGGCGGAGAACCGAGCGCCCCTGCTCGAAGTCGCGCTCGACGAGATATCCGCATCGCCGCTTGACACGCTCGTCGACTACGGCGGGGCCGTGCGGCGGGCCGTCGCAGCGGACGGCGACCTGCGGTTCACAGCGGAGATGGCCCCGGATATCAACGTCCGCGCCGTCGTTGAGGCGATCCAGGAGGGGACGCCCGGGACAGAACTACGGAGCAAGCAGTACGTCGACCAGCCGGTCTCGACCGTGACTGACTTTCGGACACGGATACGCGACCGGCTGACACCGAAACAGGCCGCCGCGCTCAAGACCGCCTACGCACGCGGCTACTACGACTGGCCACGGGGGAGCGCTGCGGAGGAACTAGCTGAGACACTCGACATCTCCGCGCCGACCTTGCACTACCGATTGCGGAAGGCCCACGACGCCGTCATCGGCGCGCTGTTCGACTCCGGAACTGGCCCCGAGAAACTCGACTGAACGCTAGTCGTCTTCGGCACGCTCGATTCGCTGTCGGGCCTGCCGGAACAGCCCGCGAAGCGTCTTCGTCTCCCGGCCGGTCGGTTGCGCACGGCCGAGTACCCGGCGGAACAGCCGTCGAGCCTTGTGCTGTTTTTCTTCGGGGTGACCGATAGCACCGAGGAACCGGTCGAACTCCTCGTGTAGTCCTTCGACGGCCGGCGTCTCGGCGAGCGTATGCAGTTCCTCGGGGTGCTGGGTCTCGGCAACAGTTAGCTCGCGGAGTTCGTAGAGAACGATGGTAGCTGCCTGGCCAAGATTCAACACCGGATACGACGCGCTGGCCGGGATAGAGCAGATGACATCCAACCGTGCGAGTTCGTCGTTCGAGAGCCCGACCCGTTCGCGGCCGAAGACGACGCAGATATCACCCTCGACATCCCGGAGCGAGTCGGCCAAGTCGGCCGGCGTCGTCGCCGGATACCGGACGTGGTTGGCGGGGTCCTCGTTCGTCGTCGCTGTGCAAGCGACGGTGTGGTAGTTCTCGACGATGTCGTCGAACGTCACTGACCGGGCGTTCGGGAGGATGTCGTCGCGGGCCTGCCCGGCAAAGCCGTATGCCTCGCCGTCAGGATCCAGCTCCGGCGGATCGACAAGTAACAGTTCCGACAGGCCGAAGTTCTTCATCGACCGGGCGATAGTGCCGACGTTGCCCGGCGTCTCCGCGTCGACGACGGCGACCGATATCATACGTCCAGATCGCTGAGATCCATATCGATCGTGTCGAGGTCTTCCTCGTCCATCTGCTCGACCTCCTCTTCGAGCCCCGGGATCGCTTCGTCCCTGTCGGGGGCCTCCGGCAGCGCCGTCGGGTCCTCGTCGACGTGTTCGAGGCCCACGTACCCCTCAGGGGCGCGGTTCCCGTCGAGGAACCACTCGTGGAAGGCCGAGGCCAGGTCAGTATCACCGGCGTAGGCCTCGCCACCTTCCTCGCGGAACCAGTAGATGAAGTCCGTCTCGTGGGCCGAGCAGACGACAACCTCGCCCATCGGCTCCCCGTAAATAGCGTCCGCGACGTTGCACTGCTCGATGTCCTCGTCGCCGTGGATCAGCCAGCAGGCGTCACAGGGGTCGACTACTCGCTCTGCAAGCACCAGCAACCGCTGTCGGGTCTCCGGCTCCATCGTCTTGAGCGGGCGGACTCGCCCGTCCGGCCCGAGTACGTCCTCGTCGAAACGCCAGCCTCGAAGCCCAATATTGACTTTGCTCATATCTCACGATGGGAGAGTCCCGGACTAAAAGAGCGCGATGTGCCGGGCGAACAGTGCTGGCTGTCCGCGCTCCACCATCATTGCGGTGCGAGAATAAGGTGTGCCATCCGGTTACACCCATCGGTCGCTCGAAAGATAGACAGTTCTAGCTAAATTTAACATGATTTTTCCATCTAGCATTCGCAGACAGCGTCCAAATCAGGCAAAACTGTCGGTCTCTCCCAAACATTTATACGTGATTGGCTTTTCTCCGTAAAAGAACACATGGAACGGCCGACGCGCCAGCGGGATTCTGAACAGGAGGAACGCGAGGAGGAGTCCGAGAGCACGGGCCAGCAGACCTGCCCCGAGTGTGAGTCGGAGTCCATATCTAGCGACGGCGGTGGTGAACTCGTCTGCGAGGACTGTGGTCTGGTCATCGAGGACGAGAACATCGACCGCGGGCCGGAGTGGCGGGCGTTCAATCACTCCGAACGCCAGTCCAAGTCACGCGTCGGAGCCCCCACGACCCAGACGATGCACGACAAGGGGCTGACCACACAGATCGACTGGAAGGACAAGGACGCCTACGGTCGGTCGCTCTCCTCGGAGAAGCGGAGTCAGATGCACCGCCTCCGGAAGTGGCAGGAGCGCATCCGAACCAAGGACGCCGGCGAACGGAACCTGCAGTTCGCGCTCTCAGAAATCGACCGCATGGCCAGCGCGCTCGGTGTGCCCCGGTCGGTCCGGGAGGTCGCCTCAGTCATCTACCGGCGTGCGCTCAACGAGGACCTCATCCGCGGTCGCTCCATCGAGGGCGTCGCCACAGCCTGCCTGTACGCGGCCTGTCGACAGGAAGGCATCCCACGCAGTCTGGAGGAGGTTTCGGACGTTTCCCGGGTCGAACAGAAGGAGATCGGGCGGACGTATCGGTACGTCGCTCAGGAACTCGAACTGAAGATGGAGCCGGTCGACCCCAAGCAGTACGTCCCGCGGTTCGCTTCGGAACTGGAACTCTCCGAAGAAGTCCAGTCCAAAGCCAACGAAATCATCGACACCACCGCCGAGCAAGGCCTGCTCTCAGGGAAATCACCGACCGGCTACGCCGCCGCGGCCATCTACGCCGCTTCGCTGCTGTGTAACGAAAAGAAGACCCAGCGCGAGGTTGCCGACGTGGCGCAGGTAACGGAAGTCACCATCCGGAACCGGTATCAGGAGCAGATCGAAGCGATGGGCATTCACTGACCGGCGCGCTTCTTTTCACTCGATAGCCTCGCTGTCCGCCGTTCACTCCACGGTACTGCCAGCTATAGCATAGGCAATCAGTACAGGACCGGTAGCAAGTAACGTGTAGAGCTATCTGTCTGGGCAGCGAACCGTAGGCATGCCTGTTTCCCCCTCGCAGAAACGGATTGCACTGCTCGTCATCGGACTGGTTATCCTCTTTGCACCCGCGTTATTCGTCCTCGCCACACTGGAGTTTCTCATCCTGTCCGGCGACCTCGCGCTCAGCGAGATTTCGCTTCTCGAATTCGTCGAACTGTATCTTATTGACCTTGTGCTGTTCGTCCTGCTCGGGTACGGCGTCTACCGGCTGACGTTCTGGCTGATCCAAGATCAGCTTCCAGACGCACTCGATACCGTAGATGGGACCGAAGCGGCCGGCGCGACTGACGGGACAGAGACCACTGGGACTGCCAGTGAAGAGCAGTCCTGACTGGCCGCTGAGTGTCGCCGTATACGCGTGTAGCGCCTCATACAAAACTGGACTTCACAGTAACAAAGGTCACTCACCCCGACGGAGGGCCGCTCCCTGCGGTCGCGCCCCTCGCTAGTCTCCCGCAACCGCCGTCGGCTCCTCGGCAGTCTCGCCAACTGAGCCGAGGTCCATCATCGCCAGCAAGGCAATAACGCCGAAGCCGACCTTCGTGACCACATCGAGGTAAACGATCACGAGTGTCGCAGTCTCGACGTCCATGAGCCCCAGTCCTGCCGCACCGAGCAGCCACACGACCGGGTACACCAGCCAGAGGACGACGACGAAGTTCCGGAGCGTTCGGTACAGGCTGATTTCTATGTCGGACAGGGTCGACTTCGCAGCCACCGCGATGTTCCGGTAGAGGAGAGAGATGACGCCGCCGAACAGCGCTCCACCGACTGCAAACAACGCGTAGCTAACCGGCGACGAAGTGACCGCGCCGGCGAATCCGAAGACGATGGTCAATGCCTGCAATGCAACGAGCTTCACCGTATCCTGCCGACTCGCGCCAGCGAGCAGCGCCAGGAACCAGACGTTGAGCGGCGTCGTCAACAGCCAGTCAACGTAACGGATTACGTACACCGCGTGGCCCTCACTCTGTATGGACCCGAAGCCAAGGGCCATCAACGTGTAGGCGACAATGGCGATACCCGGAATCGCGATCAGCAACAGATACCGCTTCCGTACCTTTTCGGGGACGAGCGTGTAGCCGTACGCCAGCACGGCCGTCCCGAGCAGTTCGCCCAGTAGTCCCAGCGTGAACCAGGTCGTTATCGTTGCCATTGTTAGTCGTCCCCCACCGCAGCCGTGCTGTCGGTGTCCGTCCCGGCCGAGTTTTCGACCGTGAAGCGGTCCAGTAGCGATTCGAGGTCGTCAGCACGCTGACGGAGCTCCGTCGCGGAGTCCGACACTTCGTCGATGGACGCGGACTGGTCCTGTGCCGCACCGGCCACGGTGTCGGCCTCCGTCGCCGTCTGCTGACTGATCGTCGTCAGGTCGTCGATGGTCCCCATCACGTCCTGTGCAGTCCGGGCCTGCTCCTCGGTCGCCCGGTCGATCTCTTGGATACCGGTGTCGACCTCTTCCGTGTACTCGACGATGGTCTCCAGCGCGTCGACAGTCTCCTCGACCGTCGAGACGCCTTCAGTAATCCGGTTACTGGTCGACTCCATCGTCTCGACGGTGTCGCCGGCCTGCTCCTGGATGCCTTCGATGCGCTGTTCGATGTCGGCAGCAGCCTCTTTGGTCTCCTCTGCGAGGCCCTTGATCTCGTCAGCGACGACGGCGAAGCCTTCCCCATCCCCGTCGGCGTGGGCGGCCTCGATAGACGCGTTCAGCGCGAGCATGTTCGTCTGCTCGACGATGCTCGTGATGACGCCGACGATCTCGCCGATCTCGTCGAGTTCGTCGTCGAGCGCGTTGATCTCTTCGACGGTCTCGCCGGTCTCGTCCTCGATGGCGCTCATTTCCGCAATGGCCTCCTGTGCAGCTTCGCGGCCGTCCTCACCGACTTCCGCGGCCGACTGGGACGTGTCGGCGACTTGCTGTGCGGAGGAGGCGACCTGCTGTGCGGTCGCCGAGAGGTTCTGCATCTCGGCGGCCGCCGATTCGAGCCCCTCGTTTTGCTCGGTCGTCCCCTCGAAGATCTCGTTGATCGACTTCGACACCTGCTTGCTGGCTCGGTCAACCCGCTCCGCGTTCGAGTTGACACGGTCGCTGGACTGGATGACGTTGGTGGCGAACGTCTTCATGTCGGCAATAGTGTCTTCGAGCGCATCCAGCGTCGTGTTGATGTCCTCACCGACCTCCGCCATCGCGTCGTTCATACTGTCCGTGTCCACCCGCGCGGTGAGGTCGCCGTTGGCGGCGGCCTCAAGCGCGTTGCTGTACTGCTGTGCCTTGAGTTCGAGGTGACCGGTCAACGCCTCCATCTCGTTGCGTTCGGATTCGACGTCCTCACGGGCCGCCTGTGCCTGCTCTTTGGCCTCCTCGGCTTCCTGCTTGGCAGTTTCGGCTTCGGATATCTGTGTCCGGAGGTTCGCCCGCATATTATCGAAGGCCGCGTACAGCGTCCCGAACTCGTCTTCCCGCGACGTATCGAGGTCGACATCGAGTTCACCGTCGGCCATCGCCTCGGCCTTCACCGAAAGCCGCCGCAGCGAGGCGATCGTGTTCCCGCCGATTGTGACTCCGATGAGTCCGAGATTGACGACGGCAAGCAAAATGAGCGCGATGAGGTCGGAGTTGATCTGGTCGCTCAGGGCGTACGCGTTCTGGCGATCAGCGTGAACCATAACGACCCAGTCCTGTGATTCGAGTCGGCTCAGTCCCATCAGCGTACTGTCTGTTTCGTGGAAGGCACTCTCGCCGGGTTCGAGCGTACCCAACGGGTTGGACTCCATCTGTGAGATCGGAGCTGTCGACCCGATCGTCGAGGTGTTGGGATGGGAAACGAACTTGCCGTCAGTGTTGACGACCGTAGTAAACGACCCATCGCGCTGATTCGATATCTGGTCAGCTTTCTCCCGGAGGTCGATCATATACACGAGCGCTCTGTCGTCGTCTCCGGGGACCGGCGAAACGACGGCAACTATCGGATGGTCAACGACCGAGACAGAGAACGGTTCCGTCACGTGCGTGTCGTCGGGACCGTCGAACTGCGGCGGGTCCGTAGCAAACGGTGCGCCCTGCTCGGCAGCGTTGACCCCGATGAAGTCCTGATTCGAACTGGCGCGAATCTCGTTTGTCTCGGTGTCGAAGTAGTGTACTGCGACGACACCGGGCGGTAGTTCCTCGTTGGACCGTAACTCCTCCAGTCGTTGCTGTTTCTCCGTGTTCGTCCCGTCAGTGAACACAGGGAGTCGCGACACCGACCGGGCATCCCGGCGCGATGTCGTCAGCCAATCATCTAACTGTGCGGCCTGCGTCTCTGACAGCGCCGTGATGTCGTCCGCAACGTCTTCCTCAAGAGTGGCGGACGCCTGTGCGCTTGTCAGGACTCCGGCGGCGATAATGACAATTATCGCGAATGAAAGCGCCAACCCGAGCCTGGCAGCGTAACTGCCAGCAATAAAACTTGGGAGTGGCGAGTCCCTATCTGATTCCATCATCCAATTTTACACAAACATGCTAATAAAGGGTTGTTACGCAATTCTCACCGATGATAAGCACTGCACCCAACTGTGTACATCTATCGCCTCTGAACAGCTACCATGGGGGCTTTCTGTTGCTCTGATAACACACCTATAGTCGCCGAAGTGAACAGTGACCGAGCTTGTTCGCTGTCGGCGATGTCACTCAACGTACCGTGATATGTTGAGTCCCATATTCGGGGCCGTCCGGTCTGTGGGGAAAGGTTTTCCCGATACCACCTGACTCATGTCCCAATGCGTGCTGTACGATTCCACGAATACGGCGGACCGGACGTGCTCCGCGTCGACGACATCGAACGGCCCACACCAGGTCCGGAGGAGGTCCTGCTCGAAGTCGAGGCAGCGGCGGTCAATCCGGTTGATACGTACTTCCGGACCGGTGACTACGAACCGGGCGAACTGCCCTGGATACCGGGCTCTGACTGTGCCGGGACCGTCGCCGCGACCGGCGAACGCGTGGCCACCGTCACCGAGGGCGACCGGGCGTTCGCGACCGGACTGGGTAACTGGCTCCAGGGGACCTGTGCGGAGTACGTCACTGTTCCCGAATCGCATCTGGCACAGCTCCCCGAAGGGGTGTCCGCCGAGGCAGGCGCGGCCGTCGCGCTCGTCGGCGTCACCGCCTGGCAGACGCTCGTCGACGCCTGCGCGCTGGAGCCGGCTGAGCGGGCGCTGATTCACGGCGGGAGCGGCGGTGTCGGCCACGTTGCGGTCCAGTTGGCTGCGGCGAACGGAGCGCAGGTAACGACGACAGCATCACCGGCCTACCACAACCGGCTGGCCGACCTCGGCGCGGACGACGTGTTCGACTACAGCCGGGACGACCTCGCCGACGCCGTGGTCGATGCCGGCGCGCCGGACGTGATTCTCGACCACCGCCTCGACGACTACCTCGCGTTCGACGCCGAGGTGGCCGCCCAGGGCGCGCGAATCGCCGCCATCGGAAACACCGACCTCGCGGCGACGTTCGAGAACGTCCCGCGCTGCCGGGCGAAAGCACTCAGCGTCCACCACGTCTCGATGTTCAACACGCCCGAGTTCGGCGCGGTGCTGGACCGGCTAGCAACGCTCATGGCCGACGGCGAGCTGACGCCGGTCATCGCCCGCCGCTACGACCTTGCGGAGGTCTCAGCCGCTCACGACGACGTACTCAACGACAGTTTCCTCGGCAAACTCATTGTCACGCCGTCGTCCGGCCGGCGCTAACGCTCGTCGTCGGGCCACGGACTCAGATTTCGGGTTTCTGAGGATGAGCTTTTATTTCCCTGCCATCCGTTGACACATGTATGTCAGTAGAATTTAATTTCGACGGTAAGGTAGCACTGATTACGGGCGTCGGCGGAGCGCTGGGCAGTGCGGTCGCAAACGCCTTCGTCGAAGCCGGAACGACCGTCTGTGGCGGTGATATTATCGAACCGAACACCGAGGACTTCCTGCTTTCCGACCCCGAAAGTGTGGATTTCTACCAGGCGGACTTCAGCGACGAAGACGACGTCGTTGACACCATCGACGCGGTCGTCGACGAACACGGGCAACTGGACTACTTGCTGAACATCGCCGGAACGTGGCGCGGCAGCACACCGATCCACGAGACGGATGCGGACACGTTCGATTTCCTGTTCGACGTGAACCTGAAGACGATGTTTCTGGCGTCGAAACACGCGATCCCACACTTGCGGGCTAGCGAGGGCGCTATCGTCTCCGTCTCCGCGCGGTCGTCGCTAGAGGGTGGTGAAGGTGACGGGATCTACCGAGCGTCGAAAGCCGGCGTCCGACTGCTAACGGAGACCATCGCGGCGGAGAACCTCGGGTCCGTGCGAGCCAACGCCGTCATGCCCAGCGTCATCGACACCCCGATGAACCGCGAGATGATGCCCGACGCTGACTTCGAGACGTGGGTCGACCCGAAAGACATCGCCGACGTACTGTTGTTCCTCTGTTCTGATGCCACAACCGTGACCAGCGGGGCGGCGGTGCCGGTGTACGGCGAGGCATGAGACTGTTGGCAGTAGCTGGTCTGTCTGCTGCTCGGCCACAACCCCGCGTTTCTCATAATCACAGATCCGCGCTGTCGAGGAACGGCCGGCAAAGAAGTGTCCGTGTTGATCCCTCCGCTGCTGTTTGGCTCCGCAAATACTGTCCTTCTCCTGACATTACGGGATAGTATTGCGAATCGGAATCACGGTGGTTTTTATACCCCAACATAATATGGCGCATCACAATGAGTGACAGAGAAACGTGGGCCTCACGGCTCGGGTTCCTTCTCGCAGCGATCGGTAGCGCAGTCGGTCTCGGGAACATCTGGCAGTTCCCGTTCAAGACCGCGACAAACGGCGGGGCAGTGTTCCTCGTCTTTTACCTCGTCGCCGTGTTGCTCATCGGCTTCCCGGCGATGCTGGCAGAGTTCATCATCGGACGGCGAACGAACCGTAATGCCGTCGACGCGTTCGGTGAACTCGGATTCAAACAGTGGCGAGTCGTCGGTGGCCTGGGCGTCTTTACGGGCTTCTGGATTCTCTCGTATTACAACGTCGTCGGTGGGTGGGTCATGCGGTATATCCTCGGTAGCGCGACGGGCGCATACTTCGGGAACTCCGCTGAGTACTTCGGCGCTATTTCCAGTGGCCCGGAAGCTGTCGCCGGACAGGCGCTGTTCCTGCTGATCTGTGTCGGCATCGTCGCAGTGGGTGTCGAGGACGGTATCGAGAAGGCGACGAAGGTGATGGTCCCCAGCATTGTCCTCCTCATGCTCGGGATGGCGGCCTGGGTTACCACGCTTGAGGGAGCAGGGGCTGGCTACAGCTACTTCCTCTCACCGGACTTCTCCACGCTGGCGGCGAACGCCGGCGACCTGATCCCGTTCGCAGTTGGACAGGCGTTTTTCACCCTCTCACTGGGGATGGCGGCCATGATCACTTACTCCTCGTACATCGGTGACGACGAGAGCCTCCCGGTCGACGGCGGCATCATCGTCGTGACGAACACGCTCGTTGGTGTGCTGGCCGGGTTAGTCGTGTTCCCGATTCTCTTCGCCATCAACGTCAGCCCCGACACCAGCGGTCCGTCGGCTATCTTCGTCGCGATGGCGTCGGCGTTCCCACAGCTCCCCGGAGGGCGACTCCTCGGCGTCGTGTTCTTCGGCGTTGTCCTCATCGCCGCGATCTCCTCTGCCATCAGCCTTCTTGAGGTCGCAGTCTCCTACGGCGTCGACAACACGTCGTACTCACGAGTGTCACTGTCGGCAATGCTCGGGGTTGGGCTGTTCGTTCTGGGGCTGCCGTCAGCCTGGGACCTGGCGTGGTTCGGCTGGTTCGACACGCTCGCGTACAAGCTGTTCCTCCCGCTGTCAGTGCTGCTCATTCTGGTGTTCGTCGGCTGGGTGCTCTCCTCGGACGCAGTTGCCGAACTCCGACAGGGGACGGGCGGGCTCCGGGCGTTCGGTCCGACCTGGCTCTGGATGGTCCGAACGGTGGTCATCCTCGGCGTCATCCTGACGCTGGCCCTCGGCCTGCAGACGCTGTTCCTCGCTGAGGACCCCGCGATCATCCCGCCGATCTAAACGACGGACGGCAACCGTTTCCCGCGGACCTTCTTCTCGGCAGTTCGCAGTGACCGCTCAATGTGTGCGGTCGTCGCGGGAAACAGTCACAGTAGTCCACCAGCGAATCAGACAACTTTTCGCGGGCTGTTTTTCAGCCGTGGTAGATTATATGTACGTGGCGCAGGGCCGGATGTCTCTCACGAATCGCGATGGCGTAGATACGCGCCACCGAGGAGAGAGACTGTTGCCACCAGCAGTAGACCACCGCTCAGCGCGTCCCTGAGAATCCCGGAAACACCGGGACTCTCGATAAGTCCGAAGGTACCCTCAAACGCAATCGACTGGAGCACTAGCGCCAGTCCGCCTATCGGTATCAACAGTCGTCGAATGCGTGTATTTTCCCCGACGTTCATTTCTCTGCAGGTACATGACGGCGTGGTGAATACTTTACTGAACCGCTGTGGCCAGCGGGTCCAGTGGACTACCTACTTATCATGAGGTTGCCAGCAGGGATGACGCCCTGACCGGCTATCTCAGTCGGACTCGAACCCGCGCGGCTCGTCCGTAATCCCGAGGCTCTCAGACGCGGTGTCAGCCTCGTCGGTAGTCCCCGGGAGCAGTCCGCGGATGTCGACCGACTCGCTGCCGAGTACCACGAACCCGGTGAAGATAGTCAGGAAGCCTGCCACTGCAGTCGGGGTGATCGCCTCGCCAAGCAAGGCCCACCCGCCGAGCGTCGACACGACGGGGACCACGTAGAAGATGAGGTTGGCCTGGATTGCCCCGGTGACATCGAGCAGGCCGAAGTAGGCGATGTAGGCGATCGCCCCGGCGAAGATTCCGACGTACAGCAGGGCCGCGATGGCGGTCGGGGACCAGACCGCCGTGGCCGCCGATTCGCCCATCCCGATGCTCAGCGAGTGACAGAGCGCGGCGGCGACGGGAAGCGCCCATGCGGTCCGGACCGTACTCGACAGGCCGCCACCGGACCACCGGATAAGCACGCTGCCCAGCGCCGCGCTGGTCGCGCCAGCGAAGAGGATGGGCTTGCCGATGCCACCGTTCAGGAGCATCGCTGGGTCGGGACTGACGACGAGGCCGACGCCAAGCAGGCCGA
Source organism: Haloarcula sp. H-GB5 (assembly GCF_054850705.1). Classification (NCBI taxonomy): domain Archaea; kingdom Methanobacteriati; phylum Methanobacteriota; class Halobacteria; order Halobacteriales; family Haloarculaceae; genus Haloarcula; species Haloarcula sp. H-GB5. The sequence continues at coordinate 508,931 of NZ_JBTWBG010000002.1, read as the reverse complement.
TGACCATGCCGAGACCGCCGCGGGCCGAAAGTCGCTCGTCGGAGAGCAGGAGAGCGGCGAACACTGGCGTCAGTATCGGATTGAGGCTGAAGATGATAGCGGCAACCGCGCTGGTAGCGGACTGCTGGCCCACGAATATCAGTGCGTTCGCGAGACCGAGCGCGAACAGGCCCGTCGAGAGAATCCCCAGCACATCGCCGCGGGTCTGTGGGAGCAGTTCGTCTCGGGACCGCGTCACGACAACGTAGCCGAGGAGCACGACGGCGGCGATGTCGAACCGGAGGGAGACGAACAGAAGCGGCGGGAGGTACGACAGTCCGGCCTTCGCGCCGACGAAGGTCCCGCCGAGTAGAACACTGGCAACGGCAGCGAGGGCGAACGTCCGGCGCGAAATCATACTGCCACCTCGTATATTTTTTCTGAAACAACTGCACAGCCGACAGAGAGAGCACGTTTAGAAACCTGAGTCATCGTACTCTACAGTATGATATCGGGACTTATAGGCCCGTTTAGAAAATATTACATAACGCGAAACGGCCGAACACCCGTGGCGGACATTCACGGTATGAAATTTTTTCATAGTGCGAAAGCGCTTTAGGATGGAACTCCCAATACGGCGGTATGGAATCGGCGCTCGAAGAGATCGAGTTCCTCGCGCTCTCCTTGAACCGGGTCGAGGTGTTACGGCTTCTGGCATCGGAACCGCACTCACGCGGGGATCTGGCGGCCGAAACCGGCGCGTCACAGGCGACACTCGGGCGTATCATCGCCGACTTCGAGGAGCGGTCGTGGATTCGCCGAACAGGGGGCGAGTACGTCGCCACGGCGACGGGTCGCATCGTCGCTGACGGGTTCACTGACCTCTTGGGTAGCCTCGAAACCGAGCGGCGGCTGCGCGACATCGTCCAGTATCTCCCCACCGATGCGCTGGACTTCGACCTGCAGCATCTGGCCGACGCGAGGATAACCGTCCCGAGCCAGACGCGCCCGAACGCGCCGGTCCAGCGGTTGCTCGACCTGCTTCGGGACGCCGAGGAAGTCCGGACGTTCTCCCATGCGTTCAACGACCAGGCGATCCGGGTCGTGCAGGAGCGGGTCACCACCGGCGAGCAGCGGTTCTCGGGCGTGTTCTCACCCGGCGCGATAGACGCACTGGCGGCGGACGACCGACTCCGGAATCGGCTCGAATCGCTGCGTGCCGAACCAGACGCGTCAGTCCGGGTGCGAACCGACGGTGTGCCACTCGCGGTGATGATCGCCGACGACGTGGTGCATCTGCTGTTGCGGGACGACAATGGCGTCCTGCAGGCGTCGATCGATACGACCGCGCCGGCCGTCCGCGAGTGGGCTATCGAGACGTTCGACGCGTACTGGGCGTCCGCGGAGCCGCTGTCGGACGAGTGGTCGCTGTAACACCCCTGTTTCGAGCCGCCGAAGCCGTTACCGCTGTAAAAATCAGCTGCGACGCAGCTACCGGACCAGATACGGGTCGTCGTTCGGCAGGAACCGCCCGAGGTCCGCCTCGCGGCGATAGTCGGTCTTCAGCAGCGCGGTCAGCACGTCGACGAGGGCGTCTTCGTCGTCGTCGCTCCACTCCGCGGGCTCTTTGATCGGGTAGACGAGCCAGCCGCTGCCGACGACCTCCGTGGCATGGCGCGCGTCCATGTCTATGGAGTCGGTCGGCTCCGATGTCGTGTTCGCGAACACGTGTCGCGTGGCGCGTTCGCCGACGGGCAGGAGGACGTGAGCAGTGATTGCCCGGAGTTCCGTGTCGAACAGCGGCTCCAGAGCCTCGTAGTCCGTGTCTGTCGGCGGGTCGCCGCCGCACATGTATAGATACGACAGATACGTCTTTTCGACGGTCGGCGGCGTGCCAGCCTCGGCAAGCAGTCCGGCCTCAACGAGCGCCCGCTGGAGACGTTCGGCCGCGGGGTTGTCCGTAAAAGGGATACCAGACGTTGCGCCACCGTGGACGCCGGGGTGGTCCCCGATGACGTGGAAGTGGGCATTGGCGTCGCCGTACCCAGGCACAAACGGCTCACACGGGGCGTCAAAGCCGAAGGGGTTGTGCTGGCGGGCCGTGACGTTCTTCACGCGCGAAAGCAACGGGCCATCGCTCAAAACTCCGCCGGTTTCGGTTATCGAATACGAGAAATAATGGTTAAGTTTGATAACGCTTTTCTCGGATGCCCGCAAGGAGTCGGATATGCTCCGGTCCGGGAGAAGTGATATCGCGTGAGCCACGATGACCGTGTCGAGGACCTTCGGGAACGAAAAGCCGAGGCCGAACGGGGCGGTGGCGAGGAACGGATTGAGGCGCAACACGACCGCGGGAAACTCACCGCGCGTGAGCGCATCGATTACTTCCTCGACGACGGCACCTTCGTCGAGATCGACTCGCTCCGTGAACATCGCTCGACGAACTTCGACATGGCCGACAAGAAAGTACCGGGAGACGGCGTCGTCGTCGGCTACGGCAAAGTCGACGGCCGTCGGGTGTACGTCTTCGCCCACGACTTCACCGTCTTCGGCGGGTCGCTGGGTGAGGCGTTCGCACAGAAGGTCTGTAAGGTGATGGACAAAGCCATTGAGACGGGCGCGCCCATCATCGGGCTGAACGACTCCGCCGGCGCACGGATTCAGGAGGGGATCGACTCGCTGGCGGGCTACGCCGACATCTTCCACCGCAATCAGCAGGCCAGCGGTGTCGTCCCGCAGATTTCGGCTATCATGGGGCCGTGTGCCGGCGGCGCGGTGTACTCCCCGTCCATTACGGACTTCGTCTACATGGTCGAGGAGACCAGCCACATGTTCATCACTGGGCCCGACGTCATCGAGACGGTGACTGGCGAGGAGGTCGGCTTCGACGAACTCGGCGGCGCGAAGACCCACGCCTCCGAGTCCGGCGTGGCCCATTTCACGGCCGCCGACGAGAAGGACGCGATGGACGACATCCGCTACCTCCTCTCGTATCTGCCGCAGAACAACGTCGAGGACCCACCGCGGGTCGACCCCTGGGACGACCCCAAACGCCGGGACGAGGCACTGAAGACGGCTGTTCCCGACGCGCCACAGAAACCCTACGACATGACGGACGTCGTCGGGCGCATCGTCGACGAGGACTCGTTCTTCGAGGTCGCCGAGGACTTCGCGCGCAACATCGTCATCGGGTTCGCCCGCATGGACGGGCACAGCGTCGGCGTCGTCGGCAATCAGCCGCGGGTCAACGCCGGCACGCTCGACATCAATGCCTCGCGGAAGGGGGCGCGCTTCGTCCGATTCTGTGACGCGTTCAACATCCCGATTCTCACGTTCGTCGACGTGCCCGGGTTCATGCCCGGCAAGGATCAAGAGCGCAACGCCATCATCAACCACGGCGCGAAGCTCCTGTACGCTTACTCCGAGGCCACTGTGCCGCTGGTGACCGTCATCACGCGGAAGGCATACGGCGGGGCCTACGACGTGATGGCGTCGAAGCACATCGGCGCGGACATGAACTACGCCTGGCCGACCGCGGAAATCGCCGTGATGGGGCCGAAAGGCGCGGTCAACGTCCTCTACGACGACGAACTGGAGGACGCGGACGACGTGGAGGCCCGCCGGCAGCAACTCATCGACGAGTACCGCGACGCCTTCGCGAATCCCTACACCGCGGCCAAACGGGGCTTCGTCGACGACGTCATCGAACCGCAGGAGACGCGCCCGCGACTCATCGACGATCTGGACCTCCTCCGGGGGAAACGCAAGGACCAGCCCGACCGCAAGCACGGCAACATCCCACTGTGACGATGGCGGCTGACACTGACTCGGCTGTCGATGCAGACCTGATCGCGGAGATCGCCGCCCAGCTTGACGACGCGTCAATGGACGAGGCGGCCGCGATCGCTGTCGCTATCGGCGCACACCTCACCGACCGCCAGCGCGCGGCAGCGGCGGCCGCGGCGGCTGCGGCGGCAGATGACGGTGACTCTTGGGACGGCAAACAGTGGTCGTTCTCCGGGCGCGTGGAAGCCACGCAGAAGCGGTCTGTTCGGGTTCGCTCGGACGCGCCAACCGATCCCTGGAGTGCCGCCGGGCGTACCGAACGGTTCTAACCGCGCATAGTTCTTCTGTCAGTTGATCGGCAGCGTCCTGACTGGATTTGTGGCCATGTTCCACACTAACATGATTATATATGTAAGATTACCACTATCTGCGCATAGTTTTATGGGCCGACTCTCAGTATGAGGGCGTATGTTCGATAAGGTGCTCGTCGCTAATCGCGGGGAGATAGCGGTGCGCGTGATGCGCGCATGCGAGGAGTTGGGCATCGGCACAGTGGCCGTCTACTCTGACGCCGACAAGCACGCCGGGCACGTCCGGTACGCGGACGAGGCGTACAACGTCGGCCCGGCCCGTGCCGCAGACTCCTATCTCGATCAAGAAGCGATTATCGACGCGGCCAAGCAGGCCGACGCCGACGCCATCCACCCAGGGTACGGCTTCCTCGCGGAGAACGCCGACTTCGCCGAACGCGTCCAAGAGACGGAGGGCGTCACCTGGGTCGGCCCCGAGAGCGAGTCGATGGAAGCACTGGGCGAGAAGACGAAGGCCCGCAAGATCATGCAGTCGGCCGACGTGCCAATCGTCCCGGGGACGACCGACCCCGTCGAGGACCCCGAGGAAGTCGTCGAGTTCGGCGAGGAGAACGGGTTCCCTGTGGCAATCAAGGCCGAAGGCGGTGGTGGCGGCCGCGGGATGAAAATCGTCCACGACCCCGAGGAAGCCGAGGAGCAACTCGAAAGCGCAAAGCGGGAGGGGGAAGCGTACTTCTCGAACGACTCCGTCTATCTCGAACGCTATCTGGAGAACCCCCGCCACATCGAAGTCCAGATCATCGCCGACCACCACGGTAACGTCCGTCATCTGGGCGAGCGTGACTGTTCGCTCCAGCGGCGTCACCAGAAGGTCATTGAGGAGGGTCCCTCGCCGGCCCTGAACGACGCGCTCCGCGAGAAGATCGGCGACGCTGCCCGACGCGGCGTCCGCGAATCGGACTACTACAACGCTGGAACTGTCGAGTTCCTCGTCGAAGAGGACACCGACCGCGAGCAAGGTGAACTGCTCGGCGAGGAGGCGAACTTCTACTTCCTGGAAGTCAACACCCGCATTCAGGTCGAGCACTGCGTCACCGAGGAGATCACCGACATCGATATCGTCAAATGGCAACTGCGGGTGGCGATGGACGAGGAGATCACCTTCGAGCAGGACGATGTGGAAATCGAGGGTCACGCGATGGAGTTCCGAATCAACGCCGAGAACGCCGCCGACGACTTCGCGCCCGCGACCGGTGGGAGCCTCGACACCTACGACCCGCCGGGCGGTATCGGCGTCCGCCTCGACGACGCGCTCCGGCAGGGGGACGACCTCGTCACGGACTATGACTCGATGATCGCGAAGCTCATCACCTACGGCGGGGATCGCGAGGAGTGCATCGAGCGCGGGAAACGGGCGCTCAAAGACTTCGACATCGAGGGCATCCCGACCGTCGTTCCGTTCCACCGCCTGATGCTCACCGACGAGAAATTCGTCGGTGGCACACACACGACGAAGTACCTCGACGAGCACCTCGACCGCACGCGCATCGAAGAGGCACAGGAGAAGTGGGGCACGGTCACCGAATCCGACGGCGACGAGGACGAGGAGGTCGTCGAGCGCGAATTTACCGTGGAGGTCAACGGCAAGCGCTTCCAGGTCGACCTCGAAGAGCGCGGCGCACCGCCGATCAACGTGGGCGACGTGGATGCCGACGGCGGGAGCCAGCCACAGCGGCCACGGGGCGGCAGTAGTTCCGACAGCGGCGGCAGTGCCACCACCGCCGAAGGGCAGGAGGTCGCCGCGGAGATGCAGGGGACGATTCTGGAGGTCAACGTCGAAGAAGGCGACGAGGTCGAGGCCGGCGACGTCCTCTGTGTGCTCGAAGCGATGAAGATGGAGAACGACATCGTCGCCGAGCGCGGCGGCACAATCAACGATGTGGCCGTCGGTGAGGGCGAGTCTGTCGACATGGGCGACTTGCTCTTCGTGATCGGGTGAGCGAGCGGACTGAGCGCCGCGCGACAGACGCCTTTTATTCCGGCCGGTCGAAGCCCCGCGTATGAACGAGACACGCCACCGGATACTCGATGCACTGGCTGACGGCCCTGTCTCGGGGCCGACCCTTGCCGACGAACTGGACATCTCTCGCTCCGCAGTTTGGAAGCACGTCGAAGCCCTTCGCGACGAGGGGTTCGAGATCCGCAGCGATGACGCGGGCTACGCCCTCGATTCGGTCCCGGAGTTCGGGGCGAGCGCGGTCGAATACGGGCTCAACGCACCCTTCTCGGTCGAGTACCACGACAGCATCCCGAGTACGAACGCCCGCGCTCGTGATCTTGCGGCAGATGGAGCGTCAGATACCGTGGTGCTTGCCGACGAACAGACCGGCGGCCGGGGGCGGCTCGACCGCGAGTGGCACTCGCCGAGCGGCGGGATCTGGCTCTCTGTGCTGTTCCGGCCGGACGTGCCGATGGCCCACGCGCCGGTGTTCACGCTCGCGGCCGCTGTCGCGGTGACGCGGGCGGCCCGCGAGGCCGGCGTCGAGGCCGGCATCAAGTGGCCCAACGACGTCCTCGTCCGCCACGGCAACGAGGAGCGCAAACTGGTCGGCATCCTCACCGAGATGGAGGGTGAGTCCGACCGCGTCTCCTGGGTCGTCGTCGGCATCGGTGTCAACGCGAACGTCGACCCCGCAGACTTGCCCGACGACGCGAATCCGACCAGCCTCTCGGCCGAACGGGACGAGCCGGTCGACAGGCGGCTGTTCGCACAGCGGCTACTGGAGGAGTTCGACGCACTCCGTCAGGACCCAGCGAACGTCGTCGAAGCATGGCGGGAGTACGCGACGACGCTGGGTAAACAGGTCCGGGTCGAGACGCCCAACGGGACTATCGAAGGCGAAGCCGTGGACGTCCAGTTCCCGGGCGCGCTTGTCATTGAGACAGAATCAGGGAGAGAAGTCGTCTCGGCGGGGGATTGCGAGCACCTCCGCCCGATTACGGAGTGAGCGCGACGGCAGGGGACACGTTACTGTGGGACGCCGGCAGGCTGCTCGTCCTCTGAGACATCTTGCGGCGTCGTCTCTACCGGAACGGTTACGACTGGGACGTGGGCCGACCGGACGACCCGCTCGGCGACGCTTCCCAAGAGCAGTCGGTCGATGCCGCCGCGTCCGTGGGTCCCCATCACGATGAGGTCACAGCCGTGCTGGCTCGCATAGTCGACGATTTCCCGGCTCGGGCTTCCCTCAGCCGTAGCTCGCGTGACAGTCAGGTCGTCGGCAACGAGACGCTCTACCATGTCCAGCGCCATCTCGCCCTCGCGGTGGAGCGAGTCGGTGACGCTCTCCCACGTCGGTTCGTGCGGGAGCGTGGAGAACCGACCGGTATCAACGACGTACAGCGCATGAATCTCGCTGTCGTGGGTTGTTGCAAGCGTTTCAGCGTGTGTGAGCACCGCTCGCGTCCCCGACGATCCGTCTGTCGGCACCAGTATCCTGTCGTACATACTGTACTATTGACTGGCTGTAAGGATATAGTTTGGTAACAGATAACATACAACAACCAAGCGAGGTGAGGCTCAGTTCAGCTCCCGGTCCCGTTCCGACTCTGGTGCCTCGGAGCCGTCCAGAGAGGGCCCATCAAGGGCCTGTTCGAGCCGTTGTTCGAGTTCAGCTTCGGTTATCTCCCCGTTAGCGTAGCGCTCGGAGAGCCGTTCGACGGGGTCTGTCTCGCTATCACTCGCCGCATCTGTCGCGCGGGTGACCTGCGTTCGTGACATATCAGTAGTCGATGCCGTCGTCTCGTCCTGACCGAAGACGTTCGACACGACCCAGTACACGGCGTAGCCGACAGCCGCCAGAAACCCGATGGTGGCGGCCAGAGAGAGCAGCCCCAGTATGATGCCGATGAGACCGAAGAACAGTCCGAACGCAAGTCTCACAGCCGCGATAAGAACAAGGAACGAGACGAGCCCTAGCAGGCCATACAGGAGTATTTTCAGCGGTGTACTCAGGGCGCGGTCAGTGGTGGAGGGCATTACCCGAGAATACTATTCCCGGAGTGATAAGAATTATTCCGCCCCGGAGTGGACGACGTGCCGGACATCAGCCGTGCCCGCCCGGCGAACGACGGCCCGAACAGGGTTCTGTGCCCCGGAGAGATTGTCAGAATCCCCGTCGAGTACCAGCAGGCGTGCTGGCTGTCCGGTCTTTATTAGCCCGCCGCCAAGCCCCGCGATCTCGGCCCCGTTGACTGTGGCCATCCGCAACACCTCGCGGGCCGAGAGGTCGTACAGCTTCGCGGTGAACTCCATCTCGCGGAACATCGACGGGCTGTTGAGCATGACGTTGTCCGTCCCGAGCGCAACCGTCGTCCGGTCCGCCAGTTCTTCGACCGGCGGGCGGCCAACGTCGGTGACAATGTTCGACCGGGGACAGACGACGACGGGGATCTCGCTGTCGGCGACCCGTTCGAGATGCAGCGGTTCGGCGTGAACCATGTGGACGAGGAAGTCCGGGTTGAGGTCGAGAGCGGGATTGATATCGGAGCTATCGACCTCGCCCGCGTGGATGCCAAACAGCTTCCCAGCCTGTCGCGTCGCGCGTCGCTCCGCCCCGAACTCACTGTCGTTGGCCCCGCTCGCGCCGAACCCGTCGGCCAGCTCCATCGCGTCGGTCGTCTCGCGCCCGAGAATTACGCTTTCGAGGTCTGACCCGGACAGCGCGTCTCGAATGGCCTCGACGCCCTCGACGCCGCCCTCCCGGAACTCGATGAACGCGCCGGTTCCCGACTGTTCCATGAACGACAGCGTCCGCTCCATTGCGGCCACCAGTTCGTCCCGGCTCGCATCGCGGAGCAACTGGTGTTTCAGACCGTCCGGGGGCGCGACCAGTTCCTCCAGCGAGAGCCCCTCGCCGGCCTCCTTGGCGATGGAATCGCCGATGTGGGTATGGGAGTTGACAAAGGCCGGTGCCACGATGTCGTCGCTGTCGACTGCGGCTTCCTCGATAGCGGCTATCTCACCGTCTTCGACGACGACGCGGCCCTCGATAGCATCGAACGACCGTCCCGTCAGAATCGTCCCTTCAAGAATCATGTTCCCTGTTCGCCCGCTCTCTCAGTTAAACTCATCGAGGGTCGCATGGATACCCGTCCGCACGTCCCGGACTCTGGCCCCGTCGAGATCGAGTCCGAGTTCGCGGATCGCGGCCGCACCGACCCGCTCGCTCTCGTCTTCCGGCGCATAGACGCCGAGCCGCCACTGGTCGCGCTGGGCGGCGCGGATGGCGTTGACCAGCGTCGACTGCTCGCCGAGCCGACGAACTTCGCCGTTGACGAGGACGCGGCTACTGGACTCGGTCATCGACGGTTCGGGCGGGACATCGAGCACGACGGCATCGCTGTCGACGTTCGCTTCGTCGGCGATAGCCTGTTCCATCGCGCCGACCGTGTCGTGGTCGGCCGCCAGCACCTCGTCGGGCACGGACTGCCACTCCGCCCAGACCGCGCGCTTGTACAGGTCCCGCTGGGTCAGCCGCCGCGCGTACGCTGCCGTCGCCTCGCACTGTCTGAGCGCCACGAGCAGGTCGTTGTCGTCCCACCGGCGCAACGTCTCGGCGGTCGTATCAGTCGCTGCGAGCAGTTCTTCGGTCCCGCGGCGGAGCATCGACTTGGCGATGCGGGCGACGTGGTGCTGGTAGACGGTGGGGTTCATCAGCGCCCGTGCAAGCAGGAGCGACTCGGCCGTCTGGACGTTCCCTTCGTCTAAGACGAGTTCGCCGTCGACGAAACACAGCTCCCGGACCAGCCGCTCGTGGTCAATCGTCCCGTATGGAACGCCCGTGTGGTGGGCGTCACGGACGAGATAGTCCATCCGGTCGACGTCCAGTTCGCCGGAGACGAGCTGGCCCAGTTCGCCCTCGCCAGCAACGAGGCCAGCCACGCGGTCCGGATTGAGGCCGTGTTCGGTGAGTACGCGTGCAACGGGGCCGTCGCCAAGTAGTTCGTCCACGTCGTCGTGGTACTTGCCCGTTCGGCGATGGATGAGTGCCTCGATGTTGTGGCTGTAGGGCGAATGCCCCACGTCGTGGAGCAACGCCGCGGCTCGGACCCGTTCGGCCTGCTGGCCCTCGATGCCGAGGTGAGACAGCGCCCGGTCCGCGAGGTGGTAGACCCCAAGCGAGTGCTCGAATCGGGTGTGGTTCGCCGAAGGGTAGACGAGCGTCACCGTGCCGAGCTGGGAAATGTGCCGGAGCCGCTGGACCGGCGGCGTATCGAGCAACGCCGCCGCGACGCCCTGAACCTCGATATGGTCGTGGACGCTGTCCTTGATTGTGGTCATTGCCACGGCCTACGGCGGCGGCCGGCAAAATCGTTCGCCACCCGACACGCGAAACCCGATACTAGCGAGGGACCCAGCCGTAGATGTGGTTCAGCATGACGTAGGTGACGAGCCCGAGAAACAGGCTCAGCCCCCAGGCGGAGACAGCGATACGGCCCACGCGGGCGTGAATAGTCTCTCTGAGCTCGGCGGGGGAGTGTGTCAGCCCGAGGACGACGGCGTGAACGACGACGGGCACGGACACCGCGGATAGCAGGATGTGGATAGCGAGCATCACGATGTACGCTGTCCAGATGAACCCCTCGGCGACGATTTCCTTCTCGAAGCCGCCGCCGACCTTGAGGATGTACAGGGCCAGAAACACCATGATGAGCGTGAACGCGGTCAGCATGGCCGCGCGGTGTTTCTGTACCTGATTGTTCTTGATGAAGTAGACGCCGGCGATGATTGCAAGCAGGGCGATACTGTTGACGACGGCGATTGCATCACCCAGCAGGATGACGATGTCCTTCGAGAACTCTGGCAACGGCAAGACGCCACCAAACGCGCCGAACACGAGCGCGTAGCCAACGACCGAGACGACGGCGGTGACGAGCCGCGGACGAGCGCGGGCACGCGACTGGAGTGTGTCTGCGACGGCCATGCCTATGATTCAGGACCGGAATGGTAACTGTGTTCTGAAACGGGCGGGGACAGCAGCGCAACTGCGGGTCGAAGCAGTGGCTACTGACCTACAAAAGCGCGGAGAATCGGATAGAAACGCTGCCGAAATCAGGCGAACGTCCGGGAGACGTCCTCGTCGTCGGTCTCTTCCTGCTGGATCTTCTCCCAAGCGTTGTGGAAGTCTGCCATCGTGACCTCGGTCCGGTCGTCGCGGATGGCGAACATCCCGGCCTCGGTACAGATTGCCTTCACGTCAGCACCGGAGGCATCCGTTATCTCCTCGGCCAGGGCCTCGAACTCCACGTCGTCGGAGACGTTCATGCTGCGGGTGTGGATCTGGAAGATCTGCTTGCGACCCTCGAGGTCGGGGTTCGGAACCTCGATGAGACGGTCGAAGCGGCCGGGGCGGAGGATGGCGCGGTCAAGCATGTCGAAGCGGTTCGTCGCCGCGATGATGCGGATGTCGCCGCGGTCGTCGAAGCCGTCCATCTCCGAGAGCAGTTGCATCATCGTCCGCTGGACCTCGGCGTCGCCGGAGGTCTTCGACTCCGTCCGCTTGGCCGCGATAGCGTCGATCTCGTCGATGAAGACGACGGCGGGCTCCTCCTGGCGGGCCAGTTCGAACAGGTCCCGGACGAGTTTCGCGCCCTCGCCGATGAACTTGTGGACCAGCTCGGAGCCGGCCATCTTGATGAACGTCGCGTCGGTCTCGTTGGCGACGGCCTTCGCCAGCATCGTCTTCCCGGTGCCGGGCGGACCGTGCAACAGGACGCCGCTCGGCGGGTCGATGCCCACGTCTTCGAACATCTCGGGGCTCTTCAGCGGCATCTCGACGGTTTCGCGGACTTCTTCCATCTGCTCTTCGATGCCACCGATGTCGGCGAAGGTGACATCCGGCGACTGATCGACCTGCATCACGCGAGCCCGGACGTCAGTCTCGTCGTCGAGTTGTTTGACGATAGAGAGCGAGTTGTTGACGGCGACGCGGTCGTCGGGTTCGAGATCCTCGCGCATCTCGTCAGTGACCTCTGTCAGGGCCTCCTGGTTGTTGCCGTGCTGTTTGATGATCACGCCATCGCTGGAGAGTTCCTGAACGGTCGCGACAAACAGCGGTGACTGCTTGAGCTTCTTGTTCTCGTGCGTGAGCCGTTCGAGTTTCTGCTGGTACTTGTTGTTCTCCGCGTTCGCGTCCAGCAGCTTGTCGCGCATCTCCTCGTTCTGCGATTCGAGCACCTCTAGCCGCTCCTGCAGCGCCTCGATCTTCTGTTGCTGAGACGCGTCATCGTCGTACGGCATATCGACCTCGTCGACGGTGTCGGTCATTACGACGCCTTTAGTAGGTGTATCGTTATGAGGCTTCGGGTAGTCTCAGAAACTGTATCGCCCGGCATATGCCTTGAGGGGGCCGTTACTGGCCGCTCTCCGTCTATAGGTATCAAACCGGCACGTTTCTTGGTCCCCGCTGGAAACATCCGTCCATGCCAACCGACCGCGAAGACATCATCATCGTGGGCGGCGGCGTCGCCGGCCTGTCGGCGGCGATCTACACCGCTCGCGCCGACCTGTCGACACGCATCATCTCGACCGGTGAGTCGATACTGAACCGCAACGCACACCTCGAAAACTACCCCGGATTCCCGGCGGGAATCAACCCCCGACTCCTGCTCGAACTCATGCGAGCACAGGCGCGGCGCGCCGGCGTCTGGTTCATCGACAGCGAGGCCGAACAGGTGACGGTAACTGAGGAAGGCTTCGAGGTGACCTGTGCTGACGGCGAGTCCTACGACTCGACGTACCTCATCGCCGCCTCCTGGTCGGACCCGTCGTATCTGGAAGGGTTAGATCTCTCACTCATCGACCGCGGGTCGAAGCAGTTCATCTCGACCGACGAGCAGGGCCGAACCGATGTCGAGGGGCTGTACGCGGCCGGCCGGCTGGCCGAGCAGCACCACCAGACCATCGTCGCCGCGGGCCACGGCGCACAGGTCGGGCTCACGCTGTTAGAGGACGCCGATATCGACTTCTATCACGACTGGACCGCACCGGAGGGGTATTTCACCGGCCGCGACCGACCGGTTCCGCCGGGCTGTGAGGAGATCGACGAGGCGGAGCGCAAGAAGCGCGAACAGGAGTCTCTAGAGGTTATGCGACGGTACTTTGAGGAGCCGATGCCGGGCGAGCCGACGATGCATCCGAGCGTCGATCAGGAGTCGGACTGAGGCTGTTCGAGCGAGCGTGCGACTGACTGGAGTCGCTCGATCCGCTCGGCTGTCGGTGGGTGGGACCGTGTTTCGATGGACGACGAATCACTCGACGCCCCCGTATCGAACCCGTGTGGGAGGAAGCATAGTCCGCGAACGCCCGCGTACGCGTAGCGCTTGTCTGTCCCCGGCCGGTCGTCATCCCCGTCGAGTGTCTCTAAGGCCTCGACGAGTGCGGCGGGGTCGCCGGTCAGCTGGGCCGCGCTCCGGTCGGCGGCGAACTCCCGAGCACGCGACAGCGACCGACCGAGGACGACGACGGGGGCAGTGAACACGCCCAGCGCAACGCCGCCGAACAGAACTGTCACCGCGAACAGGAACAGAAACCCCAGCGTGAACGAAAGGCTTCCGAAAGGGGCCTCAAGCACCCGGGCGCTGAACACGTAGGCGAGACCGAGCGCGACCAGCCCGAGCGCGTAGCGGCTCCCGCCCGGGAGCAGGTCTGCAATCGGGTCGTACTCGCCGTTTGTCAGCGACGGGAGGAAACTGGCCAGCGTCATAACGGTCGCGTCACGGTTGGCAACGTGCATGAGTTCGTGGGCCAGTACGGCGTCGAGTTCGTCGCCGTCGAGGGTCGACAGCAGCCCTTCGCTGACGACCACCGTCGCACCGCCGAGCGTCCCGATTGCGAAACTGTTCGGTACGTCGGCGTCTGCGACGGCAATCCGTGGCGGCGTGAGGTCGGCCAGTTGTGCGAGCCGCTGCACTCGCTCGTGGAGGTCGGGGTACTCATCGGGGCCGACGATGCGAGCGTCGACCTCGGCCATCGTCTGCGCGCTGGTGTATCGGAGCTGTGCCCAGACGAACGCCACGAGGGCAGGAGTGAGAACGGCTACCCACCAGGCGATACGTGCCGACGCCCCACCGAACGGGAGGGCAGTGGCAACGGCATCCCGCACCGGCGCAAGCCAGGGCGTCAGAAGCACCGCCGCGGTCGCGACCACAGCGATGTCGACGGCGAGGAGCAGGAGGAGGGTCCACAGCATACGGCGGGTCAGTGTCCGCATAGGGATAGTTCTGCTATACCCACAGCGGATGAAAGGTTTTCTGCTCAGACAGTCCAGCAGTGAGGGAAAGTATTTACTCTGCCGCCGGAAACGCTCCCGTAGTGTCAACAAAGCTGGTACGTGCCGCCCTCGCCCTCCTCTGTGCGGTCGCTGTCCTGTTCGGCACGGCGCTGTTTCCCGGCGCACTCGGCGTCGAGTTCGAATCGAGCGGCCCCCTCGACAGCCAAGCAAGCGGGCCGACCACACCCGACGGAACAGCGCCTGACGATGTCGACGGTGAGCCGACACCGGTAGCGACGAGCGATAGGGCGGAGACGACGCCGCGGTCGACGAGCGATGAGCAAGCGGCGACAGCGACGCCAACACCGACGGAGACGGCGACAGAAACGCCGGCAGCCGGCGGGAGCGAAGACAGTGGGTCCCCTGTGCTGGTGAAACTGTTCGGGCTGGCGCTGATCGGTGGGTTCGGCGTCGTCGCAATCGGAGTCATTCGGGCTGCATCGAACGCGGGAGGTGATGGGTCGGTAGACGCCGGACTTCTCCTGCACCCGATTCTGGATTCACTGATCGGGACAGTCGTCTCGGCAGTGTCAGACGGCACAGTTGGGCGGACTGTCGGTCGGATTCCGGAGGTAACGACCACCGCGTTGCTCTCGGCTTCGGCAGCCCTGTCACGGGTCGGAGCCGGTATCAGTGCCGTCTCCGGCGGTATCCTGACTGGATTGACAACTGGAATCGGGTCGGTCGGCACGATGTCTCTCCGGGGAGCCGCCGGCCTGCCGAGTGCGCTCGGGTCGCTCTCAGTCGCGCCGTTCAAAGCCCTCAGCGGCTTCGGTGGGGCCGGTGGCTTCCTCGCCTCAGTTCGGAGTGGCGTCGACAGTCCATCGCTGTTTGGCTCGTCTGACGCAGAGTCCAGCCAGCCAGCGGCCGCCGAATCGACGGCAGAGGCGGACGACGGGCCGGACATTGATTCACTGTCGGTGCAGGAGGCCTGGGCGCTGCTGGCTGACCGTGTGTCTGTATCAGATCCCGAGACAGCGACGCCCGGAGAGTACGCTCGCCGGGCTATCGACAGCGGGCTGCCAGCCGAGCCCGTCCGCCGGCTAACAACCCTCTTTCGGGAGGTCGAATACGGCGGGCAGTCGGCGACTGGCGACCGGACGGAATCGGCTCGGACCGCCCTCAAAAGGCTGCTTGGAAGGGGTGAGGATTGATGAGCGACGCGGAGTCTCGGAATGGGCAGGGGGAAACTGCTCGGGCGACCATCGACGTCAGTGTCGAACGGCCGACACCGGGGCGCAGATTCGTCCGGTACACCCTGTTGGGACTCGCCGCGCTTGCCGGGGCGGTGTTCGTCGTCACCTTCCCCTCGGTGCTTCCGGACGTTGGTAGCGGAACGGCCAGACGGCTCCAACTCGGGGCAAGCATCGGTGCTGTCGTAATCGGCCTTTTCGGCCTGTACACCGTTGTCCGGACAGAGGATTCGACGCTGCCGCCGATAAAAGGGAGACAGCCGCGTGACCCGTATCATGCCGACGAAAGCGACGAGTCGTCGGAACTGCTCGATGAGCTACTGGAGCCGGAAGCGATACCGTCGGAATCCGGCGAGCTGGTTGGCGATGACATCGACGAGTTGCTCATAAAAATCGATGGGCAGGTCGACCCTTACAACGGCCTCGAAGCGAGCTATGCGTCGGAAATCAGGAACAGGCTCCGTGAGGCCGCGCGACAGATGCTTGTCGAAACGGCGGATATGTCGACAGAGGCAGCAGCCCGAGAAGTCCGCACTGGGTCGTGGACGGACGACCGCCGAGCGGTTGCCTTCCTCGGTGGCCCGGACGCGCCCGACCCGCCAATCGAGATGCAGCTCCGGGACTGGGCCAGCGGCGAGGGGTTCGACCGGAAGGTCGAGGCGGCGACGGCCGAGATACGACGGCTTCAACGGGGTGACCGCGCGTGAGCACGCGCGAGACGACCCAGCGCAACGTCGGCGTCTCGGCCGCACTGGTGGCTGGCGGGGCCGGCATCGTCACCGGAAACCCGACGGTGTTCATGGTCGCGGCGGTGGCGCTGGTGTATGCGGCCTATCAGGCGGCCATCGGCGACCCCGAGCCGACGCTCACGGTCGAGCGCCACGTCGAACCGGCCGACCCGCTCCCCGGCTCGGAGGTGACAGTGACGCTGACGCTCACGAACGACGGGGACGCGACCCTGCCCGACGTTCGCGTCCTCGACGGCGTCCCGGAACGGCTGGAAGTGGTCGAGGGCTCCCCACGCTTTGGTACCCACCTCGAAGCCGGAACGTCGGATTCGGTTACCTACACCGTCGAATCCCGGCGCGGTGACCACGCATTCACCGACGTGGCAGTGGTCTGCCGGAACCTGACCGGGACCGTCGAGTTCGCCGAGCAGGTCACCGTCGAGACGACGCTGTCGTGCAGTGCCAGTGTGGACACGGTCCCGCTCTCGGGCCAGACGCTCTCCCAGTCCGGGCGTATCCCGACAGACGCCGGCGGGAACGGGCTTGCCTTCTACGCCATCCGTGAACACCAGTCTTCGGACCCGATGAGTCGCGTCGACTGGAACCGCCTCGCGAAGACGAACGAGCTAGCGACTGTCGAGTTCAAGGAGACACGAGCGGCCACCGTCACCACGCTGGTGGATTCGAGACATTCCGTTGCGGGCGAGGCAAACGCGCCCACAGCGGTCCAGCTCTGTACCTACGCGGCCCAGCAGGTCGGCTCGGCGCTGCTGGACATGGACAACCGCGTGGGTGCTGCAGTCTACGACAGTTGCGAGACGCTGCAGCCGTCGGCTAATCGAGCACAGGAACAGCGATTGGAGGCGTTTCTGGAAGGGGTTGTGAGTGGGTCGTCGGAGAACCGTGATTCATCGCTACTCGACCTTAACACCCGAACCCGGCGAATGCAGTCGCCGACTGAGATGGGAGACCGGTACGGCATCGCCGACGGCGGCGACGCGGTGGCGACGCTCGACCGCTCGATACCGAGCGAGTCACAGGTCGTGTTCTGCACGCCCTTGCTCGACGACCGGGCGGTAGATGCGGCGAAACGGCTCGCCGCGTACGGACACGCTGTCACAGTCATCAGTCCGGATATGACAACCGATGACAGTCCGGGCAGTACCGTCGAGCGAATCGACCGAACAGCTCGCCTCGACAGCCTTCGAGGGACGGTCCGAGTCGTCGACTGGACGCCCGCGGAACCGCTCGCGAAAGCCCTCATTCGCGCCACGGAGCGGTGGGCATGACGGACCTCGACAGTCGACCGGCGACATCGAGCGCGGCGCTGGCCGGAACGGTGGCGGTGCTCGCCTCGCTCGTTCTCGCTGTCGCTGTCGTGGACCCGATGCCAGTGCTGGCCGGCTTCGTCGGCGGGCTCTGTATCGCAGCTGGGGCCTGGGCGCTCCGCAGCGATGCCCACGACCGCATCGCCGGCGGTAGCGTCGCCATCGTCATCGGTGCGGGCGTGTTCTGTGGAACCGCGCTGCTGGCGACTGACTACTGGTCGCTTGTCATGGCGCTCGGGTTCCCGCTGGCCGCTACACTCGTCGTCATCGACGCGAGTAGCGGACTGGTGCCGCCGACCGACGCGACGGACGAACTCACGGCAATGCTCGACGAGAGTTTCGTGGTACTGGCAGTCGGCATCGGCGTCACAATCGTCTGTGCCGTCGCCGCTGCCGTCAGGCTGCCCTGGGTGCTCGTCCGTGTCGTCGCCGGCTTCTCGGTCCATCCGCTGGTGGGTTTCGTGACGCTACAGGCCGGAGTCCTTCTCGCCCTGTTGTTGCTGGACAAAACCACGAAGACGCTGGAGTCGTGGATTCCGGAACCCACAGCGACGACCGACCGGGCGCTCGGGCGGCTGGACTGGCTGGGGACACGCTGGTGGGACATCGACCGCTACGTCAAAGCCGCCGTGGGCCTGCAGTTGCTCGTGGCGTTTGTCCCGACAGCACAGGGTTTGTTCGACAGCTTCCTCGGCTCCCTCCCAGTGCTCGGGCCGGCCCTGCGGGTTGCCCTCAGTGCCCCACTCCAGCTCCTCCTTGCGGCCGGACTCGTGCCGTTATTGAGTGTCCTCATCGTCGAACGGCTCCGGCAGTGGCTGCGACAGTGGCTGGGGGACGACCCCGGACGGTCGCTGGCGCGGCAGACCGGCAGTATCATAGCTCCTGTGGGACTGCTGCTGGGCGCGCTAATCCTCACAGTCGCTGGCGTGACCCGGCAAGTAGCGCCCACGTATGCCGGGGCCGGTCACTATGGCTCGGCTACTGTGTTGCTTCTCGGCGTCCTCATTTCGATCGTCGTCCTCCGCGGACTCGTCACGCTGCTTTCCGAGCTAGTCGGGGCGGAGTTGCTGTCCAGACGTGTGGCGGGATTCGCGGCCGGGAGCGGGCTCCTGTTCTTCATGACGCTGCTCGGAGCGGAGCGCGGACTCGCACCGATACTCGTCCTCGTTGGGAGTGCGGCGGCGCTGCTGGTCTGGGACGCCGGTGCGCACGCGAGCAGCATCGGGCAACAACTGGGACGTGACGCCGAAACGACGGACAGCGAGTTCGTCCACGTCACCGGAACCGCGGCCGTCCTCGCCGGGGCTATTCTCCTCGTGTTGCTCGTTCGATACGTCCTCATCCCGGTCGCGGTTCCAGCCACGGCGACCGGGCTCTCGCTCAGTTCAGTGGTCGCGCTCGGGCTGGTTCTGCTGGCGATAGCCGCGTTCACCCTCGCACTGAACGCACACGACGGCGGGCCACGTACCAGCAGTGACAGGAGCGGCAAGCGGAGCGAGCGGCCCGCCAATGACAGCGACTAGTTCCGCCGGGGAGACAGGGGCTTTTACCCCCGCGCCGCGAACCGGCAGGTATGTTGACCGGAGTCAACGTCGTTCTGGGGGTGTCTGGGTCTATCGCGGCCGTCAAGACGGTGGAGCTCGCACACGAACTCCGACGACAGGGGGCGTCCGTCCGGGCTGTGATGACCGACAGCGCGACAGGTATCATCCACCCGTGGGCGCTTGAGTTCGCGACGGACAACGAGGTGATTACCGAAATCACGGGCAGTGTCGAGCACGTCGACCTCTGCGGGCGCTCGGGCTGGGGCGACGTGCTCTTGCTCGCGCCAGCGACGGCAAACACCGTCGGCAAGGTCGCCGCAGCAATCGACGATACGCCAGTAACGACGTGCGTGACGACCGCCCTCGGCGCTGACGTGCCGGTCGTCGTCGCCCCGGCGATGCACGAGCCGATGTACGACCACCCCGGCGTGCTGGACGCGATCGACCGCGTCGAGTCTTGGGGTGTCGAGTTCGTGGACCCGCGAATCGAGGAGGGGAAAGCCAAGATCGCGACCGAGGAGGCCATCGTCACAGCGACCGCCCGGGCCGCGGGGGACCGACCGCTTGCAGGCGAGCACGTCGTCGTGACTGCAGGTGCGACGACGGAATCGGTCGACCCCGTGCGGACGCTCTCGAATCGCTCCTCGGGACGGACCGGCCGGGCAGTCGCGCGGGCCTGCTACGCCCGCGGGGCCGACGTGACACTCGTTCACGACGGGCCGGAGGTTCCCTACGCGACCGTCGAGCCGGTCGAATCTGCCACGGAGATGACTGAAGCCGTCCGTCAGGTCGCCGACTCGGCCGATGCGCTGGTCTCGGCAGCCGCCATCTCGGATTACACCGTCGAACAAGCACCTGAGAAGATCAAGAGCGGGCAGGCGGAGCTGACACTGACGCTACAGCCGACGCCGAAGCTCATCGACACCGTTCGGTCAGACCACCCCGACCTCCCTATCGTCGGGTTCAAGGTCGAAACAGCGGGCGACGACGAGACGTTAGTCGAACGTGCCCGCGAGATCCGCGAGCGGGCCGGGCTGGCTTTCGTGGTCGCCAACGACGCGAGCGTGATGGGGGCCGACGAGACGCGCGCCCTGCTCGTCGACGCGGACACGGCCACAGAGTACGCCGGGGAAAAGGAAGGGCTGGGCGCTCGTGTCGCCGACGAACTCGGTGACCATCTGTCCAGTCGTGGCTGACCGCGTAACCGATTACGAAATAGTTTTGCGTGTTCCGTTGCTCCGGTCCGATAACGATAGTACTGCCCGACGAACCGCTATTTGGAGTTTCTAAACAGAGACTGTGACTGTACTACCACCCCGTCGCCTGCTCGTGCCAGTAGCCGATTCGGTGACGGTCCGTAACACCGTTGCCTACGCCATTGAACAGGCCGAATCGGCGGCCAGAGAGGGACAGCAACAGGTGTCGTTGCACCTCGTCGCCGTCGCAAGCACGCGCGCCGTCGACCCCGACGCGCAGACGGAACTCGGCCAGGCCAAGGACCTGCTCGACCGTATCGAAGTCTGGCTTGACGAAGATCTGGGTGCTGACCCGCCGTCGAACCTCGACATCGAGTTGGGCGTTATCGGTGCCGACCGCTACCTGTTCAGCCCCGGTGATTACGCTGACGCGATTCTGGCCTACGCCGACGAACACAGCATCGAACGGGTCGTCCTCGATCCGGAGTTCAATCCGGGCGGCACGACGCCGATGCTTCGGCCGCTCGAAGTCGAACTCGTCCGGGGCGATATCGAGGTCGAGACCGCACCCGTCGAACGACCGGCACGGTCGACCGCGCTCGCTCGCGCCGCGACGCTTCCGAAATATCTCGCCATTTTCGGAGCGTCGTATCTGTTTTATTTGCTGTTGAGCTCGTACAAACCGCTTGATTTCCTCACTGGCGCGATAACCGCGACGATCGTCACGGCGTTGCTTGCACCGATCGCGTTCAGTCGCCAGCCGTCTCTGACTCGGATTCCGAGACAGGTCGCTCGGTTCGCGATGTACGTCCCGTATCTGCTCAAGGAAATCGCCATCGCCAACCTCGAAATCGCCTACGTCGTCTTGCACCCGTCGCTGCCAATCGACCCGAAGATGGTCGAACTGGAGGCCGCCATCTGGGGTGACGGAGCGGTGACGACGCTGGCAAACAGCATCACGCTGACGCCCGGGACGCTCACCGTCAGCGTCTCCGAGCGGGCGTTCGATATCCATTCACTCACTGGTAGTGCGCGCGAAGACCTGTTCGACGGTGGCCTCGAACGGGCCGTCCGGTTCGTCTTCTACGGCCGGGAGGCCGCGGCGATCCCTTCGCCACGCGAACGGGGGCAGGGAGACGACGACGGCACAATCGAGAGTGACATCGGCGATGCGGAGGTGGCTGACGATGATTGAGTTCGAAGCGGCGCTGCTGGCAATCGCTAGCGCGTTCGTCCTGTTCGCTATCGTGTCGCTGTACCGCGTGTTCGCCGGGCCGACGGACCACGACAGGGTCATCGCGGTCAACGTGATGGGGACAAACACTGTCATCGCTATCGCGCTCGTCTCCGGCGCGCTCGATAAGCCGCTGTTCCTGGACATCGCGCTCGTGTACGCTCTGCTGAACTTCCTGCTCTCGATAGCGTTCTCGAAGTTCAACGTCGAGCACGGGGGTGTGCTATGACACCAGCGGAGTGGGCCATTGTCGCACTCGCACTGGTCGGTGCGTTCTTCGCTGGCGTCGCCTCAATCGGCATTGTCCGACTTCCTGACGTGTATACGCGCGCTCACGCAGCGTCGAAAAGCGATACGCTGGGAGCCGTTCTCGGTATCGCTGCCGCTGCACTCGCGATTCAGACCGACCTCGCGACAATCAAAGCCGTCTTCCTGCTGACGTTCATGTTCCTGACGAACCCAACCGCCGCTCACGCCATCGCCCGGGCGGCACAGGACCAGGGTATCGAGCCGTGGACTGCCGGCGATGAGGAGGGCGAGTCATGACGCTCTCGCTCATCGAGGGACTGTTGCTGGTGTTCGTGCTGGGCTGTGCTATCGGCGCGGCCGTACTCCGTGACGTGCTGGCGTCACTGATGGCGTTTGCCGCCTACAGCCTCGGCATCTCCATCATCTGGGTGATGCTCGAAGCCCCTGACGTGGGGCTGACCGAGGCGGCTGTCGGGGCCGGCATCATGACGATCCTGTTCATCCTGGCGCTGGCAAACACCGTTCGCCCACAGGAAAACGGCCTGTTCGAGTCGCTCAGCGTCCGGACCGTCGTGCTGGTCGGCGCGTTCGTCGTCGTCATGGTTGCGACGGTTCCGTCGCTGCCCGCGATTGGGGCGGATGGCGCGGCAAACCCCGTTGTTAGCGGCGAGATAACGCAACACTACATCGACAACGCGTACGCGGACACGGAGGTCAAGAACGCGGTGACAGCCGTGCTCGCGGCCTACCGTGGGTTCGATACGCTGGGTGAGGCGGTCGTGGTGTTCTCGGCCGGGGTCGCAGCACTGACCGTCCTCAGGCAGGAGGTGTTCGCATGAGTAGCGACGAGCGAACCGGACTCTACGTCGAGAGCACCATCATCATGACGACGGTCCGCGTCGTCGCGCCGTTCGTCCTCACCTTCGCCCTGTTTGTGATGTTCCACGGGGCAGACTCTCCGGGCGGTGGATTCCAGGGCGGGGTCATCGCGGGGTCGGTCGTCATGATGCTTGCCTTCGCCTACGGGATTGACGCCGCGCGCGAGTGGCTCGATGTCCGTGTTGTCGCCACGCTCGCGTCCGGCGGGGTGCTCACGTTCGCGACAATCGGCCTGGGAACGATTCTCCTAGGCGGGAACTTCCTCGAATATCACTTGTACGAACAGTTCCTCTCACACGCGACTGCCTACGGCATCGAGCTTGTCGAACTCGGCATCGGTGGCATTGTCGCCAGCGTTGCCATTGGCCTCTTTTTCCTGCTCGCGGCAGGGTTCGGCCACGCTGTCGACGCACCGGAGGATGAGAGCTAATGTTTGAACTGCTGAACTCACACTACAACTACTTCGCGGTGATGCTCCTGCTGGGTATTGGCCTGTATATGCTCATCGAGTCCCGGAACCTCGTAAAGAAAGTCATCGGGATGAATATCTTCCAGACGGGCATCTTCCTGTTTTTCATCACGCTCGCGTTCCGGACTGGCGGGAACCCGCCGATCATCAAGGAGGGCGGGGGCCCCTACGTCAGCCCGCTGCCACACGTCCTCATCCTGACCGCTATCGTCGTCGGGGTGAGCCTGACCGCCGTGGCGCTGGCACTTATCATCCGCATCTACACCGAGTACGGCACGCTGGACGAAGACAAACTCAAACAGCTCTACTATGATTGAACAACTCCCCGTATTGTTGGTCGTCCTGCCGATCGTCGGCGGCGCGATACCGCTGGCCGCCAGTCTAGTGAGCGACCGGGCAGGGTGGCCAGTCGCGACGCTGACCCTCGTGGGCCAGACCGGCCTGGCCGGACTGCTCGCGTGGACCGTCAGTTCGAGCGGGACCGTTTCCTACGCGGTCGGTGGTTTCGCCGCCCCGTACGGCATCGAACTCGTCGTCGACGGGCTCTCCGCCGCGGTCGCGCTGCTCGTCGCCGTCATCTCTCTCGGCGTGCTCGCGTACGCCCGGAAGGCCGGCCCACACTCAGGCCCCTTCTACGGCCTGTATCTGCTGTTGGTCGCCGGTCTGACCGGCATGACAGTCACCGGCGACGTGTTCAACCTCTACGTGTTCCTCGAAATCACGGGGCTCGCGGCATACGGCCTCGTGGCCAGTGGTCGGGACGCCAGCGCTGCCGTCGCGGCACTGAAGTACCTCATCATCGGGACTGTCGGGGCCTCGTTGTATCTGCTCGGCGTGGGCTACCTGCTCGCGGCGACAGGGACGCTCAACATGGCCGACCTGGCGACCAAGCTTGGGGAGATGGCGGCCTACGACTCGACGCTCGTCCTGACCGCGTTCGGGCTGATGGTCGGCGGGCTGACGGTGAAAGTCGCTCTGTTCCCCTTGCACACCTGGCAGCCCGACGCCTACGCGAACGCACCGGATACGGTGAGCGCGTTCATTTCTGCGCTCGTCTCGACGGTCTCGGCGTACGCGCTCGCTCGGCTGCTGTTTTCCGTGTTCACGGTGGAGTTCCTGACCGCTGTGCCTGTCGCGCGCTGGGCGCTGGTCGGTCTGGCGTGCGTGAGTATCGTCGCGGGAAGTGCGCTCGCCGTCTCGCAAGACAGCGTCCAGCGGATGCTCGCGTACTCCTCGGTATCACAGTTCGGCCTCGTCGTCGCCGGATTCGCTATCGCAACCCCGCTGGCCGTCGTCGGCGCGACCGTCCACCTGCTCGGCCACGCAGTGATGAAAGGCGGGCTGTTCGCCGCGACGGGGGTCATCGAGCGCAAGACCGGCGCGACGACGGTGAACGGCTACGCCGGGATGGGGAGTCGCGTCCCGGTTTCGGCGTTTGCCTTCGCCGTACTCTCGCTGGCGATGGTCGGCGTTCCACCGGCGGTCGGCTTCGTCGGCAAGTGGTACATCGTGCTTGGCGCGGTCAACGCCGAGAACTGGCCCGTCGTGGCCGTGTTGCTCGCGAGTACGCTGCTGACGCTCGCGTACTTCGCCCGCCTCGTCGAGCGGCTCTACTTCGCCGAGGCGACCATCCACTCGAAGCCTGACGAAGCTCCCGTAACAGACGGGAGCGGACAGGCGGTCTCGTTCGGGATGATCGCCGTCGTCGTCATCGCAGCCGCGCTCGCGGTCGCGCTGACCGCAGCCGTACCGGAGTTACAAGCAATGCTTGAGGACACGCTTCCACCCCTTCTAAACCAATGACTGAGTCGCTACGCCCAATCCTGGCAATCCTCGTCTCCACAGTGGCCATCCCCGTGATTCTCTCGCTCAAGCGCCGCCCGAACGTGCGGGAGGGGGTGACCCTGACTGTCGCGTTCGCAAAGTTCGCTATCATCGCGAGCATGGTCCCCGGCGTCCTAGCAGGGACACAATACGAATTCGTTCTCGGGCAGTTCGCCACCGGGATCGAACTGGCGTTCAACGTCGACCCACTCGGGCTGCTGTTTGGCCTGCTTGCGAGCCTGCTGTGGATCGTCACCAGTTTCTACAGCATCGGCTACATGCGCGGTCTGGACGAACACGCACAGACGCGCTATTTCGCCTCCTTCGCCGCCAGCCTCGCGTCGGCTGTCGGCGTCGCCTTCGCGTCGAACTTGCTGACGCTGTTCGTCTGTTACGAACTGCTGACAGTGTCGACGTATCCGCTCGTTACCCACGACGAGACCGATGAGGCCCGCGCAGCCGGCCGGAAGTACCTCGCGTACACCTTCGGCGGTGGGGTTGCCGTGCTAGGTGGCACCGTTCTGGTGTTCGTCCTCGCTGGGACGACCGCGTTTACCCCCGGCGGCATCGAAGAACTCGCGACGGCCGACCCGGCGCTGGCACGAGCAGCGTTCGCCCTGCTTGCTGCCGGCTTCGGCGTCAAGGCCGCGCTGATGCCGATGCACTCCTGGCTTCCGGATGCCATGGTCGCTCCGACGCCGGTATCGGGCCTGCTGCACGCCGTCGCAGTGGTCAAAAGCGGCGTGTTCGGCATCGCAAGAGTCGTCCTCGACGTGTACGGCCCTGTAACGATGAAGGAACTCGGCGTCGCCCTTCCACTGGCCGCGATTGCGGCCTTCACTCTGCTGACCGCGAGTATCATTGCGCTCAGACAGGACAACCTCAAGCGGCGGCTGGCGTATTCGACGATAAGCCAACTCTCCTATATCGTGCTCGGGCTAGCACTGCTCAAAGAGAACGCTCTAACCGGCGGTCTGCTCCACATCCCCGCCCACGCGTTCATGAAACTCACCCTGTTCTTCTGTGCCGGCGCGATCCACGTCGAAACTCACACCGACGATATCAGCGACATGGCCGGCATCGGGAAACGGATGCCGCTGACGATGGCCGCCTTCGCCGTCGCCGCGGCTGGGATGGCCGGGATTCCGCTAGTCGCTGGTTTCGTCAGTAAGTGGTATCTCGTTATCGGGGCGCTGAACCTCGAAAGCGGCGGTCTCGTCTTCGCCGGCGCGTTGCTGGTCTCCGGCGTCCTCAACATTGCATACTTCTGGCCCATCGTCTATCAGGCGTACTTCGAATCGCCGGAGAGCCACGACGAGAAGCCACTCATCGGGGGACCGTTCGGTGGGCGAGACGAGGTTCGAGCCGACGGCGGTGAGGGCCACGATTCAGACGATACCGACGACCATCCCAGCGAGGGCGATGTTCCGGACCCACAGCACGTCGACCACCTCGGCAAACACCACGAGGAGCACGAACACCATGGCGGCCCGCCCGCAGGAGGCTGGGACGACCGCGGCTGGCGCGGCGGCGAAAGCACGTGGTTCATGCTCGGGCCGATACTCACCGCGGCTACGCTGTCGCTCCTGCTGGGAACAGTGCCGTACACAGCTGTCTTCCTGCGAATCGTCGATACTATCGTCAGTAATCTGCCGGGGGTGGTGGCCTAATGTCGATGCTGACAGCGGTTCCGCCAGTCGTCGTACTGCTGGCGGTGGCAATCGTTGTGTCTCAGCTCCCACGGCGCGCCGGACATGCCGTCGGTGTACTCGTGCCCGCGCTGGCGGTGCTGTGGGCCGTTATGGTTCCCGAAGGCGCGCATCTCCAGACCCAGTTCCTCGGGTTCGACGCTGTGCTACTGAACGTCGATCCGTTCTCACGGCTGATGGGCATCATCTTCGGGCTCATCGCCGCGGTCGCCGTGCTCTATTCCTACGCCAGCGAGGCCGACACGACACAGACCGGATACGCTCTCTCGTACGTTGCGACCAGCTTCGGGGCTGTGTTCGCCGGTGACTGGCTGACGCTCATCTTCTTCTGGGAGCTGATGGCCGTCACCAGCACGCTGCTGGTGTGGCACTACGGCGGCAAGGCGGTTCGGGCCGGCTTCCGGTATGCCCTGCTGCACGGGCTGGGCGGTACGCTGTTGATGGCCGCCATCCTCCGGCACTACGTCGAGGTGGAGACGTTCCTGTTCGCGTCAGTGCCGGGCGGTCCGGAGACGGCCGGCATCACGTCCGGACTGGCCGCCGCCCTGGCCGCTATCGGTATCGGCGTCAACGTCGGCTTCATCGGCCTGCACGCGTGGCTGCCAGACACCTATCCACGCCCACACATCGCCGCCAGCGTCTTCCTCTGCGTGTTCACGACCAAGACCGGCGTCTACGGGATGTACCGCGCATTCCCCAACGGCCACGAGGCCATCGCGTACATGGGCGGCGGGATGGCAGTCTTCGGCGCGCTGTTCGCGCTGTTCCAGAATGATATGCGGCGGCTCCTCTCCTATCACATTCAGTCCCAGGTCGGGTACATGGTCGCCGGCGTCGGTATCGGGAGCGCCCTCTCACAGGCTGGCGCGTTCGCCCACGTGTTCAACCACATCCTCTACAAGGGCCTGCTGTTCATGACCGCCGGTGTCGTCATCTACCGGACTGGGACGGAGAGCCTGAAGAAACTCGGCGGTCTCTGGCGGGAGATGCCGATCACGGCGGGGGCATTCTCCATCGCAGCGCTGTCTATCGCCGGTTTCCCCGGCTTCAACGGGTTCGTGAGTAAGGGAATCATCATCTCCGGGAGCCACTATACCTTCGGTAAGGGGCCGCTCCCGCTGGGTGAGTTCTATACGCTCGAGTGGCTACTGCTGCTGGGCGGGGTCGGCACGTTCATGTCGTTCATCAAGTTCGGCTACTACGCGTTCTTCCACGGCGAGTACGACAGCAGTGTGCCGGACGCGAACCGTCTGCAGAGCGTGGCAATGGTGTCCGTAGCCGCGCTCTGTGTCATCTACGGTGTGTACGACACGGCGCTGTTCGCCATCCTTCCGTTCGACGTTACGAGCGAGGCTGTCGTCCACCACGTCTACAAGACCTACACCATCCCCCACCTCATCGAGGGAGTCGTCCTCGCCGTCCTCGGACTGATCGGCTTCGCGGTAACGAAGAAGCCCCTCTCGAAGCTCGGCCGCGTTCCCGACATCGATTCGGTGTACAACCCCGCTGTCTTCTATGGCTTCCGCGGGCTCGTTGTCGGTGTGACCGAACTGTACGCCGCCGTCGACCGCGCAGTGGTTCAGGCCACGAGCATCGTCACGCGGACGGTGACGTCCCCGAACGACGTGATTGCGCGGCTCCGCGACGACGACACCCTCGTACATCCGATGCGGGCCGGCATCGGACTCAGCATCCTCATCCTCGCGGTCTTCGTTACGATAGCACTGCTGGCCCTTTCATGATGTTCTAAAAACATCTTCTGTGATAATCGCGGACCAGGTCGGCTAGATCTGGTTTCAAGCGCCCCAGAATAGCTGTTAACAAATAGGGTGATTACAGGCTCTGATAATACAGGTGCAGACTTATATATCTCCATAGCCACGATTCGATAAGCACGGCATAACAGGGGGACCTGTTGATGCGTGCGGACACAACAATGGAACTCAAACGATTCTTCAACGACGACGATGCTGTGTCGCCGGTCATCGGGGTCATCCTGATGGTCGCAATCACGGTCATCCTCGCAGCCGTTATCGCAACATTCGTCCTCGGACTGGGCGATCAGGTCAGTAACACGGCTCCGCAGGCTAGCTTTAGCACAGACTATGATAGCACCGCAGGAGCAACTGGACAGGTGGCGGTCACCCATGATGGTGGCGACTCGATTAAGGCGAGCAATCTCTACTTCAGAGGGTCTGATCTTAATCTCGGTGATGGAGATATCGTCGCATCAGATCCAGTGTGGCCGAATTCTGAAGCCACCGGAAGCAACAGTAAGGTTGTCGCTGGCAACTCCGTAGATGTCGGAGTTGACGGGGGCAGCTTTACGTTAAACGTTGTCTTCCAGTCGGCCAATGGTGACACTTCCGCAACGCTCGCGACTGCATCCGGACCAGACGCGTAAAATCGCATACGTCTTGTTTTTTCCGACGGTAAAATCCGTGAGTTTATAACTGATGAACACCCTGATATCTGCTGTATTCCCTGCGATGGGTGGTGGGGATTGGAGAATATAATATGAGTAAGCAGGTAGAACGGTCGGACTCCACTACGGACGATGACCTCTCAAAAGGCGAGATATTCGACGTTCTGCAGAACGAACGGCGTCGGTACACGCTGCAGTATCTACGGGAACACGACGGACCAGTACCGCTCGGTGACCTCGCGTCACACGTTGCGGCACAGGAATACGACTGCCCGAACACTGCAGTCACAAGTGCACAACGGAAGCGCGTCTACACCACGTTACAACAGTCTCATCTCCCGCGGATGCATGAGACGGGTATCATCGACTACGACGACGAAAACGGGACGATTGCCAAGACTGCACACACAGAGGAACTCACTATCTATCTCGAAATCGTGCCGGGAAGCGAGTTCCCCTGGCGTGAGTACTACCTCTCGCTCGGTGCGGTCAGCCTGGCAATCGTGACGATCCTCTGGGTCGGCGTCTATCCCTTCACGGCAATTCCGCCGCTGGTCTGGGCCACGCTTATCGCAGTTGTACTCAGCGTCTCCGCGGGCTATCATACCTACGCCGGTCGTGAGATGACACTGACTGAGTATGTGGCGCAGGAAGCCGGCTCCGACGACTGAAGTTCACAATTTGTTTCACGGCCTTGCGCTGTTTCGTTTGTCTCGTTTACCGTTGAACTATCCAAATACCGCCATATCGAATTCCGGCGGTACAGCCAGCCTTGAAGGCTTTCAAGGCGACATTGAACGTCTAAAACGTGCTGTGAGTATAAGTGGGCACATCCCATGTGGTTGAGTCAGCACACCCCGCGAGCCGGTAAGGAAGTCCTTCGACCTATAGGGGGTTCCTACTCGGGTCACACTCGCGGTGTGCGTCGAACAAACCATGGATATCAAACAACTCATCCACGACGACGATGCAGTGTCGCCGGTCATCGGGGTCATCCTGATGGTCGCAATCACGGTCATTCTGGCCGCAGTAATCGCCTCCTTTGTGCTCGGTCTCGGGGACCAGGCACAGCAAGCAACGCCCCAGGCTAGCTTCAGTTTCGAATACAGTGAGTCAGCGAATACACTCGATATTACGCATGACGGTGGAGACTCTATCCAAGCAAATGAACTCCACGTCCGGGGATCAACTACATCCAATTCCGGTGACGGTATCGATGAAACTTGGGCAGCTGTGGCAGGCTCAAGCGTAGCGGGCACAAATGATGTGACTGCTGGCAACAGTATCACAATTGACAGTAGTACCTCAAGTGCTTCAGCTCCGAATGGTGAATACGACATCCGGGTCGTGTACGAGCCAATCGAAGGCGATACCTCTGCAACGCTCGCTCAGGACACTGGACCGGAAGCATAAGCGGAGTTCATTTTTTTTTTTTCGTTTTTATGCAGTGAGCGGAAGCGTCATTATGTTGAAGTATTTATCTTTTCCGCTATTTTTGTATGTTGCAGAATCAAACACGAGAAGTTGCCACGACACTTTTATTACCAGATATATACTGACTGGTAACAATGGAAAGAACGCGGGCCGTTACCACCAGTGTTATCGCCATCATACTCGGCGTCACACTGCTTTCTGGCCCGCTGTTCCCCGGCGTGACACTGGCAACGGAACCAGAGCCGGTTGCACTCGAAACGGGCAATGTCACAGTGTCCGCAGTCGAACTGTCGGAGGACGTAACGCTTGAGAAGGGGTCCTACGGCGCGGCGAGCTACTACCTCGATACACCGCCGGTCCGCGTACAGTTCGCGAATCGTACCGGGCGGCCGACGCTCGTCTACGAACTTACAATCGAGGAACTGGGCTACACGCGGACGACGAATCACTTTCTAGACGACTCGACCGGAGACACATACGACCTGACGCTAGCGTCCGATACGTTCACTGACGGGGAGATAGAGCGCAAGCAGTACAACGGGACAGTGACGGTAAGCAAGCGCGACGGGTCAGGCCACGGCGTGGTGGCGACGCGCAACGTCACGATATCGGTGGTCGAATGACAGCGACGGAGTTCGTCGGGCGTCTCCGACGTCGGACGCCCGTACTGTCGAACACCCGTGAGACGGTGTACGCGGTGTTGTTTGGCGACCGGCTCGGCCTGACCGTGTTTCTCGCGACAGTCGTGCTGTTCGGGTTGCTGTGGCGGATGGCGTTCGTTCTCAACGATTCCTACACGCTGGCAAATGGGTTGTACAGCCTTTCGAACGGACAGCTGGCCATGACCGAGGCTGCCTACGGTCCCGGGTTAGAGACGCCGGGGGCGAGCAGGTATGGCGGCCAGTGGTACGCGCGCAACTACGGTGTCATTGTCCTCTCGCTGCCGCTCGTGTTCGTGCTTGACCTGCTCACCGCCGTTGTCGAACTCCGCATTGCACTGGTCGCGCTCTGGTCGTTGGCGCTGTTAGCGCTGGTGGTGGAGTGCGGTTACTACACCGACGGCGACTGGGTCCTCTATGGCGGTGCCGTCGCAGTCCTAGGGCTGTTCGGGCTGAATGTGACACTGGCACAGCCACTCGACGCCGGCCGAACCCATCTGTACGCGCTGCAGCTGACGCATCTCCTCATTGCGGCGTTTACCCCGGTGGTTCTCTATCGGCTCCTCAGTCGGGTGCACACACGTCGGCTAGGACTCCTGAGCGCTATTGTGCTCACAGCTGGGACACCGCTGGCTTTCTGGGCGACGGTGCCAAAGCGCCACGCTGTCACCGGGACGGTGGTCGTCTGCGTCGCGTACTGCCTCTATCGGAGCCGCAAGCCAGCAGACGGGGCAGTTGTCACGCACCGGACGACCTTCAGGGCACTCGCCTACGCGCTGGTGGGATTGTACGCGTGGGTACACGCTCCGGAAGCACTCCTGCTCTGTGTCGCCCTGGCACTCGTCGATATCCCGACGGCTCCGAACAACAGCCCACGGACGCTCGCTCGTATCGGCGTCGTCTTCGCCCTCTCCCTGCTGCCGTTCATTATCACTAATCTCGCCATCTCCGGCTCCCCGATTAAACCGCCGAGACTGGTTTCCGGCGGCGGCTCCCTCGGTAGCAATGCTGCGAGCAGTGCCGGGGGTAGTGGCGGTAGTGGCGGTGGTGGCGCGTCCGGAGGAGTGCTCACGTCGCTGGCACCTCTGCTCGGGACCATCAAGAGCGGAATGCAGCCACTGCTGCTGCTTGGCGGCGAACTCGTTGCGGGATTCAAAACACTCCAGCAGCAACCAAATGACGTATATCACGCGTTCGTGCGGTCGGGAAGCGCGAGCGGTGCGCTCAATAACGCCGGTGAAGA
Organism: Haloarcula sp. H-GB5; assembly: GCF_054850705.1. Taxonomy (NCBI): domain Archaea; kingdom Methanobacteriati; phylum Methanobacteriota; class Halobacteria; order Halobacteriales; family Haloarculaceae; genus Haloarcula; species Haloarcula sp. H-GB5. The sequence continues at coordinate 476,407 of NZ_JBTWBG010000002.1, read as the reverse complement.
ATCCGTCAATCTCTCACTGCTCGAATCCGCGCCGGTTCTCGTCGGCATGGTCGGTGCACTCCCAATCATCCGACGATTACGGTTGCCATCGTCGATGGCTGACCGGACACTCAACGCCGACCGCGTCGTGGACGCGTTCGCCATAACGACTTTCGTCGGCGTTGTCCTGCTGTACAACAGCCGCTTGCCACTGCACGCACAGGTGACTGCCCGGTATCTGTTTCCGCTCTATCCGCTCGGCGTGTATCTGTTCGTGCGGCTCCCGGCGGTACGCAAGAGCCTCACGGATCACTGGCGCCTGTTCCTCTGGACAGTTGCGGGGACAGTGTTGATCGGCGGGCAAGTGACCGTGGTGCTCGTCGCGGTGACAGTAAACGGCATCGGCGAAGCGTTCCAGTTGCACGCGCTGCTCGCGCTTGGGAGCGCTGTTCCACTCGGCATCTGGGCACTGAGTGGGCGCTCCAAAGGCCGAGCCGGGCAGATCGGTACAGTGCTTCTCGGTGCTGCAACGGGCGTGGCGGCTGTGTTTCTACTGCTGACGACCGTCGAGTACTACGCACTGGGTGATGCACACCTCCTGCCCATGATGCGAGCACTCGGTGAGTTGCTGACGCTCTACTGAGTCGGTGACGGAGAATTTTAGTACGGGCTTGTAGTACCGCCAGCATGGACCGACTCAAGAAGTCCCTACTCGAAGCACCAATTATCGAGAAGGAAGGCTATCACTACTTCGTTCACCCCATCAGTGACGGGGTCCCGATGCTTCGACCGGAACTTCTGCGCGAAATCGTCATCAAGATCATCCGGAAGGCAGAGCTCGACGACGTCGACAAGATCGTCACACCGGCGGCGATGGGGATCCACATTTCCACAGCCGTCTCGCTGATGACCGACATCCCGCTCGTCGTCGTCCGCAAACGCCAGTACGGGCTTGACGGGGAAGTGTCGCTGTCCCAAGTGACCGGCTACTCCGAGAGCGAGATGTACGTCAACGACGTGTACGAGGGCGACCAAGTGCTCGTCCTCGACGACGTGCTCTCGACCGGCGGGACGCTGGCCGGACTCACAGGCGCGCTCGAAGACATCGGCGCGGACATCCGCGACATCGTCTGTGTCATCAAGAAAGCCGACGGGACGAACAAGCTCGACGAAGCGGGGTACGACGCCAAGACGCTGATCAACGTTCAGGTCATCGACGGCGAGGTCACCATCGTCGACGAGCACGGCGACGATTAGAGCGGTTGTTTATACGGTTTCCGTAGCAATTCGAAAGCGGGCCGCCAGCAGTTACCAGTAGGCTTACAAAAGATTGAATCGACACTAGCTGCTGTGTCTCCCTCCATTCGATCCCTTGCAGGGGATTTCGCCGCCGTGTTCAGTTCGCTTGTACTACTTGGGCCGCTGACGCTCGGGTTGCTCGTCGGCGCGAGCAAAATTGTCGCCGGACTAACGGGGCTCACGCTTCCGGACCCGCTCGGAACCGTCGGATTCGGTGTGGCCGCACTGCTGGCGCTCTGGCTGGCACTGGAAGGAGCGATGGTACAGCGATACGGGCTCGAGACGATGGACCGCGGCGACCCATTGCAGCGCGTTGCCCGGTATCTGTTGGTCGCCGTTACGACCCTCGCCGGACTCATCGTCTCCGTTCGGTTTGTAGCGCTGTCGCTCCCATGGGCATTCGAGACGCAAAACACGCCTGCACAGGTCCTTGGCGTGTTGCTCGTTGTTGCGCTGGTTGCCACACTATACCGGATACTGACGGCGGCCAGAGAAGGGTACCTCCACAGCAATGAGCAATAGCGGTGAACAGGCTGAAAGCAGTCTACAGCGCGAGAAATGTCCCAGAAGGTAGATTTGAAGCACGTTCACGTCGCTCTCTTCGATCGCTCGTGACCTTCTTCAAATATACTGGACTACTCCAGTCACTCCCGAATTTGTGAGCAATAGAATATAGCGGGAGGTAGATTTGAACTACCGATCTGCGGGTTATGAGCCCGCCGGAATCTCCTGGCTATCCCATCCCGCTACTATCTCGTAGTTCGGTCCCCTCATTAAGGGTTGTGATTCGAGTGCCGTCCGTGAGTTAGTAACGCGCTATGCTCACTCGTCCGCATGGACCTGCCAGGTGAAGATACTCTCGGCGACGTAGTTGACCAGCATCGCAACGCCAATGGCGAGTGGGCTCGCGGCAATGAACCACAGATCAGTTCCGGCGACAACGAGTTCAATCGTCAGCCACTGCGTGAGCAGCCAGTAGATAGCAAGCTGGACCGCGACGCCGCCGGACCGGACGAGGTGTGATTTCCCGAGTCGCTTGGCGAACGAACGGCGGCCGGTGGCACCCTGACCGGAGAACGTCCAGTGTTCGTTGACCAGAAACATCACGAGAATCGCCGTTTCGACGCCGGCGGCTTTGGCCCACATATCGCTGACGCCGAAAGCGAGGCCAAGCACAGCGAGCACCGTATTGTCGCTGATCGCGCCGACAACGCCGACAGAGACGAACTGGCCGAACCGGACGCCCGACACAAGTGACTCGAACCGGTCGGGAACGATGCGTCGAACCTGCTGTTCGATGTCCATCATCGGTCCTTCTCGATAAGGGCGGTTGGTTCGTCGAGGTGTTCAGCCAGAGCCGTATGAAGGCGATCATCGCGCAGTTGCTTCGATCGGTGGCGAGCCGTCAGCAGCGCCTCGAGCAGGTCCATCGACGTTCGTATCGGCGACACCGTCGAGCCGGGCTTGTCCTCCCACTCGATGGGGATTTCCTCAATACGCAAGTCCATCGCCGCGGTGATAGCGATCAGTTCGACGTCCCACGCGAAGCCAGGCTCGTACAGGTGGTCACGGACCCGGTTCCAGGCGGCCGCGTCGATGGCTTTCGCACCGCACTGGTAGTCATACAGCCGCGCGTCGAGCAGCTGGCCTGCGAGCCACGCGAAGCCGTCGCCGAGGAACCGCCGAGCGAACGTCTGATGGGTGGCAACCGTCGCGTCCGGGTGACGACGGGAGCCCACAGCGAGGTCCGTTTGGCCGTCGGTGACCGGGTCCAGTATCCGTTCGAGCGAGCGGACCGGTGTCGACCCATCGGCATCGACAAACGCCAGCACGTCGGTCTCCAACCGTTCGAACCCAGCGGTGATCGCTGCACCCTTGCCGCGACGGTAGGGCACGGTGTGGACTTCGACTGGGAGCGAGCGGAGCTGTACAGGGACACCGTCCCGGGGTGCATCGAGCTCGACAACAATTGTCTGCGGGGTGAGGGCATCGTCGATGGCGGCGATATAGGTCCCGAGCTGATCCATGTCGGGACGGTAGGCTGGAAGGACAACCCCGACGGAACGCGACATTGCCGAGTAGTCGGACAGGCGGAAGTAAAAACAGTTCGAAGCTACCGGTCCCTAGTCAGTCGATAATCGCGGGAGCAACGAAAAAGCGTATACGCCAGCGAACCGGCCCCTTCACTGATGGAATACGGGCTCCTCGCCACCTGGCTCGTCCTCTACCTCCTGTTACTGTACGCTGGCGGGACCGTCGCCGGACTGCTGTTCCCACGCTTTGCCGACCGCGGACTCGCCTTCGGCGTCCCGGTCGCCGTCTCGATACTGTGGCTGGTCACCTATTTCGTCGGTCGCCTCTCGCTGGCGCTCGGCATCTGGCTCGGTGTCGCCGTGCTCGCAACGGCTACGGTAGCTATGTGGCGGGTCGACAGCGCACCGGATCTGAAAGCGTACGCCGAGACGGCCGGCGTGTTCACAGTCGCGTTCCTGTTCGTCGTCGGTATCCGGGCACTCGACCCAGCAATTGTCCCAATCGGCGGCGAGAAGTTCCTCGATTTCGGACTGTTGCAGTCGCTCGTACGGGCTGACAGCCTCCCACTGGAGGACATGTGGTTCGCCGGCGAGCCGGTCGCGTACTACTACGGTGGGCATCTCATTGCGGCGATTCTCACCAGAATAACGGGCACCGCCGGACAGTTCGCGTACAATCTCGCACTGGCAGGCTTTTATGCGACGCTGGTCACGGCGGCGTACGGACTGGCGGGCGCTGTCGCGAGCGAGCGCGGCCTCCCGCGGCGGCTGGCCGCCGGGCTCACTGTGTTCTGTATTGGGTTTGCCAGCAACCTATCGACACCCGCAAAGTTCGTCGTCTGGCTTTTGCCGGGCGGGCTGAGCCAGAGCGTTGCCGAGCGGGCGGGTTACGAACTGAAGGGGCTTGCAGCGGGGCCGGATTCGTTCAGCTACTGGGACGCGAGCCGCGTCATCGAGGACACGGCAGCTGATTTCGGCACGTACGAGCCCGGTGCTGCGCTGGTCATCGACGAATTCCCGCTGTTCTCCTGGCTCAACGGCGACATGCACGCCCATATGATGAGCACGGGCTTCCTGTTGCTTGCCGCCGCGCTCTGTTTCAGCTACTATCAGACACCGGCCGCCGAGCGTCGACGGCGGCTCGCACTGCTTTTCGGCGCGCTCCCGGCCGTCGCGGGCATCATGGCCGTGACGAACACGTGGTCGTTCCCATCGATGGGCGGGCTGGCGCTGCTGACTGTCACCGTCGCACCGGCAGACCCGACGACGCTCCTACCGAAAACAGCTGGACAGCGGCTCCGACTGAACGGACCGGGTCAGGAGGGGGTCCGAATCGGGATGGGGCTGGTCGTCGCCAGCGGCATCCTCGCGTTGGGACTGCTCTGGTCGCTCCCGTTCTGGCTCGGCCCGGCGAGCGGCCGCGAGATAGCGGTTCTCCCCGACCGGACCTCGCTGATTGAGCTGCTGGCCGTTCACGGCCTGTTCATCGCCCCGTTCTGGCTGTACCTGTATGCACAGACTGGCCGTGCCGTCGGGCGGAGTACAGCCCGCATTGTCGGCCTTGTGACTGTGGGTACGGCGGCACTGGCAGCGACACTTGACATCGCGGCGATCGGCCTGCTCGTTCCGCTCCTGCTGGGCGCGTGGCTGTTCGCGCGCTCGCCGACGCTTGACCGCACCGTCGATGCGGTCCCGGCGCTCGCTGACGGTGGCGACCGGCCCGTCGGCTTCGAGGCCGTGCTGATTCTCGCCGGCGCAGGCCTCGTTTTCCTCGTCGAATTCGTCTTCGTCAGGGAGAACATCGGGCGGATGAACACCGTCTTCAAGACGTATATGCAGGTGTGGGTGCTCTGGGGGGTCGCCGCCGGCCCCGTGCTGGCGTGGCTGCTCACCCGCTGGCGGCCGAGCGGCGAGCGGGGACGAGCGTGGACGAGCGTGGGTGTCCGTGCGTTCGTCGCCTTGCTGGTCTGTTCAGCATCCCTGTACGGCGTGTTCGCGCTCTCGAACCACGTCGACGCCGCGGGCGAGCCCACGCTGGACGGGCTAGCGTACCTTGACGACGACCATCCCGAGGAAGCCGAGGCGATCCGGTGGCTCGGCGAGACGACGACCGGACGGCCGACCATCGTCACGGCCGCCCCCGCGGACTACGAATGGGACGCCAGCGAGGGCAAGGGCGCGAGCGCGCCGTCAAGTCTGACCGGACTGCCGACCGTTGCAGGCTGGACCCACGAGGCCCAGTACCGCAACGACACGGTGTACGACCGCCGCGTCGACGACGTGGAGACGATTTACACCGGCGATGCATCCGAACAGCGCCGTCTGCTCGAAGCGTACGACGTGCGCTACGTCTACGTCGGCCCGGCCGAACGAGCCCGCTACGGCGAGGTGACTGTCGACCAGCTACAGGGCGTCACCGTCGCGAAACGAGCCGGCGGCGTCACGATCTATCAGGTCCGGCCGGAGTACTTCTAAAAAAGGGGCGCGGTACTCCGGGCGAACGTCGGTTTTGCGGGAAGCGATACGGGCCGTTCAGGACTCGGCGTTCGGCGGCGCGCGCTCACGGAGGACGGTGACGGCTTCGGCCTCGATATCGTCCGTGTCCAGATGCATCGGGATGTACTCCTGTCTCTTGAACGTCTCTTCCTCGTCTTCTGAGCCGATAGTACACCAGAGCTGTGGCCGGTCCGGACCGTGCCAGTCACCCTGCCGCGAGACCGAGAACACCTCGTACTCCTCGTCCTCGTACTCGATGCGGCCGCCCTTTCGCAGCCCCGGGTCGCCGTGGATAATGAGCTTCTTCATGCCCGTTCCTTTGCCAACAGCGTACTTAGTGACTTCGAAGGCGAATGCGACACAGCACAGTAACCGACAGAGAGCATCGAGGAATTACCTGTAACTAGAATGTCCTTATATTCTTACCGATCGTGTCTAGATGCTTAACAGCCTGATAGCCGAGATTTATATATCCGGAATAGCGACAGTCATGTATGTTGAAACAACAGCAGCGGTCGTGCGAGCGGGCCTCAGTCGTCGTCAGCCCGATGGACGACGACGGACGGATGGAGCTCCGAGACGTCGAAGCCGACGAGACCTACGAAGTCGTTGACTACATCGACAGCGAACTGGCGACGAAACTGGAGTCATTCTCTGCTGGTGAAGCGGTGAATCTCGAACTGCTCTCGGGTTCGGAGTCTGGTGTGTTCGGCGCAGTCCGAATCGAATCTAGTGGACCGTCAGCCCGGTTCCAGTAGCCGGCACTGTGGCGGGGTGGGGACGGACTGAATATGGTTGGTGGTTAGTCACGCGGCAGGGGCGGTACTGTGGGGCACACAGCAGGTGCGAACCAAACGGGTTTTAAGCGGCCACGTCAAATCGCTCGGTAAGGCCGATATCTATGCAGATGCCACGACGATTCAATACGTACTGTCCGCACTGTAACGAGCACCAGGAACACGAGGTCGAGAAAGTCCGTAGTGGCCGCCAGACGGGCATGAAGTGGATCGACCGCCAGCGCGAACGCAACTCCGGTATCGGGAACGACGGGAAGTTCTCGAAGGTCCCAGGTGGCGACAAGCCCACCAAGAAGACGGACCTCAAGTACCGCTGTGGCGAGTGTGGGAAGGCCCACCTCCGCGAAGGATGGCGCGCCGGCCGACTGGAGTTCCAGGAGTAACGATGGCAGGAAGCTTCATCACCGTCGAATGCCCCGACTGCGAGAACGAACAGAGTCTCTTCGAGAAGGCCGCGAGCGAAGTTTCGTGTGCCGTCTGTGGCCACACCATCGCCCGCCCGACGGGCGGCAAGGCCGACATCGAAGGCGAAGTGACCGCCGTCGTCGAGGCCCGATAGGATGAAATACAGCGGCTGGCCCGAACCGGGCGAACTCGTCGTCGGCAAGATCGACGAGATCGAAGACTTCGGCGTCTTCGTCGACCTCGACGAGTACGAGGGGAAGCGTGGCCTCTGTCACATCTCCGAGGTCGCCAGCGGATGGATCAAGAACGTCCGCGACCACGTCAACGAAGGGCAGACAGTCGTTGCCAAGGTACTTGACGTCGACGAGAGTGCCCAGCAGATCGACCTCTCGATCAAGGACGTCAACGACCACCAGCGAAAAGAAAAGATTCAGGAGTGGAAAAACGAGCAGAAGGCCGACAACTGGATGGAACTGGCCTTCGGCGAGGATCTGGACGACGAGACGTACGCCGCCATCGCGAACGAGCTGTTGTCGGAGTTCGGCTCGATGTACGATGGGTTCGAGTCAGCGGCGATCCACGGCAAGGACGCCCTCGAAGACGTCGACCTCTCCGAAGAGGAGATCGACGCCATCGTCCAGACGGCCCGGAACAACGTCTCGGTGCCGTACGTGCAGGTCACCGGCTACGTCGACCTGTCCTGTCCCGAAAGCGACGGCGTCGACATCATCAAGGAAGCGCTCCAGGCCGCGGAGGGCAACGGCGAGGTCCCCGACGAGATTGAACTCGAAGTGACCTACGTCGGCTCGCCCGAGTACCGGGTTCAGGTGCAAGCGCCTGACTACAAGACCGCCGAAGACGCGCTCGAAGAGAGCGCGGACCGCGCCGCGAAAGTCGTTGAGCAACACGGTGGGTCGGGGCAGTTCCACCGCGAACGCAGCGAAGAAGACGAGTAAACCGGTTGTCGCTCCAGTGATTCACCACCGATGAAATCGGATATCCACGTCTGTGCCGTCTGGGAATCCGAACACGACCGGCCGGTGTACACGCTGGACGATACCTGTCCGGACTGCGGGGGCGAAGCGGTCAACAGCGCACCCGCGCCGTTCTCCCCTGAAGACAGCTACGGCGAGTATCGACGTTCTCTTAAGCGCCGCCGCCGCGAATAAGCCGTATGGACGAATTCGACATCGAGCGCGTAGCGGACCCCGACCTCGACGAACCAGTGCTGGTCGAGGGGTTGCCCGGCGTCGGCCACGTCGGCAAACTCGCCGCAGAGCACCTGCTTGAGGAGCTCGAAAGCGAGCTCGTCCGCCGCGTCTACTCGACGCATTTCCCGCCACAGGTCAGCATCGACGAGGGCCAAGCACAGCTCGCCTGCGCCGAGTTCCACGCTGTCACACCAGAAGAAGGTCAGGACCTGCTCGTACTTTCCGGGGATCATCAAGCGCAGGATAATCAAGGGCACTACGGCCTGACCGACACGTTCCTCGATATCGCCGACGAGTTCGGCGTCCAGCGGGTGTTCGCCCTCGGCGGCGTCCCGACCGGCGAACTCATCGAGGAGTACGACGTGCTCGGCGCGACGACGACCGAAGACTTCCGGGAGACGCTTGGAGACGCCGGCGTGGCCTTCCGCGAGGACGAACCGGCCGGCGGTATCGTCGGCGTCTCCGGCCTGCTGCTGGGCCTGAGCAAACGCCGCGACGTGCCGGCCAGTTGCCTCATGGGCGAGACGTCGGGCTATCTGGTCGATCCCAAGAGCGCACAGGCCGTCCTCGAAATCCTGCAGGAGGTCATCGGGTTCGAAGTCGACTACAGTTCCCTAGAAGACCGTGCCGACGAGATGGAGGAGGTTGTCCGGAAGATCCAGGAGATGGAACAGCAGAACTCCCCGTCGCCCGCCGACGAGGACCTCAGGTACATCGGCTGATACGGATTGGGGCCCTGTGTCCCGGTATTGGCGACCTCGGGGCTGTGCTACCGGAGAGCGGGAATTTCTTTACCACTGGAGCCTAACGGAGGGTCGTGCAGACACAACCGGGCATGCTGCCGGAGTGGCTGGTCCTTGGGCTTGTGTTAGGTGTCGCTGGGACTCTCGTCGTCGCTGGACTGTTCGTCCTCGCGAACCGTGTGTTTCCGGCCGAGCGGCCGAACCGGCAGGCGACAGACGGCGGGGAGATGCGACGCCGGGCGGAGCTTCGCGAGTACCTCACCGCCATCGACGAGCAGTTCGCCGAGAACCACTTCGTCGAGGGGCAACACGTCGCCTTCTACCTGCCGAAACGGGACGTGGCGATCACGTTCGACGCCCGGGCGTACTACCGCATCGAACGGTCGCCGACCGTTCCCGTACTGGTCGAACACGAGATGCCGGGCGTCTATCTCGGCGCACGCCTGCCCTTTGAGACGCCTGAAGTCAACCTCGGCCCGGACCCCGAGGAGGAACCACACCCGACAATGCAGGCATTCAACGAACTGGGCCTGACCCAGAGCGCGTCGCTGGACGACGTGAAATCGGCCTACCGCGAACGCGTCAAGGAGGTCCACCCGGACCACGGCGGCAACGAGGACGAGTTCAAGCGCGTCAGAGAGGCGTACACGACTGCGAAACAGCACGCGTCCGGTGCGTCGAGACAACGGGCGTCGTAGAGAGACCGAAGGCGTGTCACTGCATCGGGACACAACAGACCGGGACAGCCGCATTACGTACCACGGTCTCTGTGACGCTGCCGGTTAGATATCGCGTGAGGCCGGATCGGCCGTGTGTTCCCATTGCGATGAGGTCGATATCATGTTCCTCGCTGTAGGAGAGAATCGCGCGTGCAGCTGGACCGCTTGCGATGTTGCCTACGACACTGACGTCTGCGTCTCTGGCACGCTCATGGACCGTCTCGAGTGCCGCCTGACCGGTTTGCTCAAGCGCGTCGTGAATCTCTGCTGACCCCTCAGCGCCGCCGAATCGACTCGTATCGACAGAATAGACCGTGTGTGTCGTTGCGTCAAACACCTCAGCTAGCGTGATTCCCCACTCGACCGCGATTTCTGCTCCCTCGCTGCCGTCAGTCGGGAGGAGAATGTTCTCGTACAGGTGATCGCCGATTTCGACGATGTCCCCGTCCGGAGTTACCGTGACAATCGGGACATCGGCGGTGCGGAGCGTCTTTTCTGCAACACTCCCGAGGACTACCCGTTCGAACCCTGTCCGTCCTTGCGTCCCCATAACGATGAGATCGATGTCGCGAGCGTCGACGTAGTCGTTGATCGCTTGGAACGGGATACCCGACTCGACGGCGGTCGTGATATGCCCAGAGAGATGTGCCCGGGCGAGTCTGGCGATGGAATCCACCGCCCGTTCTGCCTCCTCTTCGAGGAGCTGCTCCCGGTCGGTCTGCCCGTCAGAATTCAGATCCGGTTCGATGTCACGGGTGTCAACCGCTGACAGTACGTGGAGGTCGGCACCGATTGTGGCAGCGAGGTCGATGCCTCTCCGGGCCCCTATCTGTGCCCCGTCACTGCCGTCGGTCGGCACGAGAATCGAGTTGATCGTTTGACTCATAGTCACGGTTTGACAGGCTATTGATTTAACACTACGTTCGATTCCCATCACACTGTTATAGAGTGAGTTTGGGCCCAGCCTGCGCTGCGTACGTGTACTGTATCTTGCCTGCCTCGTTCAATGGATGTCGTACCCGCCAGCAACTGCCGGCGAGATAGAAGGTCGTTCACAGCCGGTGGTAATGGGTTGTTGAAGCAAGCGCACCACCATTTTATCCACAGTCTGCCCGTAGTCGCGGTATGATCGCACAGATTCTCGTCCCGATGGACGACTCGGAGATGGCCCAACAAGCGCTCAAGTACACCCTTGAGAACCATCCCGACGCGGAGATTACTGTCTTACACGTCGTGGGCGGACCCTCACCGTTGGGGGGAGCAGCCACCGCACTTGCTCTTGCGGATGACATCGAAGCGGCCGCCGAGGAGCGTGCGGAGAAGGTGTTCGACGACGCTCGCGAACTCGCTGCCGAGTACGATGCCGAAATAACCACCGAGGTACAACTGGGCCACCCGGCGCGAGCGGTTCTGAATAGAGCCGGCGACTTCGATGCGGTCGTGCTCGGAACCCACGGCGGCTCGTTGGCCGATCGGCTGGTCGTCGGGAACGTCGCCCAGAAAGTGTTCCGTAACTCGCCTGTGCCAGTCATCATCGCACGGTGAGTGGCGGTCGCTGAGGGCAAGAAACACCCCTCGCGGGCTTAGGAGTGACTACGGCGTCACGACGAGCTTGCCGACGCTACCACGGTCCTGCATCGCCGCAAACGCTGCACTGGTCTCTTCGAGTGGGTACGTTGCATCGATTTCCGGGGAGAGTTCGCCGTCAGCGACGAGACTGACGAGCCGCTCTAGGTCGCCCTGTGTCCCCATCGTACTCCCGATGACGCGTTTGTGACCGAGGAACAGATCGGGAATGTTGATTTCGGATGTGCCACCGGCTGTCCGTCCACAGACCGCCATCCGGCCGCCGCGTCGAAGGACATCTAGACTAAGCTGCGTGTACTCACCACCGAGGTGATTAAGCACGCCATCGACCGTCCCGATATCGTCGACTGCCGCCCGAATCTCGTCCGGATCGGTGCTCTCGATAGCGTAGTCCAGACCGAGCGATTCGACGCGGTTTAGCTTCGCCGCTGAAGACGAGGTACCGACGCTGTGGGCACCGAGAGTGGATGCGAGTTGCACGCCCGCGACACCGACGCCGCCGGTGACGCCGGGGATGAACACCAGATCGCCCGGTCCGGCGTCGATCCGGCGAAGCATATGGAAGGCCGTCATGTAGGCCGTCGGAAGCGCGGCCGCGTCGACCGTCGCTACGCCGTCGGGGAGCCTGACGAGGCGGTCGGCCTGGACGCGGGCCGCCTCGGCGAGGCCACCGTGGTACAGCGAGAAGTTCTCACAGAGGTTCTCCGGTCCCTCGCGACAGTAGCGACACGTCCCGCAGGTTTCGTTCGGGCAGAGAACCACGCGGTCCCCGGGTTCGACAGCCGTAACGCCATCGCCGACGGCGTCGACGGTCCCGGCGACGTCGAGGCCGCTGACAAACGGCAAGTCGTCCGTGTCGACCATCGCGGAATCCCCGTCGAGAACCCAGAGGTCGTGGCGGTTGATCGCACACGCTTCGACGGAGACCACCGCCTCGCCGCGTTCGGGTTCCGGGGTTGTTTGGTTGATAACCGAGACGCCGTCGGGGCCGGTGAGTTCGCTGAACGCTGCGACGCGCATTAGCTTCGTGAATGGGTCAGAACCGTATAAACAGCATCAAATGTGGGATACCTGCCTGATCGACGGCGGTATCCGACCCGCTCTCGGGTCCACCGGCAGGTCTCTCAGATGCCCTGGCTCATGAGGTGACTGCGCAGCAGGTCCGCCTCCTTGCTGCCGGCGACGGGGTTCACCAGGACGACGACATCGTCATCGTCGAAGACTCCATCGTCGGCCAGCGCTCGCGCGCCGGCGATGGCCGTCCCACCGGTCGCACCGGTTTCCGGCCCCATCTCGCAGCCGTCGACCGCGCCGGCCAGGATGTCTTTATCAGAGACGGCGACGCCGTCGCCGCCCGAGCGGTCGAGCGAGTCAAGTGCCGCAGCACCAGCGGCAGGATCGGGGACCTCAAGCGGGCCGACGATGGTGTCGGGGTGCTCGATAGTCGCCGGTTCGCTTGCGCCCTCGCTCGCGGCATCAGCGATGGCGGCCGTCGAGTCGGGCTGTGCGGCGTAGATTCGCGGCGTCGAGTCCGTGAGGCCGCTCTCGGCTGCCGCTCGGAAACCGTGCTCGAGACCGACGAGCGTCTCGCCGTGGCCGGTGGGGTGGACCACCGCGTCGGGGGCCGTCCAGTCGAGGTCGTCGGCCGTCTCGAACGCGACAGATTTGGCTCCCTCGGTGCGGAAGGGATGGCCGGGCGCGACCGGAACCCAGCCGTCGGAAGCCTCGGCCAGTTCCTCCTCGAACACCGAGACGGCGTCGTCGTACCGGCCTTCAACGACGCGCATGTCGCCGCCGTGGACGTTCACCATCGCCTTATTGAGGAACGGGCAGCGCGAGGGGACGAAGCCCTTCGAGTCGATGCCGGCGCGAGCCGCGTAGGCGGCGCTGGACTGTGCGCCGTTGCCAGTCGACGGCGTCGCGACGCGCTCGGCTCCGCGCTGAGCGGCAGCGGTGACAGCGAGCGAGAGTTTGCGGTCGCCCAGCGAGGCCGTCGGATTGCGCCCCTCGTCTTTGACGTACACCGATTCGACACCGAGTTCGTCGGCCAGCTCCGGCACCGGAACCAGCGGTGTCGCCCCCTCGTCGAGCGTTACCGTCGCGTCCTGTGGGAACGGCCGAAGCGGCTCGTACCGGCCCGGCCCCGTCACATCGGGCAGTTCTGCGGGTGTCAGGTCCGGAACGTCGTAGTCGCCGACGAGGACTGCACCGCAGTCGGGGCAGCGGTCGGCCGTGCTGTCGGTTTCCGCGCCACACGCCGTGCAGATGAGGCCGCGAAACGCCGCAGTCGTCTCCATGTCTGCCTCTGTGGACGGGACGACCAAGTGTGGTCCGGTCCCGCTTCAGCACGCTCTTGTCCCGGGCGGTCGAACTGGCGGGTATGACAGATGTCGTCGTCGCCGGCGCAGGACTCGCCGGGCTGGTCGCCGCCCGCCACTTGGCGGAGTCGGGTCGGGACGTGACCGTTTTCGAACAGGCGCCGGAGGTCGGGGGTCGCGTTCGGACAGCCCACGAGGACGGCTACACGTTCGACCGCGGGTTTCAGGTCATGTTCACCGCCTACCCCGCGGCGAAGCGCGAACTCGACATAGAGGCGCTCTCTCCGCGGACGTTCACGCCGGGGGCCACTATCGCGAGCCCGAACCACCGCTCGGTGCTGTCGGACCCCCTCCGGAACCCATCGGCTGCGCCACAGACACTGCTCAACACCGACGTTCGGACGGCCGACAAGCTCCGGCTGTTCCGGCTCCAGCGCGAACTGGCCGGCGTCGAGCCCGTCGAACTGCTCTCGCGCGGCGGGACGACCATCCGGGAATACCTCGCAGACTACGGGTTCTCGAAGCGGTTCGTCGAACGGTTCGCCGCGCCCTTCTACGGCGGCATCACGCTCGACCGCTCGCTGGGAACGGACAGCAGCATCTTCGAGTACACCTACAAGATGCTGAGCGAGGGCGAGATATTCGTCCCCGCCGACGGGATGCAGGCGATGCCGCGACAGCTCGCCGACCGCGCTCGCTCGGCGGGCGCGACCATCGAAACCGACGCGCCCGTGACAGAGCTGGAGACCAACGAGGGAGAGGTTACTGCCGAGGTAGGCAATGAGACGGTAACGGCCGAGAGCGCCGTCATCGCGACGGACCCACAGACTGCGGCAGAGCTGACAGATATCGATGCGATCCCGACCGAGCCCGTCGGCTGTGTCACCCAGTACTTCGCACTCCCGACGAACCGCGCCCCGACGACCGGACAGCGCATCATCCTCAACGCGGCGGACGACCGACCGAACACCGTCGCGCCGCTGTCGGCGGTCGCCAGCGAGTACGCGCCCGCTGGGATGGAGTTATACAGTGCCACGTTCCTCGGAACGCCAGAAGAAGGCGATGCGGAACTGGCCGCTGAAGTCCGGGCGGCGCTGCAGTCGTGGTATCCGAACGCGAGCTTCGAGGCGCTGGAACTGCTCCGGACCGACCGCGTCCCGCTCTCGCAGTTCGCCCAGCCGCCGGGGTATCGGGAGTCGCTCCCGGACCCGACAGCGCCGGAGGGCAACGCTGTTCTGGCCGGCGACTACACCCGCTGGTCAGCGATACAGGGCGCACTGGAAAGCGGCAAAGTCGCTGCTGATCTGCTTCGATAAGAGAAACGCCGATACGACTCCAGAAGAGGGCCGGCGGCCTATGCGGCCGGACCGCCGCTATTCGTGTTTCCCTCTTGTTCGTGCCCCTCCCCTTCGAGGACTTCAGAGACGTACTTTATCGTCGCGAAGTACAGCAGCAGTAGCGAGAGCAGCGTAATCGCGATGAGACCCAGCGCGATTTCTGTCTGAACCATATTCCAGCGTCCACCGTCGCGGCTCAAATACTTACCGTTATAGCATGCGCCGGAACTCACCCAGCGGCGGGAACGACAGGGTCTCGCGCCCGCTCTCGTCCCAGACCACTGGCTCCAGTCGGTCGGCGTCAGTGACGAGCGGGGACTGGAAGTCACTGGCGCGCATCTCGTTGACCTCGACGCCGGCGTTCAGCCTGTTGAACGACGGGAGCATCACGACATCGCTGCCACGGTACTGGCCGCTCCCGACAAGGTAGCAGGGTTGGCGCTGTCCCTCGATGTTGATCGTCGGGTGGTCATGTCCGACGACGTAGCGGTCGGCGTCGACATCCGGAGCCTCGTGGCCGTGACAGACGACGGTGTCGCTGATCCGGTATACCGTCTCGGTCGGGCCGTCCCACACGCTGTCGAGCATCGTGTCGTGGTTGCCTGGCGTCACGAGCAGGCGCGCACCGGTCTGCTGGCAGGTGCTTTTGAGCCCTGCCACGGTACTCTCGACCGACCGGGGAACGGTCTGGAACGAGTGGAGCAGGTCGCCGGCGACGACGACCTCCTCGGGTTCGTGGCGCTCGACGAGCGACTGGAACCGCTGGACCATGTCGGAGCCGGACCCGACCGGGAGTTCGAGGTTCCCGCCGGTGCCCCGGCCGACGTGGAGGTCCGCGACGACGAGCGTCTCCCCGAGCAGGAGCGCCCGGTCGTCGTAGCTAGCTGTCATCGCCGTTCAGTCAGCACCGGCGAGGCTTATATTGTCGGTCACGGCGGCGGGCCACATCGCAGGTGGCCAGTCCACAGCCGATTATCTCGCCTGACAGTGTCGGTGGTATTTTTACCTGCGACTCCCGTGACTCCTGTATGGTCGACGTCCTGGAGAACAAGCGGGCCGCGACGCGGTTTCGGGTCCTCGTGGAGATTGCCGAGCGCCAGCCCGCAGTGAGTCAGGGCGAAATCGCCGACGCCGTCGGCGTGACGAGCCAGGCCGTCAGTGAGTACATCCGCGAACTCGTCGACGACGGCCTCGTCGAAAAAGAGGGGCGGTCGCGCTACCGCGTCACCAAGGAGGGCGTCGACTGGGTGTTCCAGTCCGCGACCGACGTCCGCCGGTTCGCCGACCACGTTACCGACGACGTGCTCGGCAGCGTGCAGGAGGACGCCGCCATCGCCACGGCGGATCTGGAAGAAGGAGAGACGGTGACACTCTCGCTGTCGGACGGCCTGCTGCACGCTGACCCCGGCGGCGGTGACGCGACGGGGGTGACGACGACCAGCGCCGCGGAGGGCGAGGTCGTCGGTGTCACCGGCTTCGAGGGAGTCATCGACCTCAACCCCGGCCACGTCAGCGTGATACAGGTCCCGCCAGTCCGATCAGGGCCGGTCGAGAACATCGATGAGATCGCCGCGGCCTGTGCAGACGTCCCCATCGTCACCGCAGCGGGCGTTGAGTCCGTCGTTGCACTCCGCGATGCCGGCATCGAACCGACGACACATTTCGCGGCCGGCGAGGTGGCCGCCGCCGCCGCATCGCGGGGACTCGATGCCGTCGTCGTCGCAACACAGGACACCGTCGGGCGTGTGACCGACGCGCTTCGCGACGCGAGCGTCGACTACGACGTGACGCAGTGACCCGCGAGTAGCGGGACTTTTCCGGTCGGCTGCCGTCGATACAGTCATGAGCGATCACGAGATGCACGACGCTGTCGAAGCGTTCCTGAACGAGGCAGACGACGCCTACGGCGAGTACGAGCAGGGCTACACCGACGCTGATGCGACGCTCCGGCGACTGGAAACGGCTATCGAGGAACTGCGGGAAGCGGCCGAGGAGTAGGACGCCGTCTATCGTCGGGCGAACAGTATTGTAGGATTGGGTTCATGTGGCTCGTATGACGGATGTGGTTCTGGTCGACGGTGCACGCACCGCACACGGTGAACTGCTGGGCGGGCTCTCAGAGCGAAGCGCGGTAGAGCTGGGTACTGCAGCCGTGGAGGGACTGCTTGATCGAACCGCCGTGGACGAAGACAGTGTCGACTGGGTCGGCCTCGGAAACGCGGTACAGGCGGGCGTCGGCCAGGTCCCGGCCAGACAGGTCGTCGTCGAGTCACCACTTCCAGACGATGTCGCCGCGACGACACTGAACGAGGCGTCGGGGTCGGGACTGCGAGCAATCACGACCGCCGCCGACCGCATCGAGGCCGGTCGGGCATCGGTGTGTCTCGCCGGCGGCATAGAGTCGATGTCGAACGCGCCGTATCTCGTTCCCGAAATGCGCGGTGGCCGCCGGCACGGGAACAGCGAACTCGTCGACGCGATGATCTGGGACTCACTGTGGGACAAACACTACGACGCACACATGGGCACGCTGACGGAGGAAATTGCCGCCGAGCACGACATCAGTCGCGAGGCCCAAGACGAGTACGCTCGGCGGAGCAACCACCGGGCCGGCGAAGCGATCCAGTCCGGGAAGTTCACCGAGGAACTCGTCCCAGTGGAAACGGCGGACGGGCTCGTGACCGAGGACGAAGGGCCGCACCCGGACACGACGGTGGACCAGCTGGCGGCGCTCCCGCCGGCATTTGCGGACGGGGGCACGATCACCGCCGGCAACGCCTCGAAGCTCTCCGATGGCGCGGGAGCGGTGGTGCTGGCCGACGCCGAGACGGTCGAACGCGATAGACTGGGACCGATGGCCCACGTCGAGGACTACGCGGTTGCCTACCGCGACCCGTCGGAGTTTTCCATCGCGGTTCGGGACGTCGTCGCAAAGCTGCTGGAGCGCAACGACCTCGCCGTCGCCGACGTGGACCACTTCGAACTCAACGAAGCGTTCGCCGCACAGATGGTGTACGTCGCCGACGAACTCGACATCCCCGCCGAGAAACACAACCCGCTCGGCGGCGCGGTGGCGCTCGGGCATCCTATCGGAGCCAGCGGCGGTATCCTCACGACCACGATGCTGTACGCGATGGAGCGAGCGGATCATCACCGCGGCATCGTGGGGATGAGCGTCGGCGGTGGCGGCGCGATTGCGATGTCTGTTGTCCGGTAGAATCCGCCAGCGGCGAGGCAAGTGAGCGTCGGCGGTGGCGGCGCGATTGTGATGTCCAGACAGCGTGAAATCCAGCTGAGCTGAAAGTGGAAAGCGAGAGGGACGCTACGCACGGGATCAGTCGAAACGAGAGAATAGCAAGCAGATTACGAGCTTGTTTTTCCGATTTCTTCCAGGGTAAGTGTGTAGTCTCCGCGTCCGCTGTAGACATACACGAGTATGCCGATCTCGCTGATCTGTGAGAAATCGTCGATGATTATCTGTTCGTTACTGTCCTGCGTATAGGACGCGCGATCGTAGTCGTTCGGAGTGGGTGTGCGGCCGTCGAAGGAGACATACAGGTCGAAATCGGCGTCAGATGGGCCATCGAGACTGAGGATTAGCTGCATAGGCGACTCCGTCTTGAGGGAGTACGTCTGCTTCTCATAATCGAGCATCCCATCGAGTGACCCGGACAGCTCTTCGGTGAGACGGTCTTTCGATTCATCAGTGACGGAGACGCTGACTGACGTGGTTGTCTCAGCACCGTCGTTGTCAGTCGCAGTGACGGTGACGGTGTAGTCGCCAGTGCCGGTGTACGTGTGGCTGACCTCCGTCGCGTCCGCACCCTCGATGGGGTCAGAGCCGTCGCCGAACTCCCAGCGGTAGTTCGTTATCGAACCATCGGGGTCACGGGAGCCGCTGGCATCGAAGATGACCTCCTTATTGACAGTGACAGTTCGTGAGTCGTCGTTGAGCGTCACGATCGGCGGTTCGTTTTCGGTTCCGCCACCGGCGGTTACGAAGTTGTATGCATCCGCGAGGCCGAAACCGACGAACTGGCCGTCTGCGTCCAGTGGCTGGGCGGTGTCGAGAAGGTTCTGTCGGGTCTGGCTGGCGGGCCAATCGTGTCTGTCCAGTCCAAGCGCAGCAACGCCAGCGACAGCAGGACTCGCCATTGACGTTCCGGGGAACTGCGCGTAGTCTCCCCCCGGAACAGATGAGAGTACGTCATTACCCGGTGCCGCAATGTCGACCTTCCCGCCGTAGTTCGAGAATTCGGTCGGGCTCTTGTTCTGATCGACGGCACCAACGGCAACACATTCTTCGTAGGCTGCTGGGTACGACACGTCCTGCTGGCTTTGTGGGTCACCGTCCTGATGGTTACCGGCTGCACAGATGAGGAGGACACCCTGATTCCATGCGTACGAGACGGCGTTTTTCATTGTCTGGTTGTAGCCGCCGCCACCGAGGGACATATTGATAATGTCCGCCCCCTGGTCAGTCGCCCACTCGACAGCGTTAGCGATATCGGCGGTTCGGCCCCCATTCGGGCCGAGTGCACGGCAACTCAGGAGCCGGGAGTTACTGACACCTGCAATTCCGGTTTCGTCGTTCGTTTCGCCGGCAGCAATGCCGGAGACGTGTGTCCCATGCTGAGCAGATTGTGGTGCGGGGTCGCTGTCGTTGTCGACGAAGTCCCGTCCCTTCTGGCTCCCGAACTGCCCGTCAAGGTCGGGATGGGTGTAATCTGCACCGGTGTCTATGACGGCGATGGTGACGTCTTCGCTTCCGAACGTAATGTCCCATGCTTTCGGGGCATTGACCAGTTGTGGCGCGTACTGGCTGTCGAACTTCGGATCGTTCGGAACCGTGGCGATCGGCTCGCGAATGTGGTTGAATTCCGTATATTTGACGCCGTCAATCGTTTCGACTGTCGGAAGAATTTCGCTCTTGAATTCCTGCGGGACTGCTGAGCGAAGATACGAAAGTGACTCGTTCACGTCGAGGATATCGAGCTGTTCGAGGTCAGATCGTTCTTTTATTTTGTCATGAATATCAGAGGCGTTTTTATCATTTGATATACCGATCAGATATTCTTTTGTATCAGATTTCTGTGATGCGCTGACTTCTCCACCAAAAGCTGCGACGGTTACAGCGGAGCCGAGTGCCTTGATAACTGATCTTCTGGACGGTTTCGGCAGGGTATGTCGGGACATCCGACTCCCACTAAATATGGGTGGGTTATAAAATTAATATATAATTCCTCATGCAGCCCAGTGTCTAATAAACAAGAGTATATATTCTACTTTATAAATACGTGTTTATCTTGTTTTCTGATATATAAAGTATCAGTTATGAACGGTATAAAAGTTTATAGCGGCTGGTAATAGCGACAGAACAGGCGGACGCCGCTAATGCTACCGAAGCACAAGGAAGAATTATCGGGCCGGCCGCCCCCAGACAGAATATGACTGGATTTTCCCGACGGGTAGAACAGGTATCGATCTCAGGCATCCGCGAAGTGTTCGAGGCGGCGGGCGAGGACGCGATCAACCTCGGACTCGGCCAGCCGGACTTCCCGACGCCGAAGCACGCCCGCCAAGCGGCAGTCGAGGCAATTCAGGCGGGGGACGTCGACGCCTACACGTCGAACAAGGGGACCGAGGCACTCCGGGAAGCCATCGCTGCCAAGCACGAACGAGACAACGACCTTGATGTCGACCCTGGGGACATAATCGCCACCTCGGGTGGGAGTGAAGCACTGCACATCGCGCTGGAAGCCCACGTCGATGCAGGGCAGGAAGTCATCTTCCCAGACCCGGGGTTCGTCTCCTATGACGCGCTGACACACCTCGCAGGCGGGACGCCGCGGCCGGTCCCGCTGCGCGAGGACCTCACGATGGCACCCGAGACGGTCGAGGAGGCCATCACCGACGACACGGCGGCGTTTGTCGTGAACTCGCCCGCAAACCCGACCGGAGCGGTCCAGTCCCCGGAAGATATGCAGGAGTTCGCCCGTATCGCCGACGAGCACGACGTGCTGTGTATCTCCGACGAAGTGTACGAACATCAGGTGTTCGAGGGTGAGCACCGCTCGCCGGCGGAGTTCAGCGACACGGGCAACGTCGTCGTCGTCAACGCCTGCTCGAAGGCGTATTCGATGACAGGCTGGCGGCTCGGATGGGTTACCGGCGCGACAGACCGCATTGAGCGGATGCTACGGGTCCACCAGTACGCCCAAGCCTGTGCGTCCGCACCGGCCCAGTACGCCGCCGAGGCGGCCCTGACCGGCCCGCAGGACCAGGTGTCGGAGATGCGCGAGGCGTTCCAGGAGCGCCGCGACGTACTGCTGGACGGCCTCGACGAGATGGGGATAGACTGTCCGACACCCAAGGGCGCGTTCTACGCGATGCCGAAGGTCCCCGACGGCTGGGTGGACGAAGTCATCGACCGCGGTGTCGTCGTCGTTCCTGGCGACGCCTTCGGCGAACACGGCGCGGGCTACGCCCGCATCTCCTACGCGACGGACATGGAGACGCTGAAAGAGGCAATCGACATCATGGCCGACGCGACGGCGGCGGTCCGCTGAGCGCTCGCAGGCGAGTGGGACCGCGGACAGTCGTCCCGAAATTGGAACAGTCTCGGAAGAGAGTGCGAAGAAACGCTTTATTTGCCGCCCGTCTTGACTCTCGTATCCCATCGTGGCACATGCATCCGAGTCCAGCGCGCTGTTCGACGGGGAGAGACAGGACTATACGACGGGCAGACACAGTTCCCGGGAGGACAGTGGGATGGAGAAAGCGCTCTGGTATCTGCTGACGGCGACGCGCGGCGGCGCCAACCGGGCGCGTATCATCGACGCTCTTTCGGACCGACCGATGAACGCCAACGAACTCGCCGACGAACTCGACGTGGGCTACAAGACGATCAGGCACCACATGGAACAGCTAGAGGACCACGACGTGGTCGAATCCGGTGACGAGGAGTACGCCAAACTCTACTTCCTGACCGATCGGTTCGACAACTACCGCGACACATTCGAGGAGATCGTGGAGAAGATGGACGAATGACGATGACACAGGGTGAGACTGTCGCCGGACTGAACACGACTGGCCAGCTGGAGGGGTATCGCTGATGGCGATGGGACCGCTTATCACCGCCGCGGCGGCACTTGCAGGGCTCAACGTGCTGCTGTTGCTCCCACTGCTTGGCGTCTGGGTCCGTAACTACGCGACGTTCCGGACGGGACTCGTCGCCGGCCTCATCGCCTTCGCCGTCGCGATGCTCGCCGAGAACGCCATCGCCGTCTACTTCTTCTTCTCGATGCAGAGCTTCTACGCCGGCGACCCACACGTCCAGCAGGCCGTGCTGGTCCTGCGCTCGCTGCAGTTTATTGCCATCGCCGGCCTGAGCTACACCACGCTCCGGTAACCTTCGGGTGGCGGCGACGGTTCGTTTTCGGAGACTCCATATTGAAACCGTGTTGTCGTCCGAACACGTTCGGGACAAGCGCCTGACTGGCGGGGACCGTCATCGAACGTATGAGCACAGATCACCAGGAGTCGGTGCAGGAACTCGACGTTCGGGACGTCGACGGAGAACCGTTCGAACAGATCATGAACGCCCTCGATTCTGTCAGCGAAACCGAGGCGCTCCGGCTGGTGAACAGTTTCGAACCGGTGCCGCTGTACGACGTCCTCTCGAAGAAGGGGTACCAGTACGACACGGAACAGGTCGCCGACGAGGAGTGGCACGTCACGATCCGGCCGGAGTGAGATGCGTCCCGAGCGCGTCTCGCGGTGGTTCGTCACCGTCAGCGCGCTGTTTTTCGTTGGCTTCCACGCCGCGATGGCGGTCGCTGCGCCCCGCCGCGTCGTCGTCACGCTCGGTCTGTACGGGTTCGTCCTGCACGTCCTGTTCGGGAAGGCTTACGCGCTCGTGCCGTCGTACTTCGACCGGGACCTCGCGTGGGAGCGAGGGCCTGCCGTCCAGTTCCCGCTATCCGCCCTCGGTACAACTGGGCTGGCGCTCGCACCGCTTGGGCCACCGTGGCTCCGACCAGTCGGGACCACGCTCTGGGCCGGCGGCGTTGCGGTCTTTCTCGGGACGCTGGGACGGACCATTCGTGACAACGTCACCGGCGCTGCGACGGGGACCGGCGGTGCGAACACCCATCGGGAGCCGGTCGACCGAACTGCCAACGTCGCAGTCCCGGTAGCGCTCGGTTACCTCGCACTTGCGGCCGGTGGCGCGCTCGCTATCGCCGCTGGCTTCGGGTCAGTACTCCCACAGCAACTGTCGCACTTGCTCGCCGCGGGGACGGCCGCGCTGTTCGTCTTCGGCGTCGGCTTCCGGCTGTTTCCCCGGTTCTTGGTCGCTGAAGTACCGCGACCGGTCGTCGCGGTCGTTGTCGCCGCCGGCGCTGTCGGTCCTGCGCTGCTGGGATTCGGGCTGTTCGACCGGAGACTCCTCCTCGCCGGTGGCATCGTCGAAGCTATCGCAGTCGTCGGATTCGCGCTGTCATATGTGGTCCTGTTCCGGCGGTCGGAGCGCCACCGCGTCGGATTCTATGCGGTGCTGGTGGCGGTCGTTGCCGGAGTCGTCGGTATCGGACTCGGGCTGACTCTCGCCGTAACCGGCCGGAGTCCGGCGCTGGTCAGCGCACACTATCGGGCGATGCTGGCGGGCTTTCTCGGACTCACTGTGGTCGGGGCGGCGTTCCAGTTCTACCCACCGGCGGTCGGTGTCTGGCCCTACGCAAACAACCGGACGGCGCTGGTAACGATTGGGCTGCTCGGTGGTGGGATCGGCATTCAGCTACTCGGTCTTATCAGTCGGTTCGGCTGGATAATATCGGTCGGCACAGCGGCTGGCGCTCTCGGCTCACTCCTCTATACATATCTCCTGTTGGCGGCGTTCGTTCGTCGATGGCAGTAGTAGCGACGGCGTGGCCTACTCCGCGACGATGCTGTCGAGCAGTTTCGTCTGGGCGGCGGCGAGGTGTTCAGCGAACGTCGAGACAGAGATGTCCAGTTCCGCCGCCACGTCGCCAGCATTGGCCCCTTTTGGATACTCGAAGTACCCCATCTCGACGGCGGTTTCGAGCACTTCCTGCTGTCTGTCGGTGAGTTTACTTCGGTCGACGAGAATCGAGTCCACCGGGTCAACGTCGCCGTTCCGCCGCATCGACCGGAGCGAGACACCGTCGTACAGTTCCTTCAGCCGTGTCACGATAGCGCGCACCCGGTCGACATCGGGAGCGTGGAAGGTCAGGTGGAGCTGTCCGCCCTCGGCGCGGATGTCCGCGACCGGACAGTCATATGTTTCGACCGCCTCGCAGACGCACTCAGTTCGTGACCGAGAGAACTGGTAGCGGGCCCCGTTGCCCGTCGCGAACACCTTGTCCATGTCCTCCCGGGCCTCGATTGCCCCTTCGTCAGTGCCCGTCGCGGTGAACTCTTCAATGACCTGCCCGTCTTCGTCCGGGCTGCTTCGGGCGACATCGGTCACAGCCGCGCCTGCCTCGTCCGAGACGCTCGCCACTGGACAGGCTCCGGGGGTGTCGACCGACAGCTCCACTCTGATGCCGGAGTCGCTCATATGAGATACTGTGACACCACATTACAAAACGGGCGAGGCGCGTTCCCACGGAGTGAAAAACCCCCTCAATCTGCTGGGTGCTGATCGGGAACCGACCCCTCGAACCCATCCGGCCGGTAGTCACACAGCGGGTCCGCCGCCAGCGGGTCCCCCGTCGTCGCATACGCCCGCGACCGACTGCCGCCACAGACCGTTCGGTATCGACAGGCCCCGCATTTGCCCGTCAGCGCGTCGTCGTCCCTGAGTTGCTGGAACAGCGACGACTCCCGATAGATGTCCACGACGCTTTCCTCGCGGACATTGCCGGCCGATTTCGGCAAGAATCCGGAGGGGAACACCTCGCCGGTGTGGCTCACGAAGGCGAACCCCTTGCCAGCGCGAATACCCATCCGGCGTTTGAGCCCGCTGGCCCCCTCGTCCT
Organism: Haloarcula sp. H-GB5; assembly: GCF_054850705.1. Taxonomy (NCBI): domain Archaea; kingdom Methanobacteriati; phylum Methanobacteriota; class Halobacteria; order Halobacteriales; family Haloarculaceae; genus Haloarcula; species Haloarcula sp. H-GB5. The sequence goes on along the minus strand of NZ_JBTWBG010000002.1, from coordinate 451,482 downwards.
GCTTCTGAATCGCGACGCGCCGATAGTGGGGCGCTTCGGTCGTCTTGAGGCCGAACGGAGCCTCGTCGCTGACCTCGTGGAGCCACGACAGTACGCGCTCCGCCCGCTCGGGGGCAATCGGCGTCAGGACCCGCCCGCGACCGACCGGGACGAGGAAGAACACCGACCACAGTACCGCATCGAGGTCCGCGACGATGTCCCGGATGGCCGGCAGTTGCTCGACCGTCTCAGCACAGACGGTGGTGTTGATCTGCAGCGGGATGTCGAGGTCTCGGGCAGCCTCGGCGGCCTCCATCGTGGCCTCGAAGCTCCCGGACTCGCCCCGGAAGGTATCGTGAGATTCGCTGTCGCCGCCATCGATGGACAGAGCCAGCCGTCGGAGTCCGGCGTCGTCGAGTTCGGCCAGTCGGTCCCGCGTCAGCGAGTTCGTCCCGCTGGGTGTCAGCGTCATCCGGAGACCCTGCTCGGTCCCGTAGTCGATGAGTTCCGGGAGGTCCTCGCGGGCGAGCGGGTCCCCGCCTGAGAGGACGACCAATTGCCCGTCGCCGAACTCACGGGCCTGGTCCAGCAGCGCCTTCCCTTCCGCCGTCGATAGCTCGTCTGGGTGGCGGCGGGGCTGGGCGTCGGCCCGGCAGTGTTTGCACGCCAGTTCACAGGCCTGTGTCACCTCCCAGATCAGCACCAGCGGCTGCTCGTCGAGGTCAAGTTTCCCGCGCATCTATGCCTCCCGGTGGACGCGGGTGACGTGGCCCCCACAGCCACACTGTTGGACGTACTCCGTTGTGATCGTATCACCGAATGCTTCCTCCAGCGCGTCGAACAGGTAGGTGTCCGGGTGGCCGTGGTCAGCGTGGCTGACCAGATTGACGTGGTTCCCCACCGTCGTCTTCTCGACGGCGTCGATGGCCTGTTCGACGACCACGTCGGGGTCCTCGGCGTGTGCGGGCGTCTCCAGGTTCGCCGACCAGGAGTTGTCGTGAACCTCGGTTGTCACCGGCGGCAGGTCCTCGTGGGAATGGCTCATATGTACAGGTTGACGGCGGGCGTCCCTCGGTCCTCTCCCGAAGATGTTCGGGTCATTATACACAACGGATTGCGGAGAGGAATTCGTCCGAACAGTCCCAATCACACGTACCGCTACGTCACCTGGTCGACGAGCCAGTCGAACTGCTTGTTCAGTTCCTTCTTGCGCTGTCGCGAGATAACGGTTGAATCGATCATCTCGCCGAGCACCGGGAGGTCGAGTGCGTTGTACTCCGTCGTCGCCGTGACTTCGGTCCCGCCGTCGACGGCTTCGACCGTGTACTCGGTCATCATCGACTCGAAGATGCCCTGGCGCTGCTCGTACCGCAGCACTGCATCGGTCTCGACGATTTCGAGGTCCAGTTCGATCTCGAACAGTCCGACGCGGTTCGTGATACCGAGGTCGTCCCCGTTGAGCGTCACCTCGTCGAACCCTGCCGCGCGCATGAACGGTGCCACGTCCGTTATCAGGGCGGTGACCGTCTCCGGGTCAGCCGGGACCATCCGAGTCAGCGAGACGCGTTCCATACCGGACGGCCAGCGGCCGGCGGAATAAGCGTTCGCCATACCCGGAGATGTTCGGCTTTCTGGTTTTGTTCGGCCTGATTCCGCGTTGACAGCGCGGGGCACTACCCCCCAAGTTTCTTATTCCCATCGCAACTGTACGAACATGTTCGGGACCACGGTCGCGGAGGTCGGACGAATATATTCGGATACACCAATGCCACACGCTGAACTCACGCTCACGATTCCGGATGAAATCTGGATCGGCGACATCTCGCGGGCGTACGACGACGCGACGTTTCGCATCCTGTCTGCGCTCCCAGGCGAGGACTCCGGTGTCGGGTTAGCGGAGATCACATCGGATGACCTCCCAGCGGTTCTCCGTGATATCGAAAATCGCGAGTCGGTCACGACTCTTGAGATACTCTCTCACCGGGACGACAGCGCGCTGGTGCAGTTCGAGACCTCGATGCCGCTCCTGCTCTTCCCGGTCCAGGGCTCTGGCGTCCCGCTTGAAATGCCGTTTACGCTGTCCAACGGCGAGGCGGTCTGGGAGATATCGGCGCCACAGGAGCGGCTCTCCGAACTCGGCGAGCAACTGGAGGAGTTCGGTATCGCCTTCAGCGTCGATCGCATCCAGCAACACCTCGAAACCGAGCAGGTACTCACCGAGAGCCAACTGGAACTGGTACAGGAGGCCATCGACGCGGGTTACTATGACACACCGCGGGAATGCTCGCTGACGGAACTGGCGGACCGCGTCGGTATCGCGAAGTCGACCTGCAGTGAAACCCTCCACCGCGCGGAGGAGCAGATCCTGAAACAGTTCGTCTCGGACCACCCGGCGCGGTGACGGGAAGTCGAAGCGCGTAATACGCGCCTCTGTGAGAGGTACGACATATGAGTTCCGACGCGGTCGACGAGACGCACGAAAACGCCCGACAGGAGGTCATCGCGGTGGATGCCGACGACAACGAGGAGGGGCTGGTCAATCGGCTCGATGCCCACACTGGCGATGGGGTTCGCCACCGCGCGTTCACTGCCCTGCTGTTTGACGAGGACGGCCGGATCCTGCTCGCCCAGCGCGCAGCGAACAAACGCCTCTGGGATACCCACTGGGACGGGACCGTCGCCTCCCACCCCGTCGAAGGCCAGACACAGGTCGAGGCCACCGAGGAACGGCTCGAAGAGGAACTGGGCATCGACCCCTCGCAGTACCAGAACCTCCGCGTGACCGACCGGTTCGAGTACAAGCGCTACTACGAGAACGCCGGCCTCGAATGGGAAGTCTGTGCGGTCCTACAGGCCACGCTCCACGACACCTCACTGGAACCGAACCCCGAGGAGGTCGACGGCCTCATGTGGGTCCCCTACGAGCGACTCCGGGAAAATCCCGAGTACTACCGCCAGCTCCGCCTCTGTCCCTGGTTCGAGATCGCGATGCGCCGGGACGAAGAACGGTAACGCCGACGGTCACTATCCCACTCGGGCGGCAGGCGTCGCAGTGACACCGCCCCCGACCCGTTTCCTTTTCGGCCCGGCCGCCAAACCCCAGGTATGGACGTTCCGCTGTACGACTCACTCGACGGCCAGGTCGTGCTCGTCACCGGAGCCACACGGGGCATCGGGAAGGCAATCGCCGACGGGCTGGTCGACCTCGACGCGACGGTGTACGCCGGCGCTCGTGATACTGCCGACATCGAGGGGACGGACCGCCACGCTATCGAACTCGACGTGACCGACGACGACGGGATGGTCGCCGCGGTCGACCGCATCGAGCGCGAGCAGGGCCGGCTCGACGTGCTGGTCAACAACGCCGGCGTGATGGACTCCCGAGAGCCGCTCGACGAGATGCCGACCGACGTCATCGACCACACCCTCGACACGAACCTCCGGGGAGCGGTCCTCATGACGAAGTACGCCCTCCCGTTGTTGCTGGCTGAGGAGGGCGGCCGCGTCGTCACCATGTCCTCCGGGCTGGGCGCTATCACCGAGAGCCAGTCAGGCGGCACGCCGGCCTACCGCATCTCGAAGACCGGCGTCAACGGGCTGACGAAGTACCTCGACGGCGAGTACGCGACCGACGGCCTTATCGCCAACTCGGTGTGTCCGGGCTACGTCCAGACAGACATGACTGAGGGGAGCGCCCCCCGGACGCCCGAGGAGGGGGCCGAGACGCCGGTGTGGCTCGCTCGCTTCCGACCCGACGCGCCGAGCGGGCGGTTCTGGCGCGACAAGGCCGAAATCGAGTGGTAGCTACCGAGATCAATCAGCGTTCTCGCTGTGGGCCACTGCTGGCTCGTCCGTCGCGTGGGCTGGCTCAGCCGCCGGCAGTTGCAACTCAACAGTCGTTCCCGGCTCGTCCGTATCGGGGAACGACATTCGGCCGCCGAGGTTTCGGACGATCCAGTTGACGAGCCAGAGTCCGACGCCGGAACCGTGTTTGAGCGGCGTTTCAGTCCCCGAGCGGATGACCTCGCGCTCGTGGTCGGTGATACCGGGACCGTTGTCGTGAACGGCCACACGGACGCCGGGCGTTCCGTCGGCCCGTGTCGCCGTAATCTCGACCACAACTGGGCTCTCGTCGGTCGCTTGATGTTCGACAGCGTTCTCGACCAGTTCCTCCAGCGCGATGAGGACCGACGGACCACCCCGGATCCAGATATCGTCCTCACAGGTGAGCGTGATCGCCACGTCAGGGCGGCGATCCCGAGCATCGCTCACGACCGATTCTAGCAGCTGCTGAAGCGCTGTCGGGCTGTGCTGCTCGGTCTCTAGGGCCTCGGTGACTCGGCCGATCTTGTTACTGCGGTCGACGATTTCGTCGACTGTACTCATAATGCGGTCGAGTCGCTCGCGTTCGTCGGCGTCGGCCGTGTCCCGGAGCAGGTCCGCGTTCCCTTTGACGACGTTCATCTCGTTCCGGATATCGTGACGGAGCAAGCGGTTGAGCACGTCCAGTCGCTGTTCGCGCTGTCGACGGTCCGTGATATCCCGGAGGCTGATGAGGTGGCCCGAGACAACGCCGTACGCGCGGTACAGCGGTATCACGCGCACGTCGTAGTACCGGACGCCGCCGTCACGTTCGAGGGCCATCTCAGTCTGCGTTCGTTCACCGGGGCCGGGGACCGTCTCCGCGAGTGTCGGAGACGTCTGCGGGAGCGAGCGGCCCAGAACCGCGTTCTGGTCACCGTCAAACAGCGCCGTTGCGGTCGCGTTGATATCGACGATGCGGCGCTCGTCGTCGACGATGATGACCATATCATCCATTTCGGTGAAGATCGCTTCCCGGCCCAGTTCCCGGGTCACCGGTGCCACGTCGAGCAGCTGCCCGCGGAGGATGGCGACTGAGAGGACGGCCCCCGACGCGACGTACCCGAGACTCGTCGGGTTGAACGGAGTCGGTACCGCACCGAGCACGAACAGCGTCTGGACGACCGTCGGGACGGCGATGGCGAGTAACAATGCGACCCCCTGGCCCTGAAACACCTGGTTCGACCGGAACAGCATCCGCAACAGGAGGACACCGCCGGCGAGAATCAACAGCAGTATGTAGGACATGTGCCCCCAGTACATGACTTCGTACGCGGGAGCGAGGGCTACCGACGATGCAGAGACGGATTGTGTGCCGTGGCCGGACCAGATGAGTTCGTGGGCGTGATTCGACCACACGAGCGTGACAAACACCGCCGGTTCGAATAGTAACAGCGCTGTTCGGCGTTGCGTGAGCCAGTGTGGGTGCCCCGTGTACTCGATAACCGTCACGAGCCACGCGACAGGGATGATCACCGAGAGCGTCAACTGCACTTGGACGAGTCGCTCCATGGTGGAGAGGCCCGGTACAGCGAGTTCGATACCGTACGCCACGGCCCAGAGGCTCGCCGCGACAACAAACACTGCCAGCGGTCCCGCGCCCGGCCGGTCCCGGTGGAGCCACACCAGAAAAGCGACGCCCATACCGACGACACCCGACAATAAAACGACAGTAAGTGGCGACAGGACCATTCAGTAGCGTAGTAATGGCGTCCCTGATATAACTATTCTCGGTCACTTCGACTGCGAACGAACCGCAGACCACACGGCGAGGGCACCAAGTACGAACGCCGGAACGAGCGGGAGCGTGAGATAGGCGTCCCGGAGCGTGAGCCCGAAGCTACTGATAACGCTCTGGGCGGACGGCAAGAGCAAAATCGCGCCAGGAACGAAGAGGAACGCCACGCCGATCATTCCAACCAGAATCCAGCCGCTCGTTCCGAACTCGGGACCGTCGGCAGCTTCCGTGCCCGTCTCGCTGTCCGTACGAGGGGTGTCTGCGGACTGTGGCTCCGTGTCAGGACGGTGGACGTAGCCGGACTCGTCATCAGCCATCGACACGCCCCCCGTCGCGCCCGCTCGGATGGTGCGTCACGATGGGACGACCTTCAGTAATACCGACGGAACAACGTGGCTGCATATCTCGGAGTCAGGCAAGCGAGCGCAAAACGCTAACGGTCCCGCTACTGCGATAGACCGGGGGCTTCCTGGCGTGAGATGTCACGCAGACTCATCCGATGGCCGCTGTCGGAAGCGTGTGCGTCCCGCTGTCCCTCTGCGACTGACGAGTCTTCGTACAGTCCCTCAAACGCACACTCGTGGCAGACGACGTGGTATCTCCCATCCATACATTTTTGTTCTTCTTGCTATATTTTAATACTGTCGGTTTCAGATATTATACAGGTTGCGGTTACGCAAACGGTCATCAGGGTATTTATCCACCGCAACCGATGGGATAGTATGGTGGATTTCCAGTCCCGTGACACACGCCGAGGTCCGACTGACGGGGAAGACGACGAGACAGACGAAGGCGAGACGGGGGACGACGAGGAATCCGCGGCAGTCGATACCAACTCCGAGGCCGCCAGTTCGGAGCCCACCGAAGCGACCGACAGAGCGGCGGAAAATGACGATATAGCAGCAGATGAGGCTGACAGCACAGAGACTCCTGCAACAGATGATACTGCGGAGGGCAGTGAGAGACACACATCAGAGTCCGAAACCGACGGCTCTGCTACACAACGAATCGACGAGGCGACGAACCAGAGTACAGACAGCCAGCCAGCGGATGAAACACAGAACACTGGGGGAGTTGATAAGGCGACACAGGAGCCTGATGAGGCCCCACATCAGGACCCTCTCTCTGAGCCACAGGCACCGACCGAACCGGCGGATACACCGCAGGAAGCAGCGGTTCAGACAACGGATGAAACGACAGCAGAGACAGTCGCGCAGGACGACATGTCGCAAGAACAGTCGGTTGCCGCCGCCGTCGTCACGGTCGGGACGGCGACGGAGGAAGGAGACCCGACGGGCGAGGCGGTGGAGACAGCACTCGAAGCGACCGGCCAGACGGTCACGGCTCGCGAACGGCTTCGAGGGGACTACGACGGCATTCAGGAGGCCGTCGACAGACTGGTCGGGCGTGACGACGTGGAGGTCGTCGTCACCGCGGGCGGCCTCGGTGTTGCTCCGACGGAGCAGACCCTCGAAGCTGTCCACCCGCTGTTCGAGAAAGCCCTGCCGGGATTCGAGGAGGTGTACCGGGGCCTCCTTTTCGAACAACAGGGGGCCGGTGTTATCACCGTCCGCGCGACAGCCGGGATTGCCGGCGGGACGCCAGTGTTCTGCCTGCCCGCGGACCCGGCGGCGGCCCGTATCGCCATCGACGAGATCATCGCGGCGCAAGCCCCGTCGCTCGTCGCTGACCTGTCCTGACCACAGCCGGCGGACTCGTGGTATCAGTCTTGTGTCCGTTTACCCGACTTAACGTGACGTTTTGCCGGTTCGTTCCGGGCCGCCAATTTTTCCACGGCCGGCCGGCTATTCTCCCGAATATCGGTCGTTTAAACGGTTAAATCGCCGTGAAAGGTCGTTAACTGCGTCCCCCATTGAAGTGGGGGCAGTCCACAGGCTCGGGTGTCATGTCCGATCGCAACGCGACACGACGCGGCGTACTCAAGGGTATCGGCGCGACAGCTGCAGCCGCACTGGGTGGAACGGCCCTCTCCGGGACGGTTGCGGCGGCCGATCCCTGGGAGTCCGTCGAGTCCCCGACCGGGAACACCCTCCACGACGTCGAATACACGGCCGCCGGTGCGTACGCGGTGGCGGGTGGCGGCATCGTCCTCGAACGAACCAGCGCGGGCTGGCAGAAGGTCATCGGCGGCGGTCCGACCGGCAACGGAAACAGCCTCTACGGGGCCGACGTGACCGACGACGGCAAGGCCCTCTGGTTCGTCGGCGCGTCTGGCGCTATCGGCGAGTACGACGTTGAGTCGGGCGTGCTCACCGACCACAGCGCCCCGATGGACGTCACCAACAACTTCAACGACGTGTCCGTGACCGGCACCGCCGGCGAAGCAAACGTCTACATCGCCGGCGACTCCGGGAAGATGTACTACAGCTTCGAGAACGGCGCGAGCGAGACGTGGGACTACACCACGCCCGGGTCCGGGTCAGCCATCAACGCCGTCGACTTCCACGGCGTTCGCTCGGGCCACATCGTCGACGGGAACAAGAGCGTCTTCGTCACCGACGACGGCGCGACGTGGAACAAGATCGGCCTCGCCGACGCCAACGTCAACTTCTACGGCGTCGACTCCGACGGCCCGGACGACGTGTGGGTCTCCGGCGGTGGCGGCATGATATTCCACTGGAACGGCTCCGAGTGGACACCGACCGACACTGGCGACGCTGGCCTGCGCGACATCGAGGTCACCGACGACGACAGCACCGGCTACACGGTCGGTGGTGGCGGCAAGGTGTACGCCCTCGGCGGTGGCGACTGGACTCAGGAGGAGACGCCCGCCGGCGAGAACCTGAAGGCCGTCGTCCGCGGCGGCACCGACATCGCAGTCGGTTCTGGCGGGACTATTCTGGAGAAGTGACGCCACGGTAGCATTGGCTAGTTCGAGACAGCGGCGCACCGTCGCCACGACTTTTCACTGGCCCCCTCCAACATCCTGTATGGACGAGATTCAGATCCAGGGAACGTCGGTCCCCGCACTCGGCCTGGGAACGTGGCAGCTCACTGGCCAAACCTGCCGTGAGACTGTCGAGACGGCCCTGGAGATGGGCTATCGCCACATCGACACCGCACAGGCCTACGGTAACGAGCGGCAGGTCGGGCTGGGGATAGAGGCCGCCACGGTTGACCGCGAGAACGTATTTCTGACGACGAAACTCGACGGGTCCAACCGCGACGAGCGTAATGTCCGGCGGTCGACGCGGGAGAGCCTGAACAAACTGGGAACGGACTATCTGGACCTCCTACTCATCCACTGGCCCAACACCCCGTGGATGGCGTCGCTGTCGGAGACGCTCGGGGCGATGAACGACCTCGTCGAAGAGGGGCTGGTCCGCCACATCGGCGTCAGCAACTTCTCACCGGCGCTGCTGGACGAGGCACGGGACAGCTCGTCGGCTCCGATCTTCACTGACCAAGTGCAGTACCACCCCTACTGGGACCAGCGGAAACTACTGGACTACTGTCGCATTCACGACGTGCTCCTGACCGCCTACAGCCCGCTGGCCCGCGGCGGCGTTCTCGACGACCCAGCGCTCGTCCAGATCGGAAACAAGTACGGGAAGTCCCCGGCGCAGGTCGCGCTCCGGTGGCTCCTCCAGCAGGACGGCGTGGCCGCGATTCCGAAGGCGTCCAGCCGCGAGCATCTGGAAGCGAACATGGCCGTCTTCGATTTCGAGCTAACGGACGCTGAGATGGAACGGATTCGAGATCCGTCGAAGGTCAAAACCGGCGTGCAGTTCGTCCGGTCGCAGTTACCGTTCTGAGTATCACGGCCGACCGGAGCTGTGGCCACACAGCGTCGTGACCAAGGGTTTAGGAATCGCCGTTCCAATCCCGGGTATGGTCGCGGCGCTCTCCGATGATATCTGGTGGTACGATCTCACGGGCGTCAACGCGACGCTCGTCGACGACGACGGCGCGCTCACGCTCGTGGACACAGGGCTACCCTGGCACGGCAACGGACTCATCGCCGGCCTGAGCGATGCCGGCTACGAACTCCGGGATCTTGACCGAATCCTCCTTACGCACTTCGATCTCGACCACGTCGGCGGATTGGCTGCCTTCGATGGCATCGATGTGCCAATCTACCTCGGGGAGCGGGACGCACCGCTGGTCACCGGCGAGCAAGCGCCGCCGCTGGGCAATCACAAGGGCGCATTCCAGCGACTTGTCTCACCGTTCGTCGACACACCGGATAACGACATTGTCCCTTTGGCCGACGACGACACCGTCGGCAGTTTCACGGCCTATCACACTCCCGGACACACGCCAGGACACGTCTGCTACGTCAGCGAGGAACTGTCGCTGGGACTGCTGGGCGATCTCGTCCGTGAGGACGGCGGCCGCTTCGAGCCCTCGCCGTGGCTTATGAGTTACGACACTGACGCCGTCACCCGGAGTATCAGTGAGTTCGTCGAGCGTGCGCCCGACTTCGAGGTCGCGGTCCCGGGCCACGGCGTTCCCTTCGAAAAAAACGGCTCGGAGCGTCTGGACCGCCTCGCGGCGACGGTGTGAACAAGCGCCGGAAGACGCGGGACTGCGCTACAGTTCCTCGGCAACCGCGTCGGAACCGAGTAGGCCCGGGTCGACGACGAGGTCCGTCTGTCGGCTGGCGAAGTCGGGCAGGGAGCCCTCTGCGTAGACGACGACCCGCAAGTCGGGGTTGAGTTCCTTCGCAACGGCGATCGAGGTGGCCTGTGACATCTCGGTCAGCAGGTACACGTCCGCTTCGTGGATGCCGGCCTCCTCCAGCCCGGGGCGGTTACCGACATCGGCAACCGTCACAGTCTGTCCTTCGGCTTCGAGCGCGTCCGTGAGTCCGTTGGGGTCCGAGCCGACGAGAACGACGTTCATTCGTACTCGATGGTCGCCGGCGGTTTGTGGGTCACGTCGTAGACGACGCGGGCGACGTTCTCGTGCGCCCCGGTGATGCGCGACTGCATGCGCTGGAGCGTGTCCCAGTCGAGTTCCTGTGCACGGGCGGTCATGCCGTCCCGGCTCTCGACGGAGCGAACGGCGACGACCCAGCCGTGGACGCGGTTATCGCCTTTGACGCCTGTGGCCTTGCCGATGACGGCGGCCAGCGCCTGCCACGGCTCGTACTCCTCCAGTTCCTCCTCGACGACGTGGTTGGCCTCGCGGGCCACCTCCAGTTTCTCCTCGGTAACCTCGCCGATGATACGGACGGCGAGTCCCGGACCGGGGAACGGCATCCGCTCGGAGATGATCTCTTCGAGGTCAAGCGCGCGGGCGACCTCACGGACCTCGTCCTTGTAGAGGTCCCGCATCGGCTCAACGATACCGTCGAAGTCAATGCGCTCGGGGAGGCCGCCGACGTTGTGGTGGGACTTGATCGTCCCCTCGCTCTCGATGCGGTCCGGGTAGATAGTCCCCTGCACGAGGTAGTCGGCGTCGACCTCGCGGGCGACTGTCTCGAACTCCCGGATGAACTGCTCGCCGATGATGTGCCGTTTCTCCTCGGGGTCGGTTTCGCCTTCGAGTTCGTCGAGGAAGCGGTCCTGTGCCTCGACGATACGCAGGGAATCCATGTAGTCGAAGGTCTCGCGGATCTCGTCGGTCTCACCCTTCCGCATCAGCCCGGTGTCGACGTAGACGGCGGTGAGCTGGTCGCCGATAGCCTCGTAGGCCAGCGCGGCGGCCGTCGAGGAGTCGACGCCACCGGAAAGCCCGATGACGGCGTGCTTGTCCCCGATTTCCTCGGCGATTTCGGCTTTCGCTTCCTCGATGAACTCGTCGACGTTCACCATCAGTGGCTCACCTCCTCAGTCGTCGCAGTGTGGGGGTCGTCGCCAAGGACTGCTTCGAGCAGGCCGACGAACGGCGGGCTAGCGCGGGTCGGTCGGGAGCGGAACTCAGGATGGAACTGCGTCCCGATGAAGTACGGATGGTCCTCGGGGCCGAGTTCAAGTATCTCCATACGGTTCCCAGCGCGGCCAGAGAACTTCAGCCCGGCGGCTTCGAGGTCGTCGATGTACTCGGGGTTGACCTCGTACCGGTGGCGGTGCCGCTCCGTGCAGGACTCGCCGCCGTACAGCGTCGCGGCGAGCGTGTTCGCGTCGATTTCGGTTTCGTGGGCACCCAGCCGCATCGTCCCGCCCATGTCCTCGATTTCGTACTGCTCGGGGAGGATGTCGATAACGGGGTGTGGCGTGTCCTCGTCCAGTTCCGCCGAGTGGGCGTCGTCGAGGTCCAGTACGTTGCGGGCATACTCGACGACAGCCATCTGGAAGCCGAGACACAGGCCGAGGAACGGCACGTCGTTCTCGCGGGCGTACCGAATCGCCTCGATTTTACCCTCCGTGCCCCGTGCGCCGAAGCCGCCCGGCACGACGATGGCATCGGCCTCGCGCATCCGGTCGGCGTGGTGGTCGCTCATCTTCTCCGAGTTGACCCACCGGACGTTCACGTCGACGTTTTTCTCAAGGCCGGCGTGTTTCAGCGCCTCATGGACGGACATGTAGGCGTCTTCAAGGTCGTACTTGCCGACGAGCGCAACTTCGACCTCGCCTTCGGTGTTCTGGGTGACGAGGTCGCGCCAGCGGTTCTCCCGTTCGTCTTCCGGCAGCGCTTCCGAGGCGATGTCGAGTTCCTCCATCACGTACTGATCGAGGCCCTCCTCCTCAACCATCAGCGGGACGTGGTAGATGTCGTCGACGTCCGGGTTCGAGAAGACGGCTTCCGTCGGCACGTCACAGAACAGTGCGATCTTCTCTTTCGTGTCGATGTCGAGCTTGTCCGAACAGCGGCCGACGAGAATGTCGGGCTGGAGACCGATAGAGCGCAGTTCCTTCACGGAGTGCTGGGTCGGCTTCGTCTTCTGCTCGCCGTTTTTCGAGTAGGGAACGAGCGTGACGTGGGTAAAGAGAATATCGTCCTCGTCCTCCTCGTGGGCGAACTGCCGGAGCGCTTCGAGATATGGCATCCCCTCGATGTCCCCGACCGTGCCGCCGACTTCGATGATACAGACGTCGTTGCCCTCGGCGGCCTCGCGGATACGGCGCTTGATGTCGTCGGTGATATGCGGGATGATCTGGACCGTGCGACCGAGGTAGTCGCCGGACCGCTCTTTCTCGATGACGTGCTGGTAGGTCTTTCCCGTGGTGACGTTGTGGTCGAAGGTCATGTCGATGTCGAGGAACCGCTCGTAGTTCCCCAGGTCGAGGTCGACCTCCCCGCCGTCTTTGAGCACGTACACCTCGCCGTGCTGGAAGGGATTCATGGTACCGGCGTCGACGTTCAGATACGGGTCAATTTTGACCGCTGTAACGTCGAACCCGGCGTTTTTGAGTAATCTACCTGTGCTGGCGGCGGTGATGCCTTTCCCCAGGCCAGACATCACGCCACCGGTGACGAAGATGAACTTCCGACCCAGTTCCGGGTCGTAGTCCGTTTCGGGTTCGGTCGGCATACCGACGGTGAACCCCGCGTAGTCTAAACGGTTTCGGAGCGCGCACTGTTCGCCACCCGGTCGCAGTGTCAACGCGGCTACAGTGAGGGCTGCGTGAGAACGCGCCACGCAGCCACGAGCGCAGCGAGTGTCAGCGCCGAAAACACCGCATCACTTGGGCTTGAGCCGATGGCGACAAACAACAGGTAGCCGGCGACGAACCCACCCAGAAACGAGACGACACCGTGCCGTGTCGAGTGAGACATCGCCGTTCTGGTTCGCGTTGACATATATCATTATTTATTGGTATATAGTATAAATGTACCTTCGGTATCCCTGGGCGGGTTCGGCGACGGTCAGGATTTGAGCACACCGGACCGGATGGCGAAGTACGTCCCGATGGCACCAGCCAAGGCGAGCACAAGCGCCCGGAGCAGCCCGCCCGCGACGAGCGCCGTCTGCATCAGTACTAACAGCGTCACCAGCGTGGCGACAAACGACACGGCAGCGAACGCGAGCGGGCGATCCATACTCGAGGATTGGGTCGACAGCGCCTCTGTCTTTCGACATTGTCCAGAATATGTAGTCCGAACTATACTTTCGCTTGGTGCTGAACTAGCGGCAACAATCGACTGCGGACCCTGAACAGTGGTCGCAGTTGCTACAGGTGGTCACGGAGGAACGGCCCAACCGTCTCGCCGATACGGCCGCTCTGACCGACGAAATGGTGGTCAGCTGGCAGGCGCTCAACCGTCTGTCCCAGCTCGGTGGCCCGGTCGAGGACCGGTTCCCAGTCAACTGTCTCATCACGTTTCCCGACGACGACCTGTACCGGGCAGTCGATGGCGTCAAGCGCAGCGGTCGCATCGAGATGGTCCGTTACTCCGGCCGGTGGGGCAAGGACTGACAGGGCCGCGGGGTCGGCCGCAGTGTCGTGTTCAGCGGCTGCACAGAGCGCCACAGCCGCACCAAAACTGTAGCCAAACAGGCCGACTGCGTCGTACCGCTCGTCGGCCCACGCCAGCGCGTTCTCGGCGTCGGCCTGCTCGCCACGGCCCTCGTCCCACGGGCCGTAGTCGAAACGGAGACAGCCGATCTCGGGGTCCAGCGCGTCACTGACCGCTTTCAGGCGACTATCAGACCGAGAGCCACCGTACTGTGGATGTGGCGGGCACGCGACAACGACGGTGTCCGATGCCGGCCGGTCGAGCGAAGCGGTGACATCTCGCCCGCCCGGTATCCCGATGGTAGTCATACGTGTTCACTCACCAGCCCTCTGTAAGAAATTTAAGGTTGGAGAGACCAATGCGCATACATGGGAATCCTCTCGCGCGCGTCGTACGTCATCCGCTCGAAGCTCAACGCCGTCCTGAACCGAGCGGAGGACCCGACAGAGACCCTCGACTACAGCTACGAGCAGTTGCGTGACGAACTGCAAGACGTCAAGCAGGGCATCGCGGACCTGACGACCCAGAAGAAGCGACTGGAGATCCAGAAACGCCGCCTCGAAGAGAACGTCGAGAAGCACAACGAACAGGCGCGCCAAGCCGTCGAGCAGGACCGCGAGGACCTCGCTCGGCAGGCGCTGGAGAAGAAGAAGCAGAAGATGAGCCAGATCGAAGATCTGGAAGGCCAGATACAGGACTTACAGAACCAGCAGGACCAGCTGGTCGAGCAGAAAGACGAACTCCAGAAACAGATCGAGCAGTTCCGGACGAAGAAGGAAACGATGAAGGCTCGCCACGAGGCCGCCAAGGCGTCGGCGCGCGTCAACGAGGCGATGACCGGCGCGGGCGACGAGATGCAGGACATCAATCAGGCTATCGAGCGCGCAGAGGAGCGTACAGAGGACATGGAAGCCCGTTCGCAGGCGATGGACGAACTCCGGGAAGACGGTGTTCTCGAAAGTCAGATATCGGATGAGAGTTCACTGGAGCGGGAGCTTGAAGAAGTCCGACAGAAAGGGTCAGTCGACGCCGAACTCGACACGCTGAAAGCCGAGATGGGGAAAGCCGAGGACGGCGACAGCGGATCGAGTGACGCGGATGTCTCCGAGGCCGAACTGGAACAGGAACTCGCCGACGAGAGTACGCAGGTCGATGTCGACAAGAGCGAAGTCGAGTCGGAGCTGGACGAGCTGAAAGAGGACGAGCAGTAGCGCCGGCGACGCGGGACTTTTACAGCGGCCAGACGACCGATACCGAGAGCGTCGTTACGACACACAGAAGCAACTGCAGCGGTCCGCCGACGCGTGCGAAGTCGGTGAAACGGTAGCCGCCGGGGCCATAGACCATCAGGTTCGTCTGATACCCGATGGGTGTCAGGAAGGCCGTCGCGACCGCAAACGTCACCACAACGAGGAACGGGAACCCGGAAACGCCGATCTCGGCGGCGGTGGCGACGGCAATCGGGATCATCAGCACGACGGTCGCGGGCGGGGTGATGGCGCTGGCGAGGACGGCCGTCAACAGGTACACCAGTGCCAGCAGCGCAAGCGGCGGGAGGACGCCGGCGGCGTCGACGAGGAGCCCGCCGACGAACGCGGCCCCGCCGGTGGCCTGCATCGCCTGCCCCAGCGGGAGCAGGCCGGCGAGGAGGAACACGACGTTCCAGCTCACCGCGTCGTAGGCTTTCGACGCGCTCAGCGTACCGGTCGCCACGGTGGCGACGACGCCACCCAGCGCGGCGATGTAGATGGGCAGCAGGTCCAGCGCCGCGAGCGCGATGACGGCGAGCAGGGTCGCGAGCGGGACCGCCGCAGCGGCGTCGAGCGAGGGCGGGCCGCCGTCGAGCGCGTCGAACAGTTCCGGCGGCCCCTCGGTCAGGGTCAGGTAGCCCTCGTCCTGCAGGTGGCCCACCTCGTCCAGGGGCGTCTGGAGCAAGAGCAGGTCGCCAGCGGACAGCTCGATAGCCGTGAGGTTCTCGTGGATGATCTCGTCGCCGCGGCGGACGGCGAGGACCGTCACGTCGAACCGACTGCGGAGTTGTACGTCGGCGAGCGTTCGCCCGCGGAGGCGCGACTCCCTGTCGATGACGGCCTCCGCGAGGACGCCCGGATGCCCGCTCTCCGCCAGGAGGTCCGCCGTAACGGACTCGCGGGCGAGGTCCCGAAGATCAAGCGTCTGAGCGAGTTGGTTGACAGCTTGGCGGTTGCCACGGACCGTCAGCACGTCGCCGGGTTCAAGCGGCCGGTCGGTGGCCGTTGCGAAGAACGACTCGCCGTTGCGGTCGATCTGGAGCACGTCGACGTCAAGCGGGTCACTCACGGCGAGGACCTGTTCGACGGTGGCCTCGGTCGGCAGTGACTCCCCTGCGTCAACCGCGTCAACGACCGCCTCGACTGCGTCGTCGGGGGCACTTCCCTCAAGCGCTTCTCGCACTGTCAGGCCGACCAGCGGTGACGCCTCGCGAACACGTAGCTGTGCCAGGTGGCGGTCCATCTCGAACTCCTCGGTGAAGTCGGCCGCGGGGTGGACCCGTTCGGGGACAAGCGCCCGACCCACCGTCAGCAGGTAGCCCACGCCGACAGCGAGGACGACGACGCCGACGGGCGTCAGCGTGAACATCGAGAACGGCCGGCCGAGCAACTGCGCCGAGAGGTCGCTCGCGAGCAGGTTCGTCGCAGTGCCGACCAGCGTGAGCGTCCCGCCGAGCATCGCGGCGAAAGAGAGCGGCAGCAACAGGTTCGACGGCGAGATACCGTATCGCTCCGAGAGCCCGGTGACCAGCGGGATGAAGACCGCGACTACCGGCGTGTTGTTGACGAAGCCCGCGCTGACGCCCGTCGTGCCGACGATGGCGGTCAGCAGACGCCGTTCGTCGCCGCCCGTCAGCGCCGCGAGCCGCCCGGCCAGCCAGTCGACAACGCCGGCCGATTCGACACCGGCGCTGAGGATGTACATCGCAACGATGGTAACCACCGCCGGGCTGGCGAACCCTTCGATGGCTGTCCGCGCCGGGACGCCGGTGTACGGTTCCAGCACGACCAGCGCGACGAGGACAGCGATGGCCGTCATATCAGGCGGGAGCCACTCGGTGACGAACAGCGTCAGGGCGACAACGACGAGCGCGAAGACCACGAGCGCGCCCATCGAAAGCGAGGGCATACCAGTTCCCTCGACGGACGGCGATAAAAACGTCCGGGGCGCTGTCAGGGAATTACGCAAGCGGACGCGGCTCACTCACCACTGCCCGCCGGTCGCACCGTCTCGTCACGCCGGGTCTGGCTTGTAGCCCGGCCCGACTCGCAGCGTCAGTGTGGTCTCACGCACCGACAGCGACAGCGTCTCGTGCGTGCTGAGTTCGCCGTCGCGGCTGAACGTGAGTTCCTTGCCGTGCCCGGCGACGGTAATCTCCTCCGCTCGAACGTGGGTCACGCCGTCGGTATCAAGCGCCAGTAGTCGCTGGCCGATGGCCTCCGCGACGAGGTTCCCTGTTGGCATCTGTTCAACGATAGCCACGTCGAGCAGGCCGTCTTCCATGTTTGCTTGCCCACCTTCGGCGACGAACTTGCGGGCGTTGCCCACCAGCAGGCAGGTGGCCTCGCCGGACCAGGTGAACGGCCCGTCTTCGCCAACAGCCGCGATAGTGATGTCGAGCCCGTCGAAACGGAGCGCCTCCTGTGCGCCGG
This sequence comes from Haloarcula sp. H-GB5, assembly GCF_054850705.1. Taxonomy (NCBI): domain Archaea; kingdom Methanobacteriati; phylum Methanobacteriota; class Halobacteria; order Halobacteriales; family Haloarculaceae; genus Haloarcula; species Haloarcula sp. H-GB5. The sequence goes on along the minus strand of NZ_JBTWBG010000002.1, from coordinate 433,854 downwards.
TGAGCAGAAACGCCAGCGTGCCGAACCGCTCTTTGAGGTCGCCCGGAGTCGAAACGCTGGCGTCTGCGGGGAGGCCAGCGATACAGGAGACCAGAAACGGTTCGTCGCCGGCGACACCCACGTCGACCGGCCGCGCCTCTCCGACATCGGCGATTTCGACGCCGTGTTCGATGTCCGTGACACCGATGTTCCCGGCCAGCAGGTTCGCCGTTCCGGCCGGAATAACACTCAGCGTCACCGAGTCGAGGTGGCCAGCGTCGTCGAGCCCACGGACGACCTCGTTCACCGTCCCGTCGCCGCCACAGACGGCAACCTCAGATGCTTCGGCCCTGCCGGCCTCGCGGCCGAGTTCGACAGCGTCGCCCGCCGCTTCGGTTTCGTACACCTCGAACCCACGTGCTTCCATCAGCCGCGGCACGTAGTCTGCGTGTTCGCCGTCGCCGCTGACGGGGTTGAGGATACACCGACGCGAGCCAATTTGCATAGTATTAGCGAGTCCGGACCGGCACTTATACCGTGTGATGTGACGGCGTCACTCCCAGTCGACGTCGACACTCCGGTTCGTCGCGCGGAGGATGAACGGGCCGATTGCAAGCGTTCGTTTAGTTATGGTGACGATACGGAGGACGTACGATATCAGGACCGTGAACGGAAGCAGGGACCCTGTCGCCGTCACCGCGAGGAGCCACAACGCGTCGGAAACGCCGGCCGTGACGCCGACGAAATCCTGCACATCGAGGAACAACAGCGAGGTGATTGCGACGGTAAGCGCCGGGATGGCGACGTACAGCAGCGTCCGGGAGAGGTCGGACAGTTCCCACTGGAAATACAGCGTCTTGAAGTGTTCCCGGGCCGGGCCGAACAGTTCGAGCGTCTCGACGAGTTCCGCAAGCGAGTCGTCGACCTCGTCAGTGAGTTCGTCGGCGTAGGCTTCCCGGATGCGGCGACCGGCGTACAGCTTCCAGGAGTAGTTGTAGTTCAGTGCGGCCTTGACGACATCGAACTCGCCGAAGGTCCCGCCGTCGAGCTGGTCGGTGACCCTGTCGGCGTTGCTCGTCACGTCCACCAGATAGTTCGACAGTAACGCCGACAGGTCGTCATCGAGCGCCGCCCCCTCAGCGGCGTTCTGGGCATTCTCGGCCCGTTCGGCGGTCCCGCGGACCAGCGACCGGAGGAACGCCGAGGGCTCTGCGGGACTGACTGGCGTGTCGACGGCGTCGGCCACGTCGGCGCGGAACTGCATCGATCCGTCCATCCGCTCGCGCTGATCGCCCACCGCACCGAGTTCCTGTGACAGGACGAGCTGATTCAGTGTCAGGACCAGGGTAACGGCGGTTATGGTCCCCGTAATCAGTGCCTGGAACAGCGTTTCGACCGGGTCGCCACGGGTCAGCAGCGTCATAGCCGGTGTGGGGTGCAAGTGTCCGGCTGCGAGAACCCCAAAAAATAGGACACCGGAGAGGAGGGCGGTAACGATCCAGCGGTCCGCATCGAGGAGGAACCAGAGGAGTCGCGTGTCCCCCGCAGCGCGCCCCCGCATGGTGTCGCTCGACTCACCGCTGTCAGTGGTCATACAGGTCGGCTCGCCCGCCGGGGTTAAAAGGACGTGCCCGACACATCCCGGGAGTCAGTACATCGGCAGCGAGAATCGGCCGAGCGAACAGCAGCTATCGGCCGGCGAGGAACGTCACCGCAGTGCGCTGTTGCTCGACTTCGGTGTCGAGGTGGTCGCGGAACTCGGCGATGTCGATGTCTTTCTCCTCGCGTTCCTTGCGGTCTCTGACCGAGATAGTCCCGGCTTCCTCCTCGTTGTCACCGATGACACACATGTAGGGGACGCGGTCGTCGTGGGCCTGCTGGATCTTCTTGCCGACGGTCCAGGAACGGTCCTCGATGGTGACCCGGAAGTCGTCGAGTTCGTCCTGAATCTCCTCGCAGTAGGCGATGTTGTCGTCGCTGACCGGCAGCAAGCGGATCTGCTCGGGGGCGAGCCACGGCGGGAACTTCCCGTTGTAGTGCTCGGTCAGCACCATGAAGAACCGCTCGTAGGAGCCATACAGCGCGCGGTGGATCATCACCGGGCGGTGCTCCTCGTTGTCCTCGCCGGTGTAGGAGAGGTCGAACCGCTCGGGCATGTTGAAGTCCAGTTGGACGGTCGGGCCGTCCCAGTGGCGGCCGAGCGCGTCCTCGAAGGCGAAGTCGATCTTCGGGCCGTAGAAGGCGCCGTCGCCCTCCTCAACGACGTAGTCGATGTCCTGCTCGTCGAGGACGGCTTCGAGCTGCGACTCGGCTTTCTCCCAGATCTCGTCGCCGCCGACGGACTTCTCGGGCCGGGTGGCGAACTGGACGGTGTAGTCGAGGTTGAACGTGTCGAGCGTGTCGAGGATGATGTCGACCGTCGCCAGCACTTCCTCCTCGATCTGGTCCGGGCGGACGAACAGGTGGCCGTCGTCGATAGTGAACGCCCACGTCCGGGAGAGGCCAGACAGTTCGCCGCGCTGCTCTTTGCGGTAGACCTTCCCGTCTTCGAAGTACCGTACCGGCAGGTCCCGGTAGCTCCAAGAGTTCTGCTCGAAGATAGTGGCGTGGCCCGGGCAGTTCATCGGCTTCAGGCCGTATTCCTCGTCGTTGACGTCGAGCAGGAACATGTCGTCGACGTAGTTCTCGTAGTGGCCCGACTTCTTCCACAGTTCAGTCCGGAAGACGTGGGGCGTCTCGACCTCGTCGTAGCCGGCGTCGCGGTTGAGGCCGGCGACGTAGTCCGACAGTTCGTTGAGGATCTTCTTGCCGTTGGGCTCGTACAGCGGCAGGCCTGGCCCGGTCGTCTCGTCGATGGAGAACAGGTCCATCTCCTGGCCGATCTTGCGGTGGTCGCGCTCCTCGGCCTTGCGGCGCTGTTCGAGGAACTCGTCGAGCGCGTCCTCCGTCGGGAAGGCGGTTCCGTACACGCGGGTCAGCGTCTCGTTGTCCTCCTCGCCGCGCCAGAAGGCCGCGGAGATTTCGAGCAGTGCAAAGCCGCCGATTTCGCCGGTCGATTCGACGTGCGGCCCCTGACAGAGGTCCTCGAACTCACCCTGCGTGTAGAAAGAGACTTCCTCGTCGTCCGCGGCCTCAGTTTCGAGGATGTCCTGTTTGAACTGATTGTCCTCGTAGCGTTCGAAGGCGTCGTCGCGGTCGACGAGTTCGCGTTCGATATCGAGGTCCTCCTCAATGATCTCCTCGGCTTCGGCCTCGATGGCTTCGAGGTCGTCCTCATCGATGTCGACGCCGGTGATGTCGTAGTAGAACCCGTTGTCGGTCCACGGCCCGATTGTGAGCTTAGCATCGGGATAGAGACGCTGCAGGGCCTGCGCGAAGACGTGGGCGGCGGAGTGCCGAAGCACGTCGAGATACTCGTCACTGCTCTCGGTGACGATTTCGAGCATGACGTCTTCTGTCAACGGCGCGTGTTTGTCGACAAGGTCGCCGTCGACGACGCCGGCGACCGTGTCGTCACCTAACCCTGGCCCGATTTCGTAGGCGACATCCTCGACCGTGCTGCCGCGTTCGACCTCTAGTGGGGTCCCGTCGGGCAGCGTGACCGTGACCGTACTCATACCCGAGGATACGACGGCGGCCGGGGATAAGTGTATTGAGACGCGGGCGACGCTGGCGTTACTCTGGTAACGGCGGGTCCGAATCCTCGTCGGCGGTGTCGGCCGCCGACAGCTCGGACTGGGCCGGCGGCCGTGCCGCGCTTGCCCGTTCCAGCGATGCGAACGTCGATTCTTCCTCGCCTTCGATCATGGTAAGCCGGTCCATGACAGTGACGGTCTCTCCATCGGTCGTGTGCGGCGTCACGCACCTGAGTTCCGACCCGGTGTACTCGGCTAATAGTTGGACCGGAAACACAAGTGCCCGGTACTGCTCTCCCGATATTTCGGAGTCAACCGACCGGACCTGAAACGCAGGTTCGAGTGAACATCCGTTGCGTTTTGCCCACTCCTGAAAGACGCTAACTCGGTTGAGTGCGAATAGCCCGAGTTCGGTCCGTGCCTCCGCTGGTGTGGACGGTATCTGCCGACCAATAACCTGAACAGAGACATCTGACAGAGCATCAGTGTCCGACAGCCCCTGAAGTCGATCGATGACCGCAGCCTGTTGCTGCGTGTGCCCGTCGGGCAGTAGTGAACGAACGTACAGTTCTGCCCGTGTACCGTCTGGCTGCGTGCTCCCCTGCATCGTATCGATATCAATGGGTAGCTACTGGCAAAAGTATTCCTGTTGACAAATAATGGTTAGAACAGTTATACACTGAACGACGGAAACTGAATCAAACGATTACACCGTCGGTTGGACAGTCACGGACCGTATCAGTGTGATAGGGAGTACTATGTGGGCACAGTTCGCATGAGAAGCCGGATATGTACGATTCGGTGCTCGTAGCCACAGACGGCAGTTCGGGAACGACGGAGACGCTCGCACACGCCACCTCGATCGCGCGCGACAACGACGCGACCCTCCACGGGCTGTACGTCGTGGACAGACGGCTGTACGTCGCGGCCGACAAGGCCAATCAGGACGAGGTTCGGCAGTCGCTGGAGGAAGAGGGCGAAGTCGCGCTCGACGACATCGTGGTCGGCGGCGAGGAGGCCGGCGTCGAGGTCGTCACGACCATGGCGGAGGGGATTCCCCACAAGACGATCACCGACTACGCCGAAGAGGAGGACATTGATCTCATCGTGATGGGCACTCACGGCCGAACCGGGCGGGACCGGGTCGCTAATCTCGGGAGCGTCACCGAGCGCGTCGTGCAGAGCGCACCCGTCCCCGTTCTCGTCGTCCACATCGAATAGTGCTGTATCGCTGGCAGGTGCAGTGAGGACGGACGCGACAGCGGCTATACGACCGGTACCACCTCGTTCTGACCGGTATCTTTTCGAGCCGCCGACACGATGGTGGCAGTATGGACAGCCGAGAGTACGAGTTCGAAGGAGCCACACCTGACATCCACGGATACGCCCACGTCAGCCGCGAGGCGACACTGGTGGGTGATGTCACCGTCGGCCCGAACGCGAACGTCTGGCCCGGTGTCGTGTTGCGTGGCGACGTAGCCCCCGTCGAGGTAGGCCGCGAATCGGCGATCGGTGACGGGGCCATCGTCCACGCCTCGACCGTCGGCGAGAAGGTGATGGTCGGCCACGGGGCCGTCCTCAACGATGCAGCGGTCAAGGACGGGGCGCTCGTCGGGTTCAATTCGACGGTCAGCGACGCCACCATCGGTGAAGGCTCTATCGTCGCGATGGGAACGGTCGTCCCACCGGGCTACGAGGTCCCCGCGGAGTCCTTTGTCCGCGGGAGTCCGGCCACAGTGACACCGTTGTCCGAGACCACTATCGATCCCAACGAAGTGTTCGAGGCGTTCAGCTCCGGCGATTACGCGAACCTCGCGGCCCGCCACGAAGACCTCTTCGAGTAACATCCCGTCGGACAACGACGGGTCACTTATAGTGGAAGAACCCACACAGTACCGAGCATGGACGATATCGTCGACCTGGTGACCCGGTCGCTCGCTGACGAGACTGCCGCGGCGTTCACTGAGCGGGTCGACGAACAGGCGATGCAGCTCCGGAAAGCCATCGAGGCCGGGGAGTTCGACAACGAGGCGTTCTCCGTCGGTCTGGAAATCGAACTGTACGCGATCAACGCCGAGCCGGACCCGCCCGAACCGGACGATGGGGAAGACAGCGAGGTAGCAACCGAAGAGGAGCTGAACGACGACCTGAGCGGATCGGGCAGCGCGGCTTGGAGCGGGTCACTCGACGCGCCAGCGGAACCAGAAGGCGGTGGTGGCGCATCACTGGAACCAAACGGCGACGGGGCGTCACTGGAGCCAGACGAGGGCGACCCCTTGGAACCCGACGGCGATGCGTCTCCGGACCAGAATGCTGGCGAAACCGCCGACGAGCCCGAGGATTCTTTCGGTCCCGGAGAGGGACCGTCGCTCGACATCGACCCGGACAGTCCGCTGGCCGAGGACGAACCGGAGACGCCAGAGGAGGAAGAGGCCGAACCGGCCGTCGAGTCGTCAGTCGAGGAAGAAAGTGACGAACCGTACATGGACCCCGAGGACTGGAAGGGGCGGCTGACCCCCTTACCCGACGTGGTGTTCGAGGGGGAGGCCAACAAGGAACTGGGCCTGCACAACGCCGAGGTCAACACCGAGCCGAACAGTTTCGACGAGACGGGAATGGAAGTCCAGACGACGGCGGTGGAGATGCAGACGAAACAGGCCCGCCAGCAAGCGAGCAAGCACAACTGCGAACTCGTCCTCGACGCGATGTGGACCATCCCACCCGAGGAAGGCAGCGAGCAGTACCTCTCGGCGCACGAGACGAACGACGGCGTCGTCCTCGCGGACAACATGCGGCAGGCCCCCAGATACGTGGCGCTGGACAACGAGGCGCTCGACCACGCCGGCGGCAGCATCGACTTCGACGTGCCAGGGTACAGCGGGTCGTTCCCGACGATTCTGTTCGAGTCGCTGGCCACCTCGATCCAGCCCCACCTCCAGATTCCGGACGCCGAGGCATTCTCCGAGTACTACAACGCCGCGATCCGGACGCTCGGGCCGCTGCTTGCGCTGTCGGTGAACTCGCCGTTCCTCCCCGCGGACATGTATGGTGATACCGACGGCGAGTGGCTCTGTGCGAACACCCACCACGAACTCCGAATCGCGGCCTTTGAGCAGTCGGTCAACACCAGCGAGAACCCGAAGGTTCGGGTCCCGCAGGACCTCGACGACACGAGGGATGTTGTCGGCCGTGTCGTCGACGACGACCTGTTCGCGCCGTTCCTGCGGGAGTTCCTGCACGACGACGACCGGACCGGGTTCGAAGACGAGTTTTGGGAGTTCGACCACAAGCGCGGGACCTACTGGCGCTGGCTCCGCTGTGTCGCCGGCGGAACCCCGGTCGAGGGAGCCAGCACCGAAAAGTCGCTCCGCATCGAGTACCGCCCGCTCCCGACCCAGCCCCACGCCAAGGACATGATCGGGCTGCAGGCGCTGACAGTCGGCCTCATCCGCGGGCTAGTCGTCGCCGACCACCCCGCCGCGGAACTACCGTGGCAGGAGGCCAAGCGGAGCTTCTACAGCGCCGCACAGGACGGCTCCGACGCAGACCTCTCGTGGGTGACGGCCGAGGGCGAGCGGACGGTCGATCACGACGACATCTACGACGAGGTTTTCCAGTACGCCCGTCTGGGGCTGGCCGAGCAGGGCGTGCCCGAGGCTCGCATCGACGAGTATCTCGACCCGATTGAAGCCCGCTACGAAGCCGGTATGACCCCGAGCGACTGGAAAATCGCCCGTGTCCGCGAGTACATCGACGACGGCGATGACCTCTCGACAGCCATCGAGTCGATGCAACGGGACTACATTGCGGCGAGCCGCGAACACCATTCCTTCGAGGAGTGGCTGTAAGCAGCCTGCTCCTGCTAGCGCGCCGGGAATCCCCTGCCGGATGGCGGGTATTTATTCGGCTGACGCCGTTATATTCGGGTGATGGTATCCACAGGCGACACAGCGCCGGACATCTCGGCGACAATCGCGAACGGTGAGGTAGAGGACTTCGAACTGAGCGACCACCTGGGCGACGGGCCGGTCGTGCTTGCCTTCTTCCCGGGCGCGTTCACACCGCCGTGCTCCAACGAGATGGTGGCCCTGCAGGAGCACCTCGGTGACTTCCACGACGCCGGCGCGACGGTCCTCGGCCTCAGCGCCGACTCGGCGTTCTCGCTGAACTCCTTCCGCGACGAGCACGGGCTGGAGTTCGACCTGCTCAGTGACATGGGCCGGTCGGCGATTCAGGACTACGGCCTCGAAATCGACATCGAAGACCTCGGGCTGCTCGGCGTCTCGAACCGCGCCGTGTTCGTCGTCGACGACGACGGCGAGGTCGCCTACAGCTGGGTCGCCGACGACCCGACCAACGAGCCGGACTACGAAGAGCTGCTGGACGCCGTCAAGTCGGCGTAAGCAGTCACTGGGCGAACCTGATTTTTTATTGTGCGACTACGCAGCTACGCGTCTCGCATCCGCCGAACCCCGGTGCCGGCCAACACTGCAGTGAGGTCGAACACATCGCTGTCGAGCGGCACGCCGGCGTAGGGGTCTGACGCCAGCAAGAGCGCTCCGTCGAGGTCGACGTAGTCGACTAACGGCGCGAGGTGGACCGCCGCGGCGATGCTGGCGTTTGATTCGACCATACATCCGAGCATCAACCCAAGGCCGTGGGCGTCGGCGGCGTTGAGCAGTCGGGTTGCGGGCCGGAGGCCGCCGCATTTGACGAGTTTGGCGTTGACGATGTCGCAGGCGTCGGCGACTCGCGGCACGTCCGACGCAGTCAAGCAGGACTCGTCAGCGGCGACGGGAATATCGGTTGCGTCGGTCACGCGGCGGAGGCCGTCGATATCGTCGGCCCCAACCGGCTGTTCAAGCATCGTGACGCCAGCGTCGGCAAGCCAGTCCGCATTGTCGATAGCTTCCTGTGCAGTCCAGGCGGCGTTGGCGTCGACCCGTATCTCTGCGTCGGAAACAGCGTCCCGGACCGCATCCAGTCGCGCCCGGTCGTCGTCGGTCCCGAGTTTGACTTTCAGGTGGCCGAAGCCGCTGTTGGCCGCCTCCCTTGCTTTCTCGGCCATCCGCTCGGGCGAGTCGATGCCGACCGTGTAGGTGGTCGGCGGGACCGCGTCCGGGTCGAGTCCCCACTGGCGGTACAGCGGCAGGTCCAACTGCCGAGCAGCGAGGTCGTGAACGGCGATAGAGAGTGCCATCCGAGCGGCGGGCTGGTCCGGCGCTTGCTCGGCGAGGCCCCGTTCGATGCGTTGCTGGGCGTGTGGGTCGCCGATGCGGTTGACGGTCTCACAGAGCGCGGGGAGCGTTTCAGCCACCGACTGGGCGCTCTCGTCGTAGTACGCCGACGGCGTGACAGCCCCGATACCGGTGGTTCCCTCGTGTGTAACCTCGACCACGACAGTCTCGCTGGTCTCGCTGGTCTCCCGCGAGATGCCGAACGGGGTCGACAGCGGCAGGTCGTGGCAATCGACGCGCCAGTTCATAGGATGGCGTCCAGTACCTCGTCGGGGACGCCGTGGCGGACGGGGTCAGTCGCCGGTGCGTCCAGAGCGTCGCTGTATCCTGCGACGGCATCCGCGGCCGCACCGTCGTCGAGGTGGCGCGTATTCAACATGCCCGCGACGACGGACGCGTCCGAGATGGGCGCGGCCAGACGCTCGTAGATGTCGACGTACTCGGGAAGCGGCGGAATATCGAACGACTCGTAGCCGTGGATGACTTCCCGGCCGGCTTCGTGACACATGACGAGCGCATCCGGGACCGATCCGTGGAGGATACTCGTCGTCACACCCGAATAGGCCGGATGTGCCAGCGCACCCTGCCCTTCGACGACGAGGAGGTCCGCCGCCTGCGCTTCTTCGACTAGCCGTTCGACCGCACCGGCGGCGTAGTCGGCGATGACGCGGTCGATGACGATACCCCGGTCGGAGATGGCGATGCCGGTCTGGCCGGTCGGAACGACCGCGGCGTCGAGGCCGCGCTCCCGGGCGGCGTCACGGATCTCGAACGAGGCAGTCATTTTCCCCGTCGAGCAGTCGGTCCCGACGGTCGTGACAACCGTCGCGTCGACATCGCCGGCGGTCCCCGCTGCCACGGTCAGATCCTCCGGCGGTTTGCGGAGGTCGTGCAGTTCGGCGTCGTGTTCCTCGGCGAGGCGGGCGAACTCCTCGTCGTCAGCCAGAAAGTCGTGCAGTCCCGAGTACACGTCACAGCCGCGTTCGAGCGCCGTGCGGACATCCTCTCGCCAAGACTCGTCGAACTCGCCGCCGATGGGCGAGATGCCGATGACGAGCGCGTCGACGTCGGGTGCATCGGCCATCGACGCGACAATCGGGGCGTCCTGCACGTCCGGCAGCGAATCGTGGACGCGCTGGCCGGCCCGTTCGCGGTCGACAAGTGCTTCCACCGTTCGGTCACCGTACCGCAACAACCCGACCGCCGTCTTGGCTCGGTCGGGGAAGGCGTCGTGTGTCAAAATGGCTACGGCCATAGCCGGACAGAATCGCCGCCCCGCGAAAAAGCTACGGAACCGACACCGACGGAACTGCGGCGAGCGGGGCTGAGCTACGGCACCCGAAGCCGAACGGTCCACAGCGACCGGACGGCGTCATCGAGCGCCGCGTCCGGCTCCCCGGTCGCGTCGACCGGCTTCATCGCCGTCGCGAGATCCTCGAACTCGTGGATGACCGATCCCTCGCCGACGACGTACAGCCGGTCGGGTGACACCTCCTCGATGGCGGCCCGACAGCGGTCGAGGTGGGAGTCGATCTGCTGGTCCCGGAGCCGCTCAAACCGGCTCTGCGAGAAGCCGCCCTTCGAGTGCTGGCTTTTCAGCTCCGAGTCGAACCCGTGGAACGCGGTCCGCTCGCGGCTGTCATACTCGCCCATGGCGAACAAGTCCGAGCGAACCAGCGCGACGACGTGTTCGCCGGTCGGTTCGAACCACGACCGCTCCAGCTGGACAGTGTCGGCCCACCCGGTGAACGGCGACGGCGGCGCAGGGACGGACAGACACGCCGACAGGAGGCCGGCGTCATCCGTCACAGCCAGACACGGCGCGGCGCTGGCGACCAGCGACGCACGGTCACCGAAAGCGTCCCGAACCGGGCCGGGAAGGGAGCGCTCCGCGTCGACGTAGGCGGTAAAGACGCCTTCCGGTTCCGTCTCGACGGATTCCAGCCGGTCGAGGACCTCACTCAGGCGTGCCCGGCTGAGCGTCTCCTCGGCCCGAAACGTCGATTCACCCTCCTCGTCTTGCAGGCGTTCGACTCGGTCCTGAAGTTCAGCGACGCGGTCCTCCAACCGATTGACCTCGGTCTCGGCCCGCTGGCGTTCGGTCGCTGCGTCGGCGCGGCGCTCCTTCTCGGCGTCGAGCTGTCGTTCGAGGTGGTGGTTCTCCTCTTCGAGTTCGGCCACCCGCTCTTTCAGCGACGCTCGTCCCAGCAACCGGTCAAGCATCGACTGGATGGCAGACGGGGACGGGCTTAAAAGTGACTTCCGACGACCCTCAGACGGCGGTGTCGGGCAGTGTCGGCGTCTCCTCTGAAATAGAGAGCAATTGTGCGGCGTGGTCCGCCTTCGCCAGGAATACCTCTTCGAGGCTGGGCGGGTTCCGGACGTTGGCATCTTCGAGCATCGCTTCGGGAACAACGAGTGTGTCCGCCGGGACCTGTTCGTCCCCGTGGACGGCGAAGTGCTGGGAGCCGAGTTTCATTACCAGCGGATAGTCTGTGCGTTCGACTCCCTCGCTGGAGGCGTACAACTGTTCGTTCACTCGCTCGTGCTGCTCGCGACACATCGCGGCCGCCGCGTCGTCTCTCGGTTCGACGTAGAGGCGGCCGAGGTAGTATCCGCGCGAAAACTGTTCGAACATCGGTGCAACTGAATGTGTGTTATTGACATACATAAGTGTTCGCCGGCAACCTTTTGCCGTCGTGCAAACAGCGCGGATTCGGGGGCCGGTGAGCCGATGGCGACTCCCGTCCGACAGGGCTTTGCCACGGCCGGCCCCGAGTCGACCTATGAGCGAGCAGTGGGGACCGTTGCCACGTCGGTACGCGCGGTATTACCTGGAACAGACGCCGAGTCTCGTGTGGCTACTGGTCGTCAACGCCGTCGCGATGCTCGTCGGTGTCCGGTTTTACGTCGAGACGATGCCCGAGGTGTCGACGTTTCTCTGGCCGCTGTACGCCGATTCGCCGGCCGCGCTATTCCTGATGACGCTGTCGGTAGCTACTCTCCTGCCGTTCCTTGGCAAGTCGCTCGACGAGGTCCCGCTGACAGTGCCGCTCGCGTATCTCCACACCATCGCGCTGGTCTGGCTTGTCAAAATGGGACTGTGGACCGTCGTGGCGTTAAACATCGGCTTCGACGCCTACTTCCCCGCCCCGTGGGCGTATTTCGGCATCATCATCACCCACCTCGGCTTCGTCGCCGAGGGGCTGTTAGTCCCGCACTACGCTCGAACAACGAAGGGTGCGCTCGTGGCCGCGCTGGTGCTGGCACTCGGTAACGACGTGCTGGATTACGGCTTCGGATATCATCCGCCGTTGCGGTACGACCCCGGCCTCGTGTTACCGCTCGCCACTGTCGCACTCTCGGTGCTGTCGGTTGGAATCGCCTGGCGACTGCTGCCGATGGAGAAGCCGGCACAAAAGACATCTTAAACACTCTTGGACTATCTGAGGTAGTTTCAATCGTCTGTAAACGACACGAACGAAGGCGTTTCTTTTTGATGTGGGAGGGCAGAAGTAGGGATAGGAATGAGCCCACGCCAGGCCACGCTCCTCACAGTGCTGGTCATCGTCGGGACTGTGGCTGTCGGCCTCCCGGCTGTGACAGCACAGGAGACCGCGACGGAGACAGTGGCCACGCAGAACGACTCTGCCAACGGGATGGGAACGCAACTCACTGCGTTCTTGCAGTCGAACTCCGCTGCCGCGAACGATACGGTCGAGAACGGGATGTGGCAGTCGGCATACAACCAATCGAACGGAACCGAACGAGCCGAACTGGTTACAGACAGAGCCGGCTCGCTCGAACGCCGACTCGAACGCCTACAGGAGCGCAACGCCACACTCGAACAGCGATACGAGAACGGCACCATCAGTGAGCAGGCTTACGTAGCTCAACAGAGCCGGCTCACTGCGGAGATCGCAGGCCTACAGACCGCGATCAACGACACCGACACGGCCGCCGAACAGACCGGCGTGGACGACACTGCACTGGAACGACTGAAACAGAACGCAAGCAAGCTTTCCGGTCAGCAGGTCGCAGCGGTCGCTCGCGGCATCGCCGGACCGCCAGAGACTGCTGGCCCGGATGAGCAGGGACCACCGGACAACGCTGGCGTCAACCAGAGTGAGACAGGGCCGCCCGACGACATCGGAGTCAACCGGAGTGAGCAGGGTCCACCAGCCAACGCGTCCGGGGAGCGTGCCAACGAAAGCGAGCGGGGACCGCCCTCTGATGCCCCGGGACAGCAGCGTAACGAGAGTGATCAAGGGCCACCGGACGATGGACCTGACGACGGCGAAAACGAAACCGACGAGTCCGACGGAACAACGCAGGGAAACGGGGCTGAAGAGGGAAACGACAGGGGTAACAGCGGCGGAGCCGGGGATGAACGCGACAACGGCGACGATACCGCGGAAGGCAGCAATAACTCGGGGGAGAGTTCTGACGGCGACGGAACAGACAATTCAGCCGATTCGTCGAATTCGGACAACAGTTCTGGCAGTGAGAATACCGGCGACTCCAGCGATAGTTCCGATGGTGACGATACCAACGATTCTGGCGATAGTTCCGACGGTGACGATACCAGCGACTCCGGCGACAGTTCCGATGGTGACGATACCGACGATTCTGGCGACAGTTCCGACGGTGACGGTGCCGACGGCTCCGACGACAGTTCTAGCGGAGGCAATGACGATGCTGACGGTGGCAACGACAATGCAAATAACGGAGGAGATGGTGGCGGGCAAGGGAACAGTGGCGGACAGAGCGGTGATGGCGGAAGCGGTCAGGGGAGCGGGAACAGCGGCTCACAGAGCGAGTCGTGGATAGACCGGCTATCGTAGGCGGGTGACACCAGCAAACCGCCTGACGAGAGTCATGCTTTTGAACCGTGACCCGCTACCTACGTATCGATGGACTCCGCCGAGTTACTCAATCTCCTTGGAAACGCCAACCGCCGGCGGATTCTCAAACTACTCGCACACAAGCCCTGCTACGTCACCGAAATCAGCGAATACATCGGCGTCAGCCCGAAAGCCGTCATCGACCACCTCCAGAAGCTCGAAGACGCCGGGCTCATCGACTCTCGGACGGACGACCAACGCCGAAAGTACTTTTCTATCGCCCGGAACCTCCGTCTGGAGGTCCGTGTCTCTCCCTACGAGTTCGGTACCAAGAGCGCCTATCCGGCGAACCCCGAGTTCGAGATGCCCTCCTGCCGCCACCTCTCGATAGACGTGGGGGAGGAGGGTGCTGGGAACTTTCACGACCTGGCACGCGAACTAGAGCATCTCCAGCAGCTAGAGAACGAACTGTCGCTGGCCCAGCGGTGGGTACAGGCCCGTCTGACCGACGTGCGGGACCGAATCGACTCCGGCTTCGAGAACGGCGACGGCCGGCTGTACGCAGAACTGGTCAGCGGACTCGCAAACGGTATCGATACCGTCCCGGCGCTGGCCCGGGAAATAGAGGCCCCGCCGGAGATCGTCGAGGAAGCGCTTCATCGGCTCGAAGACGACGAGGTGGTCGAACGAACCGACGACGGCTGGGAAATCGTTTAAACCGTGGAACAGCGCTTCGGAACGGGGCAGTCTCAGTCCGCCTTCGATCCGTACGAACTCGGGACCTCGACCGAGAGCTGTTCCGAGAGCAGGTACGTCACTGACCCGACAGCAGCCAGTCCGATCGGAAGCGCAATGTACGCCGGAACACCGTAGCCGGCCATCAGGAACAGTCCGGTTGCGACGATGCCGGCCAGCACTGCGTAGGGAATCTGGGTGTTCACGTGGTCGACGTGGTCGCTGGCGGCGAACATGCTCGACATCACCGTGGTGTCCGAGATGGGGGAACAGTGGTCACCGAACAGCGCACCGGTCAGAATCGCTGCGATAGCCGGTGCCAGCGGCGCGCCGAGCGCGTGTCCAAGCGGGATCGCGACCGGGAACAGGATACCCATCGTCCCCCAAGACGTGCCGATGCTGAAGCTGATTATAACGGCGCTGAGGAAAATGATGGCAGGCAGCATCCCAGCCGTAATAATCCCCTCACTGATAGCGACGACGTAGGGACCGACGCCGAGTGCCTGGCTCACAGCACCGATGGACCACGCGAGCGAGAGCACCGCAACGGGGAACATCACCATTTTGAACCCCTCGAAGATAGCGTCGCTCACTTCGTCGACCGCGATCCGTGCGTGGCCGACCAGAATCGTCAGGATGACCAGACAGGCCGAGAACGAGGCCCAGACGATGGCATCCGCAGTGGCCGCGTTCGACAGCGCCTCGGTGAGGCTCCGTCCGGCGAACCCACCGCCGGAGTAATACAGTGAAAACCCGGTCACCCCGACGAGTGTGGCGATTGGCGCGGCGAAGTACCACCACCGCGGCTCGACATGGTCCGGCGTCACGATATCATCCTCCTGCGTTTCCATGAGGGGATCAGCGTTGTCACCGAGGACTTTGCCCTCTTCTCTGGCTCTGCGTTCGGCTTTCGCCATCGGGCCGAAGTCAAGGTCCGCGATGACGACAATGAAAACCATTGCAAGTGCGAGCAGGCTGTAGAACCGATAGGGAATCGATTCGAGGAACAGCAGAAACGCGCTACGATCGACCCCAATTGTACCCAGTTGCTCGGCGATGAGTCCGACCTCGAATCCAAGCCACGTCGAGACGACCGATATCGACGCGGTTGGTGCAGTGGTGGAATCGAGAATGTACGCCAGCTTCTCGCGACTGATGTCGAACTTATCGGTGATCGGCCGCATGACCGACCCGGTAATCATCGTCGAGGCGTACGAGTCGACGAAGATCGTCATCCCCAGTAGCGACGTGCCAAGCGCCGCCTGGCGACGAGTCCGAATACGCTTGACCATCTGTGATGCCAGCGCATTCATCCCGCCGGAGAGGAAGATCATCCCCAGCATTGCCCCGATAAGGAACGTGAACAAGAGGAGTTTGACATTGAACGACTCTGTCACGTTATCCACGACAAACTGGAGGCTCCGAGCAGCGCCGGCGGCTGGGTTCCAACCGACGAGCACTGTCGCGCCGATCCAGATACCTGCAAACAGCGAGAGCAGTACTTGGCGAGTGAACAACGTCAGTACAATGGCGAGCATCGCCGGAAACAGGCTGATAAGCCCGTACGTTTCTGGTGCCATGCGTTCTGTTCCGCAGTTTACATACGAGAGTTATAAGCATTGCTAACTCAAGATACTGTGACCTAAATACAGGAAAGTGTATCAGATGGTCAGATACAGCCCAATATTCTGGATATATGGGTTTATTTTACTACTATATGACAAGACCGAGACAATCGATATTACGCAACATGAAGTCCATTCACGTCGACACTGCTATCGGGGACTCTTTCGCAGGCAGGCTATCGGCAGGACACTTCGAAATCGTTTGGCCGACTGATGTGCGGCATATCAGACGACAGGATCATCAAGTACAGTAAGCCCAGAAGGGGCGGTCGCCCCACTGGCCAGAATGTACCGTCGAGCGAACTACAGGTCTTTCGTCAGCCCACTCCGGAGGTCACGCCCGAAGTAGTGCCCGACAAGCGCAAGTACGAGGCCGACGCCGCCGGCGATGGCAAACAGCCTAGTGCCGTTCAGCCCCGCGGCGAGCTGTGGGAGGAGAGACAGAACGGCCGTCGCACCGCCGCTGACACCGCCCGCCAGCCCCAGTTCGACGTATCGGCGCTCGCTGGCGAGCAGTCCGTAAACGAAGCCGCCAAGCAGGATACCGACCAGTTCGGTGAACGGCACGAGCGGTATCAGCCCGCCGAGCACCATTCCGCCGCCGACCGCTCCGAAAGCGAACAGCAGCGCCCGCAATGAGAAGTAGCTCCCGCTGTCTTTCGTAGACGTTTCGGTGACAGACGGCTCCGCTCCGCCCGATTCCCCGACAGCAACATCCGTCTCGACCGACTCGGTTGTGCCAACATCGACGCCGAGGTCACTGCCCGAGTTCGCGTTCGCGTCGCGGGTCCGTTCCTCGGTTCGTTCGGCCATACAGAGTGTGGGACCGCGAGTAGTATGGTCCTTGTGGGGTCTGCCGGCAGTCAGGGGAACAGTGGTGTGTCGCTCAGATACCGAGCCACTCGTCGTTGCGAACCGAGTAGCCGTTCGACCGGCAGAACTTCGCCGCCTGTCGGCGGACGTCGCGGGACCCAGGAAGCGTCTCCTTCTCGTGGATGCGCTCGATAATCCAGTCGGCGACAACACGGATGCCCTCGTCGTCGTCATCCGCGTCGATAGCCCGCAGTTCCCGGAACGTCCGCTCGTAGCCGTCACGCTGTGAGGCCCCAAAGGACGCGCTCTGGTGCTCGTCGGCGGCCTCCACGACGCGTTTCATCGCCCCTGCTACCGTTGGCCGCTGGACCCGCGTCCGGACCTCAGCTGGCGATTCGAAGGACTCGACCTCCACATCGGGCAGGAGGTCCGCAACGGTGTACGTCCCGTCGACAGACTCTATCTCGTGATCGCCGACCGTCGCGACCACCATAGCCGCTGTTGCCGGGAATTCGAGCGATTCGAGTTCTGTCTCGAAGTACGCGAGTTCCGCCGGATCGACCGGCGGCTCGGGTTCGTCCGCGCGCTCAAGCTCCTCGGCGATAGCGCGCTTCCGCTGGCGGCGCTCCTCGTTTCGGGCCTGGGCTTCGCGGCCGTTCTTGTTGTCTGCCATACTTGTTAGATAGCTGTCTAGTGGGATAACGCTGTGGGACGACACCATCCGTGGTTTGCAGTTGCAACGCTGTTCTCTCAGGGTTGCCAGACAAGAGGCGAGTGTCACAGGGTGGGGTAGCGGCGGTTGCAGTGATGCACGGCGACAGGACGGGCCGAGACTCACCGCGCTGCACACCGAAACGAGTGGGTTCAAGTCCCACCGGCGGAAAGTGCCGCGCATGAACGCAGGCGACCGGGTCCGCGTCGAGCGCGCGGCCCAGACCTACGAGGGCGTGTTGCTCCCCTCCAGCACCCCAGAACATCTCGTCGTCAAGCTTGACGGCGGGTACAACGTCGGCATCGACCGCGAGGACGCATCCGTCGACGTGCTGGAGTCGGATGTCTACGACGTCGAGAGCGCACAGGACGAACAGAGCCAGTCAGCGATAGAGTTCGACGACGACCTCCCGACGGTGTCGCTGATCTCCACTGGCGGAACCATCGCCTCGACGGTCGACTACCGCACCGGCGCGGTGACGGCCCAGTTCGACGCCGAGGACGTACTACGAGCGGTCCCGGATCTGGCCGGGATGGCGAACTACCGCGGCCGCGTCGTCGCCAACATCCTCTCAGAGAACATGACCCCGGCCGTCTGGCAGGACCTCGCGCAGGCGGTCCACGAGGAAATCGAGAACGGAGCGGACGGCATCGTCGTCATGCACGGCACCGACACGATGCAGTACTCCGCGTCGGCGCTGTCGTTCATGCTCGACACGCCGGTCCCAATCGTCTTCACCGGCAGCCAGCGGTCGGCTGACCGTCCGTCCTCCGATAACGTGATGAACGCCGTCTCCGCCGTCGAGGCTGCGACGAGCGACTGCGCGGAGGTCTTGGTCTGTATGCACGCCGACGAGTCCGACGACCGCTGTGCGCTCCACCGCGGAACTCGCGTTCGGAAGAACCACACCTCGCGCCGGGACGCCTTCGAGACGGTCGGCGCGAAGCCGCTTGGCGAGGTCGACTACGACATCGACGGCGAGAGCACGGTCACGTTCCACCGTGAATACGCCGAACGGGACGCCGTCGACCTGGCGCTGCACGACGATATCGAGACGGACGTGGAACTCCTGAAGTTCTCGCCGGGAATGGACCCGTCGCTGCTCGAAGCTGCCGCCGAGGGCAGCGAGGGCATCGTCATCGAGGGGACAGGACTAGGCCACGTCAACACCGACTGGATCGGGACCATCGAGGAACTGGACATCCCGCTGATTATGACCAGCCAGTGCCTCGAAGGGCGTGTCTGTGACCGCGTCTACGACACCGGCCGGGACCTGCTCGACGCCGGCGTCATCGAGGGCGAGGACATGCTCCCCGGCACAGCGAAGGTCAAACTCATGTGGGCGCTGGCAAACAGCGACGACGTTGCCGATACGATGCAGGAGCCCCTTGCCGGCGAGATTCAGCAGCGCTCGACACCCTGGCTGTAGGACTGGAACCGGCGCTGTGACGCGGTCGTGTTGCGAACAGCGGCCCTGGCACCGGAGCGTCTCTTTTTTGTTGTCGCGGGCGAGTCTCTCGGTATGTCGCCGACTGTTCGGACGGCTCGTCACGACGACTACGACGATATTGTCGACCTGACCAGCGATGTCTGGGCCGACCGTGCGATGGCCGATTACATCCCCGACGTGTTCCGCGACTGGGTCAACGACGACGGCGCGGACCGGAAAACCCTCGTCGCAGACGTCGACGGCCACGCCGTCGGCATCGCGCAGGCCGTCATACTCACCGAAACCGAGGCATGGTTTCAGGGGATGCGTGTCGACTCGGACCACCGGGGGAAGGGGATCGGGTCGCTGCTGACCGACCACCTCATTGAATGGGCGGCCGATGCTGGTGTGTCAGTCGGTCGAAGCATGGTGTTTTCCTGGAACGAGGCCGGGCTCGGCCAGTCGCTGGCTGCTGGCTTCGAAGCGGTCACGTCGTTCCGCTGGGCACACCCTGACCCGGCCGACAAGACGCCCGACATGGCTGTCGGAAACGACCCCGCGGCAGCGTGGCGCTACTGGCAGGAGAGCGACGGCCGCGATATCCTGTCAGGGCTCGCGCTCGACAGCGGGGAGAGCTGGGCGCTCTCGACGCTGACGCGGGAAACGCTCGACCAGCTGGCGACTGACCAAGCGGTCCTGACCGTCGGGGATAAGCCACAAGGAATGGCCTGTCGGGTCCGGACGGCAGAAGCTGACGGCGAGCAACTCGCGGAGTACGCGGTCGGGGTGTGGCGCGATGTCGACGCTGCACGGGCCTTGTTCACGGCGATAGCCGCCGACGCAGCGAGCCTTGGCGTTGACGGGACGCGGGTCCTCATCCCCGAGACACCGCGTCACGTCGCCCAGACCGCGTACGCCAGCGGGAACATCGATGAGTGCCCGGACTTCGTGTTCGAGATAGACGGTCTCGAAGGGTTATCATAACCGATAACGAGGACATAACACTCATTGAAATACTCGCCATACCGTCGGTAGATGAATCTGATCGGGAGCCAGCCGGCATTTCTCGCGTACGTCGCGGCGTACGGCCTCGCGGCAGTCGGGTGCGGTGTCGGGCTCTACAGAGCGACTCGCATGGAAGACCCCGATACCCGCCGCGGGATGGTCGGACTCCTGCTCTGTAGCGGCGGCTGGGCGGCGCTGGAACTCGGCTTCCTGATCACGCCTGGGACGCTTGGATACGCGTTCTACCTTGGCAGCCTCATCGTCGGTCTCGCAACAGTCGGCGCGTGGCTGTACTTCTGTTCGGCGTACACCGGGCGGGCATTCCACCGGAACCGACTGTACCGTGCGGTCGCTGTGGGCACGTATCTCGGTATCGTCATGATAAAGCTGACAAACCCGTTTCACGGCCTCTACTTCGCCACGCAGTTCATTGCCGACCCGTTCCCGCATCTGGCGATCACACACGGCGTGTTTCACTGGGTTGTGACGGGGCTCTCCTACGCACTCGTCACTGTCGGCTTTTTCATGCTGTTCGAGTTGTTCCTCGAAGCGGACTACGACACCCGTCCGCTCGGCGTTCTCGTCGGGATCACGGCGATCCCAGCGGTCCTCGATATCGTCGGGTACGTCAGCGATATCCTGCTCGACATCAACCACGAGCCGCTCGGCGTCGCACTGTTCGCGTTCGGCGTCCTCTACGTGTACGACGAGGCGTTTCTCGCCGTGCAGTTGACCGACGGCGTCGATGATGCTGTTGTATATCTCGACGACGGGCACCACATCAAGGAGTCCAACGGTAAAGCACAGCGGCTCTTTCCGACCCTGTCCGGGAGCCGCGGACAACAGCTTGAGACAGTGTTGCCGGCCGTTTCGGAGGTCCTGCAAACGGACGAGCAGATTCTCGAACGGAACCGGGACAACGGGACGGAGTACTACCTCGTCAGCGACACCTCGTTTTCGCTGGGACAGGTCGATATCGGTCGGATACTCGTGTTCACTGACGTGACCGAAAGCGAGCGGCGCCGTCGCGAACTCGACCGACAGAACGAGCAGTTAGAGGGGTTCGCCACTGCAATCAGACACGAACTGCTGAACACGCTCCAGATAATCACCGGCCGCGTCTCCGCCGCCGGTGACGCGCTGGACCGTGGGAACGTCGACTTAGCGAAAGAATCCCTCCAGTCGACGTCCGAGACGGCCGACCGCATGTCCGAAATCGTCGACGGACTCGCGACGCTGGCTCGACATGGGCAGACAATCGACGAAACGATGCCTGTCGACCTCCAGCCCGTCATCGAAGGAGCCTGGGACCGTGCCGACACTGACGGTCTCACCATGGCGGTCGACGTGGAGGGACAGGTCATCGCCGACCCGACACGCTTGCGGGACCTCTTCGAGAGCGGGTTCACGTTCGCGGCACACAACGACGCGTCGAC
The DNA here is from genome assembly GCF_054850705.1 of Haloarcula sp. H-GB5. NCBI lineage: Archaea > Methanobacteriati > Methanobacteriota > Halobacteria > Halobacteriales > Haloarculaceae > Haloarcula > Haloarcula sp. H-GB5. The sequence continues at coordinate 412,404 of NZ_JBTWBG010000002.1, read as the reverse complement.
GATCACGGTGTCCCGGGAGGCCGACGAAATCGTCATCACTGACGACGGGACCCCGGCGGGCGAGACGGCGGCTGAGGCCTTTTTCGAGTACGGCGGCGCGATGCCGGACGCCGAAGCCGGGATGACGCTCCCGAACCTGCGGATGCTCGCCCGGACCCACGGGTGGGACGTGACGCTCGATACCGAATATCAGGACGGCGTTCGTATCGTCATCTCGAACGTGACGGTGGCGGGACCGCTGGAGAACTGATCCGGCCACCAGTCCGTATTACCCGCCGCTGACCGGCGGGAACAACGCGAGTTCCGTCTCCTCGTCGACTGCTGTCGCCAGCCCATCGGCGGCGGCGAACGGGTCCTCGCCGTTGACGAGCACCCGGATGTGGTCGGCCAACTCCTCGTTCTCGTCGAGCACCTCCTCGGCGAGCGCCGGTCGAGAGGCGAGCAGCGCATCGAGCGCCGTCTCGACCGTGGCGTTCCCCTCGATATCGACGCTGACCGACTGGCCGTCGGCCGCGTCCCGGAGGTGTGCGAACAGTTTCCACTCCATATCCGTATTCCGGGCGTCCGGCAAAAGAGGGTTCCGGACGATAGCGTGACCGGTCCGTTCAGACGAACGGGAGAAGGGCAGCCTGCGACGGCGTGCATCTGGCAGTAACGAGACCTGCCTCTCAGTTTGGTTTCTCTGAATCGTCACCAGCGGCCGGTTCGTCGTCTGCGCCGTCGCCGTCCTCGGTCGGCGCTTCAGAGTCCGTCGAGTCGCTGTCGTCGGCGTCGTCGGCAGTAGACTCGCCGTCAGCCTCGCCGATCCGCTCTTCCGGGTCCCACACCTCGACGGTGTCGTCGCCGTTGTCCGACGGGAGGTCGTCGAACGCTTCATCAGCCGCCAGATCGTCGCTTGCGTCCTCTACGTCGGCGTTCCGGAGTGCCTCCAGCGGGTCGTCATCGGGAGATTCGTCACCGGTCTCGGTTGTCCGCTCGTCAGCGCCAACGTCGGCGAGGCCAGTATCAGCCGCTTCATCCTCGACAGTGGTGTCTGCTGGCTCGTCAGCAGTGGCGGTGTCAGCCGTGGTTGTGTCCGTGTCGGCGTCGGTCGTGTCATCGGCAGCAGTCTCGGCTCCGCCGACGTTCGTAGCACCGTCGTCGGTCGCGTCGGACGCTGTCGGTTCCGGTCCGTCAGTCTGCTCGGACCGGTCAACAGCGCCAGACGCGCCTGGCTGAGCGTCTTTGTCAGCAGTGTCGTCTTCCGGCGCGTCCGTCACAGCCGCCGTGGGGGCCGGTTCGCCTGTCCCTTCCGTGGCTTCCTCCAGCCGCCGCAGCGCGTCCGGGGTAGCGATTGCGTAGATCGTGTCACCGACCGCGAGGACGCGCTCGCGGGACGGGATCGTCTCCGGCGCTGTGTCGTCGCGGGTAATCGCGACCACTGAGACCGCCAGACTACCGACCGGTGCGCCGTCGAGCGTGCTCCCTGCTTCGACGGTGGCCGTGCCCATCGTCTCGTCGGCCGCCCGGAGCAGCGAGGCGAATTCCCGGTCGGAGCGGTCCTGTACCGGGAGCGTGACGAGCTTGTACTGCGTTTGTGGATCGAGTTTCGGCGTGTCGGAGGCGTCGATAGCGACCGTCACCACGTCGTCGGCGACGCCGCGGAGCTCGCCGGTGAGCACGCGTTTCGACGGCGCTTGGTCCCAGACCTGAACCAGATCGCCAGCGCTCGCGGCATGGGCCGGGTCGGCCTGGATGGCAACGGCGTTCGTCGAGGGCGGCAGCGTCGGGCCAATACCGGCCGCCCGCGAGCCGATGGCGAGATACTCGACGGTGCCGTCGTCGGCCAGTTCGACGTCGACGTGGCCGACGCCGTAGTCGGTCTTGAGCCGGCCAACCAGACGGTCGCGGAGTTCGTCTTTCGTCAGCCGCCGAGGGAAGAGAAAACGGCGGTCAGCGAGCGTTTCTTTCGTCTCCTCGGGCATCGGATCGTAGCCGATGATGTCGTCGATGTCTTCCGGGAGGCGAACGGACGTGACGCGGCCGACGGTCTGGACAATCTCGCTCACGTCGGCGTCGATGTTTCGGCCCCCGGTTGCGGCAAAGAGGTCAACGCCCAGCCGGTCCCCGATGCGCATTCCGCTGTAGGCCCCGACACCGCCGGCGAGGAACGCGGCGAGATTCAACAGGACCGCACTGGCCGCCAGCACGTCGTCGTCGCCGAGGATGACCTCACTGAGCGCGGTTGTCGCGCCGATAACGAGGACGACCGCAGTCAGCCCAAACAGGAGTGCCAGCCCGGTCTGAATGCGTTCACGGACGTACCAGCGGTAGAAGACAGCGATCGCGCCCGCTGGCGTCGCGGCGAGGACCGTAATAGCGAGGAGCCTGACAACGCCCTCGACAAGCGTCCGTGACACCGTACCCAGTTGCAGGTTTGCGCCGATCTGTGCAAGCAGTGTCGGGCCGAGCGGCGTCATGCGACCGCCTCCACGAAGGCATCGAGGTCGGTGCGGCGGCCAATCGCGTACAGTTCGTCGCCGGCTTCGACGGCCCCGTCGCCACGCGGCGCGACCTGCCAGCCGTCCGGCGTCCTGATAGCGACGATAGCAACGTCGTAGACCTCTCGAACGGAAGCGTCCCGGAGCGTCGTCCCGTCGAGCGGGCCGTCGGCGCGAACCGTGAGACGGCGAAACCGGCTCCCGGCCCGCCGGAGGAGGGAGACCAGTTCGTACTCCCGGTGTGTCCCGCGGGGTTCGACCACGACCTTTGGCCGGGCTGAGCGCAAGAGTGGTTGGACATCCGTCCGAGTCACGGCGACGGTAAGTCGGCCCTCACCGCCGTCGGTCGTCGGTGCCTGGACCGGCGTCGGGGGTGCCTCGGCGTCGGCGATCTCCGGTTCCGTCGGTGTCTCGGCGGGCGTCTCATCTGCCACTGGGTCCGACCGGGCACTGACGACAGTCCCCCGAGCCTGTGCGTCCTCAGTCAGTACTGTCACCTCGTCGTTGCGGGCCAGTCCGGTCGGCAACAGCGCCTCGACAGAAACGGCGTGGCGATTGTCGCCTACGCGCTTGGACAGACCCGAAAACGGCGGCGCGGCGACGACCGTCGCCCGCCCCTGTTCGTCTATCGAGACGGCGGCATCGCCGAGGTCGAACGCCGATTTCAGTCGCTCCTCCATCCGGCGTTCGAGTTCGCCGATACGGAGGTCGGCCGGGAACCGCCAGTCCTCGTTGCGGATTTCGGCCCGGAGCGGCTCCGAAAGTGGCGGATACCCCTCCATGTCGGCCACGTCGCCGACGATACGAATACGGACCTCGTCGCGGCCGCCGACGAATTCGACCACGTCGGCGGAGAGTTTCTTCTCGCGCAACCCCTGCAAGGAGAGTCGTTTCGGGAAGTTTGCCCCGAGTTGGTCGCCCTTGCTGTGAGCGTACAGCGACACCATCCCAACGAGGATGATTGCAGTAATTATTCGTTCGGCGTTTGGTGCCTGCGTAATCGACTTATCCGCCAGTGCCATGAGGCCGCCGCTGACGCCGGCAAGCGCGATTGCCAGCACGACAACACCGAACCCTGGCACGGTAATACCAGTAAAGTACTTGAAAGTAAACCCCAGCGCCCACGATACGAGCGCCGGTATCACTCCCACCAACAGCCCCAGATAGATCCCCATCAACACCTCGACCGGGAGCGAAGCCATGTCCACATCCTGCATGGCCGGTAGTAAATCGCTTCCGGCCCGCGGACAGTACATTTACACCGACCGCTGTAATCTGGATGGGTATGGACAGACCGCGGGACTGGCTGGGGGCACGCGCGACCATCATCCTGCCGGTGCTGGTGGCAGTGCTGTCGTTCATCACCGGTGTGGTCAACATCAGTGCCGTGTCGATCAGCGGGCCGCTCGGGGACCTCATTCCGCGAAGCATCCAGCGCACCGCCGGGTTCACCGGTGCACTCACGGGATTCACGCTACTCGTCAGCGTCGTCGGACTCCGACGTCGCCTGCGAATCGCGTGGTACGCGACCATCGTCTTACTTCCTGTGGCGGCGATTCAGGGGCTGGTGCAGAACTCGGCGGTAACGCTTCCGTTTATTGGCCCCGTGCCGAGTTCGGCGGTGTCGATTCCGCTTGTCGTGCTCTCGCTGATTTCGCTCCCGGCAATGTTGCTGAACCGACGGCGGTTCGACCGGGCGGTCGACCTCTCGACGGCGCAACTGGCCGCTGGCGCGGCACTCCTCGGTTCGCTTATGTACGGAACGGCGGGTTCGTACGCCCTGCGCGATGAATTCACCAATCTGTCGACGGCGACCGACGCGTTCTACTACACGCTGGTCACGGCCAGTACCGTCGGGTACGGCGACGTGACCCCACAGAGCCAGCAGGCGAAACTGTTCGGGATGTCGGTGGTCGTCCTCGGAACAGCCAGTTTCGCCATCGCGCTGGGGTCGCTGCTGGGCCCGGCAATCGAGAAGCGGCTTTCGGAGGCACTCGGAAATATGACTGACGCACAACTGGACTTGCTCGAGAACCACGTACTGGTACTCGGCCACGGCGACCTGACGGAACCGATTATCGAAGAACTGACCGGCGCAATCGATTTCGTGGTCATCACGCCGGACACGGAGACGGCCACACGGCTCCAACAACAGGACATCGCCGTTCTGACCGCGGACCCGAGCGACGAAGAGCCGATGCAACGGGCCGGTATCGAAGAAGCCGCGGCGGTCGTCGCAGCGACGAACGACGACGCACAGGACGCGCTGGCGGTACTGACGGCACAGACACTTAATCCGGAGGTAAACATCGTCGCCGGGGCAACCGACCGCGAGAACATCGAGAAGCTCCGCCGAGCGGGCGCGGACACAGTCATCAGCCCGGCAGTGCTCGGTGGCCACCTCATCGTTCAGTCGGCACTGGGTCGGAAGGGGATGGAGAATATTGCCGACCACCTGCTCGACGTGAACGACGAGGACGACGCAGATATCTAGGGCCGGCCGCGGTCGACGATAGCGATGTCCGTCTCCACGTCCTCCAGCCGTTCGAACGTCGGCGGGGAGATGAACCGCGACGCCTTGCTCCGGTCACGGCTTGCTCCGATCATGACGAGGTCGTATTGCGATGCAGTATCGGACAGAAACGTCTGGATACTTGTCCGTGGAACCCTCGTCTCGAACGCGCCCTCGTACGGTTCGATGAGGTCCGCGAGCATCTCTTCAGCCCGGCGGCGATCCCCGCGGGAGCCGATACAGGTCGCGACGGCGACCCGCCCGCTCCGACCGGCCAGTCGCGTGGCGAAGTCGACCATGTTGTGGGCCACGTCACTGACAGACCGCACTGGCACGATTACCTGTTTCCAGCGGGTCCGGTCGCTCCGGGACCGATGGACGACGATGTCGCTCTTACTGCGAAACAGCCGCTGTAGATACGGCGTCAGCGCCCCGTGCTGGCTCTCGTAGGGTGCGACGATGAGATCGCAGTTAGTTTCGTCCGCGGTTTGCAGCGTCGTCTTGGCCGGCGAGCCATCGTCGCTCGCGACGACGACCTGACAGGAGACGCCCGTTCGCGTCTCGATCCGATCGGCGTGGGTCTCCAGCCAGTCGACTTCCGCTTCGAGGTCGGTCTTGTCGGGCGACATCCCCGCAGTGGCCGGGTCACCGCCATCCCCGGCGAGGCGGGTCCGGGCCGATGGTGAGTCCGACCCGCTCTCCGACCGGATGTCCATTTGTATTGTGTCCCGCGTGAGGGCTTGCCGGGCCGTGGCGGTATCGCTGTCCGAAACCACGTCCAGCAGGACGACTTTGCCGGCCTCGTGGGCGGCCGCGAGTCGTGCGCCCAACATCGCTGTCTGGCCCGCGGAGTCGCCACGCATCGGGACGAGAACGTGGTCGTCACCGGACATCGACTCGTACAGGTACGTCGCTCGCTGCTCGTAGAACTGCTCGCGCCAGATGACAAAGAGGACTGCCACGAGTGTACTGGCGAGGAAGATGCTGGCAACGAACGTCGCCCGCTGGTTCGGTTCGACCAGCAGCGCCAGCAGGGCGGTAGAGTACGACGACGGCTCCTCGATGTCCAGCGGCCAGGTGACGACGCCAGTCGCGAAAACGGCAAGGCCAGCACCGAGCGCGTTGACGCCGAACTGTCCGCCCGCGGCTGTGAGATAGCTGTTCGAGACAGCAAGCGCCCCCAGCCCACAGACCGCGCCGATAGTGAGTCCCGCGACGAACCGCTTCGGGTCGGAGTACTTGCTCGTCGGGTCGACGAACAGCGTGTACGACCCCGCAGCGAGCGGCGGAAACAGCAGGAAACTCAGTTGTGGGACGGCGTTCGCCAGCGTCGTCACCAGCACGATAGCCAGCGGGACGAACACCAGCATAGAGAGGTGGACGAGGTTTTCGGTCACCTCGGCCCATCGTCTGAAGTCCTGTAGTTCACGGCGCTCAACCCGCCGGAGCCGTCTGACCGCCGCGCGGAAGCGTTTCCGGAACTGGTCGAGCATACAGTTTCCCACGGGAGAACGTCTGTTAAGCCCTCCGCCGGAAAGCGGCGCGGTCGGCCGCTCATGCGGGTCCGATAGCCCCGACAGCGCTCGCAGAATCCAGCAGTTCCGACAGTTACAGCGACGCAGCCGCCGTCAGACTGATTTCGATGGCGCGCTCGACGTTGTTCTTGGCTTTCTCGGGGAGTTCCTCGTCCTCGGTTTCGCCCTTCTGTGTCCCTTCGACGAGGTTCCCGTCGACGGTACAGATAGCGCCCGAGCGCAGGCCCTTGCGGCGACACAGGGAGAACAGCGCGGCGGCCTCCATCTCGACGGCCAGCAGGCCAGCGGCCTCCCAGTCGTTGATGTATTCGTCCGTCTCGGCGTAGAAGGCGTCGTCCGTGGCGATGGGACCAACATGAACGTCCTCGTCGTTCGCCTCAGCGGCGTCGACCAGCGACGAGAGCACGTCGTAGTCGGGGACGGCCGGGACGGACTTGGATTCGTAGCGCTGGGACGTTCCCTCGTCCTTGGCCGCGCCGTTGGCGACGACCATGTCCCCGATTTCGATGCCTTCCTGAAGCGCGCCAGTCGTTCCGACGCGGATGAGCGTCTCGACGCCGACCGCCTCCAGTTCCTCAACGGCGATGGCCGTCGACGGCGACCCGATTCCGGTCGAACAGATCGTCAGTTCGCGGCCGTCGTAGGTCGCGTTGACGAGTTTGTACTCGCGGTTCTCCGCGACGACCTCGTGGTCGTCACAGAGACCGGCGATGCGGTCGACGCGGCCGGGGTCGCCCGGCACGAGCGCGATGTCTGTCAGGTCACCCGGTTCGACGAGTAGATGCGGTTGTTTCGCCATACAGGCCAGTCGCACGGAACTATTTAGTAGTCAGTGGATTCCCGTCGGTCACAACAGTGAGGTAGGACGGCCGCGAGAGAGGACGTATGGCAGACGATATCTCGCTGTTCGACAGGCGGATGCGAGGGCCGGCGGGTATCGCTCTCGCCGCCGGAGTCGTCCTCGGACTGCTGACCGGCTACACCGTCGGCGCGGGAACGCCGGACGGCCCCTCGTGGACCCTCGTCGTCCCGTTCGCGCTGCTCGCCAGCGTCTTCCTGTATCTCGGGGCCTACAGAAACCTCTCGAAGCGGGTCGAGGATACGTAGCCTACAGCCAGGTGACGAGCACCGGGACGAACAGCGCGAGCGCCGTCCCGAAGATGAACGCCGTGAGTGCCCACTGTCGGATGATCTCGTCAGCGTCGGCCCGGACGCTACCGCCGAAGCGAGGCATGGCGATCCGAGCGAAGAAGTAGTAAATGAACGCGGAGATGCCGGCAATACCGACGATATGGGGTATCAGCGGGACACCGTTGAGCGAGACCGCCGTCGGGAGCACAAACGAGAGGCCAGCGACGACCGCGCCGTACAGCAGCGCCGCGACGAGGGCAGTGCCGTGGTGGACAGCGACAGCGAGGGGGCGGCTCACTGCGGCCGGGTCGGCGCGAGTGAGGCCGGCCGCGGCGACGTGTGCCGGCAGATACCCCTGATCCTGTGTCACCATCGGGATATTCAACAACAGACCGACGACCGCACCGGCGACGACACAGACGAACGCCCACTGCGCGATGGGGTAGTCAAGCACGTATCGTCCCTCGTTCGCAGTGCCAATGAGCATTGTGTCATGAGACCAGAACGGCAAACCGACGACCGCTCTAAATGCGGGATCTGTGGCTAGGACAGCCTACTGTCAGGATTTTGGTCAGTATGCCTCACCGAGTGCCAGCAGGCCTGTTTCAGCGTCCGCAACTGTGGCGTCTCGGTATACCCAGATACCGCCCTCAGCAGTCGATTCACTCAATATAGTACACCACGATGATATATATGTAGTCGTGTAGAAAAGTGACACAAGTTATATCATGACACAGCAGCGCTACCAGAACGGAAAGCAGGTGATCAAACGCTGGGACGATGTTTTCAAGGCCGTTACGGCCGAGCCGCGGCGACAGCTCATTCTCTCGTTGTCGGACGCCCACCCCGACGAGACAGTCCCACTCCCCGAAAGTGCCGTAAACCCTAACATCCCGCGCGACCCGACGGTCCTTCGACAGAGACTGTACCACTGTCACCTGCCGATGCTGTCCGACCACGAGTTCATTACGTGGGATACAGAGCCACTGGTCGCCGGTCGCGGACCGCGGTTCGAAGAGGTGGCAATCGTGCTCGAATCGCTACAGTCCAACGCGACGGACGTGCCGGATTCGCTAGTGTTCGGGTGTCAGCGGCTCGAGCAGGAACGACAGGAGCGATTCAGCGATTCGGTGGCAGAATAACGCCACCTTCAGACCGGGCTGAACAGGAACAGGACGATGTTGTTCGTGGCCGGGCCGATGCCGACAGCAGTCACGAGGGCGAGTAGCAGGCTGGCTTCCGCGGGGTCTTCTTCAAGATAGTCATCGAGCAGGAAGACGACCGCAATCGCCACGAGCAGTTTGACGAACACGAACAGCCAGCCTTTGCCGAGATACGGCGCTGTCGGGAGCGTGCCGGCGAACTCCATGATACGGGCCGGTATCGGCGTTCGCTCCGTGATGCCGATAACGTCAGCGCCGACCGCCGTCGAGACGCCGTCGAGCATATGCGCGAACACGACCGTCGGAGCCGCATAGCGCATCCGGACGACGACCGGGGTCCGCCACAGCGCGACCGCAAGCACCGTCACGGCAGTCACGACGATTGCGACGACGACGGCGACGGTCGGCCAGATGAGCCCCAGTAGGCCGGATTCCAGTGCCATCACGACGGCGATGACGAGCAACACGGTCAGGAGTCCGATGCCGATGTACCCCAGATTGCGCGATATCGTCTCGCTGTGGCCGCGCCGGACGCTGAACAGCGTCAGCGTGATCCAGACGACGCCCAGCGTGACGAACGTCGTCAGGTACACTGCCGGTGCGCCGAACAGCGGTGCGACCACGGGCCTGTACGCTGCAATCGGCGGCTGGTGGAACGCGTGGAGCGCGCCGCCAAGTGCCATCCACGGCGTCAGGGCGACCACGGTCCGCTGGTCGACCGGTGGTTCGAGGGCGTACAACAGCGCTGTCACCACGAGTGTGCCCGCAAGCAGCGCCACAGTGTACTCAAGCGGCGGGAGCGCTAACCCCGAAGGCAGTACCATGTCCCTCACGCCGACGCCTACGAGGGAAAACCTTCCGAACGAGACCGACGGAGGGCACATCAGCACGAGCGGCGACCGTCGGACAGGGAGCCAGTAGCACCTACCGCTTGCCGCCCGCCGTCTTTACGTAGGCACCGCGTGTCACCCCGCGGTATGGACGATATACCAGACCGCATCGAACATACGGTCCTCGGACCGACGACGACACCGGACGACGTACGAGCCTGCCTCGACGAGGCGCTGCAGTACGGGATGCGGGCGTGCATTCCACCGTGTTACCTCCCGCTGGCGACGGAGTACGCGAACGTCCCGCTCACGGCGGTCATCGACTTTCCCCACGGCCAGGGGCAGACCGACAGCGTCTGTCAAGCGGCCAAGCTGGCCTGGGATGCCGGAGCCGACGAACTGGATATGGTGTGCAACGTAGGCTTGCTCAAGGCCGGGGAGGACGACGCCGTCCGGGACCACATCACCGAAGTCGTCGCCAGCGTTCCAGTTCCCGTGAAGGTCATCGTCGAAGCGCCGCTGCTCTCCGACGACGAACTCGAACGGGTCGGACAGATCGTCGCAGACGCCGACGCCGCGTACCTCAAGACGGCGACGGGGTTCAGCGAGGGCGGCGCGACGGTCCACGACGTAGAGATACTCAGCAAGTACCTCCCGGTGAAAGCCAGCGGCGGCGTTGGGTCGTGGGCCGACGCCGAGGCGATGTTCGAGGCTGGAGCCGAGCGGATCGGTGCGTCGAGCGGCGATACCATCGTTCGGGAGTGGCAGGCCGCGACGGAAGGCGAGACTCCAACCGAACCGGAGACAGATCGGGACGACGCGGATACAGATAACGGCTACTGACCGGTCCAATCCGTCGCCCTTTTGCCGTCCTGGCGATAGTGTCTGGATGAATGGCCCGGTATCACATCGAGACGTACGGGTGCACCTCGAACAGAGGTGAGACCCAGCAGATCGAGCAGGCGCTCCGGGAGGGCGGGCACCACCCCGCCGACGGCCCGGAGTCCGCCGACGTGGCGATACTCAACACCTGCACGGTGCTTGAGAAGACCGAACGCAACATGCTCGCACGGGCCAAAGAACTCGACAAGGAAACGCCGGCCGACCTCGTCATCACGGGCTGTATGGCGCTCGCACAGGGCGAGGAGTTCCAGAGCGCCGACATCGACGCCGAGGTGCTCCACTGGGACGACGTCCCGCAGTACGTCCTCAACGGCGAGTGCCCGACAATCACGCCGGACACTGGAACAGTGCTCAACGGCGTCGTCGGCATCCTCCCCATCGCCCGGGGCTGTATGTCGGACTGCTCGTACTGCATCACCAAGCAGGCGACCGGGCGGATCGAATCACCCTCGGTCGAGGAAAACGTCGAGAAGGCTCGCGCGCTCGTCCACGCCGGCGCGAAGGAAATCCGCATCACAGGCCAAGACACGGGCGTCTACGGCTGGGATACGAACCAGGGGACGAGCCTCCTGCCGGAGCTACTCGACCGCATCTGCTCCGACATCGACGGCGAGTTCCGGGTGCGTGTCGGCATGGCGAACCCGAAGGGCCTCCACGGCGTCCGCGACGAACTCGCGGCGGTGTTCGCCGAGCACGACAAACTGTACAACTTCATCCACGCACCCGTCCAGTCCGGCAGCGACGACGTGCTGGCAGATATGCGCCGCCAGCACGCCGTTTCGGAGTATCTTGAGGTCGTCGAGACGCTGGACGATCACCTAGACTACTGGACGCTATCGACGGACTTCATCGTCGGCTTCCCGACCGAGGAGCCGGCCGATCACGAGCAGTCGATGGCGCTGCTGCGCGAGACCCGCCCCGAGAAAATCAACGTCACGCGCTTCTCGAAGCGGCCCGGTACCGACGCGGCCGACATGAAAGGGCTGGGCGGCCAGACGAAGAAGGACCGCTCGAAGGAGATGAGCGAGGCGAAGATGGAACTGATGGCCGAGGCTTACGAGGAGATGGTGGGCCGCACGTCTTCGGTCCTGCTCGTCGAGGACGGGACCGACGAGTCGCTGGTGGGCTACGACGAGGCCTACCGGCAGGTCGTCATCGCCGACGCACAGGAGCGCGGCCTCGAAATCGGTGACACGGTCGAGGTGGAGATCACGAGCCACAACACCGTGTACGCCTTCGGCGAGCCAATCGAGCGGGCGCAGGTCGCGGACTGAGCGGGCCGCCGTCGCAAATTTTCAGTCGGAATCGATTGGACAATCAGTCGCCGCGATAGGCTTCGCGAAGGAACGTGACCGCTGCGCCGAACATCGCGAGGTTCCCGAAGAAGGCCAAGCGCTCGCCGCCCCGGTCGTCCGGGTCGGCGTTCCAGAAGTCGTGCATCGTCGGCGTGACGACGGCCAGAAACGTGGCGACCGCACCGGTCGAAATCCGGGGGAGCCGCCAGAACGCCGTCCCCAGCCCGCCGACCAGCATCATTCCTGAGGCCAGCGGGGCCAGCAGGTCCGGCGCGGGGACGCCCGCGGACTCGGCGTACTCGATGGCGTCTTCCATGTCGCGGAAGTCCTCGGTGGCCTGCAGAGCCAGACCGAGACCGAACAACAGTCGTCCAAGCGCGAGCCAGCTACGTGATGAGTCGTCACCCATATGCTACGGCATGGCACGGAAGCTACTAAAACGTCACTCCAGATCGGCAAGCCGCTCTACTTCTTCGTCGTCTTTCCACTCCCCCAGTTCCTTCGGGTCGACGTGGATGAACGCGTCGTCGACCTCCGGAAGTTCCTCGATGGATTTGATGACCGCCGTCTCGATGTCGTGGGCCTCGAACAGCGTCAGGTCGCCCTCCACCTCGATGTGGAGGCTCACGTCGATTTCGGGACCGACGTAGTGAGCGATGACGTCGTGTGCGCCGCTGACCTTCGCGTGGTCGAGCGCGCGGCGGAGGATTTCGCGCCGGAGGTCTTCCGGCGGTGCGCCGCCGACGAGATACGTGACGTTTTCCTGGACGACCTCGATGCCGGTGTAGATGATGCCGACGGCGACGACGAGTGCGGCCAGCGGGTCGGCGATGGGATAGCCGGCCATTGCACCGGCGACACCGACCAGCGCCGCTCCAGCGGTGAGGATGTCGTTGCGGTTGTCCTTCGCCGTCGCAATGAGCGCCGGGGAGTTCCGGTCCGTACCCGCGCGGAGACAGTAGCGATAGAGGGCGTACTTCGCGACGGCCGAGAACACGAGTACGAGTACAGCGGCTGGCCCCTGTGTCACCGAGACGTCCCCGGTCAACAGGGCAGTCCCGGCGTTCCAGAGGACGAACCCGCCGGCGGCGAAGATACCCGCGGCGACGAACAGCGAGACGAACGGCTCGATGCGCTCGTGGCCGTGGGGGTGCTCGAAGTCCGGCGGGCGGGTCGTCAGATACAGCCCGGCAACGATGACCAGCGAATAGGCGGTGTCGGCGGCGCTGTTGATCGCCTCAGACTGGACGGCGAAGCTCCCGGTGGTGAGCCAGACGCCGGCTTTCAGCAGCACGAGGAGAAGGTTGACGCCGAGAACGAGCAGGCCGACCCGCCTGAGCGTCGCGCGGCGTGACATTGCTCCCCCGTTGTCGGGCCGCCGTCAAAGCCGCTTCGACACTGACCTATCCCTGTGGCCGAGGCCGGGACGCGAAGGTTGCCTTCGTTGGTGAGAACGGATCATACACCGACTGGTGGCAGTTACAGTACACCTTGTCGGCGGCTTCGAACTTCGCGCTTCCAGGCGTCTTTTTGTACCCGGGGTTACAGCAGAGGTGCGTACAGCGGTTCACCCATGCGATGAAATCCTCGGCGGTGGCCGCGTCTATGAATTCACGTATCTCACCGGCGAGGTCGGCGTACTTGTCTTCACCGGCGGCCATCTTCGAGACCGAGGGTGTCCGGAGTACCTGAATCTGAATCTCCTTGACGTCCTCGGCCTGTGAGCGCCAGGTCGCGACCGCTGGCTTGCCGAGACCGTCGCTACCGATGTCGTTTCCCCACGACTTGTAGTCCTCGAAGTGCTTGACACGGAGTTTATCCCCGTCGTTCAACTGTGATTGCCAGTCATACGTCGCCTTCGACCTGAGGAACCCATCGCGCTCGGGGTCTGGTTCGAGTCCCGCGGCGACTTCGAGCCCGCAGTACTGGAACCACTGCTGGGAGTACGTCAGACCTCCCAGTTCGCCCTTGGCGATACGGAAGGTATCACCGCCCGCTGTCTCTTCTGAGACGGACGGCCAGATGCCGCGGAGTGCGCCATCGGATATCTCCAGCGGGACGATCGGCATCGGTCGGTTCGCCGGGCCAGCGATGTTCCGGATGCCGACATAGGACACGGTACCGCCACCGACGCCGCCTTGGTCGGTCGTTGCGTCGACTGCGAGGCCACCGACGGTTGTCATCCCCGACAGCGCACTGGCGCCGACCAGTCCTTTGACGAAGCGGCGGCGACCGGATGGAGCCGGGTACTTATCACGCTGGCCGTGATTTGGAGGGCCTTCTTGGGTCATGGGACCATACGACGGTTTGACGGCCACTGAAAAAGGCCCACCCGATGCTTTTCAGCCACCGGAAATCGGCTGTTTTACCACAGTTCCACCGGCGAAGACCGTAGCTTAGCTGGATGCTAGGATAGCCGGTCTACTCGACTCGGACAGCCCCATCCGCAGGAGCGGTCGTCCCGTCCTGTGACGCGAACGCAGCGTAGAGCCGGTCGTACGTCTCTTCGACGGCCTCGACGATGACTTTCGTATCACTGATGACCGGCATGAAGTTGGTGTCGCCGTTCCACCGCGGCACGACGTGGGTGTGGAGGTGGTCATCGATGGAACCGCCGGCCGCGGAGCCGCCGAGATTCAGCCCGGCGTTGAACGCGTCTGGGGAGAGCGCAGTTTCGAGAGCGTCAAACGTCCGCTGCTTCAGTCGGGCGTGGTCAAGCAAGGTTTCGTCGTCGAGGTTGCCGTACTCGCCAGTGTGGGTATGGGGAATGACCATCACGTGTCCGGGATTGTACGGATAGTTGTTCAGGAGGACAAAGGCGTGGTCGCTTCGCGCCACGAGATTGTTCGTCCGGTCATCGTCCTGTGCCTGAAACGCACAGAACACGCAATCGACATCTGGGTTCGCCTCCTCGCGTTCGACCCACTCGATGCGCCACGGCGCAAACACCTTGTCCATACCGCCAGTTGTCGACCCATCAGCAAAAACAACGTGACTGATGCCGGGAAAGTGGTATATAAAAGCATTGGCCGTTCACGCAATCTGACCGGGTCCTGTGGCCTCAGAAGGCTTTTTAAACATTCTCGCCGAACCTACGGTTGTAATCGACTAAAATCGGTCGCTGTCTTGCGATAAACAGTGCTGAACGGACCAGAACTGAAGGTGGTTTTTATACTCTCTACCGGGTTTGTATCAGACGGGATGGCAGCGATAAACGACGGCGTTGACATGGCCGAACACTGTTCGACGTGTGACCGTGAGACACCGCACGCCGTGCGTGTCCAGATACAGACAGAGTCCGATAAACGCGAAAACGCGGCGTTTTCCCGAGAGCCGTATCGGGTTAGCGAGTGTCAACTCTGTGGGACAACCACGTCGACGCGGATGAACAACGCCTAACCATCCCACACACCCCACCCCACCCTTTCCGTACGCCACGCGGTCTCTGACTGCGTGGCTACACACCCCCCACCCACCCGTTTCAATACGCCACACGGTCTCTGACTGTGTGGCCACACACCCCACCCTTTCACACGCCTTCCGAGCGATAGCGTTGCTACTCGAAAACAGTAGTCCGAGACCACCCGACGGGTTCGAAACCGGTATCGCGCTACCGCGAACGCGTCGTCACTTCACAGCCGTCCTCGGTGATGATGACGGTGTGTTCCTTCTGGCTGACGTACGCGCCGTCCTGCTCTTTGAGCACTGGGTAGCCGTGGACGATGTCCTGCTGTTTCAGGCGGCGAAGTGCCATCTCCGCTCGCGGCGAGTCGAGCCAGCGTGCGGCAAACGGTAGCGTGCGGTACTCCTCGGTGATCTGTTCGAGGACCTGCCGGGCCTGCCGGTTCCGTACCGACCCTTCCCGTTCGAGGGCGAAAATCTCCTCGTCAGCTCCTTCCTGTACCTTGCCACGGCCGTCGGTGGCGAACGGCTCGATAGCGACCACGTCGCCCACGTCGAGCGTCGCGCCCTGTGCCACTTCGCGGTTCGGGATATTCGGCGACGTGTGTTGCTCCCAGTGGCCGAGTCCGTGGCCGGTGAGGTTCACGACGGGGTTGTAGCCGTACCCTTCGATGACCTCCTCGACGGCTGCGCCGATCTGGCCCACGTCGACACCCGGGCCGGCGACGTCCAGCGCGGCGTCTAGGGCCTCCGCAGGCGCTTCAGCGAGTTCGTCCTGCCCGGAGAGGTCGACGGTTACGGCGGTATCAGCGAGCCACCCATCGACGTGGACACCGATGTCGAGGTTGACCATCTCCTCGCCGAACGTGGCGTCGTCGTCGCGCTCGGGCGTAGCGTGGGCTGCCTCCTCGTCGATGGAGATGTTCACCGGGAACGCCGGCTTCCCGCCCAGCTCCCGGATCTTGTCCTCTGCCCACTGGGCAACTTCGAGGTGGGAGACGCCCACCTCGACGCGTTCGGCCGCCTCGTCGCGCACCTGTGCCAGAATCTCGCCCGCTTCGCGGCATTTCTCGTACTCCTCGGAATCGAAGTCCACGTCAGTCATGCACGCCGGTTAGTCGGTGGCGGGCAAAGGGGTTTCCCTCTGGCTATCTCGTCGCGGTCTGCATCGCGGCGGTGTTCCGTTCGGCTCCGGTGTGGCCGGCATGGTCGAGAACGATTACGCCGGCACGCCCGCCAGTCGCGTCCTCGAACTCGGCGATCGCTTCTTCGGCGGCCTGTTTCGGGCCGTACGTGTCTAGGAGTTCGACGGCGCGACGAGCCAGCCCGAACCGGGCAATGGCTTCCCCTTCACCGGTCGCGCTCGCGCCGCCGCGGTCGTCCGCGTAGAAGCCAGCACCGATCTGGGGTACGTCCCCGATCCGACCAGCCAGCGCGTACCAGCGCCCGGCGGTCGAAGTCGCCGCGGCGAGCCGGTCCCCGTCGGTCGCAACCGCGCCGACGGTGTCAGTACCGCTGAAATGCTCACGGACCCAGTCGAGATGGTCAGCAGGGCCTCCGTCGGGTGGGTCAGCGGCCTCGTATCGCTGTCGGGTCTCTGCAGTCGTAAGGTCGCGACCGGTTTCGACGCCGGAACCCGCCGCGAACGCCACGGCCTCGTCGCCGGCAAGGAGGACGTGTGGCGTCTCAGTTGCCACAGTATAGGCTACGTCCGCAGCGTGTACAACGCCAGACATTGCACACGCCGCGCCGGTCTGGCCATCATGGGTCATCACTCCGGCGTCAGTGCGGACTTCGCCGTCGCTCTGGACAGCGCCACCGACGCCAGCGTTGAACGCCGGGTCAGATTCGAGGGGGCGAAGCGCGGCCAGCACCGCCTCCATCGGACCCTCCGCCGCCGTTGCCAGTTCAGCGGCGTCTGTGAGCGTTTCCTGCCGAGTAGCCGGTGACTCCGGTGGACTGCCCGCGCCGCCGTGGACGATGACCTGCATACAGCCCCGTTGACACACGAAAGGCATATCACCTCCGACAGTTGCGATAGTGACGTGCCGGCGTGCGGTCGTGACCTTTCTTTACGCACTGTGTTACCACGTCTGAGGCAAAGCGGCACGCCTTTAGGGGCGACTATCAATTGGCGGAATATGGGCTACGATTACGACAAAGTGGAGGTTCCCGACGAGGGACAGCAGATTCAGGTCACGGAGGACGACGAACTCGACGTTCCGGAGAACCCGATCATCCCCATCATCCACGGGGACGGTATCGGAACGGACGTCGGACCGGCCGCACAGAAGGTGCTCGAAGCCGCCGCAAACGCCACCGGTCGTGACATCTCCTGGATGCGCGTCTACGCCGGCCAGTCCGCCCGGGACAAGTACGACGAGAATCTCCCCGACGACACCGTCGAAGCCATCAAGGAGTTCAACGTCGCTATCAAGGGCCCGCTGACGACACCGGTCGGCGCTGGTTTCCGCTCGCTGAACGTCGCACTCCGCAAGACGCTCGACCTCTACGCGAACGTCCGCCCGACCTACCACATCGAGGGCGTCCCGTCACCGGTCAAAGACCCCGAGGAGATGGACATGGTCACCTTCCGGGAGAACACCGAGGACGTCTACGCCGGCATCGAGTGGGAGGCCGGCACCGACGAAGTCGAGGAGGTCAAGGAGTTCGTCGAGGACGAGATGAACTTCGACGAGACCATCCACGACGGCCCGGTCGGCATCGGCGTCAAGCCGATCACCGAGTTCGGGACCAAGCGCCTCGTCCGCGAGGCCATCGACTACGCTCTCGAAGAGGACCGCGACAGCGTCACGCTGGTCCACAAGGGCAACATCATGAAGTTCACCGAGGGTGCCTTCCGCGACTGGGGCTACGAGGTCGCTGAAGAGGAGTACGGCGAGCACGTCATCACCGAGGACGAGCTGTGGGACGAGTACGACGGCGAAGCGCCCGAGGACGCGCTCGTTGTCAACGACCGTATCGCCGACAACATGCTCCAGCAGCTCCTGACCCGGACCGACGAGTACGACGTCATCGCGACGATGAACCTCAACGGGGACTACATGTCCGACGCCGCCGGCGCACAGATCGGCGGGCTCGGCATCGCCCCCGGTGCGAACTTCGGCTCGGCCCGCTGTCTCGCAGAGCCGGTCCACGGCTCCGCACCGAAGTACGCCGGCGAGGACAAGGTCAACCCGACCGCGATGATCCTCTCCGGCCGCCTCATGCTCGAATACATGGGCTGGAAGGACGCTGGCGAGCTCGTTCGTGACGCCGTCGAGGAGACCATCTCCTCGGGCAACGTCACCTACGACCTCGAACGCCAGATCGAGGGCGGCACGAAGCTCGCCACCAGCGAGTTCGCAGAGAAGGTCGTCGAGAACATAGAGAAACTCGCATAAGCGAGTCGAGCTGCCTACAGAGACGCTCCATTTTTATCGCATAGTACGGGTCGAGAGCGACGAGACAGGCGCGGGGTCTGTCAAGAGAGCAGAACTGTCGCTCGGCGGCCTCTTTTGTCTACGGAGCGTATCCGGTCCGAGAAGCGTTACTCGGTCAGCGGCATAACCACGCCGAACACGAGCGGCGAGAGGAGTCCGAGGAGAATGCCAAGCATTTCTATGTCGACCAGCAGCGTGTCGCCCCAAGCAGGCAGCGTCCCGAGAACGGCGCTCCCGGCGACTTCGCCCGCAATGCCGAGGAGGAACAGCCCTGCCCCGAGCATGAACCCGCGCTTTGCGAGTGTCGCGTAGTCCGCGTTCAAGTTTTGACTCATACAGGTGAGTTCTCGTGGGGCTACTAAGCTCTCTCGGATCGAAAGAGCTACAAACGCGTTCGTAGTGATATCTGTACACACATGGTTTCAGAATCGATTCCGGAGCTATTCGAACTCCTGCTCTCGACGCTGCTCGCGGCCGGACTAACCGTCGGGGGAGCACTCACCGAACAGGCCGCTCTCGCCGACCTGTCTGGCGGTATCTCCGCGTTCGCTGCCTGGGAGGTGTACATGGGTCTGGTCCTCCTGTACGCCAGCTATATGCTCGCCTCACGCCGAGTCATGCCTGCGCTCGGTAGCGCCTGATTGTTCTCTGGCAGACTATATTCCTGAAGCGACCGCTGGGTCGTATTTGCGACCCACTCCGGCTGTTTCACTGTCGTCGATCCGATATCTCGTAGCCACATCTCTTGTGTGACACGAACCTGCTGGTCGCTTCGTTCAGCGTCGAAGGCCAGCCGAAACGCCGAAACGGTGCCGTCGTGGCTGACGCGGAGTCGGACGGAGACGTTTCGGGGGTCGCTCACGAACAGCGGTGTATTGAGCCTGTCAGGATTCGTGAAACGAGTCCCAACGAGGACGACAACGCCGTCACTCCGGTCGGCGACAGAGAGAGTAACGGCTTCGCCGATACCGCGTATCGTCCGGCGCTCCGAGAGATCCGAAACCGGGCCGTCGTCACGGACCGGCCACGTGATCCGGTTACGCCCGTTCGCTCGCTCGTCGTACTGGGCCGCGACGATGGAACCGTTGGTCCAGTAGTCGATGCGGGTGGTGAACGTGTTCAGTTCGGTGCCGTTCTGGCGGAACTGCCCGGCGTACGTCGCCTTGTTCGCCGCGACGTAGCGCGTGTGGTTGGACCGACGGAGTACCGTCCCGTTGCTGTCGGTGACCTGCTGGCGGGTGACCAGCGTGTAGTTCGTCGTCTTGAGCGTCCGCGCGTGGGCGCTGGCCAGCGTTGACGGCACCACTGCGCCGTCGCTCACGCCCGGCGGATACCCGACCCCGTCGGTCGGGACCGCTGCCGGCGTGACCGTCTCGGGGCTGTCCGGCTGAACGAATCCAGAACACCCGGCGAGTACGAGCGCGAGCGTCACGATGGCAGCCACTGCCCGCGTCATTAGTTACCATACAACCGCAGGACTCAAACAGTTGTGGTTAGTCCTGCCAGTCCGGGTTTGCTCTGGGTGGACTGAACACGTCGATACCGCGGACCGGCTCCTCACCGTCGTTGCGCGCTTCGTGTGGTTCCCCGCTCGGAACCACGTAGGAGTCCCCAGGGCCGATGACGTACTCTTCGCCGTTGACGTGGAAGGTAAAGGTCCCTTTCACGACGTAGCCGACCTGCTCGTGGCGGTGGCTGTGCTCCGGGACGGCCGCACCGGGTTCGATATGGAACTGCTGGACACTCATCTGCTCTCCGACGGTCATCTGTGTCAGGTGCACGCCGTCGACTGCCTCGACTGTCTCACAGGCCGCCTGTGGTACCTCTTCCATGCTCAGCTATGTCATGTCCACCACACCTAAGCCTTCGTCCCCCGGCATCCGACGTCGGTGGATTCAGTACTGTCCGGCCCTGACAGAAAGGCATGTACGCGGTCGTCGGGTGTAGTGATTGTAGCGCGCTGTGGGTCACCGAGGGGCGACCGGAGACGACCCAGTGCCCGCGGTGTGGCACGCGCCGGAAACACGAGAAGCGCCGGAAGTTTGTCGAAACGGACGACGAGGCCCACGCCCGCGAGGTCCGGGCGTCGATGCTGGCGAACCGACAGGGGGAGGGCGACGCCTTCGCGGAGCTGGACTCCTACGCCGAGATGGAGCGGCAGGTCGACGACGCGGGGGTAGACGACGAGACATACCTCGAAGATTCGGGCGTCGACACCGACGCCGTATCGGCGGCTGCCGACCGCGCCGAACAGGGGGCGACGGGCGGATCGAGCCGCAAGGAAACGGTAACGAACGCGTTGCGGGAGCTGGACGAACCGACCGAAGACGACATCCTGAGCTACGCCGAGGAGCGCGGCGTGCCGGCGTCGTACACCCGGAAGGCACTGCAGAAACTGGTTCGCGCCGGCGAGGCATCGGAAAGCCGGGGGCAGTACCGGCTGCTATGACCGCGACATTGGATTTCGAACTTGGACCGGTCGCGGTCGGGACGCTCGTCGGTCTCTCTGGACTGCTGTTCTTGCTCACGCCAGTTGTCGAACCATTTGCAGTCGGCTCGTTACGGGTGAGCCCGGTCGCGCTCTCGGCGGTCGTTCTCACGCTTGGGTTCACGCTGGGGACGGTCGTGTTCGCTCGTCGGGGCCGCCGGCTGTTCGCCATCGCTCACGGGGTGTTCGCCGTCGCGTGGGCGTTGCTTGTGCTGGGTCCGCTGCTCGGGCGGGAAGCGCTCCTGCTCGCCGGCGTCATCGTGCTCGTCGCGGGGGCCGGCTTTCTGGTGAGCCAGAGCCGGGAGCGATAGCGCACCGCGCCGAAGCCGGGATTACCGCCCGAGGTCGGCGTGCGCCGAGGAGAGGTGGCGCGAGGACAGCGCCGCAAGCAAAGAGAGTTCCCCAGCCAGCGCGCCGGCGGCGATGACTTCGGCGAGCGCGTCGGCGTTGCTCCCGGCAGGGTCGCCGCCGCCGCTGTACCCCAGCACGTCAAGCGCTTCGGACTGGGTTGGCAGGCCCGTGCCGCCGCCGACGGTACCGACCTCCAGCGATGCGATGGTGACTGAGGCGTACAGGCCGTCCTCGCGGGCGTCGACCGTCGTGATAGCATTGCTCCCCTCGACCACCTGTGCCATATCCTGCCCGAGCGCGAGGAACGCGGCGGCGACGACATTGGCGGCATGGGCGTTGAACCCCAGTGCGCCGGCTTTGGCGGAGCCGACGAGGTTCTTTCGGGTGTTGGCCTCGACGATGGCGTCGGAGGTCGTATCGAGTCGGTCCTCGACCTGTTCGTGGGGAATCAGCACGTCGGCGGCGACGGTGCGGCCCCGTCCCTCGATGGCGTTGATGGCGGCGGGCTTCTTGTCCGAACAGAGGTTGCCCGACAGCGCCACGAGGTCGGCCGGCGTCTCGGACTCGACGACATCGCAGGCCGCCTCTGTCGCGATGGTGGCCATGTTCATCCCCATCGCGTCCTTGGTATCGTAGGAGAACCGCAAGAAGACGCTGTCGCCGACGACGTAGGGTGTCACGTCCTGCAGTTCGCCGTGGCTCGTCGTCGACTCGGCAGCGTCGGCCAGAACGTCGACATGTTCGCGGACCCAGGCCGACACCTCGCCCGCCTCGGCTACGTCCTCGACGCGAAACACCGGCGCACGGGTCATCCCGGATTTGAGGACGCGAGCGGTCGCACCGCCGGCGGTGCGGATGGTCGAGACACCGCGGTTGACCGAGGCCAGCAGCGCCCCCTCGCTGGTCGCCAGCGGGAGGTGGTGGTCACCCTCGGCGGCCCCGCCGTCGACAGGCAACGGGCCGACAACGCCCATCGGGACCTGTGCCGCACCGACCATGTTCTCGATGTTGCTCTCGGCGTCGGCGGCGTCGAAGGTGTAGTCGCCGACAGCAGAGAGGTCCGTGTCGGTCTCCTCGGCCAGCAGGTGTCTGCGAGCCGCCGCCGCAGTGTCGGGGTCAGCGTGGTCTTCCAGTTCGTAGAGCCGCAACTCACCGTCACGAACGCGCTCTGCGAGCGCGACGACGTCGGAGTCGGTCATACTGACCGGTGTGGCTTCGGGACTCCTAACAGTTGCTCTTGGCGGGCCAAGAGTTTTGCAGTCGCCGCGCCCGGCGTCTGTATGGTCGACCGCGTATTCACGAACTGTGAGGTGCGACCACTGACCGGCGACGACCCGGCGTCCGCGGTCGCAGTAACGGACGGCACAGTTACCGCTGTCGGAGACCCGGCCGAACTCTCGACGGCGAGTGCCGAGATCGTCGACTGTCGCGGTGGCGTTCTGTTGCCCGGCTTCATCGACGCCCACACGCATCTGGACATTGTCGGCCGGCGTGCGGTCGAGGCGGACCTTGCCGGGGCAGACGGCCCAGACGACTGCATCGACCGGCTGCTGGCGGCCGACGACGGCGAGGGCTGGATACTCGGCTTCGGCTACGACGAGAGTGACTGGGACGGCGACCTGCTGCAGGCGGCGACACTGGACCGGGTAAGCACTGAACGTCCGGTCGCGGCCGCGCGGGAGGACATCCACACGGTATCGGTGAACCACACCGCGCTGGACGTGCTGGATCTACCCGACGACGGCGTTCGGACCGAAGACGGCGCGCCGACCGGCGTTCTCGTCGAGGAAGCCGCTGAGGCCGTCTTCGACGCCATCGCGCCCGACTACACACAGACTCGGGAGTACCTGCTGGCCGCACAGGAAGTGGCGCTCTCGAAGGGGATCACCGCCGTCCACGACATGGTGCGGCAGTCGCATGCCCCACGAGTGTACCGCGATTTAGACACCGAGAACACCCTTTCCCTGCGAGTCCGCCTCAACTACTGGGCGGACCACCTCGATGCAATCAGTGAACTCGGTCTGGTGACGAACCACGGGAGCGACCGCGTCCGGACGGGCGCGATCAAGGCGTACACCGACGGGTCGCTCGGGGCCGGAACCGCGCGGCTCCGGGACCCATACGCCGACAGCGACAGCGTCGGCGAGTGGCGGACGGACCCCGACGCACTTCGGGAACTCGTGTCGGCGGTCGACGACGCGGGCCTCCAGTTCGCCGCCCACGCCATCGGCGATGCGGCTATCGACGCGCTGCTCTCGGCTATCGAGTCCGTCGACGCCGCGGACGAGCGCCACCGTGTCGAACACGCCGAGGTCCTCACCGGTGACCTGGTGGAGCGACTGGCAGCGTCGCCACTGGTCGTTTCGGCCCAGCCGAACTTCCACCGCTGGGCAGCGCCGGGGGGCCTGTACGACGAGCGCCTCGGCGAGCGTCGCGAGCTGACGAACCGCTTCCGGGACCTCGTAGATGCCGGCGCACAACTGGCCTTCGGGAGCGACTGTATGCCGCTCTCACCGCTGTATGGCATCCAGCAGGCTGTCACCGCACCGGAACCGAGCCAGCGCCTGACAGTCGACGAGGCGCTCCGGGCGTACACCAGCGGTGCTGCGTATGCGGGCTTCGACGAGGACCGGATGGGCACGGTCGCGCCGGGGAGGGTTGCGGATTTCACCGTGCTATCCACCTCCCCGTGGGCGGTGCCTGATGATGAAATTTCGGACATCGCAGTCGCGTTGACCGTTAGCGACGGCGACGTAGTGTTCGACGCCAGCGACTGAATCGAACAGACAGCGGTATCGAATCGGCCCACATTTCTGTCATTCGATAACAAATAACGTGATTCAACAATACGGAATATGGAATCAGATTAATCGCCAAGGCCGGACATAAAATCTGATGCACCATCAACCTCGTAAACAGAAGTATAGTTGCTACCAATTTTACCAACGGAACTCGGGTAGCCACCAATATCACGTATACAAGTTTCCTCACCACCAACTCACTTCTTTGAAGATAAAATCTTTTCACGAAGTAGTTCCGAAGTGTGAGTACCCACAGGTGGATACAACGTGCCCGAAATGGAAACCGCCGCGTTCGAGACGGATCTGAGCCTCTTCAAGTATGACAACCTCGAGCAACTCCCGCCGGCGTACCGGGACCTTGAGGCAGACGAGCGAACCGAGCGCATCGAGAGCGCGCTCGCTGAGCTTGGCGACGACGTGGTCATCCTCGGCCACAATTACCAGCGGCAGGAAATCGTCGAACACGCCGACTTCATCGGCGACTCCTATCAGCTCTCGAAGGAAGCCGCACAGTCCGACGCCGATTACGTAATCTTCGGCGGCGTGACGTTCATGGCCGAATCCGCGGACATTATCACAGACGACGACCAGTCCGTGATTCTCCCGTCGATGGAGGCGTCCTGCCCGATGGCCGGGATGGCCGAGGCGCTACAGGTCGACGCCGCGTGGGCGGAACTGACCGCAGCGCTCGACGACGACGAGGAAATCATTCCCATCACGTACATGAACAGCTACGCCGACCTGAAGGCATTCTGTGCCGAGCAGGGCGGTCTGGTCTGTACGTCCTCGAATGCGCACAAGGCCTTTGAGTACGCTTTCAAGAAGGGTGACAAGGTGCTGTTCCTGCCCGACAAGCACCTCGGGGAGAACACGGCCCACCGGCTCGACATGGCCGACGAGACCGTCGAGTGGGACCCGTGGGACGCCGAGGGTACCGATGCCGCTGACGCCGTCGAAAACGACGTCATCCTCTGGGAGGGGTACTGCCAGGTTCACGAGCGCTTCCGCGAGCACCACATCGAGTCCATCCGCGAGGACTACCCCGACGCAAACGTCATCGTCCACCCCGAGTGCCGACGAGAGGTCGTCGAGGCCGCTGACGTAGCCGGCTCGACGTCGACGATCTGTGAGTCCGTCGCCGAGGCCGACCCCGGCGAAACGTGGGCAATCGGCACCGAGATACACCTCACCCACCACCTCCAGCGGTGGCATCCCGACGTGAACGTCGTCCCGCTGTGTGGCGACGCCTGCATGGACTGCAACGCCATGCGCCAGATCGACCCGAACTACCTCGCGTGGGTGCTGGAGGAACTGGTCGAGGGCCGCGAGCGCAACGTCATCGAAGTCGCGCCCGAGGAGAAGGAACTGGCACAGGTCGCGATGGACCGAATGCTGGAGATCTAACCATGACAGATGACCCGATTACGACGGACGTGCTAGTCATCGGTTCCGGCATCGCCGGGCTGGCGGCGGCGCTGTCCGCGGCCCGCGAAGGCGACGATGTGACGCTCGCCACGAAGGCGACCCGCCCCGAAGGCTCCTCTTCGTGGTGGGCGCAGGGCGGCATCGCCATCTCCCGAGATACGCCCGAAGAGTTCAAAGAAGACATCATGGCCGCATCGGACGGCACCGCCGACCCCGACGCCGTCGACGTGCTGGTCGAGAGCGCCAACGAAGCCGTCGAGGACGTGCTGCTAGAGACCCTTGACGTTGGCTTCGACCAGAACGGCTTGGGTCACGACTTTACCCGCGAGGCCGCCCACAGCGAGGACCGCATCCTCCACGTCGACGCCTCGACGGGCAAACACATCCACGTCCCGTTCCTGAACTACGTCGACGACCACGACGGCGTGGAGATTCTGGACGACACCGCCGCGCTCGAACTCATCCGTCACGAGGGCCGGGTCCACGGCGCAATGCTCGAATCCGACGGCGAGGTCGACCCGTACTTCGCCGGCAGCGTCGTGCTGGCGACGGGCGGTATCGGCGACCTCTACCCGCGGACGACGAACCCCGACAACACGACCGGGGACGGCATCGGCATGGCCGCACTCGCCGGAGCCAAGGTCGCGGACATGGAGTACGTCCAGTTCCACCCGACCGCGTGCGTACTGGAGGAGAATGGCGACGCTGACGTTGCATTCCTCGTCAGCGAGGCCGTCCGCGGCGAGGGCGGCCTCCTGCGAAATGGGGACGGCGAGCGGTTCATGCCCGGCTACCACGCCGACGCCGAACTCGCGCCCCGCGACGTGGTCGCCCGCGCCGTCAAGGCCGAGCGCGAGGCAACAGGCGAAGTAACACTGGATGTCTCCCCGCTCGATTTCGCCGACGAGTTCCCGAACCTCGCCGAGCGCTGTGCGGAACACGGTGTCGAGTGGGCAGACGGCATCCCGGTCGCGCCCGCCGAGCACTTCCTCTGTGGCGGCATCAGCGTCGACGACCGCGGTCGGACGACGCTGGATCGACTCTACGCCGTCGGCGAATGCTCCCGGACCGGCGTCCACGGCGCGAACCGCCTCGCCAGCACGTCCCTGCTTGAGGGACTCGTCTGGGGCCTGCGGGCCGGCGAAGACGCCGCCGGGGCCGAACCGGAGCCAATCGAAGCGCCGGAGCTACTCGAACGCGACCCGGACCTGCCCGAGCGGTTCGCCCGCGACAAGTTCCAGCGGCTGACCCGCGTGATGGACGAGAACGTCGGCGTCGAGCGCGACCCCGCAGACCTCCAGCGAGCGATGGCTGTCCTCCGCCGACTCAAGGGCGAAGTGGACGCCTACGTCCGCACCCGAACCAGCCGGTCGCTGTACGAACTCCGGCACGCGAGCGTCACCGCCCTGTTGATCGCTCGCCACGCCGCCGAAAACGAGGAGAGCGTCGGCACGCACAATCTCGTGGACGCGAGCGAAGACCCGCCGGAGTCCACGGCCGACTGATGCTCACCGACAGCGACATTGAGCGGTGGCTCCGCGAGGACGTGGGCCACCACGACGTGACCAACGATGTTCCCGGGACGACTGAGGGCCGACTGGTGGCGAAAGAGTCCGGCGTGGTGGCGGGCCTCGACGCCGCCACCGCGGTGTTCGAGTATCTGGACTGTGCGGTTGAGACACCGGTCGACTCCGGGTCCGCCATCGACGCTGGCGACGTAGTGCTTCGCGTCGACGGCCCCGCGCAGTCGGTGCTCCGCGGCGAGCGCGTCGCCGTAAACATCACAGGTCACGCTGCAGGCGTGGCGACGAAGACCCGTGCCGCCGTCGACGCGGCGGAATCCTCCACGGCAGATTCCACACCCCGTATCGCCGGCACGCGAAAGACGACCCCTGGCCTGCGCGGCATCGAAAAGCGAGCGGTGGCGGCTGGCGGCGGCGACACCCACCGGCTCGACCTCTCACACATGGTGATGGTCAAGGACAACCACATCGCCGAAATGGGACTGGTCGACGCCGTCGAACACTTCCGCGAGCGAGTTTCCTTCGCCACGAAACTCGACGTAGAGGTCGAGGCCCCGGAAGACGCTCCACGGGCCGCCGAGGCCGGTGCGGACATCGTCCTGCTGGACAACATGTCCCCCGGCGAGACCGAGCGGGCTGTCGACCTCGTGGCGGCGGCCGACGCCGACACCCTCACTGAAGCCAGCGGCGGCATCACGGTCGAGGACGTGCCGGCGTACGCCGAAACGGGCGTGGACATCATTTCGATGGGGTCGCTGACCCACTCCGCGCCGACGCTCGATTTCTCCTTCCGAACGGGCTGAGCACAGTCAGTCCGGCCGACTCGACGAGGATTCGGTTCTGAGTTCGGGTGGGAGTTCGAGTTGCTTGATACCGGCGCGGTCGTCGATTCGGAACCGGTACAGCGCTGTGGCCTCCGTCTCGGCCGCGCGTTCGAACACGTCTGGCTTCCAGGAAGTGTCGATTTCCTCTTCGATTGCCCTACGTTCGTTGTCGGGGACTCGCTCCATTGTCCCCGTCAGCAGGACGCTGCGCCAGTTGAATGTCGTTTCGATGTCGTAAACGAGAAACCGGGCAACGTCTGCGCTATCGCTTGCTGTTACCTTTCGGCTGTCGCTACCGAGAACGTAGACGAAGTAGAGCGCGGAGTCGCCGTCGTACCAGAAACTGAGCGGGCGCAGTAGCGGCGCGGAGTCGGTCGGGACGCCGAGTACGCCGACGCTTTTCCGTTCGAGGGTCTTTTCGATGTCCTCGCTGTCCATCTGGAGCATCCCGAAGTCTTCCAGTTCGGCAACTGTCATGCCCTCAATTGTCGGCAAATAATCATAAACCCACAGGGCGCTGTCAACGGACTCCGTGTGGTAGATCGTGATGCTTGCTAGGAGTTGTCTCAGTCCAGTCGGCGAGCGAGCATCACCTCGTCGACCAGCTCACCGCCGATCTCGTAGTGGCCATCGCGGACAGCCTCGACCGTCCAGCCGGCCTCCTGCAGGAAGTCGACGGCCCGCTCGTTCGTGGCCGGCAGGCTGTTGTACACCTTCCGACAGCCACGGCTGGCGGCCCATTCGACTCCGCGATGCAGCAGGTGACTGCCGATTCCGTGGCGGCGGTACGTCTCCATCACGCCGAGCGTGAGTTCGGCTGTCGACGCGAGTTCGTCCACCTCTGACATGGCCACGTGGACCCAACCGACGACATCGTCGTCGACGGTGGCGACGAACACGACGCGACAGCGGTTCGGTCCCCAGCGGACGAGCGTATCCTCGTAGGCCAGTTGCTCCGCGACGCCGGCCGCGATGATATACGGCGCTTCGCTGGTCACGTCGCGTATCGTACCGACGACGCCGGAGAGATCCGACGGCCGGGACGGGCGTATCTCGTAGCTGACGCCGGCTTCGTAGTGTTCAGCCGTCTCACCGTCATGAAGCGCCACGGTGAGCTTCCCGTCTTCGGTGGCCTCGAGGAGGTCGTCCCGTTTGAGAATGGAGACGTGGTGCTGGAACCGCTCGGGGTCGACGCTGATGGCTTCGGCCACCTCGGCGGGCGCGACCGGACCGTTCCGTTCCACGAACCGATACACATCAGACCGCTCACCACCGAATTCGAGGTCTGTTGGGGACGGCATTTCGATATGGCTCACTGACGACTGTATCCACTTGAAGCTACCCGGCACCGTCACCTGCAATGGCAAGCCATCTTGGTAGCGTCTCTGCCGTGGTTGCCGGTGAGAGCGGCTGGAACAGGCGTTGCTGCCGCGGGCAGCAAACCTCTCCGCATGAGGCTTTTGTACGGTCGTGGCTCATTCCCGACCATGCCAGACGCGGTCCGTCATTGTCCCGAGGACGGCTTCTTCGAGGGCGAGATGTGTCCGGTCTGTGACGGAGCAGGAGCCCAGATTCTGGACGGCACACGGCGACGACAGCTCTCGAAGTTCGTCTCGGGTGCACTCAGACATTTCCCCGAGGACGCAGGCATCGAGGTAGACGAAGCGGGGCGGACGGACTTCGATTCCCTCCGCAGTGCAGTCAAGCGACAGTACGACTGGGCCGATGGTGAGGCACTGGCCGGCGTTATCGCCACGGACCCGAAAGGACGATTCGAGCGGACAGAAGCCAGTAGCGAGTCGAGCGCAGCAGCCGCTGGCGACCGTGTCCGGGCAGCCTACGGCCACTCTATCGACGTAACTCTCGACGGGGCCGACGACCCTGTGCCGGCGACGCTATATCACGGGACTGCACCGCGGAACGCCGATTCGATACGCGAAGCGGGGCTGAAGCCGATGGGCCGCCAGCAGGTCCACCTCTCCGAATCCGTCGCGACAGCCCGGGAGGTGGGGCGTCGTCACGCGGCCGACCCGGTCGTGTTCGTCGTCGACGCCGCAGCGATGCAGGCCGACGACCGCCGGATCGTCAAGCGCGGAACCGAGACGTACACGACTGCCCGCGTGCCGCCGCAGTATCTCTCCGTGCTCGAAAACTAGCGTGGTCGCGCCGCCCGCTACTCGACCAGCGGCGTCCCGGTCATCGCGTCCGGCCGGTCGATACCCATGAGCATGAGCATCGTCGGCGCGAGGTCGGCCAGCGTCCCGCCGTCGCGGGCGGTCCGTCCACCGGCGGTCCCGTCAGGAGAGAGGTAGATGAACGGGACGGGGTTGGTCGTGTGGGCCGTGTGCGGGTCCTCGACGGTCCCCATGTCGTCGGCGTTCCCGTGGTCGGCACAGATGAGTGCGTGCCCGCCGGCAGCCTGAATCGCCGCGATAAGCCGGCCGAGCTGCTCGTCGACGGCCTCGACGGCGGTCACCGCCGCGTCGAAGTCGCCGGTGTGGCCGACCATATCGGGGTTGGCGAAGTTCAGGACCATCGCGTCGGGGTCCTCAGTCTCGATGAAGTCGATCGCAGTGTCGGCCAGTTCCGGCGCGCTCATTTCCGGTTGCATGTCGTAGGTCGCCACGTCAGGGCTGTCGACGATTTCGCGGCTCTCGCCATCGAACGCGACCTCACGGCCGCCGTTGAGGAAGTAGGTGACGTGGGGGTACTTCTCCGTCTCGGCCAGCCGGATCTGTGTCTTCCCGGCTTCGGAAAGCACCTCGCCGAGTACGTCCTCGGGCTGGTTCGGCGGGAACGCGACCGGCAGGTCGAACGTCTCGTCGTACTGTGTCATCGTCACCAGCCGGGTGTCCGGCGGCTCGGTGTCGGCTCCCCAGTCGTCCGGGCGGATGTCGCCAAGCATCCGGGTGAGTTGCCGGGCGCGGTCCGACCGGAAATTGAAGAAGATGACCGCGTCGCCGTCTTCAAGGCCGGCGTGGTCGCCGACGGTCGTCGGCTCGATGAACTCGTCAGTGGTGTCGCGAGCGTACGACTCGGTGGCGGCCGTGACGGCGTCGTCGGCGTGGTGGTCGCCCTCGCGGTGAACGATGGCGTCGTAGGCCCGGCGGGTCCGCTCCCAGTTCTGGTCGCGGTCCATCGCGTAGTAGCGCCCGCAGACGGTGGCGATATGGCCAGTTCCGTACTCGTCGGCGTGGGCTTCGAGGTCGGCGAGGTAGTCCTCGCCGCCGGTCGGCGAAGTGTCACGGCCGTCGGTGAAGGCGTGTGAGACGGCCTCGGTATCACGCTCGCCGGCGAGTTCGATGAGCGCATGGAGATGGTCCTGATACGAGTGGACGCCACCGTCGGAGACGAGGCCCATGAAGTGGACCCGGCCGCCGTGGTCTTCGGCGTGCTCGAAGGCCGACAGAATCGTTTCGTTCTCGAAGAATGGCGAGTCCTGCGCGTCGTCGTCGGGCGGTGATTCGCCACGTGAGCGAGCGATACTGTCGCTGACGCGAGCGGAGTCCTGCTTGACGACGCGGCCGGCCCCGATGTTGAGGTGGCCGACCTCGGAGTTGCCCATCTGGCCCTCCGGGAGGCCGACCCGGCGGCCGTGGGTGGCAAGCGTCGACGCTGCGCCCGCGTCTCGGTAGCGGTCGAAGTTCGGCGTGTCGGCGGCGGCGACGGCATCCCGAACATCGTCGTCCGGATTCAGGCCCCAGCCGTCCAAGATGATGAGTCCGGCGTCCATACCCGGTGGGTCACGCGACCGGCGTAATACACTGTCGGTCAGCACCGAACGTGACGGTCGATAATGCGAAATTCGGCAGTGCTGATGGGGCTATTCCCCGCCTCCGCCCCGCTATCGTTGTCGGTATCTGGAACCCTGAAATTAAGAGGGTGGCCCGCCTTCGGTCTGGCATGACTCGGAACATTCTCTCGGACGATCTGGCCGACGCAATCGTCACGACAGCCCGGACAGCGACAGGCGACTCGCTCCGCTCGGTGACGTATTTCACACGTGCGAACTTCGAGCAACTCTACCTGCGGGAGGATCTCGAACAGGACGCCGACCTCAACGA
Source organism: Haloarcula sp. H-GB5 (assembly GCF_054850705.1). Taxonomy (NCBI): domain Archaea; kingdom Methanobacteriati; phylum Methanobacteriota; class Halobacteria; order Halobacteriales; family Haloarculaceae; genus Haloarcula; species Haloarcula sp. H-GB5. The sequence continues at coordinate 380,234 of NZ_JBTWBG010000002.1, read as the reverse complement.
CTTCGTCGGCCACGAGTGGCAGGGGTACAAGCAGACGAAGAACGCCTATCAGGAGTCCGAACTGGGCGATTATCGCTTCACCGTGCGTGCGTTCTCCAACGGCTACCTCGTGCGGGCGACAACCGAACGACAGGGCGTGCTCATCACCACAGACGGCCTGACCATGCAGTCCTACGAAGAGATCGCCGAGGCGATCGAACGCATCCTCCGTGAAGAGTCCGGCAAGGAGTAATACTGTCGGCTGTAACTGTTACAAGATATTCACTACCGGGAGTGGCGAAATTCGTCACAGACGTCCAGTCGCTAGTATGAGCACCGAGTCGGCGGGCGACCAAAGGGTTATGCCCGTCCCGGCGAACCCACGGGCATGACGCTGGACCCGGTCCACGTCGACGGGATCGCCAAGCTCGCCGGGCAGGTGCGTGAGACCGTCGAGACGAGTGACCAGGAGGCGGCTGCCGAGGAAGTGTGGGACAACTTTCTGGACCCGCTGTGGCAGGACGGAACGAAGATTCTGGAGCCACTGAACGAGCAGCGCCGCCGGAAGGTCCCCATCGAGGATATCGCGCTGGCGGACCCGCCGTTTCCGACCCAGCACGGTCTGGACTCGGGGACCATCAATCCGACGACGTTCAAGAACGGGCTGGTGCTGGACGTGGCACAGGCGGCGATGGGCAGTGTCCCCTCGGACGTGGAACTCCACCGGGGCCGGACCATCATCATGGCCGTCCACTCGAACGACGCGACCCTGGGGTTCGACGGCGAGTGGCAGGGCGGGGACCGCGGCTACGCCAAGCGGCGCGTCCTCGACGTGCCACAGGTCGACCGCTACGAACAGCGAGTCGTCCACGCGCTGGCGCTGTACCTCGCGGAGAGCCGGCACGCGCTGACCAACGCCGACGTGGTCGAGGACCTGTTCATCCTCGACGGCCCTATCTACCCGACCGGCGTGCTCCGCTGGGCCGACCGCGACACCGAACTGGCCGACCTGCTCGCGGAGGACGACCGCCCCAAAACGGTCGTGAACAACTACGTCGACCTCGTCGAGCGGTTCGTCGAGCGGGACGTCCCGATGGTGGGCTTTATCAAGAACTCCTCGACGAAGGCACTCACGCGTGCATTACGGCGCAAGACCAACGCCCCGTGGGTGAACGACACTGCCTTCTTCCGCCGAATTCTGGAGCGCCGCGACGACGAAGGTGAGCTGCAGACCGACTGTCTCACCGCGACGAACTGGTTCCGCTCACGGGGGGGAACTGACGGCATCATGGCCGCCGACGGCGACGCGCTGGGCATCGAGCGGTCGCTCGACCCAGAAGCGTACGAAGTGACGTTTTTCGTCCTCTACGACCCGCGCTCGGATCTGGTGTTCCGCGTCGAGGCCCCGTACGCGTTCACCCAAGACCCGGACCGACGGGCCAAACTCACGCGACAAATACTCCACGATGTGGCCCGGGAACAGGGGCCGCCACTGGCTATTGGGAAGGCCGACGAACTCGCCAAAATCGACCGGCAGGGCAGCGAAGAACTTACCCGCCGCATCGAGCGAACGTTTGAGACTGACCGAGAGCGGGAGTACAACGACATCCGGTGGGGAGCCGTCGAAGAATCGTTCTGAGGGGGTTAGTCACGACGGGCCAGCACGATAGCGTAGAGGAGGACGAGGAGACCGGCGAGTTCCGTGATAGTGCCCGGAAGGGGAAACACCACTCGCGGGAGGACCTGCACGGCACTAAGGGTAACGAGGTACGAGACGAAGGTGAGGAGACTGATTCCGGTAGCCAGTGCGAGCATGGAGCGGGTCCGCCGTCGACGGTAGCCAACGAGCGCCAATGCAGCAATGAGCAGTCCGATCCCCGTCTGTGCGAGGTGGAACGCAGTGTTCACGGTAACCCACGTTTCGGCGGAGAGGCCGGCAAAATCCATCAGAGCCCCTCCCAGAGGTCTACCAACGCATCGGCGAACTCGTGTGTCTTTGACTCGACAGAGAGGCTCACGTCGAAGGCCCCTTCGGTGAGACAAACGGTGAGTTCGTCCATCTGTGCCTCGTACACGTCTACGTGGTGCCCGTCATCCGCGATTTGCGTTCGAGCAGCGACGAGGCCGCAGTCCTCAAGCGCGTCGAGACGGCGATACACGGTCGAGAGTGACATGTCGCAGTCGTTGCTGAGTTCAGTTGCTGTCATCGGTCTGTGACTCGTGGCTGCAAGGAGCGCGCGAGCGTATTCGTCATCGAGGAGGGCAAACACCTCGGTCGGGGACGGGTCCTCGGCCACGTGTAGCGGTTTCACCCGAGACCGTTGTATAACTCACCGGTCGTTCGCTGACTCAGAAAACGGCGGGAAAGCATGCTGGTTCGACTACGCCGTCTCGGCCTGCTGAACCGTCACGTCGACTGTCTCGCCGGCCACACCGAGCCGGGCGAACTGCGTCCGGACGTGTTCTTTGGCCGCGTCGATGGCCGCATCACGCGTCTCGAAACCGCGGGGCATCGGGGATTCGAAGGCGATTCGGATCTCGCGGTCGCCGATTGATTGGACCTGGCCGCCACTTTCGACCTCGTAGAAGGCGTCACAGACCCAGACGTAGGGCGTCCCCTCGTCCGGCGCGCCGTTGAACTTGGGCGGCTCCTCGCCCGGTTCGTACAGCGTCCCGGTCAGCGCCGTTCCGCCTGCTGTCCCCCGAATAAGCAACATACTCCGATATAGGGGTCCCAGCGGCAAAAGATTCTCCCCCGGGGCAAGCGGTCGCCCCGACGCCGCCGGAGTGAACCGGTCGCTCTGAGGACCGCTCGCATCCCAACGGGGGATCTTCGACTGGCGGCAGCCTCCCAAGCGGTATCCGAACGCGCTCTTTCTCGTGCTCCGGGATTTGGCACGTGCCGAGACAAGTCGTATGTCAGTGGGTGCCGCAAATAATCGTATGTCAGGCTCGACTGGTGCCAGTGTTCGGTTACTTCGTAACGCGACTGTCCTCGTAGACGTTGGAGACGTGACGTTCCTCGTGGACCCGATGTTCGCGTCACCTGGGGAGAACCCGCCTGTGCCGAATTCGCCGAACAACCGTCGAAACCCGCTCGTCCCGATGCCCGACGGTGACCTGTCCTACGACGCCGTGGTTGTCACGCACCGCCACCAGGACCACTGGGATGCGGCGGCCAAGGCGGAACTCGATGTCGACGCGCCGCTGTTCTGTCAGCCCGAGGAGGCGGACGCGTTCATTGACGAGGATTTCACCGATGTCCGACCCGTCAACGACGAGGCGTCTATCGGGCGAGTCTCGATTCACCGAACGCCAGGGCGGCACGGGCACGGAGAGTTAGCGGCGGAGATGGGTCCCGTTTCGGGATTCGTGTTCGAGGGAGACGAAACGGTGTACGTCGCAGGCGACACGATCTGGTACGAGCCGGTCGAGGAAACACTCGACCGGTTCGAGCCCGACCTAGTCGTGCTGAACGGCGGTGAAGCGCAGTTCGAACAGGGCGACCCCATCACAATGGGCGTCGAGGATATCACAGCTGTCCGGGATGCGACCGCCGCTACGGTCGTCGTCGTTCACATGGAGGCGATCAACCACTGCCTGCTCAGCCGGGACGAGCTACGGTCAGCGACAGAGGGCGTTCGGGTTCCCGAAGACGGGGAATGGGTCAACCGATAGGCACGATCAGTTAGCAGGTGCTTTGACGAAGGCGCTGTCAGATGCCACGGAGACACCATCAGGTCAGGGCTCACAGTCGACCACCACGGGCAGGTGGTCGGAGCCGTAGTGGTCGTCGTTGCGGTCGGCGATGACCGCTCTGGTGTCGACGGCCACGTCCTCGCTGACGAACACGTGGTCGATCCCCATCTCGGGGAGCAGGTCGTGGAAGTCGGTTCGGCTCGTCGTCGGGCCGTGTGTGGTGGTCGCCGTGTCGCGGGCATCGACGAGGCGGCGGCCGTCAGGGAGTTCGTGTCCCGCAGCGCGCTCGTAGGCGGGTTCGCCAACGACGCAGTTGAAGTCGCCCATCAACACCGCGGGTGCGTCCCGGGCGACAGAATCGAGGTGGTCGAGTACTAGCTCGATCCCCGAAATCCGTGCGTCAGCACCCTGATGATCGAGATGTGTGTTCAGACACAGCAGGTCATCGTCGGTGTCGCGGTCACGAAGGCGGGCCCAGGTCGCTACACGGGGATAGGCGGCGTCCCAGCCAACGCTGCTCGGCTCGGCGGGCTGTTCGGAGAGCCAGAACGTGTTCGTGGCCGCGCAGTCGAAGCGTTCGGTCCGGTAACCGATGGCCGTATGCTCCCCACCGGCGTCGACGGAGTCACGCGGGTCTCCGACCCACTCGTAGCCGTCAAGCAACACCTCTAGCTCTCGAAGCTGGTGGGCCATCGCTTCCTGAACGCCGATGATATCAGGGTTGTGATACTGAATTATCCCCGCCACCAGCCGCCGCCTGTGGGGCCACCCGTCTACCCCATCCCCAGCGGTGTCGTACCGCACATTGAAAGACATCACCCGCGTCGGCTTCATATGCGTTCGTTGACAGCCAACCGGGTAAGGTTTCACATTCACCTCGCCGGGGAAAGGTGTTAATCCCCGGCTACCCTGGACTGGGGTATGTCCGACCTCGGGGATTTCACTGATTTCGACGGCGACGACGCAGCGGCCGACGACGAGGCCACACAGCCGGCCGAGACGGTCGATGACGGCGACCGAGCTGTCGACGCGGCAGAAGGCACTGACCCGACAGCACAATCTACAGACGACGACTTCGAAGATATGGACGTGACACCGGCCGGAACGGACACCGGTCTCGGCGTCCTCTCGGCGGCGAACGGCCTCAGAATCAGTGAGGAAGCAGAGGAAACGGTTCTGCGAGCGTACGTCACTGCACGGAACCGCTCGCGCCTTCGTATCGGCACGTATCTGCTCGTCCCCTATCCAGGAGGAGAGCGCCTGTTCTGTCGCATCAAGGCGCTGGAGTACGCCCAGGAGTTCCACGCCGACGATGCGACCGAGATCCACGCCCGGCGCGCGATGCGCGAGCGGGGCATCGACGAGCGGGATTTCAAATTTATCGCCGAACTGGAGCCGGTCGCGGTGCTGTACAACGACGGCGGCGAACTCAAACGCCGGATGACCGACCGGGTACCAAAGCCCGAGACCGTCGTTCGGGAGGCCACCGACAAGTCCGAGATCAAGACCGGCCTGAAGATTCCCGAGGACGGCGTCTTTTTAGGCCACCTCGCCGTCGGTGGCGAAAAGGTCCGCACCGCCGCTGAGCCACCGACCATCGACTACCGGCTGAAAGACGACTACGACGCCGGCGACCCGCTCGTGTTCCGGCATACGCTCGTTGCGGGTGGGACCGGGTCCGGAAAAACCCACAGTTCGAAGAACGTCCTGCGGCAGTATCTCGGCCGGACCTACGAGATGGGCGACGGCCGCACGCCCGAACTCGCCGTCGTCCAGTTCGACCCACAGGACGAATACGCCCAGATGCATGACGACAACCCCGCGATGACCGACGAGTTCGAGCGCCGCTGTGAGCGGGAAGGCGTCGCCTACGGCGGGCACGACGACACCATCGCCTTCGTCCCGAAGGTGGCCGGAGCCGACTACAACGCCAGCCACCACCGCGCTGAGCAGGTGGAGTTCACGATCCCGTTCTCGCTCGTCCACGACAACCCCTGGCTCATCGCCGGCTCCAGCCTGAACGATAACCAGTACGGCGCGCTGGTGAACACGCTACTGCCGCGCTTTGAGCGCGAGTACGGGAAAAGCGGCACGTACAGCGACTTTCGGACCTTCCTCGGGGACCCCGCGCTCAAGGAAGAACTAGACGAGGCGGGCGACGTCCACGAGGCCACGTTCGATGCCGTCAAGCGCCGTGTCCAGGGTTTCGGCGCGGTCTTCGACCAGGATGCCCGGCCGATCACCGACCAGATATCGCAGTTCGTCCGCGACGGCGGTCTGACGGTCATCCCGACGTACCACATCACAGACTCCCGGACCGCGTCGACCATCGTACTCGCCGTCTCCAGCCTGCTCATCGACCAGAAGCTCTCGAATGATCCGGACTACGACCGCATCAAAGAGACGCCGCTCGTCCTCGGGATGGACGAGGCTCACAACTTCCTCACCGATGCCGACAGCGTGCAGGGCCGCAAGGTCATCGGGAAGTTCACCGAGGCCGCCAAACAGGGCCGCAAGGAGCGCCTCGGCCTGTACCTCATCACACAGGACCCACAGGACATCGCCGACCCGGTGTTCAAGCAGATCAACACGACGATGGTGCTCAACCTCGGCGACGAAGACGCCATCTCGGCGGTGAACATCCCCAGCAACCTCGAATCGAAGGTGCCCTACATGGAGAAGGGCCAGCGGGTCGTCTACTCGCCCGACAACTCCGAGCCGGTCGAACTGATCGGCCTCTCGACGTGTGTGACCCGTCACGGGCGGGACTAACAAACCGCAGGCCAACTCACCGATTGCAGCGGGCCGAAGATTCAAACCGGCCCCAGCGGAAGTGTGCGTATGGCAAAGCGAATCCTTGTTCCGGTCGACAGCTCAGATCAAGCACCGGTCGCCTGTGCGTTCGCAGCCGAAGAGCATCCGGACGCGACGATCGTTCTCTTGCACGTTATCAACCCTGCAGAGGCCGGCTACAGCGCGGAGGCATCGATTCCCTCGTTCTCCGAGGAGTGGTACGAGACACAGAAGGCGACGGCGGAGGACCTCCTCAACGACCTCGAGGTGGAAGTGACCGAGGCCGGCGTCGAGTCTGTCGAACGCGTCGTCGAGGTCGGGCGACCGACGAAGGTCATCGTGGAGTACGCGGACGACAACGACATCAACCAGATCGTCATGGGGAGCCACGGCCGCTCGGGGATGTCCCGCATCCTGCTAGGGAGCGTCGCCGAAATCGTCGTTAGACGAGCGTCTGTCCCCGTAACCGTCGTCAGATAGCGCTACGGGTGCCGGACGATGTGGACGTCGTATTCGGGGTCTTCTGAGACCGGTGAGCCGACACTACAGACCGGCGTCGACACCCGCCCGGCGTTCTCGCTGCCGATGAATACGATTGAGGCCCCCTCTTCGTGAGCGACTTCTCTGATCGTCCGGGTGATGTCTGTCGTCGTCGACGCCATCGAACTCACGTCTTCTGGGACCTCGTAGCGGAACGACGACGCTGGGGCGACCGACTCAACCTGCTCTCGCATTCGGTCGGCGATAGCTTCGGTGTCGAACTCCTCAGTGTCGTCGAGCCAGCCCCGCTCCCGCGCATACGCCGCATCGTCCGGGATAACGGACAGCGCAGTGATATCCTCGTCGCGGTAGTCCGCGAACTCCATCGCCCGCGTTAGCGCGGCTTTCGACAGGGCCGAGCCGTCGAAGGGCACGAGTAGTACCATACCCCACCTGTCGCCCGGTTGTGATTTATTGGTTCCGCAAGCCGGCACGATCTGAGACAAATACCGCTGGGGTCGGTACACTGCAGTCCTGCGGTAAGCCGAGCGAATAACCCAGCAAGGTGTCTGTAACTAATTGTGAGGGGTGTGATCAATAGCCATGGATTCGCTAGAGGATACACTCAGATACCCCATGGAAGACGACGAATGGACCACAACTGTCCTCATCGGCGGCGTCCTCAGCCTCCTCTCATTCCTCGTCGTCCCAGCCATCCTCGTGTACGGCTATCTCGTGCAGGCAGTCCGCGAACGGGCAGACGGAGCGACACAGCCACCGGCGTTCGAAGACTGGGGCGAACTGCTCGTCGACGGCGTCAAAGCCTGGGTCATCGGCATCGTGTACATGCTCGTCCCGCTCGTCGTGTTCGGGGTGACCGTCGGCGGCAGCCTGGTCGCGATGGCGACCGGGACTCGCGCCGGAGCGGGTGCCGGTCTGGCCGGCCTCTTCGGCGGACTGGCGATCTCGTTCGTCCTGTCGCTGGTGTTCGGCTACGTGGCGACGGCCGCCATCATCCACTTCGCCTGTACCGGCGAGTTCGGTGCCGGGTTCGACTTCGGAACACTTCGGAAACTGGTCCTGTCCCCGGAGTACGCGACACCGTGGCTGGTCTCGATTGCGCTGTTCATCGCCGTCAACGTCGTGGTGAACTTGCTCAACGTCATCCCGTTCATCGGCTCGCTCATCGCCGTGATTCTCAGTCCGTTCGCCACCTTCTACGTGCTGGTCGTCGCGACGGACCTCTGGGCCGGCGGCTACAACGCCGCACTCGACGAGCGGGACGAACCGGAGTCGGTCGGGACGGCAACGGTTTAGAAGATGTTGGCCTGCTGATAGACCGAGATGCCGTCGTTCGTTATCTCGTAGGGTTTCGTCTCCCGCGAGTGGTTCGCGTTCCGTATCTTCTGGATCTCGACGGCGAGTCGCGTCTCGCCGGTGTCTGACCGGACGTACTGCAGGATGAACACGGCGTCGGTCAGGTATTCGATGATACCGTGTCTGGATGCGAAGGGGTTGCTCTCGCTGGCCTCGGAGACAAGCATCGTCGTCACGCCGGCCTGTTTCAGCGATCGGGTGAAATCGAACACTTCAGTGCGTCTACGGGACTGGTCGTCGTACATCATCTCGAGCAGCGAGACGGAGTCGAGTACCAGCCGGTCGGCGTCGAACTTCTCAATGAGCGCCGGGAGTTCGCCCCGGATGTTATCGAGGCTGTTTGCCATCTCAACCGGATCAAGATCGACAATCGCTAGCTGGCCCTGTTCCTCGTACTCCTCGAACCCCCAACTGCGGTCACCGGCGGTGTCCAGTATCGCGTCATGAGACTGCTCGAGGGTCAGAAACACCGCGTTCTCGCCGTTTTGCAGGCCGTGGTGAAGGAACTGTAGTCCGAACGTCGTTTTCCCGGTTCCGGCCGAACCGATGGTGACGATGAGGTGGCGCTGTGGAACCCCGCCCTGAATCATCTGATCGAGGCCCTCGATACCGATGTCGACCCGCGGGATGTCGGACTCGAACTCCTCCTCGAAGTCGCTACCGCTGTCACCGTCACCGCTGCCGGCAGACTCGAACGCGCTGGCGAAGTCGTCGTCGAAGAGCCCGCCGCCGTCGTTGCCGGGGGACCCAGCGTCGGCAGCCCCACTCTCGCTACTGAAGGGGTCATCGCCGCTGTCGTCGAACGGACTGCTGTCACTGTCCCCGCCAGAGGCGGTGCTGTCGCCGTCGCTAAACGGGCTGCTATCGTCGTCTTCGCTAAAATCGGCGCTGCCGTCGTCATCGAACGGGCTACCGTCGTCGTTGCCGTCGTCATCGAACGGGCTACTCTCGGCGTTGCCGTCGTCGCCGTCGGTCTCAAACGGCACAGTGTCGCTAGACGCCGATTCCTCGGCATCGCTCTTGGATGGTGTCGCCGAAGTGTCGTCAGCCTCCGTTGGTTCGCTGTCGCCGTCCTCGTCGTCCAGCGCACTTTCGAACCAGTCGTCGTCGGACTCGTTGTCCTCACTCATACGCACGACCACCAGCCACACGAACGGCCCATGGAAGTGGATACGCGTCGGGACTGATATAATTGCCGTCGTAGAGGGTTTATATACGGCCGGCGGGAACGTCCGGCAATGACTGTCGGGATCGTCGCGCAGCGGGATAACGACCGGGCCATGTCGCTTGCGAGTACACTGTGTGACCGACTGCGCGCCACTTCGGCGGCCGTCGTCGTGGACGAAACGACCGCCGGGGCGTTGGGTGACCACGACGCGTGGGAGGCCGCTGTACCCGATTCGGCCCCAGTCGAGGAGATGTCAGCCTGTGACCTCGTCGTGAGCATCGGTGGCGACGGGACGTTTCTGTACGCCGCCCGCGGTGCGGGGTCGACGCCGATACTCGGGGTCAATCTCGGTGAAGTCGGCTTTCTGAACGCTATCGCACCCGAAGAAGCCGTCGAGACGGTTGTCGCGGAGGTCGAACACATCCAGAAGACCGGGAGCGCCCGGACGCGGGCCAAGCCGCGGCTACAGGCCAGCGGCGACGACTGGGAGCTGTCGCCGGCGCTGAACGAGGTCGTCGTCCAGGGCGAGCGCCGTGGTCACGGCGGCGGGGCGACGCTCGACGTGTACGTCGACGACTCGCTGTACACGTCCGGCCACGCCGACGGCGTACTGGTGGCGACGCCCACCGGATCGACGGCATACAATCTCAGCGAACGCGGCCCGCTCGTCCACCCCGACGTGGCCGGTCTCATCGTCACCGGGATGGCAGACGAAACGGGGACGCCGCCGCTGGTCGTCGACGTTGACAGCGAAATCGTCGTCGAACTCACGAACGCCGACAGCGGTGTCGTCGTCAGTGACGGTCGGGTTCGAAAGGATGTGGTCCCGCCGGAGCGGATAACGATCTCGCGTGCGGGCGAGCCGGTCCGGCTAGCCGGGCCGCCGCTTGATTTCTTCACCGCACTCGACAAACTGGCCTAACGCCGACCGACGGCGTACAGCACCGGTGCAAGGACGAGCAGGACCAGACCGAACAGTTTGTACTGGAACGCCGACGCGAGGACGCTCGCACTGTTTGGTTCCATCGCCGACGCCGGCGTAATCACGAGCAGTGCGCCCAGCGCAATCGTGTGTAGTCCCAGCATCCGGAGCGATCGTTGCGGGAGAATTGCGACGAGCCCACCGACAAAGCCGAGTAGCAGGACATCACCGATGGTGTAGTTCAGCAGGAAACTATCGATGAGTTGCAGCGGTGACGCGAGCATTCCTATCCAGAATCTCGCCGGGATGGAATCTTTAAAGTTCCGTTACGCCGCCGACCCGCGGGCGGCATTCGGCCGTTCAATCACCCGTTGTCCCCAGCGGCGTGAGCAGGAGGTAGCCGGCCGACGGGGCGCCGGCCGTCCGCAGCCGGAACTGTCTCGGTTCGTCGAGTGCCGTCGAAAGGGCCACGACATCGAGGTCAGTTGTACTGACTGTCTCGGCGTCCACTTCGTCGATACCAGCCACGAGCAGTGCCTCGGAGAGGGCCGTTCCGTCGAGGCGGTCGGACGGCACGTCGAACGTGGTCCCGAACGCCTCGTTTGCCGCACGCACGACCGGGCCATGGCCCTCATCGGCGAAGTACAACACCGGGTCCGGATGACCGTCGAAGAGATCCACCGGCTGTGGCTCCGGTGTCTGCTCGGCGTCTGCCGACACGGTCATCGTCTCGTCAGTCGTCTCACCGGGCGAATCAGTCACCAGAAGGTAGGAAACGCCGCCCAGCCCGCCGCCAAGCGCCAGACCGAGGCCGATGGTGACCTGTTCCGAGAGCGCGAGCGAAAACACCGACTGCACCACCAGCGCGACGGTGGCAAACACGACCGCTCCTGCCCCTATCCAACCGACCACGGCCGCGAGGCTCCCAAGGCGATGTCGACCGCCTGTGCCCGCCGACGACTTGCTCATCGGGATACACTCAACGGGCCATCGGTTAACCCTTTTCGAGAGAGGGGTGCCGATAAGACATATACAGTCGCCAGCCCTAGGCCTGTCCAATACCGTGTCCAGAACTACAGGCGGCCCACCGCGGGTACTCGTCGTTGACGACGAACACGACGTCGCCGACACGCAGGCTCTGAAACTCGGCGAGCGCTACGAGACGACTGTCGCGTACAGTGGCCAGGCGGCGCTCGACGCTGCCGGTCCGGAGTTCGACGCTGTGTTGCTCGACCGACGAATGCCCGACGTCCACGGTGACGACGTGCTTTCACGGTTGCGCGAGCGGGGGTACGATGGCATCATTATCATGCTGACCGCAGTCGACGCCGACCTGAACATTCTGGAGATGCCCTTCGACGACTACCTCCAGAAGCCGGTTGACCAGTCGACGCTCCTGTCGACGCTCGACCAGCACCTCGACAGGTCCGTCGAAGACGACAGGCTCGACGAGTACTTCCGTATCTCCTCGAAGCTCTCCGTGCTGGAACGCGAGAAATCCGCGTCACAACTGGAGTCAAACGACGAGTACACCAGACTGAAAGAACGAGCCAGAGAACTAGAGTGGGTACTGCACGCCGAAAACGATGATTTCGAGGAGCTGAAGGAGACGTACCAGTCGATCAGCCGAAGCTAGGTGTCGAGAATCAGCGTCTCTTCGATGTACTCGTCGATGGTGTCCCGAACTGCGGCGACAGGGTTGTCGTTGCGTGTTGCGCTCTGAAGGATTACACCGTCGAGTATCGTGATCATGAATCGCGAAACCGTGTTGGGGTCGACCTCGGCGAAGACTCCCTGTTCGATGCCGTCCTCGATGATCTGTACGAGTTGCCGAGTAAACAGTTCGTCCGTCTCAGTGAACTTCTCGCGGAAGTCCGGATTCTGGACTGCCTGAGCGCGCATCTCGACGTATGAACCGAGTACGGCGTTCTTCTCGGGCGTTTCGACGCAGTCAGGAAAATCGTCGAGCACGAGGCTGACAAACGTCTTGATGTCCTGTTCGGGGTCGCCGGTCGACTCGATCTGGAAGATGCGGTTAAACTCCGTGAGGATAAACTCCTGAAACGACAGCAGAAGGTCCTCCTTGCCATCGAAGTGGTGATAGAACGTCGATTTGCTGAGGTCGGCCTCGTCCGCGATTCGCTGTATCGAAAGTCCGGCATACCCGTATTCCCGGAGGGCACGAAATGTAGCTCGCATTATTGCCTCGTGCGAGTCCGCCGGCTCCCCGGCAAACGGAATTCCATCACTCATCCCGACCGAATATTCGTTCGGGAAGTAAATACCTTCCCACTGTTACTGAACCACAACGTTGATAGGCGACCGAACGTTCGTTCGATGTACACGGTTCGGGCGGGAGTCTGCACAGACGTATGTGGGTTTATATCCCGATCTCCCAAGCATGGCCTCCGCTCCGGACAGAAACAAACGGTAAGGAATGTCCGAAGTGTCCTACGCATGAAACCACGAACATTACTGACGCTGGCTGTTGTCGCATTGCTCATGGCGTCCGGAACGGCGATTGCCGCCGTATCCGGGAGCCCCGACTTCGACGCAACGTTCGTCGATGATACCGTCACGCCCGGTGAGGAGACGACACTCGACGTTGTGCTCGTCAACAGCGGAACGGTCGACTCCGGTCCGACGACGCAGGCGGTTCGGAGTAGCGAGGTAACGACCGCCCGCGGGACGATAGTGAAGGTCAACAGCGGCGACGCACCGATTACAGTGACAACGAGCAAGAAGGCTGTCGGCTCCGTCCCAGAAGGCAAAACGGAACCGATTCCCTTCGAAGTGAGCGTCGATGACGACGCAAGTCCCGGGGACTACACTGTTCCAGTCATCGTCGAGTACGAATACACGAGCTACATTTCCGAGGGTGACGGCGCACGTGACGAAAAATCCACCACCGAACGGATCGAACTCGAACTCGAAATCGACGACGACGCGGCCTTTGACGTGGTGAGCGTCGATTCAGGGGCGCGCGTTGACTCGGTCGGGACGGTCGCAGTCACCGTCGAGAATACTGGTGACGAACCAGCCCGGGAAGCCTCAGTAACGCTGGAATCGACAAACCCTGAGCTCACAGTCGGTAGCGACACCAGCAGCTCCCGGTTCATCGATACCTGGGAAGCTGGTGAACAGCGGACGCTCCGGTATCGCGTCGGTGCGAGCGGTGACGCCAGAGCCGAACCGTATCAGTTCGACCTGCAAGTCGACTTCGACGACACGGACGGAGTACGAAAGAGTACCTCCGCCTCCTCGCTCGGAATTACACCTGCCCGCGAGCAAACGTTCACTGTCGAACGTACCGATAGCGATGTCGCTGTCAGTGACTCCGGGACCTACAATGTGACTCTGCGCAACGACGGGCCTGTCACAGTCTCAGACGCGACAGTGACACTTACCACGCAGAACAGCGAGATTACGTTCGGGCAGTCCGAATCCACGTCACAGTTCATCGGCTCCTGGGAGCCCGGTGAAACGCGAACAGTGAGTGTTGACGCAAGCGCAAGTGACGACGCCAAGATACAGAGCTACGCCCTGTCGGCGTCAGTGAGCTACGACGATCCCGAAGGCGATGCCGGCGTCGCTGACGACATCTCGCTGGGACTCACACCCGAGCCCGAACAGTCCTTCGCCATGGGTGACGTCGAATCGTCCCTGCAGGCAGGTGACGACGGCACGCTGGAAGCGTCACTGACCAACACCGGGGACCGAACAGTCCGCAACGTCGTCCTGAACTGGGCGAGCACACACGACAACATCTCACCGAAAGAGACCCAGTACGCGGTCGGTGACCTCGAACCGGGCGAGTCAGCGACCGTCTCGTTCGACGCCGACGTGTCGGACAACGCGAACTCCGGCCCGCGGCAGTTCGACTTCGTCGCCAACTACCGCAACAGCGAGGGCGATAAGCGCGAGAGCGACACGCTCGAAATCCGGCAGAGCGTCGACGGCAGCGCCGACGAGTTCCTCGTCGAGTCGACGAACGCGTCGGTCAACGTTGGTGGGTCCAGCACGCTCGAAGTGACTATCACCAACGACGCCGGTGAGCGACTGACCGATATCGAGGCAAAGCTGTTCGCCGAGTCCCCGATCTCCGTCTCGGACGACCAGGCGTACATCGACAGCCTCGACCAGGGCGAGTCGACGACCATCGAGTTCGGTATCAGCGCAAGCGGTGCCGCGATGACGAAGAACTACCCCGTCTCGGTCGACTTCCAGTACGAGGAGCCGGACGGAGATACGCCGGTGTCCGACACCTACCGCCTTCCGGTCTCCGTGACCAACTCCGGCGGTAGCAGTTCACCGCTGACGGCGATTATCGGCGTCGCACTCGTGGCCGCCCTGGCCATCGGCGGCTACTTCAGGTTCCGCTAACGCATGGACTACCAGCGCTACATCGATTGGGCGGACGACCGCATCGTCCACGATTCACGGAAGGTGGTGCTTCTCTTCCTAGTCGTGACGGTGGTCTTCAGCGCCGGCCTCGGGAGCGTCTCGACTAACTCCGGGACATCACAGTTTACGACCGACCTGCCGGCTGAGGAGGCACTGCAGGAGGTCAATGACAAGTTCTCGCCGACCTTCTCACCGGATACAGGGAGTACACAGCTCATCCAGCGGGAGACCAACGTGCTCTCGAAACCGGCGCTGCTTCGGATGCTCAGGTCACAGCATCGGTTGGAACAGCGCGGAGCGCTCCGTGTCACGTCGACGTCAAGCGCCGCCAGCATCGTCGCCCAACAGCTAAACCCGGAGGCGACAACGACCGAACAGCAGATCTATGCTGTCGAATCAGCGACGCCAAGTGAGATCGATGCCGCCGCCAGGCGCGCGGCCGAGCAGAATCCCCGGTTCGAATCGCTACTGAGCAAGGACTTCAACCGCAAAGCTGCCTCGGCGTCGGCGACCATCGGCGTCGTCACACACGAGGTCCCGGCCGGCATCTCCTCCGGGTCGGGGCAGGGTGGTTCGAGTCCGCTGACGAGCATCCAGAAACAGGCCGGGTTCACTGTCACCAGCGCTGACCACGGTGGCATTACCCTGTTCGGCAGTGGTATCGTCGCGGACGAATTCTCGAACGTCGTCGGCGACTCACTCATCCTGACGGTGCCCGCAGCAGTGCTGTTCATCCTGTTTTTCCTGACGATTGCCTACCGCGACCTCGCAGACATGGCACTCGGCCTGCTCGCGCTGTTTATGGCCGTCGTCTGGACGTTCGGCTTCATGGGGCTTGCCGGCATCCCCTTCTCGCAGATGCTCATTGCCGTGCCACCGCTGTTACTGGCAGTCGGTATCGACTTCGGGATTCACGCCGTCAACCGGTATCGGGAGGAGCGCGAAACCGGAGAATCTATCCAGAAGTCGATGCGGATCACGACCGACCAGTTGCTTGTCGCGTTCTTCATTGTGACCGGGACGACGGTCATCGGGTTCGCCGCGAACCTCACCAGCGCGCTGCCGCCGATTCAGGACTTCGGCTACGTGGCCTCTGTCGGTATCACGTTCACCTTCCTCATCTTCGGGGTGTTCCTGCCCGCAGCAAAGGTGGAACTGGACCGGCTCCGCCAGCGCTACCCCATCCCGACGTTCAGCGAGACGCCGCTGGGCGCAGAGGATTCGGCACTCAGCGGCGTGTTGCGCGGCGGTGTCGTCATCGCGAACCGCGCCCCGATCATCTTCCTCGTACTCATCCTCGTGTCGACGGTCGGTGCCAGCTACTACGCCACCGGCGTCTCGACCTCGTTCAGTCAGGAGGACTTTCTGCCGCCTGAGGAGAATCCGGACTTCGTCGAGGCCCTGCCGGAACCGTTCGCCCCAAGCGAATACACCGTAACGGAGGTGACGAACTTCCTCGATGAGCGGTTCGATACGACCCAGTCCAGTGAGGCGACGGTGTACGTAGAGGGGCCAATGCGGAACGACGCGGCGCTCGAACAGATGTATCGGGCGGGTAACAACCCGCCGGACTCGTTCGTCCGGGAAGACGGGCGGGCTGATTCGACATCTATCGTGACGGTCATTCAAGATCAGGCAGAGCGTGACCCCGAGTTCCGCCGGATGGTCGAGCGCAACGACCGGAACGACAACGGGGTCCCGGACGATAATCTTGAGGAGATATACGAGTATCTGCTCGACTCGCCGGCCCGTAGTACGGCGCTAGAGTACATCACTGAGGACTATCGGAGCGCACGCGTCGTCTACACAGTCGAATCGGACGCGAGCGACGCAGAGGTGACCGCCGACGCGCGAAGCGTTGCCGACGACTTCCGGTATGAAGCGACGGCAACCGGCTCGGTCGTCGTGTTCCAGGCCGTCTCGGACCTCATTCTGGAGTCAGCCATCCAGTCACTAGCGATCGCGCTTGTCGGCTCATCGGTGTTCCTCATCCTCATCTACAATATGCTGGAGGGGCGGCCGTCGCTCGGCCTCGTGAACATGATTCCAGTTGTCGTCACAGTAGCGTGGCTCGGCGGAACGATGCGACTGCTCAGCATCCCGTTCAACGCGCTCACAGCGACAATGCTGGCGATAACTATCGGGCTGGGGGTCGACTACTCAGTCCACGTCACCCATCGGTTCGCCGACGAGTTCGAGGAAAACGACCTCGAAACCGCACTGGACCGGACCGTTCGCGGGACTGGCGGGGCGCTGTTCGGGAGTATGCTCACCACGACATTCGGCATCGGTGTGCTCGGGCTGGCTGTGTTCCCTGCAATCGGCCAGTTCGGCATCCTGACAGCGATGTCGATCGGGTACGCGTTCCTCACCTCCCTGCTGGTGATTCCCTCCGCGCTCGTCGTCTGGGACCGGGTGTTCAACGCTGACTGGTCGGTTCGTGGCCTACTCGGGTTGGGGCGATCGCGTCCACCCGCACCCGTCGACGGCGACGACTGAACCGTGGCCGCGGGCACGGCCCACCCCGGTCGTGTCCGGGCGAAACACGCCACTGAAGCCTTTATTTGCTGGCATCGTCCTAGCACTGGTATGACTCACGTCGTTATCATCGGCGCGTATGGAAGTGCCGGGGCCGCAGTCGCCGGCGATCTTGTCGAGGCGGACGACATCGAACTCACGCTCATCGACAACGGCGAGCCCGGCGGCGGCCTCTGTATCCTCCGTGGCTGTATGCCATCGAAGGAAGTGCTCTCCGCAGGGGCACATCGCTTTCAGGCGCGCCACGACGACCGTCTCGTCGGCGACGTGCCCGAAGTTGATCTGGAGGCCGTCGTCGAACGCAAGGACGACCACGTGCTGGGCTGGGCCGGGCACCGCCGAGACTCCGTCCACGAGATGGCCGAGCGCGACGACGTGACGTTCATCCACGACACTGCCACGTTCGTCGACGAGCACACGGTTCGGGCCGGCGGCGAGGAACACGAGGCCGACTACGTCGTCATCGCGACCGGCTCCAGCGTGAACGTCCCGGACACGCCCGGCATCGACGAGGTCGACTTCATGACCAGCGACCAGGTACTCGATGCGACGGAGTTCCCTGACTCAGGTATCGTGATGGGCTTCGGGTACATCGGGATGGAGCTGGTCCCGTATCTGGCGGAGGCCGGCGGCATGGAGCTCACCGTTATCGAGCACGACGACCGGCCAATCGACGAAGGCGACCCGGAGTTCGGCGACGAGGCACTCGACATCTACGAGGACAACTGGGACGTGACCATTCCGACGAACTGCTACGAAAAGGAACTGGAGGAGACTGCGGACGGCGGCGTCCGCCTCACCGTCGAGTACGACGACGGGGGCGAGGAGACGTTCGAGGCCGACCAGCTGTTCCTGTTTACCGGTCGTCGCCCGACCGTCGAGGGGCTCGGCCTGGAGAACACACCCGTCTCCGTCGAAGGCGACTGGGCGAAAGACACGATGCAGACTCGTGACGCAGACCATATCTACGCCGTCGGCGACGTCAACGGCAAAGAGCCGATTCTCCACGTCGCCAAGGAACAGGGCTTCACCGCGGCCGAGAATATCCTCCAGCAGGAGGCCGGTGGCTCACTCGAAGAATACCGGAACGTCCACCACCACGTCATCTTCTCCGGGCTGGGCGTGTATCCGTTCGCTCGCGTCGGCCACAACGAGGAGACGGCGAAAGAGGCGGGCTACGACGTCGTCACGGCGACGCGACAGGCCAGCGACGATGGCGTGTTCAAGTCGAAAGACGTGCCCGAGGGGCTTGCGAAGCTCGTCGTCGACGCTTCGGATGGAACAGTACTCGGCTGGCAGGGCCTGCACTACCACGCGGACAGCTTCGCCAAGACGTTCCAGACCATCGTCGAACTCGGCCTTGACGTGCGTGACCTGCCGGACCGGGCCTACCACCCGACGCTCCCCGAAAACGTCGACGGCCTCATCCGAGACTGCGTCGACCAGCTATAGTTACTCGATCTGAATACCGGTCACGTCGAAGCGCGTACCGCCGTCCTCGCTTTCCGAGATGGTAATCCGAGCACCGTGTGCGTCGACGATTTCGGAGACGATAGCCAGCCCGAAGCCGGTCCCGTCGTCGCTTGTGGTGTAGCCGCGCTCGAACACCTTTTCACGCGTGTCCTCGGGAATACCGGGACCGTCGTCGGCCACGTAGAATCCCCGCCCGTCCGGCAGCGTCCCGACACGGACGGTTACGGGATCGTCGCTCTCATCGGCCGCCGTCTGACTGCTCCCGTGTTCCACGCTGTTTCGGAAGAGGTTCTCAAACAGTTGCTGCAGACGTGTCTGGTCACCCGTGATCCGCGCGTCCGTGTCGGCGCGTTCGAGCGTCGCGTCCGAACTCTCGACAGTGTCCCAGGCGGCTGTAATGATATCGTCTAGCGACGCTTCGGTCGCGTCAATGACTTTGTGGCCGCCGCGGGCGAGCGCGAGTACGTCGTCGATGAGTTCGTCCATCCGTTCGAGCGACCGCTGGAGTGCCTCGACGTGCTCCGGGTCCCCGTCGTACGCCTCGTCAACAAGCGTGAGCCGGCCGAACGCGACATTGAGCGGGTTCCGGAGGTCGTGGCTGACGACGCTGGCGAACTTCTCCAGTCGGTTTCGCTCGCGGGTGAGTTCCTGTTCGCGGCGTTCGCGCTCCTGTTCGTAGCTGACCCAGTTTCCCATCAACTCCACGAGCGTGACTTCCCACTCGGAGAAGGAATCGCGGGGCTCCGTGCCGTAGAAGCAGAACGTGCCGTACACCGAGCCGTCGACGACAACGGGCGTTCCGAGGTAACAGGAGACACCCATCTCCGCGTAGCCAGCCCGTTCAGCCAGTTCCGGTCGGTCTTCGGCGATATCGGCGAGGACCAGTGTCTGCTCCTCGACGACGGCCCGCTCGCAGTTCGTCGCGTCCAGTGGGACTGCATCGCCCGCCTCGATGGCTCCTGTCCGGTCGCGGACGATTTCGAAGACGTACATATCGCCATCGATGCGTGAGAGCGCGGCCGTTTCGGTTCCGAGGGCGTGCTGCCCGATTTCGAGCAGGCGCTCGACCTTGTCCTCGAAATCGAGATCCTTGCGGGAGATGACCCGGTAAATCTCACGGAGCGTCCGCTCTCTACCCCTGATTTCCTCCTCGTGCTTTTGCCGCTCAGTGATGTCACGGAAGTACACCGAAATCCCGGTTGGCGACGGGTACACAGATACCTCGAACCACGTCTGCAGTGGTTCGAAGTACGCCTCGAAGGACGCTGGCTCCTGCTGGGTCATCGCCTGTCGGTACTGCTTGCTGAACTCCGTTTCTTCGAGGGACGGGACCACTTCCCAGATGTTTTGCCCCAGCAAGTCGGTGGTCTCACCGTCCCCCGCCATCGCACGGCCGATGACGCGCCGGCCGCGTTCGTTGGCGTACGTGAACTCCCAGTTTTCATCAACCGCGAAGAACGCGTCGGTCATCCGGTCGAGGATGTCCGCCTCCTCCTGATAGCGGGCGACAGCGGAGGTAATTCGCTGTCGGAGCAGGTCCGTCTGCTCCGAAAGCGGCGTTTTCGTCACGTAGTCTGTGACGCCAGCAGAGATAGCGTCGCTGGCTACGCTCTCGTCGCCGTCGTCAGTGAAGAGGAGAAAGGGGAGGTCAAAGGGCTGGTCCCGAACGGCCCGTAGCAGTTCGATTCCGTCTCGGTCCGGGAGTCGGTACTCGCTAACGACGCAGTCGTAGGACACGTCTTCGAGTGCATTGAGCGCGTCGTCCGCCGTCTCACATACCGTCACAGTGAAATCGTCGGCGCTACCAGTCAGCGTCTCTTTAACCGCCGTGATGTCGTCGCAGTCCGCGTCGACATAGAGAACGCGTACCCTCCCGGTAGTTCCATCCGCCCCGTGACGGTTCGGCGTGGCCACGGGTGTATCCATACTCCTTCCAAGGCATGTGGCGGTAAAGTTGTACCGCCGGTAAGCTTTCATTACCAGGGTTTGAGCCGGTATAGCGCCCGGTCGCTCAGTCGGGGCGGCGGGAGGAAAGCACCGGAATCTCGTCGATACGGTCCGCGGAAAGCGCGTCCCAATCGACGCCCGTTGGCGTCGTGTGTGTGGTTGCCGTCTCGACAGTGCGGTCCGGCGTCACGATCCAGTCCATCGGCACGTCGTGGTCGTCGACGGGAACAGTGGTGTCGACGACGCCCGCCGGACCGCCCACGATCTGAAGTTCGTGGACCGTCGTCACGACCGGCGTCGTTCCGTCGACCAGCCCCAGTTCACGTAGGACGGCGTATTCGAGGTCGCTGTACCCCTCGCCCTTCCCGATTCGCGCGCCGTCTTCGGTAACCGCGACCGATCCCGACACTACGAGGTCGACGCTCCCGACCGCCTCGGGGCCGACCTGTCGGGCGTGATCCGCGACGTTCGAAATCGCCGGCGCGGCTTCGATGTCGTCGAGGTCGTCGGGGTCGAGTTCGTAGAAACAGCGCTCGTCCCGAAGCCGTGGTACAGCCATATACACCGTTTTGCCGGCCCGCAGCGCCGCCCGCCGAACCGGGAGCTGTGGCGAGTCCGGATTCGCCTTGACCGTCTCGGCGGCGTCCCAGACCGCCGTCTCGGCCAGGCGCTGTGCGGCCTCGCTCGCGCCCGCGAAGTTCGGAATCCGGTCGTGGGGCGGAAACGGAAACCGAGCGATACCGCGCTCTTCCAGCGCGTCCCAGACTGTTTCACGGATAGCTTGTTTGTCCATGGCGCTACGGCCTCCGGCGGCGGAACTGCTGTGTGCAGACCAGCGCCAGCAGTGCGACAAGCGCCGCGACAGCTGTGAATCCGGGACCGCTGGCGTCGGTCGTGGACTGGTCAGCGCTTGGCGTGTGGTCCGCGGGCGTGGGCTCGCTCGTTTTGGTCACCGCCGACCGGGGAACGTAGCTATCGGCGTCGTAGCGGTCCGGATAGAGCTGTGCGGTGGCGTTGTGGGCGAACGAGACCACGCTCCGCGGGGCGGGCTGGTTGATGTTCCGAGCCCGGACGGTGACTGTCGCGTTGGTCTCGCCCGCGGTCGTGCTGGCGTACGGCTCGGTCGTCGCGATGGTCGCCGTGTTCTCGGTAACGAAGAGGACCTCTGGGTCGAGCTGGAGGATGACCTCGTTGCTGAGCTGTGGGTATTTCTTGTGGTTGCGGGCCGCGACGTTTTCTGCGCCCGCGAGTTCGATGAGCGACGTGACGAAGGTGTTGCCCGCCGCTACGTACCCCCCGCCAAGCGGATACAGCGTCGTCGGTCTGTCTTCGGCATCGGCGGTGACCTGCTGAACGGAATCGACGTTCGCGTCCATCCAGGCGTTGGCTTCGCTCGCACCCTCGCAGTTACCGGTCAGGCGTCCGATAGTCGTCGTCTTTGTCCGGATATCCTCGATAGTCGTCGCGGCGGGGAGGTGATACACGGTGAGCCCGGCCTGTCGGAGCGGGGCCACGTCACCGGCGCTGGCGTTCGGCGCGATCACCAGATCCGGGTTCGTGCTGACGACGCGCTCGACGTTGACGCCGAAGCTCGCGGAGACGTTCGTTCGACTCTCAGCCCCGTCCAGATAGCTTGCATACTGGGTGAGCCCGACCACTTGGGAGCGGCCACCGATCTCCCACATCGTCTGGGCAGCCGAAGGGTTGGTCGTCGTGACTCGCTCCGGGCGTTCCTCGAGAGTGACCTCAGTCCCGGTCGCGTCGGTCATCGTGACGGGAAACGAGCAGTCGTCGGCCTGCGTGGCAGTTGTTGCTGCGGCCGGAGAGACGCCCGCAAGCGAGCCGACAAGCAAGACAAAGACACAGACGAGAGAAAGTCGTCGCATACCCTAGGCGGGTGTCAGGAGCAATAAATACTTATCTACTGCAACTGGGCTTTCATACATGCGTTTCGCGGGTCGGACCGTCGGGTGGTCGGCGGGGCTCGTCGCCGTCCTCTGTGCCGTGGTGACGACGAGCGCCGGCATCGGCCCGGTGTGGATCCCGCCCGATGTCGTGGGGAAAGTGCTGCTCAACGCCGTCGTCGTCCCGACTGGGATCTCGGTCTCAGGCCCTGCTGTCGATGTGACTACGGCCCACGTGTTCTCCTACGCCGTAAGCGACCTCCAGACACAGATCGTGATGCAGGTCCGACTTCCCCGGATACTGCTGGGCGCGGTCGTCGGCTTCTCGCTCGCCGCCGCGGGGACGATCATGCAGGGCATCTTCCGGAACCCGATGGCTGACCCCTCTATCATCGGCGTCTCCTCCGGCGCAGCGGTCGGCGCGGTCGGCTTCATCGTCGCGCCGGTCGTGATCCCGTTCGGACTTGGCCTCCGCGGCGCGGCCTTCGTGGGTGCGCTGGTCGCGGCCTTCGGCGTCTATCTCATCGCCACGCGGAACGGCCGGACACCGGTCGCGACGCTGTTGCTGGCCGGCGTCGCGATACAGACGTTTCTTGGCGCGGTGGTCTCCTTCCTGTTGCTCCACAGCGGCGAGAGTATCCGCCGGGCGCTGTACTGGCTGATGGGTCATCTCAAGGGTGCGTCGTGGCCCGAAGTGACCACCAGCGTCGTGCTCGTCGCCGTCCCGTTCGTCGTGTTGCTGGCGTACGCACGCGACCTGAACGTGATGCTGCTCGGCGAGGAAGACGCACAGAGCCTCGGCATCGAGGTCGAGCGGACCAAGCGGGTCCTGCTCGCGTTATCGGCTGTCATCACGGCAGCGGGCGTCGCGGTCGCCGGCATCGTCGGCTTCGTCGGCCTCATCGTTCCCCACGTGATGCGGCTGCTCGTCGGGCCTGACCACCGGATACTCCTCCCGACGGCGGCCCTCGCCGGGGCGTCGTTCCTCGTGGCAACGGACACCCTCGCGCGCTCCGGCAGCGCCGAGGTCCCGGTCGGCATCGTCACCGCCGTCCTCGGCGCGCCGTTTTTCCTGTATCTGCTCCGGAAGCGGGAGGTGCACGAACTGTGAGCGAACAGCCCGCGCCCGACAGTTCGGACCCAGAGCGGGGCCGCTCCGGTCCGATGCTCGACGTGTCCGACCTCGCGATGTCTTTCGACGACCAGTCAGTCGTCTCGGGCGTCGATTTCAGCGTCGACCGTGGGTCGCTCGTCGGCCTCGTCGGGCCCAACGGCGCGGGCAAGACGACCGTCCTGCGAGCGGTGAAGGGGACGCTCAACCCGGACACCGGAACAGTTCGCGTCGACGGCGAACCCATCCGAAGTAAATCCGCGAAGGCGGTGAGTCGCCTCGTCGCGAGCACGCCACAGGGCACCGCGCTGTCGTTCGACTTCAGCGTCAGACAGACCGTCGAGATGGGGCGGACACCGCATCTCGGCCGGTTCGACCGAATGGACGACGGCGACCGCCAAGCCGTCGAGACGGCGATGGAGCGCGCGAGCGTTGCCAAGTTCGCCGACCGGCCGTTCACCTCGCTCTCGGGCGGCGAGCGCCAGCGCGTCCTCCTCGCTCGGGCGCTCGCACAGGAGACGCCAGTGCTCCTGCTGGACGAGCCGACGGCGAACCTCGACATCAACCACGCCGTCCGGACGCTCGAACTCGTCCGGACGCTGGTCGAAGACGGGAAAACGGCCGTCGCCGCCATCCACGACCTCAATCTGGCCGCCCGGTACTGCGACGAACTGGTGTTGCTCGCCGGCGGCGGCATCCGTGCCGCGGGCCGTCCCGCCGATGTTCTCACGAGCGACACGCTGCGGGACGCTTTCGACGCGGAGACGCTGGTGACAACCCAGCCCGGCACCGACGCACCGCTTGTGACACCGCTGGCCAACCGGGAGTCGGTGGACCGTCGTGTCCACGTCGTTGGGACCGGCAAGCCGGCGGCGTCCGCGGTCTCGACGCTCGTCGGGGCTGGCTGTCGCGTCAGTGTCGGTGTTGTGCCCGCCGGGGATATAGCCGCCGAGCGCGCCCAGGACCTCGACTGTGAGGCGGTCACGGTCCCGGCCTTCGCCGGTATCGACGACGCGGCCCGCGAGCGCGCAGTAGAACTCGCCCGGGCCGCCGACGCCGTCGTGATAGCGGGCGAAACAGGTGACGGCAACAGCCCGGTCGTTGAGGCAGGTAATGCATGCCTCGCTGTCGAGACGAACGAGAGCACCCCCATAAGCACCACTCACGACACCGTGCCGCTGGCCTCGCTCCCCGAAGCGGTCGCATCCCTGCCGCTTGCAGCGGAACGTGACGCGACACCGCCACTCAATCAGTCGACAACAGACTGAGTCTACCGGCGATTGAGCTATCGCCGACCAAGAACAGCAACACCGATACTTTTCGCTCCCATACGTCGCCCGTGGACGACACGATTTCGTGGCTCCGGGGCCGGCCGTACTACGAGGGACAGATCGTCGACCAGCGGACGGTCCCGGGCCGGGACGCGCGGACCGCAGACTGCGAGGTTGCGGACCGGCTCGCCGGCGTCCTCGAAGATCGGGGCATCACGGACCTCTACACACATCAGGTGGACGCAATCGAGGCAGTCCGGTCCGGTGACAACGTTGTTCTCGCGACCGAGACAGCGAGCGGCAAGAGCCTCGCCTACACCGTTCCGGCGTTCGAGCGGGCGCTCGACCGCCGGGCAACGACGCTGTACATCGCACCACAGGTCGCGCTTATCAATGACCAGACCGAGACGCTGTCGGAGCTGGCGCAGGGACTCGGCTTCGCCTCCGGCGTCTCCGTCGCCCAGTACACCGGCCGGCAGTCGAAATCAGAAAAGGAGGCCATCCGCGAGCGCCAGCCGACCGTGTTGCTGACCACGCCGGACATGCTCCACTACGGCATCCTGCCCCACGCTCACCGGCTGTGGGACTGGTTCTTCCAGCGGCTCGAAACCGTCGTCATCGACGAGGTCCACGGCTACCGCGGCGTGTTCGGCAGCCACGTCTCGCTGGTGATGCGCCGCCTCCAGCGGGTCGCCGAGCGGTTCGACGCCGGGAGCAGGGGCACAGGAAACGACAACAGCACGGCGGGCGGCCCGGAGTGGGTCTGTTGCTCGGCGACTATCGGCAATCCAGTGGAGCACGCGGCAGCAGTCACCGGCCAGCCCGAGCCGTCGTTCGCGCTGGTCGACGAGGACGCCAGTGCCAGCGGGCCGCGTCACTGGCTGCTGTGGAACCCACCGGAGTACGAGGGCGACGGCTGGGGGAGCGGCCGCCGGAAGTCGAACCACGTCGAGACGAAACAACTGTTCGTAGACCTCGTCGAGCGCGGCCTCCAGACGGTCGTATTCGCCGGGTCGCGCCAGACGGCCGAGCGGTACGCCAGCGACAGCGCCGACGAACTTCGGAGCCGCGGGGAACACGACCTCGCCGACAGCGTCGGGGCATACCAGGCCGCGCTGACCGACGACCGACGGCGCGAGCTGGAGCAGGGCCTGCAATCCGGTGACCTGCGGGGCGTCTGGTCGACCAGCGCGCTCGAACTGGGCGTCGACGTGGGCGGCCTCGACGCCGTCCTGCTGGACGGCTACCCCGGCACGCGGATGCGGGCCTTCCAGCAGGCCGGGCGGGCCGGTCGCGGCACCGACCCTGCGCTCGTCGCGCTGGTCGGTGGCGAGGACCAACTGGACCAGTACGTCCTGCGCAACCCCGACGCGCTGTTCGAAACAGGTGCTGAACAGGCCGTGACCAACCCCGAAAACGAGCAACTCCTCCCGGACCACGTCCACACGGCCGCCTGTGAGAACTGGCTTTCGCCGAACGACGACCGTCATTTCGGCGAGACGTTCCCCGACGTGGTTTCCGGCCTTGAATCGGCCGGGAAGCTCGACCGCCGCCAGACCGACCAGGGAATGCGCTGGCTCGGCAACGGGAGTCCACACCACGAAATGAACCTACGGACCGTCGACGACGGCGAGGTGAAACTCGTGGCCAAGGGTGACGTGATAGCGAAACTCTCCGTCGAGGACGCACTCCGTGATGCGCACCCCGGCGCGATTTACCACCATCAGGGCCGGCGCTACGAGGTGACAGACCTCGATCTCGATACAGGTGTAGCAGAACTCGACCGGACGTGGGCTGATTACTTCACTCGCGTCCTGCACGACAAGACCATCACCGTCGAGGCGGACCTGGCGGAGCGGCGACTGCCGACCCGCGAGGACGTACCGGTCCGCTTCGCCTCAGTGACGATGCGCAAGCAGATCACTGGCTACGAGCGCCGCGACGGCTCCTCCGGGGAGGTGCTCGGCCAGCGTTCACTCGACCTGCCCGAGACGACACTGGAGACGAAAGCGCTGTACTACACTGTGCCGTCAGACCTAGAAAGTGAGATACGACAGGGCGCGTACGGGGCTGAGAGCAGCGCCAAGAGCAGGCGCGGAAGCGATAGCGGCGATCAGTCCGGCGATACAGCGACCGACGGTGGTGACACCGGCGACTTCCTTGGGGCCATCCACGCCGCCGAACACGCGATGATTTCGATGTTCCCCTTCGAGTACCTCTGTGACCGCGGCGACATCGGCGGCCTGTCGACGCCGCGCCATCCCCACACCGGCGAGCCGACCATCTTCATTTACGACGGGTACCCCGGCGGTATCGGGCTAACACGAGCGGGCTACCACGATATCGGGCCGCTGATGGACACCACGCTGTCGATGTTGAGCGCGTGTGACTGCGCCGACGGCTGTCCGGCCTGCGTGCAGTCGCCTCACTGCGGGAACGCCAACGACCCGCTGGACAAACACGGTGCAATACACCTGCTGGACGGGCTGATGGAGCAGTAACGAGACAGACAGCTCTGGAGACGACTCAGGCGTCATCCGCCGCTTTCGGCAGCGTGAGTCCGACAACGGCCCCCCGCGGCTCGTTATCTTCGACCCACACGTCGCCGCCGTACGCATCGACCAGCGTTCGGACGAGATAGAGGCCGACGCCGGTCCCCTCACTGTCCGGTCGCTTCTCGCCGCGCTCGAACACCGCCCGTTTCTGCTCGTCCGGGATTCCCGGGCCATTGTCGGCGACAGTGACGTTGACTGCGTCACCGTCGTCAGTGACGTTGACGACGATCGACGGCGTTGGTGAATCGTTGTGCTGGATGGCGTTAGTGAGAACGTTTCGGAACACCGAGGACAGAAGGTCGTCAGCTTGCACCTGTACCGGCGGGAACTCGTCCGGGACGGTGACCTGTGCGTCGGTGTACGTCGTTGTGATATCCTCGGTCACCGAGGACAGGACTGGCCCGAGAGCGACCGGCTCGGTCTCCCAGTCCGTCTGTCGCATTACCGTCGCAAGGTCTCCGGCTGTCTCAAGCAGTTCCGCGGCTGCCTGGCTGCTCTCCTGAATCCCGTCGACGTGTTCTAGGGCGTCGCCACTGCACTGGTCCCGGAGCAACTCCGCCCGTCCGTTGATGATCTGTAGGTGGTTCGTGAGGTCGTGACGGACGATCTGGTTCAACAGGTCGAGGTTGTCGCGCTGCCGTTTCAGCTCCCGCTCGCGCTCGATCCGTTCGAGGGCTGAGAGTGCGTTCTTCCCGAGGATATCGGCCAACTGTGCCTCACGCTCAGTCGGTTCGGCTCGCTCGTCCGTCCCAGCTGTCAAAAGCCCGTACTCTGCGAGCGGGACAGTGATACCCCCGTGCAGCGGTACATCCGCTGCGGCTTTCTCTTCCGAAACGAGAACTCGCTGTGTCTCGTCGGATTCGTACTGTTCCCACAGCCAACTCCCGCGCTCGTGTCGCATCACCTGGCCTGGGTCAGCACGGACCTCGACGTGCTCCCGGAGTGGCTCAGAGATGGTTACAGCTTTGAGTTCGCTGTCGGTGGCCTCCCAGAAGACACTGAAGGGAAAATCGAGAATCGCTGTTGCAGTCTCGACCGCGACTGTCGCGACTGTAGACTGGTCTTCGGCGGCCATCAGTCGCCGCATCGCTATATGTAGCTCCCCGATCTGATCTTCTGGAGGCACCTGATAGGGAAGGGAGTCGGAGTTTGACTCCATTTTTACTCCCTTATCCTGACTTGAATATAAATGTTCTTTTTGTATGGTAAAAGTACACGCCCAACACGGCCATCAAGAACGGTTCACTCGTAAATCCCCCATTCGTGTTCGACTTCCGACTCGATTACCGCGGCTAGCTGAAGTCTTCCAGTCGTAACTGATCGGGATCAATGCCGTCCGGCTCGCTCGCGCCGAGCAGACGAGGAAGGGCCGTATTCGCAAACGTCATGCCGACGACGAGCAGTATCGGTGCGAAGAACAGTCCGTAGAACCCCAGTACGACCGGTCCGAGCGTGTACGCGAGCATCAGGAGCCCGACGTGCGTGCTCTCGCCGCTGAGGAGTGGCCGGAGCAGCAGGTCCGGGATCGTGTCGACGACGACCACCGCGACGAGGAGGAACCCGAGCACGTACACGAGCAACGAGGATTGACCGTCGAGCACCACCGGGAGCGCGGTGACACCGGTCAGCGGGAGGTAGATTATTTTCATCCCGACGACGGGAATCAAGCTCGCGATACCGGTCAGCGCGCCGGCAAGCGTCGGGTACGGGACCTCGACAGCCGCCGGCGCGACGACGTTATAGCCGGTGAACGCGGCGATGGCGATAAGCGATATCGCCAACACGTTCAAGAGATTGCCAAACAGCACCGCTTCCAGTTCCTCGTCGACGGCTTCGAGGTACTCGCGGATGATGGCCTCGTCATCGAATCGGAGCAGCCACTCGCGGATGCGCCGCCCGTCCACGAGGAGATAGTACGTGACGATAGTTGTGATGAACAGATTGAGGAAGAACTGGGAGGCGACCGACGTGAGCACCATCGCGTTCTCGCTGAGGAAGTCGACGAACGGCGAGAGCTGTCCCGACTGATAGGCGCTGTACAGCCCTTCGACGGTGAGGTCTGGCACGGAGTCCGCGCCGTCCAGCCAGCTGACGTGTGCTGCGGCCACGTCCACGAGCGCGTACTGGGTGACGAACTGTCGGGCTTCGACGATGAGGAGGACGGCGGCATAGCTGACAAGCAACAGGAGAGGAATCGCCAGCGACGCCATGACGACGACCGCACGCACTCGCGCTGGAAGACGGAGCCTGCGAAGGGAGTTGTAGTACCGCCGCGTCGAATAATAAAGGAACACGGAGACAGTCAACGCCGCGATAAACTGATATGCGAGTACGCCGACCACCACCGCGACAGCGAGACCGAAGAGGGCGACGACGAAGCGCTTCTCGTCCATATACATACCACCTTATGAACAAGTATAAACGTACGGACGCTACGAATCTCGCAGACAGCACGGGCTTTGAACCTGTGTCGGCCGGCGGTTACTCGGTTCGCTCGTGTGTCGGCCCGACGCTGTCGTGAATCCCGATGTCGCCGGAGAGTTCGTGCTGGCTCGTGTCGCTGAGGTCGATGCCCTCCGCGTGGCAGTCCTCCTTCACCTGCTGGATGAACGCGGCCCTGACCGACGCGAGTCGGTTCCGCCGTTCGTTGGGGATCCAGATCCGGCCCGTCAGGATGACTGCCGTCGACGCGAGATCGGAGACTCTGGCTGTCGGCGCTGGCTTCTCCGAGACGTGGTCGAGATCGCGGGCTGCGTTCTCGATGATGGCCTGGACCGTTTCGATGTCGTCCTCGTAGCTGACGCCGAACTGGTAGGAGATCCCGATAGGCCCGGTCGAGGTCTGGTTCGTCACCGCGCTCGTCGCCAGCGCCGTGTTCGGGACGACGATGCGCTCGTTATCCGGCGTCCGAATCCGAGTCACGCGCAGGTCGATGTCGACGACTGTGCCCTGCATCCCGTTCCAGGCGATGACATCACCGACGTTCAGGTCCGGATCCGTCACGATGAACGCGCCGGCGACGAAGTTCCCGAGTACGTCCTGTGCCGCCAGCCCCACCGCCAGCGTGATGCCAGCCGCCAGCAGTGTCGACCCGGCGAGCGCGCCCCGGAAGCCCGCAACGCTAGCCCCGATGACCACCGCAAAGACCACCGACAGCAGGTGGACGGCACTGGTGAGAGCGCTGGCGACCGTCTTATTCGTCGCCGTCCGTGACAGGGCCCACCGAGTCGCTGGCACGACGATGAGCCGGCCGATAGCGTAGAGGAGCGCCGCAGCGGCGAGGAACTGCGCCCCGTCGCTCGCAAGTTGTCCGTACGTCGAGACGATATCGATATCCAGACCCGCCGGGAACTGCATATCGTCTCTCGTAGCCCAATAGGTATGAAATCAAGGTGTCATATCCGAGCTGGTAGCGACCACAGCTCCGCCATACCCATCACCCGACGCGCTCATTTACAATCACCCCCACTCGGCGAATTCCAATTCACCGAGTTGGCTCGCGCGGCAGTGCCGCGCGTCACCCAACTCGTTCGTTCAGAATGAGCCTCGTCTTCGTCCCCACGACCTCCTCCAACTCACGCGCCTGCGTGATGAGTCCGTTGACCGCGTCGGTGTCGGCGGCGTCGACGACGACGACGATATCCTCCTCGCCGGAGACTTGCCACACGAAATCGACCTCCTGCCAATCGGCGATACGGTCCGAAACCTCGGCCGTATCG
This sequence comes from Haloarcula sp. H-GB5, assembly GCF_054850705.1. Lineage (NCBI taxonomy): Archaea > Methanobacteriati > Methanobacteriota > Halobacteria > Halobacteriales > Haloarculaceae > Haloarcula > Haloarcula sp. H-GB5. Next base: position 348,894 of record NZ_JBTWBG010000002.1, on the reverse strand, counting down.
ACGTTGACATCGACGCTGACCTCGATCATCGCTTTCACGTTGCCAGTCCGCGTCGCGACAGTGAAGCGTTCGATAACGCCGTCCTCGACCAGTCGTTCGACGCGGTTTCGCACGGTCCCTTCCGACGTTCCGACTCGGTCTGCGATTTCCGTGTACGGGGTCCGAGCGTCCCGGCGGAGTATCGAGAGTATCTCTCTGTCGAGGTCGTCCATCGAGATGTGACAGTATCACCGGTCGTAACTTGAGGATTACGAAATTCGAAACTCGTCTTCGAAAGCAACCCTTATGCCCCACTATAGTATACGCATCTCGTAATGGCTGACGCATACGTGGCAATCGAAGGCGACCGCGTCATCGAGGCGCGCGCTCGTGCTCCGGGGACGGCCCGCGGCGAACTGGTCTTTACAACGGCGTACACCGGGTACGAGGAGAGTCTCACTGACCCATCCTACGAGGAACAGGTCCTGACGTTCTCCTATCCGCTCATCGGGAACTACGGCGTCCGAGAGGAGCGCTTCGAGTCGGACCGCATCCACCCGCGTGCGGCAGTGGCTCGCGAGATGACCGACGACGTGGCCGAGTGGCTCGAATCAGAGGGTATCCCGGCCGTCGACCACCTCGATACGCGCGACATCGTCACCGAGATCCGCGACGAGGGCGCGATGAAATGCGGGATCGCCGCCGGGCCGGACGTGACCGAGCAGGACGCGCTCGACGAACTCCACGAGTGTAAGCACATGTCCGACCACACCGACATCGGCGCGCAGGTCTCCGTCGACGACGTGGAGGTCCACAACGAAGGCGGCGACGGTGCGACGGTCGCGCTGGTCGACTGCGGTGCGAAGGGCTCCATCACCGAGTCGCTCGTCGAACGCGACGCCGAGGTCCATGTGTTCCCCTACGACGCCAGCGAGGACGACGTGGCCGCGGTCGACCCGGATCTGCTGTTCATCTCGAACGGTCCCGGCGACCCAGAGAACTTCGAACAGGCCGGCGAACTCGTCGAAACCTACGTCGGCGACGTGCCGCTCGCAGGCATCTGTCTCGGCCAGCAGGTCGTCGCCAACGCGCTCGGCGGCGAAACTGAGAAGATGGAGTTCGGCCACCGTGGCGTGAACCAGCCGGTCCGTGACCTGCGCTCCAATCAAGTCGTGATGACGACACAGAACCACGGCTACACCGTCGCCGACCCCGGCGACAAGCTCGACGTGACCCAGGTCAACGTCAACGATGACACGCCGGAAGGGCTGGAAAACGACGACCTGAACATCATCACGCGCCAGTACCACCCCGAGGCCAACCCCGGTCCGCACGATTCGCTCGGCTTCTTTGATGATGTGCTAGGGATGGCAGGGGAGTAGCGAGGGGCGCGCGAAGCGCGGCCCTCGGAATTGCGAGCGGAGCGGGACCTTCGGTCCCGCAGGCCGTCGGGCGGCGATACCGCCCGACGACGGGGAACAACGTGACCCGCGAGTACTGGCGCGGTTCGAAGCGAGCGAAGCGGGTGAGAACTGTGAAAGGTGAACGGCGAAGCCGTGAGCAGGGAGAGCCCGAGCGTAGCGAGGGGTCTCCGGATATCCGAACGGTGAGTGGTAACGAACCGTGAGGAGAGCGAGGGGCGCGCTTACGGGGAGTGGCCCTCGAATTGCGAGCGGAGCGGGAACGAAGTGACCCGCGAGCAATAATGCGGTTTGCACACGCATGAACCACGTCTGTCAGTCGCTGTCGTCGTCGATTGGCTGCCCGCGGTAGTATGTGGTCTGGTCGCTGTCTCCGGTTTCGTTCGTGTTGTTCTGCGGTGCGACGGGGCGGCCGCGATACATCACCCGGTTGGCGGTGTCGTCGCCGTCGATCGCGTCCGGACTGTCCTGCTGATGGTTTTCGATGAACTCTGCGGCCTCGTTGAGGGTTGTCTTGTCGGTCTTGCGATGCACCCAGCAGTGGTACATTTTCCGCGGGGTGCGGAGCGCGAGGCGGTGCGCACGGAACCCGGACTTGGTGGTAACGTCGGCAACTGCCTCGTGTGGGATTTCGATGACCTCGTCGTCCTCGTCTTTCCCGATGAGGCAGAGCGTCCGGCGGCCGGTGACCAGAATGACCGTCCGTCGGTCCCCGACCGGTGAGTCGGTCTTGCGTTTCGTCCCGCGCCCGATGCCGCGCTTCCCGTTGGTCAGAAGATACGCCGGGGCTTCCGCGCCGTCGAGGTACGTCAGCGGTGGGTTGTTCAGCGGTGGTGACTCGGAGAAGCGGCTCTTGTATCCAGCGAGGACACCTACCGTTACCGAATCACCGGGCGCCATCTCCGCAACTGTCTCCGCCCGCTTGGTGACGTCCTCTATCATCGGCTTCCCGGAGCGGCGACAGCGATTGCAACGCGATCCATACAGCTAGTGTCACAGCCCCAGAAATGAGTGTTACGAACGTGCCATTATTGTCCCAGGATAGGACAGATGGTTACCAATAGCTGAGCAGGTACTACCTATGGCCACCATATCTGCTCAGCAGTTCAGATATGTAATACTTGATGGACTGGTGCATGGAGAACAGCCGTTACGGCACAGACGCTCTATAATTCCTGTCTGACGCCCCTGAACTCGAATCGTGCGCCGCCGTCGTCGCTCTCAGTCACGGACACCGACCAGTCATGTGCCGCCGCTATCTCCTTGACGATAGCGAGACCAAAGCCGGTGCCACCATCGGTAGTGGTGTAGCCGCTCTCAAATACGGTTTTGTGTTGTTCAGCCGGGATGCCGCCGCCATCATCGGCGACATAAAAGCCCGAATCGTTGATATTGCCGATCTCGACAGTGACAGCCGGGCCGCCGTGTGTCACAGCGTTGTTGATGAGATTCTCGAGGAGTTGGCGAACGCGGCTCTCGTCGGCGTAGATCGTGCTCTCGGCAGTGACTTCGAGGGTGGCATCAGACGTCTCGACGGCGTGCCAGCAGGACTGCACAGTCGATTCGAGGTCGAGCGGTTCCGTTTCGGATACCGTGTCCCCCTCACGTGCGAGCGTCAGCAGATCCTCGATGAGTTCCTTCATGCGGTCGATTGCACGGTAACAACGGTCGAACTGCTCGTCATTTCCGGTGTCTCTGGCGAGGGCGAGTGAGCCTTCGAGGACGCTAAGCGGGTTCCGGAGGTCGTGGCTAACGATGCTCGCGAACTCTTCGAGCCGGTCGTTCTGCCGCTCCAGTTCTTCTCGGTACTCGATGCGGTCGGAGATATCCCGAGAGATAGCAACGAGTCTATCGATCTCTCCGTCAGCGAAGATCGGTGTCACCTGCGTCTCCCAGACACCAGTCGGGTGGAGGTCCCGCTCCTCGAACGTGATGGTTTCACCGGCCGAGACACACCGGTCGTAGTGGTCGGCGATTCGACGACCGCTGTCCGGGCCAGCAGCTTCGACTGGGGTCTGACCGGTCAGTGACTCGGTGTCGAACCCGCTCTGTCGTTCGTATGCCTCGTTCGTCCGGACGTAGCGGAACGTCGGATCGTCTGCCGACTCCTCGATGTCGACGAGCGCGATGGCGTCGTTCGTGTTCTCGAACACCGCCTCGTACTCGTCGGTGAGGCGGGCCAACTCCCGCTCGCGCCGTTTCTGTTCGGTGATGTCGGTCGCAACGACACAGAGGGCATACGGCTCGCCATCCTCGTCGAGTATCGGCGTCTTCCGCGTCAGATGTGTCCGCTCCGTCCCATCGACGGGAATCACCGTCTCGACTTCGACGGTCTCTTTCTGTTCGAGGGCTCGCTGATCGTCGGCGTGGGTCTGCTCCGCGATGTGGTCCGGGAGAATATCGTAATCACTCGTCCCGACGACGGACTCGTCAGCGTCGATCCCGTAGAGGTCACGGGCCGCGCTGTTGATGAAGAGAAAGCGGCTGTCAGTATCTTTCATCAGGATGTACGTCGGCGCTGTATCGAGAATGACCTGCAGTTTGCGGCTCGTGTCTTCGAGGGCCTGTTTCCGTTCTTTGTGGTCGGTCACGTCCTGATGGATCCCCACCGCACGGACCGGGTCGCCGTGCCCGTCGCGTTCGAACACCTTGCCGATGTCGCGGATCCAGCGGTAGTCGCCGGCGGCCGTCTTGAGCCGGTGGTCACATTCGTATATTTCCGTCTCACCATCGAGGTGGGCGTCCAGTGCTTCGTAGGTCCGATCGCGGTCTTCGGGGTGGATCAGCTCGTCCCAGGTGTCGACCGACGGGTCGAGTTCGTCGAGCGAGTAGCCGAGCATATCGGCCCAGCGCTCGTCGAAGGTGACTTCGTCCGTCTTGACGTTCCAGTCCCAGACGCCGAGTTCGGCACCCTCGAGCGCGAGTTCGTGGCGTTCCGTGAGCGTTCTGAGCTCTTGCTGTCGATCAAGTCTGGAAAGCGCCTCCTCAGTGTTGGCAGCGAGGGTCCGCATCAGTGAGATCGATGCGTCCTCGAACGCATCGGCATCGGTCGACGCGGCGATTAGCACGCCGTGATCGCCCAGTGGGATCAGAATCTCGCTGCTGATGTCGGTATCGGGGTTGTAGCGGCCAGAATTCGTGGAAACATCGTCGAAGACGCGCTGTTCGCCGGAGTCGAACACCTCCCAGACGAGGCTGTCGCCCTCGCTAAACGTGGGGTGGTCGTCGATGATCGCCCGTGCCTGATCGGTCACTGCAGTCGGTCTGAGAGCGTCGGCCGACTCGTCGGCGAGAAAGACAGCGCTGAGCGGCAATCCGAGCAGGTCGCGTGCGGTTTCGACGACCAGTTCGGCGACAGCCTCGCGTGACTCAGCGTGCATCAACTTCCGGGTCGTGTCGTGTAGCGCCTCGATACGCTGCTGTCGCTGCCGGCGCTCCGTTATCTCCTGAAACTGCGAGAAGATCGCGACGGTCTCCCCGTCCTCTCGGATGATGCGGTTGTGCCACTCACAGACGATCTGCTCGCCATCGCCGGTTTCGATGTCGAGTACTGTGTAGTAGCCCCCACTGCCTTCCTTCAGGGCCGTGATCGTCTCTTCGACCGCATCCAGCGCCGAGTCCGGGACGAGCGTCTCGAACTCCTCGCCGACGAGGTCCGCGTCCCCGCGCCGCAGAATCTCCTCGCCTTTCTCGTTGACCTGAACCACCTCGAAGCTCTCGTCCCATTCGATGACGCCGAGCGGTGACTTATCGATAAACAGCGAGAGCCGCTTCCGGCTCGCATCCAGTGCCCGCTGTGACCGGTACTGCTCGACCGCGTTGGCGATGCGGTTGGCCAGAATCGTGTACTGGTCAGTACCTTGCTGCTTCTGGAGGTAGTCCGTCACACCAGCCGAAATCGCCTCACTGGCCACTTCCTCAGAGCCTTTCCCAGTAAAGAGAATGAACGGGAGGTCTTCATCGACAGCCCGGACGGACTCCAGAAACTCGATGCCGTCTTGCTCGGGCATATCGAAATCGGAGACGACACAGTCGATCGGTTCCTCACTGAGCCGAGTCAGTCCCTCGTCCGCCGACGTTGCCGAGACCACGTCGAACCGGTCGTCAGTACGACTGAGAAACGCTGCCGTCATCGACGCAAACTCGGGGTCGTCCTCGACGTGTAGGACACGCACGACATCGGCCATGAAGTGTATGTGAACGTGTCCAACGAATAAGTATTTGTGCCTATCTGTTCGAGTGACAGGAATCAGTGCCGCCGCGGTGCCTGACCGAATCCCGAGACCGACCGATCGCGTTACTCAGCGCCCCACTCGCGCTGGGTCTTTGGCCGTTCGTCGATGGCCTGGACGGCGAGTGGCTGGTCGGCGGAGTTGATCGCTTCCAGCGCCGCCTCGGCGCTCTCGTGGGTCGAGAAGTACGTCACGGTCTCCTCGACGCAGGCCTCCAGCACGTCGCGGTCGCGGGAGAGGACGAGGTCGACCTCGCCGCTCTGGATAGCGTCGATGATGGCGTCGGTGTCGTCGTAGTCATCGAAGTCCTGTACGTCGAAGTGCTCCTCGAAGCCGAGGATCGGCAGGTCGACGATGGCCGTCCCCTCAAGCGGGATTGCCTTGCCGACGGCCATCTGGGCCTTCTGGTAGGCCTTGCCGAAGGAGCCGGCGGTCCCCATGACCTCGCCGGTGGATTTCATCTCGGGGCCGAGACGCGGGTCCGAACCAGGCAGGCGGTCGAACGGCAGGACGACCTCTTTGACAGAGACCTGCTCGGGAATCTGCTCCTGCACGTCGAGTTCCGAGAGCGTCGTGCCGGACATCACCTTGGCGGCGATCTTCGCTATCGGGACGCCGGCCGTCTTTGAAATGAACGGGACGGTACGGGACGAGCGCGGGTTCGCTTCGAGGACGAACACCTCGCCGTCACGAACAGCGAGCTGGACGTTCAGCAGGCCGACGGTGTCAAGCGCGTCGGCGATATCCTCGACGACCTCGCGGATACGTGGCATCACGTCCTTGATCTCCTGAGAGCGCGGCGGAATCATACAGGCGGAGTCGCCCGAGTGGATGCCCGCCGTCTCGACGTGTTCCATCACGCCGCCGATGAGGACGTCGTCCTCGTCTGCCACAGCGTCGACGTCCAGTTCGACGGCGTCGGCGAGGAACTCGTCGACCAGAATCGGCTTGTCCGGGCTGACGCGGACGGCTTCCTCGATGTACGTTTCGAGGTCTTCGTCGTTGTACACCACGTCCATCGCGCGGCCGCCGAGTACGTAGCTCGGGCGTACGAGGACGGGGTAGCCGATGTCGTGGGCCAGATCGAGGGCCTCCTCCTTGGAAGTCGCTGAGCCGCCTTCGGCCTGTGAGATGCCGAGTTCGTCCATCAGCTTGTTGAACCGGTCGCGGTCCTCGGCGAGGTCCATCGCGTCGACGGAGGTCCCCATGATCTCACAGTCGAGGTCGCGGCGTTCGAGTTCCTGTTCGAGCGGGTGGCCGATGTCGACGGAGGTCTGGCCGCCGAACTGGACCATCACACCGTCGGCGTCGGTTGCTTCGATCACGTCGGCGACTTCCTCGGCGGTGACCGGTTCGAAGAACAGCCCGTCGGACGTGTCGTAGTCAGTCGACACCGTCTCGGGGTTGTTGTTGACGACGTGGGCGTCGATACCCAGTTCCTCCAGCGCGCGGACGGCGTGGACCGAACAGTAATCGAACTCCACGCCCTGCCCGATACGGATGGGGCCGCCGCCGACGACGACGACGCTTTCGAGGTCCGGGTCGATCTGGAGCTCGTCGCGGTCGATACCCGACAGCGGGTCCCGCGTCGAGTAGTAGTACGGCGTCGTCGCCTCGAACTCGCCGGCACAGGTGTCGACGAGCTTGAAGTCGCGGTCGGTCGTGTCGGTCTCGACGTTCTCGATCTGCACACCGCTACCGTCGGTTGCCGCCTCGACTTCCGGCTCGTCGCCGCCGTTTTCGTCGAGGTCAGCCGGGAGCCAGGAGACGTGCGTGTCGTTGAACTCGCCGCCGGCCAGCGCCGTGATCTCCTGATCGGTGAAGCCGGCCTGTGCGGCAGTCTCGTAGTCGCCCTCGCGGGCGGCGTCGGCGGCGTCAGCGACCTCTTTGAACCGCTCGACGTACCACTCCTTAATGTCGGTTATCTCGACGACTTCCTCGACGGTGTAGCCGCGGCAGAACGCCTCGAACATCGCGTACGGGCGGTCGGGCGTCGGCTTTTCGAGGTACTCCGTTTCGAGTTCCGCGTCGTCGATCTCGTTGAAGTCAGCGGCCGGGTTGTACTCCGAGGAGCGAAGTGCCTTCAGCAGGCTCTCGGGGAAGGTCCGGCCGATAGACATCGCCTCGCCGGTGGATTTCATCGCGGTCGAGAGCTCGAATTCCGTGTCGCGGAATTTGTCGATGGGCCAGCGCGGCACTTTCGTCACGACGTAGTCTATGGCCGGCTCGAAGGCAGCAGTCGTCTCGCCGGTGATTTCGTTGTCGATTTCGTGGAGGCGCTTGCCGAGCGCGACCTTCGCGGTGACCCGAGCAATCGGGTAGCCGGTCGCCTTCGAGGCCAGCGCCGAGGAGCGGGAGACACGCGGGTTCACCTCGACGACGCGGTACTCGCCGCCGGGCGTGCCGTCGTCGTGCCAGGCGAACTGGATGTTACAGCCGCCCTGAATACCGAGATTACGGATGACCTTCAGCGCGGAGTCGCGCATCTCCTGATGGCCCTCGTCGGGGATGACTTGCGAAGGGGTGACGACAGTCGACTCCCCGGTGTGGATACCCATCGGGTCGATATTCTCCATGTTGCAGATGATGATACAGGAGTCGTCGGCGTCGCGCATCACCTCGTATTCGAGTTCGACCCAGCCGGAGATGGACTCGGTGATGAGGACCTCGTTGTTGCGCGAGAGGCGCAGGCCCTTGCGGACGCGTTCGATGAGTTCGTCCATCTCGTCGACGACGCCGGAACCGGAGCCACCCAGCGTGTACGTCGTGCGTGCGATGACGGGGAGCCCGCCGACCTCGTCGACGGCCGCTTCGACGCGGTCGATAAGCGAGTCCTCGTCTAAGTCGGTGACCGACTCGCCCTCGTCGAGCGTGATGGTCGTCGAGCGCGGCACCGGTTCGCCGATGTCTTCCATCCGCTGTTTGAACAGGTCGCGGTCCTCCGTCGCGTAGATGGTGTCCAGTGGCGTCCCCATCACATCCACGTCGTACTCGTCGAGGACGCCCTCCTCGGCGAGTTCGGCCGTGACGTTCAGTCCGGTCTGGCCGCCCAGGCCGGCGATGACGCCGTCGGGGTTTTCCTTCCGGATGATCTCAGAGATGGCTTCGGTGTTGATGGGTTCGAGATACACTTTGTCCGCCATCTCCGGGTCAGTCATAATCGTCGCCGGGTTCGAGTTCACGAGCACGACGCGGGCACCCTCTTCCTGAAGGGCACGACACGCCTGTGCGCCGGAGTAATCGAACTCGGCCGCCTGTCCGATTTTGATCGGGCCACTGCCGATGAGCAGGATTGTACGGTCCTCGTCCGCTGTCATTGTACGAGCGGAGTCTACACATCGTAATAAGCCCGGCGAAACAATGCGAAGCTCGAAGTCTAATTTCGAATATCGTAACGGCTGAGTGTCACACGGTTGGCTATCTCATAGAGGTGGCGTAAGGAAGAATTCCGGCGGCAGCGGTGCTGAGAGCGGTCAGTTGTCGCTATCGGGAACGCGGTAGCGGTAGGGCTGACCCTGAATGACTTCGACCTCGCCGGACTGGGCACGACGACCGAGGACTGTCGCAACACGGTGGGCGCTCCCGAACGCCTCGTCGTGTTCTTCGAGCAGGTCACAGATCTCGCGGGCCGTCAGTGTGCCGTCGGCGTCGGCTTCTTCGAGCACTGTCAGGATGCGCTCGAACTCTCCCTCACGCATAGCCATACACAGTTACAACACCGCTACCATCATATAACACCGTCAGACAACAGTCAGACGGCATATTTCGGGGAATCAGCCGACGGCGGCGTGTCGCTGGCTGTCGGACAGTTCGGGGTCGCTGTCTGTCGCGTTCCCCCAGCGCTGTTGGACCCACGCCGGTCGGGAAACGGTTGTGTCACCGATTGCGGAGTACCGTATTTCGTAGCTGACCGGAGCTTTTCTGGAGCGGTCCCAGTACGAGACGGTGAGCGACTGGACGAGGCCGTCCGGTCGGACAGTCGCCTGCACGCTGTAATTGTTGGCCGGTTTGAACGCCGACGGCGGCTCCGTCGCCGTGAGCGTCACGCGACAGGCGTCACAGTCGTCCCTCGGGTGCTCAACGCTGACGTTCGTCGCGAAGTAGGCTTCGATGAGTCGGGCGGGGTCAGGATCGAGTACCCCGCTGACCGGGGTTGGCCGCCTCGTTGCGGTCCAGGCCCCCTCAGTTCGCTCGTCGTAGACATAGCGTCGGTTCCCGTTGGTATACACCCGTTTGGTGTAGTTCTGGTCGACAATTTCGGTCCGAAACTGGTAGTGATATCTGTCTTCGACGACGAGCGAGACGACCTGCGTTCCCCACTCCAGCGACAGCCGCATACCCAGCACGTACGAGCGGTTCCGCGTCGCACGCCGGTGGGCCGCTGCGAGTCGCCTAGCATCGACAGTGTCCCCAGTCACAGCGGGGGCGGCCCGGCCGTCCTGTGGCTGTTCGGGGACCGGAACTGGCGTCACCGCCTGTCGCTCCGCTCCACCGAAGGCTCCACAGCCCGCAAAAAGTAAGAGCGCAAGCAGGACCGCGACGCGACCCGCCATGCGGGAGTATGCGAGCCCGCGCCACTAAGTACTCAGGACGCAGCGGGCCTCAGATCGCGGTGTCAGATCTGCCGTCGAAGTCCCGCTCGTCGCGGTACTGCTCAACGAACGCGTCGACGTCGAACTGAAGCATCTGCTCCTCGAACTCCGCCATCACGTCGTCGTCCTCGGCGTGGCTGATAGCGTGTTCCATCAGTTCCACGAGCAGTTCGACGACAACTTCGTGAAGGCGGCGGGAGTCGAAGTCGCTCACCCACGCAAGCGAGAAGCCGACTGAGCCGTCCTCGCTGGTGTCGGCGGCGACGACCTTTTCGGGGAACTCCTCCATCACGACGCCCATCAGGTGGACAGTCGTGAATTCGTCGTAGTCGTCGTTGGTCTCGATAGTCGCGTGGAGTACCTCAGTGAGAAACTCCGGCACGAACCGTGCCAGCGGGTGCGGATCGAGCACGACGGCGTGCGTGTTGCCACAATCACACGCGAACTCCCGCATACCCAGATGGAGATCATGCGTGTCGACGAGTTCGCCACAGGCCAGTTCGAGTTCGGACTCGCGCCCGCCGGGCACGCGCGGTTCAGCCATTACCCGTGATTGGTCGCTCGCGTGGTTAAAGGCCGCGATACGAACTACAGCGGTTTAGAGCCCGCCGATGGACTCCGTCTCGTGGTCAGACTCAGTCGCCTGGAGGTATGCGACAGTCGTCACAGCAATCGAGAACACGCCGACGACGCCAGAGAGGATCGTCGAAACCGTCGTCAAAACCATTGGCGGCAACGAGATCGGGAGAAAGCCGAAGGCACCTCCGAGAACGAGTCCAAGCACCGCGAGCACGACAGCGATAACAAACGTGGCGAGGAGGTTGTCGGTGACGAGACTGATGCTGTTGCTGATGGACTCGATAACCCCGCTGTCGTTCAGTGCGATCTCCTGCCGGACGAAGAAGAACAGAAGCGCCAGGACCAGTCCAGGAATGATGATGAAAACGAGTCCAACGACTACTGCGATGCCAGTGAGAATACCAGCGGCGATCCCGATCGCAACGGTCTTGCCCAGCCGTCGACCGACATTGTCGGGAATCGGGTCGTTGGCATCACTGGCAAAGGCACGAATCGTGACGATGTTCAGCGCCTCGCTGGCGATAAACAGCGCGAGCGCACTGACGGCGGCCACAGCAACCGGTACATCGAGGGCTAACGCCGTATTACTGCTCATCGCCGCCTGATTGGCCTGTGCACTGGGTGGCAGCGTTTCCAGAAACAGGTCAAGCAGACCCTGGGACAGCGATGCCCAGATGACACCGTTGGCCAATCCGAGTACAATGAATGCGCAAGCAAACACTGCACCGCGTTCACTGAGAAACTCGTCGATACCGTCTTGGAAGGCACGGCCGATTTGGAGGGCCATACACGACACCCCTAACTGGGGAAATATAAAACTAGTCGAAGCGTAGATTCCCCCCGCCGACAACGGAGTTGCGTCGCCTAGGGCCAGTCGTCGCGCTGCTCGTCCTCGTCGGTTGTCGCGTCCGGTGTCTCCGGTTCACCGAGGTCCCAGTCGGCCGCCTCCGAAGCCTGCGTGACGGGGAGGTACTCCCAGCCCGCCGTCTCGGCCAGATCGGCGTCCTCGTCGTCAGCGCCGACGAAGACGTGCCGGTCAGTGTCGAACTGCTCTTTGACGTTTTCGAGGCTCTCCTCGCGGCCGCGCGGCCCAGAGAAGAAGTCCTGTCTGATCCGGTGTTTCCGGGTGAAGTTGGTCACGACGTAGGTGGGCTGTTCGGAGATGACGCCGACGTATTCGGACCACTGGCGCGCGTCGTTGAACACGCTGTCCGGGTAGGCCAGTTGCTTGAGGGCGTCGAGGTCGAACGCGAGTGTCATATCGCCGCTGCCGCCATCCATACGCGCCTCTCCGCTTTAGGGCGAAAAAAGGGCGTCGTTCTCCCGCTGACAGTCACCGCGGGCGATACTGGTCTTGCTCGGCGAGCCGGCGAAGCCGCCACCGTCATCGCCTGTTTCGTCTGCCTCACTCTCACCCGACTGGCCACTATGACGGGAGAATCGGGCAAGAACGCAAGAAAGGGCGTCACGCATACGCGTCGCTGCGTCCGCAGCGCGTAAAATATCGGTGTCGGCTGGCCTTATTCGGCCGGTGCGGGCGTCTGCGCCTTCACTTCTTCGAGGTCCACTTCCTTCTCCAGTAGCAGTTCCTTCTTGTCTGCGACCTGGCGCTCTTGGCGGATGAGCTTCTTGAACGTCGACTGCTGTGAGAGGTCGCCGATCAGCACGCCGCCGATGAGCTGTCCGTCCTCGAAGGCGAGCCGCCGCCACTCGCTGTCGGAGTACTTCCGTTCGGCCTCGTCGTCGCCACGGGTCGGGTGACCGAAGGAGAGGAACGGGAAGTCGAAGTGCGTGATGGAGTACGAGGAGACCCAGCGGAACTCCTTTTCCTCGGCGTCCGCGACCATATTCGCCCCGGCGACCGAGCCCTGCTCCTTGGCCGAGCCCCATGCGCCGTTCTGTGCCTGGGAGTCGAGGATAGTGTCGTAGAACTGGGTGAGGTCGCCCGCTGCGTAGATGTCCTCGACGTTGGTCTGCATGTACTCGTCGACGACGACGCCGTCGTCGAGTTCGAGTCCGGTCCCGTTGAGGAACTCCGTGTTGAAATCAAGGCCGATGGCGACACCCGCCCACTCGCCGTCGTAGTGGTTGCCGTCGGGGTCGACTGCACCGGTGACTTTGCCGTCGTCGTCGACCTCGAAGTGGTCGACGCCGGACTCGAAGACGGGTTCGACGCCGTTCTCTTCGAGGGCCTCGTGGATGATCTCCGCACCATCCTCCGAGAGCGCGTAGCGCCACCAGCGGTTGCCACGCATCAGGTACTTCGCGTCGATTTCCTGTGCGGCACAGACTGCCGCGAGGTCGATGCCGAGCAGTCCCGCCCCGACGATGATGCCCTGATCGGCTTCGTCGGCGTGCTCGCGGATGCCACGCGCGTCCTGGAACGTCCAGAAGTGGTGGACGCCGTCGGCGTCGCTGTTCTCGACCGGGAGCTGTGCCGGGGTCCCACCCGTGGCCACCAGCAGCTTGTCGTACTCGTAGGTGTCCCCCTCGTGGGTCTGGATCTCGTGAGCGTCGGGGTCGATGTCCGTCACGTGGGTGTTCAGCTGGAGGTCAATGTCGCGCTCGTCGTACCACTCCGGCTCGTGGATCGAGATCGGCGCTTCCGGCAGCTTCCCCTTGGCGAACTCCTTGATGAGGATCCGGTTGTACAGTGCCTCCCCCTCGTCGGTCAGGACTGTGACCGACGCGTCCGGATCCGCTTCCCGGATTGTCTCGGCTGCGGACGCACCCGCGATGCCGTCACCGATGATTACGTGCGACGTGCTCATGTACGGCCGATACGAAATCGGGCTTAATGTGGATTGCTATCTGCGTATCGTTTCCGATAGCGAGGTGAACACAGCTGAGGACACCGATAGTCGGGGATTTGAAGGCGCTGGGGCCCATATCCGGGAGTAGAATGAAAATCTACCAGAACCCGCGCCACTGGGCGAGCAAGAAGGCGCTGACCACACCCGGAATCCGGTCGGTGGCCAACTACGGGCTGGTGAAACTCCACACCAAGATCTTCCTCGGGAAGGCTGACGAGGCTCACCGGGAGGAACGGCGCGACCATCTCGATGATTTCTTCGACGCCACGATGGACACCTACGTGGCCGCGCTTCAGGCAGACTACTCGGAGGCCGAGGCACGGGAGATCACCCATATTCAGGCAAACTTCGACTTCTACAACCACGGCTGGACGGAGATGATGGAGTTCCCGGCCGACGAACTCGAATCCCACTACGAGCGGTACGCGGATTTCTTCGACGCGTACGACATCACCATCGACGACCCGCTCGGGACGTTCCGCTCGGCCGGCGGCATTGCCGACGCGCCGTCAACGCCGGAGCGGCTGGACGAGCCAGAACACCCTCACGCCGTCGGTGGCTTCGCCGACGACGTCTACGTCGAAACCGAGGACGGCGAGATGATCGTCGGCGGCGGCCGCGAGGAACCGGACGACGTGAGCCCGACTGACGCGCCGGTCGTCGACGAGGACGACGTGGAAAGCGCGGCCGGCGACTGACTCGCGCGGTACACACCGAATTGGACTTTCCGAGAGAAAACGGGTTTGAGGGCAGAAAAGCGCTCAGCGTTGGGCTTCCGAAAGCGGCGAATCGTCGGTTTTCGTCGCCGCTGACGGATCGCGTGCGATCCGATCGGCGCACTCGAAGCCTGCGACGATACCGCCGTTGAGCGAGCGCTCCGGGTACTGGGCGCGCGAAGCCATCCCGGCGTAGTAGAGGCCGTCCGCGACATCGTCACCCAGGTCGTACGGGATGACCATGTCCAGATACCCGCGTTCGTAGACTGGGGCAGTCCGTGGATTGCGCCCCGTCCGAATCCAGTTGACGGCGTCACGGTCGAATTCGGGAAAGAGGGATTCGATGCCATCCAACCAAGTCTCGGCGACCTCGTCGTCGGTCTGTTGCCAGATGGCCTCGGATTCGTCCTGAATGTAACGGGCGACGTACAGGAGATGCTCGCCGCCGTACCGCTCCGGGGAGACGAAGTTCGTGTGTTCGATGAGCGCGCCGAAGGGGGCGTCGTCGGCGATGTTCAGCCAGTACGTATCAAGCAGGGGTTCGTCCATGCTAATGACCGAACACACCGTCCCCTGGAAGTCTATGTCGCAGGTGTAGCCGGTCAGGGCTTCCAGCACGTTCGGCATCGTCGCGACGACGACGCTGTCGACCTCGTGAACCGTCGTCTCAGTTCCGTCGGTGGCCGTCAGCGACGAGACGGTCCCGCCGCTCGTATCGATCTCAGACACGCGCGTGCCAGTGGCGATGTTGTCGCGGCCGACGGCGTCGACCAGCGCGTCGAGTAACCGGCCGAATCCGCCGTCGAAGTAGCCCAGAATCTCGCCGTTCAGGATGTCCCGCTCGCCGCGGAACTTGACACGGCCGAGCAGCCACGCCGCGCTCACGTCGTCTTTCCGGTCGCCGAACTTCGCGTCGAGCAGCGGCTCGAAGAAGTTCTCGTAGACGCCCCGGGTGGTGTGCTCGACGACGAACTCCTCGATGGGCACGTCCTCGAAGTCCTCAAGTCGCTCGTAGGTGTCGAAGGAAGGGATGCCGCCGCGAACGTCGATATCGAGGACGAGCATACCCAGCCGGAACGTGTCGTACAGCGAGAGGTGCGGATACGAGAGGATTTCCCAGGGCTTGTCCATGGGGTGGACGACGCCGTCGACGTAGTAGGCGTTCTCCCCGATGTGCCACTCGACCGCGTCACCGAGGCCCAGTTCCTCGGCGAGTTCCACGATTGTCTCCTCGGATTTCGAGAGGTGGTGATAGAACTTTTCGATGGGGTCCCCGGCCGTCTCGTAGGTCGCTGCCAGACCGCCCAAGTCCTCGCTCGCCTCGAAGACACGTACCTCGTGACCACGTTGCTGGAGCCGGTACGCTGCCGAGAGGCCGGCGATACCGCCACCGACGACGCCAATCATACCCCGACCTATCAGCGGTTGTGGGATTTAGTTTGCGCTTCGGTCGCCGCCGTCTCGGTGTCGTCGGGCCCGGGGTCGTCTTCCGCCTCGTCGCCCGTCACCGCCTGCTGGAATTCGAGGATGGCGACGGTCCCCGTCGGGTGATTGTCTTCGAACCAGAGCGTTCCGCCGTACAGATCCATCATGACCGAGACGAAGTAGAGCCCGAAGCCGCCGGCGGTCTGGTCGGGCGAGAGCCCGCGTTCGAACACCGTCGTCTTCAGTTCGTCGCTCATTCCGGGGCCGTTGTCGGCGATACGGACCTGCAGCCAGTCGCTGGCCTGCTGGACCGTTACAATCACTCGCGGGGTGTCGGCGTCGTTGTGGTCGACCGCGTTCCGGAAGATGCTCAAGAGGACTTCTTCGAGCAGTTCGTTCGCCTGCACGCGGTGGTCGCCATTTAGTTCACAAGAGACCGATACCGAATCGTACTCGACACGGAGGGACTCAATAGAGCGACGGAGCGTCGCGTTGAGGTCGACGGTGTCTAGCCGCTCGGCTTCGCTCGCCGTCACCGTGTTGTTGATGTCGCGTATCGTCTCGCTCATGTCCGTGAGCTTCCCGCACCAGTCGCTGATGCTGTCGAGATGCCGCTGTTTCGACCGCGGCACGCTGTCTCTGATGTGTTCCGCGCGGCCACGGATGACGACCATCGCGTTGTGCAGCGAGTGTCTGAGGACGCCGTTGAAGAACTCGATCTGCTCGCGGCGTCGCTGGACAGAACTGCGGCTCTGGCGGAGTTCCCGCTCGCGCTCGACCTGGTCGAGTGCTACTTGCGTCGTCTGTGCGAGAATCGCGGCGTACCGCCTGTCCTCCGTGGCGAGAGTGCTATCGTGTGACGTAATCGCCATCACGCCGTGGGAGCCAAGCGGCAGCATCAGCGCGTTGTCCAGCGGGTCGAGTCCGTCTTGGTCGAGCGAGACAGCCTGTATCTCACCGGTTTCGTACGTCTTCCAGAGTTTGCTTTCGGGCTCGTCCGTCGGCGAGCCGTACAGCAACTCTTCGTCGACATTCTGTTCGAGCGACTCGCTGATGACGGTCGGCTCAAGAACGGTATCGGCTTCAAGGAACACGCCCGCCGCATTCCGATCGAGAACGGCCGTCGCGAACTCGACGGCCATCTCCGAGACTTCCTCGGCGGTCTCTGCCTCGATAAACTGCTGGGTCGCGGCCTGTAGCGCTTCGAGTCGGTCCTGCCGGCGTTGCTGCCCGGTCACGTCCCTGAGCACGACAAGGCGACCGCGTTCCGTCCCGGACTGGTCGGTGAGACTCGTCGTCTGTGGGTTATAGTAGGTGAACGAATCCCCGAACGAGAACACCTCGCCGCGCTCAATGTGGCCAGCGAGCTCCGGGGCAAGGTCATCGAGTGGTTCTCCGTCAGGGTCCGGATGATCCAGCGCGCTGGCCGCGGCGGCGTTGTAATCGATAATGACACAGTCGTCGTCAAGGGCGATGACCGGGTCGGGGAGATTATCGACGAGGGTATCACCAGACAGCGTCGTCACAGACAGAGATGTGTCCCTGAATAGCGCCCACCCGACGAACAGCATACTAATTACGAACACGACCGGGGTGAAATCGATACCAGGATGGGGCGTGTATCCGAAGTCGTACAGCAGGGCGACAATCATCGGCAAAGCACCTCCAGCGCCGATTATCGCAGTCTGACGCCGGTAGATATTTTCTGACCGGGACAGAAATTCAATGAGAAACCCGTACCCGAGCAGCGCCGGCATATAAGAAATTGTCAGAGTAGCCGCGAAGGCAGCCCCGCGCTGAATAGCGAGCAACGTCACGCCGTTCTGAGTGATGGGGACAACCGTCGCCTGACCGAAGCGGCCCTGACCAAGCAACAGCA
This sequence comes from Haloarcula sp. H-GB5, assembly GCF_054850705.1. Classification (NCBI taxonomy): domain Archaea; kingdom Methanobacteriati; phylum Methanobacteriota; class Halobacteria; order Halobacteriales; family Haloarculaceae; genus Haloarcula; species Haloarcula sp. H-GB5. The sequence continues at coordinate 331,258 of NZ_JBTWBG010000002.1, read as the reverse complement.
GCAGCACGTCTGCGTTCGCCATAATGAGTACCGGAATGAGGCGGGAGGGGCGGAGCCACGAGCGGCGATCGGTGTAGACAAGCACAAAAATAATCCAAATGGCGATTATCTGCGACGATACGGTTCGCGCTATCAAGTAAGCCGTCTCTGCCACTTCTGGACCACCGGCCATGACTTTCACAATGGAGATGGCGCACCAGCATCCGCCAGCCAGCGCAAGCCAGCCGTACTGGCGATGACCTAGAACGTCTCGGTTTCGACCAGCAATAACCGCAACTGTAAAACCAATGAGCGCCCCACCCGCGTTCCCGAGGATGGCGACCGTGGCGATGTCGACATCCATAACGATACCTATTCCAACGTCAGGTTTCCCCGTATTATGCCTTTGGGCCGCGTTCTCAGTACTGCGAAACGGCCACAGTGTCGGTTCGCTACCTTTTTGCCTACACTGCTGAAATTCGCAGGCATGCTGACAGTCCGGGCGCCGGCTACCAGTGCGAACCTCGGGAGCGGCTTCGACGTGTTCGGTGTCGCACTGGAGCGTCCGGCCGACGTCGTCCGCCTGAAGAAGGCCGACCGGGTCACCATCGAAGTGACTGGCGCTGGCAGCCAGTACATCCCGGAGGACCCCGACAAAAACACCGTCGGCGCGGTTGCCGAGGCACTCGATGCGCCGGCCCACATTCAGATAGACAAGGGCGTCCGTCCCGCATCGGGCCTAGGCTCCTCTGCCGCCAGCGCCGCCGCGGCGGCCGTCGGACTGAACGAGCTGTACGACCGCGGCTACTCCCGCGAGGAACTGGTCCCCATCGCCGCCAAGGGCGAGGCCGTCGTTTCGGGCGACGCCCACGACGACAACGTCGCCCCCTCGATTATGGGTGGGTTCACCATCGCAACCGAGAAGGGCGTCACGCAGGTCGACGCCGATATTCCCCTCGTCGCGTGTTTGCCCGATATCGTGGTTTCGACGCGGGACGCTCGGAATGTCGTCCCGGAGACCGCCCGCGTCGACCAGATGGTCGAGACGGTCGGGAACGCCGCAGCGCTGACGACCGGGATGCACCGCGACGACCCCGAGCTCGTCGGTCAGGGGATGCACGACACCGTGGTGACGCCGGCCCGCGCGAAGCTCATCGACGGCTACGAACAGGTCCGCGAGGCTGCACTGGCGGCCGGAGCCACCGGCGTCACTATCTCCGGAGCTGGCCCGACCGTCATCGCCGCGTGTGCGGAGGAGGACCGCCGAAAGATCGCGAGTACGATGCTGGACGCCTTCGGCGAGCGCGGGGTCGACGCCCGCGTCTACCAGACGCGTATCGGCCGCGGCGCGGAAGTGTTCTAGAACTGGCGATCAGTACCACAGACGTGCTGTGGCTGTCTATCCGCCCTGCACGTACTCGTTTCGAACGTCCCGGAGCACTGCCTCGGCGTGGCCCTCGGGGTTCGAGAGGTCCGGATCGTAGGCGGACTTGACCTCGCCGTCGGCCAGCACGAACGTCCGGCGGTCCGTCCGGCCGCCGCTGGTGTCGAGGCCGAACGCTTCGGCGACGGTCCCGTCGGGGTCAGCGAGCAGGTCGTACAGTAGGCCTTCCTCCTCAGCGAATTCGTCGTGGGTCGCCACGTCGTCCATCGAGACGCCGTAGACGGTGATGCCACCCTCGCGGAACTGCGGGAGGTGTTCCTGGAAGTCGCGGGCCTCGATGGTACAGCCGCCGGTGAAATCTTCGGGATAGAAGTACACTACGGTCGGCTCCTCGAAGTCAGGCGAGACGGTCTCGCCGAACTGGTTCTGTACGCTGATCTCGGGTGCTGGCGCGCCGGGTTCGAGCATATCCCGTGTTCGCCCGGAACGCCTACACACCTTTGGGTGGCGGCAGCGTGACCCGCCAGCATGATTTGGACAACCATTTAACGGACCCCTTGGAAACCCTGCCTATGTCGAATCCGCGAATCCTGATTCTCGGGCCGCCGGGAGCCGGCAAAGGAACCCAGAGCGCCAACCTCGCCGAGGAGTACGGCGTCGAACACGTCACGACGGGCGACGCACTCCGGGCGAACAAGGACATGGACATCAGCGACATGGACACCGAGTACGACACGCCTCGCGAATACATGGAGGCAGGCGACCTCGTGCCCGACGCGGTGGTCAACGCTATCGTCGACGAAGCCCTCTCGCAGGCCGACGGGTTCGTGCTCGACGGCTATCCGCGCAACCTCGAACAAGCCGAGGAACTGGAAGGGATGACCGACCTCGACGTGATCCTCTCGCTGGACGTGTCCCGCGAGGAGCTGGTCGACCGACTCACGGGTCGTCGGGTCTGTGACGACTGTGGCACGAACTACCACGTCGAGTTCAATCAGCCCGAAGAAGACGGTGTCTGTGACGAATGTGGCGGCGAACTCATCCAGCGTGACGACGACAACGAGGAGTCCGTCCGCAACCGACTGGACGTGTTCGACGACAACACCGCGCCAGTCATCGATCACTACGAGGACCACGACGGCTTCGTCGCCGTCGATGGCGAGCAGACACCCGACGAAGTCTGGAGCGAGATTCAGGACGCTGTCGACGCACACACGGCCTGAAACGCGACGGAACGACCGTTCGAGACCGACACCGTCGAGACAGTCAGAGTAAAACGTTGATATGCCGTCGCACCTCAAACACACACAATGGCACGTACCGCGCCGAAGGTAGAACGACTCGCCGAAGACGGCGAGGAAATGACTGATGCGCTCTCGACGGTACTCGCTGCAGCCGAAGAGAACGGGGCCGTCACCTGGAGCGACGTGAGCGACGACCTCACGAGCGGCGAGTGGGGCCGGCTCATCGAGTCCGGCCTGCTCATCGATGCCGATGGCGATGGCTTCGTTATCGACGACCCCGAAGGCGTCCGCGAGGCGCTCGAAGAGTCCGACGCAGCACCGAGCGACGATGACGGGGGCGGCGGCTGGTCGAAGTGGGACAAGCTCGCCGGCCTCGGGACGCTCGGCCTGTTTGCCGGCTATTCGATGACCTCCGTCCGGGACGTTGTCGCGGGCGACGTCATCAATATCGTCCTCGGGCCGCTCAACGACATGCTGCCGTTCTACGTCGTTATCCTGGTGCTTGCAATCATCACCGGGACCACCTCGACAATTCTGCAGGACAACCTCATGGATATGTCGGGGATGGGTGACCATCAGGAAAAGATGGAAGACCTGAAAGAGCGCCGCAAAGCCGCGAAGGAGCGCGACGACCAGGAGGCGCTGGACCGGCTCGAAGAGGAGCAGATGGAGCTGATGACCGATCAGATGGGGATGTTCAAACAGCAGTTCCGCCCGATGGTGTGGATCATGCTGGTCAACATCCCGCTGTTCCTCTGGCTCTACTGGATTGTCTTCGGAGCCGGTGTCGATGCGAGCCCGGTGATTACGCTCCCCATCTTCGGCGAGGTCGAAGCGTGGAGCAACAGCGTCGCCGGCCCGGTCCAGGCGTGGATCGTCTGGTACTTCCTCTGCTCGCTGTCGTTCACCCAGATCATCCGGAAAGCGCTCAACGTCGAGACGACGCCGACCAGCTAGGCGCGAAGAGACAGCCCTTTCTATCGGGGCCTCCCGAACATTTCTATGTTGATTACCGTCTCCGGCCCGGCCGGTAGCGGCAAGAGCACACTTGCCAAGAGTCTGGCCGACGCCCTGAGCTACGAGCACGTCAGCGGCGGGGACATCTTCCGTTCGCTGGCCGAAGAACGCGGAATGACGCCGCTGGAACTGAACAAGGCCGCCGAGGAAGACGATCAGATAGACCGCGATCTGGACCGCCGACTCCGGGACATCGCCGCCGAGCGCGACGACCTCGTGCTAGAGTCCCGGCTCGCCGGCTGGATGGCGGGCGAGTACGCTGACATGAAACTGTGGCTGACTGCGCCGCTGGACGTGCGCGCCGACCGCATCGCGACGCGGGAGAACAAGCCCTTCGAACAGGCCAAGACCGAAACCCGGGAGCGTGGCGAAAGCGAGGCCCAGCGCTACAGCGACTACTACGACATCGACTTCGACGACCTCTCTATCTACGACCTGTCGGTCAACACCGCTCGCTGGGACCCGCAAGGCGTCCTGAGCGTCACCCTGCACGCCGTCGAGTCGTACAGCCCAGACGGCGACGAGGGGAAGGCCCCTGTCGAGAACATCCGGTACGAGTTCTGAGCCGATGACGCTCCGTGCCCCGCCCGACGAACGGGATCTCGATTCGCTTCGGTCCTTCGGCGTCGTCAACCTCGATAAGCCGCCGGGACCCTCGGCCCACCAGGTCGCGGCCTGGATTCGGGACGCTACCGGCCAGGACCGGGTCGCTCACGGCGGGACGCTCGATCCGAAGGTGACTGGCTGTCTGCCCGTGTTGCTCGGTGACGCCGCTCGGATGGCGCAGGTGTTCGATAGCGCCGTCAAGGAGTACATCACCGTGCTGGAACTCCATGACCAGGCCCCGGCCGATATTGCGGATATCGTCGCCGAGTTCGAGACCGACATCTACCAGAAGCCACCGCGAAAGAGCGCAGTCAAGCGCCAGTTGCGTTCCCGCCGAATTCACTCACTGACGATCCTTGAACAGGGCGAGCGCCGACTGCTCCTGCGAGTCCGGTGCGCTTCGGGTACGTACATCCGGAAACTGTGTCACGATATCGGGCTGGCGGCGGGAACCGGCGCGCACATGGGAGACCTCCGCCGGACAGCGACGGGAACCTTCGACGACGGATCGTTGTGGACGATGCACGACCTCGTAGACGCGCTCGCGTTCGCCGACGAGGGAGACGACGCACAACTACGCGAGATTATCCAGCCCGCAGAACGCGCGCTGGTCCACCTGCCGCGGGTCACGATTGCGCCCAGCGCCGCCCGCGAAGTCGCCGAGGGTGCGCCGGTGTATGCGCCGGGTGTCATCGAAGCGAGTCCGGCCGAAGTGGGCGACGCAGTGCCCGAAATCGGCTCCCAGGTCGTCTCTGTCACGCCCGACGGCGCGGCAGTCTGTCTGGGAACGCTCGTCGAGGACCCGGACGCCGACAGCGGCCTCGTTGTCGAACTCGACCGTGTGCTGGTGTGAAAGCGTCGACCCATTTGCCCTGCGGGAAAAACTAAGACCGTCTCCCACGTATTACTAGCATGGACCGATGGGTCGATCCCGACGAGGCCGACCCGGCGCAGTGGCGTGGCACGGGACCGTACGACGACCTGCGTCGTGGCGAGGAGACGGTCTCAGTGCTCGAACGCGCCCTCCGAACGCCGTTGCCGTATCAACACGAGATCGATATCCACCACGACGACGGCGTCGCCGAGCAGTTCCAGTCCAGCGAGTATGAGCATGCACGCATCGTCTACAACAGCGGCGTGGACGCCAACCAGCGGATCAAACTTCTTACCCGCGGAGTGCTGTGGGGCGGCGGTGAGAAACACCAGCGGTTTCAGGCGCAGTACCGCCGACCGCCGCCACCGACTGAAACCGTTCCGTTCGGGGAGTACACCGTCTGGAGTCGGTACCAGTACGGGACTATCGAGCGAACCGACGACGGGTTGACATTCACGAAGAGCGAGACGGAGCCGGACGAGTCGCTCCGGGAACTCGACTGGACGACCCTGTTCGACCCGGTTCAGGAACGGCTCGCTGAGCTGGAGCTGGTGCGGAACCCGGCGTTCAGCAAGTACCGTCTCGAAGAACTCGACGAGTGGGTGGCCTATCGCACACGGTTCCAATACGACCCGAGCGCGTTCGCTGTCGATCCCTGATTAGCAGGTGTATAATAAATTGAGAGAGGGGCGCTACACACAGTCATGAAGCACCTACTGACTGCGGTCCCGCTCCAGGCCGGCGGTGGGTTCCTCGAACTGGCGCTGTTGTTTCTCGTTCTCGCGGTCGTCGCCGGGTTGGCTGGACTGAGCGGTGTAGCGGGGCTCAGTATGCGAATCGCGAAGATCCTCGTCGTCGTTTTCCTCGTCCTGATGGTTGTTAGCTTCATCCTGTAACGCCGACTCCGCCGGACAGTATCACTGCCACGCCGTTTCTGAATCCTTTTATCCACGTGACGACTTCTATTGGGTATGACCGAGCAGGACGCAGCCGACGACACGGCCGCGACGGAGGAGTCGACCGCAAGCGAGGCGCAAGCGGACGGCGACGTCGACGCTGATCTCGAGGGCGCGCCCGAAGATGTCGATACGGACGAGGTCGACATTGGTGAGTTCGATGTCGACGACGAGCTGATCGACCGGGTCGCCGAGTCGGACCCCGAAGACATCGCCCGGGAGCTCGCTGGGTTGCGGACGCGAGCCGACAGCCTCGAATCGCAGGTCGACGAGCAGGACGAAACCATCGAAGAGCTAGAGGAGAAGCTCAAACGCAAGCAAGCGGAGTTCCAGAACTACAAGAAGCGGATGGACAAGCGTCGCGAACAGGAACAGAAGCGTGCCACCGAGGACCTCGTGACGCGCCTGCTCGACGTTCGAGATAACCTTGAGCGCGCACTCGACCAGGACGAAGATACTGATATCAGGGGAGGGGTCGAATCCACGCTTCGCCAGTTAGACGACGTGCTCGACGCCGAGAACGTCGAGGTTATCGATCCCGAACCCGGCGGAGATGTCGACCCGACGCAGCATCAGGTGCTCGCCCGCGTCGACAGCGACCAGCCGGACGGGACAATCGCCGATGTCCACCGGCCGGGCTACGAGATGGCCGACAAGGTACTGCGTGAGGCACAGGTCACTGTCAGCGAGGAGTAGTGGCCACCGCTGGCGGTGCAGCGGTCGTATTGCGGTACATTAAATAATCACCGGTCAGAGAAGGCCGCCGAGTATAAAACCGCCCGGAGGAGGCCCCTTCGCCCGTTTTTCGCATCAGCACATCTAGCAACTTTTAACCGGCCGAATCCGCTATGAGCGGGTAAGATGGCGAGCAACAAGATTCTGGGTATCGACCTTGGGACCACGAACAGCGCGTTCGCGGTCATGGAAGGTGGCGACCCTGAAATCATTGTCAACGGCGAAGGCGAGCGGACAACACCGTCCGTCGTCGCGTTCGACGACGGCGAGCGACTCGTCGGGAAACCGGCGAAGAACCAGGCGATAAAGAACCCCGACGAGACCATCCAGTCGATCAAGCGCCACATGGGCGAAGACGACTACACGGTCGAACTGGATGGGGAGGAGTACACGCCGGAACAGGTCTCGGCGATGATTCTCCAGAAAATAAAACACGACGCTGAGGAGTACCTCGGCGACGAGATCGAGAAGGCCGTTATTACGGTCCCGGCGTACTTCAACGACCGACAGCGTCAGGCGACCAAAGACGCCGGCGAGATCGCCGGCTTCGAGGTCGAGCGCATCGTCAACGAGCCGACCGCGGCCGCGATGGCCTACGGCCTCGACGACGAGTCCGACCAGACCGTCCTCGTGTACGACCTCGGTGGCGGGACCTTCGACGTCTCCATTCTCGACCTCGGTGGGGGCGTCTACGAGGTCGTCGCGACCAACGGGGACAACGACCTCGGTGGCGACGACTGGGACCACGCCATCATCGATTACCTCGCCGACGAGTTCGAGGCCGAACACGGCATCGACCTCCGCGACGACCGGCAGGCCCTCCAGCGCCTGACCGAGGCCGCCGAGGAAGCCAAGATCGAGCTCTCCTCGCGGAAAGAAACCCGTATCAACCTCCCGTTCATCGCGACCACGGACGACGGTCCGCTGGACCTCGAACAGAAGATCACGCGTGCGAAGTTCGAGTCTCTCACAGAGGACCTCATCGAGCGCACGGTCGGCCCGACGGAGCAGGCGCTTGCCGACGCCGACTACACCAAGAGCGACATCGACGAGGTCATCCTCGTCGGCGGCTCGACGCGGATGCCACAGGTGCAGGACAAGGTCGAGGAGATGACCGGACAGGAGCCGAAGAAGAACGTCAACCCCGACGAGGCTGTCGCGCTGGGCGCAGCCATCCAGGCTGGCGTCCTGAGCGGTGACGTTGACGACATCGTCCTGCTCGACGTGACGCCGCTGTCACTGGGTGTCGAAGTCAAGGGCGGCCTGTTCGAGCGACTCATCGAGAAAAACACGACCATTCCGACCGAGGAGTCGAAGATCTTCACGACCGCTCAGGACAACCAGACGCAGGTCCAGATCCGCGTCTTCCAGGGCGAGCGTGAAATCGCCGAGGAGAACGAGCTGCTTGGCGCGTTCGCGCTTTCGGGCATCCCGCCGGCACCCGCAGGCACGCCACAGATCGAGGTGTCGTTCAACATCGACGAGAACGGTATCGTCAACGTCGAAGCCGAAGACAAGGGCTCGGGCAACAAGGAGGACATCACTATCGAAGGCGGTGCTGGCCTCTCCGACGACCAGATCGAGGAAATGCAACAGGAGGCCGAACAGCACGCCGAAGAGGACGAGCAGCGCCGCGAGCGCATCGAAGCGCGCAACGAGGCCGAGGCATCCGTCCGCCGTGCCGAGACGCTCCTCGACGAAAACGAGGAGGAAATCGACGACGACCTCCAGTCTGATATCGAGGCGAAAATCGAGGACGTCGAGGAAGTCCTCGAAGACGAGGACGCCACGAAGGAGGACTACGAGGAGGTCACCGAGACCCTGAGCGAGGAACTGCAGGAGATCGGCAAACAAATGTATCAGGATCAGGCCCAGCAGGCCGCAGGTGGTGCTGCGGGCGCTGGTCCGGGCGGCGCAGCCGGGGCCGGCCCCGGCGGTGCTGCCGGTCCGGGCGGCGCAGCGGGCGGCGCGGCCGAGCAGGGCGAGGAGTACGTCGACGCCGACTTCGAAGACGTCGACGACGAGGACGAGGACTGAAAGGCCGAGTCCGGGTCGTCGGCTCGATAGACGAACGTAGTGAGCCTATCGGTGTCTGAAAAAGCGAGCGAAGCGATATTTTTCAGTTCGACGAAGACGACGACGAATAAGTCGTTTTCATCAGCCCGTCAGACGTGATCTGACGGACGTTCAACAGCAATCGGCACGTATTTTCTGCTCGGACGAAAGTACTGAGGCAGGGCCACGAGTGTGCTGAGTAGTAGCAAACTCGCGAAACGAGCGGCTTGGGTCAGAAAGGTCATCTATCCATCACATATCTGGGTTCCATCACTTTGAATCGGTGATCGCCGTAAGTGGACACATCGCCGTGACGATGCTTGTAGCCCAGCGATCGGAGCATTAGTAGGGTTAGCCTAGCGATGGTGACCCTCATAATCAGAACAGTACAAGATAATGAAAATAGTGTATATATATCAGATAGTCGAGCGTACGACGGCACAGTGTGCGACCAGAAGCAGACTCAGGCGCAGCGGCTGAGTTCCCATCTCGACGCGGTGCGACACGAGGATCGTCGGCGGATACTCTTAGCGATACGTGACACGGAGCGATGGCGGCCGTCCATCTCGGAGTTCGACGGCAGTCGGACACCAGTGGGAGAGCCGGCAATCCCGGCGAATCTCTATCACCGCCATCTCCCGAAGTTGGCGGAGATGGGGCTCATCGAATGGGACCGGGAAACCCACCGGGTAACGCGTGGCCCGCAGTACGAGCAGGTCCGACCGCTCCTTGCGTTTCTGTCCGAGAGCTACGACGAGTGAGATAGAGGGAGGGCAAAGATTCAATCCCGTCGTTCGCTAGTCCTGTTCGGTTGGCGTCATTTCGACGACGCCCTGCGAGAGGAGGCGGCGCGCGATGACGATGAGTCCGTTCCTGAGTCCGGTCGCGAAGATTGCCTGTTCGTCACCAGTCTGTGGGTCGATTGAGCTAACGAGCATTGCCGACCGGTCGACGAGCAGGAGTCGTCCGACAGCAGCGTCTTCCTCAGGTATCATTTCGCCGTGGAGCCAGTCCAGTTCCGACAGGAATGCGGTGGCGTGTGGAATTTCCTGTTCCACGCGGTCCCGTATCGAAGCGGACCCAGTCCCGATAATGAGGTCTGCACCCGGGTCGAGCGAGTTGAGTTGCGCAATCAGTGGGTCGGTGAGGACCGCTTCGGAACCAATGACGAGAACCACTTCGTCGGTCGCGTCCTCGCTGATCGCCGCGGCGCGGTTCTCGATAGCATCGGACCCGGAGAGCGACCAGACTTCCTGTAACTCGGCCTCGTCGTCTTCGGGTTCGATGCGTCCCATCTCGCGCAGTGCGGACTGGAGGCGCTCGACACGCTCTTCGTACTGATCGCGGAGCGTTTCGGTGGCCTCGGAGAGTGGGACGGCTCGGAACTGCTGGGGACTCGAATGCTGGACTTCGACCAGCCCCTTCGCTTCGAGAATCCGGACGGCGTCGTAGACGCGCGTTCTCGGGACTTCAGTTACCTCGCTCAATCCTTTGGCCGTGCCGCTGGACATCCGAGAAAGTCCCACAAAACACTTCGCCTCGTATTCTTTCAGGCCCAACTCCTGGAGTAAACTTATCGCTTCTTCGTGTGTTGCATCAGATGTCATGTGTCCCAACCTTCATCTCGGTGGAAGCCGAGGATATGTAGGAAGATGATGCTCACAGGTAAAAGACGTTGTTACTACCACATTGTCGTCTCTCGACCGAATTAGCTGTTCTCAGTACAGTTCCGTAGCGTATTATGGCGATCCGGATGTCAGCTATCGCAAGTGCTCATCTGTGTGTCGGTGCTTCGGTCCCATACCTTGTTTACTCAGTTAATCACACAACTGTTATACATCGGTCCGGAGTAGAGATAGTTGGCACGCGGCATCCTATGTGTCCCAACCACATCTGCTGCGTGCCACTTTCACGAAAGCTGTACACGCTGTCCGCAAGCAGTATGTCTAGACTGAGAGTCCACCAGAACAATTGTCCCAGATACACCACAGCAATTGTTTCGCCATCTGCAGCGGTACGTCTCGTGGAAACAGTCTACATTGAAACACAAGTTTAGCCGATAGCTAGTATATAAGATTTTAGTCATAAATGATAGTTCACATCCGACGTTGAAAACTCAGTACCGCTGTTTACTCGATAATCAGATAGCTATTTTATACGTCACTATTCCGACTGATAAATTGACAGTAGAATTAATATGATTGATCGATATATCTCTAATAATGAGTGGGTCCGATAGGCGGCCCGACCGAACATCTGATGGCCCGGACACGCTCCACGCGGAGTTCGACTGGGGCTCGATATCACCGTCAGTGGCGGTCGTACAAACGGTCGCGATTGCGGCTGAGCAAGAGGCGATAGAGCTATCGCCCCTCATTGAAACGCTCGATCCGGACGCGCTCGATCAACTATTTGTCCATTCGGCAGAGCCAGACAGTGCCGTCTCGCTCTCGTTTCAACTGGGCGAATACGCAGTGACCGTAACGGGAACCGGGGACGTGTATGTCCGCACCGGATCCGTTCATTTGTGACTGCACACGGGACAGGAGCACCGCCGCCAACGAGAGGAGACGCTTCCCGAAGATGCTCTAGCGGACACCTGTGAGAGGAAACGGTCAGCCAGTCTCGTTCCCAAGCGTTACTGTGTCGAGCGTCGTTGTCCGCTCGTCCGGCGCACCGAGTGGCCGGCCGGTCCAGCGGACTGCGACGGTGTCGCCGCTGTCGAGATAGAAGCCGACCGAGACGTCGCCATCGAGGTAGTTCCCGTCGCCGTCCGAGTCCACGCGCGGGTCGTCAACGACGACCGTATCGCCGGGGCCGACGGGCAACTGGTCCGCCTCGGCCCACGTCAGCGTGGTCGAGCGGTTCCGGTCCGCGTCGGTGACGACGAGCTCCAGCGCGCGCGTACTGGTGTCCATGAGCCGGTCCCCACCGGCGTGAGTAAGCGTCACCGACCCCGTCTCGGCGTCGAACTGGCCGTCGATAGTGACCGACGGCGACGCCGTCCGCAGGTCAGCGCCCGGACCGACGACGAGTGCGACCAACCCGGCGACGGCCAGTGCCGCGAGTCCCCAGACTGCGACTCGCTCGACCGTGACGAGACCTCGACCGCGCGACGACTCGAGACTCATTGCTGGAGGGCTCTCCCGGGACGAAAATAAGCGCCCCGGTACGGGTCGAACACGATTAGTCGGCAACCCGTTCTTTTGAAGTAGCTCAATCGTCTAAGCCTTGTACAACGAATGAGTCAGGATTTCTATGAGATACTGGGTGTCTCTCGGGACGCCTCCGAAGACGAGATCAAGGAGGCCTATCGGGAGAAAGCCCGGGAATACCACCCGGACGTGAGCGACGACCCCGACGCCGAAGAGAAGTTCAAGCAGGCCAAGAAGGCCAAAGAGGTCCTCACCGACGAGGAGAAGCGCCAGATGTACGACCAGATGGGCCATGAGCGCTTCGAGCAGGCCGAGAAGCGCGGCGGCGCTGGCGGTGGCGGCGGCCGCGGCGGGATGGGTGGGGACCCGTTCGGCGGCGGTGCTGGCGGTTTCGATATGCAGGATATCTTCGACCAGTTCTTCGGCGGTGGTGGCCGCGGCGGGCGCGGCGGTAGCCGACGGCGACAGGGCCAGGACCTCCAGACGCGACTGGAAATCGACCTCGAAGAGGCCTACAACGGCGCGACGAAGCAGCTGGACGTCACCCGCCCGGAAGCCTGCGATGACTGTGACGGGGCCGGGCATCCGCCGGGGGCCGACTCGGAGACCTGCCCGGAGTGTAACGGGCAGGGTCAGACGACGCAGGTCCAGCAGACGCCGATGGGGCGGGTCCAGCAAACGACGACCTGCCGCCGATGTGACGGCGAGGGGACGCTGTACGACGAGACGTGTTCGACCTGTCGGGGCAACGGCGTCGTCCAGAACGACGCGAGCCTCGAAGTCGAGATCCCGGCCGGCATCGCCAACGGGCAGACGCTCCGGATGCAGCGCGAGGGCGCGCCTGGAGAAAACGGCGGCCCGAACGGCGACCTGCTCATCGAGGTGAGCGTCCGCGATCACCCGGACTTCGAGCGCGACGGCGACGACCTGCAACACCAGCAGGCCATCTCGTTCCCGCAGGCCGTCTTCGGCGACACCATCACCGTCCCGACGCTGGACGGCGAGGTGGAAGTCGACGTGCCAAGCGGTACCCAGAGCGGCGAGGTGTTCCGCTTAGAGGGGAAGGGAATGCCCCGACTCCGCCGACGCGGCACGGGTGATCTCTACGTTCAGGTACAGGTCGTCACGCCCGACAGCCTCAACGCCGAACAGAAAGAGGCTCTCGAGCAGTTCGCGGAGGCCGGCGGCGAGGAAGTCGACGTCGAGGAAGGCTTCTTCGAGAAACTGAAGAACTCGCTGTAGTCAGTTGCCGCTCGCCGGCGTCCCGTTTGACCCGGACTGCCCCTCGTATTTTGCAAGCGCCGTTGCGAGCGCGGTATCAGCGTCGACGTCGAGTCGTTCACACAGTGCGAGCAGCGCGAACAGGGCGTCGCCGAGTTCCGCCTCCCGTATCGACAGTGCCGTCGAGTCGGTACCATAGCCGGTCGTCTCGTTGACTTCGGCCGCGATATCGCCGAGTTCAGCTACCACGTCGAGCAGCCGGTGGGCGGGCGGTGTGTCGATGTCGTTGTGCCTGAGCACGTCGGCGACTTGTTTCTGTCTTTTCATTTCTAGAGCGTGGACGAGGCCACCGACATCGGCTTTGTGGCCGCGCTGTTTTTTATCGGTGGGGCCGAACGACGACGTATGCAGGTACTCGGTGACCTTGTCGCGCAGGCCCGCGACCGCGACGGTGTCCTCTTTCGTTCCCCGGAGCGATCGGCGCCGTACAGTTACTCCGATTTCGCCACGAACGCCTGGAAAGGCGGGAATCTGCTGCGACATTATGGCGTCCGACACGGAACGCGGGTCGCCGTCGTCGTCGGTCCCAAAGAGCCGACCGACGAAGATCGGCCGGGCTACCTCCGGGACGCGCCGGACGCACTGCTTGCCTTCCTCGCGGCGGCGCTTGACGGCGCAGTCGTGGATATGGACCCGCCGAATGCGGTCGACGCGACGGCACTTATCGCACCGGCTGCGTGGCTCGACCGCTACACGCAGGGACCGGGAACGAAGGGGCTGGCCTACGGCGGCCCGGTCGATGACCCCACCATCGCCCAGTTCGAGCGGGAACTGTGGAGCGAGAACCCGCTCCAGCCGCCGGGCGAAGTTTCGCCCGAGGACGACGTACTGGCGGCCGACAGAACGTACACGCACGGCGAACTCATGGCCGAGAGCGGCCGGGTCGTCGCCGACTACGATATCGACGCGGAGACGACCGTCGCGCTCCGGGCACCGATGACAACTGCGGGCGCGGTCGTCGCCGGACTGCTTGCACCGATGCGGACCGGTGCGACGGTTGTATTCGGTGGCGATGAGGCTTCGGATATCGCCGTTTCCGAGGGGGATGCGCCCGAGGAAACCGTTGTTCGGCCGGGCGACGCGACACCGTCGTAGCAATCCGGCAGACGTTCGTCACCAATGTGCGTAGCGGGTACGTGGTAGTCGCCGTGTTGGTGCGGATGCAAAGCGGAATCGCTGGTCAGTCAGCTGATGGACGCTGTTGCTTTCTTAAAGAATTTATCTGTCCGGCTACAAGGAAACGTATGGATTTTGACTTCAAGACCGCGGTAGCCCCACTCGTTGTAATTGTCGCCGTCGCGACGGTGGCATTCATGTCTATGGGTGTGATGGGTCGCTCGACAGTGTTCATGATGGTGCTGCCTTCGATGATCGTCTTCTCGGTCATCGCGTTCTTCTTTGGGATGAAGCACGGCGAGTTCCGCGCCAGTCCGTAACAATCTCTCGGTCCACACGGTCTGCATGGTCACGGAATCACTACCCTAAACCACTCCTATTTCAACTTCACTCGGTTACCAGCACGGCTGTATGTCGGGCTGGTTCGGCTGTGTGTGAGGGGGTTCTATCAAACGACAAATTGACCGTGTTCGGTGAGTCTCCCGTCGGATTCAGAATAGGTCTGTCGCCGGAGCCGGAGTCGTCGAATTGCAGTCACTCAGTCGGGCGGACGAAGTCCGCAAGCGTCACCAGCAGACCGAGCACCCACCCAAGCGGGATAGAGATACCAAGCCAGATAATAACGTAGGCGATGCCTTCCCGGTCGAAGTTCTCGATGAAGAACTCCGCGACACCGACAGCGGCCAGCACTTCGTAGAGGAACCACCGAGACAGGGAGTCGCTTGCGGGAATGACGACCGAGGCGACCGTCGTCGAGTACAGCGCCGCGACGACCGGCGGCAGGAAGATGGCCGTCATAGCGAACGGGTATGCCAGCGCGACCGTCGTCCCGCGGCCGCCGACGCGCCGGAACGTGACGGCGAGCGCGGCTGACAGCGTCGCGACGCCGCCGGCGACAGCGACAGCGGTGAATCCACCCGACACGAGGTCGATGCTCCCGGGCTCGAACCGGGCGAGCGCCGCTAAGCCGCCCCAGACAAGCACAGAGAGGAGAATGACGCCGACAACGCCAAGCCGCGTCGCGGTGCCGTCGATACGACGAGTCTGGTACCGCAGGACGACGCCACACAGGACCAGCGGATACACCAGCGCAATGACTGGGACACCGAGCGCAGACCAGAGTCGATAGAGAGCCAACCCGGTCGCAGAGTCCGGCGTCCACGTCCCGAGGACGGTGTCGTTGGCGTTTCGCTGACGTGGATACACGAGTTCCATCCACGTTTCGTGTAATCGGTTGAGGTCGATACGGACCCCGCCGACGACCCCGTGGCTTCCGGTAGACATACCGGTGGTTTCGTTCTACCGGCGTTAAATGTTTCACGGCAGCCGTGACCGTTGTGATATCGCTGTGAAGAGTACTGCCCGATCCGAAACCGACATATTCAGGACGGGGAGTCACAAACGGTCAGGTATGACAGACGGTAGAGCGGACGTGTCCCGTCGGGGCTTCCTGCGGACGGCGGCAGGGGCCACGGCTGCGTCGGCCGCAGCAGGCACCGCGACCGCACAGGAAGGTACCGAAGGCGGCGACGGTGGTGGCGGCGGTGGGCCGCCGGATTTCGGCGGGTTCCTCGACCAGGTTGGAAACTTCGATGGCTCGGTCGCCGATGCGACCGGACAAGACACCGCGACAGTAGAAGTCGGCGTGAATGCGAACGGGGGATCGTTCGGCTTCGGCCCGCCAGCGATTCACGTGGACAACGGCGCGACCGTCCAGTGGGAATGGACGGGCAACGGCGGCGGCCACAACGTCGTCTCGGACGGAGAGGGGCCGCTTGACTCCGGGAGCGCCGTCTCTAGCGCCGGTGTCAACTACGAGCACACCTTCGAGGAGGACGGCATCTACCCCTATGTCTGCGTGCCACACCAGAGCCTCGGGATGAAGGGAGCCATCGTCGTCGGGACGGACTACCCGACGAAGTCCTCCGGCGGCGGTGGTGGCGGGAGCTCCGGCCCGCCGGAAGTGCCAAACAGCGCGAAGACGCTCGGCGTCGCAACCTCGTTCGTGATGGTGGCGACGCTCGGACTTGGGTACTTCTTCATCCGGTACGGCGGCGACTACGAGACGCCCGAGTAACACTCCGTCGCCGCATTACACCGAATCCGGGCCAGCGTGAATCTCCAGGTCGACATCCCGTTCCTGCCCTTCGAGATCCTCGACGACACGTTCGACGATTTTGGTCGCCTCCTTGCGGATGAGCGGTTTGACTTTCTCGATAACCCAGTCCATCGAAACGAGCCGGGGGAGGTCGACGGCACTGCTGGAAGCCGACCCGGGGTCGAACGCGACGTGAAACCGCACCCGTGACGCCGTCTCCACGTCCGCTGGGACGCCGTCCGGGTCAGGTTCGACTGCCCAGTACCCTTCGGCGTCGATGTCCTTGACGATCCGCCAGTCGATGCACGTCGGCGGCGAAACGTCAGTCACCTCCGACCGAGCGGTGTAGGAGAGCTTCCACCACGAGAACACGAGGTCGTAGTTCGTCCCCGGCGAGCCGTCGCCGTCCTGTACCACGCGGTCGAGGTATTCGGAATATCGTGCGTAGCCCGGAAAGTCCAGCAGAAACTCGTAGACCTCTTCGGGTGGGACATACACAACCGTGCTGACCTCGACTTCGTCCACGTCTGTGACACCGGATGTACCGAAGGTAAACTTTCGGGCATAGACTCCGTCCGCGGCCGCGTTTTTTGCCGAAAGATTTCCACAGAGCATAATTACGAACAGTAAATATTATCACTCTGTATTGGATACAGTGGTAGTACCATGAGTGCATCCGATATCCAGTCCGCTGATGCCGACAGCGAGAACAGTGGATGGGAGGCAGTCCGCGATCTCCCGCCGAGCGCGAAACTCGTCGCGAAAGTCCTGGAGTACAACGAGACTCTGACCCAGAGCCAACTGGCCGAGGAGACGCTGCTGCCGCCGCGGACCGTCCGGTACGCCCTCTCTCGTCTCGAAGATGTTGGCGTCATCGACTCCCGGTTTTCCTTCGCCGACGCGCGCAAACGGATCTATACGCTCCGGGTCGAGTAACCAGCCAACACGCTTCACGTCTAGCAACCGGGTCCTGCATTCCACACCAAGGGCCGTTTCATCCTCTTTGTCGTCCGTTCACAGTGTGAGGACAACGTTGATTAGTCACCCTCACAAGACATCTGGTATGAAAGTCGTCCTGATTGGTGTCGGGCAGGCTGGCGGGAAAGTAACCCAGTCGCTCGCCCAATTCGATTACGACATGGGGTTTGACGCTGTCCGGGGTGCTCTCGCCGTCAATACGGCGCGGGCCGACCTCCAGAACCTCGATATCGACACAACCCTCATTGGACAGGACCGGGTGAAAGGTCACGGCGTCGGCGGTGACAACGAGCTCGGGGCACAGATTATGCAAGAGAACGCCACCGAGGTGCTCGACGAACTCGACGGTCGCATCACGACCGAGGCCGAGGCCATCGTCGTTGTCGCCGGACTCGGCGGCGGCACCGGCTCGGGCGGCGCACCGATGCTCGCCCGCGAACTCAAGCGCATCTACGAGAAGCCGGTGTACGTCCTCGGTATTCTCCCCGGCCGAGACGAAGGTGGCCTCTATCAGGCCAATGCCGGTCGCTCGCTCAAGACCGCTGCCCGCGAGGCCGACTCCCTCCTCCTCGTCGACAACGACGCCTGGCGGGGCAGCGGCGACAGCGTCGCCGCCGGCTTCGAGCGCGTCAACGACGCCATCTCACAGCGCGTCGGCCTGCTGTTCGCCTCCGGCGAGGCAGTCGAGGGAGTCGGCGAGAGCGTCGTCGACTCCTCCGAGATCATCAACACGCTCAGGGGCGGCGGCATCGCCTCTATCGGTTACGCCAGCGCCGAAGCCAGCGAGGACGCCAGCGAGAACGTCAACACCATCACCAGCGTCACCCGGAAAGCCCTCCTTACGAGCATGAGCCTGCCCAACGCGGTCAAGGCCGACTCGGCTCTCCTCGTCGTCGCGGGTGACCCCGAACGTCTCTCGCGGAAAGGTGTCGAACGAGCGCGCCGCTGGGTGGAAGATCAGACCGGGAGTATGGAGGTCCGGGGCGGGGACTTCCCGCTCGGGTCGGACAAAGTCGCGTCGCTGATCGTCCTTTCGGGCGTCGAACGGTCCGAACGGGTCGACGAATTCATGGAACGTGCCACAGAAGCAGCGAACTCACAGGGCGGGACGACCGACCCTGATGAGTTCACAAGCGACGAACTGGACGGACTGTTCTAAACTGTTTTCGGCGCAGATACCGGGACCACTCGACTGGGACGGCAGCCTCAGGCGAGACTACTACCGTCGAACTTCGCGCGGTCGAAGTCGTGGTCAAGCAGGTCGAGAACCGTCGGTGTGATGTCGTAGAGGTCGGCATCTTCGATGCGAACGTCCGGGTCATCGACCAGGAGCGTCGCGTTGTCGAAGCTGTGCATCCCGTTTCGCGGCCCGACACCGAACACGTCCTCCGAGCCTTTGAATCCAGCCTTGAGGTCGAATCCGTGGTTCGGGACGACGGTGAGATCCGGTGCGATGTCGTCGTGGTCGCCACGGAAGGCGTCTTCCTTGGTCACGACACGGTCGGCGACCTTTTTGCCGTCGGGGCCTTCCAGCGATTCGAGTTTCTCCTTGAGGTCCGCACGGACGGACTCGTACTCGGATTCGGGAACGCTGCCGTTCGGCTCTCGGCCCTCTAGATTGATGTAGAACCGTCCGGGGATGAGCGAGTAGGCTTTCGTGTCCTCGCTGATATCGCCGAGTTCGGAGTGGTCGTCGGTAGCGTAGTCGAGCCACCCCTCCTGCTGGAGCCACTCGTTGAAGTGGACCTCGTAGTCGAGGGAAGTGAAGCCGTGGTCCGAGGCGACGACCATCGTCACGTCGTCGGGGAGTCGGTCGCGCAGGTCGCCGAGATAGGCGTCAACCTGCTTGTAGAACTCGAAGAACGCCTCCTGGTTCTCGCCGTCGCGCTCGTAATCTTTGAACAGGAAGTGGTTGACCCGGTCAGTGGTCATGAACACCCCGAAAAACAGGTCCCAGTCGTCCTGTTCGACGTAGTGCTTGAACGCCTCGTAACGCTTTTCGAGCGTCTTGTGGGCGTCCTCGACGAAGTCGCTCTTGTCGTCGTCGTGGCCGAGTTTGGCGTTGACATCAATCCGGTAGTCGCTGTCCTGAAGATGGTCACGGAGTTCATCCGGATAGGCGGCCTTGTCGACGCCCGGCGAGAGAAAGCCCGACACCATCCGCTGGACGTTCCGCTGTGGCGGGAAGGTGACCGGTACGTTGAGCACCGTGGCATTGCGGCCATCGTCAGTGACGCGATCCCAGAGTCGCGTTGCCTGCACGTCACGCCCCATCGGTACGTAGGTGTCGTACGAACCGACCTCGCGGTCCTGGAAGCCGTAGACGCCCGTTTGTCCGGGGTTAACGCCGGTCGTCAGCGCCGGCCAGCAGGCGCTAGACTCGGGAGGAACGATACTGTCGATGGGGCCGGCGCTTCCGTCCGACGCCATCTCCGTGAGGTTCGGAAACACGTCAGGGTGTTCGTCAATGAGACTGAACGGTACGCCGTCGATGCCGAAGAAGGCAACACGCGGTGCATCGTCGCCCTTCAATCGGTCGAATAATCCCATACAACCCGTTAGTCAGGTCAGGAACAAGAAACTTCTTTTCGGAGTCGCGTCATCGAAAGCGGCAATATCATCGACACAGCCCAAGGTCAAGACGGCTGGTCCGCGTTCTCCGGAACCACAGTTAGGTGTGCGATTCCGGGTGTCGACCGCCGCTCGACTCGCGGAACGACAGTCGTGTGGTCCAGCGCCGCGTCGGTGTCATCAGTAGTCATACGTGTATCGATAGTGGTTACACGGGCAAAAAATTACCCATGCTCATACATAATCGGAGACGCCTGCCGGTATTACTTCTGGAAATACGGCGGCGGTGGAACGAAACCGCAAAAAGTGGTACCGGAAGCGTCAGTTGAACTCTTCGTCGTACAGTTCCTGAGCGTGGACGATAGCGTCCTTTGCAGCCTCTTTATCCTCCCAGCCCAGCGTTTCGACTTCTTTGCCCTCTTCGAGGTTCTTGTAGGTCGAGAAGAACTCGTCAATCTCGTCGAGGGTCTGCTGCGGGATGTCGTCAAGGTCCTCGATGTGATCGTAGCGCGGGTCCTCGATCGGAACTGCGATGACCTTATCGTCTTGCTCGCCGTCGTCGTCCATCTTCATCAGGGCGACGGGGCGGGCCTCGATGACACAGCCGGGGAACGTCTGGTCTTCGACGAGAACGAGCACGTCGAACGGGTCCTCGTCGTCGTAGTACGACTGCGGAATGAAACCGTAGTCAGACGGGTAGTGAACGTTCGAGTGGAGAACACGGTCGAGGACGACACCAGGGATGTCCTTTTCGTATTCGTACTTGTTACGCTCGCCTTTTAGGCACTCGACGACAGCGTAGATCTCTTCGGGTGGGTTCGGTCCAGTTTCCAGGTCTTCCCAGAGGTTCGTCATCACCGGCGACTGCGCGACGCCGTCAAAAAATCTTTTCGTAATAGCCGTAGCTATTCGGTATTATGCGCTATATAACCCAATAATATCTAACTATAGATATATTCTTAGATTACACTTACTACCTGTAAACGACAATCTGAAAGCAGATTAATCGGAAACTCAATTCAACTGAAGCCACATAATATAACTTTCTCGATATTATTGTACCTGCTAGTTGTGTGGGGGTTAATGCCCCACAGCAGGCGTTGTGCGCCAGGGTTAACAAGTGTTAAATAGCTTGCTGACATTTACTCAACTATGTCAGAGGCACAAACAGTTACTGACAGTCCGGGCATCGCAAAAGAACTTACCGCTTTTCAGCAGAATATCCTGGTAATACTCGCTGAAGAGCCGCGGTATGGTCTCGCTATCAAGCGCGAACTAGAAGAATACTACAACGACGAAGTCAACCACGGTCGCCTGTACCCGAACCTCGACGACCTCGTCGAGATGGGACTCGTCGAGAAGAGCGAACTCGACAAGCGAACGAACCAGTACTCCCTGACAGAGTCGGGCAAGGACGCAGTCCTTGACCAGCTCGGATGGGTGTTCGGGAAGTTCATCTCCGACGACGGTCGAGCCGACGAACTCCGTGATCTGATCGCGGCACAGCAGTAGACTCGCACCTGGGCACCTGCGAACTACTGTTAATCAATTCTTAACGCGAAACAGACACTGATTACCAGCAGGTGTACCGGACAGTTACAGGTCGGGAGCGCGGCCACCAGCTTCTTCGATAGTAAGACGGATCGACCGGTCGAGGACTGACTGTTGTTCCGCAGTTGGCCACGCGTTCCGTCGGACGTAGTCGTCCCGAAACTCCTGAATTTCGTCCGGTGTCGCCTCCGAGATCGGTTTCGCGTAGTGGTTGCCCATGAAATCGGCGAGCAGCTCCGCGTTGGCGCCGTGTATCTCACCGTGCGCTTCGGTCACAGCTTCGACGACAGCCCGGTTTGCAGCGTCGATCTCTTCCCACTCGTCCGGGTCGCCGGGACCCGAAAGTCGTATCTCGACGCCACGGTCGATATCGTCGACCCGCTCGGGACGGATGACGCCATCATCGACCCATTCGACGGGATGGCAGACGAGTACGTCACCCGTCCCGTCGTTCCTGATGCGAGCGGTGTAGTCGTACTCGGCGAGGATTTCGTCGCGTTCGGTCCTGTAGGCGTCGGCCTCGGCATCGTCGACTGCCTCGCGAGCGAGTCTGGTCAGCCGTTCGGCCCGTTCGGTCACGTCTGTCGGCAGGTCAGTCATCGTCGAGTGCGTCGTTTGCTAGTTCGTCCGCACGGTCGTTTATTTCTCGCGGAACGTGCTCGATCTGCCAGTCGTCAAAACCAGTCAGCAGTTCACGCACGCGGACGCGGTTTTCGCGCAGTTCCGGGTCGTTCGTATCCCATTCACCACGGACTTGTTTGACGATAAGCTCTGAGTCACCCCGGATATGGACGTCGTCGAATCCGTAATCGCGTGCGACTTCGATCGCACGGATGAGCGCTCTGTATTCCGCCTGGTTGTTTGTCGCTGTACCGATCGTCTCCCCACCCTCCGTGACAATCCCGCTGTCGTCGACCAGCACGTAGCCGACCGAGGACGGCCCTGGATTGCCACGCGATGCGCCATCAAAATACGCATGGACTCGCCCGCCGTCATTGCCGCGTAACAGGGCCTCAAGTTGTGCGGACTCCTCGCCCTGCACGACGACTTTTCCGTCGTAGGCAACCGCCGTCGCGCCGCCGTAGTCGACGCGCCAGCGCTCGTGATCGGTGTTTCCCGCTTCGATGTCGAGTCCCGCATCCGCTAGGCGCTCGCGGGCCGTCGTCTCGTCGCATTCGATGACCGGCATTGTCCGAGGGTGGCTGACCCGTCGGTATAGACGTTGTGGTCGGCCTGTCAGTTCCCGGCGTTCCTGCTGATTCGCTCGGCACCGGTCTGTCGACCCTCTTCACCACCAAGGAACCGACCTAGAACGCCGACCAGCGCGCCAACGGTGACAACGGTTCCGGCGGCAAACATTATTGACAGGATTGGGTCGACAGGCTCAATGAGGATTGGTGAGAGAAACAGGACAATCCCGGACAGAATGGCTATCGCCGCTGCAAGCGGGCTTACCTGTTTTCCCGACGAGACACGGTAGGTGGAATGAGCGAGCGTGAGGGCTGCGAGTTCCCCGACGAGAAGGTTGACAAGTGCCTGCTGGTACGCGACCGGAATGATCGCCGAGACGAATATGACAACCATGCTGACCAGCGTTGCGCCGAGCAGGAACCACTTCGTGGTATTTACCATGATTTATATCACCTGTTGTTACTCAATCCAACCCTGTAAGAGTTGCTCTCCCACGGACCGCTGGAAAGGTTCTTATCGGGGAGGACCGAAGGCGTGACAGATGCAACTCGACGAGTTCATCGAGGGGTTCGAGGAGGATGAAGCCGCACAGCGGCGGCGTCTCGCGGCGGAGAAATCCTACGCCATCACCGACCACCTCGAAGACGTCGAGCAGCAGTTCGAGGCAGCAGTGCAGGGTGATTCGCTGTTCGGATCGACGGCCCCAGAGATATTCGTCGGCCGGTCGGGGTATCCCAACGTCTCGACAGGCCTGCTCTCTCCGGTCGATACCGACGCCGCCGCTGCTGGGTTCGCGACCAGCGGCGACTGGTACCAGGAGGGACTGGGTATCGAGGACGTGCTCCAGCGCCGGACCGGTATGGTGAACTCCACCCAGACGACATCAGTCGATTCCGTCAGCGCCGGTGGCGGGCGCGGCGGTGGCGGAGTCCACGACGTCTGGAACGGCTTCGTCGGCGTCCAGCGTGAAGTCGCCATCGCGGATCATCCCGTGGACGTGGAGGTCGGTCTCGACGGGACTCCCGAGATGGATGTGAGTTTCGACGACGTTGGGACGCCGACGGGGCCGCGTGCCCACGCGACTGGTGCCGACTTAGCGGAGAACCCACACGTGCCCCGACCCGTAGAGAAGACGCTGTCGGACGACGACTGGCGTGCTGAGGGCGCGATGGCGTACCTGTACCGCCGTGGGTTCGACGTGTACGACATCAACACCATCCTCTCGGCAGGTGCGCTCGGGCAGGCCAGCGAGCGCTCGCTGGTGCCGACGCGATGGTCGATCACTGCCGTCGACGACACGGTCGGGCAGTACGTCCGTGGTACGCTGCGCAACGCCGACACCATCGACAAGCCGGAGCTGTGGTACAACGAGTACATGGGGAACCGCTACTGGGTCGTGCTCGCACCCGGTCGCTGGGAGTTCGAACTCGTCGAGATGAAAGCGCCCCAGAGCGTCTGGAACCCGCGCCCGGAGACGGGCTACTACATGTCCAGCGCTCACGAGGGATACGAGGGACGGACCGCCTACGTCGAGGAGACTGCGGGAGCGTACTACGCGGCACGACTCGGCGTCCTCGAACACCTACAGGAGCGCGACAAACAGGCGAAGTGTCTGGTGCTACGGGAAATCACCGACGACTACTGGGCACCGGTCGGCGTCTGGCAGGTGCGTGAGGGCGTCCGGAATGCCTTCGACGGGGAACCCGGGACCGCCCAGTCCTTCCGGGAGACGCTGACGGCTATCGCCGACCAGCTCCCCGTCACTCTCGGGCAGTTACGTCGCAAGTCCGAGCTCGTCGCCGGGCTCCAGTCGCAGTTAAGCGATTTCTAACAGCGCCTCGCGGTGTGGTAAACGACCTGTGTCCAGCAACCGTTATCGGCGTCGTCCGCTGTCACCGTCACCGGTATCGTCCCAGGCTGAGGTGCCGAATCCGCTATCGTCAGTGTCGTCGCTCCGGCCCGAATCGTCGGCGTACCTATCATCCACCGGATCGTTCACACCCGAGACGGTCTCTGTCGTGGATGGGCCAGACCCGTGTGTCCCGCCAGTCGAAGTGGTGGGTGTGAGCGGCGGTTCGCCGTACGCCTCCTCGTATGCGTCCGCGAAGCCACGCCCCCAGATATACATGATCGCGGACTGGCCGACGAACGCGAGGAACGGAACGGCGAGATAGCCGACAATGGTGAATCCCAGGACGGTCGCTCCAACGGAGACGAGGATGTTGACCGCAAACGCCATCACCACGGCCATCAGCATTGTTCGACTTGTCCCGACAGACGAGAGAACATCACGGTCAAAGCCCGCAGCGATACTGTCAGCCCGGACGAAGTTCCCTGTCGCAACGGGTAGTATCACTGCCATTGCAAGAACTCCGATAAAGTAGAGCAAAGCAGCGACGAGAAAACCGACGAGCAGCAACCCCTCCGAGCCGCCGAGTCCACCGCCGATCACCAGCAGGCCCGGGATAGCAAGTGCGAGAGTGAGCAGCAAACCGTATCCAATAACGACGACCGTATGTCGGACCCCGTCAACGGTGATGTCGACCAGATCCAGTTCGTCCCAGGCTGGCGGCGTGTCAGTCTCACCCCTGAGGACACGGCGCATTACTTCGAGCATATATCCTTGGAACGTGAACAATGGAACGAGCAAAAAGCCGAAAAACAGTACAACCCCACCGAGTGCGACGCGTTTGGCCCAGTCATCGCCCTGTGTCTGATAGCGAAGTGCGTCCTCTATCATGTTCAGTCAGTCTTAAGATAGGTTCAAATAAGTTGTGTAATAATTGAAAACGAGCCAGACATCCCAGTTCTTGGACCAGTTCAGTACGGGCAACGGCGTGGCTCAGGTTCGATCGGTGCTGTGTGGCGGAACCTCGACAAACGCCGGGGCATCGACTTCTTCGGCACAAACCGGGCATCCAACGACCAACAGGCGCTCCCGGACGCCATCGTCGACCGTTGCACACGCACCACAGTTCGGGCATGTGAAGCGGTACTCCGGCATGTATTCAGGCACGGACTTGGATAGACCAAGGAACTGCCCCCTCAATGTGGAGGGGCTATACGTACGTGGGAGCGTCCCGCTCGCGGGTCA
This sequence comes from Haloarcula sp. H-GB5, assembly GCF_054850705.1. Classification (NCBI taxonomy): domain Archaea; kingdom Methanobacteriati; phylum Methanobacteriota; class Halobacteria; order Halobacteriales; family Haloarculaceae; genus Haloarcula; species Haloarcula sp. H-GB5. The sequence goes on along the minus strand of NZ_JBTWBG010000002.1, from coordinate 305,373 downwards.
GCTCGCCAACCGCTACTGCCGTACGATGGAGGATCTCATATATAGCCCACAATAGCTGTCTTAGGAAGGATTATTCCACTCGCTCGGTACGATTACACGATGACTGATACGCCGCTGAAGTTCGGGTTCGTCTGCGTCCAGAACGCGGGCCGGAGCCAGATGTCCGCAGCGTTTGCCGAGCGGGAACGCACCCGTCGCGGACTCGAAGATGCGGTCGAAATCCTGACGGGCGGCACAGACCCCGCGGACGAAGTGCATCCGGGGGTCGTCGATGCGATGGCTGAACTCGGCATCGACCTCTCTGACCGGGCCCCACAAGCGGTTTCGGACGACGAACTCAACGAGTGTACTGTCGTTGCGACAATGGGGTGTTCGACGCTCGAACTCGACGCCGATGTCGCAGTGCGCGACTGGGCGCTAGAGGACCCGCACGGACAGCCAATCGAACAGGTCCGGGAAATCCGTGATGAGATCGAGAAGCGTGTCGCCGACCTGTTCGACGAGTTCACCGACAGCAGTACCAATTGAAACGATTTACGCACTGAGCGCACTGCTCTCGTGCGATCTGGTGTACATTGGATTTCAGTGGCTACTATAACCGATACCTGCTGCAGACGCTGAAGTTAGAGCGGTCCGACGCATCGGCCGAATAGCCTCAGCCCTTGACAGCAGACTACCACTCAACGTACGTAAGATACTCGACCTGTTCGTAGCTCAGGAGCCACGTCCCATAGCTATCCGTGACCTCGATTCCCTCGTGCTCCCGAATGCGGTCAGTGACCGACCGAAAGGCCTCGTCATCCTCGAAGTAGCCGCCGTCAATCGCCTCTTCAACGACTTCTCGCTCGGCTTCAGAAAGGCCTGAGAGGGTGAACAAGTACTGGTCTCGAATCTGGTCAGCAAACGAGTCGACACCCGACGCGACTTCCGTCGCCTCGTATCGGTATTCGGTCTCCGTCGTCGTTCGTGTGCTGACCGTCACCCGGTAGCGGTCGCCGTCGTGGACGAGAATATCGTACTGCTGCTCGGGAACGAACACCGAGCCGTTCCCCACTTCTTCGGCAGTGCCGTACCCGACACCCACGTCGTACCCGTCCCCGCTGGGCGGGTCGTCGTCCGAAATGATCGGGTCAAGGCGCTGGCGGTCTACCGCCGGTAGCTCCTCGTAGGCGATTTCGCCGATCTCAGCCGTCGAATCATCCGGATCGAAATCGATCCGTACCTCGTACACCGTCACGTCGCTACTCTCGAGTGCCGTCTCCGAAACGTCGTAGAAGGCATCGTCGATCCGGACGGTATCAATCTGGTCGAACAGCTCGTGTCGCCCTCGGCGCGTCGCAGAGCCGTTTTCGATGGCCTCCGAAGCGACCGTGTACTCCGTCGACTCGGGGCCGGGCGACATCGAAACTTCGTCGGCGATATCGGCCGCTGTCGCGTTATCCATGTCCAGCACGACGGAGGGATGACCACAGCCGGCGACAGCGACCGAGAGGAGGGCTGTTCCACTTGCGAGGAACTGGCGTCGTCGCATACAGCTACTGACAGCCAATCGGAAGGAAAGCTTTCTGGATGAGGTTTCTCTGGCGATCGTGGATAATTCGCTACTGTATGCCGCTTCGGTGAATGTGAACTTCACCGCCCCATCGATCCGTCAGCAACGGATGTCCGTGTCTTGCAGGAATGTCGGTTCCGTGGCCGCGCTACATCTGAAGGTGACCCGTAGACATATTTTGCGTATTCCAGCTTCACTGCTGCTGAGGAGCTCGCCACGGGCTGTGTGAGTATCGACGACACCGTGAATGGCTACGGGTTCGAACTTCTCTTCCGGCTCTCTCACGACAGTCTCGCTGGTGTTCGAGGCGACCGTCTGTGTTACCCGTTCCCGAAGCCCCTCGCTCGTCTCAACAGCGAAATGAAACACTTGGTCTTCGCTCGTTCGGTTTTCGAGCGTGACCGCTAACTTGGCGATACGAGGTGTGCTGGAGCCAAAGTTGGCACAGCCAGATAGCGACGCTATGATCACACCGCTCCCGGTCAAAAAGCCGCGTCGAGTGGAGGGCATGTTTATTCCACGTGCATCTGCTCTTGTCAATGCTCGTTTGTGGATAGATGCGGAGTGACCGCTAGACTGCGGCGGCCGCAAGGTTCCCTTGCGAGCGGACAGAAACTTGCTTCAACGGCATCTTTCAATTCCGCCGAAATAGACAATCTACAACACTGTAGATTCGGTTCTGGTAAAGCAAGGAACGGGAAGAACTCGGGATGGGCCAACGCGGATTTGAACCGCGAACCTCCCGGTTATCAGCCGAGCGCTCAACCTGATTGAGCTATTGGCCCAACGCATTCTTTTGTACCCGAGGGGTATTGAAAAGGGTAACGTTTCGCGGCCGGTTGGGGATGTGAAACCGCGTCAGGGCTTCAGTTTTCGTCGCTGTCGTCGAAGTCGACGTCAGTGGCTTCGTCTGGGTCGAAGGAGGTGCCGGGACCGGAACCAGAGCCCGAACTAGGGCCACCCTCTGGGCCAGTCGGACCGGGGCCAGCTGGGCCGTTTTCGTCGTCAGGGAAGCCGCCAACATACACTTGACCGCTGGCGAAGCCACCGGTCTTGGCGTCGACGTACGGCTGGACGACCCAGCGACGCGTGGCGGCGCGGACGGGGTACCGGGTGAACGGCACCGCGAGCAGGAGGCCGACGAAGTCCGTCACCAGGCCGGGAGTGAGGAAGAACGCGCCGGCGGCGATGAGGAGGCCACCGTCGATGAGTTCGTCGGTCGGGAGTTCACCAACGGCGAGCCGCTGTTGGATCTTCCGAAGCGTCGCACGGCCTTCGGCACGGACCAACAGCATGCCGATCAGTGCCGTCAGGACGACGAGGGCGACCGTCACGTAAGGGCCGAGGAACGGTATCGCGACCGTCACCAGCAACACGATGTCGAACAGCGGGATGAGCAGCAATAGCCCGATGACCCGGAGCATACGACTGCTTGCAGGCCCGCCCCCAAACGCCTTTCGAGAGCGGGACCGGGCTGTCGACCGCCGAGGGCGCGGGTCAGCGCTCCCGCAGTCGGACTTCGATCGGTTCTGTGGGACTCAGCGTAATCTGCATCGCCAGCGAGAGCGGCGGTTCGGTGACCGCTTCGACAGCGTACTGTTGGGCGATAGTTGATAGGGCGAGTTTGGCCTCCATCCGGGCGAAGCGCATCCCGATGCAGTGGCGCGGGCCGCCACCGAAGGGGTAGTAGGCGTAGTCCGGGAGGGACGCTTCGAGGTCGTCATCCCACCGTTCAGGGCGGAACGCGTCGGGCGCATCGTACCACCGTTCGTCCCGGTGGACGAGCCACTGCGGGAGGGTGAGCTGAGCGTCCGTCGAGAGCTCGTATCCGCCGAGAGTCACCGGCTCCGTCGGTTGTCGAAACACCGTGAACGCGGGCGGATACAGCCGCAGGACTTCGTTCAGCACCGCATCGAGATACGGCAGTTCAAACAGGTCTTCAGGCGTCGGCTGGCGCTCTCCCAGCGTCGCATCGAGTTCCTCGTACAGGCGCTGCTGGCACTTCGGATTGTTCGCCAGCAGGAACCAGGCATACGTGAGGGTCAGCGCCGTCGTGTCGTGGCCGGCGACGAGAAAGGTAAGGAGCTGGTGACCCAGTCGCTCGCGGTCCATCGTCTCGTCATCGAACGAGAGCAGCAGGGAGAGTACGTCGTCGCGCGCCTCGCGAGCGTTCTCGTCTTCGCGCTGGCGGGCAGCAATAACATCGTCGAGCGTGGACTGGAACTCGGCCAGCGAGCTGTTGACAGCGCGGTTCGTCGCCGTCGGGACCCACAGCGGGAGGTACGCCGACAGCGACCGCGGGTCCAGTCGCTTGCGTAACGCGTCGAGTAGCGGTTCCAGCGCGTCCGCAGTGGTCTCGATATCCACGTCTAACAGTGTCTTGCCGAGAATGTTCAGCGTCAGCGACTGCATATGTGGGAGTACGTCGAGACGCTGGCCGTCGCTCCAGCCCGCCGCCGTCCGATCGGCGAACTCGGTCATCGTGTCGCCGTAGGCGGTGATTCGCTCCCGGTAGAACGCTGGCTGGAGCGCCGTCCGTTGGCGTTGCCATTCCTCGCCCTCCAGCAGGAACAGCCCTTCGCCGATGAACTGGCCGAGGGTGTCCTGAAGAAGTTGTCCCTTCTCGTAGGCGTCGGCATCGGTTACCAGCACCTGCTCGACCAGATCGGGATGGCAGACGAAACAGCCCGTCGTCCCGGCGACGCTGTACCCCACCACGTCGGCCTCGTGAGCACCGGCGCGGTCATAGAACCCGAGCGGGTCACGCAACATCGCGGCGGTGTTGTCGATGAACGGGACACGACCGAGACGGGGCGGCCGGTCGCCCGGCGTGACCGGTTCCCGGGTTTCGCGAATCGCCTGCTGGGTATCCATCGCCCACGCTTGGACCGCGCCGCCAATCGGTCTTTCGCCGAGAGTGAGAGGGCCTTTGTACGCCCACCGCCCACACCCGGTATGGACGAATACGCACGCGACACGAAGGTCGAGTGGCGCGAGTGGGGCACAGCCCCCTTCGAGGACGCCGCCGAGTCGGGGAAGCCAGTACTGCTGGCGCTGACGGTTCCGTGGAGCGCGGAATGTCGGGCGATGGACCGGGGTACGTTCGGTGAACCGCGCATCGCGGCGAACATCAACGACGGGTTCGTCCCGGTCCGCGTCGACGCTGACCGCAATCCACGCGTCCGAGAGCGGTACACGATGGGCGGGTTCCCGTCGACAGTGTTTCTCACCCCGGAGGGTGAGGTCATCACCGGCGCGACGTTCCTCGGGCCGGACGGGTTCCGCGGTATTCTGGACTCCGTTCGGGAGTCGTGGGACGCACAGGGCGCAGCGGCGGGCTCGATTCCGCGGCAGCTACAGGACGAATCGCCGCCGGCCGGCGAGCTCCGTCCGCGCATTGAGGAACACATGGTCGAGCAACTGCTTGGCGCGTTCGACGACGAGTTCGGCGGCTGGGGAACCGATGTGAAGTTTCCGCTCCCGCGGACCGTGGAGTTTGCCCTAGTCCGGGCGCGAGACCAGGCTACCCGGACCCTCGAAGCGATTCGGACACACCTGCTGGACACCTACGACGGCGGCTTCTTCCGGTACTCGACGGAGCGTAGCTGGGGGAATCCCCGCAGAGAGAAGCTACTGGACGAGAACGCCGCTCTGGTCCGGGCGTTCGCTCACGGCTACCGGTACACCGGGACTGAAGCGTACCGGGACGCCGCACAGCGGACCGTCGATTACCTCACAACGACGCTGTGGGCCGGCGACGCGTTCGCCGCGAGCCAGGCCGGCTCGGACGAGTACTACCGGCTGGAGCCGACTGAACGCGAAGGGACAGTGTCACCCAACGTCGACGAGACGGTGTTCGCCGACCGGAACGGGCTCGCCATCGATGCCCTGCTGTGGGTCGCAGCCTACACTGACGACGAGCGCGCCCAGCAGTACGCCAGTCGCGCCCGGAACGCCGTCTGTGATACTCTCGTCGACGGCGGCGAGGTCGCCCACTACGACGGCGCGGACAGCGACACCGGGCTGCTGTTGGACCAGGCTCAGCTCCTCCAGGGCCTGACGACGAGCTGGCAGGTCCTCGGTGAGCCGGGGCCAGCCGAAGCTATCGCAGACTGGACAATCGAAAACCGCCAGCAGGACGGCGGTGCGTTCCGCGATGGTCCCACCAGCGGCGCTGGGCTCTGTGACCACTCGCTCCACCCGCTCGACGCGACGGTGGAACTGGCCGACGCGCTGGTCGACCTCGCAGCGCTCACTGGCGAGGACCGATACCGTAATGCGGCGCTTTCGGCCGTCGAGTCCTTCGCCGGCGCAGCCGAACGGATGGGCGTTGAGGTCGCCGGCTACGCCGGCGTCGCAGCCCGTCTTCAGCAGCCACAGACGCTCACGGTTGGCACCGAAGCCGGAACGGACCTCCACCGTGCGGCGCTACGGCTGGCCGACCACGAGACCACCGTTGTCCCGGAGCCGGACGGCGACGGCACAGCACGGCTCCTCGACGGGGACGCGATCGTCGCCGAGGGGACGACACCGACCGACCTCGAAGCCTCGCTAACTGGCGAGCGCTGACACGAACAACGGCCGCAAACGTGGACAAACGGTAAACCCCCGACAAGTTTTTGCACACGTACCCTGATGTATGGGTATGTCCAGTCTCAGAGATCTCGGACTCTCCGAATATGAAGCCAGAGCATACCGGTCACTTCTGGAAACAGGACCGACAACGGCAAAGGAACTATCACGGGCCAGCGACGTGCCGATGGGCCGTATCTACGATGTGCTAAACAGCCTCGAAACGTACAATCTGGTCCGCAGCCAGACCGCCAGCCGGCCCAAGAAATACGTCGCGGTCGAGCCGGACACGGCCCTCGATCGGTTACTCGAAGACAAGAAGCGCGAACTTCAGGAGAAGGTCGGCCAGTACGAGGAGATCGTTGACGACCTCTCCTCACAGCTAGAGTCGGCAGATCCCGTCGAGGAACCGTTCTGGACGGCCGCCGTCGGCCCCGACAACTCGCTTGACCTGTTACTCGAACGGCTGGCCGCCGCCGACGACGAGATTATCATGGTCGGTTCAGCACCCGCTCGTCAGGTGGACATTCTCTCCGGCACCGAGCGCATCGTCGACGAACTCGAAGCGGCGCTGGAACGGGGCGTCGAGGTGTCCCTGCTCGTCCGACCGGACCTGTTCGAGAGCCTTCCTGAGGAGGCCAACCGCGAGTACTACGAGCGCCTCTTCCACTACGACAACTACAGCGCCCGCGCCAGTCCGAACATCAGGACTACGTTCGAGCTACTCGATGGGGTCGAAGTCTGTATCGAGGTCCCGCACCCGCTTGGCCGCGAGGAAACCTTCGGTGTCATCGACATGAAAGACTCCGATTTCACTGCCGATATTAGCCAGGCGTTCGAAGAACAGTGGGCCGAAGCGAAACCAGTCGGGCCGCCGTAGTTGGAACACTGGAGGCGGGGAGAAATCGGGCCGCAAACAGCCTTCGCACTCCCGCGGATCTCCGCGTGTTCCACTCAAGAGTCCGAAAACTTCGCTACGCTCACGGCTTCGGCGTTTGCAACCGAGACGGGTAGCGTCTCCCGCCCCTTCGACGTTCTGAGGATTTCGCTGCGCTCAGTCCTCGCTGACTTCCTGCCGCAGATCTCCCAACTGCGCTACGCGTTCGGCGTGGGCGTTGTGCTGGTGGATGGACTCGTCGTTGGACTGTTTCATCGTCACGACGGCATCGTCGGGCAGATCCGGGAACGTGTCGACGACGCCCTCGGCGAGCGCGCGAACGCAGTCCTCGACGAACTTGGCGTCCTTGTGGGCCTCGTAGGTCATGTGGTCCTCGTCGGGCCGCTTCGCGAGGTTGTAGATGCGGGCGCTCATCGAATCCCGGGCGACCTCGATGAGTTCGTTCAAGTCAACCTCGGGCGCGCCATCGCTCTGGACGGTGAGCGTGGCGTGGCCCCGCTGTGAGTGGCCAGCCTGTGGGTTGGTTTCGAGGAACTCCTCGATGACGTCGTCATCGACGTTGAGCTGCTGGAGCGTCTCGCGGGCGCGGGAGGCTGACATCCCCTGTGAGCACGGGCAGACAGTCATCCCAGTGACGCGAGCGCCGATTTCCTCGCTCGTACCGTCTTCGGTAGCCGTCGCCGAGGCGATGATGTCGGCGGTCGACTGTGTCGCCATTTCCGACGCCGGCGTGGACTCGTGGGTGACGTACTCAGCTTCCATCCGGACCTCCGCTTTCGTCGTGTAATCGTGTTTCTCAAGCAGAAGTTCGGCGGCGTCGCCACAGACATCCTCGACCCGATAGGCTTCCTCGGACACGGCGGTTTCCAGCGTCTCGTCGATGACCTCCATATTGCGGGACATGTCGGCCCCCTTTCGCCAGGACGGCAGATCCACGAACACTTCGAACTCCGCCATGAGTACGATGGGGTCGCGGTCGCGCCGCCCCAGCTTGACGAGTTTCTCGACGCCCGTCACACCGACGCGATTGAGACCGACCGTTACGTCCGGACTCGACGCCTGCACGTCCGGGAGTTGCTGACTCATTGCCCTTCCTATGGAAGAGAATCGGTTAGTGCTTTCGAAAGGGTGGGAAGTCGCCGTGAGCATCGCCACCGCAGAGACGACCCGCTCCGAACCGGGTCAAAGCTGCGTGTTGTCCGGCATTGATTTGTCCGTCTCGAAATTCCGGAACAGCAACTCGAAGTCCGCGGCGTCGAACGAATCCGTGAGTTCGTCAAGCTCCGCCCGGACCTCCGCGAGTTCAGCCTCCAGTGCAGTAAACTCCTCACTCTCATCGAGAACCGTCTGTGGTTTCGACGATTCCAGTGCAGCGTATTTCGCCGTGAGCGAGTAGCACTCACGCAGGCGTTCCTCGTAATCGGCGTACAGGAGCAACTGTTCGATCGTCTGAAAGAGGTCCTCTTTCGACACCGGTTTCAAGACGTAGTCATCGAAGGGCATCTCGATGATATCGAAATCGGGGTCCACTGCGGTCACCATCGCTACGCGCGTGTCGTAGCGTTTCTCACGGATCGCCGACAGTACCTCGTCGCCGGAGAGGTCCGGCATCCGTCGGTCTAACAGGACAACATCGACTGCGGAATCTAGCTTCGAAAGGGCGGCCTCACCACTGTATGCCGTCTCGACTGTGTACCGGTCCCCTAACTGGTCCGCGTACACGTCGGCCACGGCTGGTTCGTCGTCGACAACGAGGATTGTCGCTTGCCGACCCTTTGTCATTAGCTAGCATGTTTACAGTATAATTGGAAAAGGGTTCCGGCCACCGTTCCCGGGACACCCTGACTGAGAACGGTTACTGGCCGACGATGTCGTCGTATCGTGCCCCAGTCTGTTTGAGCGTCTCCGTCGAGTACAGCCGGCCGTGGTCGTACGGGAGGTGGTCGGTCGCGAGTTCGTCTATCTTCTCGTCCACGATGTCCGCTTCGCGTCCGTGGATCATTGTAAAGAGGTTGTACTGCCAGTCCTGCTCCGGGCGGCGTGGCCGGTGATAGCAGAGCGTGACATAGGGGAGTTCGCCAACTGCCTGTCCACGCTCGTCGAGAGCGTCGTCCGGCACGTCCCAGACGACCATGCAGTTGTTGTCGAACCCGGTGACGATGTGATTCACGACACAGCCGATACGCTTGATACAGCCGGCTTTCTTGAGCCGCCTGATGGCCGAGAGCACTTCGGAGACATCGGCATCGACAGCGTCTGCCACGTCCCGGTAGGGCGTCGCGACGAGCGGGAAGCCGGTCTGAATTTCGAGTAACAACCGCCGGTCCAGTTCCGAGAGGTCCGCGGCGGCGTCTTCGCTTATTCGGGTCGCAGTAGCGTCGGTCGTCTCCAGACTCTCCCGGGCGAACCGGTCACCGTTGACAACAGGAAACTCCAGATCAATGTAGTAGTCGGTCAACATCGGCAAGACGAGTACCGAACAGCCGGTTCGCTCCTCGATATCGGACAGGATCTCGTCGCGCCGCTGTCGGGAGCCTGCAGTGACAACGAACCACATGTTCCACTCGTGGTCGCGAGCGTAGTTGTGGTTCACCTGTCGATACCCATTGATTATCTCTGCCACCTCGTCGAACCGGTCCTCCGGGGCACTGACGGCAGCCAGCGTCGAAGAGCCGATGACCGGCGGATTGAGGACCGGGCCGAACCGACGGAAGATACCGTCCTCGCGGAGCGTTTTGACCCGGTCGAGTGCTTCCCCTGCCGGGACTCCCAGCGCGTCACCGACAGCTTCGAAGGGACGTTCCTGAATCGGGAAGTCACTCTGGAACTCGTCGATGAGCGCAGCGTCTACCCCATCGATCTGCTCGCGCCACTCACCCGACTTGAGACTCATTGTGTTCGATTAGGAGCGTAGTCGTGTATCCCTTTCGGGAAGGCGGTCGGTTCCCACAGATTGAGAACGAAACGCAGGGGCTTTTGAACTCTGGCCCGAACACGTTTCCATGGCGCAAGCGACCCGGGAGTACGGCGAATGGCCGCTCAAACGACTCATGACGGAAGTCGTCGGCTCCGGTCACAAATCGGCCGACGATATGTCCCGCACACAGGCCCGGGAGGCGTTCCAGCGCATCCTCGGCGACGAACCCGACCACACGACGCTTGGCGCGTTCTGGCTCGCCAACCGCTGGAAACGCAACACCCCCGAAGAGCTGGGTGCGTACGTCGACGTGATGTCCGAGGAGTCGGTCGAGACAGCCACGCCGGACGCCGACCCAGTCGACTGCGGGGCCAACTACGACGGCAAGGGCCGGTCCGCGATTCTCGGCGTCGGCGCAGGTGTCGTCGCTGCCGCCGCGGGCACGCCCGTTGTCGTCCACTCCGGCGACCGCGTCCCGACACAGAAGCAGGACGCCTACAAGCACGTACTGGACGAACTGGGAGTCCGAACGGAAATCGAGCCAAGCGAAAGCGCCGACATGGTCGATGAGGTCGGCTTTGGCTTCTACTATCAGCCGGAATTCAACCCCGGCATCGACGCCCTGTTCGAGCGCCGCGACAACATGGGCGTCCGGACCTTCGTCAACACTGTCGAAACGCTCGCGAACCCGGCTAACGCCAGCGTGCATCTGGGCAGCTTCTACCATCTGGCCTTCGCGAAGAAGATGGTCCGTACGCTCACCCAATCTGAGACCAGCAGCGTCGAGCGTGCCCTGTTTTTCCAGGGCATGGAGGGCTACGACGACGTTCGCCCCGGCGAGACCATCGTTGCCGAATGGCCCGTCGCCGGCGACGAGTCCGACGACGAGGACATCGCGGACTTTGAGATCCGTACCGGCGAGTACGGAATGGACATCGAGAGCGAGGACCTGCAGGTCGAGAACGTGGCCGAGGAGTCGGCGGCGATAACCGAGGCCGTGCTGGCCGGCGAGCGCGAGGACGGCTTCGCCGACGCTGTCGCGCTCAACGCCGCGCTCCGCATCTATGCCCGTGAGGACGCTGATAGCATTCAGGACGGTCTTGAGCAGGCCCGTGAGGCAATTGCCGACGGTAGCGCAGCGGCGACACTCGACGAGCTTCGGGCCTTCTAATCCGGCGACGGCGGGCAGAGCGGAACCCACTTCTACCGAGCGGGCGAAGTCGTTCTGATGGGACAACACGCTAGCGCTCGTGACAGCACTGCGTGGACGGTACCCGCGTCGGAGACGCCCGGGGTCCACGAGCTGGTCGATACCAACGGTATCAGACTCCACACCGTGACCGCCGGCCCGCCGGACGGTGACCTCGTCGTCCTGTTACACGGCTTTCCGGAGTTCTGGTACGCCTGGAAACATCAGATTCCGGCGCTCGCGGACGCCGGCTACCGCGTGGTCGCACCGGATCTCCGGGGCTACAACCACTCTGACAAGCCCGACGGCGTCGCCGCGTATCATATCGACGAGTTGGTCGCCGATGTCGCTAGCCTCGTCTCAGCCCTCGACCGCGAACAGGCCCATGTCGTCGGTCACGACTGGGGCGGTGTAATCGCCTGGCAGACCGCCATCGACCGGCCAGATGTCGTCGACCAGCTCGCGGTCCTGAATGCACCCCACCCGACGGCGTACGAGCGAGAGCTCCGCCGCTCTGTCGACCAGCTGCTCCGGTCCTGGTACGTGCTGTTCTTCCAGCTTCCCGTGCTGCCGGAGGCCAGCCTCGGCTGGAACGATTTCGCCATGTTAGAACGGATTCTCACTGATGGGCCGACTCGTCCCGACGCGTTCACCGAGACTGACGTGCGGCGGTACAAGCGGGCGCTCGGGCAGCCGGGCGCACGCACGGCCGCAGTCAACTATTACCGGGCGCTCGTCCGGCGGAACGCAAAGCTGACTGTCACGAAGGGGGGCGTCGGCGACCGTCCGGTGACAGCATCGACGCTCCTTGTCTGGGGTGTGCAGGACGACGCACTCTCTCTCGCGCTAACGCAGGACCTCGAAGAATGGATTCCGGACTGTCGGGTCGAGCGGCTCCCGGCGGCGAGCCACTGGGTCCAGTTCGACGCCCCCGAGCAGGTGTCGGAGCTGCTGCTGTCACACCTGCCGTAGCTCGGTATAGCGAACAGCCGACACTCTCGCTCGCGTGGCGACGTGTCGGACTCCCGCGACTCGCCACGCGACAGCTACTCAAGCCATGGCGGCGATGGCCTCGTTTCAGTACTTGAACTCTCGGTCAGTGGGCAGGCTTTTCTGCCGGGCTTCCCTCCGATTGAGTATGAGTGACCTGACTGCGACCCTCCACACAACAGAGGGCGAGATCGAAGTCGAACTGTACGACGAGCGCGTGCCGACCACCGTCGAGAACTTCGTCGGCCTGGCCGAGGGTGCCGACGACTACGACGGAACCGAAATCGGCCCGGGAACCGGCGCGTGGGAAGACCCGGAATCCGGCGAGAAACGCATCGATCCGCTGTACACCGACATCGACATCCATCGGATCATCGAGGACTTCATGATCCAGATGGGCGACCCGACCGGCACCGGCCGCGGCGGCCCCGGCTACTCCTTCGACGACGAGTTCCACGACGAACTCAGCCACGACGGTCCGGGCGTCCTCAGCATGGCCAACAGCGGCCCGAACACCAACGGCTCGCAGTTCTTCATTACCCTCGACGCTCAGCCCCACCTCGACGGCAAACACGCCGTCTTCGGGAAGGTCATCGACGGGATGGAGGTCGTCGAGTCCATCGGTAGCGTCGACACCGACCGCAACGACGCGCCGACCGAGGAGATGCTTCTGGAATCCGTCGAGATTCACCGGTAACCACACAACGTTTTCGTCGTTCCGACCGAGTAGCCGATAGTGGCACACGTCGAGCGACTCACCGTCTACCCCGTCAAGGCGCTGGACGGCATGGACTGCGAATCGGTATCGATCCGCCCGGGCGGCACACTGGCGCACGACCGCGAGTTCGCCATGTTCGACGCCGATGGCGACGTGGTCAACGGGAAGCGGACCGACCGCGTCCACGACATCGACACCGGCTACGATCCCGAAACAGGAACGCTGTCGGTCACCATCGACGACGACAGCGCGTCATTTGAACTTCGGGACGAGCGCGGCCGTTCGCGGGCAACCGAGTGGCTCAGCGCGTTTTTCGACGTGGACCTGACCGTCGAGCGCGACGAGACGCTTGGCTACGTCGACCGCCGGGAGATGGGGCCGTCAGTCATCAGCACCGCGACGCTGGAAACCGTAGCGTCGTGGTTCGACGACGTGACCGTTGCCGGGCTGCGACGGCGACTCCGGGCGAACGTGGAAATCGGCGGGGTCCCGGCGTTCTGGGAGGACCGCTTCGTCGGCGCGGACGCTCCTGCCTTCCGGGCCGGCGGCGTTCGCTTCGAAGGGGTGACTCCCTGCGGTCGCTGCGTGGTCCCTCAGCGGGACCCCGACACCGGCGAGAAAACACCGGAATTCCGGGAACAGTTCATCGAACGCCGGCAAGAGACGTTTCCGGAGTGGGCCGACCGCGACGCCTTCGATCACTTTTACACGCTAATGCTCATCGCCCGCGTTCCCGAGGCCGACCGCGGTTCGGACCTTGGCGTCGGAGACGCTGTCGAGGTCGTGCCGGCAGTCGAAACGTCGTGAAGGAGCGGCAGCGAGACCGACAATCGAAAGGCGGTCCGCCTCGAACAGAGTGTAATGGCAGACGCGGACGACCACGTCGACCCGAGCGAAATCGGCGAACAGGACGGCCCCCCAATCGAGGAGAAACCGTACAAGATCATCTTCGAGGCCAACAAGTGCTTCGGCGCGGGCAAGTGCGCCGAGAAGTCGCGCAACTGGACGCTCGATCTGGACACCGGCATCGCCAAGCCCGAGACCTACTTCATCGACGAGGAGGATCTCGATCACAACGTCGCGGCCGCGGAGGCCTGCCCGGCGAAGAAAGACCGTGGCATCATCCACGTCGTCGACCGGCGAACGAACGAAGAAATCGCCCCGGACCCGAACGGCGACGGGTCACTCTCCGTCGACTGGTAGCACAGTTGCTGCTCGCGACAGCGGTTACTGCTATCTATCAATCCACGTAGTATCCCGTGCGTGCGGTCAGAGACTCCGAAAAATCGGTTCTGCGGGGGTGGATTTCCCTATCCAGAGAATAGCCGTTACAGGATATATCATGTAAGATTACTATAGATAATAAACTGAATTTCTTCATGCGAGCAGTTTAATATTTCAAGCTACTGTATGACATAACTTCTATTTGTAGGGGGCAATTTGGGTATCAATATGCCACGTTCAAGTAGCATGGAACGGCGATCGTTTCTGAAAGCAACGGGCAGTGCTGCGGCGGCCGCAGCGCTGGCGGGATGTTCCAGTGATAGTGAGGAGACTGAGGGAGCAGAAGAAGGAACTGGCGGCGGTATGGACTCAACGGACTCCAGCGGGGGCGACGTCGGGACCGACCTGAAACAAGAGGGGGACCTCTGGCGGATCAACACGGGTACGATGACGACGATGGACCCGATCGAGTCGACGGGCACCGCGTCAGGGATTGTCATCCAGCAAATGTTCGACCCACTGATGAACTATCCCGACGCGCAGCCCGCTGTAGAGGGGCTCATGGCTGCAGACTATGAAGTATCTGAGGACTTCACGACCTACACGTTCCAGTTGAAAGATGCGACCTTCCACAACGGGGACACCGTAACCGCCAGTGACTTTGTCTACTCATTCGAGCGGCTGACTGCATCTGACAACTCCAGTCGTGCCTATTTCGTTCTAGACTCGCTGGGCGTGACACACGAAACGACGACCGAGACGGTCGACGGCGAGGAGCAGGAAGTGTACAAGCCGGGGACGCTTGGCGTCGAAGCTGTCGACGAAACGACGCTCGAAATCCAGCTGGAATCGCCGTTTGCGTCCACGCTGGAAATGCTTGCGTACACCTCTTTCGCCCCAGTTCCTGAGGGCATTGTCGGCGACATCGAAGGGTACGATGGCGAGATGACACAGGCCGAGTTCTCCAGTTCGAGCCCGGTCGGGAACGGGCCATTCGAGTTCGATACGTGGGACTCCGGCACTGAGGCCAGGGTAAGCGCGTACGACGACTATTACGGCGAGAGCCCGAGCGTCGACGGCGTCCACTTTGCGGTCATCGAGAACGACTCGGCCCAGTACAACTACGCGATGAACCGCAACGCCGACATCTTCGAACTCCCCACGGCGCAGTACGACCCCGGGAAGGTATCCGTCGAGGAGGAAGACGACCAGGGTCGTCAGAACGGAACCTACGGTGAGTTGCGCAACGGCGCCACGGCCAATTACTCCGGTGTGTCGAACATCGGCGTGTTCTATCTCGGCTTTAATATGGCCAGCGTGCCCAAGCCAGTCCGTCAGGCGGTCGCGTACGCGATGAACCAGCACACCGTTGTCGAGCAGGTGTTCAAACAGCGCGGCGAACCCGCATACAACTTCACGCCGAAATCCATCTTCCCCGGCGGCCCCCAGAACTACAACGACCGCGCCGAAAACGAGTACCCGTACGGCTACGACGACAGCCGGCTCGGAGAGGCCCGCTCAGTGATGGAAGAGGCTGGCTACGGCGAAAACGAGCGTGTCGCTATCGAGCTGACAATCTACGAGTCCGGCGTCTGGAGCGAAACCGCGAGCATTCTTCGGGACCAGCTTGAGAGCGTCTTCATCGACCTCGAAGTCAATCAGGCACCGTTCAACACGCTCCTCGAACGCGGTCGCAACGGCGAGCTAGAGATGTACTCGCTTGGCTGGGTCGCCGACTGGCCCGCTCCGGACAACTTCCTCCAGTTGCTGAACCCGCCGCAGACCGATACGAGCCTCGATTTCCCGATTTCGTACGTCAACTGGCAGCCGGAGAACGGCGACGCCGCCCAGCAGGCTAACGAGGCGTACCAGATGATCGCCGACAACCCGGCACCGACGGAGGAGGACCAGGCCGCCCGGAACGAAGCGTACGTCGAGATGGAGAACGCGAACTGGGAAGACGTCGCAATGCTGCCGGTGTATCACGAGCTGACTGAGCTGTTCTGGTACGACCACGTCGACTTTACGCCGCCAGCCGGGATGGGACCGAGCCGACAGAAGATGAACACTGTGTCGCTCGGAGACAGAGAGTAATCGCGTCCCTGCTGGCGTAATCGTCCCCGTCACGGTTGGTGGCGGGAACAACTTCGCAGCCCTCAGAGATTATGAACTCACAAGTACCCGTACAACGGAGACAAGCTAAGCCATGAGCCGCGCTACGTATATGCTCAAGCGCTTGGTACTGTCAATCCCTGTTATTATATTCGGAACGACAGTAACGTTCGCAATTATCCGGCTGGGGCCGCTCAGTCCTGCAGCGGCGATCCTCGGTCCGAAAGGTGACGCTCGCGCGATTCAACAGATCGAGCAACGGTTGGGGCTGAATGAGCCGCTCTGGGAACAGTACTTCGACTTTATGGGAAACCTGTTCCTGTTCGATCTGGGCCAGTCGTGGGTGATCAACTCCGGCACGCCGGCCGTCGACCTCATCATCAGCTACGCACCGCGGACGATCTGGCTCGGATTCTGGGCAGTCCTGATCGCCCTCGGAATCGGCATTCCGCTCGGCTTCTACGCCGGCCTGAATCCCAATACGTTCTCGGACTACTTCGCCTCCTTCGGTGGGATTGTCTGGCGAGCGATGCCGAACTTCTGGCTCGCGGTCATTCTGGTGACGGTACTCTCGCAGTCGGAACAGCTGTTTGGGTTCAGCTGGACCAGCTTCATCGTGGAGACGAACGTCGTCACCTCGCCGAACCTCGCCGTGCTGAGGAATCCCGCGAGGCTGATAACGGACCCGGGACAGGCATGGACCAACCTCGCGAAAGCGACAAAGCAGATACTGCCGCCCGCACTGGTGCTCGGGTCCGCGTCGATGGGTACGGAGATGCGTATCGGCCGAACTGCCGTTCTCGAAACGATCAATTCGAAGTACGTCGAAACAGCCAAGGCCAAAGGCGTCTCACCGCGGGTGCTGGTCTGGAAGCACATCTTCCGGAACGCGCTGATTCCGCTCGTACCGGTAATCACTGCCGAAGCGTTCATCCTGATCGGCGGGTCAGTGCTCGTCGAGACTGTCTTCTCGATTAATGGCATCGGCCTGCTGTTCGTCAAGGCGGCAAAGCAGGGTGACCTGCCGCTTGTTGGAACACTGATGTATCTGTTCATCCTCCTCATCGTCGGGCTGAATATCGTACAGGACTTCGCGTACACAATCATCGATCCACGCGTGGGGTACGACGCATGATGGAGACAGAACCCACCGAAGACATCGATCAGCCGTTGCGGGACCGGCTCAAGGCACACCCCGGGCCGGCGCTGCTGTGGGGTGCTATCCTCTGTGTCCTGTTACTGCTTGAGGGACCAACGTACCTCGATGGGTTGCTTGGCGCGATAGGCGCTGGGCTCGGGTTGCTCCCGGGAGCACCCGGCGCCGAGGCGTTCGCCAGTGCCTCAGCCTACTTCGGCGAACTGCCACATCTGCTGAGCCGAGAACTGATACCCAACCGGGGGTACTACGACGGGAGCGCCTGGCAGGGCACGTTCCTCGGCCTCGAGCCGAAGTACGCATGGCTCATCCGTTTCCTGCTGGTGTATGCATACGTTGCAGTCCTGCTGGGCTGGCTGTGGTACGGCTACGTGCTCTTCCGTCGGCACTATCGTGCTGCTGACTGGACGCCAACTGACGACGTCATCGACCGACTTCGAAGCCACTACTGGGGTCTGTTCGGACTCGCTGTCGTCGTCTTCTTCGTTACGATGGCCGCGTTCGCACCGGTTATCGGCCCAACGACGGCCGAAGAGAATATTGAAGGACCGTACTCCTACGATATGCAGTACTACAACGAGGACACGGAGACGGTCGAAACGATTACTATCGGCGAGGCGAACCTCGGTTCCGCCTCCCGCGGTAGCGGGGACAGCAACGTCGGGATCTGGAGTTACGACGACTTCGGGCGGTTCCACCCTGTCGGAACGCTCGTCAGCGGTAAGGACCTGTTCACCTTCCTCGCCTTTGGCGCACGGGTGTCGCTGTTCATCGGCCTCGGGTCGATGGCGATTGCAGGCTTTATCGCGACGACGCTGGCATTAGTTACCGCCTACTACAAGGGGGTGGCCGACCTCATCGTGGTACTGACCAGTGACTCCGTGCAGGCAATGCCAGCATTACTGCTGGTCATTCTTGCGACAGTGGTGTTCAAGAACCACTGGATAGCGGAGCTGTACAACGGAGCAATGCTGTTCATCCTCCTGTTTGCGCTGATACGCTGGCCGGGACTATGGCGAGCGGTACGTGGCCCTGCGTTACAGGTCGGTGAACAGGAGTGGGTCGACGCGGCAAAGAGTTACGGCCAGCGACCCACTGTGATTATGCGGAAACATATGGCTCCGTATATCCTCGGCTATCTCCTGGTTTACGCCTCCCTGACACTCGGTGGCGTCATTATTTCCGTCTCTGCCCTCTCGTTCATCGGACTCGGGATTACCGCCCCGACTCCTGAGTGGGGGCGAGCAATAAACATCGGGCAACAGTACGTCGCCAGCCAGTCCTGGCACATCTCGCTCATTCCGGGGCTCCTGATTACGCTGGTTGTCACCGGGTTCAACGCGCTGAGCGACGGGATTCGTGACGCTATCGACCCACAGAGCGAGGGTGCTGAAGGCGGTGCAGCTGGCGCGGCCGCCGGAGGTGGTGGCGGATGAGCCACACCGAAGACGGCGAGCCGCTGCTGGCCGTTGACAACCTCCGGACCGTGTTCCACAGTGATAAAGAGGAGATCCGCGCTGTCGACGGCGTTTCATTCGATATCGAACGCGGCGAGACGCTCGGTATCGTCGGCGAATCCGGTTCGGGTAAGAGCGTCACCGCGCGCTCGATAATGGGACTGGTCGACAGTCCGGGCGAAATCCGCGAAGAGTCGTCCATACGGTTGGACGGGCGAGAGCTGACGACGCTTTCGGAGAAGCAATACCGGTCAGTTCGTGGCGGCGACATCGCGATGGTGTTTCAGGACCCACTGAGCTCGCTCAACCCGGTGTACACTGTCGGGAACCAGATCATTGAGGCGCTGGAGCTCCACCGCGATATGGAGGGCGCTGAGGCCAAGTCGGAGGCCATCGAACTGCTGCGTGCAGTCGGCATCCCCGACGCGGCACGGCGTGTCGATGAGTTCCCACACGAGTTCTCCGGCGGGATGCGTCAGCGAGCCGTCATCGCGATGGCACTGGCCTGTGACCCAGATCTGCTCATCTGTGACGAGCCGACGACAGCACTCGATGTCACCATTCAGGCCCAGATACTGGACCTGTTACAGGAAATCCAGACGGAGCGTGACATCGGTATCATGTTCATTACGCACGACATGGGCGTCATCGCGGAGGTCGCCGACCGCGTCGCCGTGATGTACGCCGGCGAAGTCGTCGAGCAAGCACCCGTAGAGGAACTGTTCGCGAACCCACACCACCCATACACGCAGGGACTCCTGCAGAGCATTCCTGGCCGGAACCCCAGTACGGATCGGCTACCCACTATCGAAGGGGACGTACCGACGCCGCACGAATCGGCGTCGTACTGCCGGTTCGTCAGTCGGTGCCCGAAGGGCTTCGACGAGTGTGAGCGGGTCCATCCCGCCCACGTCGAGGTCGGCGAATCAGCAGACCACACTGCCGCGTGTCTCCTGTACCCCGAAGATATGCCTACCGACGACACTGTGACACAGCACGAAGAGAACGCGGACCAGACAGGCGTCGAAGCAGACGAAGCACTGTCGGCGGATGACTGGCCGGCTGAGCGCCGAAAAGCTAGTGAGGATACTGGTCCCGAAGACAGCGACGCACGGGCCGATGGCGGCCACGGCCACAGTGCCGGTGACACCGGCGGACACAGTGAGGGGGGTGGCTCAGATGAGTGAATCAGTCGTCGACACTGTGTCCCACCAGACCGGCGAAACGTTGGTTGATGTGCAGGATCTGAAGACGTACTACGAAGACGGCGGGCTGCTTGGAAGCGATCCGGTAAAAGCCGTCGACGGCGTGAACTTCGAGATTGCACGCGGCGAGACGTTCGGACTGGTCGGTGAATCCGGCTGTGGCAAGACGACTCTCGGTCGGACGCTCATCCAACTGGAGACGGCCACGTCCGGGGCGGTCTCCTTCGATGGAACGGATATAACCGAACTCAGCGGCGGCGACCTCAAGGAGTGGCGCCGCAACGCTCAGATGGTGTTTCAGGACCCCGAGTCGAGCCTCAACGACCGGATGACTGTCGGCGAGATCATCCGCGAACCGCTGGACGTTCACGAACAGGGCACGGCCCGCGAGCGTCGGGAGAAGGTGCGGACACTGCTCGACCAGGTCGGGCTCATGCCGGAGCACTACTACCGGTATCCCCACCAGTTCTCCGGCGGACAGCGACAGCGAATCGGCATTGCTCGCGCACTCGCACTCGAACCGGAGTTCGTCGTCCTCGACGAGCCCGTTTCGGCACTCGACGTGTCCGTTCAGGCCCAAATACTCAATCTGCTAGAGGAACTGCAAGAGGAGTTCGGCCTCACGTATCTCTTCATCGCGCACGACCTGAGCGTGGTTCGGCACATCTGTGACCGCGTCGGGGTGATGTATCTCGGGAACCTCATGGAGGTCGGGCCGACGGAACAGCTGTTCCAAAGCCCGGAAAACCCCTACACGCGCGCATTGCTGTCGGCGATTCCGGAACCGGACCCCACGGTTCAGGTGGACCGGATTACCCTGCCGGGATCACCACCGAGTCCACGGGACCCGCCGGAAGGATGTCCCTTCGCAACGCGGTGTCCCGTCCGGATTCGGCCAGAGGACATAGACGCTAGCGATGCAGTGTGGGATCGGATCCGAGAGTTCCGTGACGTCATTCGCGAGCGGTCCCGCGCGGAGCAGTCGGTCGGTGAGCGGCTCAAGGAGCGGCTCGGGTTCGACACCGCGCTGGCCGACAGCGAGGAGATCGTCGAAGAGGAGTTCGACGACGTGACCCTTCCGCCAGACGTACAGGAGCACGTCGAGCAGGCGGCGACGTATCTCAGTGATGGCGACCCCGACGCCGCTCGTGCCTACCTCAGAGAAGTGTTCGGCAGTCAGTGTGACACCGAAACGCCGCAGTACTACGATGTCGACGACAGGCAGATGAGCTTCTGTCACCGGCATGCACAGGAGCACGTCTCCCCTGGCGACGAACTCCGCCAACGTGGCTACGACACGCACGATGGATAACCTGGCGGGAAAGGTACTCGATCTGCTGTGGTACGCCCTCGGTGTAACGCTCACAGCTACGCTTATCGGTGGCGTGCTCTCGCCGCTCCGTGGCGGTGGCTGGGTGACAGTGAAGTTCGTCCTGTTTTTTATCGGGTTCGCGCTGTTCGGCTACGCCTCGGTCACGCTGTGGCGTGCGCCCTCTATCGATTCCGACGAGCCAGACGGGTCCGACGTGTCGTTTGGCGTGTCAGCGCGCGAGCGGACGCCGTTCGAGTCAGCGCTGGCCCGTGTCGCCCCGCCGCTCGATACGCTCGCCCCGCCCGAAGATCGACTCTCGCCGCCGGTGAAGCTCTTCGTTGCGAGTCTGTTCGTCCTCGGGCTCTCCCTGAGCATGGAGGTCGTCTTCGGCGTCCAGTGACACCACCATTTACCTCCCGCGGGCGTAACGACAGGATATGGTAAAGACAGGTGGCGAGGGGACGGACGACCTCGAACGGCTTGCCGCCGGTTCGGACGACCGCAAGGCATCGTGGAAACAGACGTTAGAAGAGACACAGGCACTGGCTGACCAGCGGCGTTCTAACGGCCGTGAGGCCGTCGTCGTCCCAGCCGGGGATGCGGGCCTGCAGACAGTCGACGACGGTGACGGACTCGAACTCGTGTTCGTCATTCCGGGCAACAAGGCCGAGGACGTGACGCGGCTGGTCGAATCGAATCCCCTCGAAGCGTACGACGTGTACCGGCGGACAGTCGGAGAACAGGTGTTTCTGGCCGTCGAGTACTTCGACCCGGACGCCGCGTCGCTGTTCATCGCTGGCGCGTACGAACTCCGAGACGCCGGAAACGCAGTTACCGCTGCGAACGACGGTGCGACGTTCCAGACGTTGCTCAGGAAACTCGACGGGACACCGGTCGCAACGTTCGACCACGCGGACCGAACGAAGTTCCTTCCGATCGATAGACTCCCGGTCGAAGAGTAGGGACCCGGAGGAGGTGACAGTCGAATCAGTGTGTCACGATCGCTGTCGAGTCTCACCGACGTAACTGTGATGGGGGGCGGTGCCCACCTCGCAGTCCAAGACCGAAAGGACCATTCACTAGCCCCCGCAGAGTTCAATCTGCGCGAGGGTAGCCGAGCTTGGCCAAAGGCGGTGGGCTTAAGACCCGCTCCCGTAGGGGTCCGTGGGTTCGAATCCCATCCCTCGCATTCTGTTGCGAACAATCCGTGAGCAGCGAATGTCGTAGTGGGATTCGAACTACGAAAACGCGAGCAACGCGAGCGTTTGCATTCGAGTTCGAATCCCATCCCTCGCATTCTGCGACAAGTGGACACGAAGACCAGTGCAAGCGTGGTGCGACCCACCGTCCAGCAGAACTCGGAAGCAGTTCGCCGCAAACGGTCACAAGATGCAACGCTGATCGCTCACCGGAGACACGCACAGTGGTCCGACATGTCACAGATATGGCATAGCTTGTGTAGGTGACAGATTCGGGTGCGGTAGTGACACGACAGAGAGTGTCCGGACACGACGCGTTTTTGCACGTCTGTGGCCTATGCTGGCGTAATGACTGATGTGCCAGACGACGTTGCCGAAGCGTTCGGCCGACACGATGCGCTCGTCCCAGCCGGAGATAGCTACGCTGTCGAGACGACGAACTTCGACGGCCGCGTGACTGCGACCGAGGGCGAAGAGTGGCGAACGAACTACGAGGTAACGGTCAAGGCGCCGTCGCTACAGGCCGCGACAAGCGACGAAGTCGGTGATGCCGTCGTCGACGGCTGGCTCGAAACGCTGGAACGACGGCTGGAAGACGCGCCGAAAGCGACCCGAACTGCCGTCGAACTGGACGATTACAGCGTCGTCGAAGACGGCGAGCAGGTCGTGGTCACGTTCGAGTACACGATGGGTGGCGAACGGCAGGCCGGGGACGTCGCCAAGACCTTCGTCGAGTACGTCGAGGGGACGTACGTGGAGGGCGTCATTCCCGGCTACGACTACGTCGGCGTCGTGGCTGACTTACTCAACTCTGCGAGTACCGGCGGGAGCGAGGGCTCTCGTGGCGGGACGCCGCTGTAGCTGTACGGTTCCAGGCACGGAAACAGAGAGAGCGCTCCGTCTCAATCCATCGCGATATAGGTCTGTGTCGTTTCAACGCCCTGGATTTCCTGGATATGTGTCGCTGCGACGTCCTTGACTTCGGCGGGCGTCTCCACGTTTACTTTTGCGATAAAGTCGACGTCACCGGCGACGATGTGGGCCTCGACAACGCCGTCGACGGCTTCGATGTCGTCTTTCAGACGGTCCGCGTCACCGGTGTGGGCTTTGACCATCACGTAGGCAACGACCATATTCAGGCACCTCCGAGCGCGGTTGCGGGCTCTGATTCGCCAACGACAATACTTCGGACATCCGAGAGCGTCTCGAAGTCGGCCAGTATCACGACTCTGTCACCGGCCTCCAGCGTTTCGTCCGGATTCGGGATGGCAAGCGGGGCCTCGCCTTTCCCGTGAGCCATCAGCCGAGAATCCGACGGAAGCTCCAGTTCGGACAGCGTGTACCCTTCCATCGGCGACTGCCGCTGGATCGTGAATTCCACGAGCTGGAGGTTCTGTGCGATGTCGGCGACTGCGCGGATGTTTCCGCCCAGCAACGCGTTCTTGGCGGCGATAGCGCCCAGCCGCTCGGGGTAGATAATCTCGTCAACGTCGGAGGCGTAGCGTCGGTAAATCTCCTCGCGGTAGTCCTCGTCGATACGCATAACGGTTCGACAGCCGTGTTCCTTGGCGATCATACAGGCGACGAAGTTGTCGTTCAGGTCGCCGGTGAGCGCGCCGAGCGCGTCGGCAGCTTCGAGATCGGCGTTGCCGAGCGTCTCCTCGATAGCGCCGTCGCCCGCGATCACCTCGAAGCCAGCCGTTCGTGCGCGCTCAACTGCGTTCTCATCGCGCTCAATGAGGACAACTTCGTGGCCACTCTCTTGCAGGACGCGAGCCGTCCGCAGTCCGACACGACCTGCACCCACGATAACGAATCGCATACACACCCCTATGAGTCGGGGGTGAATAAAAGTACCCACCCGGTGGAACCACCGGACGCCTTGACCACGCTATCAAACAATACAGCCGTTGTTTTTCCCTGACGGAAGCTTTTTCGTGCCATGACACAACACACCACAATATGGTCAGCGCGTTCATTATGGTCAAGACGGCTGCCGGCAAATCCGAAGAACTCCTTGCGGCAGTTCGCGACGCTGAAGGCATCACCGAGGCACACATTGTCGCCGGACAGTACGACATTATCGCCGAAGCAACGGGCACGGAGGTGTACGACATCATGCAGTCGGTTTCAGGCCACGTCCGGGATCTCAACGGCGTCGCTGACACGCGCACGTACATCTGTTTGGAGTGAGCGCCCCACGCTGTTCCGACACCGCAAAGGGACTTGCCGCCCTACGGCGAACATGGTCAGTGTCGCCGGTATTATCGGTCTGCTCGTCATCGTGCTGGTCAACAGTGCTGTGACGGCGCTCATGACGCGCTTTTTCCGCGTCCGCTTGCACACGCAGTGGGGGAGTATTCTCTACTCGCTGCTCCTCTGTCCGGTCGTCATGGTCGTCATCCTGCTGGTGTTGAGTGGCGTGTTCAGTCTCGGTGCGAACCTCGGGTCCACGACCGCCGTCATGCTCGTGACTGTCGTTATTCCACTCGCCACCGGGATGACGTTCGACTACTTCTGGATGCCCGCCCCTGACGAGGTCGAACTGCCGGCGTCGATGGACTAATCGAGAATCGCCGCTCGGACCCGTTCGTACACGGTGTCCGGATCGGCAGTTGCGTCGACGCGTACGAACCGCTCCGGGTCGGCGTCAATGAGTCGCTCGTAGTTGTCCCGAACCGTTGAAAGGTAGTCAGCGGTTTCGAACTTGTTCGTCGCGCCGCTTCGCTGTGCGGCGGTTTCGGGATCGAGATCGAGATACACGGTCCGGTCCGGCGGACGGGTCCACGGGGCGTGAACTTCCCGGACGTACGACAGTGGGTCGTCGAACGTCTCGCTCGCATCGAGTGTCGCACCCTGATACGCGTACCGTGAGTCGCTGTAGCGGTCGGAAACGACGAGCCGATCCTCGCCGAGCGCAGGTCGGACCGTGTTCGAGAGATGCGCGGCGTGGTCGGCCGTGTAGAGAAACAGTTCGGCCAGCGAGTCCGCGTCGTCGTCGTCGATGGAGCGCTGGACGGCGTCTCCGTACCAGGTGTCGGTCGGTTCGCGCGTGAAGACGGCGTCATCTGGGACCGTGTCGTCGCTTCGGAGCCGTTCCCACACGGTCGTCTTGCCGCTCCCGTCCAGTCCTTCGAGCGTGACGAGCATACCTCACAATCCGTGTGGGGGGACGTAAGCGCCCCGACCCGACAGTGTATCCGTAAGCTGACACAAGTGACCGGACTGCGGGCCGGTCGGGCAAAGAAATACGCCCACCTTTACGGTTCTACCGACCGTACTGGAGCCTATGGATGTACTTGTCGTCGGCGGGACTGGCTTCATCGGACAACACCTGTGCCGCGAACTCGATGAGCGAGGACACACCGTCACTGCGCTGTCCCGATCACCGGAGGACGCGACGCTACCAGACGGCGTCGAAACCGTCGCCGGAGATGTCACAGACTACGGGAGCATCGAGGGGGCGTTCGAAGATCAGGACGCGGTGTATTTCCTGGTCGCACTGTCGCCCCTGTTCAAGCCGGATGGCGGGGACAAGATGCACGAACGCATCCATCTCGGCGGGACCGAAAACAGCGTGCAGGCCGCGGAGGAACACGGCGTCGAACGGTTCGTCCAGCTGAGCGCACTGGGTGCAGACCCCAATGGCGACACGCATTACATCCGGTCGAAGGGCCGGGCCGAACAGGTCGTTACGGAGTCTTCGCTGGACTGGACCATCTTCCGACCATCGGTCGTCTTCGGTGAGGGCGGGGAGTTCGTCTCGTTCACGAAGCGTCTCAAGGGGATGTTCGCGCCCGGCGTCCCGCTGTATCCGCTTCCCGGCGGCGGCAGACAGACGAAGTTCCAGCCCATCTGGGTCGGTGACCTCGTGCCGATGCTCGTCGATAGCATCGAATCCGCGGCGCACGTCGGCGAGACCTACGAGGTCGGTGGACCGGAAGTGCTGACGCTCAGGGACGTGACCAATCAGGTGTACGATGCCGAGGGATCGTCGGTAAGCATCGTCCCGCTCCCGATGCCGCTAGCGAAGGTCGGTCTCTCTGTTCTGGGGAGCGTCGGGTTCCCGATGGGTGCCGACCAGTACCGCTCACTCAAATTCGATAACACTCCGGCAACGAACGAAATCGACGCGTTCGGCGCCAGTAGTGGATCTCTAACGACACTCAGCGGATACCTCCGCGGATAAGTGTCGGCAGTAGTCACCCCCTAAATGGAGTTATGTTAGCTAGTATTGATTTTCAATCCTGGCTTTCAGGGCTGAGATCCGGGCAAAACACTTATACTCGCTATCGCTCTTTGACCCTTTAAGCGGAGAACTATATAATGAAACTGGCGATGATCGGCTTCGGGCAGGCCGGTGGCAAAATTGTGGACAAGTTCCTCGAGTACGACAAAGAGACCGGCTCGGGAATCGTCCGCTCTGCTGTTGCGGTCAATACAGCAAAAGCAGACCTGCTTGGGCTAGAACACATTCCGGAAGAGAATCGAGTACTCATTGGTCAGGCTCGCGTCAAGGGCCACGGCGTGGGTGCGGACAACGAACTCGGCGCGGAGATCGCCGAAGAGGACATCGACGAGGTGCAGGGTGCGATCGACAACATCCCCGTTCACGAAGTCGACGCCTTCCTCATCGTCGCCGGGCTCGGCGGCGGGACGGGGTCGGGCGGATCGCCGGTCGTCGCGAAACACCTCAAGCGCATCTACACCGAACCGGTGTACGGGCTGGGCGTCCTGCCGGGCAGCGACGAGGGTGGCATCTACACCCTCAACGCCGCTCGCTCGTTCCAGACGTTCGTGCGCGAGGTGGACAACCTGATGGTGTTCGACAACGACGCCTGGCGACAGACCGGTGAATCCGTCGAGGGCGGCTACGACCACATCAACGAGGAGATCGTCCGGCGCTTCGGCGTGCTGTTCGGGGCCGGCGAGATCGAGGCCGGTGACAACGTCGCCGAAAGCGTCGTCGACTCCTCCGAGATCATCAACACGCTCGACGGTGGCGGCGTGTCCACCGTCGGCTACGCCTCCGAGGACGTCGAGGTATCCTCCGGCGGCGGCGGTCTGCTCTCGCGGTTCAAGGGCGACGACTCGTCCGACGACGGGATGGACACGGCGAACACGACGAACCGTATCACATCGCTCGTCCGGAAAGCCGCACTCGGCCGGCTGACGCTTCCCTGTGAGATCGAGGGTGCGGAGCGTGCCCTGCTCGTGATGGCAGGGCCGCCGGAGCACCTGAACCGGAAGGGAATCGAGCGCGGCCGGAAGTGGCTCGAGGAGCAGACCGGTTCGATGGAGGTCCGCGGTGGCGACTATCCGACCAACGCCCCGAAAGTGGCCGCGTCCATCCTGCTGGCCGGCGTCCACAACGTTCCCCGCATCAAGGAACTCCAGCAGGTCGCCATCGAGGCTCAGGACAACATCGACGATATCCGTAACCAAAGCGAAGATAACTTAGAGGACTTGGTCGAAGACGACGAAGATGAACTTGATCCGCTGTTCTAACAAGACCGCCGCACTCCTCTGTGTTGTCGCGCTGCTCGCGACCGCCGGCACAGCGAGTGCGTTCTCTGTCTCTGCCGAGGGAGTCCCGACCGAGACGGCCGTCGACGAAGAGGTGTCGGTGACGTACACTATCGACGACCCGTTCACCGACGCGCCGAACGAATGGACGCTCGCTGGTTCGACCGAGCTCCAGGACGTTAGTTGGACGGTTACCGTGTTACGTGCGGGTAGCCAGGTGAGCCAAGAAACCTATGGCGAACAGTCCTTCGAGCAGGATCTGGAGATCGACAATAACGGAGACCAGGTTCGCGTCGAGCTCGTCGGCACGACGCCGGCCATCTCGAACTACACGTACGACCCGGCACAGAACTATCAGGTCGCCTCGCTCAGTCGTATCAGTGGGAGCAACGAGGACGAGTTCCGCAACGATACCGCACATCATTACACCGAGGAGAGCCAGTCGGCGAGACAGGCAATCGACGACGCGCAGGCCGCAATCGACGAAGCCGGTGGGAACGAAAACGCCGAGGAGCTAGTCAGTAGCGCCATCTCCTCATACGAGAACGGGAACTTCCAGAACGCCCAGGATCTCGCCGGACAGGCCGAGAATCAGGCACAGCAGGCCCAGCAGAGCGCCCAGACTCAGCAAACGCTCCTGCTGGTCGGCGGCGGACTCGTCGTCCTCCTGTTGCTGGTCGGTGGCGGCTACTACGCGTACACCCAGATGAGTGAGGACGAGTACTCCAAGCTGTAATGCGTCTCGTCGTCCCCGTCTCGGGGTCTGACCCCAAAACGCGACTTGCATCCGTTCTTTCTCCCGACGAGCGCCGTGATTTTGCCGAAGCGATGCTTGCAGACGTCGTCGACGCGGTGACAGCGGCGGGCCACGAACCCGAAGTCATCTCGACAGCACCACTCGACTGTGCCGTGCCGGTCACTGTCGACGACCGCAGGCTCGATCCGCTCGTCAACGACCTGCTCGCGTCGACAGTGACTAACGGCGACGGAGCTCTTGCCGTCGTGATGGCAGATCTGCCGCTCGTAACGCCGAAAAGCATCGAGCGACTGCTTGCCCCCGACGCCGACGTCGTGCTGGCCCCCGGTCTAGGTGGCGGGACGAACGCCTTCGTCTGTCGCCACCCCGAGTTCAGGGTCGACTACCACGGCGCGTCTATCCGCGACCACCGCGAGAACGCGCGGGACGTAGGAGCTAGCGTTACCGAAGTTGACTCCCGGCGGCTCGCGACCGATATCGACGAACCGAGCGATCTCGCGGAGGTGCTGCTACACAGCGACGGCGCGGCCGCGGACTGGCTCACTGACGCCGGTTTCAGTCTGTCGCTCACAGACGGCCGTGTCACCGTGAGCCGCGAGTGAAGGTTTTTGTTCGTGGGGTGCACACCCCGGGACGTGATACCCGGCACGGACGCGTATGACGTCGCTATCGAGATCCCGGACGCCGACATCGAGCGACTGCTGTCGGTGATGCCCGAAGACGTCGAGGCCGCGTCGGCGCTGTCCTATTGCCGGAACGTGTTCCTGCCGCTGACGACCGCCTGCCGATACACCTGCACATACTGCACGTACTACGACCCGCCGGGGCAGGCGGAGCTGATGGACCCCGAGGAGATCCGGGAGACCTGCCGCCGCGGGGCTGACGCCGGCTGTACCGAGGCGCTGTTCACCTTCGGCGACGATCCGGACGACCGCTACACAGCGATCCACGACCAGCTCGCCGAGTGGGGCCACGACTCCATCCACGAATACCTCCGGGAAGCCTGCGAAATCGCCCTTGAAGAGGGATTGCTCCCGCACGCGAATCCGGGCGATCAGACACGCGAGCAGATGGCCCACGTCGCCGACCTGAACGCCTCGATGGGCGTGATGCTAGAGACGACCACGGACGTACAGGCCCACGGCGGCCCGCGAGCCAAAAGTCCCGGTCAGCGACTCAATACCCTCCGGGTGGCCGGCGAACTGGGCGTGCCGTTCACGACCGGTATCCTCGTCGGTATCGGCGAGGACTGGCACCACCGCGCCGAGAGCTTGTTCGCCATCCGCGAGATGCACGAGCGCTACGGTCACATCCAGGAAGTCATCGTCCAGCCCGTCGTCGAGAACGAGCGCTGGCAGGGCGGCTCTCCCGATCTGGCGACGATGCGCCGGGTGACGGCGATGGCCCGCGCGGCGCTTCCCGAGGAGGTGTCCGTACAGGTCCCCCCGAACCTCGCGCCCGCCCGCGACCTGACCGACTGCGGCATCGACGACCTGGGCGGCGTCTCCCCGGTCACGGTTGACCACATCAACCCCGAGTACGAGTGGCCCGCGCTGCAGGAACTGACGGCTGTCGCCGACGCCGCCGAGGTGCCACTGACGGAGCGACTGCCCGTCTACGACCGGTTCGTCGACGACGGCTGGCTCTCGAAGCCCATCGAGGCGGCCATCGAGGCTGACGACGAGGCCGGCGAACGGTTCCGGTCGATACTGGACCGGGGTGTGAATCCAGTGACGCTGTGACACTGGCGATCAGCCCCTCAGGTAAACGGTCAGCGCGGCCAGAACAGACACCCGAGATCAATCACCTAGTCGTCTAGGCGATATCTACACAAACGCTGGCGGACCAATATGTATCATGCCTGGGCGTGCCTCTGACAGCAGTGCCAGGCGAAATACTCTACCACGTTGACCACGGCCAGTGCCCAGCCGTGGTCCACTACTTTACTCGAGCAACGGCGTTCCGTCAGCCTGTGGCCCGAGTTGCGGGCCGAGTACGTCGGCGTCGGGATCGATGACGCGGCGCTGTTCGTAGTCCGTCGATCGCTCGACGGGCGTGCGGCCGATGGCAGTGATCATATCGGCGTACTCCTGAAACGAACGGAACTCACCGTAGTCGCCGCCGGCGCGTTTGGTGATCTCCTCAGAGAGAATAGTTCCCATGAAGTCGTCGGCACCGCAGGTGAGCATCTTCAGCCCTTGCGTGTCGCCGTATTTGACCCACGAGGCCTGGATGTGGTCGACGTTGTCGAGGAAGAGCCGCGAGACGGCGATCAGCAGTTCGTCCTCGTCGATGGTCGCGCCACCGTCGACCATGCCACGCTCGTACAGCGGCGTTTCCTCGTGAACGAATGATAGCGGGACGAACTCAGTGATCGCCCCGGTCCGGTCCTGCAGGTCGCGGATGCGCTGCAGGTGCAGCGCGCGGTGGCGCTCGTTCTCGACGTGGCCGTACATCATCGTCGAGGTCATGTCGAGGCCGACCGACGCGGCCGCCTCCATCGCTTCGAGCCACTCGTCGGTGCGGATCTTCCCCGGACAAATGACGTCACGGACCTCGTCGACGAGGATCTCTGCAGCCGTACCCGGAACGCTGTCGAGGCCGGCGTCTTGCAGTCGGCCGAACACCTCCTCGTAGGACCAGTCGGTGCCGCGGCGGGCGTGATAGGCCTCTTCCGGCGTCATCGAGTGGAGGTGGACATCGCCGACGTTCATTGCACTGAGTTGCTCGCAGTAGGTAGCTGGGTCTTTCTCGTACTCGTCGGGCGAGCGGTAGTTCAGGTCCCCGCGGTCGCTCGTCTCCAGTATCTCTCTGTGTTCGTCGTCCAGCGCGAGGGCGGGGTGGAGTCCCGACACCGAACAGACCTCGTAGATGCCCCGGTCGAGGGCGTCCTGTACGATTTTTCGGGATTCACTCGGTGTCTTGGTGAAGCCGCCATGGTCCTCCTGATAGTCGCTCCGGAACTGCTCGGAGCGGTCCTTGAAATTACAGAACAGACAGCCCGTGTTGCAGGCCGTCGTGACGTTGTTGTTGAGGTTCGCGACGAAGGTGACCTCGTCGCCGACGACCTCCGCCCGGCGTCGGTCAGCCGCTTCGAGCACCTGCTCTTTCCGGTCGTGGTCGATGCCGTCCCGATCGGTGCCCGTGGTCAAGAGTTCGACGGCGTCGTCGACTGTCAGTCGCGTCCCGTTTCTCGCCTTGGCGAGCGCGTTCTCGAACGACTGCTCAGTCGTCGGACGGTGCTCGAACTCAGTAGAACCGTCCGGAGTACCGACGGTCTCTGGGACGTCCGGCATTGCTGGACAGGAGGGAAAGAACGGTCAAAAACGTATGGGTACGCACATGGTCCACAAGGTCGACAGGTCCCCGTGTTCCGGCACACAAGCGACTGCAGTTACGCCATCAGGTCGGCAATACGCCGCCGACCCAGCCTGCAGTCTCGACGACAACCCAGGCGACGAAAGCCGCGTATGCGCCGAGTAACGCATAGGATTCGGGTTCGCTCAACACGAGGTCGGTCCGGAGAACAGTAAACAGGAGAATCGTCGCCCCGGTCAGGACGCCGAACATCGGCACGGCCATCGCGAAGTCGACGGTCCACGTGCCTGCAATGAGAACGCCAAGCGGGATGGCGACGAGCAAGTCGAACGTGTTCGACCCAAGAACGTTCGCGAGCGACGTGACCCCGCGGTCGTCGCGGGCTGCCCTGACACTGACGAGCGTGTCGGGGAGGCTCGTCGCCGCCGCCAGAATCGTCACGCCGAGCAGGAACTCCTGAACGCCGGCGGCCCGACCGATGACCCTGACGGCGTGGACGAGGTTTTCCACAGCCACGAGAATGACAGCCAGGCCCAGCAGGAGGAAGAGCCACTGCCGCCCAACAGAGATGCCGGCGGTCCAGTCGTCTCCCGGATCGTGGTCAGCTGTGTCCTGGTACTGGATGAAGACGTACAGCCCGTAGAGCGCGAGCGGAATCGCCGCCAGCGGCCGCGTGATGACGCCCGTGAGCGTCGCCTCGCCGGGGTAGTAGATGACCGCAAGCGCCATCGTGATGAGCAGGACTGAGACGGCGAGCATATAGAACTGCGCCTCCTTGTAGACGAGCGTCCGACTCGATTCGAGTTCGTCATCGGTCGCGACGCCCGCGGCTGCGGGGATGACGAGGACGTTGAATATCGCTGAACCGACGATTGCGCCGACGCCAAGCGGCATCGACCCGCCAAGTGCCGCGACGACGACAGTCGCGAGCTCCGGGAAACTCGATCCGACGGCAACGATAATCGCGCCCTGAACGACTTCCGGGAGACCGTAGTACGTCGCGAGCCGTTCACTCGATGCTTCGAGCCAGTCGCTCCCTTTCCAGATCGCGACCGTCGCGGCGACGATGATCGCGGCCTCGACCAACAGACTGGAAGCCATCAGCCGGTCAGTCGACAGCCCGACAGAAAACGTTGCCTTCCGAGCGCGAGTGATACTGCCGGCTGTAAGTCTGGAAAGAATTTCGCTACCGCGAATATCTTACAATAGTTACAGCCAACAGTATGAGAAACGTCTTTGTCCCCGGCCCGAAAGGCGGGCACAATGACGAGCGTCAAGGAATTCCGCGTGGACGAACCGGCGACGGCTGAGGGGCTCGGCCGCGGCGCGTTCGTGTTCACGGACGACTACTCCGTCTTCGACTGGGGGAAGATGCCGGACCAGATCCCCGACAAGGGCGCGTCGCTGTGTACGATGGGCGCGTACAACTTCCAGCTACTGGAGGAGAACCACGTCCCGACACACTACGAGGGCGTCAGGCTCCCCGGCAGCGACGAGGTACTCGACCTCGGCGAGGCGCTGTCGGCCGACGCCGCCCCCGAGGAGATGGTTATCGAACTCACACAGGTCCCGGACCTCCCCTTCGAAGACGGGAGCTACGACTACGACGCCTACCACGCGGGGGCCGACGAGAACTACCTCATCCCGCTGGAGATCGTCTTCCGGAATCGAGTCGGTGTCGGGTCGTCGCTGCGGTCCCGGACCGAGCCGGCCGACCACGGCCTCGACTACGACACCTGGCCCGACGAGGTCGTCGACCTCGACGAGCCCATCGTCGAGTTCTCGACGAAATACGAGGAGCAAGACCGCTACCTCGACCGGGAGGCAGCCGACCGGATCGCCGGCACGGCAAGCATCGATCGCCTCGAAGAACTGGCCCGTGCGGTCAACCACATCGTCACCGAGCAGGCCGCCGAGGCCAACCTCGTCCACGAGGACGGGAAAATCGAGTGTCTGTACTACGACGGGGAGATCCGCGTAGCCGATGTGGTCGGTACGTTCGACGAGAACCGCTTCTCCTACGAGAGCCAGCAGGTCTCGAAGGAAGTCATCCGCCAGTACCACAAGCGAACCCAGTCCGCGTGGGTCGAAGCCGTAAGCGAGGCTAAACAGCAGGCCGACACTGAGGGCGTAGCCGACTGGAAAGCACTCTGTGATGAGTCGCCGCAGCCGCTCGACGAGGACGTAATCCAGGTCGCGCGGGACCTCTACTGCGCCGGCACGAACGCCTACGTCGGCGGCGACGTGTTCGACGCGCCGTCGCTCGACGATGCCGTCAGCGCCGCTGGTGAACTCTGAGAGGTTTAAAAAGATAGCGCGTTTTCAGTCGTCAGCCTCGATCTCACCGTCGTCCTCGGCGACGAACTCGCCGAGGCCGTCGATGGGACGGTCGGGGTTCAGCTGATCGAGTTTTTCCGGTGCGCCGAGCTGGGCCGAGGTCTCCTCGGGGTCCCGAAGCTTCGTCCGGCCGCGGTGGACGTTCACTTCGTCGTTGAGATGGAGCTGGATAGCCTCGATGAGCGCCTCGGCTTCCAGCGGCTGGCCGATCTGCTGGAGTTCCTCTTCGGTGGCATCGTCAGGGACATTGAACGCGCGCTGGGTGATGATTGGTCCCTGATCCAGATCCGTCGTCACGTAGTGGGCCGTGACGCCGGCGATGCGGACGCCCTCCTCAATGGCCTGCATGTACGCCGACGCGCCGGGGAAGGCGGGCAGCAGGCTCGGGTGGACGTTGATGATGCGGCTCTCGTAGCGGAAGACAACATCGGGCGAGAGGATACGCATATACCGGGCCAGCGCGATGAGGTCGGCGTCGTACTGCGCGAGCAAGTCGAGCAGTTGGTCCTCATCCGGCGTCCCCTTCTCGTCGCCGATGTCGTGGAACGGAACGTCGTACTTGTCTGCCAGCGGTTCAAGGTCGTCGTGGTTCCCGATGACCACCTCGATGTCGGCCCCGAGGTCGCCGTTGGCCCACGCCTCGAACAGCGCCTCCAGACAGTGTGACTCCTTCGTGACGAGGACGGCGATGGTCTGGGTCTCGCGGTCGGCGGGGAACCGGACCTGCACGTCGACGCCGAGTCCGTCACCGAGTTCGGTGAGGTCTTCGCGGAGTTTCTCCTCCGTCGTCACCATCTCTGACGTGTCGACGCGCATGGTCATCCGGAAGACGCCCTCCCGGACGGCCTGGTCGAGGTCCTCGATGTTGATGCTGCGCTCGAACAGGAGCGAGGTCACTTCGGCGATGAGGCCCGTGTCGTCCTCACCGACGACCGTAATCTCAGTCAGATCGCGAGTCACGATACCCACCTCCGGACAGCGTCGTGATTCATTTGACGCAGAGTCGGCAGTCCCACGGCAAAAGCCTTCGTTTTCCACCGAGCGTGGCCACCAACCCTTTGTGTATCAGTCGGTGTATGTACGGCAGTGATGAGTGATTCGCCGACGGTTCTCTGTGCGCAGCCGGACGCTGACGAGCGCGCCGAGACGGCCGACGCACTTGGCGACGCCGGACTCGCAGTCGAGGGAGTTGGGTCCCTCGATACGTTGACCGCAGCACTTGACCGGTCGGTCGACTGTGTTGTGACGGCCTTCGATCTCCCGGATGGGGACGGGTTCGACGTGGTAGACGCCGTTCGTTCGGTGAACCCGGCCTGTGTAGTGATCCTCTATACCGAACACGCACCGTCGGATCTCCCCCGTGGCGGTCCCGAACAGGTCGTCGAATACGTGCCGCGGACGGTCCCGGAGTCCCGGGAGCGGCTTGCGGATGTGGCTGCCATGGCTGCCGCCGAGGTAACGCAGGCGGCCTATCCGGTTCCGGAGACCGAGTCAGAGCGGCTGTCTGCCGTCCAGCGGTACGACGTCGACCAGCTGGCGGCGATCGACGCGTTCGACCGGCTGACGGCGCTCATGGCCAGCCACTTCGACATCGACGTGGCCTTCGTCGGCCTCATGGACGAACACGAGGAGCGGTTTGTGGCGTGTGAGGGAGCCAACTGGCGGACCCTCGCCCGCGAGGACACCATCTGTACCCACACAATTCTCTCAGACGAGACGATGGTCGTCGAAGACACCCACGAAGACCCACGCTTCGCCGAGGTCGACGCGCTGAAACAGCTCGATATCAGGTCCTACGCCGGCGTCCGAATCGCGGACCAGGAAGGCAACGCGATCGGTGCCGTCTGTTGCACCGACGGCGAGCCGCGGCGCTACACGCAGACAGAGCTAGACGACCTCCAGCGGTTCGCCGACGAGGTTGAGGAACAACTGCTGTTGCGACGCCGGCTGCCGGGGGATGCCTGATGGCACAGCGACAAGACGACCGATACACGTTCGACGGCCTGCCGCTGAATCCGGTCAAGCCGGGGACGAGCCTGCTCGTGACCGGCCCCGTTCTGAGCGGCGCACGGGAGATGGGACTGCGACTGCTCTGTAGCTCCGACGCTGACGGCGGAACCGTCCTCGTTGCGACAGACAAGGATGCCACAACGATGTTGGCGGACTTCGAGCGCCACGGCGGCGTGCTCGACCGCGAGCGAGTCCGCGTCATCGACTGCGCACAGGAGAGCGGCGACCTGCCGGAAGACAGCGTGTCGGCAGTCAACACGCCGGCGGACCTGACCGGCATCGGTATCGAGTACTCCGGCCAGTACGAATCGACGTACGCCAGCGGCTACACGCGGGTTCGGACCGGGATCATCACGCTGACGCCGTTGCTCGTCTACAGCGACGACGTCAGGGCGGTGTACCGGTTCCTCAACACGATCACCGGCCGGATCGGAACTGCGGACGGGCTGGGTATCTGCGTACTCGACCCGAACGCCCACGAGGAGCAGGTCGTCGAAAGCGTGGCACAGTTCTTTGACGGGCGGGTCGACGTTCGCGCCGACCAGGGTGCCCTCGATCTCCGGGTGGCCGGCCTGCGCGACCAGCCGACCAACTGGACGCCGGTCGGGACGTGACCTGTCGGGAGAACACAAGCGTTTTCTCCGCTGCCCGCTCGCTTGCCAGTAATGACTGCCTTTACCGCGACCGTCACAGTCCGGCTCAAGCGGGGCGTCCTCGACCCCGAGGCCGAGACGACACAGCGCTCACTGGAACGGCTCGGTTTCGATCTGAACGACCTCCGCTCGGCGGACGTGTTCGAACTGGATCTCGACGCCGACAGTGCCGACGACGCGGCCGAGCGCGCCGAGGAGATGGCCGAGCGGCTCCTCGCGAACCCCACCATCCACGACTACGACATTGAGGTGGCACAGGCAGAATGACCATCGCCTCGAAACTGACGGCAATTGTCTGTTCCCACACGGGGTGGCTCGCGTGACCATTGCCGTCATCCAGTTCGGCGGCTCTAACTGCGACCGCGACTCCGTACAGGCGCTGGAGTCGCTGGGCGTCGATGCCGACCTTGTCTGGCATGAAGACGGGCTTCCCGAGGATGTCGAGGGCGTCGTCCTCCCCGGTGGCTTCTCCTACGGCGATTACCTCCGTGCCGGCGCGATGGCCGCCCGCTCGCCGATCATGGCCGAAATCCGCGAAGCCGCGAGCGAGGGAACGCCGGTACTGGGCATCTGCAACGGCGCACAGATCGGCTGTGAGTCGTCGCTGACTCCCGGCGCGTTCACGACCAACGAGAGCGCCCGCTTCCAGTGTGAGCACGTCCACCTGCGCGTCGAGAACGCCGACACGCCCTGGACCAGCCAGTACGAGGACGGCGAGGTCGTCGAACTCCCGATCGCTCACGGCGAGGGTCGCTACGAGATCACCGACGAGCGTCTGGATGAACTCGAAGCCGAGGACCGGATCCTGTTCAAGTACTGTGACGAGGACGGGACTGTCACACCCGAGGCGAACCCGAACGGCTCGAAGCACAGTGTGGCCGGTGTCACCGGCGAATCTGAACACGTCGCCGTCATGATGCCCCACCCGGAGCGGGCGACACTGTCGGACCTCGGCCGGACCGACGGCCGCGGCGTTCTCACGGGCTTCGCTGACTAGCGTTCGCGAACCAGACTGTTACTGTGGCGGTTTCATACTCGACTGGAACGCGTCCGAACAGCCGCGGGGCTATCCGGGTTTGTCTCAAAGGGGAAGGGACCAGCGGAGCGTGTGACATAGTCCGGCGGTCCCTATCTCGGCCTTGGCGGTCAAGCCGTATAAACACACGCGTACCGGAGTGGAAGTGTAATATACCGTTACAGTCGGCGAGTACGCCGATCGGAGCCAGCCGACCCACAGTGATGTAGTCGATCCGCCTGGAATGTCAGTCCGACCGTGTCGCCGACTGACGGCGGGTCGTCGGCGAACGCGTCGATGGTGACATCGTCAAACGAGAGCGTCACTCTGCTGGTCGCGTCTTCGCGGACGACCCGTTCAACGGCGGCCTGGATATCACCTGAGTCGTTGATCGTGATAGCTTCCGGTCGTATCGCAGCGTGACCGTCGCCGTCACTCTCTGCCGGGGAGCTCCCGTTCAGCAATCGGCGCAGAGACGGGGCTGACGAGAGTTCGACAGTGTTGGCACCGGTGAACTCAGCGACCATCGGCGAAGCGGGTCGTTCGAACACCTCCTCGGGCGTTCCGGTCTGAACGATTCGGCCGTCGCACATCACCGCGATCCGGTCGGCAAGCGCCCTGGCTGTCGTTCGGTTATGTGTGACGTACACTGAGGTCACGTCTTCGAGCACGTCTGCCAGGTCGTCTCGCAGCGTCTGTCGTGTCGGGACATCTAGCGCTGCGAGTGGCTCATCAAGCAGCATGACCCCCGGCTGGATAGCAAGCGCCCGGGCGAGCCCTACTCGTTGTTTCTCCCCGCCCGATAGCGTCGGCGGGTATCGGTCCGAGAGATGACTTACCCCCAGCTCTGTCAGCAGCGCATCGGGATCGCCCGTTTCATCGTGATACCGGGTTCCGTAGGCTACATTCTCCCTGACAGTCATATGAGGGAAGAGGGCGTAGTCCTGAAACACGAATCCGAAGTCGCGTCGCTCAGGCGGCAGGTCGGTGAGTTGACGGCCGTCAGACGCGACGAACCCGTCATGTTCGTGGAATCCAGCCACGGTTTCCAACAGGAGCGTCTTACCGCTACCGCTCGGTCCTAAAATCACGACGCTCTCGCCCGGTTCGACTTCGATTTCGGCGTCGACGATGAACGCCTCGGCTCCATCGGCCGTGAACGTCGCCTCGACGGCGGCGGTTAGTCCGTTCATGGCATCCCTCCGGTGGCCGAGTCATCGTCGGTGAGATACCTGACGATGAGGAAGATGACGGCCGAGACGGCCAACAACAGGAACGCGACGGCACCACTCTCCGCAAGCCCGCCCTGAAGGTAGGTGTTGTAGACGAACACCGGGGCGTGCTGGGCAGTGACCTCGCCGCCTTCGGGCGGGTAGAAGAACGACACCGAGTAGGCGACGACGGCGACCGCACCGAACTCTGAGACGGCGCGAGCCCAAGCGAGCACACCACCAGTGACCATCCCACGGAAGGCCAGCGGCCCAGTGACGTGACGGAACGTCGCCCACTTGTTCGCGCCGTGGATCCGCGACGCGTATTCGAGTCGGGTGTCGATAGCCTCGAACGACTCCCGGGTCGCGTTCACGGCGTAGGGGGCCGAAACGAACGTCATCGCGAGCACCATCCCGACCATCGTCCCGAGCACGGAGAACTGCGGGAACGCACCGCCTTTCCCGAACCCGAACAGGATGAGGATGCCCGCGACCGAATGCGGGACGACCAGCGGGAGGTCCACGAGGCTCTCGACGAACGGTTGCCCCGGAAACCCCTCGGCGAGCAGATGTGCCAGTGGGACACCGAGGACCAGGCTGAGAACGGCCGCCAACAGCGGCCCGTACACCCCGAGGTAGAGAACCCGATGGACGCCCGGGTCCGCCGCTTTCTCGGCGACGAGTGAGGGGTTCTGCCGGGCAACGAAGAGGAACAGCGGGAGTCCAAGCGCGACCGTGAGAATGCTCCCGACAGTCGCCGTTGCGACAGTGAACGAGGAGCCATCGAGATAGTACGCGGTGACGGCAGTGCTCCCGACCATGAAGTACGCGTACCAAGTCGGTCGTCCGTAGGTGTAGGCCGCAACGAATGCGACCGCCTGTAGCGCGATGAAGGCGGCAACGAGCGGCCGGGTGCCGACGCGTTCGCGGCCGAATCGTGGGTCCGTTTCAGTTGCCATCGTACGGTATCTCGTGTTCGTAAGCTCTCGACCGGAACGGTGCGACCACTTACAGCTCCAGCGGACCGAGGTTGCTCTGCGCGTTAGCGACGTTCATCACGCGGTCAGGGACGGCGTCTTCCCCGCTGGCCGGGACGACGATGGGATCGACCGGGACAAGCCCCTTGTCCTTCAGTACCGTACGGCCCGCGTCGCTCGCGAAGTACTCCACCCACTGTGCCCCGCGTCCGGGCGCCTCCGCGACGTTCGGGACCGTCATGCCGTAGGCGATGGGCGCACCGGTGAACGTCCCGCTTCCGGTCTCGACCTCCGCTTTCGCGTAGTGTTTCGCGTACTCGCTGGTCGCCTGTGAGAGGTCCACCTCCGGCTGCAGGTCGATGAACGGCTTGTCGGCCGTACTGGAGATGGACTGATAGTAGAACACGTAGTCCAGTTCGCCGGACTCCAGTTGGCCTTCGAGGTTCGTCTCCGTACCGGTCGGCACTACGGAGTTGTCACGCAGGGCCTGGTAGGTCGACTCGTCGTAGAGGCGCTCCCCGTTGAACTCCTCCTTGCCGAGTTGCTGTGTCATGACCGCGCGGTAGCCGCCGGGGTCGACGGC
This sequence comes from Haloarcula sp. H-GB5, assembly GCF_054850705.1. Classification (NCBI taxonomy): domain Archaea; kingdom Methanobacteriati; phylum Methanobacteriota; class Halobacteria; order Halobacteriales; family Haloarculaceae; genus Haloarcula; species Haloarcula sp. H-GB5. The sequence continues at coordinate 264,485 of NZ_JBTWBG010000002.1, read as the reverse complement.
CGGGTCGGAATGCCCGATAGTGATGTCGTCGCGGGTCAGCACCTCCCACCAGTTGTCCTTCGAGATATCACCCGCGCCGGGTGAGTCCTCGCGGTACTGTATCGACATCGAATTCGTCGTGAAGATCGCGTACCAGTCCCCGAAGTCCGGGAGAATACGGTCGCGGATCAGGCGGAAGTCAGACGTGCCCAGCACGTCGGCCGATCGGCCCTGCTGTGTGATTTTCTGTGTCGACGCGACCGACCCCTTCGCTTCGCGGTTGACATCGACGCCGTACTCGTCCTCGAACGACGGTTCGGCTTCACTGAACGGTGGCGCGAGGCTCCCTGCGTGGAATATCGTCATCGAATCCCCCATCGACGACTCGGTCATCGCCGACTCGGTCATCGAATCCGTCCCGTCGGCCGTGCCACCGTCCGTATCTGTGGCACCGCCTGATTCACCGTCGCCGCCGTCGTTTCCACCACCGCTACAGCCCGCGAGCGCAGTCAGCGTGGCCGCGCCGGCCCCAGTCAGAAACGCTCTCCGGGTCGTTCGTCGTCGCGAGTTGCCGCGTGCGGTGTCGGAGTTCGGTCGTTGTGTCATGAGCGATACTTCCCGTTCAATCGTGATAGTCATAAAATCTTTGAACACACTCCGTCTGGCGTTCGTATGGATGCGACTGCGGACGTCGAAGTACAACTGGAGCAGGGCGACGTGGCGCTGACCACCCGTGACCGGACGCTCCTGCAAGCGGTCGCCGCCCACGGGTCACTGAACGCCGCCGCCGACGCGCTGGGCCGGTCGTACGCGCACGCCCAGCGCCGCATCGTGGAGCTTGAAGACGCGTTCGGTCCGCTGGTCGACCGCAGTCGCGGTGGTAGCGGGGGCGGCGGCAGCGAACTGACGACCGCTGCCGAGCAACTGCTGGCCCGCTTTCAGCGACTGCAAGCCGAGTTCGACGGGGTGGCAACGACAGCGGAGACAGTCCTCCAGGGGACGGTCGTGGACCGGGACGGCGAACTGGCGACCGTCGAGACGCCGCCGGGGACGGTCCGGGCCATCGTCGACACCGAGGCGGGCCCCGGCGACGCGGTGGAAGTCGGCATCCGCGCCGATACGGTGACGCTGAACGCACCGCACGAAGCTCCCGAACCAGCGGGGACGAGTGCGAGAAATCAGTTCGTCGGCAGCGTCGAGCGTATCGAGAAGGGGACCTCTATCGCGCTGGTCGCACTGACAGTCGACCCGGACATGACGCTGTCGGCGCTGGTGACTGACACGAGCCTCGATAAACTCGACATCACCACAGGCGCGGAGCTTGTCGCCTCGTTCAAAGCAACCGCAACCGTCGGCGTCATTCCCGCTATCGAACAGTCGGGGCCGGATGAGTCATCGTAAGCAAGTGGCACGAGGTGGTACCAGAAGTAGCCTCAGAGACCCCAGCCGGACGGCAGCAGGTCGGATTGGCAGGCACTGCAGGCGACCATCCCATCGTCGTCGATACACTGCCGCCGTTCACCGCACAGGTCACATTCCGTGACTGTCCCGCGTGTATTGAAACTGCGCCTGTCCTGGTCACCGTTCGGGGTCATATCGAACAGTATTATGCGCGAAAGACGGATAAGCGTTGGTCGACAGCCCGTCACACGGTCTCTAGTGCTCGAAGTCCCTATCGAGCGAGCGGGAGCGAGTAGCTACGCTCGCGTTCGATGACGGCGTCCCACGTCGCCTCGCACTCGCAGCTCACCTGCTCGAACACCGACGGGTCCTGCCGGAGGTCGAAGTCCTTGATAGCGCGCTGGACTTTGTCGTCACACTCACCACAGTTGTGCGGGCCGCGGTCGCTGCCGTGGCCGACCGGGTCCGAGACGACGATGACATCCTCGTCGGCGGTCGACTCCAGCACCTCGGCGACCGACCAGAGCCACGGCGGCCGGTAGCCGCCGTCGTGGTACAGTTCCTCGACCATCGTGTAGCGCTGGACGTTACAGGGGTTCATCGAGACGGTGTGACAGCCGTCGACGGCCGCACAGCGTCGCACCGACCGCTTCATATCCTCGACGGCCTCGGCTTCGGAGAGGAACGGCGGCTTCATCAGCAGGTACGCCTTGACGCCAGCACCGGCGGCCTGCGCCGCCTCGGAGGCTGCCTCGAAGTCGGCAAAGTCGAAGTACTTGTTCACGCAATCGTGGCGGACGCGGTCGGTCGCCGTCTCCAGGCCGACCGCCACGTCCGTCTCTAGGCCCACATCGACGAAGTCGCCGACAGTCTCCTCGTCGACGAAGTCCGGCAGCGACTCAACGACGATTCGCTCGCGGTCCGCGAAGGTTTCGGCGATAGCCTGCCGCGTCTCCGCCGGGACTTCGCGCTCGTCAAGGAAGCTCCCGGAGGTGTAGATCTTGATGAGGCCGCTCTGCTCGTCGCTGTTCTCGCTCTCGTGGTCCAGACAGTGCTGGATCTGTGCCATCAGGTCCTCGTGGGCGACGGTCCCGCCCTCGACGCTCTCGGCGACGTAGCCACACATCGTACAGCCGCCGGCGCGTGCCCACCGGCAGCCGCCGGTGTTCAAGATGATAGTCAGGCTCTGGTAGACACCATCGGGTGTGTTGTCCTCGTCGAGCCATACACGGGTCGGCTCGCGAGGGTCGTACGTGGAGTCGTTGCGCGACCGGATGTCACGCATCACGGAGTTGTGGGCGTCCATGCCCTTGCCCTCCTCGTAGACTTCAGGACTGGGCTTGCTCATTGGGGCGAGGTAGCCGATGAGTGCGTAAAGCCGCTTCGTTACTGCCGGGATTGTGGGCCGGTTTGGTCGGAAAGTGCACCGGTTCGGTGGGCCACGAGCCACGCCACCCCGGCCAGCGCAGCCCCGACGGAGTTAGCGAAGAAATCAGCGCCGCTCGTCCCGCGCGAGGGGACGAAACCTTGAACCAATTCCACACCAGCCCCGTAGCAGATAGCGAGTGTCACGAGTGCTGCAACGGTCATCACATCGCGGGCCCGCCGACCCCACGCGAGCAGTACTGCCAGTGTCCCGTAACTCGCCGCGTGAACCCACTTATCTAGCGCGAAACCGAGGAGTGCGGGGGCCTGCTCGCCCACCCCTTCGGGAACCGGGAGAAGCGACGTGACCAGTACCAACAGTGAAAAGCCGACCGCAGGGAGGTAGCGGCGGAACCCCGATACGTCCATAGTGGCGGTTCTTCCGTTCGATAGATAAGTCGCGTGGTCAGGCGACAGCAGTACCCGACACCAGAAGACCGTACTACTGCTCGTCGACGTGGCGCATCTGGACGGCGATACCGCGCGTCGAGGACTGCATCTCCGGGCCGCTCATCTGCGCGCGACCGACGCCGAAGGCCGCGTCGCCCTGAATAACCACGTCGTCGCCGACGCGGATATCGTCGCTGGCGTCGGTGATGCCCGGCGCAAGCACCGAGCCGTGGGGGACGAACGGCTCGATTTCGACAGTTTTCGTCGGTACGTCGCTCTCGACCCAGCGACGCGCCCCGGCAGTGGTCAGCGAGAGGACGCCGTACTGCTGGGCCAGCGCCGCCAGCTGCTCCCCGTCGGCGTCGTCGGCGCGCAGTTGTGGATACCGGCCCTGCGTCGAGAGGTCGTCGAACAGTTCGTCGCCAGCGCCTTCTCCGAACTGGTAGTCGGCGACGGCGCGGATAGTGTTGTGTTCGCGTTCCCGTTTCGGATAGCGGTCCCAGCCCTCCAGTTCGGCAGCGAGGTTGCCCAGCGAATCCGCTGTCGTCGGGTGGTCGGTGACGGTGTAGGTGAACTCCCGGTCCAGCGAATCGGCCACGCGCTCGCAGATGTCGCGGTAGCCTTCGCCGGGTACGTGGGCAATAATCTCCGGGTAATCGGTGCCTTCTAAATAGCGTTCGAGCACGCGGCTGACGAACTCGATCTCGGTGGCGGTCCAGTTGCCCGTCACCACCGAGTCGTAGTGCTGTGCGGGGTAGGTGAGTTCGAGTTCCTGTGGCACGACGCCGATGGGCGAGGTCATCGAGACGACGTGGGCGCGCCACTTGATGGCGTCGTGGTACTGTTTGTGGCTCTGTGAGTCGCTGTAGGGCTTGCGTGCGGAGCAGGGGACCAGCACGAGCGGCCGGTCATCGAAACGCGGCACGTAGCGGTCGGTGACCCGCTCGGCGAAGCGCTGAATCTCGACCCGGCGGAGCGAGTCGTCACTGGCCGCCGAGAGGTCGGCCCGCCGAATGAGCGGCGTTCGCTCCTCCAGATAGCTGTACTGCTGGTCCAGCCGTCGGAACGTCGCGGTGAGCCAGTTGTCCTGTCTGGCCTGTCCCTCGACGTAGTCTCGAAGGCGACCGTCGCGGATGCGGCGGCGGACGCGCCGGAGTTCCGCAGCGAGCGCGCTGACGTTGTGTTCGACGCAGTCCTGCCGGTCGAACTCCTCGCGTGGCTGCTGGCAGGCCGGACACGCACACGGCAGTTCATCGAGGTCTTCGAGGAAGTACGCCTCGTCGGTCGTGAGATATCGGCCCTCGGTGCCGCGGATGACAGCGCGGTCGGGGTCCACGAGGTCGACACCGGCATAGACGAGCGTCGCGACGTTTCGCGGCGTGGCGACGCCGGGCAGGTAGAGCGCGGTGTCAGCGGGGATACGCTCCCGGACAGTGGTGACGGCGTCGACGAACGCTGACGCGTGCCTGACGTAGCCGGGCGCACCGGCGAGCACGTAGGCGTCACTGCCGTGGTCGGCCGCAGTATCGGGCGAGACGACGGCCGCGCTCGGGAACGTGACATCTGGATAGTCGACGGCGAAGGCCTCGGCGACCTCGTCCGGGGTGCCGGCGGGGAGTCCCCGGTGGGGCAATACGGTGAGCAGCGACTCGTCACCGTCTGGGGCGTCTCGCTCGGTGGACCAGCGGCTTCCAGCATCATCAAGGACATGTCGACAGTTGCCCGGCGTCTCGGTGTCCACGTCGTCGACCAGCGCCGGCGTCGTCACGGAGTCGGCGAGGCGTAACTCACCCACTCGCGCGGCGCTGTCGCGCTCGTGGACCTCGAAGTAGTCGGTCATGCAATGGCGTCAGCCACGCGCGACCAACTATCTTGCCTTTGTGCCAGCAGCGGGTTCAGTGGCAACCGGGGGTGTTTCGACACCACCGCAGCCTGTTATAGTCGATAACTATCGGTTTGCGGGTATGGTGAGGCGGTCGCTATCGACTGATTAGCTGGACCCTAACTAAATCTATCGAGGGTGACTGACTGCCCGTGCAGCGACAGACACGACGAGACGTGTTGCTCGCCCTCTCGGGAACAGCCGCAGCGCTGGGGGGCTGTTCGACCGGCCTCACCTCGGGAGATCCTAGTGCGAGGGCCGCGTCAGACGAGACGGAGCCGACACCGATGGAACAGGTATCGGAGTCGACAACGGAAAGCAGGCCCGCGATGTTCGTCCATCTCGACACACTAGCTGCGATACAGTCCCGTGTCGAGGACGGCGACAGCCCGTGGACAGGGGCCCACGAGGCATTCATGGACGATGTCCGTGACGCGATGGCAGCGGACCCGGAGAGTGTCACGGACAACGGCGACGGTCACGAGTTCAAGACGAAAGGGCCGAAAGATCCAGCGGAACGCAAGGACTACGTCGCCGCCATCAGGACAGGGGACCGGATCCGTGACCTCGGCCTCGCCTACCAGTACACCGGCGCGGACCAGTACGCCGAGAAAGCAATCGAGCTGCTGGACCACTGGTTCCTGCGTTCGGAGACATACATGGCTCCGGTAAAAACGAACAGCATCGAACAGTTCATCACGCTCCCGAAAATGTGGTGGGGCGCGGAACTCGTTCGTGGCCACGAGGCGTGGAACGACGACAGCGTCGGCGCGGAGGCCGACCTGCAGGAGTGGGTCCGGACGTTTCTGGACGACGTGGGGCATAATATTCCGACCGAAATGGGCCAGCAGAACATCTTCAACTGGCAGGAGATGACCCACGCCGCCGGTTCCGTGTATCTCCGGGACTGGGACCGGTTCCGGAAGGCCATGCAACGGAACCGTGAGACCGGCTTCAACCAACTCCGCGAGGACGGCCTGCTGGAGAACGAGATCATTCGTGCATCGAGCCTCGCATACTCGCTGTATGCGGCGAAGGCACTAGTCACCGCCGCGGAACTCAGTCGACTCTATGCCGACAAACTCGATGGCCCCACCCTGTACGAGTACCAGAAGTTCGATGGCGACAGAAGGGCGATCGAGCGGATTCTCGACGCCCACGCACCATACGTGGGTGACCCAGAGGCCTGGGAAGCGATGGGCGAGGGCGACCCCGACCGGTTCGTCAATAATGACGGCTTCCCCGCCAGAAAACAGGAGTCGGCGTCTTCGCTGTACGAGGTGGCCTACTCGTACTACGAGAAAGACACGTATCTGGAAGCGCTCAAACAGAGCGGACAGCCGGTGAAGAACGTCCCGACGTACGTCTCGGCGCAGCAGGCGGCAATCGACAACCCCGATCGACCGCATCGGGACGAACGCATTCTCGGCTGGACGACGTTCACACACGGTGAGCGGTTCCGACTTGATCTGTAAACAGCATCCTTCGCAAGAAGACGGTACACCGCCACGCTTTGGATGGCAGCGGCTTCAGGTCTTGTATGGATGTTGTCGTAACCGGTGGCCGGGGACGTTCCGGTCGCTGGATCGTCGACCGCCTCGCCGGACCGCACGACGTAACAGTATTTGACCGCCAACTACCAGACGATGGGGGCCATCCGGCAGTCGGATACCGTGCCCTTGACCTGACAGACGCCGGGAGCGTCTTCGACGCGCTCACCGCCATCGACCCCGACGCGGTGGTCCACTGGGCGGCAATCCCGGTAGCCGGGAACCACCCCGGGGTAGACCTGTTCCAGAACAACACACTGGCAGCACATAACGTCCTCTCGGCGGCCGGCCGCGTCGGCGCTGACGTGGTACAGGGCTCTTCAGATGGCGCGTACGGCTTCTTTTTCGCCGAGGAGACCCCTCTGCCGGACGAACTCCCGATTACCGAAGGGCACGCGTGCAGGCCAGAGGACGACTACGGGCTCTCGAAGGTCGTCACAGAGGAGATCGGGAAGACGATTGCGCGCCGAGACGGCATCTCTGTGGCGTCGATTCGCCCCTCGTGGATACAGATTCCGGGTGAGTACCCCTGTCGAGACGAGGAGTACGTCGACGACCTTGCGGCCGGGGCGGGTAACTACTGGTCGTACGTTGATGTTCGAGACGTGGCTGACCTCGTCGAGGTTGCGCTCACCGGTGAGGTCGCCGGCCACGAGGCGTTCAACTGCGTCGGCCCCGACAACGCACTGGGCAGACCGCTTGTCGAACTCATGCGCGAGCAGTACGGGAGTGTTCCGGACGACTGCACGGTCAAGGGGAACGCCGCGGCGTATTCGACAGCCAAAGCCACAGCGATGCTGGGCTGGGAGCCGACCCGTTCCTGGCGAGAGGCGGCCGACGAAGACGTAGACGTGCCGACGGTCTGACTGCCGACAGTCGAACAGGTGAACCGTCAGTCGCGGGCGTGCAGGTCACGCAGGCGAACGCTATCGGGCACGCGGTCGAGCGCCGTCGCCGGCCAGTCGTCGTGGACTAGCGTGAAGGACACGTCGGGGTGGAGTTCGACCAATCGTCTGACCCCCGTCGCTGCGGCTTCGTAGGCCGCTCGGTCGGTTCGGTCGGGCGTTTCCGCAGTCAGTGGATAGGTATCGGCGAGTTCGCGCGGATACGGACCGAACGGGGGCAGAACGCCCCAGCACTCGTCGTACTGTGCACTGGAACTGCCTTCGGTCAGCAGCACCTCCTCGCCCTCGACCGGGAGGCGCTCCAGCCGGTCCTGATGGCGTCGGACCTCGGGCCGGCGGGCGCTTTCGTTCGAGGTGTAAAAGAACGCGTCCTTCGAGACCGGGTCGGTGCGTTCGAGTTGCTCGGCGTGGTCAAGCAGCGCGCGGTAGCCGTCGAGCATGGCCGGATGGCCGCGAGCGCGACTGTCGACCAGTTCCATGAGGTTGCCCGAGCGAATCGCCTGTTTGACCGTCCGAATCTCGCCGTATGTGACGTGGAGATTGTGACGGGCGAGCAGTTCCTCGCGCGTGTCGGCGTCCATCGCGTCGAGCTCCGCCGGCGTGTGGTCAGTACAGACCGGGCAGTGGCACGGGAAGTAACTCAGTTCGTCAAGCAGTTCCGTCCCCTGCACCGTGAGATACCGGTCGTCGCGGGCGTACAGCGCGTAGGCCGCCGAGTCGAACAGGTCACAGCCCAGCGCCGCCGCCATCGCGAACATCATCGGGTGGCCCGCACCGAACAGATGGACCGGGCCGACCTCTCCCAGCCCGCGCTTGCAGGCCGCGACAACATCCGCGAGGTCAGCATAGCGGTACTCGTTCATCAGCGGGACGACAGCTCCCAGCGGAAACACGTCAAGTCCGGTCGAGACGGCGTCTGCAGCAGCGCGCTCCCGCAGATCCGGGTAGGTCGCTCCCTGAACCGGCGCGCTGACGAGCATCTCGCCGGTGTCGACGGTAGCAGCGTGCTCAAGCCGTTCCTGTGTCGTTTTGAGCTCCTCGGTCGCCCGCTCACGGTCCACATCCGGCGGCGTCGGGATATCTACCGGCGTGCCGATGTCGGAGCCGATCTCGTGCTGGAACTCCAGAATCTCCTCGGTGGTCACGTCGATGTCGCCGTACTCAGCGAGCTGGAAGGACCCGGAGTCGGTCATGATAGCCCCGTCGAACCCAAGCAGGTCGTGGAGGCCCTGCTCCAGCACCGGCTCGCGGAGGTCGTCGGAGCCGTGCAGGATGTAGCTGTTCGTGATGAGTATCTCCGCCCCGAACTCCGACGCCAACGTGTCCGGTGCGACCGTCTGGACGTGCGGATTGACCACCGGCAGGATCGTCGGCGTCTCGACGGTGACGCCGGCCCGTGGCACCGTTAGCTCGCCCAGCCGGCCCGCTGCGTCGTACTGGCGGACCTCGAAATTCGTCATTACACGTCGTCGTCGGTCGGCGGGCCTAAGGGTTGTGTTCCCCCGTGGCTGGCCGTTCGTCGCTGGCGGAAGCCGGGAGCGGCGGTGGGGCCGAGCGACGTGCCGGCCGGCACAGCGCCGCTATTCGTCGGGCTGTTCTGCTCCGCCGGGCACCAGTTTTCGCTCGGGCCGGTGGACGGTCCCGGAGTCCTCGTCGGCGACGTACGCCTGTGACGTTCGGAACATAGCAACCACTTCGCCGCGGGACCCGTAGGCGTCCTCGACAAGCCGTTCGAGCAATTCAGCCCGCGAAACCGGCTGGCCGGTCCGACGGCGGACGGCCGCGCGCAGTTTATCCAGCCGGCGTTCCGTCTGTTCGTCGAGTGCGATCGAGGCCATGTGTTGAATGGTACCATTCCACAGGTTTTCAAACTGTCGTCAGCTCAGCGCTCGAACAGGGCATAGTACATGATACCTACGGCAGACCGACTGTCACGGAGCGTGCCGTCGCGCACTGACTGGACCAGCGAGTCGAAGTCGGCGGTGTCGACCCGGATCGACTCGTTGTGGTCTAGATTCTGGTCGGCCGTCGCCTCGCATCCGCGTGCGACGTAGTAGTGGAACACGTAATCGGTGTTGCCGTTGGCCGGTTCGCCCGTGTAGAGGTGGTCGAGCGACCCCGCTTCGTAACCGGTTTCCTCGCGGAGTTCGCGAGCGGCGGCGGCGCTTGGATCGTCGTCTTCATTTTCCATCGTCCCGGCAGGCAAGCCGTAGTTAACCCGGCGGACTGGCTGTCGCCACTCCTCGATAACAACTACGTCGCCGTCGGCGGTGAGCGGGAGCACGATGACGCTCTCACCGTGCTGTACGTAGTCGAACTTATCCTCCGTACCGTCGGGCAGGCGTACGTCCTCACGGACGACATCGAACCCCGGACAGGCGTAGGCGGTTTCGGCATCGAGCGTCTCCCAAGCGAGTTCCTCGTCCATACCGGAAGTGTAGGCCCCACCGGCAAAATCAGCACGGGTACTTACAGTTTGTCGGCGGCCAGAGCCTGCTCGGTCCGCCGGTCTGCCTGTTCGAGGCGTTTCCGGGCCGCGTTCGACAGTGGGTCCGAGAGGTCGTCGCTGGCCTCCTCGATTCTGGCCGCGACGCGTTGGAGTCGATCAGCGACGGCCTGAAGTTGCTTGTCAGCGTTCCCGCGGTCACCGGCCTCGGCGCGTTCCGTCGCCCGCCTGGCGGCCTCAACGACAGCCGCAAGCGCCCGTTCGAGGCCCTGGATAGCGTTCTCGGAGCGACCGCCGCTCCCGGGGTTGTCATCATCGGTGTCACTGTCGTCGCCGTCGTCGTCCATCTCTGCACGCACTGATTGCTGCGTCTCCTCGGCGATATCGACGAGGAACGACGCCAGCGACGCCTTGCCAGTCTGGGGCTGTTCGATCTGTGCGGCAGTGTCGGCCTCGGGGTCCGGATTCACACGGAACGCACCGATCTCGTCGTCGCGGTCCCGGACCTCCGTCGTGTACGCGCCGCCGCCGTGGACGTACACAGCGTCGGGTTCCGAGAGCGGGGCGTCGTACAGCCGGCCGGCGAAGTCGTCCTCGACGGCGAGGTCAGTGAGGTCACTATCGGCTCCCGATGGGTCGACTTCGAGACGGGTGGCGTTCTCCCGGGCGACGAGTGGGACCTCGCCGTCGACCCCCGCTCTGGTCGGCCCCTCGGTCTCGCTCGTTTCAGGGACCGACACTGACTCGCTGTGTGGTGCGACACCGGCCCCGTTGACGGTGAACCGGTGTTCGCCCGCAGGCACATCCTGAACGACAGCCAGGCCCGAAAAGGTCGGGACGGCCTCGGGGTCGCTCTCCAACAGAGCGACGGACTCGACGGTCGTGTCCTCGGTCGTGAGCCCTTCGTTGGCGGGGGCGTCGTCGTTCGAGACAGCTTCCGAGAGGCTGGCAACGACGGTCCGTATCTCCGCTGGTGCCCCGATGGCGTCGTAGCGCTCGGCCAGCGCCGCCCGGTGGTTCGGCTCGGAGACGTCCGCGGCGGGGTTCTCGTACCGTGGCTGGTCCCAAGGCGCGCCCGTCGTCGTGATGTGGCCTGAGACGGCGTCCTCGGCGAACTCGGGTACGGCGAACTCGAAGCTCAACTGCGGGCCGATGAAATCGGCGATGTGTTCCAGTTCGCTGCTCGGCACGAGGTCGTATTCGATGTCCGGGTCGGCTTCGCCGCGGTCGGTGTGCTGGAACACGAGTCCCGTCTCCCGCGTCGGCAGGTCCGACGGCGGTTCGGTGAGGCTGTCGAACGAGCGGACGGTGAGTGACTCCGAGATGAGGTCCTCGCGGCTGACCGACGGCAGCCGCTCGTGCTCGTACAGCGGCGCGCCCTCGTACTCCGGAACAAGGTACGGGAGCCGGGACCCCTCGTCTCGCGGGAGCCCGTAGGCGACGGGGATCTCCGCGAGGTCCTCGATGGTTTCGACGGCGCTGTTCGTGATATCCGCGAACTGGTCGCCCTCCGGCAGCCGGGTGAAGCGGTCGCGGACGTCGTTGACCGACAGCGCGCTGGAGTGTGACCCCAGTTCCGTGAGGATGCGCGGGACCATCTCCGGGTCCGGGTCGAGGAACTCGTTGTTAGGTACTTTCCGGGAATGGGAGCTGGCGACGTACAGTTGCGGGTCGCCAGTCTCCGTGTCGACGAACACGTGGAGGACCTCCCAGTCGTGCCAGTGGAAGTTCGTCGTGAACTGGTCGAACGCCGAGTAGAACCAGAACTGGACGACGACGAGCGGGGAATTCTCGTACTCGACAACGTTGTAGAACGCCGTCGGGTCCGGCGGGTCGCCGTCGCTCATCCGCTCGTGATACCCGTCGAAGGCGTCGAATCCGTCAACGACGGTCTCGCCGTCCTGTTCGCTGGTGTACGGCCGCGGGTCCGTCGGGAACCACGGCTCCGCCCGGTCGAAGTACAGCGTCGGTGCGAACCGTCGGGCGAGTTCTTCGGCTCGCTCGCCCTCGACTGTCGAGGCCGCGTCGTCGCTTTCGCTTTCGAGCGCCGAACAGCCGGCGACGGATGCGAGGCCGGCTCCGGCGACCGTCTGCAGAACCGCACGACGGGACAGGCTTTCCCGGTCGGTCATCGATCCCCCGTCGCTTCGGTGCGTCGTCGGACAGCGTGACCCGTCGCTGTCTCCGAACCCAATAATTCCATACATCATTCAGCGAACCGCGGAGGAAAACCCTTCTGGCAGTCTCCAAGCGTGCCCCGTCAGTACTGCTCGAACCCCGCCGTGTCCAGATAGTTGTGCGCGACCGTGATCGAGTGGTCAGCGTGGAGGGCCTTTGGGCCAAGCGAAACGCACTCGTCTGCGTGGTCGGCCAGCAGCGCCGCTTCCTCATCCCGGAAATCATGGTGGTCCGAGAGGACGAACACCGGGTCCGACGGCGCGGCAACGTCGACGATAGGGTCGCCATCCTCGTGCAACTGGACGACGGTTCCCCGGCGTGCCACGTCCTCGAGTGTCGCTTCAAACCCCCGCCGCGTAAGTGACACGCCCGGCGAGGTCTCGACCGGCATGTGCCCGATGGCTTCCTCGCGCTCTTCTAGCGCCTTGCGTATCAGCGCCGCCGTGGACCGTTCGTCTGGGTTCAGCCGGCGGAGGTCGCTTCCCTCGAACGTGACAGTGTACTCATCCGATAGAACGAGGTGTACTCGTACGTCCTCGCGGATGGCGTGGCTCAGGAAAAACGCGCTGGTGACACACCGACAGAGCACGTCGAGCCGGCCGGCCGCGCCGGCCAGATCGTCGAGCGAGAACTCCGGCGTCGTCGGGGCGTCGTGACCGATGATGACGAACTGGCGCATACGGGTGCGAAGCCGGTCAGAGACTTACGTGCATCGACCGCGAACCCGTCAGCTCTCATCCATGCTGACGGGGAGCCAGATGCCGAGTGGGGCCACCGTCGAGGTCACGGCGGTGGTGTCCCTCGCCGAGCCTACTTCCGACTGCGGGTCGAAGCGCCGTTATGTCCGTTTCAGAGTTCGACGAGTTCGACCACGAGACGCATATGCAGCGTGCGTTCGAGCTGGCTCGGACCGCTGTCGACCGCGGTGACCGGCCGTTCGGATCGGTACTCGTTCGTGACGACGGAATCGTCATGGAGGCGTCGAACCGCGTTCTCACCGAGTCCGATGTGCGCCGCCATCCGGAACTCCACCTGGCGCACCGAGCAATGCGTGAGTTTGGCCCGGACGAGCGCGCGGAAATTGTGATGTACACGAGTACCGAACCGTGCCCGATGTGTGCCGGCGGCCTCCGGTACGCCGGTCTCGGCCGGGTCGTGTACAGCGTCAGCAGCGACGAGATGAGCAGGTTCAGCGGCCACGAGGCGTCCGTCCGTTCCGGCGAGATTCTCGCCGGCGTCACCGACGTCGTCGGACCGATATGTCACGAGGAGGGACTGGCGATTCACGAGGACTTTGACTGGTAAGGCCGGATCAGCACCGATTGCGGGAGTCACATGACTTATTATGTGTGTTTTCTAACTTGTGATATGAATTCACTTGACACGCCCATCGAGCAGGTGATGACGAAGCCGGTGAAAAGCGTCGACCACGAGCTTTCGGTCCGAGACGTTTCGAAACTTCTTGCGTCCGAAGCGGTCGGGTCTGTCGTTGTCGAAACCGAGTACGGGCGAGGCATACTCACGAAAACAGATATTATCGCTGGCCTCCGCGATGGGATCGACCCGGATACGACGCCAGTTGGTGACCTGATGACGACCCCTGTCAAGACCATCGAACCCGGTGCCCCGCTAGAGGAAGCCATTGATACGATGGTCGAGCACAGCATCAAGCGGCTCGTGGTCGACGGACAGGCCGACAGCGTCGGTATTCTCACGACGACAGACGTGATGCAGGAACTGTCACCCGACCTAGACCGCGTCGTTGAGATGTTCGCAGAGGGGTGACAGCCCGAACTCGAACGGTCGGGGCTATAGAGGCGTAGTTGGGAGTTCGCTTTCAAATCGAGTCATAAAAACGCTACAAGCGCCGTCTAAGTGTCCAGAAAGGGTTTACCCGGAGCGACGAATCGCTGACCATGCGCAGACGTGCCCTCCTCGCGTCGGTTCCGGGTGCGCTGGCCGGGCTTGCCGGCTGTTCGTTCGGTACCCACGGGACGGACGAAACTGACAGCGTGACGCCTGCACCGCGCCCGACGCAGTCAGGGACCGAGGCGAACGACAGCGGAACAGAGACGCCGACAGATACGGGCGACCCGCCCCGGCCCGAGAATCCGACGACCGTCATCGAACTAGAAACCGGCCCGCGAACCTACGCCCTCAGTTCGCCGGGACTCCACACCGACGACAGGGCGCGAGTCGGACTCTGGTTCGACCGGACGGCGACCGACGACCATCCGGCCACGCTTCGTGGTTGGCTCCAGAACGGCAACGAGTTCGAGAACACGTTCAGAATTGAGTCGATTCCGGGCATCGGACAGATACACAGCCGCCAGCCCAGCGGCTACGACCACGAGGCACGCCTCCATCTCGCACCCACGGACAACAACGAACTCGCCGACGAGGTCCCCTCACTCGGCCGAACAGACGAGGGATACTGGCGCGTCGACGACGTCGGCCCGTGGATGCCCGACACCCGCCGGCTGGCCCCCGGTGAATGGCTCCAGTTGGAGTACACGCTTGTCGGCGAGCCGGGCCAGTCCGGGCGGCCGGCCGGGACCTACGAGTTCCGCGGTCAGGACGAAACGCTCTCAGTCACGGTCTGGGACACACAGCATCCCGGCCCGGAGACAGAATCCCGGTTCGCCGGCCGCTCGCTCCCGTCGTTTCCCGGCGACGGTGGTGTTCAGTGGTTCCACGAAGCAGAGCCGGCGACCCCAGCCTTCGTTCGCCCGACCGCCGAGCGAGTACAACTGGACGCACAGATCGGCTTCGAGGTAGTCAACAATAGCCACAAGCGACTGCAGTGTGGCCACTGGGACCTTTACAAACTGGTCGACGGCGAGTGGTTCCACATCGCACCGATAGGGCACACCGCGGACTGTCGGCTTCTGTCGCCAGGCGGTCGAGAACAGTGGGGCCTCCGGGCGTTTAACCGACAGTCGGTCGGGTGCAGCACCGGCGACTGCCGTTGTGACGGCCTCACGCAGGGCTACCTCGGCGACGGCGAGTACGCCGTCGTCGCCGGCTACGGCCACGCGACGGCCAACAGCGGTGCGCTGGTCGAACTGGTCGGCGACCGGGCTGCCGTGACGCCAACCGACGGCGTCTCGACAGCGCGTGACGGCAACACGATCACGGTGACGACTAGCCGCCACGGCGATGGGGAGCATCCAGCCGACGCGACGTTCTCGCTGACTCGCACCAGCAGCGCGAGCGAGCGGGTCATTGCCGAGCAGGTCATGGCAAGCGGTCGGTTCGCCACGTACGAGGGTGGACTTCGTAACGCCCTCCCGTTCCTGACCGACGATGTGCGTCATGTCGTTGTCCGGACCGACGAGCGGGCTGTGGACGGCGTGCTCGGCTACGATTCGAACAGTCGTCGGTTCCGGTTCCGCAGACAGGCCTACAAGACTGCTCGGGGTCGGAACACAGGCTAATAATCGGCGCTGAGAGGGGTCTCGTTTCGTCTCGGCTCCGTAATTGAAAACGGGAATCAGGCCGAATTCGAATCACGCGAGACCTCCGGTCTCGCTGGCTCTCGCTCGCTTCGCTCGCGAGAACGCGGTTACGGCCACCCGAAGGCTGTCGCTGTTCGGTCGCGTGTGGAAAAGTGGGCCGGCGCGAATTCGAATCGCGGTTACGGCCACCCGAAGGCCGAAGGATACCAGGCTACCCCACCGGCCCGTGCGATAGCAATCGGATAGAAGACAGGGTCAGTTTTAACGGTTGCGAAACGGCGATATGGGGAGTGCTTTCATCGGCGGCCCACAAGCCGAAGACATGGATATCCGCGACGAACGCATTCCGACAGCAACGTTCGCGACCTGTCTCGGAAACATGCCCCAACCCTGTGTCGACCTCGTTGTCGAGTACGAGGGCGGCATCGTACTCACACGACGACAGAACGAGCCAGCCAAAGGCGAGTGGTTCTGGCCGGGGAGCCGCCTCTACAAAGGTGAACGACTGGACGACGCAGCACCACGCATCGCCGCGGAGGAACTCGGCCTCACGTCGGTTGAAACGGAACGACTTGGCGTCAGCGAACACTTCTGGGACACGTCGTCGGTCGACGGCGTCGACACCCGACACACAGTACCAGTCGTCTACCGAGTCGTTCCCGACGACGGGGCGAAAATTACACTCGACGACCAGCACGACGCCTATCGTGTTGTCACGGAGCCACCGGCAGATGCGAACCGATACGTCTTGGAGTACTTCGACCGATTCGATATCGGCCAGTAGCGGGTGAAAATTGTTGTTTTGAGGCCGAATGCGTATCTCATGAGCGGTCAGGCTGGACGAGACTAGCAGGTAACTGACCAGAAGATTGATTACGCATCGTAGTTACTCACTAACTGAGTAACTATGACCATCCTCATCACTGGCGGCGACGGCTACGTCGGGTGGCCGGCCGCACTGCGGATCGCGGACCGAACGGACGAGCGAGTGCTGCTGGTCGACAACTTCGCCCGAAGAGAGTGGGTCGAGGACGTCGGCGCGACGAGCGCGACACCAGTGGCCAGCATCGACGAACGCCTCGACGCGGCCCGCGAGGTCCACGGCCTGACGAACCTCTCCTTCGTCGAGGGCGACCTCGCCGAGAAGTCCTTCGTCGACGAACTGCTGGCGGTCCACGAGCCAGAAGTCGTGGTCCACACCGCCGCACAGCCGTCCGCGCCGTACTCCCAGATCAACGGCGAGCGGGCGAACTACACCCAGCACAACAATCTCCAGGCGACGCGGAACCTCCTGTGGGGCCTCGAAGAACACGACCTCACTGACACCCACTTCGTCGAGACGACGACGACGGGCGTCTACGGCGCGCCGGAGTTCCCGATTCCCGAGGGCGGCGCGACGATGGAGAACCAAGGCGAGCGCGACGACGTTCCGTTCCCCAACATGGGCGGGAGCTGGTACCACGCGACGAAGGGCTTCGACGCACAGAACATGCGGCTGGCCCACACGCAGTTCGACATCCCAATTTCTGACGTGCGAACGGCAATCGTCTACGGGACCGAAACCGAAGAAACTCGCGCGGACGACCGGCTCAAGACTCGCTTCGACTTCGACTACTACTTCGGGACGGTTACCCACCGCTTCTGTGCGCAGGCTGTCGCGGGCTATCCCGTCACCGTCTACGGCAAAGGCGAGCAGCGCAAGCCGTTCATCTCGCTGGAGGACGCGGTCGAAGGGCTGGCTGAAGTGGCCCTGACCGATCCCGACGAGCGCCCCGATGGCCTGACGGTGTACAATCAGGTCACGCGCGCCATCAGCATCGTCGAGATCGCCGAGACGATCGCGGATGTCGGCAGCGAATACGACCTCGACGTGGCCGTCGAACACTTCGAGAATCCTCGCGACGAGGACGAGACTCACAAGATGGAGATCGAAAACGACCGGTACGCCGACCTCATCGGTGGCCAGTCCCAGTCCTTCGAGGACGGCGTCGGCGACATCTTCGAGACGCTGACCCGCTACGCCGACACCATCAAGGCCCACGAGGACCGCTTCCTCCCGGGCGTCCTAAGCGAGGACTGACGATGGACGTGCTGGTCACCGGGGCCTGTGGCTACATCGGCAGCGCGCTGCTACCGTTGCTCCGGGCAGACGACCGCGTGGACGATGTTGTCGTCTTCGACGACCTCTCCTCGGGGTCGCCGCGGGCGCTGCTGGGAACGCTGGGGGACGGCCTCGAATTTCGCCGGGGCGACGTCCGCGAGTACGGCGACGTGGAGAGCGCCATGCGCGGCGTCGACCGCGTCATCCACCTCGCTGCCATCACCGGCGCGTCGAGCACACACGAACGCCGCGACGAGACCTTCGCCATCAACTACGACGGCACCGAAAACGTCCTGACTGCGGCCGGCAAACTCGGCGTCGACCACGTTGTCTTCGCCTCCTCGTGTAACGTCTACGGCCGCGCGACCAGCACCGACATCGACGAGACAGTCGACCCGGACCCGATCAACCCCTACGCGGAGACGAAACTGCAGTCCGAGACGCTACTGCAGGAGTACTGCGAGGAGTTCGACATGACCGGTACCGCCCTGCGGATGGCCACCAACTTCGGCCACTCCCCGGGCATCCGGTTCAACCTCGTCGTGAACTACTTCGTGTTCCGCGCACTCACGGGCCGCCCGCTCACCGTCTACGGCGACGGCTCGAACTGGCGGCCGTTCATCCACGTTCGGGACGCTGCCCGCGCCTACGCGGAAGCGGCGTGCGACCCCGAGTCCTGGGACGAACCAGTGTACAACGTCGGGTCGATGGACGGGAACTACCAGATATCTGAGATCGCCGACATCGTCGCCGACGAGGTCGCTCCGGTCGACGTGACCTATCTCGAAGACGAGCATCCCGGTCCGTCCTATCACGTCAACTTCGACCGACTGAGCCGGACCGGCTTCGAACCATCGTGGACGCTCCGTGAGGGCGTCCGCGACCTCGCGGAGAAATTCACCACCAATGTCTGAGACAGAACCTACCAGCGAACGGCCCCACATCGCCGTCACCGGCGGAGCGGGCTACATCGGCAGCCGCGTCATCTACGAACTACAGCAGGCCCACCCCGACTGGGAGATCACCGCTATCGACAACTTCTATCTCGGTACCGTGCGGTCCGTCGGCGATGTCGCCATCGAACACGTCGACATCCGGAACCGGGACCGTCTGGAAGCGGCGCTAGACGGGGCCGACGTCGTGATGCACCTCGCCGCGATCTCCGGTGTCGACGACTGCGACGAAAAGCAGGATCTGGCCTACGAGGTCAACGTGCAGGGAACCGACAACGTCGCCTGGTTCTGCCGCAAGACCGGCGCAGCGCTGATCTTCCCGTTCTCGATGGCCGTCATCGGCGACCCACGAGAGTTCCCAATCACAGTCGACCACCCGCGGGACCCGCTGAACTGGTACGGGCGGACGAAACTACTCAACGAGCGCGCCATCGAGACGTACGCCGACGGCGCGTTCCCGGCCCATCAGTTCATGATCTCGAACCTCTACGGGAGCCACGAGATAGACGGTCAGACCGTCTCAAAGGGGACCGTCATCAACTTCTTCGTGAACCGCGCGCTCGCCGGCGAGACGCTGACCGTCTACGAGCCCGGAACGCAGTCCCGCAACTTCATTCACGTCAAGGACGTGGCCCGGGCCTACGTCGATAGCTGCGAACGGCTACTCGAGCAACTGGACCGCGGCGAGACCGGCGTCGAGAAATACGAGATCGCGAGCGACGAAGACCCAGGCGTTCACACCGTCGCCAAACTCGTCAAGGATATCGCCGCCTCAGCCGCCGACATCGATGCCGACGTGGAACTGGTCGAAAACCCACG
This sequence comes from Haloarcula sp. H-GB5, assembly GCF_054850705.1. Taxonomy (NCBI): domain Archaea; kingdom Methanobacteriati; phylum Methanobacteriota; class Halobacteria; order Halobacteriales; family Haloarculaceae; genus Haloarcula; species Haloarcula sp. H-GB5. The sequence continues at coordinate 244,998 of NZ_JBTWBG010000002.1, read as the reverse complement.
GGGCGACGACGAGACACTCGTCGATTCGTTCCCGGTCGACACCGACCGGACGACCGACGTACTGGGCTGGACGCCGGAACACGACGTTGAATCGGCGATTCGAGCGGCGCTAGAGTCGACAAACACGTAGACGGCGAGTCCCGATGGATTTATTCGCCAGACCGGAAAGAGAGGATACATGAGCGATACGCCCGGGGCGGGAGCGGTACTCGATGACCGGCCCGAGCTACGAGACGCGACAGCGGCGGTTCTGGCCGTCGACGACGAACAGGACGGTTGGACGTTCGACGACATTCCCCTCGATTCGGGTCAGTTTGGCGAACTCGTCTCCGCGGGCATCGTCGAGAAGGACGGTGACGAGTACCGCGTCGCTGATCCCGATGCTGTGCGGGCCGCGCTCAACGGCGAATCCGAAGTCCGTAACGACAGCGGGCACGGGCTGGCGCTCGGTGACGCATTACGCTTTGATTTCGACGCGCGAGCAACCGGCCTGCTTGTCGCCGCCCTAGCGGTCGTCTTCGTCGCCCGAACGTACGTCATCGGGTCGATATATCGCGGTGGCGACATCGTTCTATCGAGTAACGACCCCTACTACTACAGGTACCACATCGAACAGATCGCAGCGAACGCCGGCAGTGCGGCCGATTTCGGGGCGCTCTCCGTGCTGCCACAGACACTAACAAAAGGGGAGCCACTCACTATCGCGACGCTCTGGTGGGTTTCCAGCCTCTTCGGCGGGGGCAAAACAGTTATTGGTCACGTTCTCGCCTGGTATCCAGTCGTGTCAGCACTCGTCACGAGCGTCCTGCTCTATTTGCTCGCAGTTCGAGTGTCCAGCGACCGGCGTATCGGCCTCGCATCGGTCCTTTTCCTCGCGTTTATTCCCGGCCACGCCTTCCGGACGAGCCTGGGTTTCGCAGATCACCACGCCTTCGACTATCCCTGGCTGGGACTCACCGCCCTTGCACTCGTAGTCGCGCTAACGACGGTCACGAATCGAACGTCGCTTCGTCGACCACAGCCGTGGATCGCCGCAGTCGGCATCGGTGTCGGGACTACCGGTCAGGTGCTCGCGTGGGAGGCCGGGCCGTTGCTTGTCTTGCCGGTCAGTCTGGTGGTGCTGGGACAGACATTGCTAGATGTCTCGAACGACCGTTCATCACTGGTCGGGAACGCGCCAGTCCTTGCCGGCGTTAGTCTCGGTGCGATACTTGCTTGGAGTGTCCATACCGCCACCGGCTGGCAAACTGCGCTCGTCGCCAGTGCGCCAGCACTGCTGTTGCTTGGCACTGTCGTCGTTATTGCGACGGCAGAAACAGCCAGGCGCTTCGGTGGCACTGCCGGACAACTGGCTGCGGTCGATATCGGGCTTGGCGTCGTCGGTCTCCTCCTCTTTCGCTTTGGCTTCACAGAACAGTGGGGCACGTTCAACAGGCGCCTCGACTTGCTGTTTCGATCCGACGGGATTGCCGAGACGTACGGACTGTTCAACGCGGACGCATTCGGGTTCCTGTTCCTGTTCGGCCTGACGCTGTTCCTAGCGCTCCCGGCGATGGTCTGGGGCGTCGACCTTGCTCGGAACGACCGGAGCGGCTGGCTCGTCGCCAGTAGCTACGCCTGGGTGCTGTTCGCCCTCGCCGTGATTCAGGTCCGTTTCGTCGGCGAGCTGGCTCCGTTTCTCGCGTTGTTCGCCGGCCTCGCGTTCGTCTGGGTCGCCTCGTGGGTCGATCTCGCCCGTCCAGTGCTGACGACTGGTGATAGGGGTCTGCGGGACGTACTCGTTCCGGACACCCGCTCGGTTGCGTCGCTGTTCGTGCTGTTTCTGTTGTTCGGGGCCCTCGGGATGGTGCAGGTACCGGTCAAAACGAGTCAAGTACTCGTTGATGACGGGACATACGACGCGGCGACTGCAATCGAAGCCGACGCTACGGAGCACGGACTCGAATACCCCGAAAGCTACGTGCTCAGCCGCTGGGGACAGAACCGCGTGTACAACTACTTCGTCAACGGCGAGTCACAAAGCTACGGCTACGCTCGCCAGGCGTACGGGCCGTTCGTCGGAGCGACAGACCCTGATTCGGCCTACAATCGGATTTCCAACCGAGCTGGGTACGTCGTGACCACAGAGACCGACATCGAGGCACCGACTGCGATGTACGCTCGGTTACACAAGCACTTCGGAAGCCGGAACGGAGATGTGGACGGCCTGGCTCACTACCGACCACTCTTCACCAGCGAAGACGGGAGCCACAGGGCGTTCGCGGTCGTGCCCGGTGGGACGATACAGGGGAGTGTGGCGCCGAATTCGACCGTCTCGGTCGTAACGACGGTTGCTGTCTCGGATAGGGAGGTCGACTACGAGCGCCAGACGACAGCCAATCGGAACGGTAATTTCACTGTTACCGTCGCAAACCCCGGGACGTACACCGTAACGACCGACAGCGGTGTTGAAACTACCGTCGATGTCACAGAGCAGACGGTGTACGGCGGCGGTAACGTCACTGTCGAGTAATTTTCAGAGACTGCTGCGATTCTGAAGCGAAACGACCATTGTACCCACCGAAAGAACAGAGCGTGTGCGCGTCTGGGTTCGTGTCGGCATCGTGCTTGTGCTGTGTCTGACACTCGGGGGACTGTTCGTTCACGCGGAGATGACAGAGGACAAACGGTCACCGTATCCAGACGCGGCGGACCTTTCGACTGGGTACGAGTCGTACGCCGGGCAGCAGCTCATGGTGTTTGGTACGGTGACAGAGACCAGCGATAGCGAGATGGAAATCAATGTCGAGAGCGATGGGGCGGCTATCACACTCAGAGTCACCGGGGCAAAGACAGCCGTCGAACCTGGTGGCGTCGTCCAAGTGTACGGAACGCTCGAACCAGAGCAGACGATAGCAGCCAAGCGGGTCGAAGTCGTCAACAGCAGTCAGTGGGCTGAGTTCTACAAGTACAGTGCCTCGGCTATCGGCGCACTCGGATTCCTGCTGCTGTTCTTCCGATATTGGCGCATCGACCGAGAGACGTGGACACTGGAGGCCCGTGATGGCTGACCTGCTGACACATCTGCTCGTTCCGTACATTTTGCTCACGGTCGCGAGTTGGCGCGTCGACTGGCTCGATCAGCGCTGGGTCGTCGTTGGGATGGGCGGTGCGGCGATTCCCGATCTGGTGAAAGTCGGAATCGTGGTGGACAAGCGGATAGTCGAAGCACTTATTGGCGTTCCGTTCAGCTATGTGCCCCTCTCCACACTCGGCGGAGTCCTGCTACTGGCCGGTATCATCGCCGTCGCGTTCGAGCGTCGGCACTGGAGACCAGTGTTCGGCCTCGTGACGTTCGGCGGCCTCACATCGCTCCTGCTCGATGGGATGCGAGTGTACGCTGACGGGAGAGCGAGCGCCTGGCTGTATCCGTTCACGAACTGGCGGCCGCCGACGCCGAGCCTGTACGTGTCTTCGGACCCGACCGTACTCGTCGTAGCGCTACTCACGGCCGGTACGGTCGCAGTCCTCGACAGACGGATGCGAGCGCGGAACTGACCTCGCTACCAGGTCAATCCTTCGTAAGTGATGCCGTCGCGCCGCTCGATGATGCGTCGGCCGTCGACGACGACTGGGTCGGCCATGTCGTCGAATTCAGCGTCGAGAGCCGCAAACTCGTCCCAATCAGTGACGACAACGGCGCCGGACGCACCCTCAAGAGCAGTCGCGGCCGAGTCAGTGTACTGGATATCAGGATAGCGCTCGCGCATATTCTCGGTCGCGACAGGGTCGTAGGCGACGATGTCTGCGCCACGCTCCTGCAGCCCCTCGATGACCGGTACCGCTCGCGTGTTCCGGATGTCGTCGGTACCGGGTTTGAACGCCAGCCCGAGAACGGCGACGCGTTTCCCGGACACGTCGACGTGGTCGTCGAGGAGAGCGAGGAGGCGCTCGGGCTGAGCATCGTTCAGCTCCACGGCCGCCGAAAGGACTGCGGGGTCGTATCCCTGCTCCCGCGCCGCGGCGATGATGGCGTCCGTGTCTTTCGGGAAACAACTGCCGCCCCAGCCGACACCACTGCGGAGGAACTGCTCGCCGATGCGGTCGTCGAGTCCGATCGCGTCAGCGACCTCGTAGGCGTCGACGCCGAACTCCTTGCAGATGTTCCCGATATCATTGATGAGGCTGACTTTCGTCGCGAGGAACGTGTTGTTGGCGTACTTTATCATCTCGGCCTCGGCGATACCGGTTTGGACGACCGGCACGTCACCGTCAGCGGCCTCGCGCAGCGGCGCATAGAGGTCGTGGAGAAGTTCCGTCGCGCGGTCGTCGTCTGTCCCGAAGACGAGTTTGTCGGGATTCAGGAAGTCCGCGACAGCCGTCCCCTCGCGCTGGAACTCGGGATTAGACGCGACGAGGAAGTCCGTCCCGCGTTCGAGACCGGCGGCGGCGATACGTGGAGCGAGCCGATCTTCGGTCGTGTTCGGGACGACAGTCGACTTCGTGACGACGAGGTGTGGGTCCGCTGCCGCGTTCTCAGCGCCGGCCAGTGCCTCGCCGACGGATGCCGCACCGGCTTCCATGAACTGGAGGTCGATGCTTCCATCGTCGTTCGAGGGCGTTGGGAGCGCCAACATCGTCAGCTCAGTGTCGAGTATTTCCTCGTAGTCGGTGCTTGCCCGAAGTCGACCGCCGCCGTGTTCGGCGACGAGTTCGTCGAGGCCAGGTTCGTGTATCGGCGACTCGCCGTCGTTGATTGCGTCGACGATGTCTTCGTCGATATCTATCGTTACGACTTCATGCCCGAGATCCGCAAGACACGCCGCGACCGTCGTCCCGACGTATCCGCTACCGACAATACTGACGTTCATCAGGCGGCAGTAGTCGAGGGGCGGATATTATAATTCGGATCTTATAATTCGACAAGAGTTTTATCGGACGGCCAACGAATTGAGAGATATGAAAGCTGTCGTACTCGCCGCCGGTGAAGGAACCCGTCTCCGCCCGCTGACTGAAGACAAGCCAAAGGGGATGGTAGAGGTCGCGGGGAAACCGATTCTGACCCACTGCTTCGAGCAGTTGATCGAGCTAGGCGCTGACGAACTGCTGGTAGTTGTCGGCTACAAGAAGCAGGCCATCATTAATCACTACGAGGACGAATTCGATGGCGTCCCGATCACCTACACCCACCAGCGCGAACAGAACGGGCTTGCACACGCTCTTCTGACCGTCGAAGAGCACGTCGACGACGACTTCATGCTGATGCTCGGCGACAACATCTTCGAAGCGAACCTCCAAGACGTCGTCAACCGTCAGGCGGAAGAACGTGCCGACGCCGCTTTCCTCGTTGAGGAAGTCCCATGGGAGGAGGCCGGGCGCTACGGTGTCTGTGACACCAACAAGTACGGCGAGATCACCGAAGTTGTCGAGAAACCGGAGGATCCGCCGTCGAACCTAGTGATGACCGGGTTCTATACATTCACACCGGCCATCTTCCACGCCTGTCATCTGGTGCAGCCCTCCAACCGCGGCGAGTACGAAATCAGTGATGCGATTGACCTCCTGTTGCACTCTGGGCGAACGATCGATGCGATCCGCATGGATGGCTGGCGGAACGATATCGGCTATCCCGAGGACCGAGATCAGGCCGAGAAACGGCTACAGGGCGAGGTTGATCCGGAGCGGTCCGCCGAGAACATCGCTGCAAGCGAGTGAGAGATTAAACCGGGTCGTCTCGCCAGTAACTATTGTACCTACGCGGTCATGTAGGCCACACAGTTGTACGGCATTTCAATCAGAAGTCTGGACAACATCGTGAGACGATATCCATCGGACAGCGCCAAACGGAACAGGCACAACGCGAGTCGGAGCGGCGTTGTGATAGCTGACACAACTGCGCTGGTACGTTCGCTGTCGATACATCGACTCACGAATTCAGGGCGGTTGGACTGCGTGTCCACGCACAGTAGCTTCAGTATTTGAGTCCCGGGACGCAGGACTTATCCCGGAACTCGGCAATCACACTGATAATGGATAGTGGCTGGCGGTACCGGGTCGCAAGTGTAGCCGGCGTCGTCGTGCTGACAGCGATCGCCGTCGCACTTGTTAACAACGCTACCATCCAGTCGATAGCGACAACCATCCCAGTACTCAGTCGGTTGCCGACCGATCCCCCGGAGGGGCCGGAGTTCACGATCGAACTCCTAGTCACGACCGCAGTCGTCGTCAGCGTGTTCCTCCCGCTGTACAAACCGCGTCCGCGGAGAATTCTCGACGCTGTAGCGCTGGCCCAGAAGCGGGTGCTCGTGGCAGCTCTCGTTCTGGCGACAATCGGCTACTTCGACTATTCATACAAACTACCGCGCTTGACTGTCGTGTTAGTGACCCCGTTGTTACTGGTCGCACTGCCCGCGTGGTTCGTGTGGATTCGCAAGCGACCGTCGTCAAACGGTGAACGAACCATCGTCGTTGGGGACGACCTCAAGGTGATAGAGGAAGTAGCAAGTGAGGTCGACGGGACACTTCTGGGCTATCTCTGCCCAACGAGTGTTATGACGGCAATCGAACGGACCGAAGCCATCGCTGACGGCGGAACGAACCCCAGCGGGTTGGAACGGCTGGGTGGCCTCTCGCGAATCGAAGACGTGCTCGTCGAGTATGATATCGATACGGTCGTGTTGGCGTTTGAACACGCCGACCGGGCAGAGTTCTTCGGCGCTCTCGACGCCTGTTACGAGTACGGCGTCAACGCGAAAGTCCACCGAGACCACACAGACTCCGTACTGACCACCAGCAGTGGGGTCGGAGCGCTAGTCGACGTGGAGGTCGAACCATGGGACATACAAGACTACATTCTCAAGCGCGCGTTCGATATCGCGTTCGCATCGGCTGGACTGGTCGCGCTATCGCCGGTGATTATCGGAATTGTAGTCGCAATAAAGCTGGAGGACGGCGGCTCGATACTGTACCGGCAAGACCGAACAGCAGTGTTCGGCGAAACCTTCTCCATCTATAAGTTCCGGTCGATGATTGAGAACGCCGAAGACGAGACCGGCGCGAAAATCAGTGACGAGGATGCAGGTGGAGTTGACCCACGTGTGACATCAGTTGGGCAAGTGCTACGTCAGACGCACCTTGATGAGATTCCTCAGCTCTGGTCGATACTGCGGGGCGATATGAGCGTTGTCGGTCCACGGCCCGAACGTCCGGAACTGGACTCGGATATCCAGACCGGCGTCGTTGACTGGCAGAAACGATGGTTCGTCAAACCGGGCCTGACCGGGCCTGCCCAGGTTAATCATGTGACCGGAAAAGAGCCGAGCGAAAAGCTGCGATACGACCTAGAGTACGTGCGCGACCAGTCGTTTAGCTATGACATGAAACTCGTTTCGAGGCAGGTCTGGAGCGTTCTTATCGATATAATAGTCGCGTATAAAAATCCATAGAACCGTTTACACGCTGCGTGACCCTTCGGCCGGACAGTTGATGCTGCAATCAGATAGTCTCAAAGGGTTTGTTACCGCCGAATTGTAAACCCACTCAGTTCTGTTTTGTCATGGGAAGTGCGCATATTTTGCTTACAAAGAGTGAAGACAGGCTCTAGGCTGTTCATGGGAATGGTAGCAGCGTTATCAAAGGTCGGGGGATACGAGGCGCTCGGCATGGATACAAAGTGCTTGGAAACCCAAACGAAAAGGCCATACACTGGCCGGGAAATTGGCCTGTATGAAGTCGATGAAAGGGCAATCCGATATCATCGACGACGAAGGGAATCTGTTTGGTGTTATCAATATTATTGATGCCCTCGTCGTTGTGCTTGCTCTTACTGTCGTTATCACTGGAATCGGCCTTGTACTGATGGACGATGGCGAATCGAGTTCGGCCCCGACAACTGAAACGACGAATGTGACGCTCGACCTCGGCCCCCAGCCGGAGTACATCGTTTCACAGATGTCTATCGGGGACAGCTACAGTCCGTCTGGGAATTCGGATCTCACGGTCACAGATATATATTCCGCCCCACATGGAGAGTCAACGCGGGTAATGGTACGGGCCGAATTGTCAGCTCCGTCTTCGGGGGAGACTATCCAGTATAGCGGCTCACCACCGCGATACGGCCGACAGCTTGAGGTTCTGACTGATACCTACTCTGCCGCCGGAACAATCCGAGACGTCGGTGGGAGCTCCGATCTGACCACGACTGAGACAGAAGTAGTAGTCAGAGCAAATTTGTCGGAAACCGACGCTAGACGTCTCAGCTCGGGACAACCGATCCGTGTACAAGGACGAGAAGTGGCGACTATCGAGTCCGTTACAACATACGGAACCGGCAACCCCGATAAAAAGACTGTCTTCCTCGGGTTGACACTCCAGAGCGTGACCTACGGTGAACAGCAGGCGTTCGGCGAGACGACGATCCGACCGGGAGCAAGCCTCTCCCTCCCGACGGAAGCGGGCCTCGTTAAGGGAGAAATTACACGGGTCGGTACGACGACGCAACGGGGCCAGCCCGCAACTCGCGATGTCAAGTTACAGTTATCAAACGTGTCTCCACTGCTCGCTAACAGCATTTCTCCGGGGATGACAGAGTCGTTCGGTGGTGAAACCGTCGCACGGATTTCGGCCGTCCAGCGTCAGAACGCAACAATCGTCACTAGGGGACAGGACGGAGAGATATACGAACGGTCGCATCCAATAAACCAAGACGTCACCTTCACTGCAAACCTCTCTGTCCGAGAGACTGATACCGGTGTCACATTCAAAGGCCAGACACTCCAGCAGGGACGTGTCGTGACACTGGACCTGGGTACCGTAACGATCAAGGCGACTGTGATTTCAGGCTATCGATGAGGGCCACAGAGACGTCACAATGGTAAAACAGCGTCTCCAGTCGGCTGTCGAGAATTCGGCACTCAAGTCGCTTTCCGATGCGTTCACACGGAGTTTCGAGCGCTCAGCACTCAGCAGAATGTGTGCTCGGTTACTCAAGATAGCTAGAGGCTCCAGGATCTACCGCTGGCTCACGACAGAGCCGGAGCCAGCGGCCATCGTCATCGATCTACGTAAAACCCACACTGTCGGTCCGTTACTCGCTGTTCTCGACGCTTTCACACCTCAAGCTACGCGGTTCTGGGAGAATTCTAGTCTCGCCTCGGTGGCACGAGCTATCGAAAATACCGTCTCGGGTTCAAACGCAGTCAGGCTGGCAGCAAAGCTGCTTGAACCGCCAGAACCACCAGCAAACGGCGACCAACGCGAGTAGCGGGCTACACGCGGCTCATTCGACCGTCACGCTTTTTGCTAGGTTGCGCGGCTTGTCGATGTTTCGCCCCAGCAACGCGGCCGTGTGATACGACACCAACTGTAGATGCGTGTTCGCAAGCACTGCAGCGGCTCGCGGATGGGTCTCTGGAATTTGGAGTACGTGGTCAGCGTATCGTTCAACGTCACTCTGTCCATCCGTGATCGCGACCACCGGAGCGTCGCGCGCTTCGACCTCTTTGACGTTCCCGATCGTCTTACGGGCGCGTTCGTCGTCACCGGTCACGATAGCGAACACCGGCGTGTTTTCGGTCACCAGCGCCAGCGGGCCGTGTTTCAGCTCACCCGCAGCAAAACCCTCAGCATGCTTGTAGGTGATCTCCTTCATCTTCAGTGCGCCTTCGAGTGCCACGGGTTCCTGGTACCCGCGGCCGATGAAGAAGTACGCGTCGGCGTCCTGGTACAATTCAGCGACCTCCTGTGCGGCAGATTCGTCGAGGACTTCCTGGACGTGGCCGGGCAGGTCGCGGAGTGCGCTGATTACCTGCCGGGCGTCGCCGGTCGTCGACGTTCCGAGGGCAAGCAGGTTCAGCGCGGCTAGCTGGGAGGCGAAGGTCTTGGTCGCGGCGACGCCGATTTCCGGCCCGGCACGGATGTACAGCGCGTGGTCGCACTCGCGGGCCGCGGTGGAGCCGACGACGTTAGTCACGGCCAGCGTGCGCGCGCCGCGGCGACGGGCCGCCCGAAGTGCCGAAAGCGTGTCCGCGGTTTCGCCGCTCTGGGTGACGCCGACGACGAGCGCGTCACCGATCGGTGGGGTCGCGGTCGCGTATTCGCTGGCGAGGAACGCCTGAGCGGGGATACCGGCCTCGCGGAACAGTTGCGCGCCGTGCAGGGCAGCGTGATAGGAAGTCCCGCAGGCGACGAACTGGACGCCGGTCGGGGAGAGGTCGCCGAGGTCGCCGATATCGACCGTGCCGGCGAGTTCGTCGACTCGGCCCCGTAGACACTGCCGGAGCGCGCGCGGTTGCTCGTGGATCTCCTTGAGCATGAAGTGGTCGTAGCCGCTCTTACCGGTCTCCTCTGGGTCCCACTGGACGGTATCGATGTCTTTCTCGACGACATTGCCGTCGGTGTCAGTGACGGTCCATCCGGCACCGTTGAGTCGGGCGAACTCGCCGTCGGCGAGGTAGACGACCTTGTCGGTGAAGTCCCGGAAGGCGGGCACATCACTGGCCAAGTAGGTCGCGTCGTCGTCGATACCCAAGACGAGCGGCGAGTCGTTCCGTGCGGCGAACACCGAGTCACAGCCGGCGATAACGACGGCGACAGCGTAACTACCTTCGAGTCGGCTGATCGTCTCTCTGACGGCGTCTTCGGGGTCGGCTCCAGCGTCCAGCGCGTCTTCAATGAGATGGGGGACGACCTCCGTATCGGTGTCAGATGTGAAGGTGTGACCGGCGCTGACGAGTTCATCTCGCAGCGACTGGTAGTTCTCGATAATACCGTTGTGGACGACTGCGACGTCGCCGGTGCAGTCCTGATGCGGGTGGGCGTTCTCGTCGGTTGGTGGTCCGTGCGTACTCCAGCGGGTGTGGCCAATGCCGACCGAGCCCGAGAGCGTCCGTTCCGACAGCGCCTCGCGCAAGTCGGCGATTTTGCCGGAGTGTTTGCACAGGTCGATGTGGCTGTTCGCAAGCGCGACGCCGGCAGAGTCGTACCCGCGGTACTCCAGTTTCGAAAGGCCGTGGACGAGCGTGTCGAGCGTCTCGTCGCCGCGGCCGACACAGCCGATGATTCCACACATCAGCGGACCACCTCCGCACCCTCGCGGACAGTTCCATCGACTGTCACGCCAGTGGCGAGCTGAGCGTTGGGGCCCACGAGCGACCCGGAGACGAAGCTCACGTCCCCGAGCGCAACAGCACGGTCGGCGATGACGGCGCCTAGCCGCTGGTCCTCAAACACTTCTGTGCCGACCTGGACATCGGCTGGGCCGCCGGGGACGACCGTATTGACGCCCAGGTTCACGTCTTGGCCGGTGACAGTGTCGACGAGGGTTGAACTCGGGTCGACACGCGTGTCAGCGTCAAGGACAGTGTGCTGGATGACGCTGTTGGCCCCGATAGTGACGTTGCGCCCGAGCGCGACGTTCGGACCGATGACAGCGTCCGGTCCGATCTCACAGTCTGGGCCGATGACGACCGGCGACTGGAGAGTCGCCTCGTCGTGGACGCGTGCGGAGTTATCGACCCAGACCTGTTCGTCGCGGGCCGATTCGACGACTCGACCCCGCGCTAGCACCTCGCGGGCGACGGTCAGCAGGTCCCACGGGTAGGTCGCATCGACCCACATCCCGTCGATCTCGACCGCTCGGACACGGTCAGATTCCAGCAGCAGCTCTATGGTGTCGGTCAGCGCCAGTTCGCCGGCGTGGCGCGTCGTTTCGTCGATAGCCTCGAAGATGTCGCCGTCGAAGGCGTACACGCCGCCGTTGATGAGCCTGAACTCGCTGTGTTGTGGCTTTTCGACGATATCGACAATATCACCGTCCCGTACCTCGACAGCACCGTACCGACTGGTGTCCTGTCGTTCGATGACAGCGATGCTTGTGTGTCCAGTCTCCGCATATGAGGTATCTACCGCCTCGATAGTGGCCGCGTCGACGAGACGGTCACCGTTCATCACTAGAACCGGTCCGTCGACGACGCTCCGTGCCTGAAGGAGTGCGTGCCCACTGCCGAGCTGTTTCGTCTGGCTCACGTAGGAGATCGGAACGCCACGGTACGTCGGACCGAAGTGGTCCTGAACGCGGTCGCGCTTGTAGCCGACGACGACGACGAGTTTCTCGATACCTGCCTCGACCAGCGCGTCGAAGACGTGTTCGAGGATCGGACGGTTCGCGGCCGGCAGCATTGGTTTTGGCCGATTTCGCGTCAACGGCCGGAGGCGAGTTCCCTCACCCGCAGCGAGGACCACAGCCGTATCGATGTGCATACTTGTTGCAGACGGAGGAAGGGCTTCAATATGGCGGCCTTACCGAGATTCGTCGGTGGCTACTCGCCACGCATGTCCAGATTGGAGTGTGAAAATCAAACGTATCAGGCGACCGTGACATTCAATCGTCGCAACGCTTCCCAGTCCAGAACTGCGGGCTACTGCTCGCCCATCCGCTCGCCGGCGACCCGACGCCCCTTCGTCGTCAGGTTCACTTCAGTCCGTTCTCGGAGCACGCTTATTACGTCGAGTTCGATCAGGCGGTCGAAGATTTCCTCGGTTTTCTCGACGTCGATGCCGACGAAGTTGGGGATGTCGAACGGCGAGACGCCGGAGTGCAGCGCCATGATGACCCGTTTCTCCGTCGAACTCAGGTCCAGATCGGCCTGGTTCTGCTCGGCGCTCTCTTCGAGCATCGTTCGGAGGACAGTGGCGTGAAACTCCTCGCCCGCGAGGTGCGTTTCGACGCTGATGTCGTCCTCGCTGTGCTCGACCTGAATGACCGTCCGCTCCTCGCCGCTGACCTGTTTCTCTTCGACTGTGAGGTCGCCGATGTCGGCGCGGTCGATGACAACCGCTTGCCCGTCGGCCATCGCGAGCTTCAGCGCCTCGTCGGTCACCTTGAGTCGGCCTTTCGTCCACTCGGCGGACTGGACGACGCCGCCTTTCAGTGCCGGGTGTTGAACCAGCACGATTGCGCCGTCGAGACTCGCCCGGTAAAAATCGGTCTCGAACGCCTCGTGGTTCGACGCCGATACGAGGATGACGTCCTCACCGACGTAGAGGGCGACGTAGTCGGAGACACCGGCGCTCTGCTGGTTGACGTCGAATCGGTCGGCGATACGGTCGATGTCGGTCAGTGAGATCTGTCGCTTCTCGTCGCCCAGCAGGGCGACTCGCTCGGTGGTGAGGACGATGCGACAGTTTCGCCACTCGGCGTCGGTCAGCCGCTGGCCCTGTGAGACCGCCTGAAGGAACTGCCCCTTCGTATCGGCAATCTTCTTTTCAGTGTCGCTCATGCCCCGTACCGGCCTCTCGTACATCCGTTGTCCGCAGGACTCAATATAAGTTCCGTCGCCAGTGTCGAAAGTGAGAACGGCCGACTGCACTGGCGGCCCGCTCACAGCGGAATCGTACACAATTAGATAGGATATTTTTTGCGTGCGGCGATGTATCGTCAATTGATGACACGGGGTGACGAACCGGATCGGGGACAGTCCCAGACGGGGCGAGAGACAGTCGAACCACCGGACTGGTTCGTCGAACAGGCGAACGTGACTGACCCGGCTGTCTACGACCGCTTCGAGCAGGAGTGGCCCGATTGCTGGCGCGAAGCCGCCGAGTTACTCGACTGGGCGGAGCCGTTCGAGACAGTACTCCGTGGGACGGACGGGCCACCGTTCGAGTGGTTCTCCGGTGGCCGATTAAACGCCGCATACAACTGCCTCGACCGGCACCTCCCTGAGCGGAAGAACCAACTCGCACTGGTCTGGGAGGGCCACCTCGGCGAATCCCGCACCTACACCTACCTCGAACTGTACCGGGAGGTCAACGCCTTCGCTGCGGCACTGCGGGACCGCGGCGTCGGCACGGACGACGTGGTGACGCTGTACCTGCCGATGGTACCCGAACTCCCGGTCGCGATGCTGGCCTGCGCACGCCTTGGCGTGCCACACAACGTCGTCTTCGCCGGGTTCTCCGCAGACGCGCTGGCGACGCGAATGGAGCGGGCCGAGTCGGAGTACCTCATCACCTGTGACGGCTACTACCGCCGCGGCAGCGCCGTCGCACAAAAGAACAAGGCCGATAACGCACGAATCGCCGTCGACCACGACGTATCGGTCGTGGTGCTCGACCGACTGGGCCGTGACGTGCATTTAGGCGACGACTACGACGACTATCACGACCTGCTAGCGGCCCACGAGGGGGCCGAAGTCGAGCCCGTCTCGCGGGCTGCGGACGACCCACTCTTTCGTATCTACACGTCGGGGACGACCGGCCAGCCGAAGGCCGTCACGCACACGACCGGTGGCTATCTCGCACACGTCGCCTGGACCGCCCAGTCAGTTCTCGACATCAAGCCCGAGGACACGTACTGGTGTTCGGCCGACATCGGCTGGATCACCGGCCACTCCTACATCGTCTACGGCCCGCTCGCGCTCGGAACGACAACAGTGCTGTACAACGGCACGGCGGATCACCCCAACAAGGACCAGCTGTGGAAGCTCATCGAAAAGTACGCCGTCGATGTGTTCTACACCGCACCGACGGCCGTCCGCGCGTTCATGAAGTGGGGCGAGGAGTACCCCGCGAAGCACGACCTCTCCAGCCTGCGCCTGCTGGGCACCGTCGGCGAACCGATGGACGCGAGCGCCTGGGAGTGGTATCGCGAACACATCGGCGGCGGCGAGTGCCCGGTTGTCGACACCTGGTGGCAGACCGAAACCGGCGCGGTGCTCGTGTCGACGCTGCCCGGCGTCGACGAAATGAAACCCGGGGCCGCGGGAACGCCGCTACCGGGAATCGAGGCGTCCGTCGTCGACCGCACTGGTGCGGTCGCCGAGCCGGACACGGCCGGCGAGCTCGTCGTGACGCGACCCTGGCCGGGGATGCCGCGGGCACTGCTCGACGGGACAGGCTGGGGTAGCGTCCCGGACAACGCCAAAGAGTGGCGTTACTACCCCGAAGACAGCGTCTCAGTCGACGATAACGGCTACATCACGTTCCTCGGCCGGATCGACGACGCCATCAACGTCGCCGGCCGGCGGTTCAGCACCAAGGAACTGGAGTCGACGGTCGCCGGCGTTACCGGCGTCGCCGAAGCTGCCGTCGTCGGTGCCGACGACGAGACGACCGGAACAGCGGTGTACGCGTTCGCCTCCCCGGAAGACGGCTACGCCGAGAGTGAACTCCGGGCGGCCATCGAAGACGCTATCGTCAACGCTATCGGCGGTATCGCTCGCCCCAAGGAGATCGTGTTCACGCCCGACCTCCCCAAAACACGGTCGGGCAAAGTTATGCGCCGCCTGCTGACCGCAGTGGCGAACGACGAGGAACTGGGCGACACCAGCGCGCTACGTAACCCCGAAATCCTCGGCGAGATCCAGTCGACGACGAGACGGAAGTAAGCTATTTCGTATTTTTCTATATCTCCGAAGTGCGCCAGCGGCAGCGGTGTCTTTACTGACCGTTTTACCATCTCCTTCTCGTTGGAATCGGCGCGCTGGTCGCAATACTTATTTCGATATTCTGTGAATCTCCGAAACATATGGATGGCGAAGCGGACCGTATCGGTGAGCGAGGGTACGAACAGCTCCGGCGGGCGGCCGAGACACACCGGTCCGATCTCGTGCTCCGGCTCGGTGCGGAGGTCGGACTCCGCCCAGCAGAGATGACCGCCGTACGGCTGGCCGATATCATCGAGTTCGAGGGATATCGCCTGCTGGCTGTTCGGGAGGACGGCGACGTGGTCCGCGAGACGTACCTCCCGGATTCAGTCGAACACGACATGCGGAAATACGCGAACGCGGCCGGAACGGACGACGACGAGCCGCTGTTTTCCGTCTCTCCGCGTCGGCTCCAGATGCTGGTCAGCGAGGTAGCCGACCGAGCCGCTGAGACGACACCACACCTGAAGGAGGTTTCATCACGCGACCTCCGATGGCGGTTCGCGGCGAGCCTGCTTGACGATGGCGTTCCGCCAGACATCGTCTGTACACTCGGCGGCTGGGACCGACTCGACCGGCTGGACCCGCTGCTTGACGAACCAGACCGCGAAACCATCGTCGCGGCCGTCGACGGGTCCGGCGGGCAGGCGTCCGCAAGCGAGCCGCAACGAACCGTTGACTGGATTACGGCGGTCAGCGAGGCGCTTGCGGCCGCAGCGACGAGTGACGCGATCGTGACAACGGTCTGTGACCACCTGACAGAGACAGCGGGTTTCGAGTTCGCCTGGCTCGCCGACCGGACCGGTGATGGACTGACACCGCGCGCGACGGCAGAGATTTCGGAAGCGGCTGTCGAGCAGCAGATCGAGTCCCACATCGAGTCAGTCACCGCTTCGCTTGAGGTGGGCGAGGTTCGTGTCGTCGACGACAGCACCGGTCCGGTCGCGCTAGTCCCGCTTGTCAGGGAAAATACCGTTTCCGGTGTCATTGGGATCGGTGCCAGCGAGGAGCTTACCCATGCGGAACGCGCCGTACTGTCCGCACTCGGCGTCCAGGTCGGCCACGCGCAGGTCGCCGCCGAACGCAAACGGCTCCTGCTTGCCGACACGGTGACCGAGCTGGAGTTTCACTGTGGGGACGAGCGAACCTTTACCGCCGGCGTCTCCGAGGCGCTACAGTGTACGGTCGAACTGTCCGGCGTCGTCCCCGTTGGGGGTCAATCGCTGCTGTATTATCTGATGGTCGAAGGCGCCTCGGCCGACGCGATACTCTCGTATGCGGACGACGACGACGGCGTGACCGACGCCAGGCTCCTCGAAGAGCACAGCGACGGCGTGTTGCTGGAGGTCGTCGTCACCGACACGCCAGCACTCCAACTGGTGGAGAGCGGCGGGCGCATCCGGTCTGTGACAGCTACTGACGGTGTCGCGACTATCGCAGTCGAACTCCCCGGTGAGGCCGATATCAGACCAACGGTCAATGCCGTCACCGACGCCTACAGGGAGACATCGTTAGCAGCGAAGCGAGAGACGGAGCGCCCGGCCGAGACGGACACCGGGTTCCGCGACCGTCTTGCCGACACCCTCTCAGACCGCCAAGAGACCGTTCTCCAGGCGGCCTACCACAGCGGCTATTTCGAGTGGCCTCGCGGCTCGACCGCTGAGGAGCTAGCGGACTCGCTGGACGTCTCGTCGCCGACGTTGCACAACCACCTCAGGAAGGCACAGCAGAAGGTTCTAACCGCGTTTTTCGACGACCGGCCGGCTGAGCCGCGACGGCCGACCGACAACTGAAACCCTGTTTCATGTTATCGTAGTTAGACCCCCTGTTTATATGGCCGCTATGAAATATCGATGATAGACCATGTCAGATGAAGATGTCCAGCTAGAAGCGCGGCTTGCGGAGCAGGAGGTTTTCGAGCCTCCGGAGTCGTTCGTCGAGCAGGCGAACGTGACAGACGAGGGTATCTACGACGAGTTCGAGGAAAACTGGCCGGAGTGCTGGGAGGGAGCCGCCGACCTCCTCGACTGGGAGGAGGACTACGATCAGGTACTCGACGACTCGAACCCGCCGTTCTACGAGTGGTTTACGGACGGCACACTGAACGCCTCGGCGAACTGCCTGGACCGGCACCTCGACGAGCGCGGCGATGAAGCCGCTATCGAATGGGTCGGCGAACCGGTCGAAGAAGACAACATCACCTACACCTACGAGGAACTTCACCGGAAAGTCAACGAGTTCGCGGCCGGCCTGCGGGAGATGGGCGTCGGCGAGGATGATGTCGTGACGATGTATATGCCGATGATTCCACAGCTCCCCATCGCCATGCTGGCCTGTGCCCGCATCGGCGCGCCCCACTCCGTCGTATTCGCCGGCTTCTCCGCGGACGCGCTCGCGACGCGGATGGACGCCGCCGACTCGGAGTATCTTGTCACCTGCGATGGCTACTACCGCCGCGGTGACCCGCTCGACCATCTCGACAAAGCCAACGAAGGACTGAGCGGTGTCGACCACAAGGTCGAACGCGCTATCGTCGCCGAGCGCCTGATGGACGGTGACGGCTTCGACCACGACTACGCGGACAATCAGGTCGCCTTCGAGGACGTCATCGTGGACAATGAGGGCGCAACGGTCGACCCGGTCGACCGCGACGCCGAGGATATGCTGTTCCTCATGTACACCTCCGGAACCACCGGGAAACCGAAGGGTGTCAAGCACTCCACTGGCGGCTACCTCGCCTGGGCGGCCTGGACCTCCCAGGCAGTGCTCGACATCAAACCCGAGGACACGTACTTCTGTTCGGCCGACATCGGCTGGATTACCGGCCACTCCTACATCGTCTACGGCCCGCTCGCGCTCGGGACGACGACGATGATGTACGAGGGGACCCCGGACTACCCCGACAAGGACCGCCTCTGGGACATCGTCGAGGAGTACGAGGCCGACCAGCTCTACACCGCGCCGACGGCCATCCGCGCGTTCATGAAGTGGGGCAAGGAATACCCCGAAAAACACGACCTCTCCAGCCTGCGCCTGCTGGGCACCGTCGGCGAGCCGATCAACCCCCGGGCCTGGAAATGGTACTACAAACACATTGGCAACGAGGAGTGTCCCGTCGTCGACACCTGGTGGCAGACCGAGACCGGCGGCATGATGATAACGACGCTGCCCGGGATCAAAGACATGAAACCCGGGTCGGCCGGCCCGCCGCTGCCGGGCAACGACGTGCGCATTGTCGACACTGAAGGCGAAGAGGTCGAACCCGGCCGTGCCGGTTACCTGACCGTCGACAAGCCGTGGCCCGGGATGCTCCGGACGCTGTACAAGAACGACGAACGTTTCATCAACGAGTACTGGGCGGAGTACTCGGACACCGACAGCGACGACTCCGACGACTGGGTGTACTTCCCCGAAGACGGCGCGAAAATCGACGATGACGGCTACATCACCGTGCTGGGACGGGTCGACGACGTGATCAACGTCTCCGGCCACCGCCTCGGGACGATGGAGATCGAGAGTGCCATCGTCGGCGTGGAAGGTGTCGCTGAAGCCGCCGTCGTCGGTGGCGACCACGACATCAAGGGCGAGGCGGTGTACGCGTACGTCATTACCGAGGACGGCTACGAAGAGGACGAGGAGCTTCGAAGCGCGATTATCGACGGTGTTGAGGACGCTATCGGACCGATTGCCCGGCCGGAAGCCGTCATCTTCACGCCCGAGCTGCCGAAGACCCGCTCCGGGAAAATCATGCGCCGCCTGCTAGAAGACATCGCGAACGGCGAAGAACTGGGCGATACGAGTACGCTACGAAACCCTGATGTCGTCAGTGATATCGAGACCAAGGTTCAGGGAGACTGAGCCGTAGCGGCGAACAGCACCACGAATTTTCAACCTATCAACCCATGTCAAGAGACACGCCTGCGGACCGAGAAGAGTCAACTATCCAACCAGAAAGTGGCGCTGACGACGACCACGACGACATCGACTACCTCGACAGGGAGGTGAACCTGCTACGGCCGAGCACGCCGTTTATGCGGGACCACCTGAAGATCATCTGGAGTAGTTTCCTGCTCTGGGCGCTGGTCGTGTTCGGCCCGGTGACGCTGACCGCACTCGCGCCGGAGATGATGACCGTGCAGACGCCCCTGTTCGGTTTTCCGCTGCACTATTTCCTCGTCTCGTTCGGTGCACCCACGGGCGCGCTCATTCTGGCGGTCGTCTACACGCGCTACCGGGACCGGCTCGACCAGAAGTACGGCATCGATTCCGAGTCCGTCGAAAACACGGCTCCCGAGGCGGGCGAGCCAGCAGCCACTGACGGAGGTGTCGAGCAGTGACAGTCCCGCTACAGGCCGATGCGCTCGACATCTCGTTCAAGCTCGTCCCGGCGATCATCGTCTTCCTGATGATGGCGTCGTTCCTCGTCATCGGCTACGTGTTCAAGGTGGCCGACACCGAGGGGATGTGGGTCGCGGGCCGCGGCATCGGCAACATCGAGAACGGGATGGCCATCGGCGCGAACTGGATGTCCGCGGCTTCGTATCTGGGACTCGCCGGGCTGGTCGCGCTCTCTGGCTTCTACGGGCTGGCGTTCATCGTCGGCTGGACGACCGGCTACTTCGTCCTGCTCATCTTCCTGGCGGCGCAGATGCGGCGGTTCGGAAAGTACACCGCGCCGGACTTCGTGGGTGACCGGTTCAACTCACCGACTGCCCGCGCGCTGGCCGCGTTCACCACGCTGCTCATCGCGTACGTCTACTCCGTCGGGCAGGCCCGCGGCATGGGACTGGTCGGGCAGTACGTCTTCGGGCTCGACATCATTCCGATGATCGTCGTGATGATGACGATCACCGTCGGCTACCTCGCGCTCTCGGGGATGTTGGGCGCGACCAAGAACATGGCCGTCCAGTACACGATCCTCATCGTCGCGTTCCTCGCGGGCGTGTACGTCGTCGGCTTCTCGCAGGGATACTCGACGGTGCTCCCGCAGATCGAGTACGGCGCACTGATCGCAGACCTCGGACGCGAGTTCTCCGCGCCGTTCGTGAACCAGCCGTTCTACCTCTGGATCGCGACGGCGTTCTCGCTCATTGTTGGGACCTGTGGCCTCCCGCACGTCCTCGTCCGATTCTACACGGTCAGAAGCGAGCGCGTCGCTCGCTGGTCCTGCGTGTGGGGGCTGTTCTTCATCCTCCTGCTCTACTGGGCGTCGCCCGCGATGGCGGCCTTCGGCGTCGACCTCTTCCAGACGACGACGGGCGCGAGCGCCTACGCCGCGGAAGGCGGCATGTCCGGCGCTGAAGGCGACGTGATCGTCGTGCTCGCCGCGCAGTTCGCGAACCTCCCGACGTGGTTCGTCGGCCTCGTGGCGGCCGGTGCGATGGCTGCTGCTATCGCGACGACGGCTGGCCTGTTCATCACAGCCTCCTCCGCGGTCGCACACGACATCTACACCGAGCTAATTAATCCCGACGCGACCCAGCGACAGCAGGTGCTCATCGGTCGCGGGACGATCATCGGCATGGGCGCGCTGGTGACGGTGACCGCGTTCAACCCACCGGCGCTCATCGGCGAACTGGTCGCTTACGCGTTCTCACTGGCCGGCGTCGTCCTGTTCCCGATGTTCTTCCTCGGCCTCTGGTGGGAGAACACGAACCGTCAGGGCGCACTGGCCGGGATGGTGCTCGGCCTGCTCATCTGGATTACCTCGATTATCAACAGCGTCCTGCCGAACTACATCGGCGCGCTCGGCACAGCCGCTGGAGAGAGCGGCGCGCTCGTCCCGATATACGCCCAGTACGTCCCGCCCATCGGCGCTGCGCTGATCGGGACGCCGGTCGTGTTCATCGTGACCATCGCCGTCTCGCTGGCGACGCCGGAGCCGCCGCTGGAGACGAAGAAAATGGTTCGACAGTGTCACAGCCCCGAACCGATGGGACAGCAGGAAACCGCCGCAGACGTCGTCGGCGACAACACCGGCGGCGGCACCCCCGCGGACGACTAAACCAATGTACGACAATATCCTCGTTCCGACCGACGGCAGCGAAACCGCCGAAAATGCGGTCGATCAGGCAGTCGATCTCGCCTCGAAGTACGGCGCGACGGTCCATGCGCTGTACGTCGTCGACGTCGACGCCACCAGCTACTCGCTGGGGACAGAGCAGGTCGACCGTATCCGACAGGGGAACTTGGAGGAGATGACAGAGGTCAAATCCGACGCAGACGAAGCCACCGGCTACGTCCGCGACCGCGCCGCCGAGCACGGCGTCGACGTGGAAGAACACATCACTGCTGGCGAACCGGCCCGCGCCATCCGAAAGTTCGTCGAGGACAACGATATCGACCTCGTCGTGATGGGGTCCCACGGCCGCTCGGGCCTCAAACGTGTCATCCTCGGTAGCGTCACGGAGAAGGTGCTGCGCCGGACGCGACTGCCGGTGCTCGTCGTCGACGTCCACGGCGAGACGGATATCGAGGCGTGAATAGCATGGGACAGAACCGACTACGACCGCCATGGATGGTGCGAGGGGACCGATGAGCGTCGTCGACACCCTCCGCGACCACGTGCGAGACCACAAACGGGGTATGTTCGTCGACCTCGTGTTCGCTATCGCCTGGGTGACTGCGGTGAGCGTCATCTTCGATCTGCTATCGGCTCCACAGTGGGCTTACTACCTGACGCTTGCCGCTGGCGTCGTCGCGTACTACGGCTTCTTCTGGTCGCTTGAGGTGGCGATGGAACAGCAGTAGTCCACCCTCCGTTTTTCACGATTGCGACTGATTCACAGTCAGTTCACGACTCCCATGTGAAATATATTCAGACAGTGGCCGAACCACCGCTTTACCCGTGCTATCCAAGCATCCCTCCATTCTCAAGCCCGGCGAATTTCCGCCCTGCCGGTAGTAATAATACCATGTAGGTGCATTGACTTCTTCGACGGCAGCAGTCGCTGTTGAGTCAGCAATGATATACGAAAGTTCGACGGGAGAGTACTACAGTGGTCTCGACATCTGGATGCGCTTCGAGTCGGGGTTCTGGGAGCCACACGATTGGAGTCAAGCGACAGGACAGGAGTGGGTACAGACCGAGGCTGGCGAAGTCCTCACGCTGACGCCAGTCCCGGAGTCAGAACTCCCGGACGGAGTGTCAGTGACGGAGGCCGAGGACGTCGAGTACCTGCCCGAGTAACGGCGGCGAGACGGGAGCGGCCCGCGAGTCCGTCTGAACTGCCTGTGCCACAGCAAGACTGGCAGGGAAACCGCCACTGCGGGTCACACTGGCCGTACCGTCCGTTCTGTGGCGCGTAGCGCCACACTACTGCTCACGGGTCGCGCTGCTCCCCGTTCGCTATCCAAGGGCCGCTCACTACGTTCGCGCCCCTCTCTACTTCTCACTCATTGCTTCGCTCGCCATGTTCCGCCCCTGCGCGTTCAGCGCGACTTCGGTCCGAACCCGGACCTCGTCAACCGCACCAATCTCAAGCAGTTTCTGATAGATTTCCTCGACCTCGTCAGGCGTGGTTCCGACGAAATCAGACATTTCAAACGGAGAGACGCCGGAGTACAGCGCCATCAACACCTGGCTCTCCATCTCTGAGAGTTCGTAATCGTCCTCGCGGTCCTCAATAACGCGGGTAAACAGCGTCTTCAGCGCCCGCGTGTGGTGGTCCATCCCCGAAATGTGGGTTTCGACGCTACGGTCCTGGTCGTCAGTGTGTTCGACCTCAATGACCTCTCGCTCCTGACCCATCACCGTACTGGTCCCGGTTTCGATAGTGCCGACATCCTCGATTTCGAAGGACATACTCTTGCCGCCGGGGAACTGGAGGCGGATGATGTCGTCGTCCAGTTGAAACCGCGCTTTGCTCCACTCGGCGTCCTCCTGAACGACACCGCCGACGACCGCTTGCTGTCGCGCGAGAATGACCTCGCCCTGCAGCGTCGCGCGAACGTACTCCGTCTCGAAGTCGTCCAGATTCGGCGTATCGACGAGAAGGACGTTATTGCCCACCTCCAGCGCAGTTGCGCCGCCAGTTCCACCGTCGGGAACCAGATCGTCGGGGTTCGACGGGAGGGTGATGTTTGAGTGCGGAATGGGCTGTTTCGAGCCGTTCGTCGCCAGAATGAGTCGCTTGTTGGTGACGATAAGTCGACAGGAGCGCCACTTCGGGTCGGTCACCGTGTCGCCGTCGCGGACGACGTACTGGAAGTCCCCCGACGTGTCGACTAGCTTGCGTTCGTCACCACTCATAGCCGCTGATATTAGAGATTTGACGCCGAAGGGTAAATAAGTTCCAGCACCGCTCTCACAGCGCGACGAGCAACCCACCGACGACGCCGAGACCGCCGAACACTGTACAGACCGCCCAGAACGGGACCTGCCGCACCAGTCGGACCAGCGCGTCGACGGTGAGGTAGCCGACGACAGCGCTCACGACAAGCGCGACGACAGCTGGCAGCGGGTCGATTGCGGGGACGCCGTCGTCGACGAGAACCAGTGCGTTGGCAGCGAGCGCAGCCGGAATCGACAGCAGAAACGAGAGCCGAAGCGACGACTCGCCCTCGTGGCCCCGGAGCAACAGCGCGCTTACCGTCGTCCCGGACCGGGAGACGCCAGGGAGGATGGCCAGTCCCTGCAACACGCCGACCAGAACGGCGTCGAGCCCGTCCGGAACCTCACGCTCGCCCAGTGACAGCGCCGCGGCGAAGCGCTGGAGGAGGCCGGTGATGACGAGCAGGCCGCCGACCAGCGCCAGAAAGAGACCACCCTCAAGCTCCGAAACGGCCGCGTCGAGAGCTAGATACGCGGGGAGACCGGTGACAGCGGTCGCCGCCGTCGCGATGACGATAAACGAGAGATCCGCCGTCTCGTCGGCGAACGGCCGGCGAGAGAGTTCCCGGATCGAATGGAGGATAGTTCGGACCTCGGTGCGGTAGTAGGCCGTGGCCGCGACCGCCGTCCCGGCGTGGAGAAAGAGTGCGAGGCGGGTCGCAGAAGCGGGTGAGACGCCTGTGACCACCGTCGACGCGAGGGCAACGCCGCCCTCGCTGGAGACCGGAATCCACTCCAGCACCCCTTGCAGCAGGCCCAGCAGAATAGCGACGAGAATCGGGTTCATACCCACGGAGCGGACGCCGCGGGACAAAGGCCGTTCGGTTCGGGCCGTCGACGTGGCAGTATATATAGCCCCGGTGTCCAAGCGGGGGTATGCAACTGGGAAGCGAGGTGGTAGACCTGCTGTCAGGACTGCCAGCCTGGCAGGGGTTTCTGGTGCTCGTCGGTAGCGGCGTCGCGCTCGCACTGGTCATCCGCGTCCTCGGTGACCGACTGCTCAAGCGGGTCACGCCTCACATCGAGGGCGACATCGACGACATAGTTTTCCGTGGAATTCACACCGCCGTGTACGTCACAGTCGGCCTCGGCGGTGCGTACGCCGGCGCGCAGATTTACGACATTCGCCCGGCCATCGCTGTCTCGCTGGAGGCCGGGACGCTCTCGCTGGTCGTCATCGTCTGGATGGTGACACTGCTTCGAATCGGTCGTCAGGCGTCCGCCATCGCGACAGATTCAGCATACATCGACCGCCAGATGGTCCCCATCCTCCAGAACGTCTGGAGCGCACTCATCTCGGGCGGAGGCGTCCTACTTTTGTTGATTCTGTGGGACATCGACGTGACGCCGCTGCTGGCTTCGGCGGGGATTATGGGCATCATCGTCGGGCTGGCGGCCCGGGACACACTGGCGAACTTCTTCGGCTCGCTGTCGCTGTACCTCGACGGGACATACGCAGTCGGCGATTTCGTCGTTCTCGAAACTGGCGAACGCGGCCGCGTCGAGGATATCTCCGTCCGGTCGACGGTCATCCGCACCCGCGATGATATCCTTGTCACCGTCCCGAACTCGAAACTCAACAACGCCGCCATCGTCAACGAGTCGACGCCGCGGCGCAAGCGCCGGATTCGCGTCCCCGTCGGCGTCGCCTACGGGACGGATATCGACCGGGTCGAGGAGATCCTTCTGGAACTGGCCGAAGCCGAGGACCTCGTACAGGAGCGCCCGAACCCGCGGGTCCGGTTCCGGGAGTTCGGCGACTCAGCGCTGAACTTCGAACTGCTGTGCTGGGTCAGTAATCCGGCTCTGACAGCTCGGGCGACTCACGAACTCAACAGCGCGATCTACAAGCGGTTCCGGGCAGAGGATATCGATATCCCGTTCCCCCAGCGGTCGATCTCCATCTCGGCCAAGGAGATTCCGGGCGAACTGTTCGACCAATCGCCGCCGACGGGCGCGGATGACGAGACCGTTACCGGGGAGTGAGGCCGACTCTCTCCCACGACCGAGAGGTCGAAACGCAATTACGGGGGCGACGCGTCGGCTCAGGCAATGAGCATACTTGAGGACGCCCGTGCGGCGCTTGCCACCGGGCCGCTGTGTGATTCCTGTCTCGGCCGGCTCTTCGCCGACCGGAGTTTCGGGCTGGCCAATGCCGAACGGGGCCACGCCCTGCGGGTGACGCTCGCGCTTGCAGACGACGACCCCTTCGAGGAAAGCGAGGACTGCTGGGTCTGTGAGGGTGAGTGTGACCGCTTCGACTGGTGGGCCGAGCAGGCCGCAAGCGCCGTCCGCGGTTACGAGTTCGACACCTACCAGGTCGGGACGAAGGTGCCGCCGCTACTCGAAGAGAACGACGAACTGCTCCGGGAAGACGTAGGCTTAGACCCCGACGCTGGTGAAGCGCTGAAGACCGAACTCAACCGCGAGGTCGGGAAGCGGATCGGCGACCTGACCGACGCGGAAGTGGAGTTCGGCCGTCCAGCAGTCCAGCTCACGCTCGACCTCGCAACGGACGAAGTAGAGACACACGTCAACTCAGCGTTCGTCTACGGCCGCTACCGCAAGCTCGAACGCGACATTCCCCAGACGAAGTGGCCCTGCAACGACTGCAACGGGACCGGGCTGTGGCAGGGCGAGCCCTGTGACGGCTGTGACGGCAGCGGCTACCGCTACGACGAGAGCGTCGAGCAACTGTCCGCGCCCGTCGTCCGTGAAGCGATGGACGGCGAGGAGGCCGTGTTCCACGGCGCCGGCCGTGAGGACGTGGACGCACGGATGCTCGACTCCGGCCGCCCGTTCGTCATCGAAGTGATGGAGCCGCGCAAACGCGACGTGGACGCCGACGAACTCGAAGCCGACATCAACGCCTTCGCCGACGGCAAGGTCGAAGTGACGGACCTCCAGTTGGCGACCCACGAAATGGTCGAGCGCGTCAAGGAACTGGACGCCTCGAAGACCTACCGAATGGACGTGGAGTTCGGCGACGCGGTCGACGCCGACGCCCTGCAGGACGCACTGGCAGAACTGGACGGGGCAACCATCCAGCAGGAGACGCCCCAGCGAGTGACCCACCGACGGGCCGATATCACCCGGACGCGGACGGTGTACGACGCCGAGGGCGAACTGACCGACGACCGCCACGCCGAACTCCGCATCCACGGCGAGGGCGGCCTGTACGTGAAGGAACTCGTCTCCAGCGACGAGGGGCGCACGGAGCCGAGTCTGGCCGGCCTGCTCGACACCGACGCCGTGGTGACCGCACTCGACGTGATCGACGTGCAGGGCGAGGACGAACCGTTTGCGACTGACGAGTTCCTCAAAGAGTAGCGCGCTGGGACGCCGTCCAATCGGAAGCTGTTTTTGCGCCGCCACCGAGGGGACAGCCATGCGATTCGGCGTCGACGAAGCCGGGAAAGGACCGGTATTGGGATCGATGTTCGCCGCCGCCGTTAGAGCCGACCCCGTGACCCTGCCCGATGGAGTCGGCGACTCGAAAGACATCAAGCCGGAGCGACGCGAGCGACTCGACGAGGAAATCCGCGAGTCGGCAGACGCCGTCGGTGTCGCCGAGGTCCCGGTCGAACGCATCGACGCCGACGAGACGGACATGAACACACTGACCGTCGATGCACAGGCAACGGCGCTCTCGACGGTGGCCCGAGACGACCTCTCGGGCACGGTCGACGCCGGCGACACCGACGCGACGCGGTTCGGTCGCCGAGTTGCAGACGCGGTCGACGCCGACGTGACCGTGACCGCGGAACACGGGGCCGACGAGACGGACACGGTGGTTGGTGCAGCCTCGATCATCGCGAAGGTGGCCCGCGACGCACACGTCGCAGAACTGGCTGCGGAGTACGGCGACGTGGGTTCGGGTTACCCCAGCGACCCGACGACGCGGGCCTTCTTGGCGGACTACGTCGATCGCCACGGCGAACTGCCCGCGTGTGCTCGCCGCTCGTGGTCGACGTGTGACGATGTGCTGGCGGCGGCGTCACAGTCGACGCTGGGCGACTTTTGAACGAGGACAGGCCGACAACGAGCGTGATGTTCTCGGAACGAACTAGTCCTGCGTAATAGGCAGAAAATAGGAACCGCCCATACTGTTGGGTGTAACTGAGACAAAGTGCTCGCGGTGGCGGAGTTCGTGAAAGGCGTACAGCCGACGGCCTCAGTCCTCGTCCAGCACGAGGTTTCGCAAGATGTCACCGTAGGCCGGGCGCGTCACGAGCACGCCGATGAGGACGCCGACGATCGTGATGATAGCGAACCCGGAGAGGTCGCCAAGGGGCAGAACCATCAGCGGACTCATCGCCATGATCGTCGTGGCTGCGGCCGCACCAATGACCCAGAACGCCTTGCGGAAGCGGCTCTGGAACACGCGTCCCGTCTCGACTTCCCCTTCCTGCAGGATCTCGTCGGCGATGATAATGAGGTCGTCCACCCCCGTGCCGATGACCGCGATAAACCCGGCCAGATGCGAGAGGTTCAGCGGATACTGCACGAAGGCGACGAACCCGAGGAGGATGAACACCTCCGAGAGCGCGGTGGCGACCATCGGGACGACGACCTCCATCCGCTTGTACCGCACGTAGACGACGAGGCTGACCATGAGGACCGCGATCAGACCGGTCAGCAGCGAGTTCTGCTTGAAGCGCTCGGCCAGCGCCGGGTCCAGCGACGCGCCGGAGTCTTCCGAGAGGTCGAGCGGCGCAGGTAGCTGGCCCGCCTTGAGGTTCAGTTCGATCTCGTTGGCCTGTTCGGCGGGGTCCTGAGCTTCGTTACTGATCGGAATTACGTACACCGGGTCGTTGGCGAACTCCCCGTTCGCGAAGCTCTCACCGAGGTCAGTTCTCACCCCGCGGGCTGTGACCACCTCGCCGTTCAGCGTGTGAACCAGACAGCCGTCGCCGGTGGTCTGCTGGATATCCGAGTGATTGTAGTTTTCGCAGGTCGCGCCGTTGCCGAACCCGGCGTCGACCATCCGCTGGGAGAACTCGTCCGCGGCGTCTCGTCTGACGGTGATGTACACCGCCCAGCCGACGCCCTCCCTGTCCGCGGCCGAGACATCGTCCATCTGAGAGCGCTGAAGGACCTCCTCGCGAACGTACGAGTCGTCCTCACCACCCTGATAGACAGCGTAGATCTTGACCACACCGCGCTCGTTCAGGATGTCGACGAGTTCCTCGCGGTCCCGGTCAGGGGCGGTGATACTGACGAAGTGCTCCCCACCGGGGACGTTGACAATCTGGACCGACGCCCCGCTGAGCGCCGAGGTACGGAGCTTCTCGTCGATCGTCTCGACCATCTCCTGGCGGGTCTCCCGCGTCACACCGTCGCGGACGGTGTCGGGTCGATGTCCGCTGGCTTCGAGCGCGGAACGCAGTTCCTGCTGGGTGACGTTCTCAGTGACGACTTCGACGGCCCCCATCTGGCGGTCGTTGCTGATGGGGCGGACCCGAATATCGATAGTGTCGATACCGAGTTCGTCGGCCACCGTCTGCTCGAGTTGGGTCGCGTCGTTCGCGGTCACGTTGACGCCTTCAGCCGTGATGCCCACGATTGGCGCGCGGAGACGGGTCCCGCCGCTAAGCTGGATGCCGTAGTTGAGGTTAGTTAGCTGGGTTGCGCTCTCTGTCTGCGGACCGCCGGCAGTCGTTCCCTCATCGGTGCTCGTTCCCGGCGGGACTCCAGGGACGAACAGGGCCGTGGCGCTGACCACGAGGAGGACGACCAGCGCGACGACGCGCCAGTTCTCACGAAGTGTGCTCATCGGTTCACCCCCTCGTACTTGTACCAGCGAAGCAGCGTCACGTTAAGCATGTACGTGTTCATCAGGTCAGCAGTCAGACCGAGTACCAATATCAGCCCGATGTCGGCCATCAGCCCGATTCCGAAGAACGTCGCCGAGATGGCCATCACGGCCATCGCCGCGATAGATGTCAGCGTCATCGTCACACCGGTCCGCATCGCGCGGTAGGTCGACTCGTAGAACCCGCCTGAACGTCTGAGAACATGGTTGTTCAACAGAATATCCGAGTCGACCGAGTATCCGATCAGCATGAGGAAGGCCGCGACGATGCCGAGCGAGAGCTTGATTCCCAGCAGATTCATAATCGCGAGCGGGATCATGATGTCAGAGAACGCCGAGATGACGATGGCGATGCTGGGGACGAACGTCCGGAAGAACGCGAACGCGAGCAGGCTCATCCCCACGAACGCGACAGCGACGCCGATAACGGCGAGGCGCTGGTTCTGCGACCCGAACAGCGGCGACGTGGTCCCGCTCCCCAGCAGCGTCATCCCGTCTGTCGACTGGACAGCGGATCGGACCGCCGACACGTCGGCCGAGTTGTCGAACGTGACGACGTACTGGTTCTCGTAGGTGGCGTCCGAGGTCGTGGTGATACCCTGAATGGAGACCACCGGTTCGTTGAACGTTCCGGCGATTTCGTCGTTCGTGAGCGTGGAGTTCGACCCGATCGTCAGTTCCGTCCCGCCAGTAAAGTCGATGCCCCGGTCGACTGGTGCCCCGGTGACCGCCCACCAGCCGCCGATAACGGCGAGCGAGAGGACGAGCACCGCCAGCGGAACCGCCACCAGTTGGCGGTTCGAATACCGGGTGTAATCGACTTCCGGGACCTCGAACTCGAACATGACCGAACGATGTGAGACGGGCCCGAATAAGCCTTCTCAATCACTGCCGCTGACATCCGCTGTGCCGTACATCTATGGCAGTCTATCACGTAGGTCTGGTATGTCCGAGCGCGCAATCAGGGTCGAACTCTCCTACCCGGCAGACCTCAGCGGGTGGGGCCGCGACAAAATCGACGGCTCGCCGTTCCGTGCGTACCTCGGGAAGACACACGACACCGCCGCGCCGGGCGACGTATGGACGGAGTTCGTCGGTGTCGGCTGCTGTGGCGACACGCTAGACTTCCCGCTCCGGGTCGAATCCGTCGACGGCGGCACAGCGGTGACCGAAGACACCGAGTTCGTGTACACCGAGCGCGAGGCGTGTGGCGTCGCTGGCGGCTGGCAAGTCCAGAGCGCCGCCGGGCCGACCGAATAGGAAGAAGGGGTGAGAGAACGCGTCAGTCCGGCAGGTAGCGCACGCTGACGACGCCCTCGGCGGTTCGAACCTCGACACGGTCGACGCCGAGCCGAGCCGCCCGCGAGAGGGTCGCCTCGTCGTCGACGACATCCGCTGCGGCCTCGGCTGTCTCGTCTTCCGGGACCGTCAGGACGTGTATCTCGCCCTCTCCGGCGCGTTTGACCGTCGTCAGCTCGCCGGTGGCCTGTTCGGCCGCGATTTCGGTCGCCTGTGTCGTCGGCGCGAGATCGGCTGTCTCGACGGGGATCGTTCGCCGCTCGGCGACTTCGGTGACGGTGTACGTGACCTCCATCGGCGGCTCCGGTTCGACTGTCCCCTCTACTACCTCGCCGGCCTCGACGCCGGGGTTGTCCGACAGTGTCAGCACTTGTGAGTCCGCGACGTTCCGAAGCGTCGCCGACGCGGCGTCGGCGTTCGTGACAAGAAATGTCCCTTCGATCGCTGTCATAGACACACATTCGTGGCGGGCGTTCTTGCCCGTTTCGACCCGGGGACGGACTGTCGTATCATCTCAGGAGAACGGACGGCCGGGGGCCTGCACCGCTACTTCAACAGCCGGTGTGTGAGATACATCAGGACAGTCGCGAGCAGCGGCGGGACGACGCCAGCGATCGGCGGCAGCGAGTAGAAGAACCCGACGACAGCGCTCTGTGTCGGCTCGCGAAGCTCCGCCGGGGCGGAGGTCAACAGCGCGAGGTATATCGACCCGATGAACAGGAACGCCGAAACGGCGAGGGCGCGATCGTAGGCGACCGAGGACCCGGTCCGTCGGTGGCGACGGGCGACAGAAAGGACGGGGGCCAGCAGCGGCGCGACCAGCAACAGTCCGATGAACAGGAAGAAGCTCCGCGAAAACGTGAACGTTCCGCCGCGGACGCTCCCGGTTTCGGCGAGTTGCGTTATCAGGCCGAAGCTGAACACGAGCGTAATCGCCACGGACAGCAACAGCGCGACCGGGACGTAGGCTTTGAACAGCAACGAGTCACTGGCCCGGAACGCGTACGGGAACGCGCCGGGGAGCCCGTTGTACGGTTCGGGCTTGTCATCGTCGGCTGTGACGGACTGCTCTGCCGTCGCGTCTGTCATACCAGATGCTTAGGCAAGCGTGTGGTTAAGCGCGGTGTTGTCCGGCCAGTGGTGACTACTGACCCGCGTCCGCTGCTTGCCGTGCCGTCCGGGAGTTGTTTGTATCCGCCCGTCGACACCCCCAGTATGCACGTCGATATCGGAGCCGCGCTTGCCAGTGCCGCCGATCCGGGCGTCGAGCGAGCGACGCTGGACGACCTAGACGAGCGGGTGGCCGCGGCCCACGACCGTATCGAGCAGGGAATGGACGACGACGAGTTCGGCTACGCGTCGCTGAACCTCCCCGAAGTAACCGACGCCGCGGTGATTCGGGATGCCGTCGCACCGGTCGCCGACGCCGAATCGGTCATCACCGTCGGCATCGGTGGTTCCGCGCTGGGGGCGAAAACCATCACAGAGGCACTTGCCGACGAGCCGGGCAGTCACGTCGTTCTGGACAACGTTGACCCGGAGCACGTCCAGCGGACGCTCGATGGCCTTTCGCTCGCTGACACCGCTATCAACGTCGTCTCGCGTTCGGGGACGACGGCGGAGACGCTGGCGAACTTCCTCGTCGTCCGCGAAGCCTACGAGGACCGTGGCGTCGACTGGACCGAGCGCATCGTCGTCACGACGGGCGAATCCGGCCCGCTCCGGGCGCTCGCTGACCAGCACGACCTGCCGACGCTACCGGTTCCCGAGGGCGTCCCGGGCCGGTTCAGCGCGCTGTCGGCGGTCGGGCTCGTCCCACCGGCGATTCTTGACATCGACATCGAGGGGCTGCTTGCCGGCGGTCAGAAGGCGGCTGACGACCTCGCGCCGTCGCTGTACGACTCGCCGGCCTACGCCTACGGCGCGATGACCTACGCACTCGAAGAAGCGGGCGCGACAGTCAACGCCGTCATGCCCTACGCCGAACGACTGGAGTCCTTCGGCGAGTGGTTCGCACAGCTCTGGGCCGAGAGTCTGGGTAAGGACGGGAGAGGCCAGACGCCGGCGC
The DNA here is from genome assembly GCF_054850705.1 of Haloarcula sp. H-GB5. NCBI lineage: Archaea > Methanobacteriati > Methanobacteriota > Halobacteria > Halobacteriales > Haloarculaceae > Haloarcula > Haloarcula sp. H-GB5. Next base: position 212,080 of record NZ_JBTWBG010000002.1, on the reverse strand, counting down.
GGGCGCTGGGCGCGACCGATCAGCACTCACAGCTCCAGCTGTACCGCGCCGGCCATCGAGACAAGGTCGTCACGTTCGTCCGACCGCGCGAGCGCGCCGACGTGGCGATTCCCGATCCGGACCACGAAGACCTGTCGTATCTCGCCGGAACCGATCTCGGCGGCCTCATCGACGCCGAGTACGAGGCGACGGTGGCGAGCCTGCCCGCGGCTGACCGGCCGGCGCTGGAAGTAGAGATCGACCGCCTCGACGCCGAGAGCGTCGGAGAACTGCTGTACGCGATGGAGGCGGCCTGCGTCCTCGTCGGCGAACTCGCCGACGTGGAGACGTTCACCCAGCCGGCCGTCGAGTGGGGCAAAAACGCCACGCGGGCGCTCATCCGCGGCGAGGCGACCGACGAGACGGCGGTCATCGATGAGCGTGAGCGACTGCGGATCGGCGAAACGGAGTCCCTTTAGGCCGGCGCAACGGACTGCCGATAATGGACGACACTGCCGCGAACTGGGGTGTTCTCGTTGCTGGCCTCGGTCTCGTCGTACTCGTCGCCACAGAAACTGGCGTCGTCGGCTGGATGACACCGCCGACGACTGTCGGCCCGATCACCGCCCGACAGGTCGCCGCCGGCGGATTCGTCGTCGCCGCGCTCGCTTTCTCACTTGTCCGTCACGGCGCACTTGACCGTAGACAGGCAGGGCTGGGCGCGACAGGCGCGGCCGTCATCGCAGCGCTCGCGACGCTCGTCGCCTTCTTCCGGCCGGAGTTCCGTACTGGCGTCGAGGCGACCGTCGGCATCGCGGTCTATCTCACGGTGCTGGCCGGAGGTGTGACGATTGCGCTGGGCTGGGCGCTGGCGACCGACGTGCCGAACGACCGGCTGTACACGGTTGCCAGAGCGCTCTCGGTCGCAACAGGAATCGGGCTGGCCGGCTTCCTCGTGGGCACGGTGTTCGCCCAGTTCGTCGTTCTCGGGGTCGCGGCGGGAGGGCTGGTCAGCGCCGCGGCGCTGGACGGTGGGACTGTCACCGGTCCCGCGTACGTTACGCTCACTATCGGCATCGGCGTCGGCTTCGTCGGTTTCGGGGCGGCCGTCGCCAGCCGGCTGGACCGGACCTGGACCGATCTGGACCTGCGGCGACCCAGCCTCCGTGACATCGGCTACAGCGTCGGCGGCGTCGTCGTCCTCATGGTCGCGCTGTTTGGCTTCAGTTACCTCATTCAGGCACTCGGGCTGGAAGCCGCGCGAAGCAGCGTCGAGGAACTGGCCCGCGAGGACCCGTCGTTCCTGCTCGTGATGATCCCGCTGGCGTTTCTCACTATCGCGCCGAGCGAGGAGTTTATCTACCGAAACCTCATCCAGAAGTACCTCTACGATGATTTCAGTGGTCTTCAGGCGATTATACTCACCAGTGCCGTTTTCGGCGTCGTTCACTTCGGACAGTACAGCACCGGGACGCCGACACAGACTGTCCTCTCATTGCTGCTGGTGTTCGTCCTCTCGACGCTGCTGGGCCTGAGCTATCTCAAGACCGAGAACCTGCTCGTGCCGATCTTCATCCACGGCGCGTTCAACGCCATCCAGTTTCTCACATTGTACATTGAGATTACAGGAAATGTGGCGATTTGAGCCGTCTGACTGCTGTCTGACGGGTATTTATGCAAACGACTGTTGTAGGCGATGGCATGGCTCGGCGGTTCACCATCGTCTGTGATGACGAGCAAGCGCGGATTATCGAAACGCTTGCGCGTCGCTACGGCATCACAGAGGAAGAAGTGCTGTCGCAGCTGGTCGACCTCGGGCTCGAAGCCCGGGACGAACAGACCGTCTAAGCCGGGTTCTTTCGCGAGAGTGAGCTACCACAGATGGGACAGCGGTCGCGGTTCTCGTCGAACTCGCGGCCACAGCCGGCACACTGGAACAGCCACTCGCGCTGTTCGGAGATCCCCTCACGGGCGATGACTTCAACCGCCACGTCGAGTTTCTCCGCGACGTTTTGCATCGCGTAATCGTCTGTGACGAGACGGCTGTCGAGTTCGAACGCGGCTGCGATCAGCCGGATGTCAGTTTCTGAGAGTTCCGCGAGGTCACCAGTTTCGCTGGCGGCGCGCTCGATGCGCTCGACAGTGTTGTCCTCGGGAATATGAAGATGCATCCCCGAACCTTCGAGGGCGTCGAAGCGATAAGCGGCCTCGTCTTCTAGTTCTTCTCTGACGAGTGGAATCGTCGCTATCTGCTCGTCGGTATGATACTCGTTGATAAATGCCGAGGAGTCAAGAACGTACATCTAGCGTTTGACAATCATGTGGTCTTTCACCGCCTTGACCCGCTCAACCGGGACAAGCAGGCGGCCCTGGTCACTGTACTCGAAGTTCGTGTTGCGGAGCGACTCCGCGGGGTCGATGACGAGGTTGTGCAGCGCGCCCGAGGAGAAGTCCATCGTGATGTTGTAGAGACTGCCGATCTCAGCGCCGTCAGTCCCCATCACGTCTTTGCCCGACAGGTTTTCCGCAAGTATCGCGGCCATACCCCCTTGTTCCGAACGAGGTTACATAAACGCCACGGGGATGTTCGAGAGGTGAGCGACGATCTCCGGCGATAGCGACGGTCACGGATAGAAGCCATGCGTCAGCGAGTGTCGAGATTGCCGGTGAAGCCGCTCCGTGACCGGGATCGGCACAGTCACAGCAGGCAGCAGCCCTAAGCGACAGGCACCCCAGGCGTACGACATGGACCGGAACAGGCGTCAGTTCCTCGGCGCGCTCACGGCCGTCGTCACCGGGACTGTCGCGGGCTGTAGTGGTGGCGACAGCGGTGAACCGTCCCCGACGGAGACAGCCACCGCTACGCAAGTACCGACCCGGACTGCGACGGGAACGCCAACTGATTCGGTGACGACGCCAGCGGAGACCGCCACCCGAACTGAAACACCGACTGAGACGGCAACACCGACTGCCACGGCCACTGAGACACCGACACCCACCGAAACGCCGGTCGACGCCGATCAAGAAGTCGCCGTCGCGCCGGGCGATTTCGTCTTCGAGCCCGAATCCTTCGAGGTCCCTGTCGGAAGCACCGTCCTGTGGGTGTGGGAGGCCGGCGGCCACAACGTCAAGCCGACTGCGACGCCGTCCGGTAGCGACTGGTCCGGGACGCCCGGAGATGACGGGAAGACGTACAGTTCGGGCTACGAGTACGCCTACACGTTCGAGGTTCCCGGGGAGTACGAGTACCACTGTGTCCCCCACCAGAGCCTCGGCATGACGGGGTCGTTCACTGTAACCGAGTGACGCCCGCTTAGCCCCACGTTCGGTCGCGCGCGTCTGATGACGACGAACTTAACTGCCACCGACGACTCGGTTCTGACAACTTCTGGAGCCATCTATGTCTGACACGGACCCCACCACAGCCACCGACGACACCCTGCGGACGCCCATCGTCGCCGTTCTGGGCCACGTCGACCACGGGAAGACGAGCCTGCTCGACAAGATCCGCGGGTCAGCCGTCACCGCCGGCGAATCGGGCGCGATTACACAGCACATCGGCGCGACGGCCGTTCCGCTGGACGTGATTTCGGAGATCGCGGGCGATCTGGTCGACCCGACGGACTTCGACCTGCCTGGGCTGCTGTTCATCGACACACCGGGCCACCACTCCTTCTCGACGCTCCGCTCCCGTGGTGGCGCGCTCGCCGATATCGCCATCCTCGTCGTCGACGTCAACGACGGCTTCCAGCCCCAGACGCTGGAGGCCATCGATATTCTCAAGCGAACGCAGACGCCGTTCATCGTCGCCGCAAACAAGATCGACACTGTCCCGGGCTGGAACCCCAACGAAGGGCAGCCGGTCCAGCAGACGATGGACGCACAGTCCGACCGCGTCCAGTCCGACCTCAACGAGAAGCTGTACGAGATTATCGGCGAACTCTCGGACAACGGCTTCTCCGCGGATATGTACTGGCGCGTCCAGAACTTCCAGGCCAACATCGGTGTCGTGCCGGTTTCGGCCGAGACGAGCGAGGGTATCCCCGACCTGCTGACGGTGATGATGGGGCTGTCTCAGCGGTACATGAAAGAGGAGATGGAGATCGACACCAGCGGTCCTGGCGTCGGGACCGTCCTCGAAGTGAAAGACACCCAAGGGTTCGGAACGACGCTCGACGCCATCATCTACGACGGGACCATCCGCAACGACGATACCATCGTCGTCGGTGGGCTACAGGGGCCAATTGTCACCGACGTGCGCGCCCTGCTCCGTCCGCGTCCGCTCGAAGAGATCCGGACCGAACAGGAGTTCGAGCAGGTCGAGCAGGTCGCGGCCGCCGACGGTGTCAAGATCGCCGCGCCGGAGCTCGGCGACGCGATGGCCGGCGCGCCGATCCGCGTCATTCGCAACCGCGACCGCAAAGAGGTCATCGCCGAGGTGGAGGAGGAACTCGCCGAGATCGAGGTGACGACACAGGAGGAAGGCGTCGTGATCAAGGCCGACACGCTCGGGTCGCTCGAAGCCCTTTCCAGTACGCTCGAAGAGGAAGAGATTCCCGTCATGCGGGCCGAAGTAGGCGCGGTCGCACCGCGGGACGTGCGAGTCGCCGAAACTGCCGGCGAGCCGACCAATCAGGCGATTCTGGCGTTCAGCGTCGAGGTCCTCGACGACGCGCGGGACCTCGCCGAACAGGAGGACGTGGAACTGTTCGAGGACGACGTCATCTACCAGCTCGTCGAATCCTACGACGACCACGTCACCGCCATCGAAGAGGCCCAGCAGGAGCAGATTCTGGAGAACATCACGCGCCCCGCGAAGTTCCGGATTCTGCAGGACCACACCTTCCGCCAGTCCGATCCCGCCGTCGTCGGCGTCGAAATCCTCTCCGGTGAACTCCGCCGGAACGTCAACGTCATCAGGTGGGACGGCGGCGAAGCGAACCGCGTCGGGACCCTCAAAACGATTCAGGACGAGGGCGAGGACGTCGATTCGGCCCGCGCCGGCGAGCGCATGGCCGTCTCGATTCAGGGGCCAACTGTCGGCCGCCAGATCGAGGAAGGGGACGACCTCTGGGTCGAGATCCCCGAGAAGCACGCGAAGATCCTCGAACAGGAACTCAAGGAAGACATCTCTGTCGACGAGCGCGAGGCGCTGTCGATGTATCTGGAGAAGCACCGGAACCGCGACCCCTTCTGGGGGAAGTAAGCGGCCATCAGCGTGCCGTTCCCGTGAGTAATAATATTTAATTAGGAGGGGTGTCTCCGTACAGACACGAATGACCGGGTTCCCGTCGATGCCCGACCTCGTGCTTGCCAGCATCGCCCTCTCGATGCTACTGGCGTCGCTCGGCGCAATCGTCACCTCGATCAGCTTCGTGACTGCGCTGAGTGCCGGCAGTCTCCCGGCGACCGGCTCAATCGGCTACGCGCTGTTCTACAATCCGCCAGTCGCCAGCGGCGGTCGCGCCTGATGCCGGCGGCTACGCGTCACCGTGACCGTTCTGCGGAAAACTGAGAGCGGCGCGTTACTGTGCTGTCGGCGACGTGTCGTCGCCCATCACTTGCTTGACCTGCAGCGCGGCGGAGGCGGCGATACCCTGCGCGAGGTCGTCGCGCTCAGCGTCGGAGATGCTCGCGCTCTCCGGGTCCTCGGGCGTGTAGTCAGCACTGACGACCGACCCAACCGGGGGCTGGACCGCGATTGTGGCCCGTGGGCCTGTCGTGCTGTTGCTGATTTCCGAGCCGACGACGAACTCGCCGGGCAGGAGTTCGCGGGTCCGGGCGGCGACGCTCGAGAGGTCCCGGCGGAGGTTCTCGCGCTGTTCCGCGGTCAGCGTCACTTCTTCCGTCTCCCCACCAAACGACGTATTACCGTACATGAACGTTCTCTGTCTCTATGGGGGGGAGCACTAAAAACCCAGTGTCGAGCACAGTTCTGACCGGCACCGTCGGCACACGCACTACACGACGGGGTGGCTCTCGCCGTAGGTGGCGAGAACGACGGCGCTCGCGTACTCGTCCTCGTCGGACGCCGACTCGACGTACACGTTCTCCTCGACGAACTCCCAGTCTCGGAGGTCCCGACCAGCGGCCAGTCCTTCACGGATTTCCATCCGGACCGCGTCCTCGCTGGTGCCGTCGACCTCGTAGAAGATGCCCGGCCCCTCCTCGCTGCGGGCCCAGCCGATGCCCGCTGCGCCGCGCTCGCCCGGAGCGGCGGTTGCCGAGGACTGGACGACCTCTAGCGCTTCGCCGGGCGGTCCCAGGTCCGGCGCAGTCTCTACCACCTCGATAGTCGGTTCGGCGGGAATGACCGACGAGAGCGAGATGAGGTTGTAGTTGTGGACGCCCGCCTCAGCGAGTGCCGCATCGTACGCGGCTAGCGCGGTCGGGCCGGTCGCAGTCCCCCACACGACCCGGATAGTACTCATAAGCGGTTGTCGACGGTCCGCGGGGTAAGGGGTTTCGCTTCGTTATGTCGGAACGAGCCTGTAGCACATCCCAGGCCGGTTCGGGTCGCCCTCGACCGCACGCTCCGCATAGTAGATGCCGTCAGCAGTCACCAGCGGCGCACTCGTCACGTGGCCGCGGTTTTCGGTGGTCCAGGCCACCGCACCCGAATCCCGCTCCAGTGCGTACAGTCGCCCGTCGTAGGACCCGACGAGTACGTGGTCCCGGGTAGCGACGACGCTCCCGATGATCCACCCGCCAGTGTCGTACCGCCACTGCTCCTCACCGCTTGTGAGGTCGAGTGCATACACCCGGTCGTCGTGGCTACCAACGTAGACGGTGCCGTCGTGGACCGCCGGCGCACACATCACGTCGGCGTCGGCCTCGAAGGTCCACAGGTCCGAGCCGTCGGTCACGTCGACGGCGGTGACCGTCTCGGCCCACGACGGTACGATTGCTGTCCCGTCGGCAACGGCAATAGGGGCTTTCACGTCGCCGCCGGTGTCGTACCGCCAGACACGTTCGAGGGCTGGAAACGACCACGCGTAGCAGTAGCCATCGTTGGAGCCAAACAACAATCGGCCGTGCTCGCGGTCCAGTGCCACCGTCGAGTGGGGGTGGTCGGTTGGCCGGCTGTCGCGCCACTGCACGTCGCCGGTCGCGGCGCTGACAGCGACGACGCTGCCGCTCGGAGCCGCGTGCTCGACAGCGACGTACAGCGACCCGTTGTAGTAGGTCGGACTCGCACCGATCGCATCACCCAGTTCCGTCCGCCAGCGTCGCCGCCCGGTTTCGAGATCCAGTGCCGACAGCGCGCCGTCGTAGGCCCCGATGTAGGCAGTGTCGTTGGCGATGGCTGGCGTGCCGTGGCTCCCACGCGTCGCCTGTGTAATCGTCGTCACCCACTGGACCTCGCCGTCCGGTGCGATGGCCCGCACGCGGCCGGTATCGTCGGCCAGAATCAGGTCGCCTGTCGGTGCCAGCGCAGGACTGCCTTTCGCAGCGGTGTGGTCCCCGCGATTGGTCGGCAGTTCCCAGGCCCGTGAAACGGCGTCCGGAACCGACGTGTCCTGATACCCCTGATTCAGGAGCCCCTGCCGGAACTGCGTGGCGGCGTGTTCGTCGAGCGCGGTCGATGCAAGCGGATTGAACTGTGACTGACACCCCGCGACCGACCCGACTGTTGTCGCTGCGAGCGTCCCCAGAAATGCCCGCCGCGTCCGTCCGCGCTCTGTCACGGGCACCGATACTGGGCGGGGTGGCTTAAATCAGGCGGGAGTAAGGGCTATCGCGGTGAGACCAACAGCGGTGCAAACAGGTCCAGCGAGACGCCGAAACTGCTACAGAACAAGAGTGATAGCATCGTCCAGTCAGCATACCGCGGCCAACGGCCGCGGTTTCTCCGGCCGCGAGCGGAGCGAGCGGCCGACCTTTTTCGCCCACGTTTTTCGAGTCGAGCGGAACCTCCGGTTCCGCTGACCATGCGAACGGGCGCTTTGCGCCCGTGAGCAGAGAGCGAGTCGCGCGCTCAGCGCGACCCCGACGCTGAAAAAGGTGGTTAGGCGAACGCGACCGGAACGCTGCTGGCGTCGTCGTCGGCCTCAATCTTCTCGAGGGCGTCGTGAAGGTCGGACTGCTGGACCGTCGTCCGGCCGTCGCGGATGGCGAACATCCCGGCCTCAGTCGCCAGCGAGGCCAGTTCCGCGCCAGAGAGGCCGTTGGTCTCGGTGGCAAACGCACCCAGGTCCACGTCGTCATCAAGGTTCATCTCCTGCGTGTGGATTTCGAGGATGCGCTCGCGGCCTTCGACATCTGGGTTCGGGACTTCGATAAGGCGGTCGAAGCGGCCGGGGCGGAGGATGGCGCGGTCGAGCATGTCGAAGCGGTTCGTCGCGGCGATGATGCGGATCTCGCCGCGCTCGTCGAAGCCGTCCATCTCCGAGAGCAGTTGCATCATCGTCCGCTGGACCTCGGCGTCGCCAGAGGTCTTCGACTCCGTTCGCTTGGCCGCGATGGCGTCGATCTCGTCGATGAAGATGATAGCCGGTTCGCGCTCGGCAGCGAGTTCGAACAGGTCCCGTACCAGTCGCGCCCCCTCGCCGATGAACTTCCGGACTAGTTCGGAGCCAGCCATCTTGATGAACGTCGCGTCGGTCTCGTTGGCGACGGCCTTCGCCAGCATCGTCTTCCCGGTGCCGGGCGGGCCGTGCAGCAAGACGCCACTCGGTGGTTCGATACCGACCTCGCGGAACTGCTCGGCGTTGACCAGCGGCTCCTCGACGGCTTCCCGAACCTCGCGGATCTGTTCTTCGAGGCCGCCGATGTCCGAGTAGGAAACGTCCGGCGAGCCGTCGACCTGCATCGCCTGCGCGCGGGCGTCGGTTTCGGGGTCGAGGATCTGCTTGACGCCGAAGGAGTCGTTGATGGCGACGCGGTCGCCGGCCTCCAAGCCGTCACGGATGGACGGCGAGACTTCGGTCAGTACCTCCTGATTGTTGCCGTGCTGCTTGACGACGACGCCGTCGTCGGTCAGCTCCTCGGCCGTCGCGATGTACAGCGAGGAGGTCTTGAGCGTCTCGTTTTCCCGTTCGAGCTGGTCGACCTCGTCCGTGAGGTCGTGTTGCCGGTCACGGGCAGCGTCAAGCTGCTCAGTCAGCTGTTCGTTGACCTGTACTATCTCTTTGAAATGTTCCCGGAGTGCCTCCAGACGCTCGTCAGGCGTCATATCGGGATCAAGTTCCAACCGTGGTCGTTCCGGAAGCGAGGGACTGCGCGACATTTGGATGGTCGGTACTATACGGTTGAGACACAAAGTGCCTTCGGGTCACAGGGGGTGAAACAGTTATCCGTGTCGAGACGGGGCCGTAGCGTTCGGTTAGGCCGGTGGCTCGAACAGCCGGACAGACGGCGAATCGCTGCGTGCCGCCCTACAGCAGCTCGGCGAACTCGTCGAGGTAGTCGCCGTACGTCGAGAGCGCGGACTCGACGGGGTCCGGACTGGCCATGTCGACGCCGGCGTCGCGCAGCAGTTCCAGCGGGTACTGCCGTGACCCGCTCCGGAGGAAGTCGATATACCGCTGGGCGGCGGGCTCGCCTTCGTCGAGGATACCGTCGACGAGCGCGACGGCCGCCGAGATGCCGGTCGCGTACTGGTAGACGTAGAACGCACGGTAGAAGTGCGGGATACGCATCCACTCGCGGGCGATGCGGTCGTCGAGCACCGCCGGCTCGTAGTAGTCGCCTTTCAGCTCGCGGTAGAGGTCGTCCAGTCGGTCGGGAGTCAGCGGCTCGCCGGCCTCGGACATCTCGTGGGTGCGGTGCTCGAACTCGGCGAACATCGTCTGCCGATAGAGGGTGGAGCGGAACCGTTCGAGGTACTCGTTGAGGATATGCCGGCGCAGGCGCTCGTCCTCGACGGTGTCCAGCAGGTGGTGAGTCAACAACGTCTCGTTGACCGTGCTCGCGACCTCGGCGACGAAGATCTCGTAGCCGGAGTAGACGAAGGGCTGCTCCTCGCTGGTGTACTCCGAGTGCATCGAGTGGCCGAGTTCGTGGGCCAGCGTGTACATGGACTCCACGTCGTCCTGATAGTTCATCAGGATGAACGGCTGGGAGTCGTAGGTACCGCCGGAGTACGCGCCGGACTGCTTGTGCTCGGTCTCGTAGACGTCGACCCACCGTGAGTCCAGCCCCTCGGCGAGCCGGGACTGGTAGTCATCGCCCAGCGGCGCAACGGCCTCGGTGACGTACTCGCAGGCCTGTTCGTACTCGATTTCGGGCGATTCCTCCTGCACGAGTGGGGTGTAAAGATCCCACATCCGAAGCTCGTCCGCACCGATTGACTGACGTTTGAGGTCGGCGTGGCGGTGGAGCGTATCGAGGTTGTCGTGGACGGTGTCGACGAGCGTGTCGTACACCTCGACTGGGACGTTCGGGCCGTCCAGTGCGGCCTCGCGGGCGGTGTCGTAGTTGCGGGCGTTGGCCATCTTCACGTCCGTCTTGACGGCGTTCTTGTAGGCCGTGCCAACGGCGTTGCGGACGGTCTCCCACTCGTCGTAGAACGCCTCGTAGACGCGCTGGCGGAAGTCGCGGTCAGGGTGTTTCTGGAGCGTCGTGAAGTTGTTGAGCGTGATCGGCTGTTGCTCCCCGTCGGGGTCCTCGACGGATGGGAACGTCATGTCAGCGTTGGCCAGCATGTTGTACACCTCGCCGGGCGCGCCGGTGACCTCGCCGAGTTCGGCGAGCAGGTTCTCAACTTCGGCCGAGCGGGTGTGGTCTTTCATCCGGAGCACGTCGTCGAAGTAGTGCTCGTACGGTTCCAGCGCCGGTTCCTCGTCAATCATCGCCTCGATATCGTCGTACTCCAGCTCCTGCAGTTCCGGGTCGAGGAACGAGGCCGCCGAACTGGCCTCAGAGGAGAGTGACTGCGAGCGGGCGGTCAGTGCCTGATAGGTGTCGTCCGTCGTGTCCTCGTCCCGGCGGCACCGGGCGTAGGCGGCGACGTTCGACACCGTCCGCATCAGTTCCTCGTACGTCTCCAGGGTCGCAAGCAGGGTGGCGGCGTCCTCTGTGGCCCGTCCCTCGTAGGCGGACAGGTCCTCGATTAGCGCCTCCGCCTCCTCGTAGGCGGCTTCCCAGTCCTCGTCGCTGGCGTAGAGGGAGTCGAGGTCCCACTTGTACGCCTCGTCGATGTCGCTCCGTGCGGGTACCGAACTCATAGCCCGCTCTTGGGACGGGGCCGAAGTAAGCCTTCGTTTCGGGAACTACAGCCCGTCGGTGATGTGGTCGGCGACCCGCGCAGTTGTTCGGGCGTTCGCGCGACGGTGTGCAAAGACCGTCTGGGCGTCAGCCACGGCGTCCTCGTCGCGGGTGAAGCGCACGTCCGGGTACCGGACCTCGGTCAGCACCAGTGGTTCGGGTGGAGCCGGTGGAATCCCGTCGGGACCGCTGACAGGCTCCGGCGAGAGGACGCGGTCGACCTTCGACAGCGGAGCCGAGCCGTCCGCAACGGCCGCCGCGAGCGAGACGAGTCGACGGACCAACTGACGGCAGAATCCACCGGCCGTGAACTGGACGACGAGGAACTGGCCGTCCCGTGCCCAGTCGATGTCGACGGTTCGCTGAGTGCCGGTATCGTCGGACGTGAGGTTGTGGAAGTCGTGTGTCCCAGTGAGCGCGTCGACAGCGTCGGCCCACTGCCTGTCATCGACCGGTTCGTGTCCGGGTCGGTCCGCGTCCGGCGGCGCGTACAGGTAGTAGGTGTAGGTGCGCTCGGCGGCGTCGTGGGTCGCGTGGAAGTCCTCGGGGACATCAGCGCTGGCCCACACCCGAATGTCGTCCGGGAGTTCGCCGTTGAACGCCGCCGGTGAGAGCCACGCGGGCGCGTCGAAGGCGATGGTCTGTGCCCGGGCGGAGACGCCAGCGTCAGTCCGGCCTGCAGCCGCGTACCGTCCGGGCAGCCCCTCACCGCGCTCACAGACACCGAGGCGAACGAGCGCCGAGCGCAGTCGCCCCTCGACGGTGTCGACGTCGGGCTGGCGCTGGAACCCGTGATACGGTCGACCGTCGTAGGCCACGCGATAGGCGCGCATACAGATTTGTCGACTGCGAGCCACTTGTCTCACCCGAATCTCAGTCGCTGGGAAGGATAGACGAACTTAGGCGTCCTGAGGACAAAGACAGGAGCATGTCCAACGCCGCCGCGGCGGATCACGACTTCCCTCGCCCGCCCGAAACGTTCACCGACCACGACGGGCGGACGGTGACAATCAAGGCCTATGAGGGCGACATCGACCCACTGGTGGAGATGTATGCTGATTTCGGGACTGAGTCCCGGTCACAGGGCGTCCCACCCCGGACTGAAGCGGACATCCGCGACTGGCTGCCGAACCTTGTCGAAGACGGCCTGAACGTCGTTGTCTGGCACGAGGATCGGGCTGTCGGCCACGCCGTCCTCGTCCCGTATCAGGACACCTCGGAACTGGCGATTTTTGTCCATCCGGACTACCAGCACGCCGGTATCGGCTCACAGCTCATCCGCGTGCTCCTCGGATACGGGCAGGAAAACGGGCTCGACCGCGTCTGGCTCTCCGTCTCGAACACGAACCACGTCGCCCGAGCGCTGTACGAGTCGGTCGGCTTCGAGACGATCGCCAAAGAGCGCGTGGAGATGGAAATGGAACGGGCGCTCTGACCGGACTGACTCCCGAACGGCCTCAGGCAGGGATCGTGGTCACACGAAAGTAGTGGCCGGACTCCATCTTATTCCGTTTCGAGGCTGACTTCTCTGTTGGTTTCACGGACCTCGTTTTCCGTTCCGCTGTTCGCCGAGAGTGATTCGGTTTCCAGCAATCGGTCCAGTCGCCGCTCGAACTCGCTGTCCGTCAGTTCGCCGCGGGCGTATCGCTCCCGGAGCTGGTCGACCGGGTCTACCGTTGATTCCGAAGCCGTGGTCATGTCAGCTTCGTCCGAATCCGGCTCGGCCGCCGGCGATTCGATCATCGGTAGTTTCGCTCCCAGAAGCGCGACAAGCGGGGCCAGGATGAACCAGCCGAGGATGATAAATATCGGAGCAAGCACGTTTCCGAGACCGGCCGCACCTGCGAGCATGGCAAAGCCCATCGACAGTATCGCGATGGTCGCGACGAGCTTCCACCTCGGGAGGGCAATGGAGGGGAGCGTCATGTCGTCCACTCAACACGCTGGTCGCAAAAAGTTACTGTCACGATCTGACCGCTAGGTCGCGCTACTCCGCGAAGTCTTCGAATGTCGGCCGGTCGTGGTCGCCGGGGAACTCGGAGAGCGGGACGCTGATCTGCTCGCCATCGTCCATTTCCTTGAGCGTTACCTCGTCGTTTTCGAGATCCTGCTCGCCAACGATGACGACCGTTTCGGCGTTGATGCCGTCGGCGTACCCCATCTGCGCGCCGAAGGACCGGTCGGCAACGTCGCTCTCGACGACGTGGCCCCGCTCACGCAGGTCACGGGCGATGCGGGCCGCAGTCGGGCGCGTGTCGCCGACCTGCAGGACGTAGTAGTCCGTCGACAGCTCCTCGGCGGGCCAGACGCCAGCACGCTGACAGAGGAGTTGGAGCGTGGCGTGGCCGGGCGCGAACCCGACGGCCGGCGTCGGCTGGCCGCCGAAGCCTTCGATGAGGTCGTCGTAGCGACCGCCGCCGAACACCGAGCGGGACACCTCGCCCGTCGAGTCGAAGCACTCGAAGACGACGCCGGTGTAGTAGTCCAGCCCGCGCGCGGTCGTTAGCGAGACGGTGAGGTGTTCGCGGACACCGAAGTCCTCGGCGGCGTCAAGCACCGCCTGCAGGTTGTCGGTCGCTGCGCGGACATCTTCGGAGCCGGTGAGGTCCGCGAGCGTTTCGATTTCCGCGGCGTCGATCTGCAGCATCTCGTCGAACTTGTCGGCCTGGCCGTAGTTGAGTCCCGCCTCGACGAGCGCGTCGAGGTAGTCGTCGTGGTCGACCTTCGCCCGCTTGTCGACCGCGCGAATCGCTTCGGGCACGTCCACGTCGGCCCCGAAGGACTCCAGCACGCCCGCGAGGATGTCTCGGTGGGAGACACGGATCTCGAAGTCCTCGGCGGTGAGCCCGAGGTCGGTGAGCATGTCCACGGCGACGGCCAGGATCTCGGCGTCGGCCGTCGGCTCCGCCGACCCGAAGATGTCGACGTTGGTCTGGTAGAACTCGCGGAACCGCCCCTGCTGGGGCTCCTCGTAGCGCCAGAACGGTCGCGTCGACACCCATTTGATGGGCTTCGAGAGTTCCTGCTGCTTGGCGACGAACATCCGCGCGACGGTCGGCGTCAACTCCGGCGTGAGTGCGACTTCTCGCCCGCCCTTGTCCTCGAAGCTGTACAGTTCCTCGACGATCTCCTCGCCGCTCTTGTCGACGTACATCTCGGTCGGTTCCAGCGCCGGCGTGCCGATCTCTCGGAAGCCGTAGCGCTGTGCGACGTCTTCCAGCGTGTCCATGGCCCACCGCCGAGCCTGCATCTCCTCGGGATAGAAATCGCGAAAGCCCTTGACGGAGTCGTACATACCCGCGTCTACAGCGAGCGCTCGCTTGAACCTGTTTGTTCACGCTGGCCACGACCAACAGATCGACGGCTGACACCTACCGGTAGAGAGTCGCTAAGAGGGGGCGACCGCTGCTCTTGCCAGCGGTCTACCCATAACTGTCGGGCGTGACTAACACCTGCCCGTAGGGAGCGGGCTAGAGACCCACTGTGTAGAAGACGATCCGTGGTAGACGGTGGACAACAAAGCCACGCGGTACTGAATCCCGTTATATGGGATGGGCAGTGAACCGGTGGACGCCGCGCGGGGTGAGACAGTGACGCAACGATTCGAGACGGGAGTTCGGGCACTTGACCGGAAGCTCGATGGCGGTATTCCAGCTGGCAGCCTCGTCACATTGCTCGCTGAGCCGGCGAGCCAGGCAGAGCTGTTTCTCTCTGAGTTCGTCGCCCGGCAGGAGACGGTGTATCTCTCCGGCGAACAGGCACCCATGACGGTCACGTCAGCGCTGCGATCACAGCGAGGTACCTACGACGACCTCGCGGTCAGCCAACTGGACCGGGAAGCTCCAGTCAGCGATGCGCTCGCCCACGCTGAGGAGCTCACCGAGGAATCGCTCCTCGTCGTCGACCCGGTCGAACCGCTCGAACGCGCCGACACGGGGGAGTTTCGGGCCTTCCTCGAAACGCTGCACTCCAGGCTCACACAGACCGACAGCGTTGCGGTCCTGTACGCGCTCAAACACAGCGCCACGCCGTCACAACGCCACCGGACGGAGTACACGAGCGACGTCGTACTCGACCTCGAAACAAAGCGAAACGACGACGCTATCGAAAACAGGCTCTTCGTCCCGAAGTTCCGCGGGGGCCGCGCGCTCACCGAACCGATATGCCTCGACCTCACCGACCGCATCAGGGTGGACACCACCCGGGATATCGCCTGAGATGGCGAACTACGTAGAGCAGACACCCGACACGGCTACCGCAGGCCCTGCACACGAGATTGCGTGTGCTCGGGGAAGACATCGGCTACAGCACCCTCACCATAGCGCTCCCGCAAGAGCGTGCGGAGTTCGACTTCGTAGTCGGCCTTCGGAATCTCGGCGCTGGGGCCGCTCTCGACGACGAGTTTGTCGGCGGCCATCGCGTCGATAGCGCCGCGGCCGATGCCCGAAAGTGGCGCGAGGTAGTCCACGCCGAAGCGGTCCTCGACGCTCTGGGCGAGCGGGCGATCCACTGTCGGTACCCGGTCGTCGCGGCGGGTGCCGTCAGCCACGGCGTCGAGTGTATCGAAACCGTCTGCATCGGCAAGCCAATCACCGCGGGCGACGGTTTCGACGGCGTGTTCGTGGACCTGCTGGATGCCGTTTCGCGGGTAGCCGTCGTCGTACATCTGCTCGACGGCGTCGTGGGCCACGTCCGGGTCCAGACCGGCCGTCGTGTGGTCGAAACCGACAGCCGTTGCGCTCTCCTGTGCAGGCTCAGTGTCACGCACGCCGAAAGAGCCGCTGACGAGCGTTACGTCGTAGAAGGGGTCGAGCAAGAGCGCTGCCAGCGTCGAGTCCTTTCCGCCGCTGTACAACAGGGCACAGTCCATCTACCGGCGCTTGATGTCGAAGCTCTTGGAGTCGGGGGTCAGCTCCGAGAGGAGTTCCTTCATCTGATCCTCGTCGATCTGGCCCTGCACGCGGCCGCTCTGGGCCAGTGCGACGACCTGCTGTTCGATTTGCTCGCCGACCTGCGGTTTCGACATCTTCACCGTGTTGAGCCGCTTGCGTGCGCCGTCGGTGAGGTTCTGCTTGAGGACTGCCTGCTTCTGGGCGTCGGCCTGCTGCTTGGCCGCCTCCTGCGCCTCGCCCTCGTCGCCCTGCTGTTCCTTGAGCTGCTCCATCTTCTTTTTCCGGAGTTCTTCGAGTTCCTCATCGCTGGGGTCGCCACTCATAGTTGTGTGAAAATACTGGAGTCGGTCGGAAAACGATTTCGGAGCAGGGGCTACGGGGTAGGTGAAAAACAGCGAGAAAGGCGTTAGTTATGCGTAGCGTTCGAGTTCCGGACGGTCGAGTTCCGTCAGGAGGTCGCCTGCGGTGTCGTCGAGGAGGCTACGGCCCTCACCGGTGACACGGCGGCCGTCGTTCTCGCTGGTCTCGACGTAGCCGGCGTCTTCGAGCTGCTGGAGCGCCGTCCGGATGATGTTGCCCGAGCCCTTGGTCTTGTGGTGGGGGCGGACTCGGTAGCGGGTCGTCCCCTGCTTCGAGGTGCCGTACTCGGAGCGGAGGGCGTTGACGCCGACGGGACCGTCGACGGCGACCTTCCGGAGGAGGCTGGCGGCGCGTCGCGTCCAGAAGTCCTCCTGCTCAGGTGGGAGTTCGCGGTCGACGCCGGTCTTGGTGAACTCGGCCCAGTCCGGTGCTTCGATGTCGTCTTCGTCTGCGAGCGTCTCCGTGAGTGCCTCGATGAGTTCCTCGGGGGGAACGTCGTAGAGTGTAGCCATTGCAGATTTCTTCCCGTCGCCGTCATTTAAACGCGTCGTTCGCAGTCGGCGGGCGTGAACCGTTCACTCGCCCATAGGGCAGCGATGCTCTCACTCCCATCCTGAATCGTGGCGGTCACTCTTCAGGCGACGTGGCCCGGTCGACACTGAGCGCGGCGGCGACGCCGCCGCCGACAATCGTCGGCAACAGGTAGCTTCCGACACGGTGGATCAGTACCGCAGAGGTAGCGAGCGCGGCCGAAATCGGGGCCGTCGAGACGAGCAGCGTCACGAGCACCGTCTCGATAGCGCCGGACCCGCCGGGAAGCGGTACGACGCTGGCGATGCTCCCGACTGGGACGACAAGCAGGACAACTTCGACCGGTACTGGTGCCCCGACGGCGTACAGCGACGTCCACAGCGACGCCGACAGGCAGATCCAGCCAAACGCCGAGAGTCCGAAGGTTTGGAGGACCGTCCGCCGATCGGTCGCGATTCGCTCGATAGCGGCGAAGAACCCCTCGATTCGCGCCTCGATGTTTTCCGCAGACGGCGGTGACCACCTGGGCACGACGCTCGACAGTGCGGCCAGCGCCGGTGCGACACCCCGGATGACCGCCGCCTCAACGCGATTCCGGTGTCGCCAGCCCACGACAGCAACAGTGGGGATACCGACTGCAAGCACCGCGACAGCACCGGCAGCAAACGCCAGATTCCGTGTTAGCTGGACAGCACCGGCGGCGACAAACGTGAAGCCGATGATGGCGTACCCGACCGACGGGAGGAAGTGGACTGTGTCGACGGTGGCGATAGCCGCCAGTCCGGTCTCATACTCGGTGTCGGCGGCCGTCGAGATGAGCAGTGCGCTCACTGGCTCGCCGCCGGCCTGGCCGAAGGGCGTGACGTTGTTCGAGAACACGGCGGCGACGAACACGAGCACGGCAGTGTGTGGCGCCACCGGTGCGCCGAGCGCTTGCAGGACCGTCCACAGCGCCAGCCCCCACGAGACGAGCCAGAGCATGGCGATGCCCGCAACAGCGAGAAGCGCCCACGGATCTGCCGTCGCGAGCGCGTCCACGGTCTCGCTGATGCCGACAAGCCACACCAGCCCTGCGAGGACGGCGAGCGCCGCCGCGAACCCAACGACAGTCGCCATCCGGTTCCCATCCATGTGGGTGGAATTGGCAGTCTCCGGTTTCAACCCACCGACCCTGTCCCGCCGGCGGATATCCCCGGAGGTTTTGCCCCGGGAACCCGACGACGGGGTATGGACGAGCGGGCCGCACTCGCCGAGATGGCCGACCGGCTTCCCGACGCAGGCGACGACTGCGCCGTCGTGGATGGGCAAGTTATCACGACCGACATGCTCCACGAGCGGACGGACTTCCCGGCGGGGACGACCCGCTACACAGCCGGCTGGCGTGCTGTCGCGGCCTCGCTGTCGGACGTTGCGGCGATGGGGGCCGAGGCAGCGGCGGCGGTGGCCGCGTACGGCGCACCGTCGTTCGAGGCGGACGAACTCGGGGCGTTCGTCGACGGCGCACAGGACGTGTGTCACGCGGTCGGCGCGGAGTACGTCGGCGGCGACCTGGATAGCCACGATGAGTTCACTGTCGCGACGACAGCCATCGGCTCCACAGCCAACCCGGTCCGGCGCTCGGGCGCTTCACCTGGTGACGCGGTCTGTGCCACTGGAACGCTCGGCCGGTCGGCCGCCGCCCTCGAACTGTTCAACCGGGGGGACGCCGACCAGGCGAACGAGCTATTCCAGTTCGAACCCCGCGTACGTGCGGGCGTTGCGCTCCGACCGCACGCGACGGCGATGATGGATTCGAGCGACGGGCTGGCCCGCTCGCTCCACCAGTTATCCGAGGCCAGCGGCTGTGGCTTCGCTATCGAGGAGCCACTGCCGATAGACGCGCAAGTCGACGCGCTTGCGGAGACTGAACAGGAGCGCAGGGAGCTGGGTGTGTTCTTCGGCGAGGACTTCGAGCTGGTCTGTACGCTGCCCGAGTCCGACGTGCCCGAAGCCAGAGAGGCAGTACCGTGCCCGCTCCACCGGATCGGCACGGCCACCGAACGCGGCGTGACACTCGATGGCGAGACGCTGCCAGACCGAGGGTACTCACACTGAGGGCGGTCCAGTCGCGACACGGGCTACCGGTCAGATCGCGCTGATCTCGAACGGGACCGGCGTGAAACAGGCCAGTCCAAGCAGGAACGTAAACAGACCAAGCAGCGTCCGCCGCCGGTCCAGCGTCGTGTCCACGGTTGGTCTGGCAGGACCCGCATACGCGAGCCCGGTAGCGAACAGGCCCCAGAACACCCACAGCCCCCAGACGCCGAAGCCGACCGGCGGCGGGTCGCGGGTGAAATACAGGTAGCCGGCGAGTGCGAACAGCGCGCCGGGCACCGCAGCGGCGACGGTCTCTTGGCGCTGCCCGACGATGGACCGCACGATGTGGCCGCCGTCGAGTTGCCCGACTGGGAGCAGGTTCAGGAACGTGAAGAACATCCCGGCCCAGCCAGCGAACACGATCGGATGGACTGACTCGCCGGGGCCGACCTCGGTCCCAAGCCCCAGCGCGTTGACTAAGGCTTCCAGCGCCTGGAACAGGAGCGGATAATTGAACGTGATGATGACGCCAGTGTCGCTGTTTGCCACCCGTTCCGGGACCGTGATCGGGTCTATCGAGAGGCCGATGACCGTGACGATTGTCGTCGCGACAAGGCCGGCCAGCGGACCGGCGACACCGATATCGAACAGCGCCGTCCGGTCAGGGATGCGCCCGCGGATGTTGATGACCGCCCCCATCGTGCCGAGATACGACGGAAACGGGATGAAATACGGGAGCGTCACGTCGACGCCGTGGTAGCGGGCGGCGGCATAGTGACCCAGTTCGTGAATGCCGAGTACGCCCAGCATCGCGACCACGAACGGCCAGGCCTCGAACACGCGAAGCGGATCCTCGGCGACCGGAATGTAGTACCAGGCAGTCGCGCCGACGTAGAGCGTCGACGCGATAGTCGCCAGCAGGAGCCCGATGTTGAGCCACGGGACGCCGGAGTCCGTGTCCATGGGTTCCGCAATCAACGCGTACTGGTTCTGGCGTGCGTTCAACGAACCATTGGGAGTAATCGGGTCATCGGCGTCCGGATCACCGATGATAGTAGTGCCCCCATTGCTCGTCGCGGCAGCCGTCGCAGCCGATTCGGGACCGAGTTCTTCGAGCCGAACGTCGTAGCCCTGCTGTCTGAACACCGGCCTGAGTTGCTCAGCGACGGCAGCCGGTGGCACTAGCGGGTCGCCAATATATTGGACCGTTCCGTCCACCCGCCGCACTGACGAGACGGAGAACACGCCGGCCAGTCGGTCAGGCGACGGCGGGTCGGCGGCGGAGCCACTCATCGACTATCTGTAAACGATGCGGGCACAAATACTCCGCGAACGATCACATAGGTAGCAGGTACTCCGTCCGAAAACTGTACACGGGGACCAGTCGCCTACGCCGGTTCGATACGCCAAGTGGTCGCGCTCGTGTACGACCACTTTTCGACGTTGATCTCGGACGCGCTGTCCTTGAGCTTGACCATCAGGGCACCGATCTCCTTCGGGGAGAGACCGACTTCGTCAGCGATGAACTTGCTCTTGAAATACATCTCGCCGTCACTTGCCTTCTCTGCGAGGAACGACTTCAGTCGCTCTTCTTTGGAGGGCTCTTCCTCGCCGGAGGGCGTTGCAGTAGCGCTCATCTTTGTCACCTCACTTCTTCGTAACCCCGCCGGGAGTATATAAAGGGGGGAACCTTCAGGCCACTTCGGTCACTTTCAGGACAAATCGAGCTAAAACGCATTTTTTACGACCGTTCCATATTCTTTTAGACGTTTTACAAAGCCCTCTAAGCCGACGAATTGGGTCTAGTCTCGTGGTGGTTTGAACGGTCTGTGAAAGAGAGATATCACCCTTTGTGGCCCCAACAAACAGCACTATTCACTGGTAGCACAGCAGGTCTGTCAGACGTGCGTCAGCACGTCGGGCACACGTCATACGGAGATTCCTACCGGTGTGCGGCCGACAGCAGTCGCTGTGGGGACCAGAAGGGACCGAGTATAGAGACGGGAGCCAGTGGGCTTGACAACCCTTAAGAGTGCATCGCGGTTACGGCGGGCTAATGAAAGTCGTCGTCTCCATTGGCGGAAGCGTACTGGCCCCGGATCTCGATGCGGACCGGGTCGCCGACTACGCCGACGCCATCCAGTCGCTCGATGCACAGGGGCACACGCTCGGGACCGTCGTCGGCGGTGGACCGACCGCACGTGACTACATCGGCAGCGCCCGCGATCTCGGCGCGAACGAGATCGAACTCGACCAGCTCGGCATCGCCGTCACGCGGCTGAACGGCCGGCTACTCATCGCTGCTCTAGACGACCGCGCCGCGCCGACGCCCGCGGAGAGCTACGACGAGGGCCGGGAAGCCATCCGTCGCGGAGATATTCCCGTACTCGGGGGCATCGTCGCCGCACAGACCACCGATGCCGTGGCGGCCGCTTTCGCGGAGTACGTCGGCGCTGATCTGCTCGTCTACGCGACATCCGTTCCAGGCGTCTACGATGCTGACCCGAACGAGGACGACGACGCGACGCGGTTCGACGAACTCGGCGCGAGCGAGCTCGTCGATGTGATTGCCGATATCGAGATGGATGCCGGCAGCAGCGCACCGGTCGACCTGCTGGCAGCAAAAATCATCCAGCGGTCCGGCATCCGGACAATAGTGCTCGACGGCACTGACCCCGAACGCGTCGTGCGCGCGGTCGAAGACGGCGAGTACGAAGGGTCCGAGATTCTCCCGGAGGCATAGATGGCGGAAGACCTCTACGAGGTCGGCCGCGGCGGTTCCCGGGCGTTCTGGGCCGATTCTGTCGCCGATGCCATCGAAGCACGGGACCCCGACGAACCGATCGTCATCAAGGGTGGCGTCTCCCCGTCGGGCGTCCCCCACATTGGTCACTTCAACGAGATTATGCGGGGCTACTACGTCGCTGAGGCCCTGCGTGACCGCGGTCACGATGTCCGGCAGGTGTTCACCGCCGACGACAAGGACCGCCTCCGGGCGGTCCCCCGCCAGCTCGCCGACCTCGACTGGAACGTCGTCGGTCTCGGCGAAGTCGACGCCGGCGCACTTGGACGGAACCTCGGGAAGCCCTACACGGACATTCCAGACCCTTTCGGTTGCTGTGACTCCTACGGCGCTCACTTCACGACCCTTCTCCGGAAAAGCGCCGAACTGGTCGGCGTCGACGTGGAGTTCGTCTCGAACACCGAGCTGTACGCCGACGGCGAGTTCGAAGCAGTCACGCGCCGCGTGCTCGAACGTGCTGACCGAGCCCGTGACGTGCTCTCGGAGTACCAGAACAAGGTCGACGACGACTACGTCCCGTTCCTGCCACAGTGTGCAGAGTGCGGGAAAATAACCGAAGGCGTCACCGCGGTCGACCTCGACGCCGGCGAAGTCGAATACGTCTGTGAAGACGTCGAAGCCGGCGACCAGACTATCGAGGGCTGTGGTCACGAGGGGACGGCGACGCTCCGGGATGGGAAGCTCCCATGGCGGTTCGAATGGCCCGGCCAGTGGGAGATTCTGGGCGTCGACTTCGAGCCGTTCGGCAAGGACCACGCCGAGGGCTCCTGGCCATCGGGCGAAGATGTCGCCGAGAACGTGCTGGACATCCAGCCGCCGGTCCCGATGGTGTACGAGTGGTTCACGCTCGACGGCGAGCCGCTCTCCTCGTCGTCGGGCAACGTCATCACCGTCGACGAGGTGCTCGACATCCTCGAACCGGAGGTGTTCAAGTACTTCTTCGTGAAAGACCCGCGGAAACAGCGGGACTTCTCCGTCGAGAACGTCGACCAGCTCGTCGACGAGTTCGATCGGTTCGAGCGGCGCTACTTCGATGAGGCGGACGGGAGCGAGGACGAAATGGAACTCGCCGAGCGGGCCTACCCGATGGTCGTAGACGAACCGCGCGAACAGCGGGTTCGGATTCCCTACACGTTCGCAGCCGTGCTCGGGATGACTGACGACCGGGAACAGCGGGAGCAGATCGCCCGGAAAGAGGGTCACATCCCGGACGATGCGCCAGAGTGGGCCGTCGAACAGGCGCTCGCTCGCGTCGAGCGTGCTCAAGAGTGGGCCAGCCTGACGAACAACGAGTTCAACTACGAACTCAAGCGAGCGGAGATGCCCGACGTGTCCTTCGACGACGCGACGGCGGCCGCGCTGGACGAGCTGGCCGATTTCATCGCCGAAGGCCACGACGGCGAGGCGATTCAGTCTGAAATATACGAGACGGCAAAGCGAAACGACATCGACATCAGCGAGTTCTTTTCGGCCGGCTACCGGCTGCTGTTCGACGATACCGAAGGTCCACAGCTCGGGACGTTCATCGCGAAGCTGGATCAGGAGTTCGTTGTGGAGCGGTTCCGTCGGAACGAGTGAGCCTGGGTAAGCAGGTCTTACCAGACTGTACCACCCCATCGAAGGGGCGCGTTCAGGGCGACTGTTCCTGCGTGTCGGCCTGCTCGAACATCGGTCCGAGCCGCTCGTCGTAGCAGTCCTGACAGACGTACACGTCAATGACGCCCGTCTCGCTGTGCGTGTGAAACATCGCGTGGACGGTAGCGTCGAACGGGACCGTCTCGCCACAGATCCCGCAGGTTTCTGGCATTGTCCGGCACCTCCTTGTACTACGGTTCCACACTACATAGAACGGGTGGTTCGTCCACCCCTCAGGTCGAACGGGGCGTCACCAGCACGGGGACACCGACAGTTCGGAGCAGTTGCGACGTAACGCTGCCAAGCAACTGGCGTTTCAGGTTCGAACGGCCGTGTGACGCCATCACGACGAGGTCAATGTCGTTGTCGGAGACGTACTCTTGGATGCCGGCGGCAACGCCATCGAGCGAGGTCGTCTGTTCCACAGCAGTCTGGATTGATACGTCCGGAGCTATCTGTCCGAGTTCATCGGCGGTTGCTGTGACGGCGTCACGTCCGTTGTCTTCCAGTCGTTCGATGAACGCCTCGTTCAGGCCACCAGCGTTGAACGCGCCGCCGGCGGCCTGGATATCGACGACATTGAGGACGTGGACTGTCGCATCGTACCGGTCTGCAACCGTCGCACTGTGTTGTGTCGCCGTGTTGGCGTTCTCGCTGCCATCTGTCGGGAGGAGTAGCCGGGAGTAATCGAAGTCGTCCATTCGTGCATCATCCGAAACGACGAGTACGGGCACCGCAGTCCGGTGCAAGACCTGCTCGGTGACACCACCGAGGAGTCGCTTCCCGAGACCGGTCATCCCCTGTCGGCCAAGGACAATGAGTACTGCGTCGGTTTCACGAGCGTGTTCGGCTATTTGCACACTCGGTTTTCCTTCCAGCAATTCCGTCGTGACGGACTGGCCGGCGTCAGCGGCGAGCGATTCGATCTCTGTGAGGACCGACTCGCCATGTTCCCGGAGACGCCCGCTCTCGCGGTCCGTTCGCGTGAGCCTGCGTGCTCGCTGGTCAACGACGTGAACCACCTCGGCAGTCGCGTCGAAGTCCCTGGCCAGTGCAAGGCCACGCCGTGTGGCTGCCGTGGATTCGTCGCTCCCGTCGACGGGAATGAGCACGTGGTCGTACATTGTGTGGGTGTTTACCACAGAGTCACTTGACCGTTGGCCGCTATGTGCCAGCAGTGTGTCCCAAACCAAACCCTCTTGCTTGGCTAAACCTATTTTCTGACAAATGGTGAGTACGCTGACGTGGGTCCTCGCGGGCCTTGTCGCCTACACCCTCCTCGCGATGGCGCTACGGACCCGCGGCGTTGTCCCCGAATATATTCGTTTTAGCGGCCCGATTACGACAATTCACACACAGAAGGGCAAGGCAGTCCTCGACTGGCTTGCACGGCCAAAGCGGTTCTGGCGCGCTTGGGGGAACCTCGGCGTCGGGTTCGGACTCGTCGTGATGGTCGGCTCGTTCCTCCTCGTTGCGCTCGGAGCCTACCAGGCGCTCGTCAACCCACAGCCATCCGCACTGAACGAACCGCGGAACGCGCTGGCGATTCCCGGCGTGAACGACTTCCTCCCGCTGTCAGTCGCACCGGAAATCGTGCTCGGGTTGTTGCTTGGCCTCGTCGTCCACGAGGGTGGCCACGGACTGTTCTGTCGCGTCGAGGACATCGACATCGAGTCGATGGGGCTTGCCCTGCTGGCGATTATCCCGATCGGGGCGTTCGTCGAACCCGACGAAGACGAACTCCTCCGCACCGACCGCGGCTCGCAGACCCGGATGTACACGGCCGGTGTGACCAACAACTTTGCGCTCGCGATCATCACGCTTCTGTTGCTGTTCGGACCGGTCGCCGGTGCTGTCGCCGTCGTCGACGGCGTGCCGGTCGGAAGTCCGATCAACGGAACCCCCGCCGCCGATGCGGGTATCGAGTCGGGTGACGTCATTACGGCGGTCAACGGCCAGTCTGTCGAGAACCAGCAGGCACTCGAATCGGTGCTGGCCGAAAGCGACGCACAGACTGTCGAAGTGGCTCGCAAGGACGCCGAAACCGTCACCGTCGAGCGGTCCGTCGTCGTCTCGGCAGCCCTCCAGAGTGCGCCGCTTGGGACTGGTGAGACGGTTGTCTCTGTCAACGGGACCGCAGTAGCGACCCGCAGTGAGTTCGAACAGGCGGCTCGAAACCATCCCGTAGCCACACTCGAAACCGAATCCGGGGAGACGGTCACGACTGCCCTCGGCGCGTACGTGCTAGTCGCCGAGGACGGCCCGCTCGCTGGAGAGGGAGCACCGAGCGGCGAGGGCATGATTATCACCGAAGTCAACGGGGAACGAACACACAGCGGGGCGGCGCTGATGCAGGCCCTCGAGGGCGGCGAACCCGGTGACCAGGTGACAATCACCGGCTACGTCGACGGTGAGCGCGAGACCTACGAGGTAACGATGGCCGAAAGCGAGCAGGTGGACAACGGCATCATCGGTGTCAGCATCCAGCAGGGCATCAGCGGCATTCAGGTCAGTGACTTCGGCATCGACGCCTACCCCGCGGCGGCGTTCCTCGAATTCATCGGCGGTTCCCCAGACACGCCCACGTCGGTCTCCGAGTTCTCGTTCGCCCAGCGGATTTTCAGCACGCTCTTGCTCCCGTTCATCGGCGTCGCCGGCGGCTTCGGCTACAACTTCGCCGGCTTCACCGGGATCGCGACGAACTTCTACACTGTTCAGGGCCCGCTCGGGGCGCTCGGGACGACGCCGGTGTTCCTGCTCGCGAACGTCCTGTTCTGGACCGGCTGGATCAACCTCGTCATCGGCCAGTTCAACCTCATTCCGACGTTCCCGCTCGACGGCGGCCACATCCTGCGGGCATCGACCGAATCGTTCGTCTCGCGGCTGCCCGTCTCTGATGGGCGACGGGTGACGACGGCCGTCTCGATCGCGATCACGGTATCGATGATCAGCGGCCTCCTGTTGATGGTGTTCGGGCCGCGGCTTCTGACCTGAGGGGTTTCGTTACCCATTTACTCCCCGCCGCGAAAGCCGGGCGTATGTTCCTGCAGCTCCGTGCGGAGGTCGAGGACGCCCTCGCCGACGCACTCACAACCCTCGACCTACCGGCCGAGGACCTCGGTATTGAGGAGCCACCGGAGGACGTTGACGCCGTGCTGGCGTCGAGCGTCGCCTTCCGGCTGGCCGGCGAGGTCGGTACTGCGCCGCCAAACGTCGCCGGCGACATCGCCGACACGATCGACGCCGACGACCTCACCTACGTCAGCGACGTGACGACACAGGGGCCGTACGTCAATTTCCTCCCGAGTGAAGCGTACTTCGCTGAAACTCTGCAGTCGGTCACAGAGAGCGAGTTCGGGCGGCTTCCCGACCGCGACACCAGCGTCGTCGTCGAGCACACGTCCGCGAATCCGACCGGCCCGGTCCACGTCGGGCGAGCGCGCAACCCTATCATCGGCGATGCCGTCGCTCGCGTCCTCGACTACGCCGGTTACGACGTCGACCGCCACTACTACGTCAACGACGCAGGCCGGCAGATAGCGGTGTTCACCTGGGCCTACGAGACCTTCGGCGAAGACGACCTGCCCGAACCCGAACGGGAGTCCCCGGAGTACGAGATGGTCCGGTACTACCGCAAGGGCAACACCGTCCTCGAAGACGGCGACCCCGAGGAGGTCGAGGAAGCAGAGACCGAGATACAGTCGATTCTGCAGGGCCTCGAAGATGGCAACGAAGAGACCTACGATCGAGTCTCCGAGGTGGTCGACACCGTGCTGGGCGGGATGCAGAACACACTCGGTCGCCTCCCGGCGGAGTTCGACGAGTTCGTCAAGGAAACCCAGTTCATGCGCAACGGCGACACGGACGACCTGGTCGACCGCCTGAAAGCGCTCGATTGCGCCGTCTACGAGGAAGACGCCTGGCAGCTTGACCTGCCCGACTTCGAGAAGAACCTCGTATTCCTGCGCTCCGACGGCACGTCGCTGTACACCACTCGGGATCTAGCCCACCACGAGTGGAAGTTCGACACCTACGACCGTGCCGTCACGGTGCTTGGCGAAGACCACAAGCTCCAGGCCGACCAACTCTCGGCGGCGCTCGAACTGCTCGACAACGATACTGACCAGCTCCGGCAGGTGTTTTACTCCTGGGTGAACCTCCCGGAAGGCGGGATGAGCACCCGCGAGGGAACCGGTATCGACCTCGACGACCTGCTCGATGAAGCCGTTGACCGCGCACGCGAAGAGGTCGAGTCGAGACTCGACGACCGGACCCGCGGCGACCTCGACGAGGACGACATCGACCGGATCGCTCGTCAGGTCGGTATCGGCGCGGTGCGCTACGACATCGTCTCGAAACAGCCGACCAAGGGCATCACCTTCGAATGGGACCGTGCGCTGGACTTCGAGGCCCAGTCCGCGCCCTACGTGCAGTACGTCCACGCGCGGTGCTGTGGCATTTTGGGCGACGTGGAGACCGACATCCCCGACGAGCCGGATCTCGACCCGCTGTCGGAGCCGGAAGAACGCGATCTGCTTCGCGAACTGGCTCGGTTCCCCGCCGTCATCGAGGCAGCCGCGGACGACCTGACGCCCCACACCGTCGCCACCTACACCCGCGACCTCGCCGAGACGTTCAACGCCTTCTACCGGGAGTGTCCGGTACTCGATGCCGACCCAGAAACCCGCGCCGCGCGGCTCGCGCTCGTCGACGGGACCCGAACGGCGATTGCGAACGCGCTGGACGCGCTGGGCGTTGAAGCGCCGACCTCGATGTAGGTCCGGCCCACGTCGAATATCCGATGTGAGAAGCGATAAGCGGCGAATCAGTCCGGCTGACCGAGCTATTTTTCGAGGAACGCGTCGACTTCAGCTGCGATCAGATCGGGTGCCTCGCCGGGACCGCTGTGGCTGACGCCGTCGAACTCGACGAATCGGCTCCGTGGCAGTGCGTCGTGCATGTTTCGCGCACTCCGCCGGAGGAAATCCGGCCCGTCGGTTCCGGAGAGAACGAGAGTGGGTGCGTCGACATCGAGACGGTCCGGGAGCCGGTACTGTTCGACAGAGCGGTTCATCCGGACGACCTCCTCGGCGAGGGCGACACAATCTGGCCAGACGGGCCACTCCGCAAGCCAGGCGTCGAGGTCCTCGATACCGTCGGGGTGGAGAACCTGTTCGATGTAGCGTTTCACTGCTTCCTCTCGCTTTCCGTCCTGAATGAGCGACGCCATTCGGTCGGCGAGATCGGCGTCGGCCCGGTAGTCACCGGGGAGCACCGCCGGTTCGTACGCGATGACCGCCTCAACTGACGTAGCCGTCGCGGCCTCGATAGCAGTGAGTGCGCCGTAGGAGTGGCCAAACAGGATCGGGTCTCCGTCGACAGCGTCGACAAGCGCCTGAACGTACTTGACTTCGCGGTCCAGTACCTCGTCGGCGCTCGTTTCCGTGGCGGAGTCGAGACAGGTACCGAACCCCGGCCGCTGGGGAACGACAGCGCCGTATCCCTCGAACGCCGGTACGACCGGTCCCCAGTACTCCGTAGGGGCCATCCCACCGTGCAAGAGAACGAGTGGCTGGCCGTCACTGTAGCGCTCGAATTCGACTTCGATCTCGTCTGTCGGTTGTGTTGGCTGCATACAACAACACGGTCGAGTGCCGTCGGGCTAAGCCGTTCTCTCAGTGATTGGGCCGTTTAAAACGAGCGGGTGTAGCAGGGGCAGACACACTGTTCCGATAGGTGCTTCAGCATCGACGTAGAGCGAGTTCGTATGGGGCTCATTGCAGAGTTTCAGATATACTGCGATGCGTTGCCGCTCGTGTCGGTTGCAGAGACGGTCCCAGAGACGTCGATTACCCTTTCCCTCCAGTACAACCACTGCCGTCGTCCGCTGTTCATTGTAACCGTGACCGGCGGTTCCAGGCAGGCTGTCGAGCGGGCACTCACTAACGCCTACGACGTGCAGGAGTGGACGCGCATCGGGACGGCCGGCGACACTCGACGATATCAGGCAGTGCCGGCACTGAGTTTCGAGGAGCAACTCGGCGACCAAATCGACGACCTGGACGGACTCGAAGCACTTGCTACGGCAGACGCCATCATCGAACAGATAACCGTGACTGCTGACGGGTGGGAGCAAATGGGCTGGTTCGCCGACCGAACGGCGTTCACCGAGTTTTCCTCGTTCTGGCAACAGAACGCTGAGTTCAGCCTGGAGCGACTGACCCGGGATGCGGAGCCGAAGCCGCCCGGGAACGGGCTCACCGACCGACAACTCGAAGCGCTACGGACGGCGTACGAAATGGGGTATTTCGAAATCCCGCGACGTGCATCACTGGACGCCGTGGCAAAGGAACTGGACATCGCTGCGTCGTCGCTCTCCGAGCGACTGCGCCGGGCACAGACCCAGCTCATTCAGGAAACGGTCGCAACGCTGTGGCCGCCGCTTCCGGAAACCCAGAAACAGTGAAACGCCGGCGGAGAAGCGGGCTGAGACCGGAACAGCAAGCGGGCGCGGAGAGGTCAGTTAAAGAGCCCGAACACGCCGCCTGAGTCCTCGTCGTCGTCGACATCGGAGTGGTCCTCGGTATCGTCACGGAACCACTCGTCGTCGAGTATCGTCTCCATGTCCACTTCGGGACTCTCGCCGTGGAAGAACACACCCTCAAGCGCCTCGGTCAGCCGCTGATAGGCGTCTGCAGCCGTGCTCTCGGGGGCGTTGAGCACGAGCGGTTCCTCGGTCGTCGCTTGCGGGTCGTCCGGGATGACCGCAAGCAGCGGGAACTCCATCTGCTCGGCGATGGACGCGACGTCAGTGTGGCGGGTCGCACGGTTGATGATCGCGCCGAGAACGGTCCCATCGATACGGTTCGCTAGCTGGGCTGTTTTGACCGTATCACCCACCGCAACGTCATCGGGAGTCGTGACGAGGACGATTCCATCGGCCAGCCCGAGCGGCACGGCGACTTCGTGGCTCAGTCCGGCCCCGGTGTCTATCAGCACCACGTCGTAGGCATTTCGGAGCGTCTTGATTACTTTCCGAAGCTTTGCGGGGTCAGCGTCCGCGAACGCCTCCAGCGACTGTTCGCCCGGAATTACCGTGAGCCCGCCCGGTGCATCAGTCAGGGCCTCACTCACGGCAGCCTCGCCAGCCAGAATCTCGTGGAGGCTCTTTTCGGGCTCCACG
Organism: Haloarcula sp. H-GB5; assembly: GCF_054850705.1. Classification (NCBI taxonomy): domain Archaea; kingdom Methanobacteriati; phylum Methanobacteriota; class Halobacteria; order Halobacteriales; family Haloarculaceae; genus Haloarcula; species Haloarcula sp. H-GB5. The sequence continues at coordinate 181,413 of NZ_JBTWBG010000002.1, read as the reverse complement.
GAGAGCATCGAGCCGAGATTCGCCATCCCCAGATCGGCGTCGACGACAGCCACATCGTAGTCCATCTCCTGCAGGACGGCTCCGAGATTGACCGCGGTCGTCGTCTTTCCGACGCCGCCCTTGCCGCCCGCAATCGTACACACATACCCCGCCATAGTCTGATTGCTTGGGTACAATGCAGGCAGTCATATAAATGCGACTGTCATTTGTCGAACCGCTACGTGACTGCTCCCCCCAGATGAGTCGGGTACGGCCACCCAGATCAACAGAAGGGTACGTCTGCAATATCGACCGCTCTACCTCCTCTCCCGGTTGTGCTGGGACGCTTCGTTTCGCTGCTTTTCACACAGCTCCCATCGGTCGCCGTTCCGGCACGAGGACCGCTCACTTTGTTCGCGCCCTTCGCTACTCACGGGTCGTCCCTCCCCCGCTCGTCTCATCCGAAGGCCGCGCTTCTCACTTCCTCCACGGCTCCCGTCGGTCGCCGTTCCGACACGAGGACCGCTCACTTCGTTCGCGCCCCTCGCTGCTCGCACGCCCTTCGCTCCCTGTCAACAGGTTCTTACGCCACCTCGGCCAACATAGAGTAATGAGCGAGCAGCAGGAACAGGAACAATCTGACAAGCAGAAATACGAGTTCCGGAAGGTCATCGAGGAACTCAAGGGGTACCAGGGTTCGGGCACCCAACTCGTCTCTATCTACATCCCCGAGGACAAGCTGATCAGCGACGTCGTCGCTCACGTCACGCAAGAGCACTCAGAGGCTTCGAACATCAAGTCGAAGGACACGCGGACAGCGGTGCAGGACGCACTCACTTCTATCAAGGACCGACTCCGATACTACGACGTCCGGCCACCCGACAACGGACTGGTCGTGTTCTCGGGCGCGTTCGACACCGGCGGCGGCCGGACCGACATGGTGACGAAGGTCCTCGAATCCCCGCCGGACCCCATCGAATCGTTCCGCTATCACTGTGACTCGGAGTTCCTCACCGAGCCACTAGAGCACATGCTGGCCGACAAAGGCCTGTTCGGCCTCATCGTGCTCGACCGGCGCGAGGCCAACGTCGGCTGGCTGAAGGGCAAGCGCGTCGAACCCGTCAAGTCCGCCTCCTCACTGGTCCCGGGCAAACAGCGGAAAGGTGGCCAGTCCGCCCAGCGTTTCGCCCGCCTCCGGCTGGAAGCCATCGACAACTTCTATCAGGAGGTCGCGGGGATGGCCAACGACCTGTTCGTCGCCGACCGTCACGAACTGGACGGCATCCTCGTCGGCGGCCCCTCACCGACGAAAGACGAGTTCCTCGACGGCGACTACCTCCACCACGAGCTACAGGACATGGTGCTGGGGAAGTTCGACGTGGCCTACACCGACGAGTCAGGGCTGTACGACCTCGTAGACGCGGCCGACGACGTGCTGGCCGAACACGAGATGCTCCGGGACAAGGAGCTCATGGAGGACTTCTTCAAGCAGCTCCACAACGGTGACAAGGCCACCTACGGGTTCGACCAGACGCGCCAGAACCTCAACATGGGCGCGGTCGAACAGCTGCTCATCTCCGAAGACCTCCGGAAAGACGTGGTCGCCTACACCTGCGAGAACGGCCACGACGAGTACGAACTCATCAACAGTAGCGCCGGGACCGACGACCACGAGTGCTCCCGCTGTGGGGCCACCGTCGACGCCGAGGATGGTGAGCGCGAAGACGCCATCGACCACCTGATGGAACTGGCCGACCAGCGGGGCACCGAGACGGTGTTCATCTCGACTGACTTCGAAAAAGGCGAACAGCTACTGACCGCGTTCGGCGGCGTCGCTGGCCTGCTGCGCTACTCGACCGGCGTCTAACGCGCCCGTTCTCTTACTTCTGGTACGTCTTCGACGAAGGCGGCGTCACGATCATTACCACCGAAGTACGTTCAGTCAATTCCCTCTACTGCAATTCAAGAAGTGATTGGGCTGCCGATTCACAGCAACTGTTCGAGTTGCCGACGGCGACGGCCGAGGTCGACGTGGGCCACCTCGCCGTAGCTGGCGTCGAGTCGGTCCAAGGCCAAGAGTGGGTCGACGCCCTCGCGCTCGATTCGCTCCAGCAGCGCAGTGATCTCGTCGCGGTGCATCGCAAGCGAATCGAGCAACCCGACGAGTAACAGCAGCGGGACCGCCGTGCCGTCGGCATCGGGAATCGCCCCGTCAAGATCCGTGAAGTCCGGGACATCAGTGGGCGGCTCCGTCTCCGGGTGAAGCGCCAGACAGGACCGGCAAACGCTGGCCCCCGGTGCGTCTCCGGGGAGATATTGCTGGAGGTCAGACGGGACTGGGAACGAAACGAGGTCGCCACCGCAGTCGGGACAGGCCATACTCAACAGGAACGGGAAAGCGCAAAAACGATACCGGTCAGGACGGCCCCCTGTTCAGTCGTCAGCAGTGACCGCTTCAGGCTCTTCTTCTGCTTCCTCTTCGGCTGCGAGCGCGTCCTCTTCTTCTTCCTTCTTGGCTTTGATCTTCTTCATGCGGAAGATCTCTTCGCGCTCCTGCTCTTCGAGTTTCTGCTCGATGTACTCCTGATTGTCGTAGAGATCGGGCAGGAGTTTGAATTCGAGGGCGTTGACACGGCGCTTCGTGGTCTCGATCTCCTCGAGCATCTTCTTCATCGCTGTTTCGACTTCGGCGGCGAGGATGATGTTTTCGAGGAGTTCTTCGTAGGCCTCGGCAGCCTCGTCGATGCGGGCCGAAGTCCCCATGACACCGTACCCACGCTCGTCCAGCGATTTCCGGACCTTACTGGACTCGATCTGTGGGACGACGACACCCATGATGTTCTTGGACTGGGTCGTCAGTTCGGGGTGTTCTTTCAGTGCTGCGGCGGCCCCACGGACGGCCACGTCACCCTCCATCGCCCGGGCCATATTGATCGCGCGCTGGGCCCGATCGTAGGAATCGTCGAGGTCCTCACGGACGTCCTGCGCCTGGTCCAGAATGTCCATGAACTCCATGATGAGGCCGTCACGCTTCTTCTCCAGCGTGTCGTGCCCACGCTCGGACAGCTCAATGCGGTCCTCGATCTGCATCAGATTCTTGCGCGTGGGTTTGACGTCCTTAGCCATTACGGGTCTCTTTTCGACGTAGGCAGTTAACGGTTTTCAGTTATTACGGTCCGCGCACCGCCGCTATCGGGCTGGCAGCAAAAAACGGGGTCGTCGAACGGCAGTCGGTTGTTAGTCGGCCGTGGCCGTCGCGCCGGCACCGGTCGACTCGGCCGCGCCGTCAAGCACGCCGTGGCTCCGGAGCAGGATGATACCGAAGCCGACCTTGGCGGTCAGGTCGATGACCATGAAGCCGGCCGTCTCGATACCGATCCCGACAAGGCCGATCCCCTCGGTCCCGATGAGCCACCACACCGGGTACACCAACCACACGACGGTCACGAGGTTTCGTAGCGTCTTGAAGGTGCTACGCGTGTCACTGGGCAAGTCTGCGACCCGACCGGACAGCGAGCTGAACAGGAAGTACAGCAGGACCAGCAGGAAGGCGGTACTGATGCCCCACCAGACCAGCCGTTCCGCACCGGCCGACAGCACACCGCTTCCTGCGCTTAGCGTCGCGACCAGCCCGGTCCCGATCATCAGCACGTCGAGGCTGACGAGCGAGGTGATAGTGTTACGATCTGCCCCGGCAAGTAACCCGAGGTCGTACAACAGTAACGGCGTCGTGAACAACCAGTCACTGTATCGGGCCCAGTAGATGGGGTGCTCCTCGCCGGCGAACTCGACGATCGTCAACCCGAAGCCAAGCGCCATCGCGAGGTAATTCACGAACGCGATTGCCGTGATGAGTATTGTCGCGATGTAGAACTTTTGACGCCTACTGTCGGTCTCACCCCAGCCGCGCGCGATGAAGTAGAGCATGCCGAGGAACATGCCCGCTGTACCTAACCACAGCCATATCGCTTCACTCCCTGGTTCTGGCATAGTGCGTTCTAGTGTAGGAGGGCAACGCTAAACAGTCGCATACCCAAAATATATGGTAAAAATTGCGAGCGGCCGTGAGATATAGGGCCGTTGTCAGGCTTCGGCTTCGACGGTTTCGGCGGTCTCGTCCTCGCGGTAGTGCTCCTCGATGAGGTCCTCGTCGATGCGGTTCAGCGCATCTTTCGGGAGCATCGAGAGCAGGTCCCAGCCGAGTTCGAGCGTCTCGTCGATGCTGCGGGCTGTGTCGGTCCCCTGATCGACGAACTCCTCCTCGAAGCGGTCAGCGAAGTCCAGATACTTGTTGTCCAGTTCCGACAGCGCCTCGCGGCCGACAATGTTCACGAGGTCACGCAGGTCTTCACCTTCCGCGTACGCGGCGAAGATCTGGTCTTTCACGTCGGCGTGGTCGGCGCGGGTCAGGCCCTCGCCGATACCGTCGTCCATCAGCCGCGACAGGCTGGGCAGGACGTTGATCGGCGGCTGGATGCCCTGGCTGTTGAGGTCGCGGTCGATGTAGATCTGGCCCTCAGTAATGTACCCGGTCAGGTCCGGAATCGGGTGCGTGTCGTCGTCGCCCGGCATCGTCAGGATCGGGAGCTGGGTCACGGAGCCCTCGCGGCCCTCGATCCGACCGGCACGCTCGTAGAGCTGTGCCAGGTCAGTGTACATGTATCCGGGGTACCCACGCCGACCCGGGACCTCCTCACGCGCGGCACCAATCTCGCGCAGTGCCTCACAGTAGTTGGTCATGTCCGTCAGGATGACCAGCACGTGGTAGTCCTTCTCGAAGGCGAGGTACTCGGCAGTGGTCAGCGCCAGCCGCGGCGTAATCGTCCGCTCGACGGCCGGGTCGTCTGCGAGGTTCATGAAGACGACGGAGCGTTCCAGCGCGCCGGTGCGCTCGAAGTCGTCCATGAACTCGTTTGCCTCTTCGGCCGTGATACCCATTGCGCCGAAGATGACGGCGAACTCTGACCCTTCGTCGTCGTCGCCTTCCTCCTCCTCTTCCGGCACCGTCGCCTGTCGCGCGATCTGGAGCGCCAGATCGTTGTGTGGCAGGCCGGAGGCGGAGAAGATCGGCAGCTTCTGCCCGCGGACGAGCGTGTTCATGCCGTCGATGGCCGAGACGCCCGTCTGGATGAACTCCTCAGGGTACTCCCGGGAGAACGGGTTGATTGCCTCACCGACGATGTCACGGCGTTCGTCGGGGACGATTTCCGGGCCGCCGTCGATCGGCTGGCCGGTCCCGTCCATGACCCGTCCGAGGAGGTCCTCAGTGACGGGCATCTTCATCGTCTCGCCGAGGAAGCGAACCGAGGCATCGCGGTCGATACCTTCGGTGCCCTCGAACACCTGAATGGCGACGTAGTCGCTCGCGGATTCGAGCACCTGGCCACGGCGGGTCTCGCCGTCGCTGAGCTCGATTTCGACGATGTCGTCGTAGCCGACCGGTTCGTCGGTCTCGACGAACACCAGCGGTCCGCTGATCTCCGTGATTGTCTGATACTCTTTCATTGTTAGTACAGCTCCCGCAGTTGAGACTCGATGTCGTCTTCGAGGTCGTCGATGTACTCGTTGTAGTCTTCCTGCACGCCGATACGGTTGAGCCGCGGCGCGGCGTCGATGTCGGTGATCTCCTCGACGGGGACACCGGCATCCAGCGCCTCGAAGGCCGCATCGTTGTACGTCTTGGCGGCGTCCATGATGCGGTAGGTCTTCTCGGGCTCACAGAACGTGTCCACGTCGTGGAAGGCGTTCTGCTGAAGCCACGCCTCGCGCAGGTAGCGGGCGATCTCGAGTGTCAGCTGCTGGTCCTCCGGCAGCGCGTCCTTCCCGACGAGCTGGACAATCTCCTGCAGTTCCGCTTCCTCGTCCAGCGTGTCGATAGCCCACTGGCGCGTCTCCGGCCAGTCGGCCCGGACGTTGTCCTCGAACCACGGGTCGAGCTGGTCGCGATATAGCGAGTACGACTCGTTCCAGTTGATAGAGGGGAAGTGCCGGCGTTCGGCTAGATCCGCGTCCAGCGCCCAGAACGTCTTGACGATACGCAGCGTGTTCTGGGTGACCGGCTCGGAGAAGTCCCCGCCCGGCGGCGAGACGGCCCCGATGACTGAGACGGAGCCCTCGGTGCCGTTGATGTTCTCGAAGTACCCGGCACGTTCGTAGAACTCGCTCAGGCGAGCGGAGAGGTACGCGGGGTACCCCTCCTCGCCCGGCATCTCTTCGAGTCGGGACGAAATCTCACGCATGGCCTCGGCCCACCGGGAGGTGGAGTCGGCCATCAGCGCCACGTCGTACCCCATGTCGCGGAAGTACTCCGCGATGGTGATGCCCGTGTACACGCAAGATTCACGCGCCGCAACAGGCATGTTGGACGTGTTCGCAATGAGACAGGTCCGGTCCATCAGCGCGTTGCCGGTGGTCGGGTCCTCGAGTTCCGGGAAGTCCTCGATGACCTCAGTCATCTCGTTGCCACGCTCGCCACAGCCGACGTAGACGACGATGTCCGCGTCAGCCCACTTGGCGAGCTGGTGCTGCGTGACCGTCTTCCCGGACCCGAACGGACCAGGAATGGCGGCCGTTCCGCCCTTCGCAATCGGGAACAGGCCGTCGAGCACGCGCTGGCCTGAAATGAGCGGTTCCGTCGGCGTCTCTTTCTCGACGGTCGGCCGCTGCTGGCGCACCGGCCACTCCTGGTGCATCTGGATTTCTTCGCCGTTGTCCAGTTCGACGACGGTCTCTTCGACGTTGAAGTTGCCCGATTCGATGGCGACGACCTCGCCACCCTCGGAGTCGGGCGGGACCATCACCTTGTGGTCGATACTCGGCGTTTCGGGGACGGTGCCGACGATGTCGCCGGCCTCGACCTCGTCGCCTTCCTCGACTTCAGGGGTGAACTCCCAGGTCTTCTCCAGGTCGATGCCCGGCGCGTCGACACCGCGGTCGAGGAACGCCGACCCCATCTTCTCTTCGAGCACATCGAGCGGGCGCTGGACACCATCGTAAATGGCGTCGAGCATACCCGGCCCGAGGTCCACGGAGAGGGGCGAGCCCGTCCCTTCGACGGGTTCGCCGGGGGAGACACCGGAGGTCTCCTCGTACACCTGAATCGTGGTGATGTTTCCTTCGATCTCGATGACCTCGCCCATCAGCCCTTCCGAGCCGACGTAAACGACGTCGTTCATCCGGGCGTCGAGGTCCCGAGCCGTTACGACCGGTCCCGAGACGCTTTCGATAATGCCGTCCTCGCGGACGTCTGTGTCTGTTGCTTGACTCATGGTTAGTCCTCGTCCATCAGGTCGATACCGATGGCTCGCTTGATCTGTTCACGCAGTCCGCCGCTCCCAGTGCCGCCGCCGAGCGTGACCATCACCGGCTCGACACTCGTCTCCGCGTCCTGCCTGACACCGCGTGAGAGATGCGACAGGTCGTCGTCGTGCATCACGACGATGCCGACGTCGTCGTCGTTGAGCATCTCCTCGACGGCGTCGTCGAGCTGCTCGTCTTTCTCGTCGGAAGGCACGTCCGCGAACTTGCGGACGCCAGCTAGCCGAAAGCCCGTCGTGAACTCCGGGCTTCCGATGACAGCGATCTCCTGGCTCATAGTATCACCAGCTCCTGTTCGATCTCGTCGGGGCCGAGGCCGGCCTCGCGACCGCGGGCGATGGCCCGGATGTTGTCGACCTCACGTTCCTTTTTCAGGACGTAGGACAACACCGGACAGACCGACAGCGGGTAGCGGTTCGAGAGCCGGTCGGCATATTCGAGCAGCGCTGCGTCCAGCGCCCGCTCGAAGTCGATGAGGTTGTCGGCCTCCTCAAGCGCCGACAGCGCCTGATCGAGGTCCTCGCCGTACTTGCTTTCGCGAACGGCGCTGACCAGCTGATCGAGGTTCGTCGACAACTGCGCGACCTCCTGTTCGTCGAACAACTGGCCGCCCTCGATGAAGTACTCCGAGGGGTCGATGTCCGCGCCACTGCGGGCCAGCCGGAGTGCGTTCCGGAGGTTGCGGAAGTCGACTTCCGTCTCCAGGAACTCGACGTACAGCCCGGTCGGGCTGTCAATCTCCGGGTTGTCCGGCAATCCGGACAGCAGTGTTTCGTAGAAGGCGCGGTCGAGCGCGTTCTCCAGCGGCACGAGAACGCCGCTTTCCTCGTACACGTCGAACGCTTCGGCTAGCGACTCGCCGAAGATGGTGTCGTCGAGTTGCTCGACGACCTCCTCGATAGAACCGGCGTTCAACAGGTCCTCGATACGGCGGTCGCTGAACTCGCCGGCCCTGATGAGATCGTCCTCGACCTCGGTCCGCTCCGCGTCCGAGTAGAGCCCGCGGATGACAGTTTTGACGTTCCACACGTCGAACTTCCGCAGGTAACGGGCGATGTAGTCGTACAGCGCCCCTTCGGACCAGCGAAGCAGGTCGTCGAAGTGTTTCGCGAGATTGCGGTTCAGCGCGTACTCGACGAGGTCGACGCCGTCGTACCGGGAGCCGAGCGCGTTCATCTCGGTCTCGTACTCGGTTTCCTCCATGAAGCGGGCGATTTCGCCCGTCCCCATGCGGACCAGCTTCCGGTAGTCGTCATCGTCGAACAGGGATGCGCTGCGGGCACGAACCCGTGCGATGACGTACTCGTAGTTGCTTCCCTGGCCGCTCGTTCCCGTTCGCGAACTCATTGGTCTTCGAACAGGCGGTCGCTGATTGCTTTCAGATTGTCCTCCCAGACGTCCTCAAGAATGGAATCGAACGTGTTGTTCACACGGACTCGTGACTCGCTGCTCTCGACGACGACGCCACCGAGGCAGTCCCGCTCACCGGCGTACGTCGCGCCGTCGTAGTCATCGAGTACATCCTCGAGAAGCGACTGGTCCGACGCACGGCCATACACCGATAGCTCGTCGCTGTCGTCGAATTCATCGACGGCGGCGTCAAGCAGTGCGCGTGTCAGTTCCTCTCGTCGGTCCCCTTCGAGGGCCGCAAGCGCGTCCTCGACGTCGCCGTGAACGTCTTCGAGGATGTCTCGCCGGGCGTTAAGTCGAGCCTGTTTGGCCTCGAGCTTCGCGGAGGAGAGTCGCTGCTCCCGCTCTTGCTCGATGGTCCGCTCGACCTCGGCTTCGCGTTCCTCGTGGATCTGCTCGGCGTCAGCCTCGGCGTCGGCGATAATCTCCTCGGCACGTTCGTCGGCCGCGTCGCTAATCTCCTGAGCACGCGCGCGGGCCTCGTCGCGGATGTCCTCTACGACTGTTTGAAGGCTCATTATTGGAAAAGACGGAGTGTTGTTAGACGACGAAGACGACGACAAGCGCGAGAATGACGAGCGTTTCCGGCAGGACTGTCAGGATGAGTCCGCGGCCGAACATGCTCTCGTCTTCTGCGATTGCGCCGACGGCGGCGGCCCCGATCCCACGTTCCGCATAACCCGAACCGAGCGCGGCGAGTCCGACTGCGAGCGCTGCGCCGGCTGAAGCCGGAATAGCTGGAGCACTGGCGGTACCTTCCTGCAGTACTGCGTTGACAAGGAGTGCGATGGTTTCGATCATGGATGTGTAGTCTCTGGAATTGCTCGTGTCCGAACAGGCGTATGTGAATCCACGTAGTTCATAAAGCTTCCCAAAACGGTTCGTCAGCGTGCTGTTCGGGCGGTTTAGGGGCTCAGCTGTAGTCGGTTGTGAGCGTGTATCAGTCGACACCCGCGGTGCAATTGGCGAAACAGGCAGTAAACAACGACGATTAGCCCGAAGAGAAAGGAAGCGCGCGATCAGTCCTCAGTCGTGTAGTTGCGTTCGTAGCCGAACGGGTTGTACCGCTTCCCGCCACCTTCGAAGAACTTGCCGAAGAACTCCACGTACTCGAGTCGGACGCCCTGCAGTCCGGCACTGGTGATACCGAGCACCAGCACGAGCAGGTGACCGATCACGAGGATGAGGACCCCGACCAGCGCGGCGGCGATCCCGGAGTGGATGAGCCCGGGGAACATGATCGCTTCTGCGCCGTATTCGGAGATTGCCCATTCAGGCCCGTGCCCGATGAGGAAATGGAACTCACCGTGGTGTGAGTAGGCTCCGAAGAACAGCAGGTTGACAACGAAAGCCATCCCTGCCTTGGCCAGCAACACGGCGGCCAGTCGCGTGTACGACAGGACGTTCACCAGCACGTTGAGGAACTCGACGACCTCGATAGGGTCGGCAAGCGCCAGCAGGACGAGACCAGCGAAGAAGAGGACGAGCCACGCCGAGAACGGCGCGCCCAGTCCCGGAATCGTGAAGAGGTTTATCGCTGGCAGTCCCGTGAAGCCCCACGCATACGGGTTCCCGGCGAAGACGCCTGCCTCGGCGGTGTAGAGGAAGTCAGGCGCTGCGCCGTTCGCGCCGGAGAACACCCACGCCCAGAGGCCGAATAGCATCAGCAGCCAGGACCCGCTCTCGGTGATCGCGTCCCAGAGGCCGTGACTCAGGTTCTCGATGAAATCAAAGATCCAACCCGCAGCGAGGTGAACCGTCCCGGCGAGCAGGCTCATCGTCAGCCAGGCCAGCGCGTAGCCGGAGTAGGACGGCTGGAGACCCTTGTGCATCGGTGGGTGACCGCCCCAGACGATTTCACCGAGCTGGTGGAGCCCGAAGACTTCGCCGTACAGCACGCCGAACAGCGCGGTGAACCCACCAGCCCACATACCGACGCCACCGAGGCTCTTCAGCACGTCACTGTCGACCTTCGAGTACAGCCCATAGCCCAGCGCCAGGTACAACAGCCCGTAACCGAGGTCGCCGATCATGAACCCGAAGAAGGCCGGGAACGTCAGGAAGAAGGCGACTGTCGGGTCGAACTCGCCGTACTTCGGTCGGTTGACGACCTCGACGAGGTCCTCGAAGGGTCGGACACCGCTCGGGTTGTCCTGAATGACGGGCGGTGCGTCGTCACCCATGGTGATGACGCCGCCGTCAGCGACGGTTTCCTGCGGTTGGCTCTCGCTCTCCGGCTCAGGAGCGTCGACGGAACTGCCGACGGGTTCGCCGCCGTTGCCGCCCTCGCGCTCGACTTCTTCGTGGGACTCCGCGTGGCCCTCGCTGTCGTACTCGGCAATCTCGATTCGGTCGATGTCGACGGCGTCGCCGACAGCACTCGAAAGGGCCCGCTCGAACGCCTCGTAGCGCTCGTTCGGAATCCAGCCCTCGGCGATGAAGGCGTTTTCCGTCGTCGCGAAGGTGAGTGGCGCTTCGCCCTTCTGGGCCTCGATAGCCAGTTTCTCCTCGGCGGCGAGCAGGAACCCGGCGTGGTCGAGGCGGAGTTCGTTGAGTTCGTCCTCAACAGTCGAGAGCTTCGATTCGAGCTGTTGTTTCTCGTGTTCCAGCTCTTCGAGATATGATGTCGGGTCGCCGTCGCCCTCCGGCACTTCGAGCCGGGAGAACGTCGCCCCAACCAGTGCGTCCTGCAGGGCGTCTTCGTCAGCCTGTGCGAACACGGCAACGACGCCGTCCTCAGTGAACAGCTCGAACGTCTCGATGTCGCTGTCCGCGAGAACGGCCTCGATCTCGTCGCTGTCACCCTCGCCGACGACGACTGACAGCGAGTCGTAGCCACGGAGCAGGTCGAGATCGATGCCGAGTGCGACGAACGGCGCCATCGTGTTGATCTGGTCCTCGACGGCCCGGAGTTCGTCACGGACCTCGTCGCGCCGGTCGTCGAGTTCGTTGACTGCCGTCCGAACCTCATCGAGTTGCTCCTCGATCGCCTCGTCGGTGACAACTCGGGTCGGGCCAGCGTCTTCCTCACTGACGTCCAGAATGGACTGTAGCGAGCGAACCGTGACGAGCTTGTCAGAAACCTCGTTGGTTCCGGCAAGCGAGTTGCCCGGTTCGAATCCGTCCCAGGAGCCATCATACTCGGTGACGTGGAGCATATCGAGGTCGTGGACGGCCTCAATAGTCTGCTCCATCGCGCGTTTCGACCCCGTCACCGAGACGCGGCACATCTTCTCAGGTCTGAGCATGCACCGCCTCCTCGAACAGGTCTGTGACGTATTCGACTACCTCGTCGATCTGTTCACTGGCCTGCTGTTCGAGGTCGTCGCGAGCGGTCTCACCGTCTTCGATGATCTGCTCGCGTTCGGCCTCGATCTCTTCGCGAGCCGCTTCGAGACGATCCTCGGCGGCCGCCTCTGCCTCTTCGCGCGCGGATTCGCGTATCTCCTCGGCCTCCTCGCGAGCTTCCGCGATGCGGTCTTCGCGGTCTTGTTCGGCCTCTTCGACGATCTCGTCGGCCTCCTGCTCGGCCTCCTGTATCCTGTCAAGAACTTCTGGCCGTGGCATTCTCTAATCATGTGAGCGTTGCCAGAGCGGCTATTTGGTAGTTGCGAAGTTTCCCCGTGTGATACATCGGCTGAAATCCGGGGAATTATGACCGCCAAGTCCTAAGCTGGCAGTAATGGGTGTCCTCGAGAACAAGGCCCGCGCGCGGACGTTCTACAAGTATCTCTCGAAGGTGTACGACCAGATCAACCCCTTCATCTGGGACGAACGGATGCGCGACGAGGCGATTGCGATGCTCGACCTTTCGCCCGACGACAGGGTCCTCGATGTCGGCTGTGGCACCGGCTTCGCTACCGAGGGACTGCTCGAACACGTCGATACGGTGTACGGGCTCGATCAGAGCCCCCACCAGCTCTCGAAAGCTTTCGAGAAGTTCGGTAAGTTCGGCGACGTACGCTACCACCTCGGTGACGCCGAACGGCTCCCGTTCAAGGACAACAGCTTCGACGCGGTGTGGTCCTCGGGGTCAATCGAGTACTGGCCCAACCCCGTCGACGCGCTCGCGGAGTGCCGCCGACTGACCAAACCCGGTGGCAAGGTCCTCATCGTCGGCCCCGACTACCCGAACTCGACTATCTTCCAGAAAATGGCCGACGCCATCATGCTGTTTTACGACGAGGAGGAGGCCGACCGGATGTTTACCGAGGCCGGGTTCGAGAAGTTCGAACATCACATTCAACAGTCCCGACCGGGCAGTCCGCGTGCGATTACGACGATTGCAGAAGTGCCTGAGTAATCCTTCGGTCACGAGCGAAGCGAGTGGCCGCTTTTTCGCCCACGTTTTTGCGGTGAGTGGTGACCAAAGGTCACCCGAACCCGAAAAAGGTGTTTGGTAGTCCCGACCAGGGAGTCGCCGGGCGATTACAACAATTGCAGAAGAACCAGAGTAACAGCGACTATAGAACCGCTCTTTTTCCGTGCTACGCCGACCCACTGACGGGAACCCGTACTCGGTCTCCGTCCTGTGTGGTTGCGGTAACCGTGTACTCCCCACGGGGTTCGACAGTCCAGAGGGAGCCGTCTGTAACAGTCGTCCCGATCCGTTTACCGTTTATTCTGACAGTCGCATCCACCCTGGATCCCGTACTGTTGTCGGCGACTGTTACGAGCAGCGGCCCAGACTCGAAGGACTGCTGGACCCGGACGCGAACTGACTGGTTCACGTTCGTCGCGACTTCCGACCGGTCGACCGTCGTCAGTTTGAGGTGCTGGGTCTCGTAGAAGACGTTCGTCGTGCCACCGTCGAGATACGCAGTCAGTTGTCCGTTCGAGTGGTCAGCCTGAATCTGGTAGATCGCACTCCGACCGTATGCCTGAACGGACGGGTACTGCTCGCTGTAGAGCCACGGGTAGAGGTTCTCCGCCCGCGTGTTGACCGCACCGAGGGAGTCGTTGGTCCGGGCGAACTGGTCGATTGCCGTCTGTTCGCGGTCCTGTCCGAGATACGTCTCACGCGCGTACTGGCCGTCTGAGACCGTCGACAGCATATAGCCTTCCGAGGACACCTCGACGTACACCGCGTTCGGCTCAGTTTCACCGGCAGTTTCGACACTGATACGCTGGCTTATCGGACCGCGGTACGTCTTGAGTACGCCCCTGTTGTTTTCCAGCCGGAAGCGCTGGTTCGGTGACAGCGAGTAGTCCGGTGCAGTGCCAGCGGCCGTCCGAACCCGTTCAAGACGGTCGGTCAGTTGTCGGGACTCAGCGTCGATCAGTGCCCGTTGTCGCAGGAACTCCGTGGCGGTTATCGTACCGCTGGCGTATTGCTGGATTGCGGCCTGATTCCGTCGTTCCAGACTCGTTCGTTGGCGTTCGATATCGGTCAACGTCTCGTCAACAAGCCGGTCGCGAGCGGTCTCGCTGTCCCGCTGGAAGAACTGCTGTTCGAAGGTCGTCGTCGCGTAATCGCTCCGAAGATCACTAGAGCCGGCTGCAACCGCGACGCCCACATCGATCGATGACCGGTTGTACGTCGTCGACCTGACGTCGCTGGCCGGGATAGCGAGGTGGTTCGTCGTATTTGCGACGGCCGTGATCTGTGGTAACTGGTCGCTGCCGTCAGCGGTCTGGGTCGGCGAGGCGAACCCAGTCACCGGGGCAGCCACGGAGACGAGCATAAGGAGGATCACACCGACTGCAGGGAGGGGACGCATCAGCCGTAAATACTCACCCACCGTACAAAAATCCCCCCATTCTCCATGCCTCAATAATCGTCTGAGAGGACACTAGACCTTTCAAAGCGCCCGCTGACGTTTTATTCTCGGATGGAAAGGGTTTTGCCCCCAGAACGTTCATCGATGAACGAGAATGACCCCGCGGGTATCAGGTGCCCTCCTCCTCCTCGTCCTGTTTGCCCTGTTGGCGACCCCACCGCATGCGACAGCGGCGGCGATTGATACTCCTCACGCCCAGCAGACGACCGGGACGCCGGCACCGGTCGCGGAGAATACGACGTTCGCTCTCCAGATTCAATCGAACGGCGACGCCAAGTGGACGATAACAGACACCTACGCACTTGAGGAGAACGATACTGAGTCGTTTAGAAACATCGGTGAGCAGTTCGCGGAGGGAGGCAACAGGGCAGAGTGGCTGCCAGCGTTCCGGGAGGCAAAAAACGAGGCCAGTACGGTTACCGGTCGCGGGATGGAGATTACCGATGTCGACCGTCGGTACGAGGTGTCAGACCGAAAGGGTCAACTGATACTCGAGTTCACATGGACGAACTTCGCAGTTGTCACCGGTGAAAACATCGTCGTCAGAGACGCGTTCAATTCCACAGACGGTACGTGGTTCGGGACGCTAACTGCGGACCAACGACTCGTTATCTCGCCACCGCCAGAATACGGGGTGGAAAGCGCCCCGAGCGCCGTCGACGACGGAAAGCTGGTTTTCGAGGGGCGACGGACGTTCGAGCCGGGGTACCTGTCCGTCGTGTACACTGGCGAACAACCGACCACCCAGACACCAACAGAAAGCCCGGAGTCGATGTTCAGCGGCGTCGACTCGACCTTGATCGGCGGGGCCGTACTAATGCTTCTGCTCGTCGGGGCCGTCGGTTACATGTTCAAGACTGGATACACTGACGCGCTGCCATCAGTCGCAGCCGGGACCGACGACGGGGACGACAGTGCCGGGACGGCAGCCCCAGTGAGCGACACCGCAGCCGCGGACGACGTCGACGTCGAGCTACTGAGCGACGAGGAACGCGTCGAGCGGCTCCTCGAAGAAAACGGCGGTCGGATGAAGCAGGCCCGTATCGTCTCCGAGACCGGCTGGTCGAACGCGAAGGTGTCGCAGTTGCTCTCAGCGATGGACGAGGAGGGTCGCATCGACAAGCTCCGCATCGGTCGGGAGAACCTCATTTCGTTCCCGGACGAGGATATCACCGACTTCGACGAGTAACTGTCCAGATCATTTGACTGTAAACGAGCCGGGCGTGGTTTCTGGTTCGAAAACGTTTATTCGCTGTCCGGTCGGACGTCTCAGCATGAAAATCCTTGTCACGGTGAAGGAGGTGGCAGCCGTCGACGATGAGTTCGAGATCGACGGACTCGCTATCGACGATCGGTACGTCACAGCCGACCTCAACGAGTGGGACGAGTACGCTGTCGAAGCGGCCGTCCAAATAAAGGAGGCTCACGACGACGTCGAGGTCGTTACCGCCACTATCGGTCCGTCCGAGACGGACGAAACGATCCGGCAAGCGCTGGCGAAGGGGGCCGACCGCGCCATCCGTGTCTGGGACGACGCACTCGACGATGCTGGCCTGCTAGACCCCGAGACGAAGGCAGAGGTACTGGCCGCCGTCGCTGCAGAGGAAGACCCCGATCTGGTGCTGACCGGCGTCCAGTCCGCCGACGATGGGTTCGGGGCGACCGGCGTCACGCTGGCCGATAAGCTCGACATGGAGTGGGGCGCTGTCGTCAACAACCTCGACCTCGATCTGGAGGCAGGTGTCGCCAGTGTCCATCGGGAACTGGAAGGCGGCGTCGAGGAACTCACCGACATCGAGATCCCTGCCGTACTGACGATACAGACCGGGATCAACGACCCCCGCTATGCGAGTCTTCGAGGCATCCGGCAGGCCCAGAGCAAGGAGCTCGCAGAGTACAGCCTAGCGGATATCGGCCTCGACGCGGCCGGGATTGAAAGCCCGCTGGAACAGACATCGCTGTACGAGCCTGAAACCGAAGGTGAGGCGACGGTGTTCGAAGGGAGTCCCGAGGAGACGGCGACCGAGTTGGCTGAACTGCTCGCGGAGAAGGGGGTGACCAGCTAATGTCGGTCCTCGCTATCGCCGAGCACCGGCGCGGGGAGCTCCGACCGGTGAGCCTGGAACAGCTAGCAGCCGGTCGCGAACTCGCCGACGAACTCGGTGGCGAGCTACACACCGCCGTCATCGGCGGTGATGTCGAGGCGTTCGGGGCAGACCTGAACCGGGAGGGCGTTGATACCGTTCACACCGTCGATATCGGCGAGGAATTCAACCACGACGTGTACACGCAGGTCGTCACCCAGCTGGCCACGGAGCTGGACCCGACCGTCCTCCTGCTGCCAAACAGCGTCAACGGTCTCGATTACGCGCCGGCAGTCGCTAACCGGCTGGACCGACCGCTCGTGACCGACGTGGTCGACATCGGCGCCGAGGACGGGCTCACCGCTACCAGAGAGCTGTACGGCTCGAAGGTCGAAACGACAATCGATGTCCACGCCGACCAAGCGGCCGTGACCATCCGCCCGGCCGAGTGGCCGACAGTCGAAGCAGGCGGTGACGCCGCAATCGAGGCATTCGACGCGACCATCGACGAGAGCGCCGTCAAGTCCACCGTGAAGGGCTTCGAAGAGGTCGGCGGTGGCGACATCGACATCACTGACGCCGACGTGCTGGTGTCCGTCGGCCGCGGGATCGAGGAGGAGGAGAACCTGGATATCATCCACGACCTCGCTGATGCGCTGGACGCGACGGTGTCGGGTTCCCGACCGCTTATCGACAACGGCTGGCTTGCGAAGGACCGCCAGGTCGGCCAGAGCGGCAAGGTCGTCACACCGGACGTGTACATCGCCATCGGCATCTCCGGGGCCGTCCAGCACGTCGCCGGGATGAAGGGCTCGGATACGATTGTTGCCATCAACACCGACCCGAACGCGCCGATCTTCGATATCGCCGACTACGGCATTCAGGACGACCTGTTCGAGGTCGTCCCGGCACTCACCGAGCAGTTCCAGTAGCCACCACACACTGAATCGCGGGTGACAAGGTACTTTTTATGGTAGTCCTAAGGGAGCGGTAATGGAGTATCTCGAGCGCCGGCGCGACCGGGTCGAGGAGCGTCTGGAGGCGGTTCTCGACAGCGTGGAGCCGGAGGAACTCGCAGACGAAGTGCGTCACGTGGCGCTTTCCGGGGGGAAGCGGGTGCGGCCGACGGTGACAGTGCTGGTGTGTGAGGCGCTGGGCGGGGAGCCGGCCGATGCCGTCGATTTCGCGGTCGGCATCGAACTCGTCCACAACGCTTCGCTAGTCATCGACGATATCATCGACGAGTCAGAACTCCGGCGGGGGTCCCCGGCCGCCTGGGAGGCCTTCGGCCACGGCCCGGCAATCATCGCTTCCGACGGCCTGCTCGGCGAAGCGTTCAATCTCTTTTCGACGGACGAGCGCGCCATGCAGACCGTCTCCGAGTCGATGGTTGAACTGGGCGAGGGCGAGGCGATGGAGCTGGTCGCGGAGCCATCCAACGAGGAGGAGTACATGAAACTGGCCCGCCGGAAGACCGGGGCGCTGTTCCGGGCTGCGGCAGAGCTGGGCGCGATCGCTGCCGACTCGGACCCGTACACGGTTGAGGCGGTCGGCCAGTACGCCGAACGGGTCGGCGTGGCCTTCCAGATGCGCGACGATGTGCTCGATGCGACGGCCGACGCCGAAACGCTGGGCAAGCCGGCCGGGACCGACGCGGAGATGGAACGACCGTCGCTGGTGGAAGTGACTGAGCTGACGACAGAGGAGGCAAACGAGCGGGCGCGGGCCGAATCCGACGCCGCTCTTGAGTCGTTGTCGACCATCGACGCACCGGAATCCCAGTCGATGGAGTACCTGCGGGACCTCGCGGAGTTCGTCGTCGTCCGCGAACGGTGAGGCCGAACGGGAGGCTTTTGCCCGCTGCTCGATTACGCCCGGCAATGACAGTTATCGGTATCGTCGGGCTGCCGGGCAGCGGGAAAAGCGAGGCAGCGAACGTCGCCGCCGAGATGGACGTGCCGGTCGTGACGATGGGCGACGTCATCCGCGAGGAGTGCCGTGACCGTGGGCTTGACCCCGCATCGGACCACGGGACGGTCGCGAAGGCGCTCCGGGAAGAGAACGGTCCCGCCGCCATCGCCGAGCGCTCGCTACCGATGATCGAGGCGGAACTCGAATCGAACGACACCGTCCTTGTCGACGGTATCCGGTCGGATGTAGAAGTCGAGGCGTTCGAGTCGGCGTTCGGCGACGGGTTCCTGCTCGTCGAGATAGATGCCCCGTTCGAACTGCGGGCCGACCGACTTGATCTCCGTGGGCGGGACACCTCGGCGGAAGACGGTGGCGAATCGCTTGAGGACCGCGACGCTCGCGAACTCGGATTCGGGATGGGCGAGGCCATGGACATGGCCGACCTGACTATCGAGAACACGGAGACGCTGGCCGCGTTCCAGCGGACCGTCCGCACACTGATTCGAGATGGCCCGGAGGCACTCGACCAATGAGCGCCGTCTACTCCGTCGACGTCCGAATCGAGGCCCCCGTCAACGACACCGAAGTAACCGACAGAGTCGCCGACGCCATCCAGAGCCTCTTCCCGGAGGCCGACCCGACCCACCAGCAGGGCGCACTCGTTGCGGAGGTACACACGATGGACGGGTTCTCCGAACTGCTTCACCGGCGGGAGATCCTGGACACAGCCCGGTCGGTCTTCTTCGACAATCTGGAGGACGACACCTTCGCGTTCGACGTGAAGAAGCAAGCGGCGTTCGAGGGGCGGATCAACTTCGCAGTCGGTGACCCATCGGAACTGGGCGACATCCACGTGAACGTGACCGTCACCGAACCGACGGCCGAGGAGTACATCGACTACGTCGCACCGCCGACCGAGGACGGCCAGCCGGTCTACGACGAGGACACATGACGACGACCATCTGCTTCGACCTCGATGACACGGTCGTCCACTATCCGGAGCCGTACAAGAACATCATCCGTCGGACGGTCGAGGCCCACGGTATCGAGTACACGGACGAGCTCCGGGCCGTTAGCAAGGAGGCGTTCTACACGGCCTTCGAGGCACTGGAGCCGGAGCCGTACCGCCAGTCGATGGCTGCCGTCGTGGAGGCGGCCGGAGCCGACGCGGACCTCGATGCGCTGGTCGAGACGCTCAAGGAGACCGAGTTCGCGTCGACAACCGTCGGCGACGCAGCCCGGGATAGCCTGACCGCACTCGCTACCGACAACCAGCTCGCGATTGTCACCAACGGCGTCCGGGAGCGGCAGGTCGCCAAGCTCGACCACCACGGGCTGACCGACCTGTTCGACCTCTTTGTCGCCTCCTACGAGGTCGGCGCACACAAGCCCGACAGCGCTCCGTTCGACCGGGTCCGGGAGGAGCTTCCGGCCGACGAGTACGTGATGGTCGGCAACGAGTACAAAACCGATGTCGAGGGCGCACGCAACGCGGGCTTCGTGCCGATTCACTACGAATCGGGCGACGACGGCGGGCCGGACCTCTGGGATTCTATCGACGCACTGGTGTAGCATGCGTAACTGCTGGCACACATGGGGACTGGAAGCGGCCGACCGCCGCGCTCAGGCCAGTACAGCAGTGAGGATGATGCCGGTGTTCCACGCCGTCACCGCGACGCCCAGTAGCGCCAGCCCAAGCGGGACACCGATGGAGTACGGCCAGGAGACGTACTTCCAGATGGCGAAAAAGCCAACGAACACGACGGCTTTCAGCCCAGTCAGCACCAACAGCGCGTGCCGTTCCAGCAGTAGTTTGACGACCGGGCTGAGTTCTGTCACGCCAGTAATGCTGTAGCCGACGAGCGTTGTGACGAGGTCGCCGACGCCGAAGAAAGCGACGGCAACCGCCCACAAGGCGACGGCAGTGTTCGACGGACCGGCGATTCGGGCGGGCTGCCGCCAGTTCATACCCCCGCTACCGTTCCACATTACTTCGTTAGTGGTAGCTTCAATGATAACTACAGCGGTAAGCTACTCTTTCGATCGCTGGACCTGTAGTACTGTACTGAGCCCTGAGCCAACGTAGAGAGACAGTACTCGGTGTTTTCCCCGTCCGAAGTTGGCATATACCGCAGGTAATCACCTCTTTCCACGCGGGACTACCCCGGAAGAACAGCGACCGCGCTGCCCCCGAGTACGTAGACCGGATCAAAGCCCGCTCACGAATATCGCAAGCCACTCCCCGAGTTCGCGGCGCTTACTGACCCGCACTGACTCGACCCACTTCACCCACTGGAAGCCCCGGCGGCCCGGTGCGACGAGGCGGAGCGGGTAGCCGTGGCCGTGGGCCAAGCGCTCGCCGTCGACATGGGTGGCCAGCATAGCATCACGAGCCTCCGACAGCGGGAGGCTCCACCAGTAGCCGGTCACTGACCGGAACTGGACCCACGCCGCCGCGTCGTCGGGGTCGGCGGCGTCGAGCAGGTCGCCGACGCGGACGCCCTGCCACTCGTGTCCGGAGTACCAGCCGCTCGTGCAGTCAAGCACCGCCGACTCGGTTGCGTCCGGGGAGAGATCGCCGGTGGCGTAGCTAGTTGGGCTGGCGACGCGGCCAGCGACCGACAGCGACCAGTCGGCCGCGTCGACCGGGTCCGGGTCGTCGGCGACCCAGCTAGTGACAGGGAACCGGTTGCCGTCGTCGGTTCCCTGCTCTCGCGAGCCGGTGTACCTTCGGTCCACGCCGGCCGTGTCGAGGGCGTCGTTGACTGGCCCTTGAACTCGCCAGAGGAGCGCCCCTGCGGTCACCAGTCCAGCGTACCGGAGGACATCCCGGCGGCCGCCGCGGGTGGCCTGTACCGGGGAGTAAAACCGGGCGCGGAGATGCACCAGCAACAGCGGCGGGACCAGCAGGCCGAGCGCGACGTGCAGGTGAAACAGCCCCCACGGACCGAGATCGAGCGTGCCGCCGAATATCCACCAGACGCCGGTGCCGAGCGCCCCCAGTGTGATAACGCCCAGACCGACCGAGAGAACGCGGACCCCGGTGAGCCGCGACGGGGTGAGGCGGTGGGCGACACGGCGGAGCTTCACCGGCAGCAGGAGCGTTAGCACCACGCCGGAGAGGGCATGAACGTCGATAATCCACGCACTGCTGGGGATGCCTGCAAAGATGGTGGCGATACCGGTGGTAAGCAGCGTCGCCACCGCCGCGAACAGCCCCCAGTCGACCGCCCGTGGTGTCGGCGTCAGCCGGCGGGTGTCCATGACAGTGGTTAGCACCGGAGCGGCTTATACTGTCGTGGCAGCGCAGCGGCGTCAGTACGACCGTCGCAGGACCGTCGCACCGCTGGCGTTGCGGACCGTGACGGTGTCACCGTCGTTGTTCCAGACCGCTCCGTCCCGGCCCCAGTACCGTTCCGTGTCAGTGTCAGTACCGCTACCAGTGTAGAGAGTTACCGACGTGTTCGGGTCGAGAGTCAGGTTCGCGAACGTGTACTGGTGGTCCACCTCGTCGCTGACCGCCCACCCGGAAAGGTCGACCGGCTCATCGCCGGTGTTCACGAGCGTAACGTACTCGTCGTTCAGGTTCTCGTTGTCGTTGCCCGTCGCATCGGCGTGGATGTTCGCAATTTCGACGCCGCTAGCGCTCTCGGACCCGCCGTCGGCGATAGCCGTGCGGGTCACTGCGTCCGAATCCGTACAGCGCCAGAGTCCGCGCCAGTCGGAGCGGGCAGCGTCCTCGGCCGCGTAGAATCGGTCGGCTCGCGTGAATTCGCTGTCGTAGACGCGCGCGTGGCCAGCCTCGACGAGCCGGTAATTGAACAGCGTCTCGTCGTGGACAACGTAGGCCAGTAGTCGGTCGTAGTAGCCGCGCCGGTTCAGATTCGGATCGAAGGCGAGCCCGACTGTCTCACCAAGAAGCCGCTGTTTGGTGAGCGACGACGCGTTCGTGCCGGCCCCACGGAGACAAGACGCTCCGGTGTCGGTTTCGGGAACGCCCTCGAACTCCGCGGGCTTGTTCTCGGTGTGGACTTCGGGGGTGTCGACGCCGACAAGCCGGACCGTGTCGCCGGTCCCGTTCTCGTAGGCGACCTGTATCGTGTCGCCGTCGACGACGGCTGTGACGGTCACCGTGACAGCGGACGCCGGAACGTCGACTGCCGGCTGGCCGTCGACGGCGGTCCCCACCGACCCGGATGGTCCCGCGGTGAAGCCACTGCAGCCGGCAGCAACCACAAGGACGACGACAAGGCCGAACGCGAGCCGATACATTGTCGAAATGTCGATGGCCGGCGACACAAGGGTGCCGGTGTCACCGGGCGGACTGTTATACGTCTGCCATGTCTGGATTCCGGTACGATGCTCGTCCCGCTACCAGTTAGAGATATCATGCGGACGCCGGTCAAAACAATCAGTCCCGATGCTCCGGTCATCGAGGCAGCTCAGCGTCTCCGCGACGAAGACATCGGCTCGCTCGTCGTCGAGGACGACGGCAACTGCGTCGGCATCATCACGGAAGGTGATATCGTCGCCGTCACCGCAGCCGAGGGGGATACCAGAGCGCTGTCGGTCGGCGATGTAATGGCCGAGACGCTGGTGACGGTCACGCCCGACGTGGACATCGAAACAGCCGTGGATCGGTTGCGGACGAACAACATCAAGAAACTGCCCGTCGTCGAGGACGGGTCTCTCGTCGGTATCGTCACGACGACCGACCTCTCGGACTACATCCCACACCTCTCACGGGCAAGGAGAGCGTTCGATGACCAGTCCCAGCGGAAGCGGTTCACCCGGCCCGACACGCTGTATGAGAACGAGGACTGGACCTTCGAGAGCTACGGGACCGCCGACGGGATCGATGTCGGAGACCACGTCCAGTTCAGCAAGACGATATCGCAGGCCGACGTGAAGGCTTTCGCCGAGGCCAGCGGCGACACGAACAGACTCCACCTCGACGCGGCGTTCGCAGACGGGACGCGGTTCGGTCGCCGAATCGTCCACGGGACACTCGTTTCGGGTATCATCAGTGCGGCCCTGGCGAGACTCCCCGGGCTGACGATTTACCTCTCGCAGGAACTGAGCTATCAGGGACCCGTCGATATCGGCGAGGAGGTCACGGCCCGCTGTGAGGTCGTCGAGCGCATTCAGGACAACCGATTCCGGCTGGCCACGGCCGTCGACGACTCCGAGGGGAACTGCGTCATCGAGGGTGACGCCGTCGTCATTTCGGACCCAATTCCGGATACGGCCTGACCCACCAGTCAAGGCCGTCTCGTTACGTTCGACCGGGACTGCTCGCACAGAACTCCCACCGCGTTTCATGTTTTATGTTACCAAACAACAATTGTTAATAATCTGCTAGTATATATGTCCGATATGGACGCTGTCGAACGGCCGACATTCGAGACGACCGCGGCGATGGAGGTGTACCAGTACGTCGAACGACACGGGACGGCGGCACGGCATAGGGTCCGTGAGATGGTGGACCTTTCTCCCGAAGCGTTCGAGAAGGCCCTGACGCATCTTCTATCCAAGGGATACATCGAGGACGACGGTGGGACCCTGACGCTGGCGCTCGATGTCGGTTCAGTTGAGGAACACACCACGGACGGGCTGACCTACACGATTCGGCCGGCCCACAATGACGACTTCGAGGGGCTCGTCCAGACCATTCGGAACGTCTCCAGCGACGGCACGTACGTCGTCGCCGAGAGCGTCGCCGAGCAGTTGCTGTACGAGGACGCCGTCACGCGGCACAATACGGTAGAATCGAGAGTGTTCTTCGTCGCCACGGTCGATGGGGAGGTCATCGGCTGGTGTCATCTCGACATCCCGCAACTGGACAAGCTCCGCGAGACGGCTCAACTCACCGTCGGCGTCAGGGAGGAGCAGCGTGGGCAGGGCATCGGGAGCCAGCTTATCGAGCGCGGGCTGGACTGGGCGAAGGCCAACGGCTACCGGAAGCTGTACAACAGCGTGCCAGCGATCACGGAGAACGCGATGGTGTTCCTCGAAGACCACGGCTGGCACACCGAGGGAATCCGCCGGAACCACTACACCGTGGACGGCGAGCAGGTCGACGAAGTGATGATGGCCTACACGTTTGACTGACGCCGGGCTACCGGCGTCTCGCTACAGGAGCACGACCAGCGCCAGCGCGATCCAGACGATTTTCAGGCCCGTGTTGACGACGATGACTTTCGAGCCGAACTCCCGGCCCCAGATGCCGTACTGGAACGGGATCGAGCGCTTGAACGTCGAGACGGCAAACGAGATGATGCCGCCGACGAGCATCGTCGCCACGGCGGTCCGCGCGGAGAAGGTCCCGTTCCGGATGAGCGGCGCGATGACCGTCGCCCCCGAGGTCGTATCGAGGGCGTAGGCGGCGATGACGGGGATGGCTGCGCCAGGCAGGCCGAGCAGTCCGGCGAACCCGTCGGCGGCAGTCGTCACGGACGCCCCGTCGCTACCGATGAGTGCCAGCAGTTCATCACTGTAGGCAAGCAGTAGCGAGACGACGGTGTAGATCGCCGCTAGCCGCGGCAGGATGTCGCGGACTTTCTCGGCCGTCGCGTCGAACGCTGTCCTGACGGCCGCCCGGCGGTTCTCTGGACGGTCGTCGAACACGTCGGCCGCGTCGTCAGCCGTCCCGCCGTCCGGAGTCGGGCCCGCACCGGCGGTCGGCCGGCCGACGTTGGACGCGTCCAGCAGCACCGCGCCGGCGGCGATGCCGGTCAGCGTAATCGCGAGCGCGATGAGTCCCCGCGTGGCGACGTACAACACCCCGACCCGAAAGCCCAGAATCGGGATGAGAATCGGCGCGTAGAACGTGATGATGTGCTGGGCGAAACCGAAGAACGTGTTGATCGTGACGGCGATTATCGTCGCGCGGTCGGACAGGACACCGGACTCGCGGAAGTCGGCGAGCATGCCGTAGCCGGCGGTCGTCGACGCTGTCGTCGTCAGTATAGCGGTGCCGACCTCGTCCGGGAGGTTCGCCGGCGATGTGAGATAGCGTGAGACGACGGCGATTTTCTCGACCAGTCCGAACGCGACCGCCAGTTCCGCGAGGAACACGCCAAAGGAGAGGAAGAACGTGATCCGGAGAACCCGGACAGCGACCTCTCCGAGGACAGCGACCGCCGGGTGGCCGAGCACTGCGGCAACGAACGACTGCACACTGAGACGTACGACTCTGGTCCGCAAATGCCCATCGATAGCGTCGGTCGCTTTCGAGGAAACGACTGCCGGGCACGATGGCCGCGCGGGACGACGGCTACCGCAGTGCCGACACCGACCTGTCACACGAGGACGCGAACAGCACCGAACAGCACCACCACGCCCAGCACGTCACAGACGTTCGTGACGACGGGGATGACCACGTCGTCGGGGTCCAGTTCGAACCGGTAGGCGGCGTAGGTCGTCACCGTCGTCACGACGATAGCCAACAGTGCCAGCAGGCTCCCGCTGACGAGCGCGACCAGCACGACCGTCCGGAGCGGGAGCGCAGCGCCGCCGATGACGGTCTGGAGGAGCCACGCACCGGCACCCACGAGCGGGAACAGTGTCACCGCAAGAGCAAGCGTTGCAATAGCGTTGCCGGCCAGCCGGTCGTCGGTCGCCGCAAACGACAGGAGGCCGAGGTGAAACGCCGTCGAGAACCGCGCTGCGAGGATACTACCGAGGTTGCCCGCCATCCCGATGGTCACCGGGACGAGCACGAGCAGTGAGGGATACTGCAGCAGTGTTCCTTCGAAGGTATCCAGCACGAGGCCGCTGCCGAGTTCGATAGCGGTGAGCACGATCAGAATGGGAAACATCGTCTGGACGATGCCCGGAACCGACCACTGGGAGGCGAACTCCGCCACTCAGCCACCCCCCAGCGCGAGGACGAGGCGGGTCGCGCCCAGCAGCGTCGCGATACCGACCACGTCACCCGTTGTCGTCACGACCGGCCCGGCCAGCGTATCCGGATTGAGTCCACGACGGTAGCCGATGAACACGACTGAGACGACAGCAATGGTCAACAACAGTCCGGAGACAAAGCCCGCGATGAGCGCAATGGCGACGAGGGTCGTGAGCGGGGCCGACGGTCGTCCGACCAACGCGAGCAGGGCGACAGCCATCACCGCGGCGACCCCGCTGATGAGTACGCCGTTTGCCAGTGCCGCCGCGACGGCGGCGTTGATGCGGTCGTCATCGAAGGAGAACCGCGGGTCGATAAGCCCCTGATGGAGTGCCGACCCCAGACGTGCACCGAGTGAACCGTAGACGTTCCCTCGAGTGGCGAGCAGCGCCGGGACGAGCACGAGCAGTCCGGCGACATCCTGTAACTCCGCGTCCATGCCGCCAAGGACAACACCCGCGAAGAGGCCACCGACTGCACTGAGTGCCAGCACCGGGAGCGCTTCCCGGTAGGCTTCGAGTGCCACCTCGCGGACAGTCATTGCAGGGCGAAGGACGGCGAGCGAAAAAAAGCCCCCTGATGCGCTGGCCCCCACTCAGCCGGCGGTCGACCGAGCCCTGTCGTACCACGGTGGCCGCCCGACTGTCGTGTTCCCGACTGCCCTAAACCGAACAGTTCTGGTGACGGTGACCGGGTCGCCGCCGTTCGTGACCGTCGTGTACTCGGTCCGGTAGTCGCGGACGAGTCCCGACCGAGTGACGTGGGCGACGAGCGTCGCGTTCTCCCGGGACGCCCACGCTGTCGACGAGGTGTTTTCCCGCAGTCGGTCGCCCCTGATGACGTAGACGGTCCCGTCTGACTGCTGGGGCTGCAGGGTCCGGGTGTGGAACGGGGCAACAGTCCGAGTGACATCGGCGGCGGGACGACCGTTCAGCGCGGCGGCGTGGACCCAGTATCGCCACGTACCCGCATAGCTGTCCGGCGGGTCGTACTCGTTGTGGACCGTTTGATTGTCGCGCACGAGTCGGCGGAGATACGTGTCGCCGTTGGACCAGAACGACGCGGTCGCCGGCGGCCGACCGAGGAGCACCGGGGCCGCGTGGCCACGGACAGATATGTTAGCGAGGTGTGTCCGGTTCGCGTCCAGCGCGACGTGGACCCGGAGGTGGGACCGCAACGATCCGTTCGCATACCGGACGGTCCGGTTCATCGTCAGCGTGTATCCGGTTCCGTTGAGACGGCCCCCGTGAGCGGACCCGAGGAGGGATGGGCTGGTGACGCCCGTCGACCCAACACCAGCAGGATATGTGGTCCCAGAGTCGGTCGGTACCGGCGCAGGCGTCACCGGCGTCGGCGAGCCGTCACCGCCGCTGAACCCGAACCCGCCACAGCCAGCGGTAACGACGATGGTGAGGACGAGTAGCTGCCGACGCAGATTCCTCGTCATGTTCTAACAAACCAATCAGGTCGGAATAAGTCTACGGATCCCCATTTATCCGAGATGTGTCGTTCTATAGATGTGAAATCGTTGATTAACCTACCGAAACTATTATGATATATACAGACACCGTATGGAACATGCCAACTAATGGCAGATCGGTCAACCGACGACAGTTGCTGAAGAGTACGGGCGTCGCAGGTGTGGCAGGGCTGACGGGACTGGCCGGTTGTTCCGGTGGCGACGGTGGCGACGGCGGTGGCGGCGACGGTGGCGATGGCGGTGGCGACGGTGGCGGTGACGGCGGCGACGACTACCCGTCACTCGGAAATTTCCCGGTCGAGGGCGACACAGTCACGTTCGGATTCAACGTTCCACAATCCGGACCCTACTCCTCTGAGGGGCAGGACGAACTCCGGGCATACGAACTCGCCCAGAAACACCTCAATAATGGGGGTGGCTGGGTGGACAGCTTTGAGGCCCTCAGCGGCGACGGCGTCCTCGGGTACACGGTCGACTCGGTGAACGGTGACACCGCGACCGACGCCGACACCGCTCGACAGGCCGCTTCGCGGATGATAAACCGGGATGACGTGGTGATGATTTCAGGCGGCTCTTCCAGTGCAGTGGCCATCGCCGTGCAGGGCCTCTGTCAGACTGAGAACGTGATGTTCATGGCCTGTCTGACCCACTCGAACGACACGACCGGGAAAGACTGCGCTCGGTACGGGTTCCGAGAGATGTTCAACGCGTACATGACCGGCCAGGCGCTCGCACCGGTGCTTGAAAGCGAGTACGGCTCGGACAACTCCTTCTACCAGCTGTACGCCGACTACTCCTGGGGCCAGACCCAGCAGGACTCGATGAACCAGTTCCTCTCGGAGATCGGCTGGGAGGAAGTCGACAGCGTCCCGACGCCACTCGGGACCAGCGACTTCTCCTCGTATCTCTCCGAGGCCGCAAACAGTGGCGCGGATGTACTCGTCCTGAACCACTACGGGCTGGACGGCGCGAACTCCGTCTCACAGGCCGTCGATGCCGGTATCGACGAGGATATGGAACTCGTCGTCCCGCTGTACAACCGCCCGATGGCACAGGCCGCCGGTGGCTCTATCGAAGGTATCTACGGAACGATCGCCTGGGACTCCCAGATCGACAACGAGGCGTCGAACGCGTTCACGCAGGCGTTCCAAGACGAGTACGACCGCGTCCCGTCCGGACCGGCTCAGCTCGCATACGCACAGACGCTCCAGTACGCAGCCGCCGCCGAACGAGCGGGCACGTTCTACCCGCCGGAGGTCATCCGCCAACTGGAGGACTACGAATACAGCAACATCGGCATGGGCCAAGAGACGATGCGTGCCTGTGACCACCAGGCCCAGCGGGACATTCCGGTTGCCCAAGGGCTGCCTGAGAGCGAACAGGGCGACGGGAACTTCATCGACATTGTCGAGATCACGTCCCGGGACGACGTCGGCTACGGCTGTGACTCCGGACCGGCCGCGGAGTGCGAACTCGGCGAATACGGCGACGAATAGAGCAGAATCCGGACAGGGGAGCGTACCCCTCATGATTTATAGTGCATGAGGTTGCCTTACTTGATACACAAAAACTAGCATGATTAGGAATACGCAGATAGTACGAGCAGAGTGCAGTGGGGTGACTCCGACGTGACGCTACTCGCAGATATCCTCACGATCTTACTGAATGGGTTGCAACAGGGCGCAATCTACGTCCTACTCGCGGTCGGGCTATCGATTATCCTTGGGACGCTGAAGTTCGTCAACTTCGCCCACGGAGCACTGTACCTCGTCGGCGCGTATCTCGGGCTGTTTATCACGGCGCAGGTCCCGCTGAACGACGGCCAACTGGTGGAATGGGGTATCCAGTCGTACGGCATCGGACTGGGGTTCATCGCCGCACTGGTCATCGTGCCGATTGTCGTGTTCGTCATCGGCCTCCTGATGGAGCGGTTCATCGCACAGGCGTTTTACGACCGACCCGATACCGACCAGATTCTCGTGACGTTCGGGCTCGCAATCATCGTTCAGGAGCTGCTCCGGGCGATGCTCGGCGGGAACAGCCAGCCGTTCCCACAACCCTCGTGGGCATCCGGTCCAATCGCGCTGCCGGTGGTCGGGAACTTCCCGCGCTGGCGGCTCGGCGTCATCGCGATTACCGCAGTCCTCGTTCTAGGCGTGTACGCACTCGTCGAGTACACTGACTTCGGCCTCATCGTCCAGGCCGGTACCCTCGACGGCGAGATGGTTCGACTGCTCGGGATCAAACTGAGCCGCCCGTACCTCGTCGTGTTCGGCATCGGTGCCGCACTCGCCGGCGTGGCCGGCGTCGTCGGCGGCCCGCTCGCGAACGTCAACCCCAACATCGGGACTGAACAGTTGGTGCCAGCGTTCTTGACCGTCGTCATCGGCGGTGTCGGGAAAATAGAGGGAGCCGTGGTAGCCGGGCTGATGCTGGGGACACTACAGGTACTCCTCATCCAGACCGGCTATGCCGCCTGGAGCCAGGTCGGAATCTACGCGCTTGCGGCCGTAATTCTGCTGGTGCGTCCGCAGGGGCTGCTGGGCTCGGAGGTGGATGTCTCGTGAGCGACGAACCGCGCGATGCGACCGCCACGGCGGCGGCCGACGCCGACGCGGAGGTCACCAGCGGTCTCGGCGACCGCTGGGCCAGCTTCCGCGACCGGGAGATCTCGACAGTCCTGCTCACCGTCATTGGTGTGGCTGTCTTCCCGTTCCTGTTCAACAATCTCCTCGACGGCTACACGCAGCTGGCGACGCTGATGCTCATCTACGGCATCTTCGCCGTCGGCTTCGACATCCTGCTTGGCTACACCGGCCTGCTGTCGTTCGGTCACGCCGTCTTCTTCGGCGGCGCGGCGTACGCCGCTGGTATCTTCAGTGCGAGCGTCAGTAGCTCGCCGCTGCTCGTGTTGTTCGCCGGCACGGCGTTTGCGGTGCTGATGGCGTGGATCGTGGGCTTCCTGTCGCTGCGCCGCGGCGGGATCTACTTCGCAATCCTGACGTTGACGTTCGGCCAGATGTCGTTCTACCTGGCGGCCTCGCCGCTGGCCTTCCTCACCAACGGTGAGAACGGCTTCACCTCTGTGGACATCGGCCACCTGCTGGGCGTTATCGACATCCACGGCGGGGTCCCGTTCCCGCTGACGATGCTGGTCGACAACATGTTGTATGTGTTCGTCGCCGTCATGACGGTGCTGTCAGTCGCGATGGCAAATCGCATTCTCCACTCGCCGTACGGAACCGTGTTCCGCGCGATTCGGGAGAACGAGCGACGGGCAGAGTTCGTCGGGCTGGACGTCTGGCGGTACAAGCTGATGGCGTTCATCATCTCGGCGGCCTTCGCTGGCATCGCCGGAAGCCTGTTCACTATCGAGGGGAACTACGTGCCCCTGCAATCGCTGTACTGGACCGAGTCCGGTCGTATCGTCATCATGACTGTGCTCGGCGGTGTCGGCTCGCTATTCGGGCCGCTGTTCGGTGCCGGGCTGTACCTGTACATCGAGAACATCGTCAGCGGGTTCGAGACGCTCGGCCCGTTCTGGCACCTCATTCTCGGCATCGTGTTCGTCGTCGCCGTCGTCCTCTTCCCGAACGGTATCTGGGGCGGTATCGACTACGTTCGTGACATGGTCGTCGGAGGTGAGGACGAATGACGGTCCTCAAGACGGAACGGCTCACCAAGCAGTTCGGCGGCCTCACGGCCGTCGACGAGGTGGATCTGGAGATAGAACAGGGCGAGGGGGTAAGCCTCATCGGCCCCAACGGCGCGGGGAAATCGACGTTCATCAACCTCGTCACCAGACGGCTCGAACCGAGCTACGGCGAGATCGCGTTCCAAGGGGATTCCATCATCGGGATGGACCCACACGAGGTCGTCCAGCGGGGGATGAGCAAGTCCTTCCAGACAGCCTCGATCTTCCCCGAACTAACCGTCAAGGAGAACGCGACCATCGCAGCGCTGGCAGCCGAGCACGGTTCGTTCCGGTTCAACTTCTTCCGGAATCAGAACAGCTACCCGGCGGTCGACGAACTGGCGAACGAGGTCCTCGAGTCGGTCGGTCTGTACGACGAGCGAGAGAACCAGGCCGATAGCCTCGACTACGGGAACAAGCGCCGGCTCGAACTCGGCATCGCGCTGGCCGCCGAACCGGACATGCTGCTGATGGACGAGCCGACGGCGGGAATGTCGCCCGACGAGACGAAATCGACCGTCGACCTCATCAAGCGGGTCAAGGAGGAACTCGACCTGACATTCCTGCTGGTCGAGCACGACATGGAGATCGTCTTCGACATCTCCGACCGCATCGTCGTCCTCAATCGCGGGTCGGTTATCGCAGAGGGGACGCCGACGGAGGTACAGAACGACCCCGCTGTACAGGAAGCGTACCTCGGAGGTGTCGAGGAATGACGCTGCTCGACGTAGACAACATCAACGGCTACTACGGTGAGAGCCACATCATTCAGGACGTGTCGATGAACGTCGACGACGGCGAAATCACGGCCCTGCTGGGTCGCAACGGAGCGGGGAAGACCTCGACGCTCCGCTGTATCTCCGGGGCGACGCCGCCGGACGTCCGGAGCGGCACGATCCAGTTCGACGGGACGGACATCACCAACGCCCCGCCGGAGGACATCGCCGTCCGCGGCATCTCGCTGGTCCCGGAGGAACGGCGCGTGTTCACTGACCTGACTGTCGCCGAGAACCTCCACCTCGCGGACACCGTCCGCAACAAGTCGAACACCTGGCGGCGGAAGCTCGATTTCCGCGACGAAGGGATGTCGGCCGACGAGATCTACGAGTACTTCCCGAGACTCGACGAGCGACGCTCCCAGAAGGCCGGCACGCTCTCGGGCGGCGAACAGCAGATGCTCGCCATCGCCCGCGCGCTCCACCAGAGTACCGACCTGTTGATGCTCGACGAGCCATACGAGGGGCTGGCACCGCAGATCATCCAGTCCGTCGAGAACGCCATCGAGCGTATCAGCGAGGACGGGACGACGATACTGCTGGTGGAGCAAAACGCCGTGGCAGCGATGAAGATCGCCGACCGGTGTTACGTGCTGGACCGCGGGCAAGTGGTCTTCGAAGGGCCCGCCGAGGAACTACAGCAGGATCAAGAAACACGCGACAAATATCTGGGTGTCTGAATGTCGGAAACTCAATCTCCCGAAGCGCTACTCGACGCACTGCAGTCGGAGGGTGTCGTCGTCATCGACGCGGAAACGGATGAAGTCAGCACGACAGAGGCGTTCGAGGCCGACCGCGAGGTATACTACGACACCTACGTGACGATGGGCGACGCGGAGTTCCACGAGTCTGTCGCCGAGGTGTTCGGCCTCGATTCGGCTGCCGAAGCGGCCGAACGGGTCGACGAACTCGACGTGTCACGCGAGGAGTTCGCCACGTTCCTGACCCTGCGGTCGAACGTCGACGATTCTTACACCATCGTGGAACTGACGACGATGGCACAGATGGCGACCGAACTGGGGCCGGAGACGCCAGTCCCCGACGGAGTCGAACATCTCGACGACGACAGCTACGAGGCGTTCGTCAACGCCCACGACCGGTGTGTCATCACCGTGTGGAAACTGTTCTGTGAACCCTGCGAAGCGATGAAAGAGCAGTTGGACGAGGTCCTGGCCGCGTTCCCCGACGGCGTCCCGGTCGGTGGCCTCGCCGGCGAGCGGTCCCCGGAGTTCTGTCAGTCGGTCGGGGTCAACGCGGCCCCCGCCGTCGTGCTGTTCGAGGACGGCGAACCCGTCGAGCGGATCACCGGGCGGACGGACCCGTCGCCGCTCGCGGAACGAGTCGAAGAAGTGTACGACGTCTGACTGCGGCGTTACTCTTCTTCGCCGCTGCAGACGAGCACGGAACGATCCGTACCGAGAATCACACTCTGTGTAACGCTGCCGAACAGAACCTTGCCCGTCGGCGTCCGCTTTCGTCCGGCGACGACAATCATATCGGCGTCCTGCTCGTCAGCCAGCCGGAGGATTGCGTCGGCCGGTTCGCCGCTTGACTCTTCCAGCGCCACCTCGACGCCAGCGTCCTCAAGGACTTCTCGTGCCCGGCGCACGGAGGCCACCTGATCGACGGACGCGCCTTCGGGGTTTTCCTCGAAGTCGTGTAGCAGCGTGACACGGACCTGGCTGGCGTCCATCGGAACTTCGGTTATCGCTTCCGCGATGGCGGTCCCACGAGCCTCACTTTTGTCTATCCCAGCGACAATTTCGTACATGCTCGCTTCATCCGTAGGACGGGCCAACCCTTAGTTCTGGCCCGGATTTCGAACATAGATCATCAAAAATAACGCCACGTATCACGTCCCGCAGATCGACGCAGCGGCGTTAGTCGCCGAACGGCCCCATACCGCCGCCACCCATACCGCCCATGCCGCCACCGCCGCCACCGCCCTGCTGCATCTGTTTCATCATCCGCTCCATGTCGCCGTCACCCATGCCCTGGAACTGCTTGAGCATCTGCTCCATCTGCTTGTGTTGCTGGAGGAGCTCACGAACCCGTTCCTCGGGCTTGCCCGAGCCGCGGCAGATGCGCCTGGTTCGGGACTGGCCGACGACGCGGGGGTTCTCCAGTTCCTCCTCGGTCATCGAGTCCATGATGACATCGAAGTCCCGCATCCGCTCCTGAGTCACGTCCATCGCGTCGTCGGGGAGCTGATCCATCAGCCCGCCGCCTAGGCCGGGGATCATGTCCATCACCTGATCCAGCGGCCCCATGTTGTTCATCGTCTGCATCTGCTTGCGCATGTCCTTGAGGGTGAACTTCCCCTCCATCATGTCCTCGGGGTCCCAGTCCTCCTCGTCACCTTCCTGCGTTTCCTCCATTGCGCGCTCGACGCGCTCGGTGAGCTGTTTGAGGTCGCCCATGCCGAGCAGTCGAGAGATGAACCCGGAGGGCTCGAACCGCTCGATGTCCTTGACCGTCTCCCCGGAGCCGAGGAAGGCGATGGTGGAGTCGGTCTCGTTGACCGCAGCGAGCGCGCCCCCACCTTTCGCCGTCCCGTCGAGCTTCGTGATGACGACACCGTCGATACCGATGGCTTCCTCGAAGTCGGCGGCCTGGCTCTTGGCACTCTGGCCCATCGCCGCGTCCAGCACGAGCAGGTCCCGGTCGGGCTGGACCTCCTGCTCGATGCGTTCGATCTGTTCGATAAGCTCCTCGTTCAGGCCGTCACGGCCTGCTGTGTCGACGATGCGAACGTCCGCGCTCTCCGTCGCTTCCAACCCGTCGCGGGCGATCTTCACCGGGTCGTCCTCGTCGGGGTCGCCGTAGAAGTCCACCTCGGCGCGCTCGGCCATCTCCTTGGACTGGTCGTACGCACCGGGCCGGTCCGTGTCAGTCTGGATGATTGCCGGCCGGAGCCCTTTCGTCGAGAACCACCACGCCATCTTCGCTGCCGTCGTCGTCTTCCCTGACCCGTACAGGCCGGCGAGCATGATGGTCTGTTCTTCCAGCGGGAGTTCGGTCGACTCGCCGACGAGGTCGACCAGTTCCTCGTAGACAATCCGCAGGACCCAGTCCCGCGGAGTCGTCCCTGCCGGTGGCTCCTCATCCAGCGCGCGTGTTTCGATACTGTCGGAGAGGTCCTGTACGAGCCCGACATCCACGTCAGCCTGCAACAGCGACCGCTGAATCTCCTTGACGATATCCTCGATGTCTTCCTCAGAGAGCCGGGACTTCCCCCGGAGGTCGTCGAGTGTCCCCCGGAGTGAACTCCCAAGATCGTCGAGTACCATTGTTAGCGCGAGATACGCGACGGTGCGGGTAAAGGCTTGTTGTCATGCGCCCGACTCCCCTGCAAGTCCGGAGCCGCGGGCTGACAGCAGTCAGAGAAAGTGGTTGTAGGGAAGCCGCTATGCGCGACCGTTCAGCGGGCAGACGAAGAAGTCGGGTGGGCCGAAGCCGGGACGACCGAGAGTGACGTTGGTGTAGTCTTTGTCTAAGATATCGCTATCGCTTGTCAGCGGTGCATCGTCATTGAACGCCTGGATGTCAGTCACCGCTGCCGAGAAATGCGTCCACTGCCCACCGTTCCAGTCTCGGTCACCGGGTGCTGACTCGGAGACGAACGGTGAGCGTTGGTCGGCACTCACCTTCTCGTTAGCCACGATCGGTTTATGTCCGTCATGGAGGAAGTAGATTTTGTCCTCCGGGTCGGGACGCTCGTCGAGGACGTTCACAACGTTTGTCCGCCAGAGTACGTCGTTCGCATAGACACGGCCGAACTCTTTCCCCGTACCGCGCTCATCACCGTTTCCAGGGTTCGCTGCAGTTGCTCCAGTCACAGACAGCCCAACACCTGCGACGCCGAGGGCTGCTGTTGACCGGAGAACCTGTCGCCGTGTCGGTTGTTCGCTTCCAGTCATTGTGCTTCGGAGGCTTTCTCCGCCTCCACGGTTCACCACGGAGAGGGATATTGAGAATATTTTTCAAAGATCCTTCAAATTCAGTCCCAATTCTCTGTGAACTCTCTCCAGCTTCTCCACTGATACTGTTTCTGCCCGTGACGAAAGGGTCAAAAAGACGAACCGATTGGGGACCAACATGGCCGTTCTCGGGCAGCTCGGATTCATGGTCGCGTTTCTCTCGGCCGGCGTCGCCGCCGGCCATTTCGGGCTGTTGACCGAGCGGCGGACGGATAGCCTCACCACACTCGTCTTTACCGTCGCGCTGCCGGCGCTCATATTCCGGTCCACGTACGACCGCCCGTTACAGGAGATCGTCTCACCGGCGCTACTCGGGGGGTTCTGGGCCGTCATCGCGCTGACGATAGCGCTGGGCTGGCTCGTCCATCGACGGCTGGATTCCGCCGACCGCCGCAGCGTCTCCGTCGTCCAGTCGTATCACAGCAACATGGGGTTTCTCGGGCTGCCGCTCGTGGCGGCGACGATGGGCAGCGAAGCGACAGCCGTCGCCAGCGTCATCCTCGGTATCGGCGCGGTGACCCACGTCCCAGTGACGGTGTTCCTGCTGGTCCGTATCAACGGCAGCGACGCCTCGCTGCTGACCGAGTGCAAGAAACTCGTGACGAACCCGGTACTCATCGCGCTGGTGGCTGGCATCACAGCCTCGGTCCTGTCGCTGCCCGTTCCGGAGTTACTCATCGGTGCGCTCGGTCCACCGGCAGAACTGGCGTTGCCGGTCGCCCTGCTGTGTATCGGTGCGACGCTCGACACGGACCTTCCGGTGTCGGATCTGCAAAAAACCGTCAGCGTCGTCGGGCTGAAGGTACTGTGGATGCCGGCGCTGGCGTGGCTGGTGTACTCCTCGTTGTCGATGGACGCGACAGCGCTGGGTGCGGCAGTCGTGATGCTCGGCACGCCAACGGCGGTGTCGACGTACGTCTACACGACCGAACTCGGCGGCGACGCGGCGTTCGCCTCACTGAACGTCTTCACGTCGACGGTGGTCTCCATCGGAACGCTGTCGCTCCTCGTCTGGCTGTTCACCTGACGCCCCGCCGTGGTCACGCTTTTGCCCGCCGACGCCCCCACCGACGGTATGGGCTATCACCAGATCGATCCGCAGGACCTGTCGGAAACCGAGGACTACCCCTGTGACCGGCGCGGCATCTCCGACGCCGCCGAACTCCACGCGCTCCACGCGGCCACCTACGAGATGGCGCCCGGAGAGGACCTCTCGCGGGCCTATCACTACCACGAGACGCGCGAGGAACTGTTCTACGTACTCGACGGCACGCTTCACGTCGAAACGCCCGACGGGGAGTACGTCGTCTCGGCCGACGAGGCGTTCGTCGCCGAGCCGGAGAGCCCGCACCGCGCGCACAACCCGGCTGACGCCGACGAATCAGTTACTGTGCTGGGCGTCGGCGCGCCGCCGACCGACATCGCGCGCCCGTACGACCCCGACGCGTAGCGTGGTTCGGCGGTTCAGACACGCTTTTCAGCCACCCCGTCACAGTTGCGCCTATGACGAGTAAACAGGCGGTACAACAGGAACTGGTCGACAGCGGCGTCACGGCAGTCTTGCGCGGGATTCCCGAGGAAAAGATGGTCGACGTGGCGACAGCCGTCCACGAGGGCGGCGTCACGGCGCTGGAGCTGACGGCCGACGCGAAGCGCTGCTCGGACATGATCGCCGCCGTCGACAAAGCGCTCGACGACACAGACGCCATTATCGGGGCTGGGACAGTCATGGACGCCGCCGCCGCCCGCAACGTCATCGAGGCTGGCGCGGAGTTCGTTCTCGCGCCGAACCTCAACGAGGACGTCATCGACGTGTGCAACCGCGAGGGGGTCCTCGCGATCCCTGGCGTCATGACGCCGACGGAGGCCGCCGACGCGATGGAAGCGGGCGCGGACATCCTGAAGATGTTCCCGGCGAAAACGGTCGGCCCGGCCCACATCGGCGCGCTACAGGGTCCGCTCGGCGACGTCCCGATTATGCCGACCGGTGGCGTCTCGACCGACAACGTCGACGAGTTCTTCGACGCCGGTGCGGTCGCCGTCGGCGCGGGCTCGGCGCTGGTCAACTACGAAGCAATCGAGAACGACGACATGGACGGCGTCCGCGAACAGGCCGCGGCGTTCGTCGACGCCGTCGAGGCCGCCCGAGAGTAGCAACAATCTCACCCGACCGGTGGGGAACGGCTCTGGTACGGTGCGGGCGGGTTACACTTCGGTTTCGTTCGCGGTCGTTTCGTTGCCTGTCTCGGTCCCGGCCGTATCGGTCTCATTTCCGGGTAGTTCAGTTTCGTTGCTAGGTACTTCAGTTTCGTTACCGGATATGTCCGTTTCGTTGCCCGGAATATCTGTCTCGTTGCCAGGCGTTTCAGTTTCGTTGCCCGGTACTTCAGTCTCATTGCCTGGTAGATCTGTTTCAGTATCCGGCATCTCGGTCTCGTTCCCGGGAGCATCGGTTTCGTTCTCGCCGAGTTCCGTCTCGGTATCCATTCCGGTTTCGGCCTCAGTTTCGGAGGCAGTCTCAGTCTCCATCGCCGGTTCTGTATCGTCGGCCGTCATCGCGTCAGTCTCTTCGGCCGTGGGCGTGTCCGGGGCTTCTGCACCGCCGTCGCCGTCGGTCTCCATAGTGCCGTTCCCGCCGCTACCGCCAGTGTCACTACAGCCAGCGAGCGCCACGAGTGCGCCGCCTGCGATCTTGATAACGTTTCGTCGAGATGTCAGTCGTCCCATAGCGTTTGCCCGAAGACTACCAAGGCAATTTATGAATGACCTGCTAAGTGTCTGACAGAGCGGATTAGCCACACCCGAAGGTGTGCTAGTTCGCAAAACAATCGGTTTCAGACCCTGATTAGTTCGAATCCAGTATTTCGACCGGTTCACAAGTAGTTCTACGCTTCGATCGCTCGAACTTCGACGTGCCGCGGTGTGGTTCGATACTCGGGTTATAATTATGCACACTGTTCCCGAGCGGTTATCGAGTACATAGGTATGTGCGTCCCAGGTTGCACTAGCCTGCCCTGCGCCGTGAGTCAGACACCCGCACCGGGGTCAAAACCCGCTCAATCTCAGTTTAGCAACGTAATAACCCGTGGACGGTCAGTGCCTGCACCAGTCTCCATACGTTCAGGAACTCCCGCAGCCGCAACTGTCGTCACCGTCGCCCGGAACACCGGGCATCGGCTCGCTCCCGTCAGTTACGAACTGTACTCGTCGGTGGGGAGACGGCGGTCATCCGAAGATGGCCCGAGGAGTTCAGGTGCGACATCAGCCGGCACGGCTTGCCGACGGTAGCGTCGGTCAGACATCGCTGTCTCCCCCGTTCACGATATCGCCGGAAACGTCACATCGTTCAATTGTCTGCATTGGTGTCACGCTACAATATTGCGTAAATCAGTGATGAGCAGCGATCGACTTCAACGCGCTCCTGTCGGCGAAAACGACCACACCTCCGCCGATGTGGTGATATTTGCTGCATCGTACGCAGTGCAGTCCCGTCGAGAGCGCGCGACTGCGCCGGTTTTTCGACAATAAGGGCCAGCAATAGCTGCTCATAGCCCAGATATTGCGGCGATAATAACCTCGAAGTCCGAGCCTTATTCGCCGATGAGGCTGTCGACGATTTCCTCGGGGTCGAACGGTTCGAGGTCGTCGTAGTCCTGGCCGGTC
Organism: Haloarcula sp. H-GB5; assembly: GCF_054850705.1. Classification (NCBI taxonomy): domain Archaea; kingdom Methanobacteriati; phylum Methanobacteriota; class Halobacteria; order Halobacteriales; family Haloarculaceae; genus Haloarcula; species Haloarcula sp. H-GB5. The sequence goes on along the minus strand of NZ_JBTWBG010000002.1, from coordinate 141,433 downwards.
CCCAGGAAGAGAATCGGCTTCCCCGTGACGTGAGCAACGGAGATCGCCGCGCCGCCCTGCGGATCGGCGTCGGCCTTCGTCAGGATCGCACCGTCTATCTCGGCGGCGTCGTTGAACTCGCGCGCCCGGTTGACGGCGTCCTGACCCGCGACCGCCTCGTCCACGAACAGCGTCATGTCCGGGTCGATGTTGCGGTCGATCTTCTCCAGTTGGGCCATCAAGTCATCCGAGGTGTGGAGTCGGCCGGCCGTATCGCCCAGTACCACGTCGATGTCGTTGGCCTTGGCGTACTCGACAGCATCGTAGACGACCGCCGTCGGGTCCGATCCCTGCTCGTGGGTGATGATCTTCTTGTCGAGGTTCTCGGCGTGTTTCTCCAGTTGCTCGTTCGCGCCGGCGCGATAGGTGTCGCCGTTGGCGAGCACCGTCGAGAGTCCGCGCTCCTCGAAGTACCGGGCGAGTTTCGCAATCGAGGTCGTCTTCCCGACGCCGTTGACGCCGGTGAATACGATGGTGACCGGCTTGTCCGCCTGCTGGATCCGATCGTCGAAGTCGAACTGGCCGACGTTGATGACGTCGTACAGCGACTCGCGGAGCGCGTCCCGGACGAGGTTCCCCGTGCTGGAGAGCCGCCGGCGGGTCTGGCCCGTGAGGTTCTCCTTGACGCCATCAAGAATCTCGTTGGCGACGCTCATCTCCACGTCGCTCGACAGCAGCGCCAGTTCGAGGTCGTCGAGGTGGTCCTGCAGGTCCTCCTCCTCGATGACCGTCTTCCCAGTCGCCATGAGCTTCGCCTTCGCGGCGAGGCCGCGGCCGCCGTCGTCGTCTTCTTCGGACGCCGAATCGGCTTCGGACGCCGAGTCCGCCTCGGTCTCCGCAGCATCGTCCGACTGTGAATCTACGTCAGGGACTGCATCCCCGTCTTCGACTGCCGTAGACGACGCTGTGGCTGACTCATCTATCACCTCGGAGTCAGCGGCTGACGGTTCAGAGCCAGTCCCGGACTGATCGTCCGTAGCTGCTGGCGTCGCCGCCTGCGTATCGCCTTCGGACGGCTGCGTGTCCGTTGCGGGCTCGGAATCAGTCGCCTGATCAGCCGGCACTTCCCCGTCCGCCCCGTCGGCGTCCGGTTCTTCCTCCGCTTCAAGTGCCTCTTCGTCGACGTCCTCCTCAACGTCGCTCGTGAACCCGCTGAGTTTGTCCTTCAGTCCGTCGAACATGCGGCCTTACTCGTCTTCCTGCTCTTGCTGTTGCATCATCTGCTGCATCTGCTGCTGTTGCATCTGCTGGGCCTGCTGTTCGAGCTCCTCCATCTCGGTCTCGACTTCGGCCTTCTCTTCCTGCAGGTCGCTAATGTGGTCGTCCAGTGTCTCCTTCTTGGTTTCCAGCGTGCTGACAGCGCCGTCCTGCTCGCGCTCTGCGGAGTAGCCGCCACCGAGGGAGACGACGACCTCGTCGATGTCCTCGATAGTCGCGCGGATGTAGGCGTCGCCACCGAGCGGGACCTGTACCGTGGAACCGGAGTCGAGCGTCTCGATGGCCTCGATGGCCTCGTCGATATCAGTCTGCTTCTCGCGGAGGCGTTCGATCTCCTCGTCGATAGCCTCGACTTCCTGCTCCATCTGCTCGATCTCCTGTGCGACCTGCTGCATCTGACCGCCGCCGCCACCGCCGCCACCGCCCATCATGCTGCCACCTCCTCGATCGTGATCTGCGTGCGCTTGAGGTTGTGCTGGGAGCCGAAGTCGCTGTAAACGCGCTCCTCAGCGACGTTCTCGTTTGGCGCGTCGACCTCCTTCTCGAACTGTTGTGGGCCGTCTCGGGCCGGGAAACTACCGCGAACAGTGTACGTGCTCATACACGCAGATGCGGGCAGGGCAGGGAAGTATCTTCCCCTTCCGCCTTTTTCCAGAGACACAGCGATCCACGACAGATCCGGGCAATACTCACCGCTATTCGGACCGATCCAGTGGCATCCGAGCCACCCAGAAACAGATGATTCAGCTCCTATTCACCGGGATCTGGTGCGTACACCATATCGCCGCCACACTCCGGACAAGACGGGCGGAGTACACCTGTCGAGTAGTCACACTTCCGGCAGACGAGACTGTTCTGGTCTTCCGCGGGTGGTGTTCGCTGGACCATGTATGATATTTGGGAACACACCATATTATTCTTTGACACGATCTGTCATGGTCACTGACCACGGCGGATTTGCGGGGGCATCACGTACGTCGAGATATGAGCGAGACGACCTACCAGTGTGAGTGCGGTGCGACGCTTCGGTTCAGGCAAGACCTGACACTGGAGCGCGGCGGGACCAGTCGGTTCTGGGCGTGTGGGGACTGTGGACTGCCCGTTCCGGGCGTGGTGGCAGAGAAACTCAGCCACCAGCATCCATCCTGAGCGGTGACAGAGAAGTCGCGTCAGTCGATGTAGCCGAGTGCCTGGTCGATACGGCCCAGCTCTGGCCCGGAGGTGTCCGAACCACAGACGTAGCCGTGGTCGTTGGCGACCAGTCCGGAGCCAACGAGCGGGCCACCGTAATTAATGGTCCCGATGTCGGCCGGTACGTCGAGGATGTCCTCGAGGGCATCGAGTTCGCCGTCCGTGGCCTTCGGATGGCAGAGCACACCGTTGTTGGTGGCGACGGCAGCGGTCCCGACGGTTGTGACACCGGCGATGACGCCACGTTCGACCGGGACCTCCAGCCCGTCTTTGACGGCCTGCACGGCGTCTCTGGAGAGGTCAGGGTGGACGTACGCGCCGTAGTCGTTACAGCAGACGACGTTGCCGGCGGCGTTGATTCGGCCGGGGAGCCGCGTCACGGGCACGTCGACGACGTCCTGAATCCGTTCGATTTCGGTCTCGCGGACGCGTTCGGAGACGACCAGTCCGTTCTCGTTGCCGGTCGCGAGCGCGCCGACGGTCCCGGAGCGGCCGACGGTGGTCGGCACGGCTGGAACGTCGAGTTCGTCGCTCAGGTCGTCGAGCAGCGATTCGTCTAAGTCTGGGCGAACCAGCACGCAGTCGTCGGTCGCACGGGCGAACACACCCACGTACGACGACCCGGAGAAAGCCGCGCGGAGCAACGTTACTCTGCGGTCTCTGCTTCGACGATGGCTTCGCCCTCTTCCTCGAAGCGGGCGGCGCGAACACGGATCTTGCTCGGCGTGTTGGCGCGACCGCGGGCCCAGGCCGCCTCGTTGATCGAGGGGTCGAGGCGGACGGCGTCCTCGTCGACAGAGAAGTGTTTGGCGAGGTGCTCGCGGATGAGGATCATCGCCTTGTCTGCGCGCTTGTGGTTCGGTTCGGCTCGCGCGTCTCGGAGCGGGACGGTGACGACACGCTCCTCGAAGTCACTGGCGCTCATTATTCGTCAGTGTCGTTGCGCCGCCAGTGGCGTCGTTTGTGGTTGCGCTGGACTTCGCGGTCCGTCTTGAGCATGACCCAGGCCGGGACTCGACTGTTCTGGTTGTCGAGTTTGGCCAGTCGCTTCTTCGTAGCCTTCGATTTCTTACCCATGGTATGGTGCTTGTTCCGCGCCGTGGTTTAAATTCCTTCCTTTTCGAGCCGGTCACGGCCCGTTATCAGCGGCTATAACTGCGGACGTAGAACTAAGTAGTCCGTGGCCCTGATTATCAATGGATGAAGCGCCGGAGATTCCTCCAGACAATGGGTGTCGGTGCAACAGCTGTCGGCTCCGGTTGCATGGGTGGGGGCGGTGAGGTCGTCGTCAGCGTGCAACAGGACGTCAGAGTCAACCCACACGAAGCGTGGATCAAGGAGGAAATTCCGGACGTATCCGACCCCGGCGGTGAACTACGGTATATCGTCAAAGCGGACATCCCGTTCAGCGTGTACTTTTTCACTGATCGCGAGCGGTTCGAGCAGTACGACACGTTCATCAAGGGTCGGAAGCCCGACGAGACACCGCCGGGGAACCCCGAGTTCAGCCAGACAGCGGTCCAGCCGGAGGGGTCGGATATTTACAAAGCGTCGACGGACGACGGCGGCGCGCGAGAGTCACTTGACGAACCCGGGCCGTACTTCTTCGCCGTCGACCACTCGAACTACCGGATGGAGACCCGTGTTGATGACTACGGCGACCCGCTGAAGGCCTTTGTCGACCTCACCGTCATCCGGAACAAGCTCCCGTTCTAAACGAACGCCAGCGGCACCATCGCCAACACGCCGACAGCGACCCCTGCGAGTAGTTCACGTTTGCCTCCACCCGGCAAGCCGTCCCCGTACTCCAGCGCCTCGGGGACGAACTCTGTGAGTACGAGGTACACCATCGCCCCGGCGGCGAAGCCGAAGCCGAACGGGAGGAACGCCTTCGCCAGCGTGACGAAGTAATACGCGATAACGGCCCCGACCGGCTGGGGCAGCGAGGAGAACACCGCCCACCAGACCATCTTCCACTCGCTGACACCCAGCGAGCGAAGCGGGATGGCGATAGCAGTCCCCTCAGGGACGTTGTGGATGGAGATGGCGATGGTCATGAACACCGCCAGCAGCGGGACGGAGACACCAAGGATACCGACAGCGGATTCGGGCGTGGCCGACTCCAACCCGAGTTCAGCGAAGGAGACGCCGACGGCGACGCCCTCCGGGAAGCTATGGACAGTCAGAATGCCCAGAATTAGCAGCAGCTTGGTAAAATCCGCCTGTTCGAACTGCTTGGGCGACTGGTCGAAATCGTCTAACAGTTCGTGTGCTACAGCGACGAGCGCGACCCCAGCCAGAATACCGGGAACCATGAGCACTGGCGATCCGTAGGCCAGCCCCTCCCGGACGAGTCCGAACAACGAGGCGGCAACCATGATCCCCGAGGCGAGCCCCCACAGCAGGACGTTCCATCGGTCGGAGAACTCGTCGACCAGAAAGAACGGTATCGCACCGAGGCCGGTGGCGAGTGCCGTGAGCAACCCCGCGACGAACACGAAAGCAACGTTCTCAACGGCGACCATATCGGTCCTACGCTGCTCGGACCGATAAAAATTGTCACTAACCTGATTTGTTTTGGTCGGCCTAAACGGACTGCCAGTACGCCGCACGGAGTTATACAGGTGCCTAATTCATGCCCTCAGTGCGAATCCCAGCCAAAACTACGACACTCCCGACACCACCAAACAGTTTCTAACAAAATTCTATCACTAAATGGCCGTCAGCATCGTTCGCATAGAACTCGCACCGACAGCAACCGCCTGGCTGTAACGGTACACACTCACAGCGACACCGAGTCGACGGTCCGGTATGTCGGTCCGTCGGGACCCAGTTCGCTCTCTTTCAGCCTGATTTCCGCGACCCGTAGGCGCCCCACGCCAGGATCGTCGTTCTCGACGACGTGCTGTACAGTCTCCTTGCCGCCGGCGTTGTCCATTCTGGCGATGGTCGCGTGCGGCGTGAACCCGTGGTCCTCCGGGTCAAACCCCATCGCGACGGTCCGGTCTTCGATGGCTTCGTGCAGCGCGGTCAGTTCCGCATCACCCTGGCCGTCCTGGACGCCAATCCAGACGACGCTGATGTAGGACAGCGACGGAAAGACGCCGAGCCCGCCGAACTCAGCTTCGAACGGATCGACGCCGCTGTCTTCGACCGCGGTTTCGAGGGCGGCGGCGACGTCGTCGATGCGATCCGAGTCGGTGTCACCGAGGAACTTCAGCGTGACATGAGCTTGCTCGGGGTCGGTGAGTCGAAGGCCCGACACCCCGTCGAACCGGTTCTGGACGGCTGCCACGGCGTCGGCCAGCCCGTCAAGGTCGACGCTGACGAACAGGCGCTTTGTCATAGCTGAGGGTTGCGGGCCGGTTCGCAAGAAAGCACCGGGCACCGCAGCCAGAACTCCTCAGGACGACCGCAAGCGACACCGTGGAGACAAGGGCCGTCCGGTATAACGGGCTCCGAGCGGCCGGAAATCCGGGCGCAGGACACCTAAATCCTGGCGAGCCGTGGACGTAGCCCTTAACCGGATTGGCCGTCAATCAGGTAGTATGACAGACAACGACGACGATCACGCCTTTTCGGAAGGGCAGGGGTTCGACGACCCCTACGAGGGGTTCGACCTCGAACCGCCAGAGTTCGAAGTCGATCCGGACAAGGTCGACCCCGTCGACTCGCGTGTCGTCACCGACCTGCTTGACCAGCGGAACATCTCCGCTGACTCTGTGGAACCGGAGAAGCTACTCGATGTCGGCCTAGAGTATATGCACATCAACCGCCACGAACAGGCCGCCGAAACCTTCGAGCGCGTTGCCCAGCACACAGAGGAGGAGCGTCTGCTCCAAGAGGCATGGACCAACAAGGGTGCGGCCCACGCGGAACTCGAGGAGTGGGACGCCGCCATCGGCGCGTACAAGGAAGCCCTCAATTTCGACGAGGAGTCCGACCACGCCGCTACGGCCGAGACGAACCTCGCATACGCGCTGTGGAAATCCGGCCGCTCCGAACAGGCGCTCGAACACGCCGAGCGCGCCGTCGAAATCGACCCTCGCTTCGGCGAGGGCTGGTACAACCGCGGCTTCTTCCTGCTCGAACGCGGGCTAGCTGACGAAGCTATCGACGCGTTCGACAACGCCGTCCGCCTCGGTTTCCGCAACGCCGATGTGCTCGAAGAGAAGGCCCGCGCCCTCGAAGAGGTCGGCGAGTTCGACCGCGCCGAAGAGCTGGCTGAAGAAGTCGACGAGATGCGCGAGGAGGCCGAGCAGCAACTGCTTGAATGATACTCAACGAACGCGACACCGACGAGGGGTTGCTCGTCTCCGTCTGTGACCCCGACATCATGGGCGAAACGTTCGAGAACGGACCCGTCTCGCTCACCGTCAACGAGGATTTCTACGGTGGCGAGGCGGCTACCGAAGACGAAATCGTCGACAGTCTTTCCCGGTGTTCGGTCGCCAACATCGTCGGCGACGACGCCGTCAGCGTCGCCGTCGAGCACGGCTTCGTCGACGAGGAGAACGTCCTCGATCTGGGCGAGACGCGCCACGCGCAACTGCTCTGGATGTAACTGCGGTCGCTATCGCACGCCCGACCCCGACAGTCTTTGCACACGCGCGTCGAGAGTGACACATATGTATTCTCGAGACCACGCTATCGTCTCCGCTGCCGTCGGGGCCGCCGGCGTCGCCGTTCTGCCGATCCCGCTTCCCTGGTGGGCCGCCGTCGGCTACGCGGTCGTCGTCGGCGTCGTCATCGATTTGGACCACTTCGCAGTGGCTCGACTGGAAACCGGCGACTGGACCGCGCTCCGCCGCTGCCTCCGCAATCCGAAGATCGCGGTGCTCGACCAAGACGAAATCTTCGGCCCACAAGACCTCTGGCCGCTCCAGCGGCTCCTCAGTCACCATCTCATCGGCGGTGTAGTCGTGTTCGGCCTCTGGCTCGTCTCCGAGCCGCTGGCCCTGTTTACCGCTGTCGTGCTGTATGCCCACGTTCTCGCCGACCTCGTCTGGGACAACTACCTACTGGAGACCTATCGGGAGCAGCACCTGATGGCTGCTGGGTCTGACTCAGAGTAGGTCAGTGTACGCCCGCTATCGATAGCGGACGACTTCCTGTGTACGGTGAGTTCTGAAATATGTTTCATTTATCTGATAACGTCTCATTACCGCAGTTATAGCTAGTACTGCTTCTCTTAAGTGGTACACAACATACCCCGAAGTGTCTGACTAGCGAGAAAGCACAGACTTTGCTAGCCACATCTGTGTGTCGTGGTAGTACAGCACACTCATTCGCCGAAAGCAGCCGTCTCCAAGCTGGTTACGCCGAAAGATCTGGTTAACAAAGTACCGGATCACGCAAGGAGGGACCATGATCTGGTGGAGGTTAGCTGACGGCCAAGCATGAACCTGCCGTCGGTCCCGAAAATCAGCCGCAAGTCCGTTCCAAGAGACGTCGCTATCGCCTGTGTCGGAATAATTGCCACAGTACTGCTCGCGCCACTGGTACTGTTCACAACAGAAATATTTGTTCTCATAGTCCCGTTATGTGGTGGGGTTGCTGGCCTGACGTATCTTGTGGGGTGGCGTCGAACCGCCGAATCACACACGCACACGACGGCGTTCGTGGGAAAGAACGCGGTACGAGTCGGAGAGACAGTTGTCATCATCGGAATTGGATCCCTGGCGTTGCTTGGGGCACTCCAGAACGGCCGGACGATTCAGTTCCACCTCTTGAGCAGCGTCATTGGCTCAGCAATCATTGTACAGATCGGTTTCGCCAAGACATCGGCATTGCGGCCCCGGGTCGTGCTGGCAGAACTACTCGGACTCCTGCTCGTGATCCAGTACACCGCCCTGCTGACCACTCCAGGATTTATTGGCGTCGACACATGGGTTCACGTAACGCAGTTCATCGCGGACATACAGTCCGCCGGAACAACCGCTGCCATCTCCGAATCGAAGTATTCGGTGGCACCGGTGTATCATATACTCGTAGTCAGCGGGGCGGCACTGTTCGGGTCCAGTCTCCGGACAGCGATGTTTGCAAGCGCCGCACTCGTCATTCCGATAACCCCACTCCTGGTGTACAGTACAGCCCGATATATGCTGGCAGTGCGTGGCTCACTTCTTGCTGCAGCGTTGTTCACGATGAGCGACTACATGTTGCGTTGGAGTATCGACGTTATCCCGAACAGTCTGGGTCTCGTCTATTTCGCCGCTGTCCTGTTCGGATTAACGAAGCTGTTCTACACCGACACCCGACGGCCACTGTATGGGCTTACGCTGTACTGTTGTCTCTCGGTCGTGCTGGTCCATCAAGTGTCGACATTCATCGTCCTTACACTGCTTGGTGCCGGTGTTGTCGCCAAACTCGTCGCAGACTATACTGACTATCTCAGCGGCGTCGCGGATCGCGTCCCCGCAGAGATTCCAACGGTAAACACGATTGGGCTGTTCGGCACGACGACGGTGCTGGCAATGGGGTTCTGGTCGGTTACGCCCTATGGAGACCAATCATTCATTGGCCGGATGATTGTACTGCTCAGCAGCGACCTCTCGGGTGCCGGCTTCCTCAACCTGCGCAGCAGTAACGCCGCCAGTGGAGAACTGCCCACCGCAATCGTGCAGGAGGTCCCCACCACAGTGACCCTTGTTGACGCAATGGGATTCTCGATCCTGCTGTGTCTGCTGGTGCTGGGACTACTGGTGTTGCTCCAGCGACACCGTCTCACCCAACTCTCCGCCATATTTGTTGTCGGTGCGGGGATTATGCTTGTATTCACGCTGGGGCTGCCACTGTTTGGCGTCAACGTCTTCATTCCGGACCGTTGGTTCGCGTTCCTCTATATCCTGATGGCAATCGTTGGCGTATTTGGCCTGCGGTACGTTACACGCCGTTTCGGGACCCGAACTGTCGTCGGCTGTATGCTACTTCTCGCGCTTGTGTTCCCCGGGTCAGTCTTCGTCTCACGGAAGGCGACACTTGAGAATCCAGCCTTTGAGGAAGCGTACCCGCGGTACTCACACACGGAATCGGAGTTGGCTGCGGTGGAATCGATTTCAGCACTCCGGCCACAGGACCGGAGTACAGTCGTAACCGATCATCCCTACCGGATGTTGTTTCCACTCTGGCAAAACCAGTCGTCGCGACCGTTAGCGTACGACTCCGATAGCGGCGGCTTTGCAAGCAGAGACCGGGTGTACCGTCGCTACCAGTCCACTGGGTCGCCAATAATCACTGCGAACGGTCAGTTCAGAAAAGTACAGCTTGAAAGAGAATTCGTCTGTCCGTCTGATTCCGCTGTAGTTTACACTAATGGAGCGGTCCAGTACTGCCGTATGTTCGAGGAGTCAGGGTAGCTACCAATGATTCGCACACTGTGTACCCAGCTGCTACGCCGGACGGGACCATACGCCGATCTGCTGCTCGTCGCCAGCTATACGACCGTGGTGGCTTCAGTGTTGCAGTCTCCAGAATGGATGGGACCGACAGCACGGATCCCCGTCGCCCTGCCAGTGTTGTTGTTCGCGCCAGGATATGCGCTGGTCACTGCAATCTTCCCGACGTTGACTGTCGAATCAGTCACGAGCGATGACAGAGCCCCGCCTACGCGACCTCGTAACCGGCTAAACGGGCTTGTTCCGGTTGAACGCGTGACACTCGCGGTTGTAGCAAGCGCATCGCTACTCCCGATGGTACTGTACGGACTCTCGCTGGTGACTCGGATACGCCTCTCGCTGATCTGTGCTGTCGTCGCTATCGGGACAGGTGGGTGCTGTGCCATCGCTGCGAGTCGGCGGCCTGTTACAGACTGGGAACCGCCGGCAGCCGGCGGGTTCGGACGCGAAGTGCTCGGTATCGAGTCACTTTTCGACGTGTTACCGGTCCTGGCTGCTGTCGTTGCAGTGGTACTGATCGCTGCCGCTGGCGTAGTGGTTCTTGACGGAAACGGGGAAACGGCGAACGCCGAACTCGCAATCGGGACTGAGAATGCTGCAGGGAATGTGACTATCGAGGACTATCAGGGCGTTTACTTCCCAGATGATACGGGGAATTACACAGTCCAGATCGAACACCACGGCGATGCACCCCGAGAGTACACGTACGTTGTCGGCTTTGAGCGCCAGCTGGAGAACAGCTCCAAGTCCTGGTCAGTCAGGCAGCGGACATCTGTTACCGCTCAACCGTCAACTCCGGTGACAGACAAGGTGAGCGTGCAACCCGGTGGGCCACCGGGTAACGGAACCATCGTGGTTCTCCTGTATGAGGGACAGGCCCCAGGAACACCGACGCGAGACAATGCGCTCAGGGCAGTGTCCATTCCCGTCGAGATCAAGTCGTCGTGAGCCACTATGACTGCGATATCTGCAAACTCTCAACAACTAATTCGAGTATAACTTACTGTGCATCGCTTGCAGAGATACCAAACGGGTATGCACCGACCGATACTGGCCCCCGGGAAACCCAGTCCATTGGCGACAACGTCAACGAGGGAGGCAACTGATGAGTAAACGAGTCCTGTTTAGCGTCAACCATCCCGCACAGGTCCATCTCTTCAAACATGCCGCCCAAGAGCTCGAAGCAGAAGGTTTCGAGACGCTCGTGGCTGCTCGTGAGAAGGAAATGACGCTTGATCTGCTTTCAGCCGAGGGACTGGACTACGCCACACTTACTACTGAAAGCGACGGGCTGGTGGAGCTGACGGCTGAACTCGCCAAGCGAGAGCGACGGCTCTACAATTTGGCCCGTGAGTTTGATCCCTCCGTAATCGTCGCGCGGCTGGCCCCACCAGCGGTCCACGTCGCCACTGCTCTGGGCTGCCGGAACCTTGTGTATATGGACACAGTTCTTCGCCCGCGGACGGTTCGACTGCTGTACCACGGACTCACGCTCCCGTTCGTCGATGATATCTGTTCACCACCAGGGCTGGATTTTCACGTTCCGTTTGGACGGTCGCACACAGTCGGATTTCAGGAGCTAGCGTACCTTCACCCCGACCGGTTCAATCCGGATCCCGAGCGTCTACGAGCCCACGGTGTCAACCCAGATGGGACCTACACCGTGGTCAGACTGGCGGGCTGGGATGCGTACCACGATATCGGTGAAAAGGGGCTCGACGCGGCTGCCAGGTCACAGCTTGTTGAGCAGCTCTGCGATCAGGGAGAGGTGTATATTACCTGTGAAGGGGAGTTACCATCCGAGTACGACCAGTATCAGCTCACTGTCCCGCCGCATCTGGTCCACGATCTCCTCTACTTTGCTGACCTCTATGTCGGTGATTCACAGACGATGCCAACGGAGGCTGCCCTGCTGGGAACACCAGCTGTCCGAATAAATTCCGTTGTCGGTGATAATGACATGCATAATTTCCTTGAACTAGAAAAGCGGGAGCTGCTGTACTCGTATGCGGATGGGAACGCGGCTATCGACCGGGCCGACTCCCTGCTGGCTGATGACGACGAGGAGCGCTGGGAACGCGAACGTGAACGGCTCCTCGCACAGCAACGCGACGTGACGGAGCACATGGTCGAGCTTATCCGTACTGGGGGTTGACTGCAGTGAGAGTGAACCGGCTCACCCACCACCTGTCCCATTGGTATGTATCTATTTCAATGGCTACGCTCCATGCTATAGCTAAATAATCTCCCGCTAACAAATGGATGCCGGCGTAGTCCACGGGGTACTGGTGTTGCTACATGGAAGTTAGAACGGCCGTCCTGAAGTTATTCTCCGGAAATATCGCACTCGCGATTATTGAGTTCGCGGCGGTTGCCGGATTCACTCGGGCCATGGGTACCGCGGCTATTGGCTCGTTTTTTCTTTTTCAGGCAGTCATTGGGATGCTCAATATCCCTGCTGATCTGGGCGTCTCAAAGGCGGTTGAAAAACAGCTTTCTGCTACTGCTCCGATGGGCGAAGTTCTCGGGTCAGCACTCGCGGTAAAGACACTGCTGCTGCTGCCGTGGCTGGTCGGTCTGGCAGTATTTGCTTCGTATGTGGAACAGTATGTCGGCATCCCGGGCGTTGTACCCATACTGGTTGCAGGTCTTATCATCAGACAGGGTCGAGGGCTTGCGCTGCGCCTGCTCGCGGGAGAACTACAGGTTGATCGGAACGCAGCGGTGAAAGTACTCGGAAAGCTGACCTGGGTTGCAACGAGTGCCGTTTTCGTGGTAAATGGCATGGGTTCAACTGGCCTCGTTCTCGGGTTCGTGCTAGGCGACCTCGCGACCACGCTCGGAGCCATGGCTCGGCTCGACGTCAGCGTTGGCTGGCCCCGGCTGGACCGGGCGCGTGCACTCGTCGGGTTCGGGCGGTACCTGTTCGTTGGGAGTGTCAGCGGAATCGTCTACGAGTGGATCGACGTGGCGATCCTCCGTCTATTTGTCCCGGTATCGCTTGTCGGTGTCTACGAGATCGCCTGGCGGGTTGCCGCGGTTGCACTGCTGTTGACTAACGCTATCCGCACATCGTTATTCCCACAGATTTCAAGATGGCACGAACGGAATCGGTTTGACCGCATTGAAGACGCCTTCCGTACCTGGGTTCAGCTGTCGCTGTATGCGACTATTCCAGCGTTCGCCGGCGCAGTCGTCCTTGGCCCCGACCTTTTGACAACTATTTTCGGAAGCGCGGCTGCTGTGGGCTATCCTGTGCTGGTCGTGTTTATGCTAGAGAAGATCCTCCGGTCAGTACAGCTTGTTGTCGGCCCGGCGCTGTACGCAATGGATGCGCCGCAACTGGGCTACCGGGGTAGTGTCGTCGCCATCGGTACGAACATTGTACTCAATCTTGCGCTCATTCCTGTCTTCGATATCCGTGGGGCAGCGGTCGCAACAACTCTGAGCGCGGCGGCGGCGGCCGTAGTGTCAATCTATTACGTGCGGCAGTTCGTCCGCATTCCGCTCCCCCGTACACGAATCGTCTGGAGCGCTGTCGCGGCTGCACTGATGGCTGGTACGGTTGCACTGGTGATTCGTCTCTTTGATCCCGGCTGGCTTCGTCTCAGTGTTGGACTTGCGGTTGGTGTATTGAGTTACGGCGGGCTGTTGTTGGCTAGCTCCGGTGTCAGAATCCAGTTACGGCAGGCTATACGCTCGCTTGGCTGGGTGTAGCAGTTGGGAACAGCACCGCGGCGTGTTTGTTGACAACAGTATCCCAGTCATGCGCCTCAGCAGTCTCTCTGGCCGTGGTCTCTATCTGACTGGCGGCAGCCGGATCATTGAGACACCGCTCAATCGCCGAGCAAAGCCCTGTTTCGGTTCCATCGTACAGGATCCCATTGTTTCCATCTGTAATCAGTCGCTGGTGTGGCGGAATATCCGTTGCCATGATAACTGTGCCGGCTGCCATGTACTCAAGCAGTTTCGCCGGGAAGCTGATCCGGTATGACTCGATGTCCTCTAGTGGAGAAATGGCCACATCAGTCCGGGTCAACAGCTCCGGGACGTCACTGTGGGGCACTCGTCCGTACCAGACGATCTGGTCAGCCACTCCCAGCTGCGCAGCCTTTGCCTGCATTGCATCAATGTAACCGGATTGGCCATCACCCGCGATATGGAACTCAAACGCCACACTACACTCTGCAAGCGCCTCAATAACATGTGGGAGACCCCTGGCAGCCCCAAGCGAGCCGACGTATGTCACAGTCAGTGGTCTAGAGAAGGAGTCACTGGTCTGTCGCCCGTCAGCTGGCTCGAACGTTTCAGTATCAACACCCATCCCAATGACTACCGCCGACGAGAGATCAAGCCCGTACTCCTGTTCGGTGACCTTGCGGATCCCTTCGGTCAGACAGGTTATCTGGTCACACCGCTGCAAGACCACCTTGACCGCGGCGGCGTACCCTGCCCATATCATGACGGAGAGACGCTCTGCGGGCGACATATCTGCCTGTCTAGACGTGACAAAATCACGCTTCTGTCGGACCGGAACCACCTGAAGACCAGCGACAAAGCGCGAATCGCCGGCAATAGCGCCAACCCAGGCCTGAACGAGGGTTCGCTGGAAGCCATAGGTTGCGTCGAATCGGTGCCGAGCCCCGAGTACGGCCGCGTACAGTGTGGCAATGATAAAGAACGCTATCGTCGAAATGAGGCGGGTGTTACCGGTACGGAGTGGATGGTATACGACTGATGTGTTACCGCTATCCCCAGCATCGTGGTCTTTGTCGGCGCTACAGATGACATGAACAGTGTGCGCGGCTGCAAGCTTTGTTGAGATATAGTGCGGGACGGTCGCGCTGAACGGTGACCTAACATCGCGGTGATGAATCAGTAGTAGAGAGCGACGCTGTGCCATCGGTTCAGGAGTTACAGACCCACTGGTGCGGGTCGAGTGCGTCGTGTGGTTATTCCTGCTATCATTTGCATCGAACGTCTCTGTTCGTGGTGATAAGTAAAGGGGAGTTATGGGTATACAACCCGGTGCCCGCACGGGAAGTCAGCAATATCCACCCGACCTGACGCCGGTAAGGTGCGTATTATATAATATCCCAGACACCGACAGGCGGCAATGACTGGAGGTCAGCGGACACGACGGGGATTTCTTAAAGGGACCGCCGCTACAGCCTTGACAGTCGGTATTAGCTATCCCGGGACTGTCACGACCCAGTCGCGATTTGAGACCGTCATCAACGCCATCGCAGCGGGCGCAGACCCCGATGGGTCGAAACGGGTCGACAGCGTCCTCGAGGGGTACACCGATGATGATACCCTCATTGAGTTCCCCGAGGGCACATACCGTCTCGGCTCCCTCAACGTTGGCCCGGTTCGTAACTTCGGTCTACGAGCGAAGCCCGAGGCACGGGTGTTGTTTGAGCCGGCGACACCAGCCAGCGAGCAACAGTCACTGATGGCATTCGAGGGTGTTGAGGACCTCCTTTTAGAGGGGCTGGCATTTGACTTTTCACGAACGGGATTCGGAAACACTCTCAGGGTGATTGCCAATGGAGACTTTCTGGTTCAGGACATTGGACTCCGTGGTCAGTTGCCGGATCAGGACCGGACGACACCACACGTCGGGTTCCGGTTTGACGTGCGCGATCCGGATGCAACAGGGGTTGTGAGGGATGTCACTGCCCCTGACGGTGGACATCAAGGGGGAAACGGCGTTGGTATCTTAGTCGGCAAAGACCACGCGGGAACGCTCCGGTTTGAGAACTGCACTGTCGCCAACTTCCCCAATAACGGGCTCTACGCCTCCGCGCCGGGCCGGAGCAGTCAGAGCTATACAGGTCGTGACGGCGTTGTACACGTCAAAGGCGGTCTGTACGCGAATAACAATATCGCAAACGTTCGGCTTGGATCAACCGGATCAACGGCTCACGGAGTCACGGTCCGCGTCGATTCGGTGCCACCACATCCGTCACTGGAGAAGCTAAACGTCCGAGGAATTAGGCTACGTGCCCAATCCGGACAGTTCGTTAGCGACTGTGACATCACCATCACTAGCGATGCAGGCCCCGGATTCGGTGCCATCGTCTATCACCCCGACCACGGCTCTTCGACCGTGCGCAACACGACAATCCACGTCGACAAAGACGAGTACAATGCGGTCAGGGCCGTCAATGGGGACAGTGGCGGCACCGAGGCACCAATTACGCTCCAGAACGTTAGTATCACTGGCGATGCAGCCGGCGGTACTGCCGTTGTTATCGCCGATCGAGACAGAACAGTACTGCGGGACTGCGTAATCAGGCAGTCGGGAACGAGGCGGGACGGAATTAGGTTCACCAATGCAGACAGATGCCTAGTGACCGACTCAACTATTCAGGTTCCCGGTGAGCCGCTTTCTCTCGTAAATTCATCTGTGCGGAAGGATCGGCTTACTGTGTGAAGCTTTGACAAAAAATTGAATAGTAGCTGGTAGTTACCTGGTCCAGAAACATGTGGTAGCCGTAATCACGCTTTATTGCATTATTAGTAACATACTCGTGAATGGTCGAAAAGAGACATATACTACCCCACAGTTATCGTGGGGCCAGTTCATGTGCGGACTCTGCGAAAGAGGGACGGTCACTACTGACACGGAGACAACTACTGGGAAGCGTACTCGCTGCAGGTGCATTGCTGATGATCCCGAAAGCATTTGGGATACCATCTTCTCGCAATCTCGAAATCACTTCAACGGACCAGCAAAGCGAGACTGGTTCCCTTGACGTGGACTACGAGTTCACAACAACAGGCGAGATCGTCCCGGTGAATAACGGCAAGAACGCCGCAGAGGCCAACGACAGCGTCGAACGAAACGACGACGAGACATGGACTGCAATTGGACAGACGGGCAATGGATTCGGCGATAGCTACGAGATTAACGGTATCGTTACCGATTTTAGTGCCAGTGGAAACTACGAGATCCGGCTGAACGGAGAGGTGATTACAGTCTCGGAGCTAGTTGCGCCTGCTGACCATTTCGTTGAGATACAGACCACCGAAGACCCCTCTGAACTTGACTACGAACTGACGACGACAGGTGAGCCGATTCCGTGCACTGGTGATACGGAGGACGCCGCCGATGGCAATGACAGCATCGTACGTAACGACGACAACACCTGGACTATTGACGGATATACTGGGAACGGCTACGGCGACCAGTACTACTTTTCCGGTGAAGTCGTCGATTTCGGGCCCGTTGAGACATTCGCTGCAGTATACGTTGACGGGGAGCAGATCGACCTCTCGCCGTTTGAACAGTCTCCAGAGCCGGCTGCAGAAATCGGCGGCGGGGACAGTTATACGAACACGGTTCCTGAGTCAGACGCCAGCTACGTGGTCGAGACTCTCTCCGAGTTGCTTACTGCACTGGATGCTGCCGGCCGCGGTGATATTGTCTACATTGCTGGCGACGCTACCATTGATGCCTCGCCAGTTACCGGCACTGACCGGCTAACTGTGCCTGCGGGAGTAACCCTCTCTTCTAACCGGGGTATCGACGGCGCGTCGGGTGGCCAGATTTCCACCGGGGTCACCGATTATGAACACCTCATGGGCCTGAACGAAGACGTGCGATTGACAGGACTCCGGATCAGTGGACCCGAAACCGGATATCGGGAGTACAGTACACCGGTATCCAGCGGCGTCACGGTCGAGGGAACAGGCTGTGAAATCGACAACACCGAGCTATGGGGATTCAACCACGCAGCACTCAAACTCCGAACATCGACACATATCCATCATTGCCACATCCATGATAATCCGATGGGCGGACTGGGCTACGGTATCCAGTGTTTAGACGGGGACAACACGCTTATAGAGTACAACAGGTTCGACTTTAATCGACATTCAGTTGCGAGTGGGACCGGACAGGCCGGTTATGAAGTCCGATACAATCACTTTGGTGGCACCGAAGCACCCTCCTATCAGGTCGGGACACATCAGCCCGGTGGGACGACGCTGTTGATCCATCATAACACCTTCACGCCCCTCCGTCACGTTGGCCGGCATCCTGAGGAGCCGGGCACGCACATCAGCATCCGTGGCGTCCCCGAAGACCGCGGTGAGATCCACCACAACTGGTTTTACAACCCAAAACAGCCATCGGCGGGTCGAGGAAACGAGGCAGTTATCCAGCCACATGTCGAATCGTTCGCCAACCTTCGTTTCGGAAATAACCACTACGGACAGAACATTCCTGACAGCAATGTGGGGTGTCCTCGACGGTAAAAATAGGCTAAGGAGAACGTTACTAACACCCTAGATTCTGAAGACACCGCATCGATGGGGACCGTCGTCATTTCGCTGGACGCCGAACTGGCATGGGGGTTTGTCGATTTCCCGGTGCTGCCGGACCGACGTCTCGCGCGCGCCCGAGAGATGTGGATGGAGTTGCTGGGCCTGTTCGAAAAACATGAGGTTCCTGCCACTTGGGCGGTCGTTGGTCACCTGTTCCTAGAGGACTGTGATGGTCGGCACCCGGACTACCCACTCGATGCGACGTGGTTTGACAGAGAGCGGTCATCAGAGCACGAAGACCTGTGGTGCGCACCGGGCCTCATTGACGCGGTTGCCGACGCGACGGTGGACCACGAGATCGCCTGTCATTCTTTTTCACATATTAATTTCCAGTCTAGCGGAGCCACAAAAGCGGTTGCGGCGACCGAATTACGTCGATGTCGCAGGCTCGCCGACCGTTACGGGGTTGAACTATCCAGTTTCGTGTTCCCACGTAACCGGATTGCACACCGCGATGTGCTTGCAAGATCGGGGTTTCATTGTTACCGTGGGCAGCAGCCACAGCGCTGGCACACCGACAATCGGTTGACGCCACTGATTCGGGCTGTCAGCGGCTCGCCGCTGGGTATTACTCCACCCATTGTCCACCCCCGTGTCGACGACCACGGGCTCGTTGAAATCCCGGCGTCACTGTTACTGTTTTGCTTCGAAGGGTGGGCTCGACAGATAACGGAGACACTGTGGGCGGACCCCGTTGTCAAGATGGTCCAGCGAGGGGTTGATCAGGTCAACGGTAGTGATGGAATCTTCCACCTCTGGCTCCATCCCAACAATCTCATCAACGAGGCGGGGATCAAGCGGATGGAATCAGTGTTGTCATATATCGATCAAAAACGCGGTCCGGGTCTCGCAGTTCGAACGATGGAGACAGTCGCACAACGGACTGTCCGCTCGGCTCCGCAACAAAACTGGTAAGCACGTCTTTCGGCGGATAATGAACTTATAATTAACTGACAGTCAGCCATCGCAACACTATCTGTGGGAGTTAGCAGATAGATATGACACTATACATATGTGCGAAGCGGTCGAGCGAGGCCTTGGTGGGGCCGGTCGACTGTCTCAACTTGATGGGTGAGGATGTATAGAGGACACACTGTTGGCGTGGTTGTCCCAGCCTACAACGAAGCAGGACTTGTCGGGACTGTTATTGATACAGTTCCGGCGTACGTCGACCGTATTTACGCTATCGACGACTGCTCAACGGACGACACATGGACAGAAATTCTGGCACACGCAAGGCTGGACCGGGCAGACGCCCCGTCCAGCCCGGAGCAGACCATACAAACAGATGGTGGGTTTGACCAGCGAGTCTGCCCGATACGCCACGAAACCAATCGCGGCGTCGGTGGCGCGATCAAAACGGGGTACCGCCATGCGTTGGAAGATCACATTGACGTGACTGCCGTGATGGGCGGTGATGGACAGATGGACCCAGCTATTCTCGACACATTTCTCGATCCGATCATCGACGGCGAGGCGGACTACACAAAGGGCAACCGCCTCCATAGACCCGCGTATCGTGAAGCGATGCCTCGTGCCCGGCTTGTCGGCAATGCGATCCTCACAGCTTTGACAAGAATCGCCTCGGGCTACTGGGGGATAACAGACCCCCAGAACGGGTATACAGCGATCTCACGGCAGGCGTTATTGGCGATCGACCTTGACGAGATGTACGAGTACTACGGGTACTGCAACGATCTGCTTGTGGAACTCAGCGTCAGTGAGATGCGGGTTGCAGATGTCCCGATGCCAGCGAAGTACGATGAAGCCGAATCGAGTATTCGCTATCGGGAGTACATCCCAAAGGTCTCGTGGCTGTTGGTTCGGAACTTCTGCTCACGGCTGGACCGAGCATACGTCCGGGAGGGGATCTACCCGCTCGTACTGTGTTACGTGGCTGGTTTCAGTGCGATCTGTGTCGGACTGGTCGCCGCCGTACTGGGGCTCACACAGGACACTGGGTTTACAACCGCAGCGCTCGCAAACCTGTTTGGCATCATCGTCTTTTCGCTCGGGGTGGTCCTTGATTACCGGAAGAGTCCGGGGACAGAGGTGGGAGTACATGGTTGAGTATGTCTATCGCGATCTGGCGGCCATTTCTGCTGCGAAGGGGACTAAATCCCGATGAACGTTCTGCAGCTTGTGACAACCCGGCGGCCGTTTTTTCACAAGCAGGTCGAGGCGCTGGAGCGGCACGGCGTCAGCTGTACGGTTCTGGAGGTGCCCGGTGGCGACGAAGATACCCGATCGCCGATGGCGTATCTCAGGTTCTACATAAAATCGCTCGGTGCCTTCCCATGGCAATACGACCTTGTCCACGCCAACTATGGGTTGACTGCGCCGATGGCACTGGCACAGCCAGCTCGTCCGGTTGTCCTGTCGTTATGGGGATCTGATATTTTCGGCCAGTACAACTGGCTGAGCCGCCAGTGTGCCACGCTTGCCGACGAAGTCGTCGTGATGTCCTCGGCCATGGCTGACGCGCTTGGAGAACCGTGCCATGTGATCCCTCATTCCGTCGATTTCGAGCAGTTCGAGCCAGTCCAGAAGGAGACTGCTAGAGAGACGGTGGGCTGGGATGACGGTAACTATCACGTGCTGTTTCCTTACGACCCCGACCGTGCGGAAAAGGACCACCCCCGGGCGGTTCGTGTCGTAGATGCGGTTAATGAGCGACTCGACACTCCGGTATCGCTTGAGGTCGTCCATGGGGTCGCCCACGAACAGGTCCCGATATATATGAACGCTGCAGATGCGCTCATACTGACCTCAACCCATGAAGGGTCACCGAACGCAGTCAAAGAGGCGCTGGCGTGTAATACACCAGTGCTCTCGCTGGATGTCGGCGACGTCGCGAGTCTAGTCGATGAGGTCTCTCGGTCTGCCGTCTGTGCAGACAACGAAGAACTCACGACGGCACTTACAGCGGCCCTCCAGTCATCAGAGACTGTCGACGGACGGGCCGCTGTTGAACCGTTACGTCTGAATCGGATGGCAGAGCGTCTGACTGCCGTGTACCGCTCAGCGATCGACCGGAGGTGTGCATGACTGCCCGCGAGACGACGATCCACAATACGGTTACAGACGTCAACGCGAACCAGTGGAACAATCTCGTCACACAGTCGGACCTCGGAACGGTGTTCCACCGGCACGAGTGGCTTCAGGCAGTCGAAGCAGGGCTTGACCGTCCAGCCTATCACGCGGTCGTGACGAAAGGATCGAACCCGGTCGCCGTGCTTCCAACTGTTCTGGTTCCGGTTGCAGCCCCCGATCCGGCGGATGTACCGGGCCCCAATCGGATTGTGGAAGCGACGGCTTCGCAGTTGCCAACTGACCGTCTGGTGTCACTCCATCCCGGTACTGGCGGTCCGGTAATCGCCACAGATCATGAGGCGTCGCTCGATGCGATGCTGTCGGCACTCACAACGGCAGCGCCGCGACAGGCGCTTTCACACAAAATACGGACCGGGAACCCAACACAGAACAGATACAGCAAGTACCTCATCGGTCAGGGGTACGAATCGACAGTCACGTCGTGCCGGCTCGTGCTTAACCTTGCCCCCGGCTGGGAACGTATCAAGTCGGGAATGGATCGGACACGACGGACGAAACTACACAGCGACGCAGTCACCGTCGAACGTACTGACCTCGGTGGCCCCACGCTGGCCTCGGTCCATGCCGACTACGTGCAGAATATGCAGCGAATCGGAGCAGACAGCTTTCCAATGGCCTTCTTTGAGGCGCTTGCCGAACATATGGATGACCGGGTCAAGGTGTTTACTGCTCGCCGCGACGGCGATACCCTCGGCCGGCACATCTGTATCGTAGACGAGGAGCAGTCATCCCTCAGATACTACTTTTCGGCAGTTCCGGAGACATCAGCCTACGAGTACGGAACGTCCGAGAAGCTCCATGGTGCAGCCATTCAGTGGGCCATCGACGCTGGCTTCGATAGCTACGACTTCGGTGCGACGGGTGCGGATTTCCGAGACGGATTGTTTACGTATAAATCACAGTACGGACCGGCGGTCTGCCCAATCGTCCAGTGGGACAGAGGGCTTTCGGCGGTCGCCTGGCGTGCGTTCAAGTTCGGACGTCGGCTCTATCGCGAGCAGAACTACTGAGATGACAACTGAAACCCAACCACGACAATGAGTATCGAGATCGAGTGTGTCGGGACAGACCGACATGAAGAGTGGGATAGCGCGCTTGAACACTCGCCACACGCTACTGCCTTTCACCAGTGTGCGGCTCTAGAGCAACTGGCAGCCGACTCAGGGACGGAACTCCATCGACTGATGGGGTTCAAGGGACAGGAGCCGGTCGGCGTCCTTCCGATCTTTGAGCTTCGGAAGGGACCGTTCAGTGCTGTTTTTTCGCCACCACCGAACCTCTGGATTCCCCGACTTGGTCCAGCGTTCGTCGTTCGAGGGGACCCAAAGCAACGCAAGCGTGAACGACGCCGACAGGGGTTCATCGATGCAGCCTTCGAGTACATCGAGAACACGATTGACCCGAAGTACCTCCGGGTGCGGACACCGACCGAGCTTGATGATGTCCGGCAGTTCAAGTGGAATGACTGTACAGTGCAGCCGGAGTATACGTATGTCACCGACCTCTCTGGTGGAAAGGAGGCCGTTCGAGACCGGTTCACCAGCGAGGCGCGTCGACGCCTCCGTATCGGGCAGGAGTCGGAGACCGAGTACACGATCGCTGAGGAAGGGCTCGACGCGACCGAGACGGTGATGCACCACGTCGAAAGCCGATACAACGAGCAGGGCGAGCCGTTCCCCGTTCCCACTGGGTTTCCCGGACGGCTCTACGAAGCGCTGCAACCGGGACAAATCCGTCCCTACGTCCTCCGGGTGGATGGCGAGGTCGTCGGCGGACACATTTATTATGATGATGGGGAGACGATTTCGGGCTGGCTTGGGAACGTCAAGCCCCCCGACCATGTCGACCTTCCGGTCAATGAGTTGCTCATCTGGCGGGGGATTACTGATGCGATTGAGCGAGGGCGAACAGCCTATGAACTGGTGGGCGCAGGCGATCCTCGTCTAAACAGATATAAGCTGCATTTCGGGCCCGAGCTAACCGGGTTCTACTCTATGGAGCGGAGCGGAGCCGGTATCGATTCACTACTGCAACTGTACCGGTGGTTTGCACGGTACTCCTGATTTTACAGGGCGTGTCTATATACGTATTTGTTGCAAAGAATAACTTACTGCCGAGTATGATAGTATTATTGAAATATATTCTTTATAATAAAGTTTATATGGTAAAAATAGCTGCTCGGATATGCCTTCTAACAATAGGGCTTGTTGGTGGAACGGAGAGCAGTACTCGGCCAGGAATATGCTGGTTTCCTTCTTGTTGAGCAACGTGTTTTCGAGCGGCGGGGTGAGTGGAGGTATCGCACTCTATGCGTGCTGAAGTGGGTGAGAGCGCAACCATTTCCCCACAGGCGACAGTCGGGTACGAGTACAGTGACGATGTCTCACCGGCAGTCCTCGGCACAGGGGCAACGGTACGGCCGGGGACAGTCATCTACTGTGACGTCGCCATTGGAGCATCGTTTGTCACCGGACACAACGCACTGGTCCGGGAGCAGACAACCATCAGCAACGATGTCGTACTTGGAACAAACGCCGTTATTGATGGGAAGACGGACATTGGCTCTCATGTCAGCCTGCAGACGGGGGCATATGTCCCATCACAGACGACCATCGGGGACAACGTCTTCCTCGGCCCACATGCAGTCCTGACAAACGACCGGTACCCTGTACGCAACGGGAGTGGACTGTCGGGGCCAACCATCGAGGACGGCGTCACCGTTGGAGCGAACACCACAGTGTTACCCGATGTGACTGTCGGCGAGCACAGCTTTGTTGCTGCAGGCGCCGTCGTCACGACGGATGTTCCGGCGAATAGCCTGGCGGTTGGCGTCCCGGCCACCTACGAACCACTGCCGCCTGAACTGGAGACACGAAACAGGCTAGAGCAATGATTAACCTCGCCACACCTGACATTGGAGATGCGGAGCGCGAGCGGGTGCAATCAGTGCTCGATAGCGGACAACTGGCAGATGGCCCACAGGTGCGAAAGTTCGAAACCGAATTCGCCACGCACTGTGGAGCTTCGCATGCCGTTGCTACCGCCAACGGGACGACAGCCCTCCACGCCGCGCTGGAGGGGCTTGGCATTGGAAGTGGCGATCGTGTCCTGACGACGCCGTTCTCGTTCATTGCGAGCGCGAACGCAGTTCGCCTCGCCGGCGCGGACCCGGTGTTTGCCGACATCGATCCAGCAACGTACACACTGGACCCTGATAGTGTTGAGCAGACTATTGCGGCCCACAGTGGGGCCGTCGACGCTATCATCGCTGTCCATCTCTACGGGTTGCCTGCCGACATGATCAGGTTGCGCAGGATCGCTGACGAACATGACATACCACTGGTGGAGGACGCGGCACAGGCCCATGGAGCGGCCGTCAACGGTGAGCCGGTCGGTAGTCTCGGCGATGTGGCCTGTTTCTCCTTTTATCCAACGAAGAACATGACTACTGGCGAGGGTGGGATGGTTGTCACCGATGACCCTGCGGTCGCTGCCCGTACGGAACGGTTCGTCAACCACGGTCGTGGCGACGACGGCTACACGGACGTAGGGCATAATTTCCGGATGACGAGTATCGCTGCCGCCATCGGCCTAGCACAACTAGAATGTCTTCCAGAGTACGTCGCGACACGGCGTGAACACGCGACGATACTGACGGATGCACTCTCGGAAACTAATCTGACCACACCAGTCGAGCCGTCCGGCCGACAGCACGCGTACAATCAGTACACGGTCCGCTGTCAGGATCGGGAGGGGTTAATCGACCATCTCACCGCCCACGATATCGGATACGGTATTTATTACCCGACACCGATCAACGAACAGGAAGCATACAGCGGTGTTACTGCCGACACACCCGAAGCGAAGCGAGCGGCTGCGGAAGTATGCTCCCTGCCGGTTCATCCGGCGCTGGAGCAACGTGAGGTCAGGCGAGTGGCGGAGGTGGTCCAGACGTATGGGTGAGACGCTTGATGTCGGTGTTATTGGCGTCGGGGCAATGGGTCGGCACCACGCTCGTGTGTATAATGAGCTCTCCGGGGCGACGCTGATCGGCGTTGCTGACGCCGACGCAGACCGAGCAAGGCAGATCGCTGACGAAAATGGGGTCCGGGCTTGCGACAGTGCGGAACTGTGTAGGCAAGCCGATGCGGTTTCAATCGCCGTCCCAACGCGGTACCACGCTGAGGTTGCTCGACAGTGTATTGAAGCTGGTACTGGGATGTTGATTGAAAAGCCGTTCGTTACGGAGACCACGACCGGGCGCGACCTCATCAACGCTGCGGATGCCGCGGGCGTGACTCTTCAGGTAGGCCATATCGAGCGGTTCAACCCTGTGTCAGAGGTCTTGGAAGAGGTTCTCGCAGATATTGATGTTATTTCTGTTTCGGCCAAGCGGCTAGGGCCGTCAGTTGATCGCACCGTCGAGGACTCGGCAGTCACTGACCTCATGATACACGACATTGATCTGGTCTGTCATCTCCTGCCATCCTCGGTGTCAGACATTCAGGTCAGCGGCGCTGCGCAGGGTCGATACGCGACGGCCACATTAGAGTTCGCTTCCGGTGTTGTTTGCTCGCTGACGGCAAGCAGGGTCACGGAAAAGAAGATCCGTCAGTTCAAAATCACCGCTGATTCCTGTTACGTGACCGCTGACTTCATTGATCAGTCGTTGGAAGTCCATCGCCAGTCAGTTCCAGAGTACGTTGCCACGGACAACGAGGTTCGGTACCGTCATGAGAGTATTGTCGAGAAACCAGCAGTACGGGCCGGTGAACCACTCAAGCGTGAACTTGAGTCCTTCCTCAATGCTGTACAGACGAACAGCCAACCCCGTGTCAACGGTGAGGCCGGAATCAGAGCCGTCGAGTTAGCACAGACTATTGATCGAAAAGCATTCGACACGGGATCTTCGGAAGGAGAATTTATCACCAATGCACAGACAGACTGAGTCAGTAGGTGGCGTTTACGGGAACGACGCCGCTGCTGATTGGGTTCAAGCTACGTTTGAAAACGGTGAGATTACGGTCGCAGTGTACGGACTCGGCAAGATGGGGCTCCCCCTAGCTGGTGTGTTTGCTGATGTCTGTGGTGCTGTCATCGGTGTCGACATTGATCCGGCAGTCGTTGAAAGTGTTAATACTGGTAACTGCCACGTCCAGCGCGAACCGGGCCTGCCCGATTTGGTGGCAGACCGTGTCGCCGCCGGGGACCTCTGCGCAACATCTGACCCGGCCGCTGCAGCGGCTGCAGCGACCGTTCACGTTGTCATCGTCCCGACGCCACTCACGGACACGTCTGAGCCCGACCTTTCGATGCTTGACGCTGCAATCGACGGGCTTGCGGAGGGTATCGAACCCGGCGATCTCATCATGATAGAGTGTACTGTTCCACCACGGACGACTGCTGACCGCGTCCAGCCCAGCGTGGCTGCAGCATCCGGGTTAGACACCGATGCGTTCGGTGTCGCGTTTTGTCCCGAGCGAACCGCGAGTGGACGCGCTATCCAGGACATCCGCGGCGCGTACCCGAAGATCGTTGGGGGTGTCGACGATGAAAGTACCCGACTAGCCGAGTGTATCTATGCGAGTATCAATGACAGCGGTGTTATCACTGTCGCCGACGCAACCACTGCCGAATGCGTCAAGCTGTTTGAGGGGTTATACCGTGATGTCAACATCGCGCTGGCAAACGAGCTAGCGACATTCACCGACGAGCTCAGCGTCGATGTTCGGGCAGCAATCGAGGCTGCCAACACACAACCGTTCTGTGACATCCATGATCCCGGACCAGGGGTTGGTGGCCACTGTATCCCAGTCTACCCCCACTTCCTGATCCAACCGTTTGACACTGAGACGCCATTGCTTGAGACCGCACGCGAGGTCAACGATTCGATGCCGGTGTTTACCGTCCAGAAACTCCGCGAGGAGCTGGCCGCCGATGGCGTCGAACTGGCCGCAGCCAGCGTCCTTGTGCTTGGGCTGACCTATCGGCCCGGTGTCGAAGAAACACAGACATCGCCAGCCCGGCCAATCGCAGAGCGGCTGTCGGCGGCTGGGGCCGATGTCGATGGGATTGACCCCCTTCTTGACGATACCGCCGAGTTCGAGCTCGATCAGCTACCGCTTGAACAGGCGACAGAGAGGGACTACGACGCTATCATCATGGTTACACCGCACGACGAATTCGAGGCACTGGACTGGGACTCGATGGGCCGACCAGCGGGCTCAGTCGTCATCGCCGGGCGGGACACACTGACGCTGTCTGAAACCAACCATCGTGTCTACACTGTCGGGCGCGGAAACGTAGAGTAAACGCAGACAATCCAGTCAGCTGTTCCGCCGAAAAAATACTACCCCGGCCAGTCCACGTGCCGGGATGCCACGACGCATCCACACGGCCCCTGTACGGTGGAGCGAGCTCTTGTTCACCAGCCCGTCTGCAGGCTGTCGCGTGGACTGGCCGCGCTCTCCCCGGACCGTTCCCTAATACCTGCGACCGAAGGAATGTTGCCTGTTGAGCCCCTGAATAAAACCAATGGGACACGCTGAATCTGAACTACTGGACGTGGAGCGTATCCGTGAGGATTTCCCCATCCTCCAGCGCGAGTTCGGCGGCGAGCAAGTGGTGTATCTCGACAACGCGGCCACCACGCAGACGCCCGAACCGGTCGTCGAGACCATCGCCGACTACTACCGGACGACCAACGCCAACGTCCACCGCGGCCTCCACCAGCTCAGTCAGGAGGCCAGCGTCGCCTACGAGGACGCCCACGACCGCGTCGCCGAGTTCATCGGCGCGTCGGGCGAACGCGAGGAGATCATCTTCACCAAGAACACCACCGAAAGCGAGAACCTCGTCGCTTACGCCTGGGGCCTGAACGAACTTGGGCCCGAGGACGAGGTCGTCCTCACGGAGATGGAACACCACGCCTCACTCGTGACGTGGCAGCAGATCGCCAAGAAGACCGGTGCGACCTGCCGGTACATCAGCGTCGACGAGGACGGCACGCTCGACATGGACCACGCCCGGGAAATCATCACCGACGACACCGCGATGGTCAGCGTCGTCCACGTCTCGAACACGCTGGGGACGGTCAACCCCGTCTCGGAACTGGCGGACATCGCCCACGACCACGATTCGTACATCTTCGTCGACGGCGCGCAGTCGGTCCCGAACCGCCCGGTCGACGTGGAGGCCATCGACGCCGACTTCCTAGCCTTCTCAGGACACAAGATGGCCGGTCCGACCGGTATTGGCGTCCTCTACGGCAAGAAACACATCCTCGAAGAGATGGAGCCGTACCTCTACGGCGGCGAGATGATCAAGAAAGTCACCTTCGAGGACGCCACCTGGAACGACCTTCCGTGGAAGTTCGAGGCCGGCACACCGGTCATCTGCCAGGGCATCGCGCTCGCGGAGGCCTGTGACTACCTCGACGACATCGGGATGGAACGCATCCAGCGCCACGAAGAACAGCTCGCACAGTATGCGCTGGAACAGCTCCAAGAGGAGGGTGACGTGGAAACGTACGGTCCGTCGGCGGGAACGGAGCGCGGTGGCCTCGTCTCGTTCAACCTCGACTCGGTGCACGCTCACGACCTCTCCTCGATCCTCAACGACTCCGCCGTCGCTATCCGCGCCGGCGACCACTGTACGCAACCGCTCCACGACAAGATGGGCGTCCCTGCCTCTGCGCGAGCCTCGTTCTACATCTACAACACGCGCGAGGAAGTGGACAAGCTCGTGTCGGCTATCGACGACGCCCGACAGTTGTTCGCGTAATCGCACGCTCAGTCCCTATATGGGATGCAACAGATGGTATTTTCAGTTGTGATATAGTGCCGATGTACACGGCAGCTATATGACACTCCGACGATAACTTTTGTCGGGACGATGACTGATACTGATGAAGCGGAGCGGCCGCTGACGCCTGCATCGCTCGATTACACGCACCTCCCCGAGCAGACGATGTACAAGGTGTCGCTCGACGATGCCAGCCACTTCGAACAGGGTGGGGACGACATCCGGACGTATCCGGTGTGTTTCACGAACGAATTCAAGCTGCTGTACTTCGAGATGGACCCTGGCGCGGTCATCGACTGGCACACGCACGCGCCCAGTTTCGACGAGGTGTGTCTGTGCCTCGATGGCGCTGCCAGATACACGCTGGAACGTGAGGACGGAGACGAGCAGGTCCTCAGGGCAGAGCAGCGTGAGTTCGTCTATCTACCTGGTGGGGCGCGGCACAAGATCGAAACAATAGGTGAGACCACGCATCAAGGACTAGTCGCGATGCCGCCGGACTCGGTTGGACGACTCGAATTGCTCGAAGGGGATGGACCGGCTCAGACAGCGGACTGGCCGGTTGCGCTGTGGGTCGACCGGATCCGGGACGAAGTCGTCAGGAAAGACGAGAACGCTGTCACGGAGTAGCCCCGGGAAGCGTGGATGAGTGTCACCGGTCTGCAGCGAGATAGATGACGGCTAGCTCATAGAGTGCGGGGTTCGGAGTCGCAATCGGCCGAGCCGCCTGTACGCTGGCCAGCGCATCGGAAAGCGGCCGCTTTTCCTCGGCAGCGAGTGCCGTCGCAATCAGCGTCGCACTCCGGGAGACACCGGCTTTGCAGTGAATCAGCGCCGGGCCGTCCGCTCTGACGAAGCGCCGGGCGGTATCGACGGCCGCCTCGAACGCCGTCCATTCGTTGCCTGCACCGTCGATAAGCGGGTGGTGGGCGGTCGTGAGCGGGTAGGCCTCGCTCGTCGCCGAAAGCACGTGTTCGAAGGACTGATTGTGTGCCTCGGGCCGTGCCGCGTGTTTGTTGCCGAGATACAGCGCCCGGTTGCCGATCTGACGGATTACCGGCTCGTCGCTGACGAACCCCACGGGCCGAACGGCATGGTCAGTTGGAGACGGAGCGTTGTTCTCTCCCACAGAGTGACAGACCGGACGGCGGCAGTAAATATTACCCACTGGCGGAGGAGAGCCTGCCGGACCGCTCAGGCTGTCAGTGGTTTCCGGTCGCAGGACAGCAGACGTGCGAACCGATACCTCGGAACGTTTTTCCGACTGACAGCCGTATCATAGTTCAATTATGGGTATCGGTGGCTCGGATATGTACCGGCAGCAGATCCTCGATCACTACAAGAACCCCCGGAACTACGGGGAGATCGAGGACCCGACGTTTACCCACATCGGCGAGAACCCGATGTGCGGCGACGAGATACGGATGGATGTCGTCCTCGACGAGGACGAGGAGACCATCGAACAGGTCGCCTTCCAGGGCGACGGCTGTGCCATCTCACAGGCCTCCGCGTCGATGCTCTCGCAGGAACTGGCTGGGATGGCGGTCGAGGACCTGAAAACGATGGACCGCGACGATATCACAGAGATGCTCGGCGTCGACATCTCGCCGATGCGCGTCAAGTGCGCCGTCCTCGCCGAGAAGGTGGCCCAAGACGGCGCGGAGATCTACTTCGGCGAGAAGGACATCGACCGGACGACGACTGAAGACGACGACTGATACCTGCGGCCCAAGCCAACTATGTGAGGGTCAGTTCACATACCGACAGTATTCTTTTCACTCTACGCTGTCCACCACTCGGTCTATGCCAGACAACGAGTGGGACCCCGACGACTACGACGGTGGCCACGGCTTTGTTGCCGAGTACGGAACGGATGTGGTCGAACTACTGGACGCCCAGCCGGGCGAACGCGTCCTCGACATCGGCTGTGGAACCGGCCATCTGTCCGCCGAGATCGCCGACCGCGGCTCCGATGTGGTCGGCATCGACACCGCCGAAGAGATGGTCGCCCAGGCTCGCGAGCACTATCCCGACCTGACGTTCGAAGTGGCCGACGCCGGCGAATACGACCCCGGCGCGTTCGACGCCGTCTTCTCGAACGCCGCTCTACACTGGATCCCCAGAAAAGGCCACGACGCCGTTCTGTCGATGGTTGCCGATGCACTGACCGAGGACGGCCGCTTCGTTGCGGAGCTTGGTGGGCAGGGAAACGTCTCGCAGGTCGAGGCCGCTGTACGGGCCGAACTCGCTGACCGTGGTTATGAAACTGAGAACCCGTGGTACTTCCCACGTCTCGGCGAGTACACGTCACGTATCGAAGCGCACGGCCTAGAAGTCACCGCGGCGTGGCTGTTCGACCGGCCGACAACGCTTGAGGGCGGGACAGCGGGTCTGCGCGAGTGGATCGAGATGTTCGGCGATGCAGTACTGACACCCGTTGCCGAACACGAGCGCGAGGCCGTTCTTGACGGGATCGAGGAGCGCCTGCGGCCGGACCTGTACGATGCCGAGACCGAGACGTGGACCGCCGACTACCGGCGACTCCGGTTCGTCGCCAAGCGGTGAGAATATCGCGGCCCGCCCGGGGACAGCTACGCGAGGAACACGTGCCGCGGGCGGTCGGCCAGCACGTCCCGACCCCAGTCGACCGTCTCAGAGAAGTCGTCGGAGCGGAAGAACGCCATCGCGTCCTCCTGTGAGTCCCACTGGCTCGCGATGAACATGTCGTTCTCGTCGTCGTGGTTGAACAGCAGCGAGGTCTCGCGGTGGCCGTCCATCTCTTCGAGCAGGCCGCCGACGGTGTCGAACTTCTCGACGAAGTCCTCGTGGTACTCGGGCTTGACCGTGTAGAACATCCCCATCGTCCCGAACCCGTCGCCCTCGCCGTGGCGGCCGACGACGCCGGGGAGGTCGGTGAGGTAGTCGCTGGCGGTCTGGGCGGCGTCCTCGGTGTCCCACAGCGATGCGACAGCCGCGACATCGCCGTCGGTGTCGCCGTACACCGTGGTCTGGACGTGCGTGTCGTAGCGCTCGAACGCACTCCGGAGGTCCGCGACCTCCTCGTCAAGCGTTTCCGCGTCGGCTTCGGAGTACACCACGAGGGCGTACACGTCCTCGCCGTGCGGTTGCCCGGCGTAGACGCCCGCGGATTCGAGCGTCTCGCGGATGGACTGGGACGACTCGGCGGTCTGGGCGTCGCTGTCGTCCGCAGTCTCGGCGCTCCCGCCATCCTCACCGAGGGAGCCACCGAACTGTTCGTCGACACCATCGATATCCTTCAGGAATCCGGCCGCCGTCTCAGCAGCGTCTTTCGCCGTCCAGATGCTGACGACGTAGGTCTGACCACTGTCGGCACGCACGGCCGTCCGGACGTGGCGGTCGTAGTGGTCGAAGTTGCTTTCGAGGTCGGAGACATCGTCGACAATATCCTCCGCATCGGCCGAAGAGTGGAACACCAGCGCGTAGTCGCCGGCGTCGTACGCGTCGCCCTCGTGCAGCCCCAGCCGACCGAGCCGCTGTGCGGCGTCGTCTATCTCCTCGAAGTCCGCCGAAACGTCAGGCCGACCGCCCGAGCTACTTGCAGAATCCGAATCTCCCTCGTCGGACGAGTCCTCGGAATGCGGATGGTCGCCTTCGCTGGCGCTCCCAGGATGGGTCCCGCCGTGGCTGCCGGTGTCACCGCCGGCGTGTGCCCCAGCCTGTGCGTCGCTCGCTGTAGGCTCCTTGGCCTGACTGTGATTCGTGCTGGCATCAGCCGGCGCGTGCTCGTGTTCCGCAACGTCCGCCGGCGTCTCCGGAACCGACTCGCCATCGGTCGGTACGCGCTGGCCAGCCAGCACGGCCGGCAACTCGGCTGGGTCGAACTTCCGGCCGACGTAGAAGGGGCCGAACTCGGCGAACTGCGAGGTCGAGGGGTCGAAACGCATCTCGGTCAGCAGTTCCTTGATGTGGCGCATGTCGTCGCTCCAGAGCGTGATGCCCCACTCCCAGTCGTCGAAGCCAATGGAGCCGGCGATCATCTGGCTCACCTCGCCGCCGTACCCGCGACCGATGTCGCCGTGCCGTTTGATGTGGGCCGCCCGCTCCTCGAAGGACGTGTCGTACCAGTTCTGGTCGGGCTGGCGGCGCTTGCTCATCGGGTAGAAGCAAACGAACTCCTCGTCCGGCACGTCCGGGTGGAGACGGGCCTGAATGTACTGGGCCAGCCCGGAGTCGTCGTCGACCTCGCCCTCAAAGTACTCGCGGGACTTCTCGGTGTAGCCCGAGGCCTCCGTCACGGAGACGTAGGAGAACTCCTGCTCGGTGAAGGCGGCGAACTCCGTCTGCTCGAAATGGCGTTCGGCCGCGTCGAGGTCGCCCATCGTCGGCCGCAGGTGGAGGATCATGATGTCGGCTTTGTGGCCCATGACGGTGTACACCGCCGTCTGCCCCTCCTCGGCGTCTTCGACGGCTTCGTAAGCGTCGAGGAAGCCGATCCCCTCCGAGAGCGCACGATCGCGGACTCGCTGGGGAGCGTCGCGCCAAGCGTCCCAGTCGATACTCCGACAGTCGTGCAGCGCGTACCAGCCCTCTTCCGTGGCTGGCGGCTTGCGTTGGTCCATAGGTATCGATTGCAGGTCGACAGTAAGGAAACTTCTCATGTCGTTCCGGGACGGGGACTTCTGGGCCAGCAGTTCAGGGTATGCTTTTATTAGTCCAACGTGACAGCGAATCTATGTTGTCGCATGAACAACCCAATCGATAGACGGGTCGCAACTGCCCTCCAGTCGTACACGGTACTTGCGGTTATTGCCATTCTCATCGGTGCCGCCGTCGTACCGTATGCGGCGTCGGTTGCCGAAGATGACGAACAGTACGTCGCTGTAGTGAACATCGACGAAACGATTTCCAGTTCTACCTCACAGGACACGGTACAGGAGCTCCGCGAACTCCGTAGCAACGAGTCAGTCGAAGCGGTCGTCCTCCGGATATCGAGCCCCGGTGGGAGCGCCGCCTCCAGTGAGTCGATGTATCTGGCCGTCAAGCGGCTCTCGGCGGAGAAGCCGGTGTACACGAGCGTCGACCAGTACGCCGCCTCCGGCGCGTACTACACCGCGGTCCCGAGCGACCGCATCTACGTGACGCCGGCCAGCCTCGTTGGCCACGTCGGCGTCATTGGAACCGCGCCGAGCGACGGCCTGAGCCCCGCCGCCACCACTGGCCCCGACAAGGCCCATCGAGGGATGACGCGTGACCAGTACTACGCGAGCCTCGAATCGATGAAGCGAGCCTTCGTCGGTGCGGTCATGACTGAACGCGGTGACAGGCTCAACGTCTCCCGCGAGACTGTCGCTGAGGCGTCGGCCTATCAGGGCGGTCGCGCAGTCCAGACCGGCTATGCGGATGAAGTCGGTGGACTTGAAGCTGCGATAGCCGGCGCGGCTGAAGAGGCCGGTCTCTCGGAGTATCAGGTCGTGTACACCAACCCCGCGGACCCACAGGGGATATTCCTCCTCAGTGGCGGAAGTGGAGCCAGTGGGAACGCGACCGTCGCTGCCGAAGGCGCACCGTACACGTACCAGGGCGTCGATACAGTCCACTTCCTCATGATATACGGCACGCCGGAGAACCAACAGGTCATCTACAACAGCACCGCACAGGGAGGTGCCTGAAATGTCAGCCGATAGCTCACGTTCGAGTCCAGTCATTCGAGCAGGGTTTTTCGTCGGGATACTCGTCCTGTCGGTGATTGTCGGCACCGTCGCGATCGGTGGCAGTGCACAATCGGCTCCCGATGTAAATCAGGTGGACGCCCCGTCGTTCAACAGCGACGAGGGCGTCGCGACTCCAGCGGACGAGAGCGGTGACCTCTCGATGTCGGCCGACGCGTCCGGGAAGGTCGTCGTTATCGACGTCGCTCACGCTGGCGATATCGACCGCGAAGCGCTCACGCCGCTCGTCTCAACCCTGACCGAGAACGGAGCGACGGTGCGCTACCACGTCGGTGAGCGACAGAGTGGGAGCCCGCTCAACGAGTCACTGCGTTCGGCTGACGCCTTTGTCGTCCTTGGCGCGGAACAGCGCTACACCGAGAGTGAAATGAACGGTTTGACCGCGTTCAGCGACGCGGGCGGTCGCGTGCTCTTGCTAAACGAGCCGTCACAGGCGAGTCCCGCCGGACTGGGGCTTTTCGGCCCGATTCGGTCGGATAGCGTGACCATGCCGATGGCCCCACTGGCGAGCCAGTACGGCCTCTCGTACGGGAACGGCTACCTGTACAACATGCACGAGTACGACACCAACTACCAGAACGTCTACGCCACGCCAACAGGAGATACGGAACTCACAGAGGGCGTCGACCGAACAGTCTTCTACGCCGCGATCCCCGTCCAAGGCGGTGACACCGCCCTCACGACGACGGAACAGACCACGCTCTCGAAGACCCGGCGACAGGACACGTACGGCGTCGTTGCCCGCTCGGGGAACGTCGTCACTGTCGGTGACACGAACGTGTTCACGCAGGAGTTCCTCTACCGGGCCGACAACGAGCAACTGGTCGGGAACCTGCTTGACTTCCTCGTCACGGGCGAAAAATCACCCGAAGACGCGCCACAAACCCAGGAATCCGGCCAGTCCGGACCTGGTGGATCGCTCCCCGGTACCGGAGTGGGCGGTGGCGGCGCATTGCCGTCGGAACCGGATTCGACTCCGACTCCCGAACCGAATGAGACGATGATGCCCGACGAGTAGGGCATCACCAGGCGTTTGCGTTGGGTATACTGGTAGAACAGGAATAACGCAGCAATTGCCGAACCGCGGCGAGTGCAGTCAGTCGTCGAGATCGAACACGCGGCGCAGTTCACGCTCGATCTCGTCGATGTATTCGGAGAGTACGGCGTCGAGTTTCTCGTCGTCGACGATGATCGCCGAGAGCCGCTCGGTCGGATTCTCCGGCAGTTCGACGCTGAACTCGCCGTCCTCGTAGAACGGCTCCGACTCGTTGAGGATCTGCTGGTCGATCGCGTGGACCAGTTCAGAGTCGTACGTGTCGTTCATCCGCTCGAAAGCGTTCTTGTAGGCCTTCTGCAGTTCCGGGAAGTAGTTCGCGTACTTGTCCTCGAACTTCTCGGGATCGAACTCTGTCATTGCCAGAACGGTACGGGGCTGGGGATAAAGATGGCCCGATGTTCAGCGTTGTATCGTGCGTGCGTCCTTCCGGGGGAGGTACATCGTGAGGTACGCGACGAAACAGATGCCGAAGATGCCACCCAAGACGAGAAAGACGCGGATGTCCAGCCCGGCGATAGCTGCGATGATCTCTTGCAGCGTCGTCCGCGGGTTCGCGAAGCCGAACGTCTCAGTGTAGGCTAGCAGGCCGGCGACGATGACGAGTGCAATATCGAACAGGCCCCGAGAGTCCATCGTGGGGTGTTCGGAGAAGCGGACGTATAGCTTTTATTGCTGATACTGGTGGCAGCGTCGTCAGTCTCACTGCCGCGCGGTTTGCTGCGTCCCGGTTACGATACTTGTTCGCTGATAATCTCGTCGGCCGCCTCGATAAACGCTGACTCCTCTCCAGACGGGATAGTCGCACCCGCTGCGATGTCGTGCCCGCCGCCGTCGCCGCCGACGGACTGGGCGGCGTCACGCATCACGACCGACAGGTCGACGCCCCGGCCGACTAGCGGGCCGGTCGCCCGAGAGGACACTTTCGTCTCGTCTTCGTCGGTGCTGGCAAAGGCGATGATTGGTTTGTCCGAATCGACGCCATCGGTCCCCAGCGCCATCCCGGCGACGATGCCGACGATGGTCTCGCGGATTGCATCGCCGGCGTCGAACCACTGGACGGTCCCGGCCTGTGTGACGCCGCGCTCCTTGACGAGCGTGAGTCCCTCCGAGAGGTTTCGCCGGTGGTTCGACAACAGCGTCCGCGCCCGTTCAAGCGGCGCATCGCGCTCGCCGAGACAGACGGCCAGTCCCACGTCCGCCCGCTCGTAGCGGGCCGTGGCGTTCAGCAGCGTCGAGAACTCGCTCGCGTCCCGGAGTTCCGTCCCGCGCGGTTCCGCGGTCAGCGTGTAGGTCGTGCCGATGAGCGTCTCTATCTTGTCCGCCGGGACGCCACGCTCGACAGCGCGCTGGACCAGTCCGCTGGCGACAGTCTGGCGCTCGTCGTCCGAAAGGTCCGCCCACGTGCGCCAGTCATCATCGGATTTGAGATCCAGCCCGAGTCCTTCGAGGAACCGCGTCGCGCCGGCCTGGTCATTCGAGATGCCCGGGATCGGCACTTCGGTCGCATATTCGAGTAGTTTCGGCAACGGCCGGGTCTGTTTGCCGTACAGCGAAAGGTCGGTCCCCTCCTCCAGCACGTCGGCGTCAATGCCCTCCTCGACGAGGCCGGCGTTGGCTCCGACGAGTTCGCCGCCGACGGCCTGCATATCCCCGACCGCGCCGACGACCGCCAGCGCGGCGAGGTCTCGATTGTCCGTCGCTTCGGTCGAGAGCGCGCGGGCGAGGACATACGCTGCGCCCGCACCCGAAAGCTCCGACGCGCCATTGATGCCTTCCAGCAGCGGATTGAGATGCGTCTCGAAGTCGGCGTAGCCGTCGGTGTCGACGACCGCGTCTGGGTGGCAGTCACCCGGGTCCGACGGCTGGTGGTGGTCGGCGATGATTGCCTCGAAATCGCCGGCGGCGACGTGCTCGGAGATAACGTCTAGCTGGCCGGACCCGAAATCCGTGAACAGCACGGTGTCGTACTCGCGGGCCGCGATGCTCTCGATTTCGGCGGCGTCGAGTTGCTTCTTGAAGACGGTCTCGACAGGAATGCCGGCCCGCGACAGCGCCGCGGTGGCGATGGCAGCGCTGGTCAGCCCGTCGGCGTCGATGTGGGAGGCCAGCAACACGCGGTCAGCCGCCCGGAGTCGGTCGGCGCAGGCGGCCGCGCGGTCGGCGAGCGCTGGAACGGGGCCGGTCGTAGTCATCGTACCGGGGATAGGTACGCTCCGGCATAAAAACGTTCAGACGCGCAGGCAGTCGTACCAGAGTGACCTGTCCCGTCAGGCGACCTCCCGCTGGTCACTGAGCGTGACCGTCCGGTCGGCAGTCTCGACGGTCGTTCGAATGGTTATCCAGCCGTCCGCCTGTTCGATAGCGTACGCGTCGCTGAATGACAGGTCGACGCGTCGGGTCGTAGTGTATGACCCCTCCGCTTCAAGAGTACCCACGTCCTCGGAGCCCTCCCAGACCACATCGCCATCGGTCGAGTTACCCGCGTAAATACGCGTGTAGACGGTGACATCCGCCGCCGTGCTGTTCTGCTGGTTTGCCAGCGTCGAGGTCACGTCTCGGCAGGTGCGGCCACACTCCTCGATGGAGTCGACGGAGAGCGTAAACGGCGGAGTACGTGCTGCGCCGCCGTCAGAATCACCAGTGTCGGTGGTTGCAGTGTCACTCTCGGCTGCTCCGGTGGTTGCCGTCGGGAACTCCGAGCGGTCCTCGCCGCTTCTTTCCGCCTGAAACGGGCCGATACCGGCGACGAGCGCACCGCCGACGCCCGCTAGCAGGAGCGCGACGACGACGCCGACAGCGAGTAGCTTCCGGTCCATCGGCCTACACACCTGCACCCGTCGCCGCTCCGCTCACGGCCGGTCCGGGGCTGGCATCGCTCCCACCGGCGAGGAACTCCTGAACCAATTCGATGCTCGCCGTCATAAAGTCAGAGACCGGATCCGGGAAGCTTCCGGGCGGGCCGACGGCGTTCCGCACGTCGTCCCCGCCCGCTGTGGGGAGGGTCGCGCCGGTGAGGAGTGCGAGCAATAGCGTACCGACCATGCGCAGTGTAGTCCGTGTCATCAACGCCTGTTGGTTGTTTCCGGCATCCATCAAGTAGTCAGACAGTAAAATCGAATAGCCACGGGTTTCCGACGTTGTGACCCATTAAGCCCGTATTAAATCGAGTAATACCCTGTTATTATAATATCTACAGTCATACAAAGTGACATGAGTATTGTCACGTCCGAGCCGCAGTCGGAATCGATTCGAGTTCCTGTCCGACCGGAGCAGTCTCGATGAGTCTGCTCCGACGGTTCGCGTTCGCGATCCGTGCCAAGCTCAACGCTCTTCTCAGTCGGACTTCGGACCCGGCGGCGGAGCTTGACTACTCATACGAGCAGATGCGGGACGAACTGCAGGACGTGACCCGCGGTATCGCCGACGTGACGACCCAGAAGAAACGCTTAGAGATCCACCGAACTCGGTTGCGGTCGAACGTCGAGAAACACGACACGCAGGCCCGGGCCGCCCTGCAGGAAGGACGCGATGACCTCGCGCGCCGGGCGCTGGAAAAGAAGCAAGTGAACGTCAGCCAGATAACGGAGCTGACAGGGCAGATAGACGACCTACAGGACACACAGGACCGGCTGGTCGGCAAGCGGGCCGAACTCAGCAGCCAGATAGAACAGTTCCGGACGAAAAAAGAGACGATGAAAGCCCGCTATCAGGCCGCCGAAGCGTCGGCGCGGGTTTCGGAGGCGTTTACCGGCGCTGGCGATACGATGGCCGACGTGCACCGCTCCATCGAGCGCGCGACGGAGCGTACGGAGCAGATGGAGGCGCGCGCGGCCGCGCTGGAGGAACTCGAATCGAGCGGTCAACTCGAATCCGTACTCGACGAGAGCGACTCTATCGATCAGGAACTCGACCGCCTCTCCAGCGAGCGGGCGGTCGAGAACGAGCTGGCGACGCTACGGGCAGAGATGGACGAGCGCGAGGCCGTCGAAGAAGCCGCAAAATAGCTCGGGCAGGCGTCGAAACCATACAGAGCCGTTATTCGTGGTGTGTCGGAGCGGCCGCCTCGACAGCCTCGCAAGCCAGTGCCTCGAAGTCGGCCTGATCGGGAACGATATCGACCGAGATGCCGGCGTCCTCGGCCGTCTTCCGCGTCGGTTCGCCGATTGCGCCGACAGTCGCCTCGTTCAGCCCGTCGACGGCGGCCGCGCGGAGACCGCGGTCCGCGGCCGTATCGAGGAAGTGCTCGACGGTGAGCGAAGAGGTGAATAGCGCCGCATCGAGGTCGCCGTCGGCTGCCAGCTCCGCAGATTCGCCCGATTCTGGAGGCCGGATGAGCCGGTACAGCACGGTTTCATGGACGTACGCACCGGCGGCTTCCAGTCCGTCAGTCAGCACTGCGGAGCCGTGGTCCGACCGGGCGACTTCGACTCTTGTGCCGGCCACCGCTCCGGACAGCGTTTCGACAAGTCCCGTCGAAGAGTATTCCGCGGGAATGATGTCGACGCCGTAGCCGGCCTCGTGAAGCGCCTCGGCGGTCGCCTGGCCGATGGCACACACCGTCGCCTCGCCGGGGTCCCAGCCAGCTTCGGCGGCGAGTTCGACGCCGGTCTTGCTCGTCAGGACGACGTAGTCGGCGTCAGTACGGGGCGTGGCTGGCCTATCGTCTCCATCACCGTCGGCATCGTCGGCCGTCGCCGGTTCGACGGCCAGCATCGGGTCCGGAATCGGGTCGGCACCGAGCGATTCCAGCAGTTCGACCGCATCGTCGAGACGCTCGTCGTCGGGGCGGAAGGCAGCCACGCGCAGGCGCGGTTCCTCGCGCATCAGTACCCCTCCAGGAACTCCACTACTCGCTCTCGCTCGCCGGCTACCTCGCCGATGACGGTGATAGCGGGCGGTTCGATACCGGCCTCGTCGCGGACCGAGACGATAGTGTCGAGCGTGCCGGTAGCGACCTGCTGGTCGGGCCAGGTCGCGCGTTCGACGAGCGCGACTGGCGTGTCGGAGTCCATCCCGGCCTCGCGCAGGGCCTCTGTGTACTGGGGCAACTTACCGACGCCCATCAGGACGACGAGCGTCCCGCCGGTCGCCGCAAGAGCGTCCCAGTCCACAGCGGATTCGTCCTTCGTCGGGTCCTCGTGGCCGGTGACGAAGGAGACCGAAGACGTGTAATCTCGGTGCGTGACCGGAATCCCGGCGGCTTCGGGGCCGGCGATAGCGCTCGTAATTCCCGGAACGATCTCGACGGGAATTCCGTTCTCCGCGAGATGGGCCAGTTCCTCGCCGCCGCGGCCGAACACCGTCGGATCGCCGCCTTTCAGCCGGACGACGGTGTTACCCTCCTCGGCCAGTTCCACTAATCGGGCGTTGGTGTACTCCTGTGGCGTCCACTCGCCGCCGGCGCGTTTGCCCACGTCCTCACGTTTCTCCTCTGGAATCATCCCGATGATTTCCGGGCCGGGGAGCTTGTCGTGCAGCACCACGTCGGCCTCCTCAAGCAGGCGTTTTGCCTTGACCGTCAGGAGGTCCGGGTCGCCGGGGCCGGAGCCAACCAGATACACCTTGCCGGGTGCAGCGTCCGTCATTCCTCGTCTTCCTCCCGCGCCGTCGAGGCGTCGTCGTCCGCACCCGTCGAGTCCCGCTTTGCCTCGGCGATAAGGTCGTCAGCGCCTTGTTCGGCGAGTTCCGCCGCGAGGTCCTGTGCCGCGTCAATGTGGTACTCGGCCGGGATGTCGCGGCCAACCGAGACTTCCTCTGTGCCGTCCTGTGAGAGGACGCGCACTCGCGTGTGGACGACGCCGCCTTCCAGGTGGGCGTGGACGCCGATTGGCGCGACACAGCCACCGCCGAGTTCTTCGAGAATCGTCCGCTCGACGGTCGTCTCGACGCGCGTTTGTGGGTCGTCCAGCCGGTCTTTGATGTCCAGTGCGAGGTCACCGTCGACGGCAGTCACCGCCAATGCGCCCTGTCCCGGAGCCGGCACGAATCGGTCGGGGTCGAGGTCGGACATCCCGACATAGCGCGTGAGCCCGGCGCGGTGGAGCCCCGCCTTCGCCAGCACGATAGCGTCGTACTCCACGTCCGGGTCCCGCTCCATCGCCCGCCGTTCGAACTCGGTGAGGTCGTCGAACCACTCCTCAACGGTGCGGTCGTAGGGGTGCTCTTCTTCGTCAGTGTCGGACTCGTCGGTGTCGGAGTCCTCGGCATCGTCCGTCTGCTCCTCTTCGGCCTCGTGGCGCTCCTGATGTTCCTGCTGAAGCGACGGGGCCAGCAGTTTTGCAAGACGTGTATCGACGTTGCCCCGGAGCGGTTCCACGGTGAGGTCGTCGCGCTCGGCGAGCAACTGCGCCTTGCGTCGCAGGCTCGACGTACCGACGGTCGCACCCTCCGGCAGTTCGTCAAGCGAGCGGCCCTCGGGCGTTACCAGCACGTCCTCAGCGGCGGCCCGCTCGGGGACCGCCGCGACGACGAGTCGGTCTGGCCGTTCGGTCGGCATATCCTTCATCGAGTGGACCGCCGCGTCGAGTTCGCCATCGAGAACCTTCTCATCGAGGCTGCGAACGAACGCGCCGGTCTTTCCCAGTCGGTGAATGAGTTCGTCCCGTATCTGGTCGCCCGTCGTCTCCACCTCGACGAGTTCGACCGCCAGTCGGCGACTGCTCAGCGAATCCCGAACCGTCGCCGCCTGGCGCAACGCGAGGTCCGAGCCCCGCGTCGCCAGTTGCAGTGTCTCCCCGCGTGTTGTCATACCCGACACTCCTCGGTCAGCGCGTAAAAACGCACTTCTTCGCCGATTCGCTGGAGTTACGCAGCCGTCTCAGCGAACGCAGCTCCGAGCACGCACTGCGAAACGAATCCTCCAACAAATGCCGTCACGCCGCCAGCGACGAGGGCGAAGTCGATCAGTCTGTTGAGCGTGTCGACGGGACCGACGCTGATTGTGAGGACTACGTACGCGTGCAAGAGAACGTACATGATTGGCAGAAAGACCGCCGTACAGAGCACGCCGGCAGCCGTCGCGCGTCGGATGACCGGCGGGACACGGCTAGCGACAGGGAAGGAGTTGGGCAGGGCCATCGGATGCGGCTTCGTGGGCGATCGAAGTAGTTCTATGGTGCAATCCGCGGGCCGTCACGACGCGTTACCACGGCTCGTTTTTCAGGCCGAGCAGGTAGGCGATGCCGTTGGTCACGACATGTAGCACCGGCGTCGCGACGACAACGACGACCAGCACCGGGAGGGTGAACGTCTCGGTGAACCACGACGGCGCGGTCACGAGCGCACAGAGCAACGCTCCGACGACGAAGTCCAGCTGATCCAGCCCGGGGAACGCCGCCCCGCGCTCGCGGCCCGTCCGGCGCTTGAGGAAGGACGCACCGATGTCCCCGAGCATCGCACCGAAGGCG
This sequence comes from Haloarcula sp. H-GB5, assembly GCF_054850705.1. Lineage (NCBI taxonomy): Archaea > Methanobacteriati > Methanobacteriota > Halobacteria > Halobacteriales > Haloarculaceae > Haloarcula > Haloarcula sp. H-GB5. The sequence continues at coordinate 98,163 of NZ_JBTWBG010000002.1, read as the reverse complement.
AGTCCGAATCCCGCGCGGACCGAAAACGTCGGGAGGTCGGCTCCCAGTGCAGCGCTCACGCTAGGCTCGGCCTGCGTTAATCCGAGCGCGAGTAGCGTCCCGGCGGCGGTGCCGATGAGCGTCCCGCGCCAGGTCTTGCCGTCACCTAGCACTCGTCGCCCGCCCCACGTTCGGCCGCCGTCTATCGGTCTGCCGCCACCGGCGAGTACCGCGGCGTTGTTCGGGATGTACGCCGGCAACATCGCCCACAGCGCCCAGACGACCGTGTCGACCGTCTCCATATCCCCGCCGTCTTCCCCCGTCGTCTTAATCTGTGTGACTCACTGCTGTGCGGTTGGCGAGAGTGGACACAGACTCCGGGACTCACACGGGTATGGCTACACCCGTTGCTAGCCACGAAGTGAAAAAGATCGAGAACTGGCCTCAGAACGGCGCTTCCGGGCCTTCGTCTTCGTCGCCGCCAACGTCGCCACCGCGGGACTCACCGGGGAAGGACGGACTCATGCCGCCGCTACCGCCGGACATCCCTTCCTGCTGTTCCATCCCAGTTCGGGCGGTGACCTCGTTGATCTCCGGGATCTCCTTGGTCATGCGCGTCTTGATGGCCTGAATGGTCATCGGCGAGATGCCACAGCCGGAACAGGCGCCGCCGAGGCGGATCGTGACGCTGCCTTCCTCGCGGTCGATCTCCTCGATGGCCGCGCTCCCGCCGTGCATCTGGATCTGGGGGAAGTTGCGGCGCAGGAAGTTCGTGATTCGCTCGCGCAGGTCGTTGGCGTCCTCTGTTTCAGTGCTCATAGTGAATCATATTCCGTCCCGGGAGGGCTTAGACCTTTGGACTAACATCTATATGACGGGCGAGAAACCGCGACCCGCGAGCACCTGCCCGTAGTTACCTTGAACATACCTGAAGCTTCTACCGCCGGGGCGAGTAGCCCGTCCTATGACACCCCCCGCTGACGGACCACAGCTGTTCGAGTGTGAGACCTGCGGCGGCATCGGCATCGGCGACAATCGCCCGGAGTGCTGTAGCGAGCCGATGACGGCGACCGAGATAGAGGAGACGGCGGTCAGCGAGCCGTCACTCGAAACTCTGCTCAAGACGGTCTTCGAGATGTCCGGCACCGAACTGGACGTCTGTCTCTGCGTGATGGAGGGCGGTGAGTTGACCGTTGCAGCACTGGCCGAGCAGATCGGCTACGACCGGAGCGTCGTCGCACGGCATCTCAACCATCTCGCCGACCTCGGTGTCGTCGAGAAACGCCGGCGAATCAGGCCGGAGGGCGGGCACGTGTACGTGTACACCCCACAGCCGGCCGAAGTAGTGCGTGAGCGGCTCCGCGGGGCGTTCCTGTCGTGGGTTCGGCTGGCGACCGCGCAGTTGGACGACCTGCAGCGTGAAAAGGTCGAGGCGATAGCCGACGCCGAAACCGACGAGCGACAGTGGACCGTGTTTCAGGAGCAGTAATTGTGAGTCAATCGCCTCAGATGCGGTCGGCGGTCACAGCGTAGACGACCGCGAGGACAGCACCGTAGACGACGTGCCACAGCAGCGACGGCGGCGCGAAGTTCGGGAACGGCGGCGAGGCCGGCGAGCCGACGACACCGAGCCAGACCGGCATCACGAGAGCCGCGAAGACGGCCCAAGTGGCGACGCCCCAGCCGACGCCGAGTCCGAAGAGTTTCCCGGACGTGTCCAGCTGCAGCGCACTCGCCAGCCCTGCAAAGGCCACACCCAGCACTGCACCGTGTGAGAGGTGGACGACAAGGCCGGCCCCCGGACTCGGCGGCGGCGCGAGCCCGTACAGGGATGGGATTGCGACGGCTAGCGTCGCAGTGTTCATGACGAGAATCAGCGCACCCATGACGGCGCTCCCGGCGATGCCGCCGAGGACGCCGGCCTTCCAGTTGCCGGTACCGAGATCGTACGTTTGCGTCGTTTCTGTCGTCGTTGACATGCATCTGACTCGTCGCGTCGTCTGACAAAAGAGCCGGCGTGGCTGTTCGACCCCGTGCCACGTCCCCGGAAGAACTATACACTGGCTCTCGCCGGCCATTGTCAGACAGGCAACCAAGTTTCAAGCCGGGGCCGGACGGACAGGTGGTATGGCAGACTCCGACACAGTGATGACACGGTTCGAAACTCCGGCCATCGATGACCTCCCTGAGGACCTGCAGGAGCGCATCGAAGCGGAGACCGACCGCGCCGGCTTCACGCCGAACATCTTCCCGGCGATGGCGTACCGCCCCTCGCATTTCCGGGCGTTCTTCGCGTACCACGATGCGCTGGTCGAGGAGACGGCGCTCGAACGCGAAGAGGTCGAGATGATAATCGTCGCCGTCAGCGGCGTCAACGACTGTCTCTACTGTATCGTCGCCCACGGCGCGCTCCTACGTATCTACGCCGACGCGCCCAAGCTCGCCGAGCAGGTCGCCGCGAACCACCGGACAGCCGATATCAACGAGACGCACAAGGCGATGCTCGACTTCGCGGTGAAACTGACCGAGTCGCCCGCCCGTATCGAGGAATCGGACCTCGAACGGCTGGAGGAACACGGGTATAGCCGCCGCGCTATCTGGGACATCGGCAGCGTCGCCGCCTTCTTCAACCTCTCGAACCGCCTGGCACAGCTCGCCGACATCCGCCCGAACGACGAGTTCTACGACCTGGGCCGGTGATGAGGCGGGCGGCTGGCCGCCCGATCTCACGCCGCCTCGGCAGATCGGACCGAGCCAGCGCCACACTCCGGACAGGTCAGGTTCTCGACCGTCGCCGCGCGCTGTGCGAACTCGGTCCCGCAGTCGTCACAGCGGAACCTGTAGTGCCGTTCTCCGGAGCCGAACAGCTCGGAGACCGTGTCAAGTACACCCATACTAGTGCACTCAACGTCGAGCCCCCAAAATCTTCCGGCTGAAGTACATTTCCGGCGTGGTTTGATACATATAGCATGCATCACAGCGCGTATCTATACACCTAGTAGTTCTGGTCTTGCCTATCAGGGGCATCCACAGGTGTATGAGCGAAACACTCTATCTGATGCAGAAAGACAGCGAGACGCGGATCGAAGTCGACGCCGACGGGTACGACCGGATCATGGAGAACGGCAACGTCGTCGGCCACCACATGAGCAACCCCATCGTCAAGCTGACGTAAGCGCAACGCAGTCCCGAAGCATCGCTGCTGACGCACAACATCCGGGAGTTTTTGCCGCTGGCTGTTGAATCGGTGTCCAATGAGTGACGCCGACGACGGTCCGAAGCAGGTCTCGGACCCGGCCTACCACAGCGAGAACCACACGGCTGCCCAGACCTGCGGCTGGACGAAAAACGCCCTGCGTGGGGAGGGGAAGTGCTACAAGTACATCTTCTACGGTATCGAGTCCCACCGCTGCATCCAGATGACGCCGGTCGTGAAATGCAACGAGCGGTGCGTGTTCTGCTGGCGGGACCACGCCGGCCACGCCTACGAACTCGGCGACGTGGAGTGGGACGACCCGGCAGCAGTCGCCGACGCCTCCGTGGAACTCCAGCGCGAACTTCTCTCTGGCTTCGGTGGCAACGACGAAGTTCCGCGCGAGGTGTTCGACCAAGCGATGGAACCGCGCCACGTCGCCATCTCGCTGGACGGCGAACCCACGCTCTACCCGCATCTGCCGGAACTCATCGAGGAGTTCCACGACCGCGACATCACCACGTTCCTCGTCTCCAACGGGACCAACACGGAGATGCTGGAGCGGTGTGACCCGACCCAGATGTACGTCTCCGTCGACGCCGCCGACCGCCAGACGTTCGATTCGACGGTGCAGGCGATGGAAGACGACGCCTGGGACTCGCTCATCGACACGCTGGACGTGCTGGCCGAGAAAGACGACACCCGCACCGTCATCCGGACGACGCTGGTCAAGGGCCACAATATGCACCACCCCGAGTGGTACGCGGCGATGTGTGACCGGGCCGACGCGGACTTCGTCGAGATGAAGGCGTACATGCACGTCGGCCACTCGCGGGGTCGTCTCGACCGCGACTCGATGCCCGACCACAGCGAGGTCCGCGAGTTCACGCGGGAGATGGGCGAGTACCTCCCCGACCACGACGTGCTGAAGGAGGTCGAAGACTCCCGTGTGACGATGCTTGCCGAGGACGAGAACACGTGGGTCCCGAAACTGGAGAAGTCGAGCGAGTTCTGGGAACAGGACCCGCTGGTGGAGTACTGACTGCATCACAAGGCGAGGCAGCGCCATCACAACAGTGTGACGGGACTGAACGTGTTAGGCAGCGGGTTGAATTGTATCCAGCAAAGAAGAACAATCGCGCTTTTGCTACCAACCCTGTCCTAGTTTTTCTCCGTTCCAAAAGTGGAATGCATTCCACCTTCGGTATGCTTATCCGGCGGGAATCCCTACTGCAGTGCATGGCTGAATCAACGGGACAGGGCGTCGGTCGGGACGAGCTGGCGACGCTGAAACTGCTCGCCCTCGACGGTGCGCTCGACGAATCGACGAAAGTATCCTGTGCCGATCTCGCCGAACGGCTGGACGCCTCGAACCAGACCGCCTCGCGGCGGCTCCAGCGGCTCGAAGACGCCGGGTTTCTGGCCCGGGACATCGTCAGCGACGGGCAGGAGGTGGAGCTGACTGGCGACGGCGAACGACGCCTCCAGTCTGAGTACGCCGACTACCGGCGCATCTTCGAATCTGACGCCAGCGTCGATCTGACCGGGGTCGTTACCTCGGGGATGGGCGAGGGTCGCCACTACATCACGCTACCGGGCTACATGGAGCAGTTCATCGAACGGCTGGGGTACGAGCCGTTCGCGGGCACGCTCAACCTCGAACTCACCGCCGAGAGCGTTCGCAAACGAGCGCGGATGAGCGCCATCGAGCCGGTCACCATCGAGGGCTGGGAGGACGACGAGCGGACGTACGGCCCCGCGTACTGCTACCCCGCCTCGATAGAGGGGAGCGACGGCGAGTACGAGCCGGCCCACGTTATCGCGCCCGAACGGACACACCACGGCGAGGAGCAACTCGAAGTGATCGCACCCGAGAAGCTCCGTGGCGTGCTAGAACTGGCCGACGGTGACGAGGTGATCGTGCATGTCTCGGAGTGAGGAAACCGCCGTCGACGCCGACAGCGTGGCCGACGCCGTCGCCGCCTTCGCCCGTGGCGAGCCGGTGCTGATCCACGACGCCGCCGACCGCGAAGGTGAGACTGACCTCGTCTACCCGGCCGGAGCCGTCACCCCCGACGCCGTCGCCCGGATGCGCAACGACGCCGGGGGCCTCGTCTGCGTCGCGCTCACGGACAACGTTGCCGAGGCGCTGGAACTCCCCTTCATGCAGGAGGTTCTCAACCATCCGACGGCGGCCGACCACGACCTCGCCTACGACGAGCGCTCCTCGTTCTCGCTGACGGTGAACCACCGCGATACCTTTACCGGCATCACCGACGACGACCGCTCGCTGACGATTCGGGAGCTGGCTACCGTCGCGGCGGACCCGGACCCGGACGCGTTCAGCGATGCCTTCCGGTCACCGGGTCACGTCCACCTCCTCCGCGCGGCTCCGGACGGGCTTTCCGACCGCGAAGGTCACACCGAACTCGCGCTCGCGCTCGCGGCCGCGGCCGACCAGCCCGAGGCCGCCGTCGTCTGTGAGATGTTGGACGACGAGACGGGTGCAGCGCTGCCCCCGGCAGCAGCACGGGCCTACGCCGACCGCGAGGGGCTCGTGTACGTCGAAGGTGCCAGCCTGCTAGAGCGGTTCGACTGAGACTGGCGGCTGTAGCCGAGGCAGCGTTGTCGCCACTCCGTAGTACTATGATTGTTGCGGGACCGACGTCCGACAGCACGAGAAGCGAGCAGCTACTGTTTGTCCCCACGGAACCGAATCGGAGTTTCGAGTCAGAAGGGTGTATCCGCGGCCGCGGCAAGTTGTCTGAGACCGCTGACGACGAGGTACAGCACCGCTCCAGTGAACAACGCGATACCTACGGCCCGAGAGAGCGCAGGGATCGGTGACTCGACGACACCAGAGAGATTGCGCGTGATGACCTCGGTCTGAATCAGGAGCAGGCTCAGCGGCAGCAACAGGACAGCGACGCTACGGTGGAGCGACCGCTTCAGCGAGGACATGTAGGTGCGAACGGCCAGATTTTACTAAATCGTTTGCGGTCGGCAGGGCAGTGCGCCGTGCCAGACGGCGCAGCCCTGAGCCGCAAGGGTATCGTCAACACTCTTAACCACGGGAATCAATGGGGTAGATATGACACACGACGAGACAGCAGGAGGCATCACCCGCGGGCATCGCGACGGCCGACTCAGCGGAGGGGTCGTGCGATGAGCGACCGTCCGGAGATGTTCGAGGGAACCGAGCGCATCTGGATGGACGGCGAGTTCGTCGACTTCGAGGACGCGCAGACCCACGTCCTCACCCACGCGCTGCACTACGGGACCGGCGTCTTCGAGGGCGTCCGTTGTTACGACACCGAGCAGGGACCGGCCATCTTCCGCTGGGAGGAACACCTGGACCGCCTGTACAAGTCCGCGAAACCGTACGACCTCGACATCGAGTTCAGCAAAGACGAACTCACCGAGGCGACGACGGAACTCATCGAGACGGAAGGGTTCGAGTCGTGTTACATCCGCCCCATCGTCTACTACGGCTTCGACTCGCTCGGCGTGAGTCCGAAAGACTGCCCGACGAAGACCACTATCGCAGCGTGGCCGTGGGGCGCGTATCTGGGCGAGGAAGCGCTGGAGGAGGGCGTCGACGTGATGGTGTCGTCCTGGCGTAAGCACGCCTCCAGCCAGATTCCGACCAACATCAAGACCACGGGGCTGTACGTCAACAGCATGCTCGCCGGCGAGGAGGCTCGCCGCAACGGCTACACCGAAGCCATCGTCCTGAACAAGGAGGGCAACGTCGCCGAGGGGCCGGGCGAGAACATTTTCATGGTCCGGGACGGCGAAATCTACACGCCCGGGCTGGCAGAGAGCATCCTCGAAGGCATCACCCGCAACACCGCAATCACGCTCGCCGAAGAAATGGGCTACACCGTCCACGAGGAGGCGACCATCTCCCGCGGTGAGCTATACACCGCCGACGAACTGTTCTTCACCGGGACGGCGGCGGAGGTCACGCCGATCCGGAGCGTCGACGACAACGAGATCGGTGAGGGGACCAAAGGGCCAGTCACCGACGAGTTGCAGTCGGCCTTCTTTGACGTGATCGAGAGCGGCGACCGCGAAGAGTGGTTCCACTACGTCTGAAACCCACTAAACGGCGCTGTTAGTCGTTCGCGAGGTCGTCCTCGTCGGCGACCGGAATCGGCGTGGCAGTACTTCGGTCCGTGTCACCGAAGCCGGCGCTGAGGATACGCGTCAACGCTTCCTCGACGCGTTCGTCGACTTCCTCGTAGCGGTGCGGTTCGACCTCGACGACGTAGCCGGTCGTGATGTTCGGCGCCGTCGGCAAGAAGAGCACGTCGCGGCCATCGTCAGTCGTCTGTCCCGTTTTGAACGCCGTCATGCGCATCCCGTCCCACACTTCGAGTTTCACCGGGGCCTGGAGGTCTTCCGTTCCCCCGACGGCCGTCTCGACCGCCATCTTCGAGGCGTTGTACACCACCCGGAGCCCGGGGACGTGGTTCATCGCGTCGTCGATTGCGCGTTCGACGATGTCGCCGAAGGCCGTCCGCATCAGATAGCCGATGGAGAACACGATGAGGATGAAGATAATCAGCGTCGTGAACACCCGGGCGAGTTCAACAGACGAAGTCCCCGAGGGGAGCCCAAGCATCGCTAGCAGTTCACTATCGATCGCAGGGATGACCGCCGCGGACGCGAGGATGGAGTAGAGATAGAGGATAACGTAAATCGTCACCAGCAGGGGCAACAGAACGATGAGGCCGCTCGCAAAATCGCGCTTCCACGACGTTGAGGAGGCCATACAGGTACGTATCGGGCGCGGGATATGAGCCCTTTCCTTTGGTACGTGCCCGTGCTGTTACCCACACAGTTCTGACAGGGAACTGCGACCGGACTACCACTCGGCGACGCTGCCGTCGTCGTGTCGCCAGACAGGGTTGTGCCAGTCGACCTCCTGCTGGGACTGTTCCCGGAGAAACGCTTCGTCAATCTCGATTCCGAGGCCGGGGTCGGTGGGTACGGTGACGAACCCGTCCTCGTAGTCAAACACCGACGGGTCGGCGAGGTAGTCCAGCACGTCGGTGGTCTCGTTGTAGTGGATGTCGATACTCTGCTCCTGAATGAGTGCGTTGGGCGAGCAGGCGTCGACCTGTACACACGAGGCCAGCGCGACCGGGCCGAGCGGGCAGTGGGGGGCCATCGCCACGTCGTAGGCCTCGGCTATCGACGCGATCTTGTACACCTCGGTGATGCCGCCGGCGTGGGAGAGGTCCGGCTGAATCACGTCGACGGCACCGTCCTCGAACACCTCCTTGTAGTCCCAGCGCGAGTACATCCGCTCGCCGGTCGCAATCGGGATGTCAGTGTGGGCCGCAAGCGCCGGCAGCGCGTCGTTGTGTTCGGGCAACACCGGCTCCTCGATGAACATCGGCTCGTAGGGCTCCAGCGCGGACGCGAGCCGTTTGACCATCGGCTTCGTAACCCGACCGTGGAAGTCGACGCCGATGTCGACCTCGGGACCGACAGCCTCCCTGACCTCTCGCAGGCGTGTCGCGGCGGCCTCAACGGTGGCTGGGGTGTCGACGCGCTCGATCTCCGGTGTCGCGTTCATTTTCAGCGCCGTGAACCCAGCGTCGACCTGCGCCTGAGCGGCGCTGGCTACGTCGGAGGGTTCGTCGCCACCGATCCACTGGTACACCCGAATCCGGTCCCGGGCCTGCCCGCCCAATAGCTGGTGGACCGGCGCGCCGAGTTGCTTGCCCTTGATGTCCCACAGCGCCTGGTCAATGCCGGCGATGGCAGACATCAGGACCGGGCCGCCGCGGTAGAAGCCACCGCGATACATCGCCTGCCAGTGGTCCTGAATGTTCTCGGGGTTCTCCCCGACGAGATAACTATCGAGCAGTTCTTCGACGGCCGCACGCACGGTGTGGGCCCGGCCCTCGACAACGGGTTCGCCCCAGCCGACGGTGCCGTCGGCTGTCTCCAGTCGAAGGAAGAGCCACCGGGGCGGCACCTCGAACAGTTCGTAGTCGACGATACGGTTCTCACCCGCGCCGTCGGCTGTCATGCCGGTGTCCTCCGCGCTGTGCCATGCAGATCAATCCTCTCAAGGACACTACGCGACGTTTCGAACCGTGCTCCGTCGGTGTGTGGAGTCATGTGAGACACACATAGGAGACGTGTATATAGTCATTGTGTGATTCCAGAACGGCCATCAGCGCCGATATCTCGGTGTCGGTGAGCAGCGCAGACCGTCCGCTATCACCTCGGTAGCGGTCAGTTTCGGCTAGTTACTGCTCGCGGTGGCGCTCCCACGTACTGACGAGCCCGGCAAGTGTCTCGTTGACCGGGGCCCGCTCGGTCGCAGTCTCGGCGACGTAGCCATTGATGGCGTCGATTTCCGTCCGATGGCCGGCCGAGACATCCTGGAGCATAGACGAGTGGTTGGCGGCGGTGTCGTCGACGACACGCTCGACAAGCGACACCGCACGCTCGTCGGGGAGGTCGATGTCCTGTTCGCGAGCAACGGCGGCCGTCTCACGGGCGGCGTCAGCGGCGATAGCGTCGGCCGGCGAGTCGGCCAGCGCACCGTTTGGCACGCGGGCGAGCGCTGTCACCGCGTTGATGCCGGCGTTGACCGCGAGTTTCTCCCAGAGCCGGGTCGGCATGTCCGCCGCGACAGTCGTCTCGATGCCAGCCATACGGAACGCCGCCCCGATGTCGTCGGCGACTGCCGACCGGCCGCCGTTGCGGTCCCCCAGCACGACTTCACCGCGGCCGGTGAACTCGACGGTGCCCGGCTCTCGAAGTCGCGCGCCGTATGAGCACGTCCCTGCCAGCACCGGACAGTCGAGTTCGGCAGCCAACTGCGATTCGTTTCCCATCCCGTTCTGGAGTGAGAGACACGCATCGAGCGTACAGTCGGCAAGGTCCGTTGCAACGGCGGCGGTGTCGTATGCCTTGACCGCCACCAGCGCGAGGTCGGCACGTTCCGGTATCGCCGTCTGTGCGTTCGGGCGGACCCGGAACTCCTCGGTCCCGACGACGGAAAGGCCACGCTCGGTAACGGCGCTCACGTGTGGCTCGCGGCCCACGAGCGTCACGTCGTGCTCGCGGGCGAGCAGGCCACCGACGAGGCTGCCGAGGCTCCCGGCCCCGACGACGACGATATCCATACCGCCTCGCAGGGACGGCCCGGACAAAAACCTACCACTGGCGCGCCGGAATCAGCACGCACTTGGCCGCGAGTGGCGAACGAGTGGACATGGGCGACTCCGACGACGCCGAGGCAGTAGTTCGGGCCATCGACGAGATCGGTATCGACCGACTGACCGAGACGATCGTCACGGCGTGGGAGGGCATCGGTGGCGACGGCGAACCGGGGCCGACCTGGCCGGAAGGCGAAACCAGGCGTCGGTTCGAACTGGACGACCCGGACGAAGCGGTCGGACTGGACGTGCTCGCCGCGGTGCTAGACGCGTCACCGCGGTCCCCCGAAAAGGCGTTTGTCCACCTCGGTGTCGGACGGCGAGACACCCCCCAGCACGAACGGTTCGCTGTCGAGACACTCGCGGGCCACACCGACGTTTCGGCTACGGACACTCACACGACCGGGACGGTGCCGCTGACGGCAGAGACGTTCGACGCGCTGGCGCGAGTCTACGGGGGGACACTGGTGTACGTCGTCATCGGTGACGAGGACGGACGGGCGATTCTCGAACTCGACTGGACGACGCTTCGGTTCTCGCTCCCGCCGTCGGCCGCCGAGACAGTACAGGAGACAGTCGGACCGGCCGTCGCAGAGCGATTCGAGCAGACGTAATCACTGCCACGTATACGGTCGGTGGTTCCAGACAGCCACCGAGCCGTCTCAATCTTCCTGCCAGTAGTAGATATCCTCTTTTGGCGCGTTGCAGGACGGGCATTCGTCGGGGATGTCCTCTATCTGTCCCATTTCGCCGCATTCCCAGCAGCGCCACATCAGTTCGGCCTCGCCCGCGGCCCCGGCGCTGAGATGCTCGCTCGACATCGCTTCGATGCCGTTCTCGACCGTGACGTAGAACCCGTGTTCGTCGAACCCGCGGATGGTCCCGAGTTCGTTGCCGTCCTCGTCGTACACCGTCTGTCCGAACGAATACTCCTCGCTTTCGATGTTCGTGGTCATGTCAGCCATACATAGAGCTAGTCGGCCCGAGATGTGTTAAATGCTACCGTGAGTCAGGAATTGCATGACCGACGAGCCGATTGGGGAAGAGCGAACCTCCCAGTTGGCCGCTGCTACGCCCGCTACCGCGAGAACAGACTGTTGTGGACCGGCGCGAAGTCGCTCTCCTGACTGTCCTCGACAACGGAGTCGGTGACGGCGTTGCCGTCGACGCCGGCCTCTAAGAAGTCCGCCAGCGGCGGCCCAACGTTGTCCGGTTCGACCAGAAACGCGTCGTGGCCGTGGTCGGAGTCGATGACGTGGTGGGCGACGTTCGCGTCGGCATCGCGGAGCGAGTCGGCCAGTGCCTCCGCCTGCTGGGTGGTGAAGTGCCAGTCGGCGGTGAAGGACATCACCAACGCGTCGCCGTCGAAGGCCGCCAGCGCGTCCGTGTCAGACTCGAACCCGGCGGCGAGGTCGTAGTTGTCCATCGCCCGAGTCAGGTAGAGGTAGCTGTTGGCGTCGAAGCGCTCGGTGAACTTCTCGGCGTTGTAGTCGAGATACGACTCCACATCGCGGTAGGGGAAGAACGCGCCCGCGGCGTCAGTGGGGAACGTACGGACGGCGTCCCGGCCGGCGGCGCGGCGGCCGAAGCGCCGCTCCATCGACGCCTTCGAGAGGTACATCACGTGGCCCAGTTGGCGGGCCAGCGCTAGCCCGTCGCTCGGCGGGTCCTGATCCTCGGCGTAGTAGTGACCCTGGTTCCAGTTCGGATCGGTCGTGATGGCCCGGCGGGCGATGGCATCGAGCGAGAGGCACTGCGTGTCCAGTCGCGCGGCCGCGGCGATGGGAACGATGCGGTCGACGTGGTCCGGGTGGCGTTTGGCCCACTCGATGACGTTCATGCCGCCGACGCTGCCGCCGACGACGGCGTGGAGGTGCGGAATCCCGAGTTCGTCAAGCAGCGCGCGCTGCGCCTCGGTCCAGTCTCTCACGGTGACCGGCGGGAAGTCGGTGCCGTAGGGCTCACCTGTCTCCGGGTTCTCGCTTTTCGGACCTGTCGACCCATAGCAAGAACCTGGAACGTTCGCACAGACGACGTAGTACTCCGTGGTGTCGATGGCTTTGCCCGGTCCGACGATGTCGTCCCACCAGGCGCGGGCCTGATCGGCGCTGTCGACCCGGTCCCGGCCGGCGACGTGGGCACTGCCGGTCAGTGCGTGACAGATCAGCACCGCGTTGTCGCCGTCGAACTCCCCGTAGGCCTCGTAGGTGATTTCCAGCTCCGGAATCGTCTCCCCGCAGTCGAACTCGAACTCGCCGAGGGAGACGGTGTTGTGTTCGACGTTCATGTGACCCGGTCGATGGTGGCGTCGATGTCTGCGATGATGTCCTCGGGGTCCTCGATGCCGACGCTGAATCTGAGGAGGTCCGGCGTGACGCCGCTGGCACGCTGTTCCGCTTCACTGAGCTGGGCGTGCGTGGTCGAGGCCGGATGGATGACCAGCGTCTTGGCGTCGCCGATGTTCGCGAGGAACTGGGCGAGGTCCGTCTCCTCGCAGAACCGTCGACCGGCGTCGTAGCCGGCTTCCAGCCCGAACGTGACGATGCCGCCGAACCCGCCGGAGAGGTACTGCTGTGCCAGGTCGTGGGTCTCGTGGCTCTCCAGTCCGGGATAGGTGACCCAGGCGACCTCGGGGTGGTCGTCGAGGTGCTGGGCGACAGCCATCGCATTCTCGCAGTGGCGGTCCATCCGCAGGGAGAGCGTCTCCGTTCCCTGAAGCGTCGCCCAGGCGTCGAACGGTTTCTGGCCATCGCCGAGCGAGCGGAGCGCGCGCTGTCGGGCGGCGACCGAGAAGGCGCGGTCGCCGAAGGCCTCGGAGAAGTTCTTTCCAAAGGCGTCGTTTTCCCCGCCGAGTTCCGGGAACTTCTCGGGGTACTCGTCCCAGGGGAACGAGCCGCCGTCGACGAGGACGCCGCCGACAGTCGTCCCGGAGCCGTGGATCCACTTCGTCGTCGACTCCCAGAGGAGGTCCACGCCGTGGTCCAGCGGGTTGCACAGGGCCGGCGTCCCGAACGTGTTGTCGACGAAGACGGGCACGCCGTGGTCGTGGGCCACCTCGGCGATCTCCTCCATCGGTGGGACGACGAGCGACGGGTTCCCGATGGTCTCGAAGTGGACGTAGGCCGTGTTCTCGTCGATGGCCTCGGCGTAGGCGTCCGGGTCGAGCGTGTCGACGAACCGCGTCTCGATACCCCGGCGGCTGGCAGTGTTGGAGTAATAGGAGTGGGTGCCGCCATAGATAGAGGTGGCCGTCACGATGTTGTCGCCGTTGGCCGCGAGGACGAACGTCCCGGCGTCAAGGGCGGCCATTCCCGACCCCGTCGCGACGGCGTCGACAGCGTTTTCGAGGGAGGCGATGCGGTTTTCGAGCATCCGGACGGTGGGGTTGTCGAACCGCGAGTAGACGTTCCCGTCGTCTTCTAGCGCGTACCGGTCGGCCGCAGTGTCGGCGTCCTCGAAGACGTACGACGAGGTCTGATAGATGGGCGGCGCGCGTGCCCCTGTGACCGGGTCCGGCTCCTCCTGGCCGGCGTGGACACAGCGCGTCCCGAATCCGTAGTCGTCAGTCATGTGCAGTATGCATATATCTCTAGCTATCTATAACTCAGAGTTACGGCAATACTCTCTTATTGTGGGTGAGTGACACGGAGTCGGGCCGCCCGCCGGCAAAACCGAGGGAGAGGGTATTTGTCGGTGGCTGTCTACACGCCGGTATGGACCACGACACTGCCGGACGAACCAGCCGACAGATTCTCGACGCCGTCGGCAGTGCCGCCATCGCTGACGACCACTTCCTCGAAACCGTCATGACCGGGATTCTCGCCCGGGGGCACGTACTGCTCGAAGACGTGCCGGGTACGGGAAAGACGCTCACCGCCCAGTCGTTCGCGACGGCGCTCGACCTCTCGTTCAAGCGGGTGCAGTTCACGCCAGACCTGCTGCCGTCTGACATCACCGGTTCGAACGTGTTCAACGAAGCCACCGGCGAGTTCGATTTCCAGCCCGGCCCCGTCTTCGCCAACGTCGTGCTGGCCGACGAGATCAACCGCGCGCCGCCCAAGACACAGGCCGCGCTGCTCGAAGCGATGGGCGAGAAGCAGGTGACCGTCGATGGCGTGACCCACGACCTGCCCGAGCCGTTCTTCGTCATCGCCACGCAGAACCCCGTGGAACAGGAGGGGACCTTCGGCCTGCCCGAGGCCCAGCGGGACCGCTTCATCGTCAAAACCACGATGGGCTATCCCGACTTCGGCGGCGAACGCGAACTCATCGACCGGCGGGCCGACCGCACAGCACAGGCCCCGAGCGTCACCAGCGTCATCGACGGCGAGCGGCTGCCGGCGCTCCAGCGAACTGTTGAATCAGTCACCGTTGACGGCACGCTCCGGGACTACGTCGTTGAACTCGGCCGCGCCACTCGCGAGGACGACCGCGTGGACGTTGGCGTCTCCCCGCGTGGTATTCAGCGGCTGTTCGAGGCGACTCGCGCCGCCGCGGTCCTCGACGGCCGCGACTACGCCGTCCCGGACGACGTCAAAAGCGTCGTCGAGGAGGCGTTCGCCCACCGACTCGTCCTGACCGCCGACGCGGGCGTCCGCGGCGTCGACCCGGCGACCGTCGTTGACGACGTGCTGGACCGCGTCGAGGTGCCGGCGGTCAGTCCCTGAGCATTTCAGGGCCGCTCGGCGTCACGGCGGCACGGGCGTTTCAACGGTAACTACCGTATCGCGGCCACCAGCGCCAACACAGCGACGAGACAGACCACGAGGCCGGCCACGGCGACCGATGGCTCGACGGCAATCGAACCACGGGCGACGCCGGAGAGGCCCAGCGTCGCCACCGCGCCGACGCCGCCCACCGCGACAGTCCCGCCGACGTGGACGAGTTCGGCCCGGCGCGTCGCGGCCCCGGTGCCAACCTCGTGTCCCAGCGTCGTCCCGAAGGACCCGGCGTCCCAGACGACGACTGCACCGACTAGGCCAGCGAGCACCAGCCACGTCGGCGTCGAAAGCGTCGCGGCAAAGGCGCTCGCTCCGAACAGGCCGGCCGCGGCGAGCGTGACGCCAGCCGTCCGCGCACGCAGATAATTCGTCGCCAGCGCCACCCACAGCTGTCCAACTGCACCGACGACCGAAAACAGCGCCACAACGGCCAGCGCCAGCGTGACGGTCTCCGGGCCGTACACGTCCAACATCGGAACGAAGAATTGCTCGACGGCCGCCGCGGCGGGCGTCGTCCGAAGAGCTGTCTCGATAGTATCGACTGCCGGCCCCGCGACCGCCACCGCGCCGAGCGTGATGACGCCGCCACCGACGTACGGTGCGAGGACACTCCCCACGCGGTCGGCCGAACTCTGGACTGTCCGCCGGAGGACCCAGACAGCCACCGAGACGACCGCCCCGCTGAGGAACAGCCACCAGAGAAGTCCACGGAGGCCCGGCGCGGCTGTGACTGCGACGATGAGGTCGTACAGCCCGACCGGGAGCAGTCCGGCCAGTGATTCCTGACCGAGGCCCAGTTCGAACAGGCCGGCGACCGGCGCGACCAGCAAGGCGAGCCGGCCCGTCCACCGGAGCGTCCGTTCGACGGCGGCGACGGCCCTGTCGACGTCGGGCGCGTCGCTCGTTTCCGGGACGAGTTCGGAAAGCGGCAGGGCGTCGAGCCCACGGGCCAGTGCCGCGGCGGCGAGGGCGAGCAACAGGCTGAAGATAGCGATGTGCGTTCGTCCGGGGATCGGGTCGAAAATCGGGTCCAGCACCCGAGTGAGCAGTTTGCCAGTCAGTTGCTGAATGCCTGGCGTCCCAGCGTTAGACTGCAAGAAGTCGACGGCACCTTGCGTGAACAATACGAGACCAACGGTGAACGGAACGGCGGTCGTCCGCACGACGACGCCACCGTAGGCCCCCACCCGCTCGGTGTCGACGACGCCGCGGGTGGCCGCGGTCGCGCCGAAGACGGCGGTCAGACAACCGAGGACGACGATGACTTGCGACAGCAGCGTGACGACCGCCGGTCGGACGCCAGCTTGGGAAGTGACGGGGAACAGTTCGGCACCGAGCGAGACGACCGTCCCGCCGGTGGCGACGGACAGCCCGACGGCGACCGGCAGCGCGAGAACGCTGGCCAGAACGGTCCCGACCGCCTGCCAGCGGTCCCAGCCGCTCAGCCACAGCGACAGCGACAGCAGTACGCCGGTCACCACGCCGACGAGCGCGGCCCGATCGGCAGAAACGGTTCCCAGTAATCCCGCGACCAGCAGCGCCGTCACGCCGATGACGGTGGCGAGGCTGGTCCAGGGCATCCGGGTCGGGAGTGTGGTGTGGTCGTCCATTGTTACACGCTGAACAGGTCCGCAAGCGAGGCACGGAGCGCCACGTCGATCGGGCTGTCGAGGTCCCAGTCGATGACGGTCGCGCCGGACAGTTCGGCCCGCTGGAGGCGGGCGGTGCGTTCGGTACTCGCGACTGCCGCGCCGAGCGAGTCCCCGCGGGCCAGCGATGGGCTGACGAGCGTCGTCGGGTACTCACGGACCGCGAGCGACGACACCAACGAGACGGCCCAGTCGTCGGCGGCCGGCGAGAACACGACCACCTGCGCGGTCGGCGGGAGCCGGGCGAGCACGGCGAGCAGGTCCGGGTCCTCGATAGTGCCGCCGTCGGCTGTCGTCACCCCCGTAGCTTCGCCCCGGGGCTGCTGTGGAGACTCGTCCTCGGCCACGGCAGCGTCACCGGCCGCGTCGGTGTCCGACTGCCGGGCCGCGGCGCGGCCGACGCTGTCGAATATCTGTCTCGCGTGGGCGGCCGCGTGGCCACCCGAAGCATCGACCCACGCCAGCCCGTCGGGACCGAGCCCGCCGGGGACATCTTCCGGGGCCAGTCCGACGGCACAGACGCTCGCAACGACGCTGGTCCGGGAGAGCGCGTCGAACAGGCGCTCGGCCGCGTACGCCGATAACTCGGCTCCGGTCGGGAACCCCGGCTCCGGCGTCACGCAAGCCGGCGGGCGAGCGTCGACGACCAGCACCGTCCTGACGGCCTGTTCCTCCCGGTAGTCGATAGTGGTCAGCTCGTCGGTCTTTGCGTAGCGCCGCCAATCAATGCGGTTGACCGGGTCGCCGGGCTGGTAGCTTCGTGTCGAGTGGAACTCAAGCCCGCTCCCGCCAGTGTCGGTCGGGAGCGTTCCCGCCCGCGGGAGCGTGGCGTCGGCCATCGGCACCTCGGAGACAGTGTTCGAGCACGTCAGCGTCCTGTCGTCGGCCACGGGCAGGTCGACAGTCACCTCGTCGCTGGCCGACAGCGTCCGTACCCGCACCGCGGCGGCATCGAACGTGTAGGTTCCGCGCTTTGCCATCACTGCGTAGGACAGCGTCGCGCTCTCGTCGGGCCGCAGCGAGGTGCAGAGCCGCGGTGACCCCTCGACGACTGCCAGTTCCTCGGGCACGCCGTCGATGACCCGCACGTCGGTCAGCGAACTGCTGCCGGTGTTCGTGAGGGTGAGTTCGACCGAAACCGGTTCACCCGGCGTCGGCTGTGCGTCAGAGACAGACCGTGCCGCTTGCAGGTCGGTTCCCGCCGGTAGCCGCGAGAGCGCGCCGTAGGCGACGTAGATGAGCGGGATTGCGGTCGCCGCAAGCAACAGCGGCTCGGCGGTCAAAAGCGAGACGCTGACGAGAAACAGCGCGGCTGCGAGGCCGCCACTCCAGCGTCGCACGCGACGGTCCATCGTCAGCGCTCACCTCCAGAAACCTGCTCGATAGCGTCGACCGTCCGGCGGATGCGGCGGCGGCGCTCGCTCTCCGGGTCGAGCCACAGGCGGAGCCGGGCCAGCAGCGACTGTGGTTCGTCCGGGGCGAGCAGCGCCGCCGCGACGGCGTCGTCGGTCCACGTCCCCGTACGGACTGCCTGGTGGGCGGACGCCTGCGAGACACCGGCCCCGATAGCATAGGCCGTCGTCGCTGCCGCGGTGAGGCGCTCGGTAACCGTATCCATCGCCGCGTCGTCGCCACCGACGGCGTCGTCGATGGCCGCATCGATGTCGGCGGCGAACAGTCGGCTCTCCGTCGCTGTCACGTCTTCCGGTGGGCTGTCGACGGCCACGTCGAAGGCAGTCGGTGAGCCACCGCCGAGGAGTCCACCGAGCCAGCCGGCAAAGACCGCACAGAGTCCGACGGTCAGACTGCCAGCGAGGAGGATGGTTGTCGGAGCAACGCTACCGAACACGGCGACCAGCGACTCGCCGGCAATCGTCGGCGCGAAAACAAGCGAGGCCGCGACGGTGGTCGCCAGCAGCCCCACAGTTCCGAAAACGACCGTTCGCAGGCGCATCAGGGCCGCCCCTCCGTCGCGTCGTCAGTGTCGTCGGTCGCGCTGGACTGCTGTCCGGCGGCCGTCTCGATGGTCCGGATCGCGTCCTCGACGGCCGCGACGTGTTCCTGTGGATCCCGCTGGCCGTACTCGACCGCCCGAAACGCGTCCCGGACCGTCCGAACCGCGGCCGGTGGAAGACCGTCGCGTTCGATGGCGTGAGTCGCGATCTCTCCAGGCGTCCGCGTCCAGTACCGCCGAAGGGAAACGTGGGTCAGGAAGCGCGTCCACGCTTCGCGGATGGTGACGCGAGCCGCGGGCGTTCCGTTGCCTCCGTTGGACTCGGTCGTGGAGACAGCCGCCACCGCATCGCTGGCTGCGTCTTCGGCCGCTGCAAAGCGTTCAGAAATCCACGCTCGCAACGCGTCAAACAGCGCCGCCGGCGACCGGTGACCGGCGAGCAGGTCACGGAGTGCTGTGACAGTGAGTTCAACACGCGTTCGGAATCGATCGAGCAGGTCATCGGCCACCACCGCAACGCCGACGAGCGCCCCGATGGCGAGTTCACGTGCGGCCCGAACCCAGCCCCATACCGTCCCCGGCGTGACGTTCCGACGACGAGCGGCGATGACCGTCCCGGCGAGGAGAACGCCGAGAGCCAGCACGACGCCTGCGGCGTTGACGAACAGGCCATTGACCGTCGTCGTGGCCGTCTGTCCGTACTTCGAAACGGAAATTTCGGCACTCGCCGCGAGCGGCATCCCGACCGTCGCCTGACCGGCCGCGCCGGTCCGTGCCGTCGGCTCGCCGCCGAGTGTCACTGTGGCGTTCGTGACCGGGTCCCCACCCATCGTCGCGTTCACCGTCTGGCCAGCGACGGGGAAGGCCAGCGGGAGCGACGGCGACGTTGCTATAGAGAGCCGTTCGAGCACAACAGTTGTGTTGCCGCTGACGGCGTCGCGCTCGACGGCAACCGAGACGTTTCCGTGTTCGGTCGGAAGCGTGACCGGCGCCCGCCCCTGCCGGTCCGTCGTGGCTACCTGTTCGCCATTGAGCAGGACATCGCCGTCCCGCACTGGCACGCCGTCGACGGTCGCAGTGATAGTCACCTCGCCGCCAGTGACCTGTTCGCCAGTGATGCTCACCGACGCGGTCGTGTTCAGTTCGTAGCTCGCGTTCGTCGACTGCTGGGCCTGTGGGCCGGCGACAGCGAACGCGCGAGTGCTGTCATGCGGGACCGACGGAGCGACAAGTGAGTCCGCGTCGCCGACTGCATCGACAGTGATCGTCAGTTCGTCTTCGTAGGGTACCGTCCCGGAAACAGTGCCGGCCGGGCCCGTCGTTCCGACCGGCTCACCGTTGAACGAGACCGTCACGCCCTCCACCGGTGCGCCGTCGCGGGTCACTGTCGCGGCCACCGCCGCGCCCGGCGTCGCCGTCCGGTTGAGTTCGATGACGAACTCGCCGGACTGGGAGACTGTCTGTCCGTCGCCCGAGTCGCCGGTGCCATCGCTCTCATCAGTCCCGTCCGTCCCCGTCTCAGTGCCCTCGGTTCCGTCGCTCTCTGACTGCGCTCCGGCCTCGGCAGTCGGGACTTCGGTCTGTGGTTCGTCCGTCGGCGTCCCGACGGCGAACTCCTCGTCGGGGCTCCCGGACTCCGCGGCGCTGTAGTCCTGACTGCTGTTTTGCATCGCCTGCTGTTCGGACGCAAGGCGCTCCTGTCCCGGCGTTGGGTCGAACTTCACCCAGCCGACGCCCTCGAAGTACACCTCGACCCACGCGTGGGCGTTCATTCCGCGAACAGTGTACTGGTTCTGGCCGGTCTGCTCGCCGGTCGAGTAGCCGACGACGTAGCGCGCCGGGATGTCCTGACTCCGCAGCATCACCACCATCGACGTGGCGAAGTACTCGCAGTATCCCTCGTCCATCTGGAAAATAAACTCCGAGGCCACATCGTCCTCTGGCGGCTGGCTGACGTTCAGCGAGTAGTCCTTGTTCGCCTCCAGCCACTGCTCGATGGTCGTCGCCGTCTCGTAGGGCGAGTCGCTGTCCTCGGTTAGCCGGTCGGTGAACGGCCCCACCTGTGCCGAGGTCGACGCCGGGACGCCCGTGTAGCGTGATTCCACGGCGTCGGGGTAGTCCCGGCCGCTCGTCCGCAGCACTTCCGGGTCATCGGGCGGCGTCACGCTGGTCGCGCTGTAGGTCGTTCCGGCAGGGAGCGGTCGCTCGGACGTGACCGCGCCGTACTCGGTGATCATCACGTCGTCGCGCGAGACGGACTTCGGCCGCCAGACGGTCGGTAGCGACGTGGCGGACTTTGCCAGTCGCACCTCGTAGTCGACCGTTGAGTCAGCCATCCCGTCGACCGCCATCGGTCCCTGATAGGCCTGCGGATCCGCCCGCCCGTCCCAGCCCGTCCCGGTGTAGGTTTCGTACGCGCCGGTCCGCCAGTACGCCGGCTCAGAACTCGTGACGGTGAAATGCGGGTCCGTGTTCTGTGACTGGTACGGACTGTCACCGCTGTCGAGCGAGCCGCCGACACTGGTCTGGCTGCCCGGGTTCAGCGCGCCGAGTTGGCCGCCGCTGCCGCCGGTCGAGGAGCCGCCAGCCTCCCCGAAGGGGTTCTCCTGCGGAAGGGGAATAAGGGACTCCATCGGGCTCTGTGTCCCACCAGGTGCCAGAATCGGGAGGGTTGCCGTCGCCAGCACCACGGCGACGACACACACGGCAGTGAGGAGGACACGGAGGTAGTCCCGGTCTGCCGACACGTCGTCGAACGGCGAGTCGTCGGAGCCCACGTCGGATTACCGTATCGTCCCGGCGCTGTCGGCATAAATCTGCTGTCAGCGGCGGGGGCGGCGCTGCCAGTCACTGCAGTTGTGACGGACAACACAATGACGATGCATCGGCGAACGTCATTCGACTCTGTTCTGGCAACATGGGAATCGAGCACGGGCGAAACGTGCCCCGCTGACGGCGGTTCGAGAGGGGTTGTAAGATATAAACCGCCGGCACGCAAACGACACAGCAATGACTGACGACGAGGAGACGGTCCAGTGCTGGCTGGTCGAACGCTCCAGTTTCGGCGACGAACGGATGGTGACGCTCATCTACGCGCCCCCGGAGGGCGATCGCCACCTGACCAAGCAACTCTCGCCGAACCTGCTCAGGCGCAAACGGATTACGGCGGCCATCGACGTCGAACCCGAGCGGCTCGAACCCGTCACCGACGAGGAAACTCAGGAGCGCTACGCCACGGAGGCCCAGCGGATGGCCGAGCGCCACGACCCCGACGCCGAAGTGTAAACGGGTGTTTCGGCGGCTATGGCCCGTCTATCTGGTTTTTTGACTGATAACTGAAACACGAAAGACTATACAAGCGGCCGTCACAAACCGGCCGTATGGCAGCGATAGAACTGGATGGCGTCACCAAGCAGTTCGGGAGTCTCACCGCACTGCAAGGGGTCGACCTTACCGTCGAGGAGGGCGAAATCTTCGGCTTCCTCGGCCCGAACGGGGCCGGGAAGTCGACGACGATCAACATCCTCCTTGATTTCGTCCGCGCGACCGACGGGTCGGCGACGGTGCTCGGCCACGACATCCACGAAGAACCGAAGCGAATCCGTGCCCGCACTGGAGTCCTCCCCGAAGGCTACGACGTGTACGACCGGCTCACCGGTCGGCAGCACCTCTCCTTTGTCATTGAATCGAAAGACGCCGACGAGGACACCGACGAACTGGCTGAACGAGTCGGCATCGCCGACGCCATCGACCGCAAGGCCGGTGGCTACTCCAAGGGGATGCAACAGCGCCTCGTGCTGGCGATGGCGCTCGTCGGTGAGCCCGACCTCCTCATCCTCGACGAGCCGACGACCGGGCTCGACCCGAACGGGGCCCGGCTGATGCGCGAAATCATCCGCGAGGAGAACGAGCGCGGCGCGACCGTCTTCTTCTCCAGTCACATCCTCGGCCAGGTCGAGGCCGTCTGTGACACGGTCGGTATCCTCCAAGACGGCCGCCTCATCGCGAAAGATAGCGTCTCCGGGCTTCGAGAGGCCGCCGCTGGAGACACCGTCCTCCGCGTGACGCTTGCCGACGGCGACGGCACCGACGCCGCGGTCGCGGCTATCGAGGGGCTCGACGAGGTGTCGACGGTGACAGCGGACGGAACGACGCTCACTGTCGGCTGTGATAGCGACGCGAAGATGGCCGTGCTCAACGCTGTCGAGGAAAGCGGGAGCGAGGTCGCCAACTTCGAGACCGAGGAAACCTCGCTTGACGAAGTGTTCGCCGCCTACACCGAGCAACAAGAGCAAGAGCAGGCGGAGGTCGATGCATGAGCGCCGAACAGAACCCGGTCAAGCGCCTTCTTGGAGACATCGACACGAGCATCAAGAACTCCGAGTTCGCCGACTGGTACCCGATCTCGAAAAAGGAGTTCCGTGACACGGTCCGCTCGCCGTGGATCTGGGTGCTCTCGTTTATTTTCATCGTGCTGTTCGCGCTACCGGCGGTGCTGGGCCTGTATTTCAACATCGGCCAGCAGTTCGCCGAAGCCGGGGCGTCGCTGACGACGGACGCGTACGTCCGCTTTGCACTGCCGATTGCGGCACCGCTGCTCCCCGCTGTGGCAATCGTCATCGGCTATGCCGCGATTGCCCGCGAGAGCGAGCGAGGCTCCCTGAAGATACTGCTGTCGCTCCCGTACACACGCGGTGAACTGCTCGCCGGCAAGTTCGTCGGCCGGAGCGCGATCACGCTCATCCCGGTGACAGTCGGACTCCTGACGACCCTGTTAGTGTTGCTCCCGTCGAAAATCGAGATCGCGTGGGAGTCGTTCCTGCTGTTCGCGCTCGCCACGATGGCGTACGGCGTCGTGTTCACGGCGTTCGCTATCGGTCTTTCGGCGGCGCTGAAAACCGCACGCCGGGCGATGGCAGCGTCGCTCGGGATTTACGTCTACCTGCAGGTGTTCTGGTCGAACCTCGGGGCAGGCCTCGGAAATCTGCTATCGGACCACGCGAACATCGGCCAAGTGACCCAGCTTCACGTCGAGCTGTTCGTCTCGCTGCTGAGTCCCATTGCATCGTACCGCACGCTCGTTCAGGAGATCCTGCAGGGGTCGCCGATCCGCTCTCGACTCCTCCTGACATCGAGTCCGCAGGTGACGTGTGAGGAAATGCTAGGCGGGACGCTCGAAGTGACACAGGCCGGTGCCGAATGTACCAACGCAGCGCTGCCGCCCCAGTACAGCACTATCGCAGTTATCGCCTACCTCCTCCTGTGGCTGGTCGTCCCGCTGGTCGCCGGCTACTACGTCTTCGAGAACAAGGACCTGTAACTGGAGATCGGACGGGTATCCCAGTCTCCAAACAGTTCATTTAAAACCAGTACACAGACCTCACGTCGCCAATCGAGACTTAAATACACGCTATGGCCCTATCGGCCCAATTCGGTCTACGCCGGAGGCGATGTGTGGAACTACAACTGTATCGAGAACGTTCTATGTAGAATATACCTAGGTTATCTTCGATTTTGCGGACGAATTTATCAAGAAGCTCTGATGTAGACTGAGCTATAGATATCAAAAGTGAAAATTAGAAGGGTATTTTATTATACCAAATGAGCAGATTTTGGTATGTGTCTGGAAGTACTGCCACAGCGAACGATACAGCCGTGCAGCACGAAGCAGAAACGGATGGAATAACTACCATGGATGGCGAGGTAGTTCTGGAGAACCGACATCCGGGATGGGGCCTCTGGTGGAAGTTCCTCGGAGCGGCCGGATTCCTGTTTTTGATAATGCTTGGATCCGGTGAGCTCGGCGGGATATTCTTTGGTCTTTTGATTGCCGGCGCGATTGTCGGCTACGTTGCGTTCGCACGGTCACAATCTCGTTTCATCGTGACCGACGAGCGTATCAAAATGGACCTAGGTTTTATTCGGAGCCAGAGCCGCGAATACCGAATCTCGGACGTTCAAGGACTGGACACCTCTCAAGGTATCATCGCGAAACTATTCGGAATCGGTGACATCCAAGTTCGGACTGCCGACGGGACGACAATTACCTGGGTCGGCGTTCCAGACCACGACGCCGTCGCGACCGTCATCCGAGAGCAACAGCGACAGTTCGATGCCTCAATGGATCGAAAGTAAACGGTTCTGAACGGTAATAGGCTCCACTCTGTCGAGAGAAAGCAGTAAACTGTCGCCTTGCCCGCACGTTTTTATTCTGGTGATGAGCCCATCGATAGCGTTTAGTTAGAGCATTGAGCCATCGAGCAAAGCTCTGCAACCAGTTTTCGGCGGTTTCTGGGTCGACTGGCTGAAGCAGTTTGAAAACGACGAGGTTCGACGCTTCAACTCTCGAAAAATTCGTTCGACAGCGTTCCGATTTCCGTGGCAACACATCTGAAATCAGAGTTCAACTCGTTGTAGTGCAGTTTAGAGGTATTGAGCGCCATCACGAGAAAGACGGCAGTTTCGACATCGTGTTTTTGCCGAAGTTCGCACAGGAAAGTTTCTGTGAGAGTGGTCGTAGTCGTCGCAAACAACCGACGTGAAGCAGCTCGTTCGATTGCGGATCAGCGGCGTTCACAAGAGCACAGCTCTTGTGCAGCCCATCAGAATGGCAAAACCATTCTGAGGACGGCGTACAGCCAGAATTGCTAATCGTTGATGCGTATCACCGTTTCGTCAAGCGCAATCTGATTCGGTGATCTTCCAGAGTCTGACTGTATATCGGCTTTTTGAACTCAATCGTGGATGGCTTTGCGACTGTGTTGGACACCCAGCGAATCAAGTAATTCGACGGTATCCGACAACGAAAGTCCCGCAACGTGCGATTGAATACCCAACGCCATCGCCGACTCGGGTGTCCGCTCTCGCTCGATAAAATCCAAGTCGATCCACTCGCTATGTCCGCTGAGGCGGCTGATTTCTGCCATGAACCAGTAAGAAATCCGTCCGCCTCTGCCTTTCACGCTTAACTAAACACCGCCACAGAGAGCGCCATAGCACCACAACGGATTCGTCACTCGGGAAACTCGACACCGGTGATTTCGAACCGAGCGCCCCCGTCCTCGCTGTCGGTGACGTGGATCTCCCAGCCGTGGACTTCGGCGATCTGTCTGGCGATCCGGAGCCCGAAGCCGGTCCCGTCCTCGGCGGTTGAGTAGCCCGCCTCGAATACCTTCTCGCGTTTGTCGGCGGGGATACCCGGGCCATCGTCGGACACGTAGAACCCCGTTCCGTCGTCAAGGAGCCCGACCGAAACGGTTACCCCCGGGCCGCCGTGTTCGATCGCATTCCCGAAGAGGTTCTCGAACAGGCCCGACAGTCGGTCGCTGTCGGCCTCGGCGATCCACTCCCGGTTCTCGTCGGCCACATACCGTAGCTCGGCGGCTTCGTCGCCGTCCGCGACGATCGTCCAGGCGGCGTCGCTCGTCTCCCGGAGATCGACGGGCTCTGTCATCCCGATATCAACTCCCTCGCGGGCCAGCCTGAGGACGTCGTCGGCGATGTCGTTCATCCGCTGGAGCGCGTTATCCATCGAGTCTAGGTGCTCGCTGTCACACTCCTCGCGAGCGAGCATCAATCGGCTGCGAGCCACCTGTAGCGGGTTTTGAAGATCGTGAGAGACGACGCTGACAAACTCTTCGAGGCGCTCGTTTTGCTGGGCCAACTCCCGTTTTTGCTCCGTCAGGTCCGTGATGTCTCGAAAGGTCCACAGCCGGCCGAACCGCGTCCCATCCTCGGCGACAACGGGTGCGGTATAGCGGTCGAACACGCGACCATCCGCGAGTTCGAGTTCGTCTCTGGCGGTCATCTCGGGGCGTTCATACAGTGACTCAACATCTACGCGAAACGCCTCGGGTTCGGCGACTTGCTCCATTGCCCACTCCAGGGCCACTTCCTCGTCGCCACGTTCGACAATATCTCGCGGGATGTCCCACATATCGACGAACCGTTCGTTGTAAGAGACGATAGTATCGTCTTCGTCGACGACGAGTATCCCGTCGATCACCGCCTCTTGCTGTGCTTTGAGAATCGACCGCTGTCTGGCGATTTTTGTCTCGTGTTCCCGTTGCTCGGTCACTTCGCGGGTGACACTGACCACGCCCTCGACCGTCCCGTCGATCACAAGCGGCGTGAGCCGGTACTCTAGCACCTCATACCCGTGGCCGGGGAACTCGCCGCTCACCTCCCCACGGAGTTCGTCGCGTTCACCGTCGATTAACTCTTGGTACGGGTCTCCCTCGTACTCGATCCGGATCTTCGGCAGAAGACTGCTTGGTTCCCCTTCCAGTTCCTCTCTCGTCGTTCCGTAGAACGAGGCTAGATACTGATTGACGAGCTCGAACCGCCCCGCCGTGTCGTAGATGCAGGCCGATTCCGGCATCGTGTTTACCATCCGCTTGTATCGCTCCAGTTTGCGCTCTCGCTCCCGGAGGTCGGTGATGTCCATGACGAACCCTTCCAGTGCGTCCGGTTCGTCCGCTGCCCCCGGAACTCGGTGTCCGTGTTCCCACATCCACTTCTCGATGCCGTCGGCAGTGATAATCCGATAGGTCACCTCGAACTCACCCTGGGCCGCGAGCGCGTCCTGAACCGTCTCCCAGATCCGGTCGCGGTCCTCCGGATGGAGTACGTCGTCGCCCCAGACTACCTCCCCAGTCTCGAAGTCTGCAGCCGTGTAGCCGGTGAGAGATTCGATCTCGCCCTCGACGGTTTCCATCGGCCAGCCCGATGCGTTGGGACGGCGATAGACCATCCCCGGAAGGCTGCTGATGAGCGACTCCAATCGCCGGGTTCGCTCGTCGAGCTCTCGGCGGGACCTGCTTGCGCCGACGGCGTTGCAGATCCGGTTCGCGAGCAGTTTGTACTGCTCGGTGCCCGAGCCCTTCTGGAGGTAATCGGTCACGCCAGCAGATATCGCGTCGCTCGCGATTTCCTCGGACCCTTTCCCGGTGTAGAGGATGAATGGGAGGTCACCGTGGCCCTCACGAACGGTTTCGAGGAACTCGATTCCGTTCTGGTCCGGCATGTCGTAGTCCGAGACGATACAGTCGAAGCGCTCCACGGAGAGTCGCTCCATCGCCGCATCGACATTCGTCGCGGTCTCGACACACAATCGGTCGTCCTCGTGTTCGAGCACCGTCGCCGTCACGTCCACGAGGTCCGAGTTGTCGTCGACGTGAAGAACGCGGACTGTCTCACCGGCGAAGTCCATAGTCTTTCAAGTATAATAGAAATACGCGAACAAAATAGATAGGGTCAACAGCGGACACAGACACGAGACGGGTGATAGCGTGACTGGTCGGTTCGAGCGTGTCTGAACGCTATCGCGATGGCCGACGGCGGCTCATTCGGGACCGTTCGACCCGCATCTCACAACACACCCGCGTCGTCCAGCAGTTCTTCGAACTCTGCTTCGGTAAGCGTCGTCACGTCGTGTTCTGCAGCGTCGTCCTGTTTTCGCTGACCGGGGTTGTCACCGAGCACCAGATAGTCCGTGTTGCCGGAGACGCTGCTGGTCGCCGACCCGCCGTTGCGCTCGACCAGTTCCTGCGCGTCGCTGCGGGTGTAGCCGTCAAGTGATCCAGTGAAGACGAACGTCAGGCCATCCAGAGCGTCGCCACCCGTTTCCTCGGCGGCCTGCGGATCGACGTAGTCGAGCAGGCGGTCGATGACGGCACGGTTGCCCTCGCCCTCGAAGAACTCCACGATGGAGCGGGCGACTGCCTCACCCACGTCGGGGACGGCCTCGAACGCGTCGGTATCGCCCTCGTCAGCAACGTCCAGTATCGCCTCGAACGTACCGAACTCCTGAGCGAGGTTTCGCGCCGTGACAGTCCCGACTTCGGGGATGCCCAGCGCGACGAGGAAGTCCGCGAGCGGTGGTTCACGGGCGGCGTCCATCCCCTTGACGAGGTTCCGGGCACTGGTCTCGCCCCAGCCCTCCAGATCGGTGAGGTCCTCGACGGTAAGTTCGTACAGGTCCGCGGGGTCCGAGACGAGGCCGGCGTCCAGCAGCTGCTGGACGGCTTTCTCGCCGAGGCCCTCGATATCGAGCGCGTCGCGGCTGGCGTAGTGCTCGACGCTGCGCTCGCGCTGGGCGGGGCAGGTCAGCCCGCCGGTGCAGAACGCCATTGGGCCATCGCGCTCGACGGGACTGTCACACGCCGGGCAGGTTGCCGGGAACTCGAAGTGACCGTCGCCGTCGTCGTCGAGCACTTCGACGACATCCGGGATGACATCGCCGGCTCGCTTGATGCGGACGCGGTCGCCCACGTCGACGCCGAGGTCGGCGATGAGCGACGGGTTGTGTAGTGAGGCACGCGAGACGGTGACGCCACCGACCTCGACGGGGTCCATGAGCGCGACGGGGGTGAGCCGCCCGGTCCGGCCGACCTGCACCACGATGTCCCGCACTGTGGTTTCCTCTTTCCGGGCCGGGAACTTGTAGGCGAACGCCCAGCGCGGGGCGCGGGAGGTCGACCCGAGTGCGTCGCAGGCGTCCATGTCGTCGACCTTGATGACGACACCGTCGATCTCGTAATCGAGGTCATCGCGGGCCTGCTGCTGGTCGTTCCGGTAGTCGATGGCGGCGTCGATGTCCTCGACGACGGCAGTTCGGTCACAGACTCGCAGTCCCCATTCCGGGAACCGTTCGTGCATCTCGCTGTGGCTCTCGAAGTCGACCGAGGCGTCGAGGACGCCGAAGAAGAACACCGACAGCGGGCGCTCGGCGGTCACCGACGGGTCGAGCTGGCGGAGCGTCCCGGCGGCGGCGTTGCGGGGGTTCGCGAAGGGGTCCTCGCCGCGCTCGACGCGCTCGCGGTTGAACGCCGTGAAGGCGTCCCGCGGGATGTACACCTCGCCCCGGACGGCCAGATACTCGGGGTACTCACCGCGGAGCCGCTGGGGGACGCTGGAGATGGTCCGGACGTTCTCGGTCACGTCCTCGCCGACCTCGCCGTCACCACGCGTCGCGGCCCGCTGGTAGACGCCGTCCTCGTAGACGATTTCGATGGAGAGGCCGTCGAACTTCGGCTCGCAGAAGTACTGCACGTCGTCGGTGTCGAGCCGGCCCCGGACCCGCTCGTCGAACTCCCGTACGTCCGCTTCCTCACCGCCCTGATCAATAGAGCCCATCCGGGCGACGTGTTCGACATCGGGGAGTTCGTCCAGTGGCTCGCCGCCGACGCGCTGAGTCGGACTGCCGTCAGTGTCGAGATCGAACGCCGATTCGAGTCGCTGGAGCCGGGTAAACAGCGCATCGTAGGCCCGATCGCCGATGGCCGGGTCGTTCTCGACGTAATACCGGTAGTCGTGGTCGCGAATGGCCTCGCGCAACTGGTCTGCCTGCTCGCGTGCGGTCTCGGCGTCGATGGTCTCGACGGGCTCGAACTCAGTCCGCGGATCGGAGAGATAGGGGTTCTCGACGGCGTCCTCGGCAGTGGTCATGCTGACGGAGTGTTGCGCCTCGGATACAAAAACGGCTCTGCTCCGGCCCTCAGGTCAGGGGAGCAACGGGCGGAAGCTGGGAGTGAGCGTTACCCACGTCGCTGCCGCCCGTGACAAGGGGAGAGAAATAGTGCAGAAACTGCCAGCTATCGGCCGATACTGGAACTGGGGGCCTCGATGACGAGTTCCCCATCGCTTCGGACGGTGACCGAGTGACCGGCGTATTCAAACGAGATGCTAACAGGTGTCGAGCGCTTCGGAGAGTCGAGGAGTGAATCGAGCGCTTCGGGGTCGATAGTCTCGTACAGCGGTGCGAAGTCAGTCTGTTCCCGGCCGGTCATGGCAGAGATGTACTCAGTCACTGCCGCGCTGGGCCGCGTCTCGCTCCAGTCGAACTGTTTTCTGGTCACGTTCATCGATGTTGGGGTGTCGCCGTCCCTACTCCGCCTGTTACTTTTACTCATACGGTTTGTCTGTTTACATCAAAGTAGCAATCAGTAATATAGTCTTCCCAGCATTATCAAACTGTGAAAATGCCACATCGTAGAATCGAACTGCCCCAAATCTACCTATAGCCCCGGCCTCCGTCGATCATCGCTCTGCTTACAGGTCGGCGATGTCTTCGATTGCGTCGGTTAGCTCCTTGATACTCTCGACGGTGTGCTCGCCCATGTGCCCGATGCGGAAACTCTCCTCGCTGATGTCGCCGTAGCCGCTGGAGAACACCATGTCGTACTCCTCGGAGACGGCCTCGACCGTCTCGGCGACGTTGATATCCTGCGTGTTCTCGATGCAGGTGACCGTCTGGGACTCGTAGCCTTCCTCGGGATACAGGTCGAAGTGTTCGCGGGCCCACTCGCGCGTGTACTCGGCCATCTCCTGATGGCGCTGGTCGCGGGCGTCGTGGGTCTCATCGAGCATGTGTTTCATCTGCTTGCGGTAGGCGAGCATGAGCGGGATCGCCGGCGTGGAGTGGGTCTGGCCCTTCCGGTCGTAGTAGTCCAGACAGCGCTGGAAGCCCCCGTACCACGACGCAGAGTCCTTCTCCAGTTCCCGCTCGTAGGCCGCGTCGCTGACGGCACAGACGGCCAGCCCGGGTGGCATGGCGAACGCCTTCTGTGTGGACGTGAAGATGGCGTCGATGCCGTGAGCTTCGATGTCGATCTGGTCGCCGCCGAGACAGGAGATAGCGTCGACGATGAAGTAGGTATCCGGGTACTCCGCGACTACGTCGCCGATTTCCTCGATCGGGTTTCGGACGCCGGTCGAGGTCTCGTTCATCACGGTCCCGACAGCGTCGTAGTCGCCGGCTTCGAGCGCGTCGCGGATATCGTCGGGTTTGACCGCCTGCCCCCAGTCGTACTCGATGCGGTCGACGTCCTTGCCGAGGCGCTCGGCGACGTTGGCCTGGCGCTCGCTGAACGCGCCGGAGGTCGGCACGAGCATGCTGTCCTCGACCAGATTGAGCGTCGTCGACTCCCAGAACTCCGTGCCCGACGCCGTGAGCACGATGACGTCGTTGTCGGTCCCGAGGAACTCCTTCGTGTCCTCGACGATGGTGGTGTAGAGGTCGGTCATCCGGTCCATCCGATGGCCGAACATCGGCTCGGCCATCGCCTCGATAACGTCCTCGCGCACCTCTGTCGGCCCCGGGAGATACAGCGTCTTGTCCTGGTAGTCGTCTTTGTATTCGCGTTTTTCGGTCACAGAACCACCTGTAGTAGGTACACTCTCGAATCCGGGGGGCATGGTAGTTTTGATACCGGGCGAAGCGAACCGGCGCACGCCCTGAAGCACGCATACGCTCACAGGGAAGAAACACAGATGGCGGTTGTACCCGCACGAAGTAGTTACCAATTGAACAATCACATTCGGCCATGGATTGCCACACCCAGCTCACAGACGCCCAGCGAGCGGCCGTCGCCGATAGAGCGGTCGAGCAGGTCGCCGACACGTTGGTCGAGATGCACGACGGCTCGCAATCAACTCACTGCAAACCGCTCAGCGACGACGATACCAGCGGATACCGTACATGACCAGCCCGGCATAAATCGCCGGACCAACCAGAACCGTCGCACTGGTCGCTACCATGCCGCTGAACAGATATCCGAGGAACACGTCGATAAACACCAGCAGGAAGGGCGCGAGCGCGAGTGCCTTCCCGCCGGTTCTGAGCGCCGCGTCGAACGTCGACTGTGTCGCGGCAATTGCTCCAATGCCGGCGACGACGAGGAGATACAGCGCGGCACCCGGAGGCGAAACGAGTGGGAGCGTGAACAGTGCGATACCGGCGAGTACGACACCGACGATTGTCGGCCCGTTGTCGCTCCGTGCGAGCGCGTTCTGGATACCGTCGAGGTCACCGGCGTTGAGGGCCGCTTCGAGGTCCGACGTGGTTTGACTGCCGCCAGCGTCGAGGACCGTTGTCCCGGTTCCAGCGTCGACCGGGCTGTCGAAGTCCCGGCCACAGTGCATACACCACGTCGCGGTCGCACTGACTTTCTCCGAGCAGTGAGGGCAGCGGGGATCGGCGGTCATACTGTCATGTTCGAGGGCGCACAGTTAGCGGTTACGGGGGGAGAATATACACGTCTCCGGGGTAAACGGGGTGTATGGATTGGGTCGCACGGGCCGAAAGCCTCCTGTACGACGGCGAGGTGATCGAGGCAGACGTTCGGCTGGACCGTGGTGGCGTCGTCGTGACGAGCCACCGCGTCCTCGTGTTCACGCCGGACCGCGAGGGATCGAACTACCGACAGGTCGACCGCCCCAACGTCGAGGGCGTCGATGTCACCACGAGCGGTGACTGGTCATTCCTCGAACTTGGCGTGAAGGCGCTGGTCGTCGGCGTCGTGCTGGTAGCTGCCGGGATGACCGTGAGCCTCGATAGCCTCGTCAGTAACGTCTCACTGGACAGCGGCGGTGCTGCGAGCGCCGTCGGTATTGGCGGGATGCTGGGGATGCTCCAGACGATGCTGACGCTGATGGCACAACTGGACGACCTGATGCGCCTGTTCGGGAGCCTCGCGCTGGCCTTTGCCGCCGTCGTCCTCGGGGTCTATCTCTGGAGTCGCGACCGCCTGCTCGTCGTACGCGTCGCCGGTGACGACGACATCGAACTGGCCGCCCCAGACGACGAGAGCGTCGTCGAGCGGATCGAAACCGCCATTGTTCCGGAGACACCACCTTCCAACGGCGAGGGGACGGCACAGCCGCCGTCCGACGACCCGCTCCCGTGACGTTCAACCCCGCCGAGCGCTAACCCCAGAGTAATGGACGCCGACGAGGTTCGAGAGCGCGCGGGGTCGTTGCCACGGGAGCCCGGCGTGTACCTGTTCGAACAGAGCCGGGACGACACGCGCCGGGTCCTCTACGTCGGGAAGGCCGTCGACCTCCGCGACCGCGTGCGCTCCTACGCCGACCCGCGGAGCGAGCGCATCGCCAAGATGGTCGAGCGAGCCGAGACAATCGACTTCGCCGTCACCGACACCGAGACGCAGGCACTGCTGCTCGAAGCGAACCTCATCAAGCGCCACCGACCGCCGTACAACGTCCGGTTGAAAGACGACAAGTCCTACCCACTGGTCCAGTTGACCGACCATGCCGTCCCCCGGATCGAGGTGACACGCGACCCGGCGGATGGCGCGACCGTCTACGGGCCGTTCACCGACAAGGGGCGGGTGGAGACAGTCGTGAAAGCACTGCGGGAGACGTACGGGCTTCGGGGGTGTTCGGACCACAAGTACAGCAACCGGGACCGGCCCTGTCTCGACTACGAAATGGGCATCTGTACCGCGCCCTGCACCAGTGAAATTAGTGAAGCCGAGTACGCCGAGGACGTGGAATCGGTCACGCGGTACTTCGAGGGCGAAACGGGCGTCCTCGCGGACCCGTTGCGCCGCGAGATGGAAGCCGCCGCACAGAACCAGGAGTTCGAACGCGCCGCAAACCTCCGTGACAAGCTCGGGGCTGTCGAGGCGCTTCACGGCGAGGGCGACACCGCGGTCAGTGACTCCGGAGGATACCAGACGACGGACGTCCTCGGGGCCGCCATCGAGGGCGAGCGCGCCATCGTCGCCCGGCTCCACGCCGAGGGCGGCAAGCTTGTCGAGCGGGACCGGCACACGCTCGAAGCGCCGGACGGCGAAGGCACCGCCGGCGTGTATCGGGCGTTCATCCCGCAGTACTACGCCGAGCGGGAGCTACCCGACCGGATTCTCTGTGCCGAAGACCCCGCCGACCCGGACATCGAATCATGGCTGGAGAGTGTGGGCGTCACGCTCGGGGTGCCCGGGGCCGGTCGAGAGGCGACGCTGGTCGACCTCGCGCTGAAAAACGCCCGCCAGCGCGGCGGGACTGACGACGAGAGCGGCCGGCTGGCCGATGCGCTGGGAATCAGCCGTCCGAGCCGTATCGAGGGCTTCGACGTGAGCCACGCGCAGGGCCGGTCGGCCGTCGGCTCGAACGTCACGTTCGTCGACGAGACGCCTGAGAAGAGCGACTACCGCCGGAAGAAGCTCACCGAACAAAACGACGACTACGCGAACATGCGCGAACTCCTCCGCTGGCGGGCCGCGCGCGCCGTCGAGGGCCGGGACGACCGGCCAGACCCGGACCTACTGCTCATCGACGGCGGCGACGGCCAGCTCGGGGCGGCTCGCGACGCCCTCGCAGAGACTGGCTGGGACGTCCCGGCCATCGCGCTCGCGAAAGACGAGGAACTGGTCATCACACCCGACCGTGTGTACGACTGGGACGACGACGCCCCGCAACTCCACTTGCTCCAGCGGGTGCGTGACGAAGCGCACCGCTTTGCCGTCCAATATCACCAGACGCTACGGGACGAAGTCTCGACGACGCTGGACGACGTCCCCGGCATCGGCCCGGAGACGCGGAAGCGGCTGCTCCGACGCTTCGGTAGCGTGGACAGCGTCAGAGCGGCCTCCGACGAGGAACTAACGGCTATCGACGGTATCGGCGAGCAAACCGCGGAGACGATTCGGACCCGGCTACAGTGATTTCGTATAGCAGATAGTAGTTTATCGTCGATAGCTGGCCAAACCCACGATTCTCCGGATAGATGTCGTAAAAAGCCGCTACGCTACGTTTTCGGCGACCTGATACGTTATGGCTCGACAACCGAGTTACGGAGCGTGCCGACGCCCTCGTAGGTTATCTCGATCGTGTCGCCAGGCGCGACCGTGCCCGGGTTGGCCGGGCTGCCGAACGCAACGACATCGCCGGGCCGGAACGTGAACCGCTCCGAGAGGTACGCGACTACCTCGTGCGGTCCGAACAGCATCTCGCTGGTATTGGCAGACTGTCGGCGCTCGTCGTTGATGTCGGTGTACATATCGATACCGGTGGGGTCGACGTCAGTCTCGATCCACGGGCCCAGGGGGCCGGAGCCGTCGAAGGCCTTTCGGGCGGTTCGGCCCTGCTGATCCAGCGCGTCGACGTCGTTCAGTATCGTGTAGCCCGTAACGGCGTCAGAAACGTCAGCCGGATCGATATCGTGACACCGCTTGCCGATGACCGCAGCTAGCTCACCGGCGTAGGTGAGCTCGTCGGTGAACGGTGGGTAAGAAATGTCCTGTTCGTGGGCGAGTAGCGCTGTCGGAGGCTTGATGAAGAAATCCGGCTCCTCGGGGCGGTCGTAATCCATCTGGTCATTGGTAGCGGCGTAGTTCCGGCCGACGCAGTACAGCGCGGTCGGTTCACACGGCGGGAGCAGTCGGCCATCGCGGCCAACCACGTACTGGCCGTCGTCGGCGTTGATGACGCCGTCAACGTATTCGCCGGTGACCGGTCCATCCTCGGTCAGGAGTCGTGCAGTTCGCATACCGAGTGGTCTGTGTGGCGGTGAAAAAGGCGTGTCGGCTACCGCGTACACCGCTCGACAGTCATCACCAGCTACGAGGCCGAAAACGCCGCTCTGTGACCGGTATAGCAAATCATCGATCCGTTTGCTGTAGTCGAAGTAAATCTAATATCGCTATATCAAATAGTCCAACGATCACGGAACAGGCATCGAAGGGTTCGAAGGACGGAACGGCGGTGACACCACCGAAGCGACTTTTTCGCACAGCGGCGTACCAGCATACATGTCTGTGACCCGACGGCTACTCATGGCCGTCGTCGGACTGCTGTCGCTGCTGGTCTATCTCGCGGCGGCATACGTCGGGTATATGCTGCTTCTGCCAGTGTGGGACAGCCGTCCATCGCCACTGATGGCCACGCTGGTCATTATCGGGACAGCGATCGCTCTTGGCGTCCTGAACTACTGGGCTGCAACGGCGCAGCTCAAGCGGTCTCTCGATGCAGTCGAACTCTCACGGGCGCGCGTGCCGGAGGTCTACCGCCGCCTCGACACGCTTGTCGCTCAAATGGACGTCGAGACGCCGACGCTGCTACTGGCGGAGTTGCCAGTCCCGAACGCGTTCGCCATCGGCGGCGGCGCTGGGGCGATCGTCGTCGACAGGCGGCTGTTCCGGCTGCTGTCCGTGTCGGAGTTCGAGACGCTGCTGGCGCACGAACTCGCGCATCTGGAGACCCGCGATGCGCTCGTTCAGACTGTCGCGTACAGCCTCGTCCAGACGTTTATTGGGCTCGTCGGCCTCGTGGTGTTCCCCATCGTGGTACTCACCGGCGGTATCGCCCGTTCACTCGCGTTGCTACGCGGCGACCCGTCGTCGTGGTCGCGCTCCTGGCTTGGGCGGGCACAGCGATACGCGCTACAGGTCGTTGCCGGTCTCGGATTCGCGGTGACGTTGCTGATACTCGGCTACTCCAGACGTCGCGAGTTGGCAGCCGACGACCGTGCGATCGAGATAACGGAGAATCCCCTTGGACTTGCTCGTGCCCTTGCGAAGATCGAGCAGGCGTCGAAACCAGACCCCGGTCTCCTGCGGCAGTTATACGTACACAACGAAGCGGACAGTGATCTTTCACGCCTCTTATCGACGCATCCACCGATGGACGAACGAATACAGCGGCTACAGGAGCGAGCGCAGCACGGTAGTTCCGCAAAGGTGAGCAAGTCGTCAGGCAGCCGTCGGTAGTTGTGTCGTTCAGTAACGGGCGAAAGCGCAGTAACATATTCGATCAGCGCTTTCAGGCATAGACAATCAGATTTAACAGCCATATCGGAGGCGTATAGTCAAAAGGCGGCCAGTTTCGCCATAGATACTGCTCGTAACACGTCGGTTTCAATAAGCTGGTCTGACCGGCCAAAATCTTGTTTGAGATGTGAATAGAAACACGACTGTGTGGGTCTGTCGTGACGCCGATCGAGACAAGTAGCCGGGTAGTGTTGCGTCCGATGCCGACGTGTGGAAAGTCTCTATAGACACATTGAAAGCAACATAGCAGTCCTAGAAACCGCTATGTTCGGCAAGGCGCTACGTCCGCATATGCAAGCCAGCATCCCAAAACGAGCGACGGAGGGGGCAAAGAGCGACACATATGGATGCCCGCTGTGTAACTGTGGTGCGGACAGTGAAGAGGACATTTACTGCCATCTGCTGGTATCACACCGGAAGAGCGCACTTGTTGACGCACTTCTCGAAAGAGTGGACAGCGACGAGTTAGCCCGGGTTTAATTTCGGGACAGACGCCAGTATCAATTTGAGTGCTAAATAGTGTCTCCTAGAGAAATTGATGTGGCATTTGTGTCCATATTCGTCGAATTAGTATCCAGAATCTGAAATCGAGATAGAAGGCTGGAGCCGTTAGCATGGTAAATTCGACCTGGTTCGAGAGAATTGGGCCGTCCTACAGTGCATTGACTGGTATTTTTTTCGCCGGTACTGTTCATCGCTATCAATCAAGTATCGCTATATCAAATGGTGTGAGAGCGCCTCACCGACGACAGCCAATCCAGCAACGACCAGCAACGGATCGATAACATACATACACATGTTATACTATGAAGTAGGTTTATATACTAGGAGAGGGCGAAGCAACGAGCAATCATAACGACAGGGCAACAGAATAGCTCAGGAGTCGGTACGGACCGACATAGTATTTCCAGCAACACAAATATCGCAACGCGGCCACGCCGCCCGTTGTGACAGATCTGGCAACACACAGATCCGTGTTGTCGCGGTGTTTGACAGCGGTAGCTATTTTAGTGGTCTTCGATTGCGATTCCGCTATGATTCAGTTGTCACAATCCGGTGGACAGGCGGCGATGGCACCGACTTCGGTGTTATCGAGCATTCCCGTGACCCACCGGCATCAGCCGGTCGTTCCATACCGTCGAACGACGCGGCACAACGAAGGATGGGAAACGCGTAAGTATTGGGAATGAGATGAATCAAACGTATGACGCAGACGTATGAGAACTATATCGGCGGTGAGTGGACCGGGAGCGGAGAGACACAGGACGTCACGAACCCGGCAGACGAGACTGACATCGTCAGCACGGTTCCGGTGGCCTCGGCGGCGGACGCCGACGAAGCGGTCGCGGCCGCGGCAGCAGCAACGGACGAATGGGGCGGGATGCCCGGCCCGGAGCGTGGTGCGATCCTGCGTGAGACCGGTGAAATCCTGAAATCCCGGAAAGACGAGCTTGCGGAGACACTGACCCGCGAAGAGGGGAAGCCGCTCGGCGAAGCCGAAGGCGAGGTACAGCGGGCGATTGATATCTTCTATTACTACGCGGAGAAGGCCCGCGACTTCGGCGGCACCGTCAAACAGCCAAGCGGCGGTCGCGCCGGTCTGCAGACGAAGAAAGAGCCGATGGGCGTCGCGGCGCTCATCACGCCGTGGAACTACCCCATCGCGATCCCGGCCTGGAAGATTGCCCCGGCGCTTGCGGTCGGCAATACTGTCGTCATCAAGCCCGCGATGCAGGCGCCAACCGTCGGCGCGATGATCGTCGAGGCGCTGGACGAGGCTGGCATTCCGGACGGCGCCATCAACCTGGTCTGTGGCCCCGGTAGCGAGGTCGGTGAGCGACTGACCACCCATGACGATGTCGACGTGGTGTCGTTCACCGGCAGTGCCTCGGTCGGCGAACACGTCTACGAACAGGCGACGAGCAACGGGAAGCGCGCCCAGGCGGAGATGGGCGGGAAGAACCCGACTGTGGTCATGCCGAGCGCCGACGTGGACAAAGCGGCCGACATCGTTGGAGCCGGAGCCTTCGGCGGGACGGGGCAGGCCTGTACGGCGACCTCCCGGGCTATCGTCCACGAGGACGTGTACGACGAGTTCCTCGACGCCATCGTCGACTACGCCGAGTCCCTGGATATCGGAGACGGCCTCGACCGGGCCGGCATGGGTCCCCACGTCAGCGAGGACGAACTCGCGGGAAGCCTAGAGTACATCGATATCGCACAGTCGGAGGGTGCGACTCTCGAAACGGGCGGCGAGGAACTCACCGGTGGCGAGTACGACGCCGGGAACTTCATCTCGCCGGCTGTCTTCTCCGACGTCGAGCCCGACATGCGTATCGCACAGGAAGAGGTGTTCGGGCCGGTGCTCGCCGTAATTCCCGTCTCCGACTTCGACGAAGGTGTCGAGGTCGCCAACGATATCGACTACGGGCTCTCGGCCAGCATCGTGACCGACCGAATCGAGGAAGAAAACGAGTTCATCGAGCGGTCCGAGTCCGGCGTGGTTAAGGTCAACGAGAAGACGACCGGGCTGGAACTGCACGTTCCCTTCGGCGGCCTCAAGCGCTCCTCGACGAACACCTACCGCGAGCAGGGTGACGCCGGACTGGAGTTCTTCAGCTACATCAAGACGGTGTACCGCAACAGCTAATCGAGGCGGCCACTACCGCTAACTACGAAGTGGCATTTTTGTTACATAGTTTTTATGTCGTACTAATCGCTACTTCCTGTCGCTCTTGTCAACCGCAAGAGCGTGCAAAGTCATGGTCGTAGCCCAACCGACCGACGATGGTGGACCGGTCCCAGCATCGGCACTGTCTGTCCCATACAGACGTTCCACTTTCGTTTTTAGCGCCCCAGCATCCGGACCAAGCGTCACTACCGGGAAATACCACTAACCGGGCCAGTCTGAGTGCGGCGAAAAATACCCCGTGTGCACACAGCGAGTGGGGCAGAGATCTGAATCGATACTCTGTCAAACGAACCGAGGTACTCCACTCACGGCCCTTCGTTCATAATGATGGAACACCTTCCGTAACGGTTGTACTGTCGTTATTCTCGATACGGAAACCGGAGAGCGGAGACGAAGACAGACCACAAGCGGCCCGTGAGACAACATTTTCCACTCGAACTGTCGACCCGGTCGGTGTAAGCTATCTGCAGGTGAGACTATCATATCGTTCCACGATACCAAACACCTATGTCATCTGTCGGGACTAGCTTACTTAACTGGTGAACTATTATTCGCCGCTCTGGAACAGTGCAGGCTGACACGGGCGTGCCAACACAAAAGATAATATCCAGCCAGTCGATGACAGCGGCATGAACGTTGACGCGCTCACGGGAGGATTCGACCGTCGAGACTGGCAAGAACAGACAGAGACCGACGACCCAGTTCGGTTCGCGATGATCGGCGTCGGCTGGTGGACCACCGAACAGGCGATGCCCGCCGTCGACGCGGCGGAGCTCTGTGAAACGACTGTGCTGGTCAGCAGTGACCGCGAGAAAGCGGCGGACGTGGCAGCCAATTCGGAGACAGTCGAGCACGCGATCACCTACGAGGAGTTCCACGACGGGGCCGCAAGCGACGCGTACGACGCCGTCTACATCGTCACCCCGAACGCGCTCCACCTCCCGTACGTCGAGACGGCGGCAGAACTGGACAAGGCGATCCTCTGTGAGAAGCCGATGGAGGCCACCATCGAACGCGCCGAGCGAATGGTCGAGGTCTGTGAGGAACACGACGCGACGCTGATGATAGCCTATCGGATGCACACCGAGCCAGCCGTCCGGCGAGCGAAGGACCTCATCGACGAGGGGTACATCGGCGAGCCGCTGTTCGTCCACGGCAACATGACCGAACCCATTCTCGAACTCGTCCCCGACCCCGACCAGTGGCGGCTGGACGGGGAGCTGTCCGGTGGGTGTGCCGTCATGGATATCGGCATCTATCCGCTGAACACGAGCCGATTCCTGCTGGATGCCGACCCCGTGGCCGTCCGGGGAACCGTCGCATCAGTGCAGGAGGAGTTTGCGGACGTGCCCGACGAACACGGGGCGTTCCAGCTAGATTTCCCCGGCCACGCATACGCGGTGTGTACCGCCAGCCAGAACGCACATCTCGACAGCCACATCTCCGTACTCGGAACTGAGGGCAAGGTCCGCGTCGAACCGGCTTTCTACCCCTGGGACGACCGCGCGCTCCAGTTGTCTCACGAGGGGACGACGGTCGACATCGACTTCGAACAGATCGACCAGATGGAAGAGGAGTTCGAGTACTTCGCCCACTGTCTGCTGACCGGCACTGAGCCCTACGCTGACGGGGAACACGGCCTCGTCGACATCAACACGATCAAGGCCGTCTACGAGGCCTCGGAAACGGAGTCGACGGTCACACTCGACTGAATGCGGTGCGAGATTTTTTGACCCGGCCAGGCATAGTTCGGCGCATGATTCAGTCAACGTGGGATGACTGGTTCGTCCGCGACGAAATAGAAGCGACCGATCCCGGCGACGGCGTCGTGATCTGGTATCTCGGCTGTAACGGGTTCGTACTCCGCTCGCAGTCGACGACGCTGTACATCGACCCCTACTTCGGTACTGGCGATCCGCCGAACCTCATCCGTATAATTCCGGTGCCGATGGACCCCGCGGACGCGACCCAGTGTGATGCCACACTCGTCACACACGAACACATCGATCATATGCATCCGCCGTCGTACGGCCCGCTGGTCGAGGACCTCGGCGCGGATCTGTATGCGCCGTCGGCATCGTACGAGTCCCCGGACTACGACGGTGAGATGCGGGTGCCCGACGAGCAGCGCAACGAGATCACCGTCGGCGACGAGTTCGCTGTCGGCGATTTCACCGTCCACGTTACTGGGACGAACGACCCCGACGCCATCGAACCGGTGGGGTACGTCATCGAGCACGACGCCGGAACGTTCTTCCACGCCGGCGATAGCCGGCCTGCCGAGGCGTTTTCCGACGTCGGCGAGCGGTTCGACATCGACGTGGGGGCGCTGGCGTTTGGCACCGTCGGCTCTATCTACGAGCCCGATCCGGACCGCGGTGTCAGAACGAAGTGGTATATGGACGAAAACGAGATCATCGAAGCCGCGAACCAGCTCCAGCTATCCCGGTTGCTCCCCTCCCATCACGATATGTGGCAGGGCGAAGCCGGCGACCCGAAGGTGCTTCACGAGCACGCGGTGTCGTTCGACTACCCCCGAGTCATCGAGCCGCTGTACATCGGCTGTTCAGTGCGGCTGGGTGAGCCCGGGATTCGCCGTCTCAACGCGCTGGGCGACGGCTGATGGCGTCGCCGTTTCCGCCCAGCCTTTCGTTTGATGAAGCGGATATAGGTTCAAACAGCCACCCAGCGTGCTGTCGTTCGTTTGCCGCGGGATAGCTTTAATAACCCAACCCCGGAACGTCAGACAAATGTCGCCAACAATAACGAAAATCGAAAGCCGAGAGTTCGAGTACCCCCTTGAGGACGTGGGGACCGACAAGCACGGTTTCAATCTGGTCTATGCGCCGGGCGAGACAACCACGCGGAAACTATTCGGCGTACAGATCCATACCGACGAAGGAATCACGGGCGAGTACGTCGGCGGTAATTCGCCGGCAGCCGCCCAGTACAACATCGTCTCACAGTACCTCATCGGCAAAGACCCGCTGAAACGCGAGAAGCACTGGTCCGAATGCAAGCGCGCGCTCCGGAAGTACGACCGGATGGGTATCGGGCCAATCGACATCGCGCTGTGGGACTTCGCCGGCAAGTACTACGACGCGCCGATTCACGAACTGCTGGGGACCTACCGCGAGCGTATTCCCGCGTACGCATCGACCTATCACGGCGACGACGCGGGCGGGCTGGACTCGCCCGAGGCCTTCGCCGACTTCGCCGAGGAGTGCCGCGACGAGGGCTTCGGCGGCTTCAAGATCCACGGCTGGGGCGGCGGCGACGACTCTCGAAGCCTCGACCGCGAAGTCGAGGCGGTCCACGCTGTCGGCGAAGCAGTCGGCGACGAGATGGACCTGATGCACGACCCCGCCTGCGAACTGGAGACGTTCGCCGACGCGCTGGAACTGGGCCGAGCGCTCGACGAACAGGACTTCTTCTGGTACGAGGACCCGTTCCGCGACGGCGGCATCTCACAGCACGCCCACAAGAAACTGGCACAGAAACTCGACACGCCGATTCTCCAGACCGAACACATCCGCGGACTGGAAATCAAATCCGACTTCGCCGCCAGCGAGGCAACCGACTTCCTCCGAGCCGACCCAGAGTACGACGCGGGCATCACCGGCGCGATCAAGGTGGCCCGCATGGCCGAGGCGTTCGGACTGGACGTGGAGTTCCACGCGCCTGGTCCCGCCCAGCGCCACTGCATCGCCGCCTGCCGCAACTCCAACTACTACGAAATGGCGCTTGTCCACCCGGACTGCCAGAACACTCAGCCGCCGGTGTACGAGGGCGGCTACTCCGACCTGATGGACGCTGTCGATGACGACGGAACGGTCAGTGTCCCTGACGGCCCCGGTCTGGGCGTCGAGTATGACTGGGACTACATCGAGGACAACACCACCGGAAGCGTCCACGTCTACGAATAGCGGCACATAGCACATCCCATCTGTTTTGATCGCTCAGTAGCGGAAGCGCCTTGTCGCCAGCGAGGACAGGCCGCCAAACGTCGTCCTGTTGGATGTCAGGCAAATATTTATCCCGAACTCGTCCGAACGGGCAGTAGCTGATGACAGACGGAGACAGCACCTTGACCCGCCGGGAAGCGCTCCGCGCAGCCGTCGCGGTCGGAGGGTCGACAGGGCTCGCAGCCTGCCTCAATCTAGAGAGCCAGCCAACGGAGACGGGGGAGGCTAACCGTAATACCGACCGGCCAGACGGCACCGAATCGGCGGCTGAACTACCGAATCGACAGCACGCATGGAACGAGTTCTCCCGAACCGACAAGCACGGGAACCCGGTGCTCGCTCGGCATCACGTGTTGCTACTGGCTAACTATGTTGGCGACGGGCCGGTCGACGACGTAGACCGGAAGCAGGCTGCGAACGCGTTTCGCGAGCTAGAGGAGACGTATCGGTGGGCGTCTGACGGGCTGCTGTTTACTGTCGGCTACTCCCCGGCATACTTCGACCGATATG
This sequence comes from Haloarcula sp. H-GB5, assembly GCF_054850705.1. Taxonomy (NCBI): domain Archaea; kingdom Methanobacteriati; phylum Methanobacteriota; class Halobacteria; order Halobacteriales; family Haloarculaceae; genus Haloarcula; species Haloarcula sp. H-GB5. Next base: position 53,744 of record NZ_JBTWBG010000002.1, on the reverse strand, counting down.
ACGAGCCGCTTCCGGAATCGGTTGACCTGCCACAGCCAGCGGCACTAGCCCCCTTCGAGGACCCGTCGTTCGACACCCCTGATCTCCTCGTGCATCTGGCAAGCGACCGCGCTTCGGCGGTGATCGAGGCCAAGCAAGCGCTATTCGGTGAGTTGGAAACCGCAAACGGGAGTGAAGTCACCGAAACCATAGACGGGATAGTCGAGTTGGTCGATCGGCGGACGGGATTTATCGGTCCGGGGCTCCCGGCGGAACACGACGACGTGGACGGCGTTCCGGACGGAGCGGTCCCCGAAGATGCACCGCTGTTCATGGGTTTCAAATCGGGGTTTGTAGAGAATCAGGCAACAGAAGACAGCGTAACGATCACTGAGGGTCCGTTCGCGGGCGGCACCACGCAACACCTCTCACTGCTACGCACAGAGCTGGACCAGTGGTACAACCAAGATTCCCGGAAGCAGCGCGTCGCAAAGATGTTCTCGGCGACGCACGCAGCGGAGGATCTGGTCGAGGGTGTCGGCGACAACCTCGGTGATTCGTCGCTCGTCTCAGAGACTGGCGTCGGTGACCGAGTCAGTGACGACGCATTTGAGGAAGGCGTGGTCGGGCACGCCCAGAAGCTCGCACGTGCGCGAGACGAGAACGGCGACCCACGGCTCCTCCGACGCGACTTCGCGACGGTAGACGATGGCCGAACCGGTGTCCACTTCCTCAGTCTCCAGGAGAGCATCGCGGACTTTATTCAGACCCGGAGCGCCATGAACGGCACCGACGTTGCGAATGTCGGCGGCGTCGGCACGAAGAACAACAACGGGATACTGCAGTACATTACCACAGTTCGACGCGGGAACTACTTGCTCCCGCCCCGATCAAAGCGCTCGTTCCCCCGTCCGTCGTGACCCGACTGGACCCACAGCCCTCCCGAACGACGGCGATAGTGTGTCCCTGACAAGGTTTTATATTCTTTCCGAGAGACTAATTACTATACAGACCATGTGGCCCGGGAGAGACCCTACGCGCCGTGACTTCATCGCTACGAGCGGGGTAGCACTTGGGATGAGTGTCGCCGGCTGTGCAACGGGGGACGACGCCGCAAGCGAGACTGAGACTCCATCCGGGGCTGCACCTGGCGGGACCGAAGCAACGTCCGAGGGAACCGACGCGGGGCGGGAGAACGAGCTCCCGACAGCTACTGCGCAGGAACGCCCATTGGTACACATCCCGGCACATCAGGACGGGATGCGGATGGTCGGTATGACCGAGGTGGGGCCGTACATGGTGGCGATGTCCTATACACTGCTTCACGACTTCTGGGTACTGGCTGGCCAAGAGAAGAGTTACGTGCGGATCAACGATGGGCAGGGACTGCACCTTATGGCAACCGTGTGGGACCCGGAGTACAACCAGCGTATCCCGCTGGGTAGCCCGCCAGTCGAGGTTCGAGACGCCGCGAGCGGCGACAGTGTGGCCGAGAAGTCGCTGTGGCCGATGCTGTCCCAGCAGATGGGCCCCCACTTCGGAGACAACGTCGCGTTTCCCGACGAGGGTGAGCACACGGTGCAACTCTCGTTTGACCCGGTTTCGGCGCGGCAGTTAGGGGAGTATCGCGGGCGATTCACCGACTCGGTGGACGCCGAGTTCGACCTGCTGTTCAGAACCGACATCACGAACAACATCCGCGAGCGGTTCGTCGACGAGGCAGGGCAAGCGGGGGCGCTCGAACCGATGGAGACGAACATGAAACCCAACGGATCGCTGCCGGAAGCGACGGCGCTACCGGGAGATCACGGTGGTATCGTCGAGGGTGGGGCCGCGAAATTTGTGGTACAGGTTCTGCGCAAGGCTCCGGCGGGAATCGACAGTTCGGGCCCGTATCTCGCGGTGTCCGCTCGAACACCGTACAACCAGTATCCACTCCCGTTCATGGGCCTCCGAGCAACTGTTTCCAGCGCCGGTGAAGAGGTCCGCGAGCCACTGAAGGCAGCCATTCACCCCGAACTGGGGTACCATTACGGTGCCCCGTTCCCTGCTATCGCAATGGGTGACGAGGTGACGCTAGAGGTCGGAGCCCCGCCGCAGATCGCGCGACATCGCGGCTACCAGACTGCGTTTCTGGAGTTCGACGACATGACGCTCACACTTGGAGAGCAGTAGTCAGGGCCGTTCAGGGATACAGCGAAGAGACAATGTTTCTCACGTGAGGTGTGGCTTGGCCGTGTCACGCCAGCTACGAGCGAGATGAAACGCCGAGACGGAGCGTCAGACCAGAAAACGTCTGCTAGCGCCGAGACAGTACCGATTGGCCCAAGTGAGTCCATATCTGTGTGTTACGCTGTCGTGATGCGGCCTTCGACCGACGGCGAAATCGTTCCGTCTTCCTTGATTGCGTCCTCGACGATGACCGACAGCAGTTCGCCCTCGTTCGCGTCGATAATGCGTGGAGCATCCTGGAACATCGTGTAGCCGTCGCCGCCGGTGGCGGTGAAGCCGTTTGTTGCGACGGTGTAGGTTGCTTCGGTGTCGAGTGGCTCGCCGCCGACCGTTACCTCAGTGACGCGGTCGCCCTTCGATTTATCCGGGTCGTAGGTGTACCGCATACCGCTCACTTGCAAGAATCCACCCCCGCCAGTCGAACTGAGTTCCAGCGCCTCGACCAGCGTGTCACCGGTCACCTCGATGGTCACTTGGTTGTTTCCGAACGGGAGAACGCTGTAGACCATCCGTCTCGTGATGTCGCCTTCAGGGTAGAGTTCGTCAGTCCGAATGCCACCACCGTTCTGAATTGCGATGTCCGCATTGCCGTGGCTGCGGAGCGCATCGGCGATGTAATTCCCGAAGTTCGATTCCTCGGAACGTACAACGTCCTCGCGGGCATCGAGCGGAACGGTTGTCTCCCCGATGACGACGTCGAGTTCGTCACTGAGCTGGCTTTCGTAGTTCTGCGCAACTTCGAGCACGTCTGGGTGCGGTTCGACACGGTCCTCCTCGACCGCAGCAGCGGTGTCGTACACCGTCAGGCTGTGGTCGGTACGCTCCCCATCTTCGACGGTGAGCGTCAGTTCGCCGAGGTACTCGTACTCGTCCCCGACAAACGAAAGCACCGTGTCGTTCACGACTTGCGGCTCCTCGGAGAACTTCGCGGCGTGGTCGCCGACGATAGCGTCGATCCCGTCGACAGCCTCCGCGAGTTCGACGGCAACCGGGCTCGCCACGTGGGACAGCACGACGACGAGGTCGGCACCGTCGTCCCGCATTTCGGTCACGACCTCGTCGACGGGTTCCTCAAGGCCCGGGACATCCGTGGTCTCACCCATGGTCGTGATCGTCGGCGCTTCGACGTTGATTATGCCCGTGATACCGACCGTCACGTCGCCGGCCTCGACGAGTTCGTACTGGCTCGCTCCCTGCTCAGCACCGAACACGTCGCCCGTCTGTGTGTTGCGGGCGTTCGCGCTTACCCACTGGAACTCGCTGTCGATAATACGGTCCCGCAAAACGTCCGGCCCTCTGTCAAAGTCGTGGTTTCCGAACGTGTCGAACTCCAGCCCGCCTTCGTTGAACGCGTCGACAATGTGTTTCCCGTCGAACTGTGCGGAGAGAATGGAGGTGGCCAGATCGTCCCCGGATCCAACCTTTATCGAGTGTTCGTTATTGTCCGCAATCTGATTCATCAGGTCGAAGTAGGTGGCGATGTTCGCCGCCTCTTCGAGGTCGCCATAACTGCCGTGGACGTGGGTGTCGTGGACGAGCGTCACCTCGCCCGTTGCAGGTTCAGATTCGGTCTCGGCAGTTCCAGATGAAGTCGCGGTCTCCTGAGCGTCTTCGGATTCTTCGTCGGTCTGCTCAGTCCCGTCCTCGGTACTGGAAGAACAGCCAGCGAGACCCACAGCCCCGAGTGCAGCAGTAGCCGAGAGGAACTTCCGCCGGTCGACTGGTCTGTTCTCCGTATCGTTCTCCGTTCGGTCCGCTGAAGGGGTTTCTACGTCATCTTTGTTGCTTCGTGCCACAGTACCCATTAGATTGAACTTTTATATAAAATGTTTGCCGGGATCGATCTCGATAAGCGTCCGACAATCGATCGACACAGACGCTGGTGCGGGACTCTGGCGCAAAATGAGCAACAGAAGTTGTGCCATATTTCACCCAGTCGGCAATGGCACAGTAGAGGAGTCGGACACGCGTGATAAAACGGTTCAGTCGCCTGTGTTTCCGTGGTCTGGTTTCGATGTAGTTTCACATCGCTCTAAGAGGAATTTATACTAGCAAAACCGCACAGCAAGCAGCTGTTACTGTGTCGCGTAGGCCTGAAGCCCCGTTTCAAGGACATCCCGATAACGGGCCACATCGATGTCAACAGCGACACGACTGTTAGGGTCGTTGTCGGTCGTGCCGTGCTCGTCGCAGATGACGGCCCCGTGGCAGGGGCCGCCGGTCGTGTCGACCTCGAGGTAGTACTCCTCGAAGGTGAGTACCGAGTCGTCGACGAGGTCGGCGACGACAGCGGCGTCGTGGATAGCCGGCGCGTCGGCCAGCGGGTAGGTCCCGGAGTCGGGCCGGTAGTCGAGCCACTCAGCCACGGTCGCTCGGACGCCACCAGCCGTGCGGAACTCCTCGATGAACTCGGAAGAGACGGTGGCGCGGTTGGTCACATCCAGCCCGACCATCCGCGTGTTGGCGTCCTGCAGGACGCGGCTGGCCGCCGCAGGGTCGTTGTGGAAGTTGGCCTCGGCCATCGGCGTCACGTTCCCGGTCGTCATCGCCGCCCCGCCCATGAGATAGATGTCCTCGACGAGGTCGGGTAACCGGGGCTCCTTGGCCAGTGCGAGTGCCAGATTCGGAAGCGGACCGACGGCCGCGATCGTCAGTTCGTCCCCGTACTCGTAAGCGGCTTCGATGATTGCGTCGGCCCCGTGGATGTCCCGTGTATCGCCGTCGGCGTCGGGGATATCGCCGCGGAGTCCGTTCTCACCGTGAATCCACTCGGCGGTCGTGAGGTCGTCGACGAGCGGGCGGCCACAGCCCCGGGATACCGGAACGTCGTAGCCCCCGATATCCAGTATTGCGTGGGCGTTTCGCGTCGTGTTCTCGATAGTCGTGTTCCCACAGACAGTCGAAAGACCGACAACGTCGATTGCATCGTGACCGAGCGCCATCGCCAGCATGACCGCGTCGTCGCAACCAGGGTCGGTATCGAAGAAGATTTTCCGTGACATACCTTCGGAATTCCGCCCACCAGGTCTTAAAAGCTGGTACGTCCCAGTCGTGACACGGCAGCCCCGCTGTAGACAGACCGCAGTATTCTGTGGGAATCTGTTGGGCTGTCGTCGCTACCACAATCAGTGTGTCGGAATGTGTGGCCGACAGATCCGGTGTGTCCGTCAACGCCGTCTTATACTGGCCAAGCGGTGTGATAGCAGGGGACAGTAAGAAGTAGGTCCATCCCCAGAGCCGAAATCCGAGCCACGGTTCGCAGGGACGAGGCGAAGTCGATTATTCGTTACGGAGAACAGTCAGTATCCGGAAACAGTGCGTCTATGATAAATTTTAACTATATAGTCACAATACTGTACAGAAAGTGATGAATAGAAATCACATACGGCCAGTACTACTCAGCGTACTACTCGTTTTGTCGGTTGTCAGCACCGGCTTCCTCGGAAGCGCCGCTGCTGCACCGAGCGAACAAAACGAGCTGGCAACGGCGAACAGTCAGACAGCAACACAGACGGCCTCGGGTGGTGGGGCGACCTGTCAGCTGGACCGTAGCTGTCCAGTCCCTGACAATTCAGTCGATCTCAACAACAGCGGTGCCGGGGTCGACGTGTTGATCGACGGGAGTCATCAGGGCTCGACGTTCACGAAGTTCGCAAACCGACTCAGCGAACGCGGGTACGACGTCGACACGAAACGGTCGACGTCAGGCGGGCTAACCTCGTGGAACAGTTCGGCCGCGAACGGGCTGTCGGACTACGACGTAGTCATCATTCCCGTCCCCCAGACAGCCTATAGCGAGGCCGAACAGGAGGCGATCGACGAGTACGTCAGAAACGGCGGCAGCCTGTTCGTCGTCGGGGAGTGGACCTCACCACTGCAGGGCCACGCCGGCAAGCTCAACGACATTACCGACCCGTACGGACTCCACTTCAACGGCGAGAGCGACAAGTGGCTCCGGAACATTCAGGACCCGACCAACAAGACAGTCGAAGACTACGAGTGGCGAGTTGTGCTCCACAACACGGGCCAGCATCCCATAATGAACAACGTCGACACCGTGGAGTACGACGGTGTCAGTCTCAACGTCACCGACACGGAAAACGGGACGCAAGCCCCGTTGCTGTACGGTGACAGCGATACCTACGAGTACACCTACTCCACGACAGAGAAAGAGTACCCTCGTGGCGAGCGCATCGTCGGTGCAGCCGCGACGTGGGACATCGGTAACAACGGCCGCGTCGTCGCCTTCGGCAGCCAGAAGTCGGTCACGACGTATCTCACCGACGAGTGGCAGGCCGAACACCAGCAGACCGATACGCGGCCGTTCCTCTTCCGGACGGTGAAGTGGCTGGCCTCGTCGGGCCACGTCGAGCGACCGGACAAGCCGGTCGCTGTCACCGGCGAGCGAGTCAAGGGCGGCGAGACGCCGGCGAACGAGACGATCGTCCTGAAAAACAGCGAAGTCGCCGCCGCCATCGGCACCGAGACGAACGGTCCCTTCGGCACGCTGCCGGGCGGTATCTACGACGCCAACGCGTACGGGCTGACGACCGACCAGATCGGCGTCGCCGAGTTCGCGTTCAACAACTTCGGGACGTGGCCGGACTACGAGTCCTTCGAGCGCCAGAACGCCACCGGTCCGAACGGCGCAGCAGTCGTCACCGCGACTGGTCACGTCAGTACGAACCCGAACGTGTCCGTCACGACGACGTACACGCTACCGGCTAACTCCAGCCACATCTGGATCAACACCACGATGGAGAACGGCGGCGACCAGCGCCTCCCGGTCAACGATTCCGAGCGCCTCCAGAGCGGGGCCGCACTGAGTTCCGAGGGGCAGTCGACCTGGCTCCCCGGTTCGGGGACAGTCGAGGAGACGCGCTCGCCGCCAGTGAGTGCCGACACGCTCGACCAGCCCTGGGCTGCGCTCACCGGTGACCGCGTGAGCTACGGTGTCTGGGGCGGGAACGGCTCCTTCACCTCGTACACGGGTTCCACGACCTGGGTTGACCCGTGGCTCGAACACCGCCTCGATCCCGGCGAAACGCGGTCGGCGGAGTTCGCCTTCTTCGTCGGCGAGGACGGTTCAAGTAGCGCGACCAGCGAGTACTACAACAAGCAGCAGGGAACCGAGACGGGGACGGTGACCGGCAGTATCGAGAGTACGGACAACGAGTCCGTCTCACAGGCCACAGTCACCGCCTCGAAAGGCGACCGTGCGTTCACCTACACCGTCGGATCGGAGACCGGAACGTACGAACTCGAACTCCCCGCCGGCGAGTACACGCTGACGGCCGATGCCAGCGGGTTTGCGGCATCAGAGCCCAAGTCCGTAACCGTTAGTGGCGGCGAAACGGCCACCGCCGACTTCGACTCGCTGGAGGGGCCGGCTCCCGTCAACGTCACTGCAACGATAGACGACGAGGGCGAGGTCAGGCCCGCCGACGCCCGGATTACGGTGCTCGACGACGGCACCGCGGTCCAGACCGTCTACACACAGACGACGCCGGCCGGGACGGCCTCGTTCCAGCTCCCGCCCGGTAACTACACGCTGGTGTTCAACCACGGGACGGGCTACATCGCCGAACCGGTCGAGAAGAACATCTCGGTGACGCCCGGCGAGGCAGTCAGCGTCAACGCGACGTTCACCGAGGAACTGGACCCCAGCGAACGCGACTGGGTCGGCATCGACCCCCACGCCCACAGCAGCGTCAGCTTCGACGGCAAGACGCCAATCGACAACTTCGTCGCCATCCAGAAATCGGCGGGCGTCGATGCGGTGTTCATCTCCGACCACAACGCCATCGGCGGCTGGGGGTCGATGCAGTCACAGGCACAGGAGCGCGAGATCATGTTCGTCCGGAGTGAGGAGATCACCACCGGTGACCTGGGGCACTTCAACCCCTATCCGCTGCACGGCGAGGAGATGATCGACTCCGACGGGACCCTCGTGGAGTTCATCGAGGAGTCCCGCAGCCGACACAACGCGACGGTGTTCCAGATCAACCATCCGGGTGACCGCTTCGTCAGCCTCGACAGCGCGCCCGGCCAGCACGAGGAGTACCTCCCGATGGTCGACGCCATCGAGGCGTACAACGGTCCGTACGGCGAGTCCGACGCCGCGAGCGTTCAGGGGCTGTTTACCCTCTGGAACAATGGCTACGATATCACGGCGACCGGGGTCAGCGACGACCACTGTTCGCAGTGCTTCCCGGCGAAATACGGGAGCGCCCGCACCCGTGCATACGTCGAGGGGACCGTCACGCCCGAGAAGTGGGCCCAGTCAGTGAAGGACGGGCACACGTACGCGACGTACGGTCCAGCCGTCGATTTCACCGTCGACGACAGGATGCCCGGCGAAACCGTGAACACGACCGCCGGGTCGTCCGTGGAGGCGTCCGCAACGGTCCGGAACCTCGACGAACTAGCCTACGCCGAGGTCATCCGGAACGGCACGACCGTCTCGAACGTCACGCTCGACGGCACAAACGACACCATGAGCACCGACGTTGACATCGACGGGAACGCCTGGGTCGCCTTCCGCGTCGTCGACGAGGACGGCGACCGGGCGCTGACCAGCCCGGTCTGGATTTCGGCCGAGCAGGGAGCCGAATCCGGAACGGACGGCAACGGCGAATCCGGCGGTGCCACGGCGACCGCCACGCCAGACACTGAGGACGGGTCGGCGGGAACGATGGCCGATGATACTGCAACCGCGGAGTCGGAGACGAGCGCCGCGTCCGGACCCGGGTTCACCGCCGTCGTCACGCTGCTCGCGCTCGTCGGCGCAGCGCTGCTTGCAACGCGACGGAGGCCCTGAGCCATGGCAGACACCAGCCAGCGACGGAGTCGGCGTGGGTTCCTCGGAACCCTCGCGCTGGCTGCGGTGACCAGCGCTGGCTGTAGCAGCCTCGGCGGTACCCAGAACGGCCAGCCGGGCGATACCGGAGCCGGCGGCTCGACGGTAACACCCGAGGCGAGTGACACGCCCGCACAGGCAGACGATAGGGCGCATCACAACGGAGCGAACGGCCACACGCACACAGACGGCGGTCACGACCACGGCGATGGACACAGCCACGACGGTAGCGACGACGAAGCCGATATCGCTGCCGACACCGAACTCGCCGCGTTCGAGTCCAATCTGCGGAAGTGGTTCGTCGATATCGATTCCCTCGCCGTCGAAGATAGCCGAATCAGGCTGACCTACGTCACCAAGAGCACGCGCAGCCACGAACTCGCGGCCGGCATCGAAACGGTCGTCGTCTCGTTCATCCAGGCGTACACGGACGACTGGGGGGTCGAGGGCCTCGATGCGGAGGTAATCGAGCCGTCCGGGGACGTCATGGGCTACTGGCGAACTGAATCGCGGTGGGTCGAACCGGTCGTCGAGGGCCACGAGACGCGGACCGCGCTGCTCGAACGGACACTCGACACGTACCACGGCCGCCTCACTCGCGATCACGACCACGCTGGAACCGACCACAGCGGGAACGAAAGCACTCACCAGCATAACGGAACCGAGCACGCAGACCACTGACGGCGGTAGTGTAGTCACTGCCGTCGTCGCCGTTCTGGGCGCGAAATGTGAGACGATTCGGTTCGAAAAGAGCCGTGTCGTTGCTCAGACCTTCAGCAGCGACAGCAGGCTGACGCCAACGTCGAAGTACTCGATGAGGCGATAGCCGACGAGGATTCCAAGGATTCCCATGACACCGGCGAGGTTCGGTGGGGCCGGAATTGGAACATCCAGCAGTCCGAACACGACACCGGTAGCGACGCCGGTCATCGTCGCGACGATAACAAGTGAGAGATTCATCGGTCGGTCACCACTGTCCTGCAGCGAGGACCCACGCAGTCGCGTGTCGGAGCGACCTGAGAGCGGCCGATGGGTGTGTTTGAAGTGTGTGCCATTGGTGGCATAAAGAACGGATTCAAGCGGTAAGTATGCTCCTCATCGAGCCAGCAGTGGTGAATAGTAACACACACCAACCAAAGTAAATCTATAGCACCCAGAAGTACATCCAAATATCCGAGTCAATCGAAGTTTGGCAGTCTTATTCTCGTATTACTCAATGATATCCCGCCATATAAGAATATAACATAGCAAGAGAGAGCAGAACGAGAATAAACGGCGCACTGTGTAAACAAATAGTCCCTAAAGAAGCAGAGTACAGAAAAGACGCACACAAATTGATGGGGTCCGAGCAGACCAACCACGACCAGAATAGCCTCCGGGAGGCTGGCGTTTATAACCAAGCCACGGGAAGTGATGACGATGCAAGCCGTTCAGTTCGACAGTCACGGCGACCGTGATGTACTCGAGTATGGCGAGTTTCCCGACCCCGAACCGGGCCGCGACGAGGTGGTCATCGACGTGAAGGCGGCCGCGCTGAACCACCTCGACATCTGGACCCGGCGCGGGCTTCCCGGCATCGACCTCGATATGCCACACATCCCGGGCAGTGACGCCGCGGGTGTCGTCGACGAGGTCGGCGACGGCGTCTCGCGATTCGAACCGGGCGACCGCGTCGCCGTCCTCGCCGGCAAAAGCGGCGGGGGCGACGAGTTCAGTCGAAAGGGTGACCAGACACTCGCGCCGGATTTCCACATCATCGGCGAACACGTCCGGGGCGTCCACAGCGAGTACGCCGCCGTGCCGGCGGAGAACCTCACACCGGTCCCGGAGGGCGTCGACTGGGAGACAGCCGCCGCGTCGCCGCTGGTGTTCCAGACCGCCTGGCGGATGCTACGCGACCGTGGCGACCTGAAGGCCGGCGAGTCCGTCCTCGTCCTCGGTGCCTCCGGGGGCGTGGGCCACGCCGCCGTCCAGATCGCCGACCACGCCGGCGCTGAGGTGTTCGCGACCGCCAGCAGTCAGGAGAAGCTCGACTACGCCGAGGAACTGGGCGCGGACCACACGATCAACTACGAGGAGACGGACTTCGCGGGCGAGATCCGGGACCTGACTGACGGCCGCGGCGTCGACATGGTCGTCGACCATATCGGCGCACAGACCTGGCAGGACTCGCTCAAGAGCCTCGTCAAGGGCGGCCGGGTCGTCACCTGCGGCGCGACCACCGGCGGCAATCCGGAGACAGACATCAACCGCATCTTCTGGAACCAGTTGCAGGTCATCGGCTCGACGATGGCTACCCCGGGACAGGCCGACGAAGTGCTGGACTTGGTCTGGCAAGGGGAGATGGAACCGCGAGTCCGCGAGACGCTGCCGATGAGCGAGATCGCGCGGGCACACGAGATAATCGAGGACCGCGAAGGCTTCGGGAAGGTCGTGGTCGTTCCGGACAGCGAGCTGTAGGTCCGCCCTCGCGTTTTTGTCGTTACTCTGTTCCGAACCGAGCTGTCGCGAACTGCTCGAAAGGGGCCGAGTACTGCATCAGCATCGTTCCGAGAATACTCATCAGAAGGACGTAAGCGACGGTAAACGAGTAGACAGCGTTGGCCAGCTCTGTCGACAGCGACGTGCCTGCGCCGGTCAACGCAACGGCGGCGATAATCAGGGAGAACTCGCCGCGAGTGACCATGCCGAGGCCGACACGCATCGACCGACGGGGGTCGAGGTCGTATACGCGGCCGCCCAGATAGCCCGACAGGATCTTCGTCGGCGTCGTGACGACGACAGCGGCGGCGACCAGCCCCGCGACGCTTGCGAACAGTCGGGGGTCGGTCTCGACGCCGATCCAGAAGAAAAACACCGCCGCGAACGTGTCGCGGACGGGCTCCAGCAGGTTCTCCAGTTTGTGCGTGTGCGTTGTCGAAGCGAAGGCCATCCCGACGAAGAACGCGGCGACGGCTTCGCTGACGCCGATAGCGAGGGCGATACCGGAAATGAGGACCGTGATGCCGACGGCTCGTATCACTGTGAACTCGTTCGAGTTCGTTTCTAAGGCCCGCTCGAACCACGGCGTCCCGTAGCGGGCTAGGAGCAGGAGCGCGACGATGAACGATAGCGCGACGCCGACAGAGGTCGCGGCGGCCCCCACGTCGGACCCGCCAGCGACGAGCGCGGCGGCTATCGTGAGATACACTGCGATGACCAGGTCCTCGAACACGAGCGTTCCGAGCAACGGGTCCGCCTCGTCGTTGGCGATCCAGCCGAGGTCGATGAGCGACTTCGTGATGATGGCCGAGGAGGAGATGTAGACGATACCGGCGATAAGGAAGGCCGCGAGCGGGTCCCGGAACAGCGCGAACCCGAGCAGGAGACCGGCACCGAAGTTGATGCCCAGATCGAGAGCCCCCGCTCTGGTGATGCGCTCCCAGCGGTCCAGCAGCCGGTCGAGATTGAACTCCAGTCCGAGGAAAAACAGCAGGAAGACGATACCCAGCTCCGCGCCGAGTTCGATGAACTCGGAGGATTCGACGACTGGGAGGCCGTAGCCGGCGACGGCGAACTGCCCCGCGACAGACGGCGACAGCAGCATCCCGATGATAATGTACAACGGGATCACCGACTTGTTCAGCCACACGGCGCCGAGCGTGGCGGCTGCGACGGCGGCGAACAACACACCGATACCGAGCAGGTCAGCCACAGCGGCGGCCCCCCGGCGACTCGGTTCGAGTCATCTACAGGTTTCCGGCCAGAAGTTTCTCGAACGACTCGCAGTTGTCGCGTTCGCCGATAACGACGACAGTGTCGCCAGCCTCGATTTCGACGGTCGACGTGGGGCCGGAGATGACGTCGTCATCGCGCTGTATCGCGACGACGGTGACGCCGGTCCGCTGTCCGACGTTCGCACCGGCCAGCGTCTCGCCGACCAGCGGCGAGTCGCTCTCGACCGCGTACCACTCAAGCAGCGTCCCTTCCGACAGCATCGTCTCGACGTGGCTGGATTCGACCGGCTGGAAGTACGCGCCTTCGAGTATCGTGCCGACCATCCGCGCCATCCGGTCGGAGAGTTCGAGGAGTTTCTCGGAGTCGGCGTCCTCGTCCTCTTTGAGGTATAGTTCGCGCGTACCCGTGTTGTGCGTCACGACTACCAGTTGCTGCCCGCCACCGATGTTCACCTCGTGTTTCTTCCCTACACCAGGCAGGTCGGTCTCTGTCACGTCCATAGCCCGGGATTGCGCTGGACTGCGTATAAGCCCCTGTGCCCATGACGACGGATAGCAGGTCGTCGGCACCCGAAAGGCGGGACCCAAAGGTATTAGTGGGTTCCTGCCAACGTTCAGGCAAGCCAACTTTCGCTAAAACAACTCAACTTGTTTTAGCGTTGGGAGCTACCAATGCCACACGACACACTCCTGCTCATCGGTCGGGACACGTCACGCGCTACGCCCTACGAGACACACGCTCGCCGGTTGCGCGAGCGCGGGGTAGCAACCGACGTGACGGTGCTGACCTACGACCACGAGCCCCGTCGGGAGTTACGCGACGAACTGGTAGCCATCGACGCCGACCGCGTGTTCGCGCTGCCGATGACCGTCGCGCACGACCACGCGACAGTCACGGACGTGCCGGCGGTACTCGACGAGGTCGACGCCGAGATGCACTACTGTGAACCAGTCGGCCGAAGTCCGCTGTTGACCGAAGCGCTCCGGGACCGCGCCGCTGCTGCAGTCCCGGAGGCCGCCGACTCCTCTGTCGCACTCGTCGCCTTCGGCTCCAGCGGCAAGCCGTACCAGCGTCAGGTGACGGAGTACCACGCCGAGCGCCTGCGCGAGCGCTCGGCCTTCGGCGAGGTCGAACCGTGCTATCTGCTCCAGAACCCCGCCGTCGAATGTGTCAGGTACAACCTCACCCACGACCACGCCGTCGCCGTACCGCTCTTTCTCGCTCCGAGCGACGCGACGGAGACACAGATTCCCGCCAAGCTCGACCTCGGCAGAGGCGGACTCGCCTACACTGACACGCTGGACGACCACCCGCTTGTCACCGAAGCCATTGCAACCGCCGTCGAGACGGCACGGACGATGGCAGACACACGTACCCCACAGACCTTCGAGGCGACGCTGGCTGCCACAAACCGGCCGATGGCGACCGACGGCGAGGGCGATTAGGGCTGTCGCGGCGGCAGAACCGGGAGCGACGAACGAGAGGAAGCGATTTGTACCCACGGTACGTTCTGACACGTAGATGGTTCGCCGACGAGTAGCGCAGACGCGGGACCAGGTCAAAGAGAAGCTAGTGGCCGCGCTGATAGAAGACCACTCGCCGAGAGAGGTCGCTATGAGCTTCAGCGTCGGCGTGTTTCTCACCGCACTACCGACGCTTGGCACTGGGTTCATCGCCTTCCTCGTCCTCGCGTACCTGTTCAGACAACTCAGCAAGGTCGCGCTGTTTGCCTCGGTGCTGATACTCAATCCGCCGGTCAAGTGGGGCGTGTACGCGACGAGCTTCTGGCTCGGCAACCGGATTCTGGGGCCGGTACCCGGGCTGTCATTCGACGGTGTGTCAATGTCGATGGGTGGTGACGTGCTGGTCCGACTGTGGACGGGGAACGTCATCCTGGCCGTCGTGTTCGCCGCTATCGGATACGTGCTCGCGTTCCGGTTGATCAACGAGTACAGGCGACGGCAGGGACAGACAGCCGCAGTTAGCTAAGCAAGACTGGAGCGGGGACTCGCGTCACTCCCGCCGGACGACGAACACGGACAGGTCTGAGAACTGCGTGTCGTCCCTGCTGTCACCGCCGGCATCCTCCGCGAGATCACCGAGCGTCGTCGCGGTCCGGGCCTCGTCATCATGAGTGAGGCACTCGTAGACCAGCGCCGGCAGATCGGGATCGCCGCCAGCATCCAACAGCTCGGAGGCGATGTCCTCGGGCATCAGGTCGAACGGGCGTGGGAGGACGAGCAGGTGTCGGTCGCCCACGTCGCTCCGAAGCCGGTCGAGATCTGCCGAGAGATCACCGCTCTTGTGTAGCGTGACAAAGGACGTGTCCTCCATCGGTGTTCGGGCACGGCTGGCGGCGATCTGCAGCGAGGAGATGCCCGGAACGACGCGGACGGGACGGTCGACGGCACGCTGGACCTTCCCGACAAACTGGTAGCCCGAGTGGTTCGGGTCGCCCATCGCGACCGCGGTCCCGCGCTCGCCGTCGGCTACGCGCTGGGCGAAAGCGTCCAGCGTGTCAAGTTCGTCGCGGTAGCCACAGGTCAGCAGGTCCGCATCGGTCCGGTCGGCAACGAAGTCGACCACCGTCTCGAAGCCGACGACGACGTCGGCCTCGCGGATCGCCTGCTCACCGCGCGGCGTCAGGAAGTCAGGGTTCCCCGGGCCAATGCCGACGGCGTGGACCGGCCCGTCCGCGTCGGGGTCCTCGGGCGTGCTCGCCGCAATATCGGCCGGGTCCGGTCCGGAGTCAAGATCGTAGTCGTCAGCCATCCAGCGAAACTCCTCCCTCACGGCTCGCGGGTCGTTCCTCCCCGCTCGCTCGTTCCGGGGGTGTGGTCATAGATCGACCACACCCTCGCGCACGTCCGACGCAACGTGCACCAGCTCGTTCGTCAGCCCAGCAGCCAGCCCACTTCCACCGCGGCGGCCGACGTTCGTGATAGTCGGGACGCCGTGCTCGGCAGCGACTTCCCGGAGCCGCTTTCGGCTCTCTGCGGCCTTGACGAAGCCGACCGGCGTGGCGACGACCACCGCCGGGCGCGTGCCGTCCTCGATACAGTCCGCCAGCGCGAGTGCAGCCGTCGGCGCGTTCCCGACGACGGCGATGGCCCCGTCGTAGACGCCCTGCTTATCGAGTTCGAGCACCGACGCGGCCGTCCGGGTCATCCCGGTTTCGGCGGCCAGTTCCGCGCCGTTACCGATGGCCTTCTGGACCGGGCAGTCGTGGCCGCGACCGGTGATGCCGGCCTTGACCATCGTGATGTCGGTGACGATAGGCTGTTCATCGAGGACGGCGCGCGCCCCAGTACGAATCGGTTCGTCGTCGTCCGTGCCGGTGAACCGGACCAGGTGCTGGAACTCGGGGTCGCCGGTCGCGTGGACGGACTTCTGGCGAATCCGGTCGGCCAGCGTCTCGTCCGGGACGAGTTCGCGCACGCGGTCCATCGACGTCTCCGCGATGTCCATCGCGTTCGAGGTGGTCGCGCCGAGGTCGGCGTACTCCTCGAAGTCGTCGTCGCTGTTCGCGTCATCTGTGTTAGTCGTCATCTGAAGTCACCTCCTCGTCCTGCTCGCGGGTCGCACTGCTCCCCGCTCGCTCCTTCGGACCCCCCGTCGCTCGGCTCTCCAAGTCACCGTCCACTTCCAGATTCAGGTCCCGAAGGCGGTCCCGGGTGTCGTCGTCAGCGTCCCAGAGCCCGCGGTCGATGGCCTCCAGCAGCGTGTCAGTAATCGAGTCCAGCGCCCAAGGGTTCACGTCCCGGAGCCAGTCCTGTCGGTCCTCGTCGAAGGCGTAGCGCTCGGCCACGTCCTCCCAGAGGGTATCGCTGACCACGTCGGTCGTCGCGTCCCAGCCGAGCACCACGTCGACCGTCGTCGAGAGGTCACCAGCGCCCTTGTACCCGTGTTCCTCCATCGAGTCGAGCCACGAAGGGTTGAGTACGCGTGCGCGCATCGCCTTGCGGACTTTCTCCTCGTTGGTGTAGACATCAACGTTGTCCGGGTCCGAGGAGTCCCCGACGTAGGAGTTCGGTTCCTCGCCCGCAATCTCGGTCACTGCGGAGATGAAGCCGCCGTGGAAGGCATACCAGTCCGAGGAGTCGAACTCGTCCTGTTCTGCGGTGTCCTCGATTTTGACGGTTGCGTCGACGGAAGAGAGGCGGCGCTCGAAGGCGTCGTGGGCGTCGCTGACACGACCGCGCGACCCCATCGCGTAGCCGCCCCACTGGACGTACACGTCGGCGAGGTCCGAGCGGTCGTCCCAGTTGCCCTCGTCGACGGCCTTGTTCGTCCCGGCTCCGTAGCCGCCCGGCCGAGTGGTGAAGACGCGGTGTTTCGCCGCGCTCTCGGCGTCGCCCTCGTCCATACCGTCGGCAACGAGGTCGTCGGTCTCCTCCTCGACGTGTTTCTTCACGTAATTCATCTCGTGGGGTTCGTCGAGATCGACAACGGCGTCGACGGCGTCGTGGACGACCCCCGCAGCCGCCGGGAACGCGTCCCGGAACAGGCCGGAGACGCGCGTCGTCACGTCGATGCGCGGCCGGCCGAGTTCCTCCAGCGGAATCGGCTCCACGTCTTCGACGCGGCCGGCATCGGACCAGACCGGTTCGACGCCCATCAGCGCGAGTACCTGTGCGATGGTCTCGCCGCGAGTCCGAACAGTCGGTGTGCCCCAGACGACGACGCCGATCTCCTCGGGGTACTCGCCTTCGTCGGTTTCGTGGCGCTCCAGCACGCCGTCGGCGACCTCGCTGCCCACGTCCCACGCCGTCTTCGCCGGGACCTTGCGCGGGTCCAGCGTGTAGAAGTTTCTGGCTGTGGGAAGCAGGTCGACGCCGCCGCGGGTCGGCGCGCCGGAGCCACCCGGCGGGACGTACTCGCCGGCCAGCGCGTCGGCGGTGCGGGGAATCTCGTCGGCCGCACCGGCCACCCGCGGGGCGGCCTCCTCGCAGATGTAGGCCAGCGCCTCGCGCAGGTCGTCGTGCGCGCCAGACCGCACGCGCGCATCGCCAAGCGGTTCGATGTCGACCACGAGGAGGTTCATGTTCACCTCCGAAGTGTTGTCTTCGAGTTCGCTCTCGGGCACGTCGAAATCGTGCTCAGCCAGCGTCCGGACGAGGTCTTTGCTGGTCTCGTGGACGTGGTCGGCGGCCTCGGCGTAGGTCATGCCCAGCGTCTCGTCGTACTCGCCCGGCGCGTTCCGGAGCTTGTCGTAGTCGACGCCGAGCACGCCCGCGACGCTCTCGCGCAGGGACGGCGCGCCGGGATTCTCGAGGCGTGTGAGCGCGACCAGATAGTCGATGAGCCGGTCGTCGGCCGGCGGTTCGCCCATCGTGTGCAGGCCCTTGCGAATCTGGGTCGTCTTCACGTCGGTGAGGTACTCGTGGACGCGCTCGACGAGGGCGTCGATGCCGAGTTCGTCGCCAGCCACGTCTCCCTCTGCCAGCGTCGACCCCGCCTCGTCGGGGCCGCGTACATCGGCCTTCTCGTCAATCTCACCAGCAATGCCGAGTTCGACCGCGAGGTCCAACTCATCGACCGTCTGTCGGATCTGCTCGGCGAGGTGTTCGCCGTCGTCGGTCCGGGCGTCCTCCATGCCGGCCTCGCGGTAGCGGTCGGCCAGTTCCTCTAAGTCGGCCAGGTCGTCGTACGTCCCGGCGTTGGCCATCACGGGCGTCAGGTAGTCGACGATGGCGGCGTAGGACCGGCGCTTCGCTTGCGTTCCCTCGCCGGGGTTGTTGACGATGTACGGGTAGACGTTCGGGATGTCGTCGATGAGCTGGTCGGGCGCGCTCTCGCCGTCCAGTCCGACGGTCTTGCCCGGCAGCCACTCCAGACTGCCGTGCGTTCCGAGGTGGACGACGGCGTCCGTCTCGTAGCTGTTTCGGAGCCAGCGATAGAACGCGACGTAGTCGTGGGGCGGCTGGAGGTCCGAGTCGTGGTACACCTTCGAGGGGTCCATGCCGAAGCCACGCGGTGGCTGGACCGTCACAAGGACGTTGCCGAACTCCACGCCGGGAATTGCGAACGGGCGGTCCGGCGGGTCGCCCCACTCCTCGACGACGTTCTCCCGGAAGTCGTCGTCGAGCGCGTCGAACCACTCGCCGTACTGGTCGGGCGAGACGGTGTCGACGCTCAGTTCGCGCACGTCCTCGGGCGCGACCCAGCGGTCGTCCAGTGTTAGCTGAGCAGTGAGGCGTTCGACCAGCGACTGGCCGCTATCGGGCATCGTGTCACCGAGGTCGTAGCCACGAGCGTCAAGCTCCTCCAAGAGATTCACCGTGCTCTCGGGCGAATCCAATCCGAATGCCGTCCCGATGCCGTCGTCGCTCGGCGGGTAGTTGTGCAGGACGACGGCGACCTGCTTCTCGTCGTTCGGGGTGTGGCGCAGTTCGGCCCAGTTGACCGCCAGCCGCGCGACGTGGTCGATGCGGTCGTCGATAGGGAAGTGCTGCTTCGGCGCGCTGCCGATGCCGGCGTCGTCGTCGGTCCGCTCCTTGCCCGAGATCGGGTGCGTGATGACGTTGCCGTCGAACTCCGGGAGTGCGACAGAGAGGGCGAGTTCGAAGCCCATCACGCCCGTGTCGCTGCTGTCGTAGCGCGAGCGTGAGCGCATCGTCGTGACCGTCTGGATGACTGGAACGCCGAGTTTGTCGAGGAACACGTCCTCCGCGCTCTGGCCCTCGTCGTCGGCGCTGCGGCCGCGTTCGTCCATCGACAGCGAGAACATGAACGACGAGCAGACCGCATCGACCAGCGGGTTGCCGTCAGCATCGAGCAGCCACTCCTCTGTGACCTGCTCGGCGTTCCACTGGCCCTCGGCGTCGGTCGCCGGCTCGCAGAATATCGGGAGCGCGTTCGCCCCCTGTGCCTCGATGGCCCGGACCTGTGCGTCGACGTAGCGGGTGTTCTCGTGGGTCCAGTGGGACTCGTAGAACCAGACGGCGACTGTCGGTTTCGCCGGATCGAACGTCGCCCGCAGGTCCTCGATGCTCGCGCCGGGATGAGCAGGATGGTAGACGCCCTCCGTCGGCAGTGTCACCGGGTCGTCGTACGAGGGGTCGGCGTCGCCGTACTTCGCCACGAGGTAGCGGAGGCAGTTGGCGACGTTGCTCGCCCCGCCCTTGTCGAGGTAGTCGTAGACGGTCTCGCGGTGCTCGTCGGGGACCGACGTGTCCTCGAAGGCGAAGGCGTCGCCCGTCGCTTTCACCACGAGCGGGACGCCGGCCTCGCGCAACCGCTCGACGGCGAGGTCATAGCCGGGCATGCTGTCCTCGGCCCCGTGGAGCCAGAGGACGACGGCGTCGGCGTCGGTCAGTTCGTCGACGAACGCCTCGACCGCTGGCTCGTCGTCGAGGTCGCTCTCCGAGCGCACGACGAGGTCCGCATCGACCTCGCCCGCGGCCCGCTGAACAGCCCCGAGTTCGTTCTCCGTCGCGGTGTAGAGTCCTAGCTGTGGCATAACGTTATTAAATCTCCGTTTGCACTAATACAAGTATGGTTGTATTCGGCGCGGGCAAAAAAGCTTCGCAGGGGGTCTCGTTCGCGGCCGTCGTCGGCCAGCGCGACCTCAAAGACGGCCTGCTGGCCGTCGCGACGGACGACGACCTGGACGGCTTGCTGGTCCGCGGCGAGAAGGGGACGGCGAAGTCGACAGCGGTGCGCGCGCTCGCCGATCTGCTGCCCGAGCAACGCGCGGTCGCGGACTGTCCCTACGGCTGTCCGCCCGACCGCCCTGACGAGCAATGCGAAGACTGTCGAGCGCGTACGGACCCGCCTGTCGAAACGCGGTCGGTTCCGCTGGTGACGCTCCCGCTCGGCGCGACGCGGGATCGGGTCGTGGGAACGCTGTCGGTGGCCGACGCGCTCGACGGCGACCACGAGTTCGATCCCGGCCTGCTCGCCCGTGCAAACCGCGGTATCCTCTACGTGGACGAGGTGAATCTGCTGGACGACCACCTCGTGGACGTGTTGCTCGACGCGGCCGCCAGCGGCCAGAACCGTGTCGAGCGCGACGGCGTCACTGTCACCCACCCCGCCGAGTTCACGCTCGTCGGGACAATGAACCCCGAGGAAGGCGACCTTCGGCCGCAGTTGCGGGACCGCTTTGCCCTCCAGACCGAGGTGTCTGCCTGCGAAGACCTCGATGACCGGGTCGCCATCATTGACCAAGCGCTCGGGGAAGGCAGCGACGAGGAGAGACAGACCGAACCCGACCGCAGCCCGGGCGAGCGGCTGCGAACCGCCCGCGACCTGCTCCCGGAGATCGCCCTCGCCCGCGAGTTCCGCGAACAGATCGCCGAACTCTGCCGGAACGCCGGCCTCGACGGCCACCGCGGCGACATCGCCACGGCGCGGGCAGCCCGAACCTTCGCCGCGCTGGACGGGCGGACGACAGTCCTCGAATCGGACATCGAACGCGCCGCCGAGTTCGCGCTCCCCCACCGGCTCACCTCTCGCCCCTTCGAAGACGCGCCGGACGTGGACGACGTGCTCGACGACCACTTCGATGAGGGGGAGGACGAGTCGGAGCGGGAGTCCGCCGAAGACGGGGAGCGCGATGACGAGGAAAGCGACGCAGACGGCGGCGAGGAAGAAGCAGCCGGTGGCGACCCGGAAGATAGCGAAAGTGACGGAGAGGCAAGCGAGGGCAACGAACAGCAGGAACAGCGACCGGACGACAGAGAACAATCCACTGAGGACGGCGACGGCGAGTCAGACGAGCGCGGCGAGCAGCCGACGCCTGCTTCGGCCGACAGCGACGGCGAGCGGCAGGAAGCAGCAGCCAGCGAGGGTGAAGACGAGGATATAGACGATGGTGAGGAGGGGGAGTCCGACGACCCCGAAAACGCGACTCCGCTGCTGCCGGGCCAGTCCCGGGCCGCAGTCGGCGACAGCGGCGCACCTGACGTGGACGCCCCGTCGGTCGACACGGACGGCGGGAGCGCAAGCGGGCGTGCGAGCGCGACGGGAACGAAACGCGGCGCAACGGTCCGTACTGAGCGTGCCGGCCGCGACGACGAAGTCGACGCCGCGGCGTCGGTCCGAGCGGCGGCCAGCCGTGGGAGTGGCCGCGTCGAGTCACGGGATCTCCGGAAGTCCGTTCGCGCAGGCGACGCCGAAACGCTGGTTGTGTTCGCCGTCGACGCGAGCGCCTCGATGCGCCCGGCGATGAAAGCCGCGAAGGGCACCGTGCTGGAACTATTGAAAGACGCCTATCAGGCCCGCGATCAGGTCGCCTTCGTCACCTTCGCTGGCGAGGGCGCGGACGTGGTGCTCCCGCCCACCGACAGTGTCTCGCTGGCGGCCCGGCACCTGAAGGACCTCCCGACCGGCGACCGGACGCCGCTGCCGGATGGACTGACGGCCGCGCGCGAGGTACTCGACCGGGCGGACCCGGACGCCGGCGTCGTCGTTGTCGTGACTGACGGCCGGGCGAACACCGCCGACGGGAGTCCGGTCGCGGCGACCAGAACCGCGGCGCAGACTCTCGGTGAGAAAGCCAACAAGACCGTTGTGGTGAATGCTGGCGACGCGGGCCGCGCTGGCTTGCTCGACCTTGTTGCAGACGAAACAGACGCGTCGGTCGTCCCGCTGGATGCACTGACTGCCGACCGCGTCGATGCCGTCGCCAGCGAACGATAACGCCCGAAGCCGTGTCAGGCGGAAGTTTTACAATCTTACTTGTTCTTAAGACAAATGAGATTTCAATGCAGGAGGACACTGACACCAAACACGCTGCGGATAGCGTGCACGACCGTATCGAACGCGCCAGAGCGTCGCTGACCGGCCCGCAGATCGCCATCGCCGTCGCGCTGGTGGCTGCGCTTGGCTTCACGCTGCTGTTCGTGCAGGACCCGATGTTGCACGACTCACTGCACAACTTCCGGCACAGCGCCGGCATCACCTGCCACTGATGGCGACCGACTACCTCGAACGCGGCGCGATGGCCGGCGTGGCTGGCGGGCTGGTCTACGGCCTGTTCGTCGCGACAGTCGGGAACGCCTTCACCGCCGGGCTAGAGACGTTCGAACACAGCCACGGCGGGGGTAGCCCTGTCGTCTCCGAACTTACGACGACCGTCGCGAGCATCGGCGGCGGCGTCCTCTGGGGTCTGCTGTTCGGCGTCGCGGCCTTCGGAATGGTGTACTTCTTCCTCGAACCCGCGATCCCCGGTTCGGGCGCGACGAAGCGACTGGCGCTTGCGGGAGCCGGCTTTCTCACCGTCTCCGGCGCGCCGTGGCTCGTCCTGCCGCCACAGCCACCGGGCGTCGAGCAGGCGCTCGGGACAGAGACGCGCCTCGCCTGGTACGCCGGCCTGATGGCACTGGGTGCGCTTGTCGCAGTGCTCGCCGGGCTCGCGTATCAGCGGACGGAGCATCACCACACCGCCGTTCGACTCGGGGCCATGGCGCTGCCGCTCGCGCTGCTTGCGGTTCCAGTCGCGCTCGCGCCAGCGAATCCGGTCCACGGCGACGTCCCTGCCGCGCTCGTCGCGGCCTACCGCTGGACGGTCGTGTTCGGCCAGCTGGTGCTGTGGGCCACAATCGCAGGGGTTCATGCCTGGCTCGGGGACAGCGATACTCCGGCCACAGACGACCTGGACTATCCCGCGACAGCGGACTGACGACGACGCGGCTCAGATTTTTCCGGCGACCGTTCCAAGATTCAGCGCCAGCCCGACGATACCGACAACAGCGGCGAGAACGAGGTTCGCTGTCGTCCCACCGACGCTGAACGGGGCCGTGCCGGCCGATGCCAGCGCGCCGAACCCGATGCCGGCGACGACGAGCGCCACGCCGGCCAGCCCGACGAGCATCGTGCCAGTCGGGCCGAACTGACCGGTCGACCGGTTCGCCTCGTACCGGTCCAGCGCGTCGTGCATCGTCTCCGTGACCGACTCCTCTACGTCCGCCATCTGCCCCGAAAGGTAGGTGTTCAGCGTCTCCTCGTGCTCGTCGAGTGCCGCGGCGCGCTCGGATAACTGTGCGTCGTACTCCGTCAGTTCAGCCTCGCGCTCGTCGAGGTCGGTCTCGCGGTCGTCGAGCGTGGCTTCACGTTCATCGAGCTGGTACTCCCGCTCGTCCAGTTCCGTCTCTCGCCGGTCAAGCTCCTCCTCGCGAGCGTCGATCTTCTCCTCGCGGCGGTCGAGTTCCGCGCTCCGCTGGTCGAGGCCCATCTCCCGCTCGTTGAGTCGGCGTTGCATCTGCGCGAACTCCCGCTCGCGCTCGGTTGGGCGGTCGTCGACGGTGCTGTCGTCGGCATCGGAGTCCGCGTCCGCCGGTGCCTCCTCGTGGTCCGCATCTGTGTCATTGGCCATATTGGGCTCCCGTACCGAGGCGCTACGGCCAGCGAACGGTTAGTTTGACACTACATAACACAGTAACCGGAGCCAAACCGAAGCGTCGCATCCGTGCAAAAGATCGTCAGTACGGTTCGCTACCGGTTCAGGTCGCTACGTCGCGGCGTCAGGAACGCGAGCGGACCGTCTCGCGTGTCCCGACTCGATGCAACCGGTACGCGCCGCGCTCGTGGCCCTCATCGTGGTAGACGACCGGTTCCTCGACAGCAACAGCGGTTCCATCATCGACTGCGGCCGCTGTCACGACGCCGTCGGTGTCCAGCGTATCGATAGGGCCATCGACGACATCGAACAGTCGAAGCGCGTGGTCGTCGGCATCACGGTCCCGAAAGTTCTGCGCGCCGGGAACAGCCAGCAGTGAGCCGTCAGTCCCCAGCCCGCTGGCGAACCCACCAACAGGCGCATCCCAGCGGCGGTCGCCATCGAGCGAGACGCCGATAGCGGTATGCTCGCTCGGATGCCGCGCGTCCGTCTCGCGGCCGTCCTCGGGGTAGGTGTTGCCGGTGACGAACACCGCGCCTTCGTCCGTCGCGTGGGCGTGGTTCGGGTACGCGTAGACGGTGTCGCCGGCCACGTCGGTCGGCGTCGCCAGCTGGACGCGCCAGCGCTCCCGGCCGCCGCTATCGAGCCGGTACCCACAGTAGTCGCCATGGCTGGAAACGATAGCACCGTCAGCCACCAGTGCAACGTCGCCGACGCGGCGCTGGCCGTCGGTTCCGGGATCCCACATCCAGCGCGGATCGCCGTCGTCGGCGTCAAGGACGACGAGGCCGTGCTGGTGGTCGCCGGGACACCGGTTGTACGCGACGGCGACGCGGTTCCCGTCGGCGTCGAGTGAGATGGGGGAGCCGTCGGTCCGGTAGGTCCAGTCGACAGTGCCGTCAGGCGAAAAGGCATAGACGACGCTCTCGAAGTGGCGGAAGTCGTTCCCGTCGTCGTCGGTCCGGCGTTCGTATCGCCGGGCGGCGGCGTAGCAGCGATCACCGTCGGTGGCGAGGCTGGCGACGAAAGGTAACAAGAAGCGCGTCTCCTGCTGGGCCTCGCCGAGGTCCCCGCGGGTTTCGTACCGCCATCGCAGGTCGCCGCCGGCATCGTGACAGCGGATCTCGCCGCGGACGCTGCGTTCGCCAGTGACGACACCGCCGTCGAAAGGCACCGCCGCGACGACGCTCGGTTCGCCATCCGTGTCGTACTGCCAGCGCCGGTGTGGCGGACCGGCGTCCGCCGACACGTCGAACGCCCGCAGGTCACCATCAGCGGTGCCGACGACCGCGATACCATTGGTCAGCGTGACCGCCGAGCGGCGGCCCTGATGGCGCGAGCGGGCCGGCGCTACGTCCCCGAGATCGGCGGTCGGGGCTCGCTGGCTACTCATCGACCGGGAAGGCCTCGTGAAGCACGTCGTGGGCCTCTCCGAGCCCGGCGAGGACATCCTCGCCCTGCATGGTGATGCGCGACACCGCCCGCTCGGCGTCGCGGACGGCGACCAGTCGGCCCCGGAGATAGTCGTACTCCGGGTCGTCTTCGGGGGTTGCGGCGATCTCCTCTTCGAGATCCACGAGCGCGGCGTCGAGGTGGCGCTCGATCCCGGCGAGCGTCTCCGCGCCCGCAAGGGCCTCTATCGGGCCGGTCATGTGGCCCTCCAGCTCCTGTTCCGCGTGCTGGCGCGCGTGGTCGTCTTCGGTACCGAGAACGTTCATGAGGCCCAGTCGGAGGGCCTCGATTTCGTAGCAACTCATGTGTGTATTGAATCGGGTGTGTGTTCACAGCGTCTGATCGACGAGTTCGCTCACGATGCGGTCGCGGTCCAGATGCGAGGAGACGATCTCGGTGGCATCCTCGTCTTCGACACCGCCGTACCAGACGCCGTCGGGGTAGACGGCGACCATCGGCCCCTCGCCGCAGCGGCCGAGGCACGACGACCGCGTGATGCGGGCGTCGCACTGGTCGCTGTCGCGGGCGGCCTGCCGCAGTCGTTCGAGGACCGCCGGCGCACCGTCCTGTGCGCAGGTCTGGTTCGTACAGACGGCGACGTGCTTCTCGGGGGCGTCGTGGACGTGCGGGTCGTCGTCGACGTTCTCGCGGTCGGCGTGTTCGGCCTGGTGGGTCAGCGCCCGGAGCATCGCCCGAGCGCCGCCCTGGTCCTCCTCGTACCCGTCGAGTTCGACCTTGTACTTGCAGGTGTCACAGGACATCTCCACGCTCCCGGTCCGGGCTTCCTGCCAGCGGTCGCCCAGCACGTCAAGCAGGCGCGTGTCGGTCCCGAGCGGTTCGCCCGGCGCGGCGTCGACGTAGGGGTATTCCTCGTCGAACTCGTTTGCGCCGTCTTTGATTCGTCCGGTCAGCACGCCGTCGCCGAGCATGTACGGGATGACGACAACGGCGTCGGGCCGGCTCTTGGCGATGTCGTGCAGGGTGTCATTGAGCAACGGCTCGGTGACGCCGATGAACGACGCCTCGACCCGCGAGAACTCGCGGCCCTCGTACAGCAGCCGGGCGAGCTTGTGTACGTCGGCGTTGGCGTCCGGGTCGCTGGAGCCACGGGCACAGACGACAGCGGCTACTTCGTCTTCCTCCCGGTCGACGCCCAGTTCGGCCTCGACGGCCGCCGCACGGTCGTCCAGCAAGTCCAGCAGGGCCGGGTGGACACCGAGATGTGCGCCGTTGTTGATGGTCAGTTCAGGGTGGGCCTCGCGGGCCTGCTCAACAGCCAGCGGCACGTCGTTTTTGACGTGACTGGCGGCAAACAGCGAGAGGTGGACCACGGATACCTGCGAGACGGCTCTGGCCAGCCCCGCGATGGCCTCGTCGATGGCCGGCTCGGCCAGTTCGAGAAAGGCCGCGTCGACCGGGATGCCGAGTCGGCCCTCAAGTTCGACCGCAAGGTCGCGGACCTGCTCGTTGGACTTCTCGCGTCGGGAGCCGTGGCCAACGAGCAACACCGCTTCGTCGTCCAGCGTCTCAGGCGCGGTGATGGCTTCGCTCATCGGACTCGTTCAATGCTTTTCCGGAGCTTGCGCCGCCGGCTCGGCGCGAACAGCCCCGTCTCTTCGCTCCCCTCGTACAGCCAGTCGCCGAGGGTAGGTGCCGCGTCGTCGTCCACGCCGAACCAGTAGCCCGACGACGTCTCCGAGAGATCGTCGTAGGGCGCATCGACCGGGCAGCGGTCAAGCAGCGTCTGAATCGTCCGGAGGAGTCGTTCGTCCTCGTGGACGAAGGAGATACCGACCGCCTCGTCGTCGGACTTGAAACACACCGTCCCACAGCCTTCGAGCAGGCCGCGGAGGAGCTGGCGGTCGTAGTCGGCCAGCGCGTCGAAGCGGTAGCCGCCCGACTCACCGTCGAACGGGAGCCCAAGCGCGGCGCCGGCACGGTCAGCGAGGCCGCCGACGACCTGCACCGTGAACTCCTCTTCTTTGCGTGTAACCGAAGTGTCGTGGGCGTACGCCCGCTCGACGATGCGGCGGTCGGCCCGCTCCGCCCCGGCGATGGAGGCGAGCCGTCGGGCGGCCGTCTCGTCGTTCGTCCGGACGGTGATACAGCCGTCCTCACAGTCACCATCACCGGCGACCCGCCCCCAGAAGTACGCCGTCTCGGGGTGCGCTGCGAGCATGTCATTCGGTGCGCCGGTTTCGACGCTCATGGCTGGACCTCCTCGGCATCAGTCGCCGGTACGTCGACGGCTCCAGCGTCCTCCTCGACAGATTCCACGTGAATCGCGTCCAGCGGACAGGCCGCGGCGGCCTGCTCGGCGTCGTCCCGCCGGTCGTCGTCGAAGGTGGCTTCGATCGCCGTCTGGTCGTCCGTCTCGATTGCCGCCAGTCCTTCGCTGTCCTCAACGAAGCGGTCGTCGCGGACGAGGCAGGCGAAGACCCCGTCGCAGGCGTCACGGTCGATAGTGATTCGATACATTAGTAATCGTACTTGGTCTCGTAGCCCCGCGGGGTCACCATCCGGTCGTCCCAGACGTAGGTGTCCTCGTTGCCTACGAGCAGTGTGGTAGTCATGTCGACGAGATCGGTTTCGCCGAGTTCGGGCAGTTCACCGAGTTCGACGATCTCGACTTGTTCGTCCTCGCGGCCGGCGGCGTGGACGACGCCGACGGGCGTTTCGGGGTCACGGTGTTCCAGCAGGATTTCACAACACTTCTCGTAGTTGTCCCGGCGCTTGCGGCTCCACGGGTTGTAGATAGTGATGGTAAAGCCCTCCTTGGCGGCGGCGTGGAGTCGCGACTCGATGGTCGGCATGTCGGTGAGGTGGTCCGACAGCGAGATGGAGACGGTATCGTTGACCAGCGGCGCGCCGACGCGGGCGGCACAGGACTGGGCGGCCGGGACGCCCGGAACGACATCGAAGTCAAGCATCGTCGCCGTCGCGCCCTTGGACTCGATGATCTCCAGTGCGAGGCCGGCCAGCGCGTACACGTTCGGGTCGCCGCTGCCGATGATGGCCACGTCGTTGCCCGCCAGCGCGCGATCGATTGCCTCCTCCGTCCGGGACACCTCGCCGCACATCGGCGTATCGTAGATATCGTCGGCTCCGTCGGTGATCTCGTCGGGCAGCAGGTCGACGTAGGTCGTGTAGCCGACGATGTGTTCGGCGTCGAGCAGGGCGGAGCGAGCGCGGGCGGTCATTCCCTCCGGCTGTCCGGGACCGAGGCCGACGGCGATGAGTCGGCCCGGCTCGGCGTCGAAGTCGTCGACCGTCGCGCCGACCTCCTCTTCCTCGTCCGATTCGCTGGATGAGGACGCCCCGCAGGAACTACTGCTGGACGAGGACGAAGACGACGATGACGATGACGAGGACGCGCCACACTTCGAGGCGCTGTCGTCGCTCGTGTCCGGTGTCGTTTCTGTGGACGAGCTTGCTTTGCTCGCGCCGCACTTGGAGGCGGTATCGGTCTCTGCTTCCGCTTCGCTCGCGGCCGTGCCGCTCGCGTTCTTCGAGGCGCTACGCGCCTCGCCAGCCTCGCTTGCGCCGCATTTCGATTCTGTCTCGGTACTTGCGTCGGTGGTGTTGTCAGTGCTCATTGTCAGAAATCGTCGACGTCACGCCCGCCGCGCGGGGTGACGAGGAACTCCTGGTAGTCGTTGCGCCAGACTTCGGTCTCGTGGGTGCCGACGACGATGGACGAGCCCATGCCGCCGACCTTGTCGTCGTGCTCGGGCAGGTCGCCGAGCGTGGTGATAGTCTCCGTCTCGTCGTCGAGATTTCGCCCGGCCTCGCCGCGGCCGGAGTCGTTGACGATAGCGGCGGGCACGTCGTCGGCCCGTTCCTCCCGCAGAACATCGACGGCCCGCTCGTAGTCGCGCCAGCAGTTGTAGAGGACGACGACGAAGCCGCTGATCGCGGCCGCCCGGAGTTTCTCCTCGATTTCGTCCCAGCCGCGCCACTTGTCCGACAGCGAAATCGTACAGAAATCGTTCGACAGCGGCGCGCCGAGGTTCGCCGCCCCCGACAGCGCCGCGGTCACGCCGGGGACAATCTCGATGGGCACGTCGTCGGCGTCGTCGGCGTCGGCCATCGTAAACAGCAGGTCGGACTTCCCGTAGACGTTCGGGTCGCCGCCGGAGACGTGGGCGATGTCCTCGCCGGCCCGGACCCGCTCGAATGCCTCGCGGGCGAGTTCGACCTGTTTGCCCATCGACGACCGGATGAGCGTCTGCCGGCTGCCGTCGGGTCGCTCCAGCACGGCTCCCTCTTCGCCGGCAATTTCGCCGTCGTCGGTTTCGCCGTCGAGTTCGGCCGACTGGGGCGGGAGCGTGCCGTCCTTCCGGAGGAACTCCTGATAGAGGTTCGAGGCGATGATGCAGTCAGCGGTCTGGATGACGTCTTTCGCCCGCTGGGTCATATCGTGGGGGAGCCCCGGCCCGATGCCGACCACGTACAGCGTCCCGTAGTCGGCTGGACGCGTCGCCTCGGCCGCGGCCGCTGTCGACTGGCGTCCGTCGCTGCTCATCCTGGGTCTCCGAGAGCCGCCGTTCGAATCTCGATACTGTGGCGCATGGTGAGTACAACGCCGCTTTCGCATAAAACAATTGTGCTTGTACTAGTGCAAGTGTACGTGTTGAGAGGGTGTGGTTCAGTTGTATTCGAGTTCGAGGAAGCGTCAAGAGCAGTGGCTGGTCAACCGTATCACGTCGGCGGATGGCACCGCAAAACAGGTCGATACCCCGCGGTCAGGTGTTTGTCAGCCCGCCGTCGACCACAACGCTCTCACCGTTGACGTAGGAGGCCATATCGCTGGCGAGGAACGTTGCCACGTCGGCAATCTCCTCGGGTTCGCCGAAGCGGCCCGAGGGGATGAGTTCTTTCAGCATCATCTTCTTCGTGTCGTCGATGCGCTCGTCCTCGAACATCTGGGTCTTGCTGTAGCCCGGATGGATTGCATTGACCCGGATGTCGTAGTTGCTCAGTCGGTCTGCGAGCGCGTAGGTGAACAGCCGGACTGCACCTTTCGAGGTGCAGTAGTTGACCAGCAGGCCGGTCCCGCGGATGCCACCGGAACTGGACATGTTGATGACGGTGCCGCCGCCGTTCTCCCGCATCGCCTCGGTCGCGGCCTGCGCGCCGAAGAACACGCCCTTCGTGTTCACGTCCATCAGCCGGTCGTAGTCCTCCTCTGTGGTTTCGTAGAAGTCCGCTATCTCAGAAATGCCGGCGTTGTTGACCATGATGTCGATACCGCCCAGTTCTTCGGCCGCGGCGACGGCCACCTCCAGATCGTCGGGGTTGGTCACGTCACACTCGACGAAATGCGCCGTCCGGTCGGTCTCAGCTTCGACCAGTTCGTGGGTCGGTTCGCCGCCCTCACGGGGGTCCTGCTGTCGGTCCGCAACAATAACGTCTGCACCGTGCTCCGCGTACCGTCGGCAGATGGCCCGGCCGAACCCGCTTGCGCCGCCCGTAACGACCGCCACCTTATCTTCGAGTAGTGTTGTCATGCGCCATTTGTCATCACAGGCGCACATAATAAATAAGTTTAGAGTTGTACAGTGGTGTGAACTCAAGACAGTTATCGAAGCACTGCCAGGGAGAATTCAGTAGCTGCTGGGTGACGAAAAGACGAAACGAAAACCCGATTTCTGACAAAAAGCGAGCTTAGCGTCCGATAGCGACGGTCACGGCCTCGTCGTAGCGGGTCTTCTCGGCCAGCAGGTCGTGCTCGCTGCCGGCGGCGATGGCCGACGCTTCAGCAATGCCCGGCCACCCGATAAGTTCCTTCGAGCGCGAGGGGGTCGGCCCCTCGAACCCCTCCAAAGTCCCCTTCTCGAAGGCAACGACGCCGAGGCCCCACTCCTCCGCGGCGGCGAGCATTCCTTCTTCATCGGCTTTCCGGGTGCCCGTGGCGACGAACTCCACGTCGTCGCGGTCAAGGTCAGCCTCGTCGAGTGCCTGCTCCCAGGCCGCGTGGAACTGCTCGACATCCGCGCCAGCAACGCTACCGGTACCTAGCACGACGCCGTCATCTTTGTTGCGTTTGAGTACCGTCACGTCGTCGTCGACCAGCACGGCCTTCGGCCCGTCGAGGCGCTCGATTGGGCCGAGTTCGTCGTCCAAGACGGCGAGGTTCGTCGCCACGGTCGAGTCACCGTTGACCACGTGAGCGTCCAGTGCTTTAGCCTGCTTCTCGACGCCCTGCTTGTCGGCGGCCTCGCTTGCGGTCGTCATCGCCGGCACCGCGCCCATGCTCGCGAGGTCGTCAGCGACCTGATTTGCGCCGTGGTGGCCGCCGGTGATCGGGATGGCCCACGTGAGTTCCTCGTCGACGACACAGATGGCGGGGTCGTCCCACTTGTCGTCGAGCAGGTGGGCGGTCTTGCGCATCGCAATACCGCTCGCCATCAATCCGATGAAGCAGTCGTACTCGCCCCAGTACTCCTCGAACACGTCGCCGTGGTATTCGAGGATGTCGATGGATTCGTAACGGTCGCCGATGCCGTCGACGATGTCCTCGGCCGTGTCCATCTTCCGCTCGAAGGCCACGATGGCGATGTCTTCGGCTACTTCGCCGTCTGAATCGGGTGCTTTGCAACTGTTCGAACTGGATTCGTTGTCTGTGTCAGTACTCATGGATTATATCCGGCCGGTGAAATTGCCGCAGGCGCGACCGCCGGCCGGGAAGCCGCGTAGGTGGTGTCTGTGGGTCGGTGCTCGGCTGCGAAGCGACGCTCACCTGTTGTCGGCGCGCGCTGGCGCGCTCCGATGGGGCGCCAAATCTGTGCGAGGGATGAGCAGCACAGCGAGTGAAACGAGCGAGCAGCGCAGTCGGTTGGGGAGGTCTGTGGCTCGTGGTGTCGTGCGGTGCTGTCGGGTGGACTGAAAGGGGCCGGGCGCTCCGGGACGACGACCGACGCAAGCACGCGAGCGAAGCGAGCGCGCACAGCGAGGTCCTCGACTGGAGCGCGCGGGGGCTTTCTGGCGGTCGTCCACCACTGAAGGACTCTTCTCGAAACCCCCAGCCACTACTAGTCCTCGACCGGAGCATCCGGGGGCTTTCGAGTTGTACTCGGCGAAATAGGCGATTCATCCTAGTCGTCGGCTTCCTGCGTCTCATCGGAACTTCCCCGGTTCGCCCAGTCGCCGTAGAGGAACGACCGCTCATAGTCCTCACCACCAACAGCATCCCCAATCACGACCATCGCGGAGGCGCGATAGCCCGCGTCCTCCAGCTTCTCGCCGATGGTCGCAATCGTCCCCTCGATGACGTCCTCATCGGGCCAGGATGCGTGGTAGATAGCCGCCACCGGCGTTTCAGGGTCGTGGCCGTCTTCGAGCAGCCGATCCATCGTCTCGCTGACGGCGTGGGTTCCCAAGTAGATGCAGGTCGTGACGTCGCCCATACCGACGAACTCGGAGATGTGGTCCTCGTCCTCGTCCAGCGTCTTGCCCTGCGGGCGGGTGAAGGCGACGTGGTTCGCGACCTCATTCAGCGTCAGCTGGGTTCGCATCGTCGCGCTGGCGGCGAATGCGGAGGTGACGCCGGGGACGATGTAGGTCGGGACGCCCTCGTGTTCGAGCGCGTCCATCTGCTCCAGAGCCGCGCCGTAGATGGCGGGGTCGCCACTGTGAAGGCGGACAACGGTGTCGCCGGCCTCGTAGGCGTCCCGCATCAGCGGAATCAGCTCTTCGAGGTCCTTGCCGATGGAGGACACCGTTTCGGCGTCTTCGCAGTACTCCTCCAGCAGTTCGCTGTTGACGAGCGACCCGGCGTGGACCACGAGGTCGGCGTCAGCCAGCAATTCCCGCCCAGCGACGGTCAGCAGCCGGGGATTGCCCGGCCCGGCTCCGACGAAGGGAATGCCCTCCTGCTCGTCGCCGGCACTGTACTCGTACACACGGTCGTCTCGGTTCCCGGCGACAGAGTCGATTGCCGTCTGTGGGTCCGTCTCGCTCGGTTGTTCAGTCATGCTTCACCTCGTCGCCGCAGAGAACGGCTTCGGAGCGTTCCTGTCTCGCCAGTTCACCGATAGACTGCTCGCCGCCATCGGTCACGACGCCGCTCTCGTCGGCCGCTTCGAGGAAGGCGTCGGTCGCCTGCTCGACGCGCGTCTCGGGCTTCTCGGCGTAGGCCAGCGTGTAGTAGTCTCGCTCGTCGATCTCGCTCGGGTCGTCGGTAACGATGGTCTCGCCCTGTTCCATGAACAGCCGGCGGCCGTACACCACGTCGTAGCCGGCCTCGACCAGCCCTTCGTGAGTGGCCGGCGCGTCGGTCACTTTGAACAGAATCATCCGGTCAGGGCCAGTCGGCGACGCGCCGCGGTCAGCTTCCCTGAGTGCGAGGCTCGATCCGGCGGTGATTTCGACGCCCAGCGCCGTCGCAAACGCCGACATGGCGCTGACGCCGGGTACGACTTCGAGGTCGACCTCGGGGTGGAAGGCGGCGAGCGTCCGCCGGAGGTGACCGAAGGTCGAGTAGACGTTCGGGTCCCCCAGCGTGACGAAGGCGGCATCGCCGTCGCGGGCGGTCGGCGCAATCTCGGCGGCGGCTTCTTTCCAGGCCGTCCGGAGTTTCTCCTCGTCACGTGTCATCGGGAAGTCGAGGTCGCCGATACGCTCCTCGGGGACGTGCTCGGTCGCGACCGACCGCGAGAGCCGCCCCGGCGAGTACACCACATCGGCCGATTCGAGTGCGCGCTTCCCGCGGACAGTCACCAGATCGGGCTGCCCGGGACCAAGGCCAATGCCGTAGAGGGTCATTGCTGGCCTCCGTCGGTCGCCTCAGTCTGGGCCGGTGCCCCGCCGTCGGCTGCCACATCCTCGCTGGCGCTGCCGACGAGCATGTACACCGGATTCTCCGAGTCGAAACTCGTCGCGCCGGCGAGTTCGTAACCGTGGCTCACCTGGAACTGGACGACCTCCTCCAGAATGTCGCGTTCGCGGAAGGCCTCCGTCGCCGCGCCGGCGACTTCGAGCCGCGAGACGTTCATGACGATTCGGTCGACACCGGTCTCGACCGCGTGATCGAGAACGGCCTCGTAGTTGCGTGATCCGCCGAGGAACAGGGCGTCGGCGTCATCCGGCAAGCCCTCCGGGGCCTCGGCCTCGCGCAATTCGACATCGGCGTCGACATCGTTGGCAGCGAGGTTCTTGCGAGTCACATCGAGTCGGTTCCCCTTGCGTTCGAGCGCAGTGACCCGCCCGGCCCGGCGCGCCGCCGTGATGGTGACGGCACCGGTACAGGAACCGACCTCCGCGAAGTGGTCGGACCCGGTGAGAGCGAGTTTGCTAGCGAGGACGGCCCGGACCTCCGGCTTGGTGGGACCGGCCTTCGCATCGTGTGGGAGCGAGACGCGGGACATCACGCTATACAACTACAGTAGCGCGTAAAACAATTTTGGTTGTATTAGTCCAAGTCGAGATTACAACGGCGTCTGAGACGGGTGGAGCAACGAGTCGATGGGCTGGTCGGATAGCAAAACGAGCAGGAAAGACAGCGGGATCGAAAACAGACTCGGGCTCAGAACTCCGGCCCAGGTGCCGGAACGCCGTCGCTGTCGTCGCCGCCGTCGAGGTCGAACTCCTCACGTAGTTCACGGATACGGTCCCTGATGTCCGCCGCCAGTTCGAACTCCAGATTGTCCGCGGCTTCCTGCATCCGCTCTTCCAGTTGTTCGATCTGGCGAGCGGCTTCGTCGGCGTCGCTCGCTCCGTCACTGGAAATACCGCCGGTATCGGTCTTGCTACCGGGCAGGTTCGTCTCGCCGACTTCCTTCTCAATGGTGGTCGGTTCGAAGCCGTGTTCCTCGTTGTACTGCTGCTGGATGCGCCGGCGGCGCTGGGTCTCCTGAATGGCCGACTGCATGGCGTTGCTCCGCTCGTCGGCGTACAGCACGACCTCGCCGTTGACGTTCCGGGCGGCCCGCCCCATCGTCTGGACGAGCGTCGTCTCCGACCGCAGGAACCCCTCCTGATCAGCATCGAGAATCGCCACGAGGGACACCTCCGGAATGTCCAGTCCCTCCCGGAGGAGGTTGATACCGACCAGTACGTCGATGTCGCCCAGCCTGAGCGAGCGGATGAGTTCGTGGCGTTCCAGCGTGTCCGTCTCGTCGTGCATGTACGCCACGTCGACGCCGGACTCCTCCAGATATTCCGTGAGGTCCTCAGCCATCCGTTTCGTGAGCGTGGTCACAAGTACCCGCTCGTCGCGTTCGACGCGGTCGTCGATGCGTCCGAGCAGATCCTCTACCTGCCCCGTTGCCGACGCGATTTCGACGGCCGGATCAACGAGGTGGGTCGGGCGAACGATCTGCTCGACGACCTGGTCGCTGTGTTCACGCTCGTAGTCGCCCGGCGTGGCGCTCACGTACAGCGTCTGGTCGGTCTTCTCCTCGAACTCCTCGAAGGTGAGCGGGCGGTTGTCGAAGGCCGTCGGCAGGCGGAAGCCGTTCTCGACGAGGCTCTCTTTGCGGCTCTTGTCGCCTTCGAACTGACCGCGGATCTGCGGGAGCGTCTGGTGGGATTCGTCGACGACGGTGAGGAAGTCGTCGGGGAAGTAATCCAGCAGCGTGTAGGGGGCCTCACCCGTCTCGCGGTCCGAGAGGTGGACCGAGTAGTTCTCGATGCCCGAGCAGTAGCCCGTCTCCTGCATCATCTCGATGTCGAACGTGGTCCGCTCCTCGATGCGCTGGGCGGCGACGTGGTCGCCCTGGCGCTCGAAGTAGCTGATTCGCTGGTCCAGCAGTTTCTCGATTTCGTCGATAGCTCGCTGGAGCCGCTGTTCCGGAATCGAGTAGTGCTCCGCCGGGTGGAGCAGGGCGGCCGGCTCTTCGCTTTTGACCTCACCCTCCAGCGGGTCGACCTTCAGCATCCGGTCGATCTCGTCTCCCCAGAACTCCACGCGCAGGGCGTAGCGGGCGTACATCGGATAGATTTCGAGCGTGTCCCCGCGCACACGAAAGGTTCCCTGCGTGAAGTCCACGTCGTTGCGCTCGTAGTTCAGGTCGACCAGCCGACCGAGCAGTTCGTCGCGCTCGATCTCCTGCCCGACTTCGAGCGAGAGGGACATGTCGATGTAGTTGCGCGGGTCACCGAGCCCGTAGATGGCCGACACCGACGCGACGACGATGACATCGTCCCGGGTGAGCAGCGAGCGCGTCGCGGAGTGGCGCAGCCGGTCGATCTCGTCGTTGATAGAGGCGTCCTTGTCGATGAACGTGTCCGTCTGCTCGACGTACGCTTCGGGCTGGTAGTAGTCGTAGTAGGAGACAAAGTACTCGACGGCGTTGTCCGGGAACAGCTCGCGGAACTCCTCGTACAACTGGGCCGCGAGCGTCTTGTTGTGGGCGATGACGAGCGTGGGTTGCTGGATCTCCTCGACGACCCACGAAACGGTGTTTGTCTTCCCGGAGCCGGTCACACCGAGCAGGGTCTGTCGGTCCATCCCCTGCCGGAAGCCCGACGCGAGTTGTTCGATGGCCTCGGGCTGGTCGCCCGCCGGCTCGAACGGGGCGTCGACGCGGAACGCACGGTCGACGTCCGGTCGGTCAATAGAGAGTGGTCCGCCGGTGTCGCTCATTACTCACACGTCGGGCTGGACGGACTTGAGCCGCGTGGTTCGTGAGGCGTTAGCAGACCGGCTTCGGGTTCACGCCGAGGTCTTCGAGCGTCTCGAAGTACTCGTCGTACGCTGTCGAAACAACGTCGATAGCAGCCTCCTCCGCGGCGTCCCAGTTGTCGTCGCTCTCGCACGCAGCATCGAGGAGTTCGGCGGCCTCGTCGCGGAGGTCCACCACGTCGCTGCCGGCGCTGCGGAACGTACTCGCGGTCTGTGGGTCCGCCTGCCCGGTGAAGAAGCCAGTGTACTGCTCTTTGACCTTCTTGTCGACGAGCGCCCAGCCGACGAAGCCGCCGAGTCGCTCGACGGTCCCGTCGAAGTCGTCGAGTACGTCGTGCATCGCCGGCGTTCGGTCGACCGGCTCGGCGTCGAGGCTGTCACGGCGCTCGGCCGTCTCGGTGGCTGCATCGGCAAATAGCGCGGCCGCGTCGTCGTTCGCGTCGTCGCTCCAGGCGTCAAAGGTGTCGTGGGCCGCCTGCTCGCGGGCGGCCGCCGCCGCCAGTACTACGTTCGGTTCCATCTCGCCGCGGGTGTCAGCGTACAGCGTCTTCGAAGAGCCCAGTCGGGAGAGTTCCGTCTGCTGGTCGTCACGAACTGCGTCGATAAGGTCGGCTGCGGTCATACTCTGGCCTGTGGCCGGCGCGGGCTTGTAACCATCGGACCCGCCGCTAGAAGGCTCATGTGGCTGCGGGGAGTAAGCCCCCTTCTGTTCGGGCCAGCATTCGGCTGAGCGGCCACGTCCAGCGCTTGCGCGCAGCGTCGGACTACCTGTCGACGCGGCCTTGCACCGGTGAGGTTTCGCCGTTCCATCGGTCCGTCGCCGGAGGCGTGGGGCGCGTCAGCGGCCCACGGAATGCGTGGGGCATCTGCGGCCCACGTGTGGAGCACAACTGTGGTCCACGAACGCGCGCCCCGGAGTCACCGGGTCGCGACTGCCCTCGGTGGGTTAGCTCTCCCTCGCTTTGGCCGCGTGCCGCACCGTCTGGTGGGGCACGACCAGCCTCGCTCGGGATTCGCACACCTCATCGGTCCGGCGACGACGTGTCGTTGCTGTTCCAGAGCCGACGGTCTCCCGCCCCGGGCTTGCGCCCGGTCACCTGTCCGACAGGTGGGGGGACTTTCCTCATGGCTTGCGCCACGGGAGCCGGCCTCCCGCTGCCACCAATGGGTACGCCAGTGCCGCGAATAAGGCTTACCAACGACCTTTTTTGTCGTCGGGTTCGAGTCGCGCCGCTGGCGCGCTCGAACCACTCCTCGAAAAACGTCGATGAAAAAGGCCGGACTCGCCACGCCGTGGCGAGTCCGGGGAAACCGCTCGCTTCGCTCGCGGTATGCGCAACAGTAACGGCAACTGCTGATTTTGTGTATTCGAGTGAGCCTGCCCTTCCCCGGGTCGCGCGACGGAGCGCGCTCCCGGCCACAGGCGGTGAATAGAAGCGAGCAAAACGTGAGCAACCGTACGATTCGAGAAAATCGAACCGAGAGTGCCCAGCAGTGCGTCTTAGTCGTCAGAGGGTAGGGGCTCGCCGGAGCCGTCGGTCGGCGCGGGCGAGGACTGCATGTCGTCGTCCTCTGCGTAGGGGTACCACGTCATCTTCGTGTTGTGCATGTACGGGTCGTGGTAGTCCGTCTCTTCGGGTTCGACCATCTCGGCCAGCGTCTCCTCGTCGCGGTCCTCGACGAAGTCACGGAAGGTCTCGCCGCCCTCGCGGGCGTCCTCGAAGTTGTTGACGAGGTTCTTGATCGCGCCAGGAACTTCGTCGGCCGGGACGCGCATCTCCACCCAGTCAGCGAAGCGCGGGTCGTCGCCGAGGCCGCCGCCGAGGCCGATGTCGAGCGCCTCGACCGGTTCGCCGTCCTTGCGGGTCTTCATCCCACGCAGGGATACGTCGGCGATCTGGGGCTGGGCACAGGAGGCCGTACAGCCCGAGAGGTGGATGTGGAAGTCCTTGTGGTCCTCAGGCAGTTCGACGTTGTCCTTGAGCCAGCGGGCGTACCGCACCTGACGGTTCTTCGTCTCGACGATCGAGAGCGAGCAGTACTCCGTGCCCGTGCAGGCGATGGAGCCGCGCATGAACGGGGACGGGTCTGGGGAGTAGTTCTCCAGCAGGGGTTCGCTGGTGAACTCGTCAAGGTTCTCCTCGGGCACGTCGGTGACGATGATGTTCTGACGCTGGGTCAGTCGGACCTCGCCGGAGCCGTACTCGTCGGCGAGTTCCGCGAGTTCCAGCACGTCATCAGCACCCATGCGGCCGACCAGCACGTTCAGGCCGATGTAGTAGTTGCCGTCCTTCTGCTCGTGGATTCCGACGTGGTCGTTGTGCCCGTCCTGGGACCCGGTGTTGTAGCTGTACTGGTCGCGCATGTCCTCGCCAGCAGTCGGGAGTTCGAAGTCGACGTACTCCTCCTGCAGGACCGAGCGCATCTTTTCGGGACCCCACTCGTCCATGAGGAACTTGATGCGAGCGTTGAAGCGGTCCTCGCGGTCACCGTAGTCACGGAAGAGCGAAGACATACCGTGGGCCACGTCAGCGGCCTGCTCCGGCGGGACCCACACGTCGATGTCACGGGCGAGGCGCGGTTCCTTGCGGGAGAGACCCCCGCCGATACGGACGTTGAATCCGAGTTCGCCATCCTTCTCAGCGGGCTCGAAGGCGAGGTCGTTGATGTCGCCCTGTCCACAGCCCTCGTCACAGCCGGCGATGGCGACCTTCCACTTGCGCGGGAGGTTCGAGTAATCGTCGTTGCCCTTGAACGTCTCGTGGAGATCCTCAGCGACGGGCCAGGCGTCGACGTGCTCGTGTTTGTCCTTACCGGCGACGGGACAGCCGACGATGTTCCGCCAGGAGTCGCCACAGGCCTGCTGAGTTCCCAGACCGACGGCTTCGAGCTTCTCGAAGATTTCCGGGATGTCCTCCAGCTTGATCCAATGGAGCTGAATGGACTGGCGGGTCGTCCAGTCACAGTAGGCCTCACCGAACTCGGGGTTGTCGACGGGACCGGTCGCGTACTCCTTCGCGATTTCGCCGATGACTTCGAGCTGGCCCGGCTTGATGACGCCGTTTGGCGTCCCGATACGCATCATGAAATACGACTCCTGGCCGGAGCGCTGGTGGTACAGGCCCCACCATTTGAAGCGCTCGAACCAGGCGTCGTGTTCGTCTTCCGGGATGGCGTCCCAGCCCTTTTCCGCGAACTCCATCAGATGCTCCCGAATCTCGTTACCGTAGACCTCGTCCTTCCATTTCTCGACTTTACTGGGCATAGCTAGTGTGTTCTCTCACAAGTCTCACAGACTTATACAACACACTTTGCCGTCAACCGTCTCCCCCACTCCCCGAAACAAGAAATTGTTGCCTATTTCTCAGGGTGGGCAAGCCGGGTCCGCTTCTCCGGAAAATGGACGCTTTCGTGGTCAACACCGTAGAACTCGCCGGAATCAGGGTCTACGACGCGCCCGACGGTTAGCCAGTCGGTAACGCCGCTTTCACCGCAGGCGATGCACTGCCCGGCTATTCGCGCCTGAATGTCCGGGTAATCCACCCCCACTTTCACGAACCCCTCAGCGAGGAAATCCGTCGTCTCACACCCACAGAAGTCGCTTCGAGCCAACAACCACAGGTCCGAGACGTTCACTTCCCGTGAGTCGTTGACGGAAATCCAGGCCCCGTCGTCGAGCTGGTGAACGTCAGTTGTCATTACATCTCATTAGATTCCAGAGATACCTGAGGGCATCGGCGGTTGCAAGTATCACCGCGGTCGGGTCGAATCCACCGCAGTCATGCGGTGACTGCATCAGAGCATAATAGTCCACTATTTGTTGGGTTCTGTACGAGATACAAACAGATGTTGCCTGTAAGTCGCAGTGCGGGCCAAGCTTACAGGAGAGTCCGTGTTTAAGATAGTGGGGCCATTATGAAGGAGTACGACACCACGTGGCGGCCACGCAGGCCGCCGCTGTGACAGAAACGATGACGAAGGCACAACAGACCCACGACGACGACGCCGAACGCGAAGAGCCGACCACAGACCACCTCGACAACGTCGAGGACGGCTGCGGTTGCACAGAAATCTGGGAGCACATGAGCGAAGAGCGCGAGAGCGCCTCCGACGACTGATACAGACTGTTGTGACTGCGTATTAATTGCGCCGGCCCGGGTCGGCGAAATCCCGGAATGACTTACAATAGCCTGTATGACACCCCTGTACGGGATACTTTTGTGCGGCGCTCCCCAAGCACGTATCGATGCCTGAGGGGCCCGACAATTACGTTCCATCGACCGACCGTGAATCACCGGTCGGTAAACCGGTTATCCGCGGGGACCCAGCACTCACTGGCCAGCGACCCGAGGAGGCCATCGAGTTCGATCCCGACGACCCCGAGAGCCTCGAGCTCGCAGCCAGAACGGTCGAGAAGTTCTCCGAGAACACTGCCGGCGCCGACGATAACGTGTTCATCCTGCGCGGCGCGGCCGCGTGTGCGGCTCTGGTCCGCGGTGAAGGGTCCTACAAGGCCGCTGCCGAACGGGCCGGCGGGGAGGCGTCGGTCTCGTTCATCCGCAAGTGGTCCCGCGTGCACGATCTCCCGCGGTCCGTCCGTATTCACGTCGCCAAGGGAGAAATCGCGCCGACGGCGGCCAAACACATCGCCAGAGTCTCCGGCGAATCCCGCCTCCTGCTGGCGTGGGCCGCCCTCGATCACGACCTCACCGTCCGCCAGATCCGATCCGTTGCCAGCAGTGTCAACGACGGCGCGTCCGTGGACGCAGCGCTCGCCAGGAACGGGTACGCGCTGGGGGAGTTGCGAACGCAACTCGATCGCGACGCCTATTGTCGGCTCCGCCGACAGGCCGCACTCGATGGGGTCTCTCCCGGAGAAGTCATCAGCGAGGCTATCGAATCGTACTTCGACGACGGACCGTAAGGCCTTAATCGCCGCTCCCCCGAGCGAATAGCGAGGGCCGGTAGCTCAGTTAGGCAGAGCGTCTGGCTTTTAACCAGATGGTCGGGGGTTCAACTCCCTCCCGGCCCGTTACCCTATGAACGACAGTGAATAGTGGTAACGCTACGGAGGAGTTGGACCCTGCCAGTCGC
Organism: Haloarcula sp. H-GB5; assembly: GCF_054850705.1. NCBI lineage: Archaea > Methanobacteriati > Methanobacteriota > Halobacteria > Halobacteriales > Haloarculaceae > Haloarcula > Haloarcula sp. H-GB5. The sequence continues at coordinate 11,441 of NZ_JBTWBG010000002.1, read as the reverse complement.
GCGCAACGAAGTGAGCACGTCTGGCTCCGGTTCAACTCTCTCCCGGCCCGCTTTTCTGTGTACAAGAAACAGCGCGACAGTGCATAGCCCGAGACCGGTTCATTTACCACAGAGACAGCGAATGTCACCAGTATGGACGGAACTACCGGTACGGTTCAGCGCGTATTTTCGCAGCCGTTGCGCCCACTAGGTGTCACCGTCGGTGTATTGCTCGTCGTCGCCACGTTCGCGGCGATTGCCAGCACGCCGTGGCAGACATACGCCTCGATGGGCGCGGCGATTATACAGATGATCGCGGCAGTCCTGATGGGTGTGATCGGTATCGGACTGGCGTACATCAGCTGGGCAGCCGACGCGTAAATCAGTCGCTCAAAAAGCCGAAAACAGACGTCGTTGTTATCCGCGGACGGGCATATACGCCATCCCCAGCATCAGTACGGCAGCGATGCCCGAGAGGATCGAGATGCCCCAAATGCCGTTCTTTCGCTCGTGGAAGTAGTCCTGCTGGTCGAGTGTCTCCTGATACTGACCGTACTGCTGAATCGGGACGATCTGGACGGTGTGGTGGTCGGGGAAATGCGTGAAGAACCGCTGCTCGTTCAGCGTGATATTCCCACCCTCGGAAAGTTCGATTGTGTTCTCGCGCGGGGCGAACCATTCGAGCGTCGCGCCACTGTCGCTCACGTCAGAGATCGTGGTCTCCTGCGTCCCGCTGTCGGTCGCGTACGGGTAGGTGTCGCCGGTGGTGAACGAGACCGTCTCGGGCTCTGGGAGCCACTCGCTCAGCGGGACTTGCGTATTGTTCGACCGGTAGACCACGTACTCAGTCCCGTTCTGGGTCGCTAGCGTGTTCTTGACCGAGGAGTCCTCGGCGAGGAGCCCACTGACGTTGAGTTCTTCTTCGAGGGTCACCGTACTCTCGTTGCTGTCGGTGTGCACGCGGTAGGTGTCGTTCTGATAGGTCGTCGTAGCGTTGTGCTCTAACGTCGCAGTGTACTGTGACGATTCATTCGTCCACGAGAGGTCAGCGGCCATACTGCCGCCACCGCCGCCGTGGCCGCCACCGCCGCCGCTGGACATGTGGATGTTCGTGGCTGTGTATTCCGTTCCGTCGACAGTGAATGCACTCTCGTTGGTCAGTTCGGCGTCAGCGTCGAGCGACACCGCCGGCCGCTGACTCTCCGCGACGCCGATGTAGGCGTACGCAGCAACACTGATAACGAGGAAGAACGCGAAGTACGCCGCCGCGGCTCGTCGTTGCATATCAGGAGGGTCAGTCGCCGCGCCGTTTAATGATTACTTTTCGAGTGTATCGGTACGCGGGTGGCACGGCCGTTTTGCCCCGGCAACGGCGGTGCAGATGCATCACACTGGTCAGGCTGTCTCAGATTCGCCAGCGAGAACATCGTAGCTGTCGAGCGTCCCTGCCATCGGCGGAGCATCCGGATCGTCTTTTCGCTGTGTGCCGTAGTCCATCCACACGCCGCTCGTGTAACTGTACATCTCGAATGCGGCGTCGGTCTCGACGACGATGTCGATGACTGCGTCCTCGGGGGCATCATCGAGAACAACAGCCGACCGAACGTCGTTGTCGTGGTGCATCACCCAGACCGCGACAGCGCCATCGATGTCATCCAGCAAGGCACTGGCTTCAGCCGGCGAGAACGGGCGGTGTGGCCAGTCGTCGACGGGTTCTGGTTCGTCCATGACAAGTAGGACGGGGCGGACTGGTATCGGTGTTCCCCCAATTCACAGCCTCGCCTGACCGTCAGTCGGCGAAGTAGCTGGTGAAAAAGCCGGAGAGGAACGACGAAATGGCAACGGCCAGAGCCATATCAGTCAGGCTCCACGGCGCATCTTCGTCGTCGGCCAGCCAGACAGTGATACCGACGCTGACGACTAGTGAAACGATCCCGTTGAGGAGGTGCTTGTTCTTGAGCAGACTCATACGCCTGTCTGTTGGTGCGGGGTTCGTATAGAGATTGGCCTCCAAGCGGTGTTTGCTGACTGATACGGAGCCGCCGAGTTAGCCACACGGGTTGGGTTCAGAACTGTGACAGCTAGCCGTCACAGCAAACCGTATACCGAACGTCAGCCCGGACAAGCGACTCAACCTTCTCGACAGCGCTGTCGATCGTCTCGAACTGCCCGAACTTGCTCACGACCGACCCATCCGCGCGTAACACGACCGTCCACCGGTAGCCGTCCGGACCATCAGCCCGTTCAAACGCGATTTCGCGGTCAGGTAGTCGAGCAACGACCGGGCCATCAGTAGCGACCGTCCACGACACGGTATCGGTAAGCGCGCTTTCCAGTGCCATTTCGAGTCGCCGGCGGAGTCTGGCCGTCGGTTCGTCCCGTACGTCCATACAGAAACATCGGAGCGCAGACGCATAAGCCGTTGTGACACGACACAACGTTCAAACGGTCCAAACCCCTACAGTGGATGTGACTCAGTCGCTTCTCGTCTACGACGGCAGTACCGACCTGTTCCGGCGCGCTGCCGAGACGATCACCCGCTGTGCCACGGATATCACGCCTGTTCCCTGGGAATCCGACGCGATTCAGGCGTTTCTCCGGGCACAGTTTGACGACCCACCGTTCGCGTTCATTCTGATCGAAGGTGAGTCCGTCCACGTCGGCGAAGCGGCCGTGAAGGAAGCGCTGGAAGGGCTCGATGTCGCGGCCCCCGTCGCTCGGTTGGCCGAGCAGGTGTATCCAACCGCCGCTGGGCCGTTCGGGCGTCTCGTCCACGGCCAGGTTCCGGCCGATATCCACGGGACCTTTCCGCTGGACGAGGTGGCGAAAGCACACATCGAACCGCTCCGGCAGGTCCATACGATACCTGTCGAAAGAGAGTAATCGAGGCGGTCAGTGGTATTGTCGGCCGGAATTGGCCTGTTGTGCGGTCTATTTTCCCGGGAGAACGACAGCCACCACGACTACCGTTTTCGACGTGTTTGGACGATGCGCCGTCAGGTACGCTGCGTTGCGTTGAACAATCCCATTCCTAGTCACAACAATTTACGCTTTAATCGCAAATACAGCGGGATATCCCGGTCAGTGTCGCGGACACGTCGTTTGCTTGTCCCAAGCAACCCAATAATGAATGCTAGCACAGCAACAGTGAGCGCCGCATTAATCACACCTAATGCTACCAATGGGTGGATGTCATGCATTGCGATAATGACCGAGGGGGGCAGCAACACGATATAACGGTACTCGGAGACGGTCACGACCTTCTGTTCGCCTCGTGGCGGTGCAGGTACATACAGCGCTGTTGAGTCCGTTTCGCCACCCGGCACATCGAGCCACCGGTTCTCGATAGTCGTCCGACCAGACGCGTTAAACACGACGAGCATAGTCACCAATGCGTCTTCGTTGTTAGCTACAAGCGTGGCTTCAACTGGTTCACCGGGGGCGATGTTGTTCCCAGCTGCGATTTCACCCGCCGGGATCTGGTGGGTCGAACTCGGAGCGACCATTGCGATGTTGGCTGGCACAATAATGATTGCAGTCAGAAAGAGCGCGGCGTAGCGCGGGTCAAAGGTATCCTGCCCACGCGAACGGGCCCGTTCACGCGAGGACCTATTCACGATCCCGCTGCCGATGCTTATTGCAAACAGTATCACGCCGGAGACCAGCATCACTGATCCTGCCTGCCAGGACTCGGCTGCCTGCTCAACCCCAAGGACCGTCGTGACCGCAGTTAGAATGTTCGTGACGACGACGCGGCCGGCGAGGATGGCCGTGCCGAAATTCGGGATTGTCACCACCTGTCCACCAGGTTGCCAGGCGACCGCGACGATCTGGCTTTCAGTCACGGGCGGTTCGGCCCCGTCCTGGTCTGTGAACGGATTCGCATCCCCACGGGTGATGTATCCCCGGTCAGTCTCGCCGACAACTCGGTGTGTCGTCAGCTCCCCACCACGAATCTCCTGTGACTGGAATACGATGACATCACCCTGCTCAATGTCGCCCGCAACCTGCTCCGGAATCGCAACGAAGCCGTCGCCTTCCTGAATCGTTGGCGACATGCTTCCGGACACGACGAAGCTCAAAAGCACTGGCTGCCCGACGAGTGCACCCACGATGAGTGCCAGAACCAACACAAACCCGCCGATTGTCAGTCCTTTTGTCACATACGTTCGGAGCATGCCAATGTGTCGCTACGCGATGTAGACCAGCAGAATATAAATCGGTGTTGCTGAGTCGAAGGGGACGACGCGATCCCCCTGTCATCATGGGCTACCACGTTCCGGACCACCGTTTAATACAGTCACGAGCAGTGCCTCCCGAAATCAATATCGAACACCTGTCGTGGCCACAGAGGGACATACGCAGCACAAACTGTGCCGGGGCGACCAGCGATTGTAGAAAGTGACCGATCAACGGCGTCACCCGTCGTTTGAATCAGACATCTCGTTTTCATCAGGGTGTGTTGCATCAGCGTCCTCGCCCGAGTCGTTGAAAAGCAGGCTTGAAAGCGACGCCGTCGCTCCTTCTCTGTCTTCCGCAGCGGACTCAGTATTGCGTGTCGCTGGTGACGCAAGCCGATCGACAGCCGGTGGCGCCGTGTACGTGTAGATTTCACTGTCGACGAGGACTGCATACTGATCACCATCTTCGAGGACGCGCCTGTCACTATCGATAGCAATGTCAACGAGGTCCACCAGCGAGTCCGTCGGGACAGGTGTCCGGTCGTCGGTATCCGGGATTCGTGCCGTTGAGATCCACTCGTCAAAGTCGTCACGTGCACGCTCGAACTCGTTGCGCGCTCGCTCACGGTCAGTGACTTCAAGCCAGCCACGCCTGCGTGCTGTCCCGAGGAAAGCCATACAGAGCAGTCCGAGCACACAGAGCACAGGCCCCCCGTACAGTTCCAGCCGTGTTGGCTCAATGGTCCGGGTCACCTGCTCGGTCGCGTCGTAGGGACTCGCACCCGCTGTGGTAGTGCTGACGCGGTAGACACTCCGTCCGGGCACAATCTCGATGCGGTCAGTGCGAGTGTCGGTGAACGTCTCTCCGTCGACTGACGACTCGACAGTTGTGTCGGCGACGAGGAGAACCTCGGTTTGTCCGGGGGCAGCCCCGAGATCGTTCTGTATCGCTTCGGTACGGTTGAGGATTGTCGGGATGTCCACGCTGACTGTGGTTGTTGCCGCCTCACCGTCCGCTACCTCAACGGCATCGAGCGTGTCGAGCGAGTCGCGTGTCTGCCAGTGGACCACCTGATTCCCGTTTCGTTCCTCGACCGCGCGGATGACTAGCGACAGGTTCGTCGAGGTGACTGCCGCGTTCCCGTCGGTGTTGTCGTGTGAGACCGTGTACGTGCCATCGAGTTCGGGCGATGCCGTCGTAAAATACAGCGACCGGTTGCTGAGTTGCTCACCCGAACTGAAAACCTCGGTATCACGCGTCACTGTTGCCCCGTGTTCGAACTCGCTTTCCACCGTCCACGTGCCGACGGTCTGTTGTTCAGTAACTGTTTCCGCGCCGTCGATATGGCTGTCGTAGGTGACGTAGCCGCCAGCAAGCGTTAGCGCAAGTGCAACGAGTAATATCAGGACAAACCAGCGATTGAGGGCGGAGCGAACAGACGCTGAAAGTACGTTATCCATTTTTACCATTTATATCCGGTAACCTGCGGTACGGCGTGGTCACCAGCCCCGTCAAGACTGATGCACTATCGTTTTCTGCTTTGTTTGAGTCGCTGTTGGCCATATTGTTTTGTTGCACTACATACAGTGTGATTTTCGGGTAGATACGCTCATGGGACTTAGCCGCCTATGCTGCCGCCATCGCCGCCTTTGCTTGTGTTGTAGAGGTTTTCCACCCACTCGTCAGTGAGCGCAGTATCATACACTTTTGGCTCATCCATACGGCCGTTGAACGGGAAACTCAGGATGCCACTAGCATTAATTCCGTTGCCAAGGCGGAGGGGTTCGTTGGAACCAAACGGGTCTTCCAAGTCGCTCTCGTGTTCTTTTACGCCATTTACATATACTTTGTCTCCAGATGACTCAGATGAGCGGTGGGTCCAGACGACATGGTTCCACCTAGATTGGCTTACTGTTGCACCTGTGTTTATCACATTCGTTTTTCCATCTTGTTGTCCAGTTTCGATTCCGATTTCAAACCCAGAACGAGAATGACGCGTGAGGAAGAATTGGTATCCGCTTTCGATAGCAGAATTCCATTTGCTGAACAGCCGTGCATACGAGTTCGGAATCGAATACGGTTTTATCCAAACGGAAAGTGAGAACTCGTCTCCTTCTATGAAATCTAATTTAGAGCTGTCGAATATCCTAACTACGTCTCCTCGGTTACTATTGCCACTGAAATCTTCTTGGTTACTATTGCCGCTGAAATAAAGGACGCGGCGGCGCTGCCTGGACAGTCTTAGCGATGGCCAATAGTTGGGTAGGCGACTGGCTCCGCTATTGCCCCAACTATCTGGGACGCTTGGATTTCCAAGGCCTATTTTATCAAAATCCCAGTACGAAACCCGGGGATCTTCGTATTTAACGGTAGATTCCCGTTCAACGGTCACTTCTTGATTTGCAGTGCTAGCAGTAAAATCAAGCGTAACATCATATTCGCGGTCGGAACCGATAGACACGTTAGGGAGGAGATCGAGTGTTGCCTTGATCGCTCCCTGTTCTCCTGGTGCAATACTATTAGGTGTGTCAAAATAGTTAGAAGGGGACACTCTCTCGCCCTTGAAAATATCAGCCAGCGCAATACTACCAACACTGGCATCCTCCAGTACTATGTCGCTGACCTCTTCTCCAAGATTGTTCTGTAATGTTATCAACGATACCGTCTGACCGGGGCTACCGCCGTCGCCTAGTGATGTAATCCCCAGCAGCGGACCATCAGAACTGTCTTCAGTTGTGTCGATATTCACCTGACGGTCGGCGGTCACGTCTGTGAACCCACCAGTACCCCACGTCAGGAGGCCGGCACCACTACCGATTAGCGCAAGTGCACTCCGGCGAGTCCACTTCTTGCTCATGTTTCAACATCCGGGGGCGTCTCGCCCGCTCCGAGACGGAGTTGCTGGCTCTGCCAGACGTGATACAGTCCGGAGCAGAGAAACAACATGACGACGAGACCAGCCCACGCGAGGTCGGGAATACTGGCTGGGAACACATCCAGCCCAGCAGCGCCAACGACAGCCCCCGACAGAACTGACAATCCGAGGTAGTACTGTCCCCACGGGATGGAGTCTTCCGGCACGACATCCATGTACACGTCGAGGTCCGCTGCCTGTTCGGTCAGCGTGACTGTCCCATTGTCGTATTCGATCACGCCCGCACGGTCCATTGCGGGCAGATGCGTCTGTTGCATTGACGTGTACACGCGATGGCGCTCGCTGGACGTGATCTCACTCTGTGGTTTCCCGTTTTCCCACGCCGCCACCTGTTCAGCAATATCCGAGAGTTCTGAGTCACCGTCTGCTTGCTTCGCTACGTGTAATGCGTATCGGCGGCGGTGATTACTGAGTAGCTCAAACACCTCGTCTCGTGTAATCGCGTCACCAGCCGCTGTCCGGTTGCTTTGCTTCCCACCCACTGCCATTGCCGACATATTAGTTTATAATATGTAAAAGCGTTCTGGAATGTCAATGGTAACAAAATTGTATGTAGATTAGGCTGTTAGCAGACGGGACCTGGTGTTGACAGCTTCAGAGACGGTAGTACAGAGATTTATATATAGGATTACTGATAATGCAGCAGATGAGTCTATGATCTTGTGAGCGTTGAATACTGTTGGGTGCCAAGATGTGAGTAGTCGACGCGGTGTACTAGCTACAGTGAGTAGATAAGATAGAGGCATTGTTACGGTTTATCAGTGGCAAGACGCTCCGGAGCTGGTACCTGCGCTGTCTGCGATTACCCGATGTCTACATCATGACATTTATTGACAAATAGGAGTGAAATAAATAGCTTCCTGAGTTGTCAAAGCCAGTCTGCGATTCACGTCTGAGTTTTATTGTTCTGTAATGCTGATGTCGAGGTCTTCGCTTTTATTCGAGGTTTCTGTCGTAATTTCGGCATTTGAAGAACTACTACTTGAAGAGACTGAGACGACTGCTCCGTCGCTAACCGACTCTTCATCGACCTGCGTAAGCACAGTTCCGCCATTATCTCCCCCGAACGTAACGTTAAACTTACTGTTGCTGTCACTGTTTGGCATGAATTTAAAGAGACCATTGTACCCGAGAGTCGAGTTCGGTGGGAGGCCATTATTTTCGCCAAAGACGATTGTCACATCATTAGCAACGAGGCTCACGTACTTGTGGCTCACATTGTCGTACGTTCCATCTGTGCCCGGGTTTGCTCCATCCTGAGCACCCGGATTAGCGGGGAACAGGTTTGTTGCAGTAGCAGAGTTACCGTCAGGGCCTTTGACTGAGACGTCACTTGACGACGTATCGACAAGCACATCGACAGCGTTGCTTGTGATTGTGTCTGCGATATCGTCTTCGGTAGTTTGGTCTACACCGTCTACGAGCCCGTCCGTGCCACTATCTGCACCGAAAACGTTCACTTCGACTGAACGCGTCGCGGTAACGCTCGTGAATGCGCCCGTACCGAAGAGCGCCCCACCACTGATTGCCAATCCGCCGAGTCCCGTAAGTACGTTTCTGCGATTCATATGTTAGTCAGCACGTTATGGCCGTGCCGTACCAGCCACAACAGTTTCCGGGGACTTACTATTGTACTGCTTGAGCGGGGTTATAGCCGTGCTTGAGGCGTTAATGGACGGCATTAACCCCGCTCAGGCACGTCAATAGTAACTGGTGGGCTAGCGTTCTGTAGTACAACAGATGAGGCTAAATCGACGAAGTGTCCTGCTCGGACTCGGGACAATCAGTGCGACTGTCGGCGGCGCGTTTGGCTCCGGTGCATTCTCCTCAGTTGAAGCGACACGGACAGTTACGCTTAGTACTAGTGACGATGCAAGTGCGCTTGTGAGTTTTAAACAAAATCCAAACAAGAGCTATGCTACTGATCTAATCACTACCGGCGGCTCCGACAGTAACGGGGCGATTAAGATTCAGCAGAGTAATCTAAATGAACGGGCAACAACGCGATTTGAGGATGTCCTTCGCGTAAAAAACAACGCAGACAAAGAAGTCAGTGTTTCGGTGAACGATGATGGGGGAAGCAGTTCGACAACACCAGACCCGAACGACCTCATCGGAGACGTGCTTGATATCCGGTACAACGGAAACACAATCGTCGATGACTCCAGCGACGGTGATAATGCTGTTTCCCTGAGCGCAGGCAACTCCAAGGACTTCACAGTTGTCGTTGACCTTCGAAACGGCAACAAAGGAGAGGAGATCAGTTCGATCAATGCAATCGTCTTTGCGGCACGAACAGCAGGAGCAAGCGGTACCAACTGATGTCTGTTGTTGAACAGTAGGCGGACGGGCTCACGGTAGCGTTATGCAGTCTCACACGCCACGATATGAAATGGTACTTCGCTCTTGGACTCGTGTTCGTCGTCTGCGGGACAGTCATGTCCACGGCCGCGGTCCCGCTCTCAGAACCCGTTGATGAACTCGCTCCGGCGGAGGACACCGGAGTTGCGCTGGCTCCAGCTGACACGCCCAACGGCGACCGCTACGCATCGTTTGACAGCAGTGGCGAGCTTGTTATTTCTGTTGACGTTTTTTCGGGCACCGAGACCGTATTCGACGACGTGTTTGTCGTTAGTTTTGCGGGAGTCAACGGTACCGACGAAGCGGCGACGATCCAGATCGAGCACGAGAGTGAGTGGTTGGACATCTACCAGAACACAGACACAGGTACACGCAAGTCGGTCGATGAAGTGAGTCATACGCTTACGCTTGCCCCGGGCGAGCAAGCAACGCTCGGGTTCACCGTGGCGACAGACGCCGACAGCCCGTCGTCCCTCTCCGAGACAGTGACGTACACCATGGAAGTTCCGGATGCCGAGTCAGACACTGATACGGGCGGCAGCAACGGTAATGACACTGACACAGGTAGCGGCGGCAATGACACTAACACGGGCGATGGAGACGGCACAGATGCGGGTAGTGGTGGTAGCGACGACGCCGGTACAAGTGGTGGTGGCGATACTAATACGAGCGATGGCGGCACCGGCGAGGAGAGTACGGATAGGCCTGGAACTGTGACGCCAACTGGAGAACCGACTGAAGCACCCGCTGGGGAAAGCAGCGGTGGTACTGGCATCGAAACATCGACTGGCGAGCCAACCGGCACATCTATCGACAGCCAGGAAGAGACTGAAACCGTGAGTGGCGGCGGGGCCGTGCCGCCGACACCCGAAAGCCAACAGCCAGCTGAGCCGAGTGGATTTGCGCTCGACTTTGACCCGGCATTCGGTATTGGCTGGGGACCATGGATGTTCATCGCTGGCCTGCTCGCTGTAGTGACGAATTACCTCGTGCAGACGCGATATCACGATGTGCTCCCGGTCCTCCAAACACAACCGAGTGACCGCCGTCGCCGGTTCCGTCGCGTCGCTGTCCGCGAAGCGGTGATCGGTCTTGTCGGAATCGTGCTCACAGTTCTTGTCGTGTCAGCGGTTTCGAGCGCCGGCTTCGGCCCGGTCGCGCAGTTGGGTACGGCGATCGCGTTCTCCGCTGCAGTCGGGACGGGTACTGGGTACCGGCTGATCCCGGAACTTGCTGCGATACCCGAAGCGCATGCCACCGAAGATGGCACCGGAGAGCACTAAACCACTCGATCAATCCGGTGTCCCATACTGTTGGCTGTAGCTTCGTAGTGATACTCAATACACTGAACTGGGAATGTGGATCACAGCCGCTAGTACATTTCTACAGTCGTTGATTGGGGCCCGTGCTCTGTGCCCGACTGGTCTCGGGCACTCCTGTGGCGTCATCTCCACATGGAAAAGAGTGAGAATTCAGGTTACTAACCGGGAAACATCGGCGTATGAGAGATCAAGAAGCCAAGGGCCGGATTTGAACCGGCGATGGGCGGCTCTGCAGGCCGCTGCGTTAGGCCAGACTCTGCCACCTTGGCGCGAATAGTGGTAGTCAACTCGGTCGTTTAAGCGTAGCGAATTCGATCAGCCCTCACCCTCTGACTGGCCCGGCTCGCCGACTCCTTCGACCGGGATAGTACTGTAGATTGACGATTGCGCCTCGTCGGGAGAATCGAACTGCTCGTCATCGATCCGATCCAGTACCGCAGCTAACGGTTCAGTACCGTCTGCGTACATGAGTCGTACATCGTCGAACTCCTGCTGAGCAGTCGCGACCGACAGCGGATACGTCGCCGTTTCAAGAAGCGCCGTGAGTTCGTTCAGTTTGACTTCACGGGTCATGCCATTGTTTCTCGACCCAGTTACGTAGTTACGCACTGGTTATAAATACAGAAAGCCCACTCGGAGAGATGTCTCTCCTGAGTGGGCTG
>NZ_JBTWBG010000019.1:0-2409 GCF_054850705.1 Haloarcula sp. H-GB5 | reverse complement strand
ACGAGACAGGGTGGAATACCGGGCAGGACTCACTCCCACTGAGGTCCACGGCTAGAGCCGACCGGACAGCCTCAGAGAGTTTTGTGACTCCCTGGTGGGGTGAGGGAAACAGATGACTACCACTCAGACTGAGCGAACTCGTGGCCGCTTCGTACTCATCGGATGCGGCGATGCGAAAACCGACCAGCCAGTTGCAGCTCGCGATCTCTATACATCCTCGTACTTCTCGGTCAAGCGATCGTATGCCGAGGCAGCTGTCCAGTGGGCTCGAACTGCTGACCGACGGGCGAACACTTGGGCGGTTCTCTCTGCAGAACACGGGATCTTGATGCCCCGGCAGACGGTCGCTCCGTATGATACGACCATTGAGGACCTGCGCGGCGAACCCATCGAGGGAGAAGCCAATTATCGGCTGCCGTCAGGGGAACAGGTCGAAACCCGCCTTGACCGCTGGGCGCTCCGTGTCCACTCGTCTCTCGGTGATTGGCTCCGGCGGCCTTATGCTGCCGATCAGCAGGAGTCCCCCTGCCGGGAGTTGGTCGTTCTGGCCGGCAGCGACTACGTCGACGCGCTGCGTGAGCGCGACATCTTCGACGGCCGACCAACTGCGATTCGGACTGGGCGAGAGACCTACACTGCTCTTCCCCCGAAAGCGACAGTTCGCTTCCCCTTCCAGGAGCGTGACTTCGACGGGATGTTCGACCAGATGGACTGGCTTTCAGACCGGGCCGAAGAACTCTCGTCAGCAGCGGCTCCAGCCCGACGATCAGAACTCTCGGCCTTTGACGGGGGCTTCGAGCGCGATTCTGCTACGTGGCAAACAGACCACAGTGGCGTCGACGTCGAGGGAACTGAGCAGGCAGGGCTGGATGCATTCGAGAACGTCCCTGAGCGGTTCCTTGCCACGAGACAAACAAGTCTCGCGACCGACGGCGGGGAGGGAGAACAGGATGGATAGCGTGCAAACCCGCGATATTGAGCGTGCAGCGGATATCCAAGTTGATACGCCGCTTGATCGCGAGGTAATTCGGACGGCGGAGACTGGATTTCTGGCCGTCTGTTCGGATAATTACTGCTCTTGGCAGGGACTGTTCCCAACCCGGGAGATGGCAGCCGAAGCAGTAGAGACCCACATCGAGCGAGCCCGGCGGTCGCCGGATTACAAGTACCACTTCGGCCAGCAAAACCCGTACGTCGTGGAGCTGGTCGACGATTCCACAGCACGGATCTGCCCGAACCAAGAGCTAGATCCACTTGAGCCGTGGAACTCCCATCGCGACGGACAGCGACTCTCCCGGTCGGAGGCCTCTCGCACGCCGCTGGGGGAGCAACTGCATCGTGGGGACCTCATTGACTGCCACGGGCCCGGTGACGCGATGGTGCTACAAATCTCGCAAACTCGAGCGTTTGGCTTGCCGGCGTTTAGCATCATCTACGTCTCGCCCGACAGCGAGCCAAACAAGGACGGCAGCTACAGCGACGATGACCACCGATATCTGAATAATTACGTGGCTCGCAACGGCGAAGTGGTGAGCGTTCCAATGGCTGACCGGCTGTCGTTCCGTGGACAGACCAACGCCCAGAGCGACCTGAAACGGTGGTCGTCAGGATGACACCCCATATTAACCAACACTCATCGCTTCTGTTGGTTAAACCCTTGAGCTGAGTGATTTTCTGTTCCTCTGGCGGGTGAGAGGATGACTACAACTGATCCGACTCAGACGCAGGACGGACAGCCAGACCAGCAAGTCGGCTTCGACTTCAGCAAGCCCGGACAGGAGCACGAGATTGAGGTGTCGTACTCGTGGGGGTATGTCGACACCATCTATATGGACGACGACGGTGAAATCGTCCGCTCACAGGATACTGACGGCTACTATCGCAACGACGAATCGTTCGAGTGCACCTGTGGGGAGACATTCGGTTGCGAGAGCAAAGCCAAATCCCATATCCGAAGCGAGGGCTTCCGAGGCCCGCCAGTGCCGGTCGCCGGCCATCCAGAAGCATTGCGCTGGGACAACGAGCCGATGACCGACTTCGGGGGGAATGTGGAATTCATTCCAGATGTAACGAACACCGCCGCTAAAGTTGTCGACGGGGCGGACTACCTGATCGCGACAGCCCGGACGACACTGACGCCACCAGCTGACTACGAGTTCGATAGCTGGGAGCCACTGCAATCCGGCCGCCTGTCGAACCACAACGGCGACTCACTATTCTCGGCGCGGATCTTGTCGAAGGCCATCGCGACGCTTTCACCCGGCCACCAGTACGTTCCAGACCGCTACACCATCTACTTTCGTGGGCACACAGCACTGTACTTGGAGGGGCCGAGGGGCGGCATCATCATTGCTGAACGACTCCCCGGCCTCGACTGAGACGGCGGTTTTCTGTTCCTCTGGCGGGTGC
>NZ_JBTWBG010000018.1:0-2505 GCF_054850705.1 Haloarcula sp. H-GB5 | reverse complement strand
GTCGCTCGGGTCAGGGCAACGCTCCGCCTTCGGCTCCGCTCGCTCGCTCCCTCGATGAAGCTTCACGCTCGTCTTGCAGTTCGGGCAGGTTCCGTACCTATCGGACCTGCCGGTGTAGTCCCACTCTCGTCCGCACCGATGACACAGGGCTTCTACCATGTAGTAGCCATATTGCTACACCCCCTTAGTACGGGAACAAGCCCTTGTGCGGGCTTTAACACCAACATCTGTAAGCCGTAGTAGTAGCGCCTCTACTACCGAATACTCGGGGGTGGGTCCACCCCTGAACGCCCCTCTATCGCCGTCGTCTCGACTCCGCCACTCGTCGGGTCCACGTAGTCCGGCGAACGGTTCGACACGGTACAGATGGACTCCGCCACCCACTCCGACACCGGCCCGTCCTCGTCCTCCTCGTCCTGCCAGTCCTCGAACTCCTCAGGGCAGTCCTCAGGCTCTAAGCCGTCCGTATCTCGCCGGAACTCCCGCCGGACCTGCTCCCGGTTCATCATCTCCTGCGCCCCGTTCGAGAAGTCCACTCTGCGAGTGTTCGTCGCCCACGTCACTGCGTAGAACATCTGTTCCGCCATCGGTCGGTTCAGCGTCTCATCCCCGAAGATTCCGATGTACTCACTCACGTAGGAACCGAGGTTCTCCACGTCGTCGTTCACCGACACCGCCGCGTCATCGCCCTCGACAGCGTGCGCCTCCGACCCTGCCGGTCCGCAGTTCTCGACGTGCGACCGCATGACCGGCTCGAACTGCTCGGCGCGGAGATCGGCGCTGTCACTGTCCTCGACGAAGACCGCCATGTGCAGGTGGCCGTACCCGTCGGCGTGTGGTTCCCACACCCTCGCGTACTCCCAGTTCGCCCCGCTCAGTACCTGATGTAGCTGTTTCCGGGCGGCGTCGTATCCCTCCATGATGTCCCTCATGTGGTCCGCCGGGCACCGCCAGCCGCCCTCCGCGTTCCGGTGGCTCGCCGTGAACGTGAGCATCACCGTCGTCATCCCGTCGAACTCCCGTTGTACACCCCGCTCGAAGTCCTTGAGTTTCGCGTAGTACCGCTTTCCGTACTTCGGCATATAGCTGTTCTCAAGCTCTGTACGGGCAGTCTCGCCCTCGCTGTTCTCAAACTCAATGTGCGAACCGAGGTAGTCGGCGTACCAGTCTCGCCACGACTCCACCACCGAGTACCACGGTCGCGCCTGCGGTCCGTCCGACACTTCCAGCACCGCCTCGTCTCTCAGCCGACGCCCCGGCTCCACTGACAGGGGCCGTAGTCCCGTCCCGTCCGGTAGGTCACGCGGTCCGACCGGCTCAGGGGGTTCAGAACGTGCTTGACGGTTGTTCTTGGAAGGCCGAGAAGACGAACCGTCGGGGGGGTGTCCGGGGGCTTCGCCCCCTCGCTGGTCGCTGGTCGGGGTGGTTCGACTGCTCACTTCAACCACCGCCGGGCGTGGACAGGACAGAGCGTCCGCGTCTCGCCGTCCTGCTCGACCTTCAACAGACCGTCCGTCTCGTGACAGGACAGCGCCCCACAGCAGTCCGCACCGACCGCAAACCGCACCACACCGCCGGGGAGTTCGGTCGTCCCGGTCGGTCCTCCCTTCGTCCGGTCGTTCGGCGCTCGCGCCGGTCCCACGGCGCTCGCGCAAGTCGAGACCTCACTCCCTTCCGGCGGCTGTGTCGGGGCTTCTACAAGCGGATGACCGACCGTTCGCTTCGGGGCGTAATCCCTATCACGTCGGAAAGAGAAGACCTGTGCACAGGAAGCAACTTCCTGACCCTGACCAAGCGGAACTTCGTGGGGTAGTTCCGGTGTTCTCAGCACCGGGGCACAGTTCTCCCCCGCGTTCTCTATGATTCGTTAGTTACCTCCATGTCCTGACCACCGGGCCTTAGTTCTTCCCCGTCCAGATGGCGCGAAACTGCCACACCTCGCGGGCAACGAGGAACAGCCCGACCGTTCCCACCAACACCGCGAGGTACGTCTCTGCGCGGCTCTCAGACGCCCACGCAGTCCGGGCAGTCTTGAGCATCGGAACCGCTGTTCGGTAGTCCATCAGTTCGCCCCCACAGTCCGGCGAACGTGGTACTCCGCCAGCGCCTCCGGCATCGTCCACTCGTCGCCGTCGCTGTCCTGTCGAAGCACCTCAGGAAGCGCGTAGTCCGTCACGCCTCGAACTCCTCCATGTCCACGTTCTCCAGCGCCTCAGGCACTGTAGGCCCGGTTTTCTCGACGTTCTCGAACTCGACTTCCCCACCAGCCGCCTCGACCAGTTCCGCGAAGTACCCCGCCAGTTCCCGCACGCCGTCCCGCAGTTCCTCAACCGTCTCCTCCCGACCCTCGACCTCCTGCGCCAGCTCGCTCACCGTCTCACCTCGCGCCTCGCCCAGCTCGTACAGCTCATCAACAGCGCCGTCCATCGCCTCGACCGCCTCGACCACGCCGACCTCCCGCGCCTCCTCCGCACCGGCCACGACCTCGACCGTCCCGGTCGTCCG
>NZ_JBTWBG010000017.1:0-2888 GCF_054850705.1 Haloarcula sp. H-GB5 | reverse complement strand
TATCTCAGTGGGGACACTGTTCGCTGACTTCACCGTGCCCGGCCTGTCGCTGCCGATGGTCTCGTACTCGACCACGGTGATCCTGTATGCCATCTCAATCGGTATCGTGTTCTCCGGGGAACTGCTTCGTCGAACCTCGCCGGAAATGCTCGCGATGAATCAGTGGGACCACGACGACGGGGAGTCTGTCGTCCCACTCGAAGAAGTCTCTCACGAACACGAAGAGGCCGAGATGCCGTTCACGCTCGACCAAGATGTCTCTACAGCCGTCGTGGGCGAGACCGGGTCAGGGAAGACGTCGATGATGAAGCTGCTAGCCTACCAGTTCCCGTACTACAGTAACACAGCGGTCATCGCCCACGACACCGGCGAGGACTTTCAAGCATTCTACGAGGAGTTGGGCTTCGACGTTCAGCGCATTCGGCACGAGGATAGCGACGTAGTCTGGAATCTGTTCAAGGACGCCGATTCGGAGTCGGACTTCCGCGAGGTCGCCGGCGCGATCTTCGGCGAAGCCGACGGCCACGACCCGTTCCACCGGCCCGCCAAACAGACCTTTGCGGAGATGCTGATGTACCTGCATCTTAGCGCACAAAAGAACAATCGCCGTCACGCGCTCTGCCACGCCGATATCGTCTCGCTGCTCAACGAGGGTCATATCGCGCTCAAGAAAGCCCTTGACGAGTTCGACCGGCTGGATTCTGGTCATATCGACCCTGACAAGGGGAAAGGTGCACAGAACGTCTACCAGACCATCAAGGAGAACGTTGACCCCGTCTTCACCGGCGACTTCGGGGACTACGGAGAGTTCTCCCTGCAAGAGTACATCGAGAACCCGGAAGGGCGAGTCCTCATCATCGACTCGAACCCGACGGAACTGGAAACGCTCGGACCGATGTATCAGCTGCTCGTAGACTGGTCGATCCGCTACGCGATGAACGCCTCGAATCCGACGGTCCACATCCTCGACGAGATTGACGCGCTGCCGGCACTTACTCAGGTGACGAATCTCACGGCCCGAGGCCGGAAACACAAGGCACGGGCATTGGTCGGCGTCCAGACAATCGGCCAGCTCAAGGACACATACAGTACAATATCTGGCATTGTCGGCAACTGCCCGCAGGGAGTCTACTTTGGTCCGGGAGACACTGAGTCGACGGACTTCATCCTCGACGAACTCGGCGAAAGCCGTCAGTATGATCGCTCCGAGATGGTCTCGATGAGCCACCAGGGGCGCGGTGAAAATCCACGAACGCAGGCTCGGGACACGTACAAAGAGAAGGACAAAACGCCGGTCACATCCGGCCTGCTCCGAGACTTCCAGCCCGGTGAGTGCGTTGCTGTCTCTCGGACGACGTGGGTCCACGGCCAGTCCTACGAACTAGACGACGTTCGCGATAGCCTCCCGGCACAGGGTGCGGAGTCGCCGGGCAGTTCGGAACCGGAACCCACTGAGGATGACACTGACATCGAGAGTGACAGCTGGTTCTCGTTCACTCGGGCCCGACTCGACGACGTACTCCGTGGGTCACTTGGTGAGACCGACGGCGATGAGTCCAGAGAGAGTGGCCCGGATCGTGACTCCGAAGTCGAGCCAACCGCCGACACGACAGACGGGTTGGGCGACGACGAGTCGACCGACCCACTCGACCAGACAGCAGCAAACACTGCCGTCACGTCTCCGGACACAGACCGCCCAGACCTATCAGATAAAGAAGGTAAGGACGACGGTGGCGATCACGACCAGCAGTCCGACGACAACACTGGGGGACTCTTCTCTGAGTCGGACCCAGATTCCAGCTTAGGTGGGACGGAATCTGACCAGCAGGAAGGCGGTGAATCACCCACTGAATCAGATGCAGAGGGAGACTCAAACGAGACTGAAGAGCGGGACGAAACTGAGTCAAAAGAGGAGGAGCGCGACGTATCTGAGTTCATGTAATCCGCCGTTGTGAACTCGTTCCCCTGTATAGAATATCTAATACTTTTGTGCTGTTCTGCGACTGTAATTCTCTCTACGCCGCCGGTAAGAGTGGATACCAAGAACGTCTATCTCCTATTCTATCAAATTTCGATACTTATCTTTATTTCTACTATTAAATCCTTGAAATCGCAATACGGCGGCGGTTTTCACCCGGTTTGAATCACCGGCAGTGAATCACCACCCCCCGACTGACACAAACCTAAATCGCAAGATGGCGGTCGAATTATTCACCGAAAACCGCCGATGTAAGACACTCTTTATCTTGTCCTTTGGAGATTCAGTCGTGAGGCGGGCTCTGGAAACAGCGATACATAAGAAATAGAATATAATTGCCGGTAACGAGCGACGGAACTCGGATAGAGTAAAGCCCGCCCACTCAGCCCCCGACCATAACTATTGGAGCACAGATATGTCCCGCCTCACTCCCCAGATTCCGACCGGGACTGCTCACGGTGAGCCAGCCCCACCGAGTGTCATGCGAGTCCACTGTGCCACGCACGTCGCCGGCCACGGATGTCCAGGGCCACGCCGATCACGACCACACGCGAACTGAGCCAGTGCTGGCAGACCCACGCTCGACCCTCGCTCGCTTCGCCCCTTCGTGGCGCACAACCCGACAGTCACCGGTCGGCGACCACACCACCTTGTCCGGAGCTTTGTATCCGATTCCCAACAAGTATAACGCGCCTTGTTTTCTCATCTTCACGATATCGTAATTTAGTGTGGCATTCAGCCGGGGAACCGCCGACTCTTGGCGGGGATCGCGCCCGCCACTGCAGGCACGATTGGACCGGCGTGAGGCGCGCGACCGCGCCGAGCGCAGCGCCCCGTCGTCCGAGTGAGCACCAGCGAACGAGGACACGACAGACGAGCATCGCGAGTCTGTCAGTGGCGTCGCGCGCTG
>NZ_JBTWBG010000016.1:0-12198 GCF_054850705.1 Haloarcula sp. H-GB5 | reverse complement strand
TATCGACGACCTGCTTGACAGACTTGAAGGCCACTACCGCCGGCAGTCGTCCTCTAGGTATGAAGCCCCGGACTGGAATCTCACGGTGACCGGCTCGGCGACTGCTTGGCGACGACTCTTCATGGAATTTTCCCAGATGCGCGGTTCAGATTCCGACCGTGCCCACAAAGGCACTCTTCGTCTCAAACGGTTGCTCGACGCAGGCCTCGTAGACACAGGCGCAGCGCTGGCTGCCCTCGAACTCATCAACCAGTACGATCTGGACAGGGCCACGGACACGTTCATCGCAGAAGTGACGGACAGCACGGACGGCGAGTAGCCAACTCGTCCTGTCTTGGTCTCTGTCGGTTTGTGCTTCCCTCGGGGCTGGAGTTTAAATACGATGACGAACGCAACCAAGCGTGTGACTGACCGAAATCCTGAGTACGATCCCGCGGATATCCTCGGTGCCGCGAGTTCCGACCCTGAAACGAGAGGGAACGGACGGGAACGAGTCCTCGAATCCACTAAGTATCCCGACCGTACAGAGGATGATGCTCGCACCTGTAGAACCTGCGGACAGGACATTCCACAGGATGAACGCCAGTGTCCGTTCTGTGCTCAAACCGGCGTCTCCGAGACTTCGTTCGACGATCAGGATAGCAGCCCACTTGGAGAGTGGACGTTCGGGCGGGTTATTCTGGCACTTGTCGAAGCGAACACTGACTTCCATGCACGAGCCCTCGGCGCTGCGGCCTTCTCCGTGTCTGATGGCATCGCGAGCGGCGAAGACACCTCCCATGGAACCGTGAAGTGTCGAGCAGCATTTGGAACCGAGCCAGCCGCCACTCTCACGAAGGGCTGGCCCGACCTGCCAACCGAAGCCACGATCGACGAGGAACCCGGACAGGCGCTTCTAGAAACAGCCGACGAACAGACCAACTGGGACGGGGATGGGGACGACGTCCAGCCACGGATCTATCTCGAGGACGGGTCGCCAGTCACCGACCGCTCGGAGTTCCAGCAGCTCACGGATGAGTTCCGAGAGGCTGATGGGACGTACTGGCTCATTCCCGGTGTCGTGCAGCGCCATCAGGCAAGAGCCGAACCGGAGATAATTGGAATCGGGTTCCACTGTCGCCAGTGTGGCGCCGTGACGGGACACGAATCGCACGGACTCGATGGCTTCGAGTGCCACTCACATCTTGACCGGCTGATCTGGACCTGCAGGGAGTGTGGGCAGCACCGACACGAGCTCGACCAAGAGGATGACACGGCGGACGTCACGGACTACGAGCATCTTCCCGACGGCGTCTCACCGGAGGATATCCACGGCGACGAGCCAGACTTCCAGGAACAAGAATTTCAGGACCAGATCAGTGCCTATCGCGAGCGGAATGGCTTCTTCCCGTGGGAGCGGTAGTCCTCAGTTGAAATCGCAGTCAATCCGGCAGTAGTCGATCTAAAACGACACTCGTCCCGTCTTCGGTCCGGGGCACTGTATTCTCCAGCAAGTGCTCATCATTTTCGTCGACGTCGAGAATACCGGGTTCGACGAGACGGGGACCATCCTCCCGTTCGGCGGTGAGGGTCAGGCACAGCTGGCCGTAGACCTTCCCACCAGCAGCTGAGATTATACCGACTTCCTCGGGAAACGTGACGGTCGTCCAGCCATCGGGTTTCCGGACCCGCAACTCAGTCATCAGTTCTTCTTCTCTCAGCGAAACCCATCAGCACTCTGGCTGGCATACGAGATATTTTGTGTCTCTCTCGGAGCCAGAGGAGAGCATGAGTACGACAGAATCTTTGTTGATAGGGTATGGGAGTGTATCTTCAGTAGGGAGTGGTCATCCCCTGATCTCCATTATGCTGGATAAGTTAACTCAACGGAATGTATCAGTGCATCTGCGACAGACTGGGGTGCTCATCTACCCCAAAATTAATGTCTCTGGAGCATATCTTATGAACTGTATATGCTCAGTGGACATTTCGAGTCAGCGGGGGCGAGTATTGAGTATGGTGCAGCTGACTGTCTCTTTCCTGTCGATGAATTGGACGCGATAGTGCTCCAGCACCGAGATGCACAAATTGCACTCGACAACGCTGATGGGTCGGACGTCGTGGTCGTTGCTCCAACAAGCCTTGCCACCAGTTACGCCCTCACTCAGCACACGCTCACTGCGATCCCTGTAGAGAGCCTTTCTACTGCGGTTCGGACACAAGTCGCTGACGCACTTGCGACTTCTGTCGATGGGTTTGAATTGATCCAGATCGGTAAGTGGAATACTGATAGTCAGAATCACTCACTTGCGGAATTCAAAAGCGCCTGAAACATTGCCTCGGACGACGTACGGGTGGCCTCGAATTCCAAGGTATAGGAAGGTGCTGAGCACTACGTTTCCTGAATGCATGAGTCACCGACACCTCTCACCGGGAACCGTGACACTCGAAGAACATTCGTTGTTGACGAAGTCGGCTGATACATCAATGGCTGAGTCTACAGTCGCGAAGTGAGTACACAATACGCACCGCGCTGAAGGCTATCTTCATAGAAGTGGAACCTCCTTACGTGGGTGGCCGAGCGAGCTTGAGAGCGCATACCCACAAGCGGAGCGACGGATAATCCTAGTTCCGAAGCCTGATAGAGACCCCGCATATGACCTAACCGAAACGGTTCGTTTATGTCTTCACCACATTCCGAAACCAGATTTGACAGCTTCAGTGATGCTCATGCTTTCTTTCTTTTCAGTTACATCATCTGACTGTTCTTCGTCTTTCGATTGTTCCGCCTTCAGTTCAGTCCCACACTCCGAGCAAAAATTATTTTCTTCGGGGTTTTTTGTGCGGCACTCTTGACAGACATAGATGATATCAGGGCTTCTATCGGGACGCAACAAGAGATAGATCACAATCCCCGGAATCCCAGAGATAAACGTAATTGCTCCCCAAAACCTACCGCTAAGCCCTCTATCGGAGGCATCTCCAGCAACAAACACCGCTAATATAGACTGGATTGTTAATCCAACTACTGCATAGACTATGAGACTCGTCATAACTCACATATGACTTATCTGACGTAATAGTTTGTGGTCTTACAATAGTCTATCATGAACTCTTTTGAAGGCTGACCCTTTTGTCGTCACGGCGACGCCCACGGAGGACGGGTGACAGTCCACAGGGACGACAGGTTTGATCCACCCGACCATGCAGTGACGGAACGATTGCTCCAGAGGACGCTGTCCCACGGATGGCGGGACCGGTCTCTCGGGGGGCGATATCAAGAATACCGAGTTCGACGAGACGGGGACCATCCTCCCGTTCGGCGGTGAGAGTCAGGCACAGCTGGCCGTCGACCTTCCCACCGACAACCGAGATCGTCGCAACTTCATCGGGAAACGTGACGGTCGTCCAGCCATCGGGTTTCCGGACCCGCAATTCGGGCATCAGTTCTTCTTCTCTCGGCGAAAAGCATCAGCGCTCTGGCTGGGGTACGAGCCATTTTGTGTCTCCCTTTGGGCCGGAGGAGATCATGAGTACCACAGCGCCTTCCTTCGAGGAGTATGACTTCGACCGCGGCGACCACGTCCGAACCGACTGGACCGACGGAGACGGCCCACTCGATGCAGTCGTCGGAACCGTTACAGAAATTTCGCGTTCCGGCGGCAACGTGATCGTCTCTGTCGAGGCTGACGACGACCAGTATCCCGACCGCTCGATCTACGGCGGCACACACGATTGCGCTCCCGAGTGGGTCGAGACAATAGAGCAATCCTAGTCTGACAGCAAGGGAACTCGCCCGTATTTTGTGAGCCTCTACCGGGCGAGAGGCGTTCCAGAGAGAGCGTCTTGACTACCAGCTATGTCGAAAAAACACGCGATCCAGACCAAGTTGAAGGGCTACGTCGTCATGACTCAGAGCGGGCCAGACAGCCTCGGCTTTGGCACGTACACACGCACCCATCCTTCATATCTGAAAGAGCGCGTTGAGGCGCATCAGTCACCAGCAGCCGGCGTCGTGGTCAACGTCAAGCGAGCACGCCACATCGCTCGCGAGTACCACGGCTGGGATTTACCAGACGAAAGCGAGCTCCGTCACCAAGCGATGGCGGGCGATGCGTGATGTCCAGTGACTCGTCCCAGTATATGACCTGCAGAACCGACGAGTGCGACGCGCCGATCTTCGACGCCGAGCGCATCGCGTCTGTCGACGGAGAGTACGGGCCCTGCATGGCTGTCGGGCGTCACGCCGGCGTCTGTTCGAGCGGCCATCTCTCTGTCTGGGACGTCGCTGAGGCCTGAGTCCCATCGAGTGCGTACTCGTACTGGAAGCAATTTTGTGTCCCCCGAGAGGGTGAGGGGTTTCCCGAACATGAGCACCGAACAGCAGTCCGTCGACGAACAGTCTCCAGACACCGAAGCCGACGACCGACCGGACATTCGTGCCCAGCACCGCCAGGCACAGACGAGTGGCGAGGTTTTTGCGGGGCGTCCACGGGGTGAGAGGTAGATGTGTTGTCCCGACTGCCGCCGGCCACGGTCAGCGTCGGCGTGTGTCGACAAACGCTACTACGTCAATGGGGTGGCTTCCGACCCGATCCCGTGGGGCGAGGGCAGCCAGTATCTCACGTACAAGCTACAAGTCCTCCAGAGCGACGAACGGGCCGTTACCGTCGACCCCGAACGGTGGCGCGACCAGTCGTGTCCTGCGTGTGGCGTCGAGCACGGCGAGATACATCATCGGTTGTGCGACTACGAGGAGTGCCCCGCGTGTGGCGAGCTGTTGCTACTGTGTTCTTGCGTCGTCGAGATTGAAGTCGTTGCATCATCCGGCGTGAAGGGCCGTCTCAAGCAGTCCCTCGCTCGTCTCCTGTAGACGCCAGCTTCTAGAGCGGGCTCGATGTCAGACGGACCTCGTGTAGCGTACTTTTGTGTGCGCCGACGAGGGTGCCGGCGTCACACTGACTGCAGTGCGTGGAGCGCCGGCAGGTCACGATCTACCAATGCATATGCTCATCTACGCGCTCGTTGAGGCATCGACAGCAGACGCAGCACTCGCCGCTGGCAAAGGCGTTTTCGACACCCTAGTCGGCGTCGACAGGCACTCAAACGCAGTGTTCGACTACTACGTCACGTTCGACGAGAGTTCCACCGTCGCAGGCAAATCCCGGTGGGGCGAGCGTCCGACCGCGGCTCCGGTCGACTCCGAGGCCGGCCAAGAACTCCTTGGGGATGGCTGGGAGACAACGAAGTCAGCGTTCGAGCGTAATCTCCAGACGGTCAAAGACGCCCTCGACGAGCTTTCAGACGAGGAGATCATGCGCGACAAAGACCTCGCTCGATGTGCGTTCCAGAGAGTCGGAGCCGCCAAGGGTCCAGAGATTGCACTGTACGGGGAACACGGATGCGGGATTCGCGATCGGACGCAGCTTGACCGGCTTCTGGACGAGAGTGATAACCTCTGGATCGTCCCCGCCGACGTTCACTTCTGAGGGAGAGCTGCGGCAGTCAGTTTTCGTCGAACCCGATTTTGTGTGTCCCTGGCGGGTGAGGAACACGAATGTCGGAGACTCCTGATTCATGCCCGAACGAGGATTGCGACGCAGATATTGTCAAGACCGAGACTGTCGACGTCGAGGCAGACCCACGGGCTCGTGACCCGCGCACCGAGCCTGTCGTCACCTGCGCGGAGGGCCACCAGCAAGTCATGTAGAATCGCTGGTCTGCGTTTCCGAGTAGTGACGACGCGCACGTTAATCGCGCGCGGTTGGAGACGAGAGGGACACGACTGCACTCGCGCTGGCAGTCGGTCCCTTGCAGCGTGGGGCAGACGGCCGGGCGAAGCAGACGGATGCCTGATGGATAGCAGCGTGGAGCAGACGGCCGGGCGAAGCAGAGGTATGACTGGTGGATAGCAGCGTGGGGCTGGCAGGCGGGCTGAGAGCGCGAGAGACGAGCGTGTGTCAGCGTAGGACTGACGGCCGGCAGACACGGGTGGCTGGCTGGTGTGACGCCTGCTCGCCGGGCAGCCGCCGCTGGGCGGCACGCTCGCTCTTGCCGGAGCCGGTACGTGGACCGAAGGCGGACAGAGAGGGTGCAGGTGGGATTCGTCTCGTGTGTGACGGGCAGGGGATTCTGGCACTGCTGGGCCTAGAGTCGAGTCGTGTGGCACTCGTGACGGTGTCAAGGGAGCCGACGGTTCGGATGACGGGACTCGTGGGACCACTGGTGGCGAGACTCGTTGCCCTGACGTCGGCGGCACGACTAACCTCGGGGGGACCACTGGCTTCGACGGGACTACTCCAAACAACATCACGACGGCGAACTCGGTGTCGGACCAGCACACCTTGAAAGCCCCACGCCGCTGGCGGTCGCTCAGCGACATATCCTCACTACGTTCGGATAGGGGTCGCTGACCCGACTACAACAAACGCCAGCGGCGTGCCCCTTTCAGTCCCACCCGACTGCTACGGCACAGCACAGCAGAATCGAACGCACGCGTCGGAGTCGCGCGCGATCCGGCTGAAGAACCCTCGCGGCCGGCGCTCCCTCGCCGGAACGAGGACGGGCACTGCGTGCCCTGTGTTCCGGGCTGCTCACTGGCGTTGCGCTGCCGGGCTTTCACCCATCCGGCACTCGCTTGGCCGCGCGGGATGCTGGCTCACCGCACCCGCACACGATGGGACCGCCTGCCGGGGTGTCAACCACCTACGGTCTTTATATACTATTCTCCCTCGAAACTTGAAACACAAGACGCCGCTTAGAAACCACTCAGACACCCGAATATTGCACTTGAAACAATCCAAATGGTCCGTTATCTTTAAGTAGCCTGCACCCATGCCTTTACGTACGGAAAGACACGACGCACGCGGCGCTGGCAGGGCAGTTTCACGCCGCAGAAATCGGGTGTTAGAGCACCCGACAAGTGTCTTTCCGTCGGTTGGAGAAAGACAATGTACGCTAGCAATTCCAGCGGTAAGAAAGCATCGGCAAGCAACCAGACGGTTTCCCTTTCGGCCCACGTCGAGGGTGGCCCCGAACAGCTTCTAGAGGCGGTCGCAGAGACGGAAAACGGCGACGAACTCGATTTCAGGATGAATCGGGGGAGCGATAGCCGTGGCAACTTCTACGCCCGGCAGGAGGAGGCATACGACTGGACGCGCTCGACCGAGGTTGGCCCGGACCGGCGCTTTGGCGAAACGCTAGAACAGCAGGAAGAACGCCACGGACGCGAAGCCGAGCAAGCCCGACACTCCGAGGTCGCACGCGCTCACGTCGACGGTGCCGACCGCGAAGCCTCGGCTCGCCAGCTCACCGACGCCGAAACCGAACGGGCTGACGGGTTCCGCTCACCGGCTGACCCTCGGCAATGGATGGACCGCGATACGCTGGCACGAGTCAACCAGCAGGCCGCGACGCTGGCAGACAAGACCAGTCTATCGCAGGCGGCGGCAAGCCGCCGACTTGCAGCCCTTGTGTCCGGGCAGATGGGCGACTGTAACAGCCTGTATGAGGCTTCCTTCACCGTCTTGGACGAGGCCCAGAACGACCTGCAAGTACCCACGCCTATCGACGAGGTGAGTCCCTACGGCTACGGGTGTACGGTTGAAGGCGAAGTCACGCACATCATTGAGGAGCCAGACGCCCGCAATCAGTATCAGGTCCTCTATATCGAAGACGACGAGGGCACGAGCGCGAAGGTCACGGTCTGGGGCAAGTCCATGCACGGCGGCGAGATGGTGCGCACCTTGCATGAAGGCGACAGAGTTCGGATTTCCGGGGGCAAGCCCGACGAGTACAACGGTATCAAGACGGTGGCGGTCACGAGCGACACCCTCATGTGTGTCATCGAGCGCGGCGACGGTCCCGCGCCTACCGGACACGGGAGTAGTATGTTCGGCTCCTCGGGCGATAGCCCGGCGGTGGCGTCGTGGGAGGCCGAGTCAGACACCCATCAGTGGGCCAACGAGCGGGACACTGACCGCGCGGTCGCCGTGACGCTCGGGAAGGCCCGCTGTCCAGAGTGTTCGGACCTGTTCGACACTGAGCATGGGGCCGCCACTCATCAGGGTCTCGTCCACTCCGCAGACTAACGCCCGGTAGCGAGGGCGTCCCCCACTGAGCGGGGGCTTCCTCGGGCGGTGCGACGGTGCTCGCGCACGCGGCCTCGCCGCCTCCGGCACAGCGGGCGGCGGCGAGACAACCGCGCGCACGGACTGGCACGCCACCGCACCAGCGCGTCAACGTGGGTCAGTCTGGTGGGGGCTGTGAGCGGGCTGGTGTTCTGGTGTGTGCGTGAGCGTGGGCCAGCCGGCCCGGGAGCAACTGGGGCTGAGTGGCTGGTGGGTCGCGACAGCGCGCGACGCCGACGGAACGCTCCGCTCGGCGCTATCGCGCGCCTCGCGGCGGTCCATCGTGCCTGCGGTAGCGGGCGCGATCCCGGCCTGCCGCCGGGAGGGAGACGGGAACCGCTCTTGCCGGTGAGTGGAGGGCTACTTCTCCTAACCAACACAGTCGGCGCAGTCTGGGGTGCTGTTGGTTAGTCGGTGTCTGGGCCCGGTATCCCGGATAGACACCCCTCGATTTTGTGTGGCCGCAGGCAGGTGGCGGCCAGACAGGGCCGCCGGGAGGTGATATCTCAAATGGGCGAAATTCGCTGTCCGCGCTGCAAGAAGACGTTCGTCATGGAACTGAACGAGACCCGGTTCCGTGCAGGGTCGTTCTACGATGATGACAGAGACCAGTCCTTCGACCAGTTGTGTGAAGAGTGTCACCGTGAGGTAGTGAAGTAGCGCTGGTCAGACTACTCCCCATTTTTTTCGGAAAGTGGATCTGGAACGTGTCCCCAGTCCATCGTCACGAGTGCCTCTCGTTCATCTGTTTTCGTGTCTTCTTCGAACAGGACTCCCCGAATCGTTTCTCGATCACTATGATAGTGGATGACCGCGTCGTATCCATATCGGTTCTCCGACCCGGCTGGATACCAGTGGTTCACGCGGACCTCAAACTCGCGATCTTCCCACGTCTCAATCTCGACTGACCGCGGTGCATCGAGTTCTCGCCGAGCGATGTCGATCACTTCGTCGACGACCGGCCCGATCGTTTCGATGCTCGGAATCTGACGCTGGTCGGATGGCTGTTGCTCTGGAGAAAGGTGTGGCTGTGACATGAGAACGGTGCGATTCAGACTTGACCGTCATCGCTCAAAAAGCTCTGGGTCGGGGTGGCTCCAGCTGGCACACGTCGAGGTACTGGTCCCACGGAGTTCCGGATGTATCGCAAGCGTGGGTCTGCCGGCCGGGGCGCAACTGGGGCTGGGTGGCTGGTGGACCGTCCCAGCGCGCGACGCCACTGACAGACTCGCGATGCTCGTCTGTCGTGTCCTCGTTCACTCTCGCTCACTCGGACGACGGGGCGCTGCGCTCGGCGCGGTCGCGCGCCTCACGCCGGTCCAATCGTGCCTGCAGTAGCGGGCGCGATCCCCGCCGGGAATCGGACAGTCCCCGGCTGAATGCCACACTAAATTACGGTACTGAGAAGATACGAAAACAAGGCGCGTTATACTTGTTGGGAATCGGATACAAAGCTCCGGACAAGGTGGTGTGGTCGCCGGCCAGTGGCTGCCGGGTTGTGCGCCACGAGGGCCGAAGCGAGCGAGGGTCAAGCGTGGGTCTGCCAGCGCTGGCTCAACTCGAGTGTGGTCGTGATCGGCGTGGCCCTGGACGTCGGTGGCCGGCGACGTGTGTGGCACAGCGTAATCGTATGATGCTCGGTGGGGCTGGCTCGCCATGTGTAGTCCCAATCGGACTCTGGGGTGTGGGGTGAGATATGTCTGTTCTCCAATAGTTATGGCCGGGGGCTGAATGGGCGGGTTTTACTCTATCTGAGTTCCGTCACTCGTCACCGGCGATTATATTCTATTTCTTATGCATCGCTGTTTCCAGCGCCTGCCTCACGACTGAATCACTGGGGGACAAGATAAAGAGTGTAACTAATCGGGGGTAACCGGTGAATTATACCCACGCCGTCTTGCGATTTGGGTTTGTGTCAGTCGGGGGTGGTGATTCACTGACGGTGATTCAAACCGGGTGAAAACCGCCGCCGTCTTGCGATTTCAACGATATAATGGTAGCAATAAAGGTAAGTGTCGAAATTTGATAGAATGGGAGATAGGCGTTCTTGCAATCCACTCTTACCAGCGGCGTAGAGAGAATTACAGTCGCAGAACAGCACAAAAGTATTAGATATTCTATACAGGGGAACGAGTTCACAACGGCGGGTTACATGAACTCAGATACGTCGCGCTCCTCCTCTCTTGACTCAGTTTCATCCCGCCCCTCAGTCTCGTTTGAGTCTCCCTCTGCATCTGATTCAGTAGGTGATTCACCGCCTTCCTGCTCGGCAGATTCCGTCCCACCTATGCTGGAGTCTGGGTCCGACTCAGAGAAGAGTCCCCCAGTGTTGTCGTCGGACTGCTGGTCGTGATCGCCACCGTCATACTCACCTTCTTCATCTGATAATTTCGGGTGGTCTGTGTCCGGAGACGTGACGGCAGTGTTTGCTGTTGTCTGGTCGAGTGGATCGTCCGACTCGTCGACGTCCAACCCGTCTGTCGCGTCGGCGGTTGGCTCGACTTCGGGGTCACGATTTACCCCACTCTCTCTGGACTCATCGCCGTCAGTCTCACCAACTGACCCACGGAGTACATCGTCGAGTCGCGCCCGAGTGAACGAGAACCAGCTGTCACTCTCTATGTCGGTATCATCCTCAGTGGGCTCCGGTTCCGAACTGTCCGGCGACTCCGCGCCCTGCGCCGGGAGGCTGTCGCGAACGTCAGCCAGTTCGTAGGACTGGCCGTGGACCCACGTCGTTCGTGAGACGGCAACGCACTCACCGGGCTGGAAGTCTCGGAGCAGACCAGACGTGACCGGCGTTTTGTCCTTCTCTTTGTACGTGTCCCGAGCCTGCGTTCGTGGGTTCTCGCCGCGCCCCTGATGACTCATCGACACCATCTCCGACCGGTCGTACTGACGGCTCTCGCCAAGTTCGTCGAGGATGAAGTCCGTCGACTCGCTGTCACCCGGCCCGAAGTAAACGCCTTGCGGGCAGTTGCCGACAATCCCAGAGATCGTACTGTACGTGTCTTTGAGCTGGCCGATTGTTTGCACGCCGACTAGTGCCCGAGCCTTGTGCTTTCGGCCTCGGGCCGTCAGGTTCGTTACTTGAGTAAGTGCCGGCAGCGCGTCAATCTCGTCGAGGATATGGACCGTCGGGTTTGAAGAATTCATCGCGTAGCGGATCGACCAGTCTACGAGCAGTTGGTACATCGGCCCGAGCGTTTCCAGTTCCGTCGGGTTCGAGTCGATGATGAGGACTCGCCCTTCCGGGTTCTCGATGCACTCTTGCAGGGAGAACTCCCCGTAGTCTCGGAAGTCACCGGTGAAGACAGGATCGACGTTCTCCTTGATCGTCTGGTAGACGTTCTGTGCGCCTTTGCCCTTGTCAGGGTCGATATGACCCGAATCCAGCCGGTCGAACTCGTCCAGTGCCTTCTTGAGCGCGATGTGGCCCTCGTTGAGTAGTGAGACGATATCGGCGTGACAGAGCGCGTGACGGCGACTGTTCTTTTTCGCGCTGAGATGCAGGTACATCAGCATCTCCGCGAAAGTCTGTTTTGCAGGCCGATGGAATGGGTCGTGGCCGTCGGCTTCGCCGAAGATCGCGCCGGCGACCTCGCGGAAGTCTGACTCTGAATCGGCGTCCTTGAACAGATTCCAGACTACGTCGCTATCTTCGTGGCGGATGCGCTGAACCTCAAAGCCTAGTTCCTCATAGAATGCTTGGAAGTCTTCGCCGGTATCGTGAGCGATGACTGCCGTGTTACTGTAGTATGGGAACTGGTAGGCCAGCAGCTTCATCATCGACGTCTTCCCGCTCCCGGTTTCCCCTACGACGGCTGTGGAGACATCCTGATCGAGCGTGAACGGCATCTCAGCCTCTTCGTGTTCGTGAGAGACCTCTTCGAGCGGGACAACGGACTCTCCGTCGTCGTGGTCCCACTGGTTCATCGCGAGCATTTCCGGCGACGTTCGGCGGAGCAGTTCCCCGGAGAACACGATACCGATTGAGATGGCATACAGGATTACGGTGGTCGAGTACGAGACCATCGGCAGCGATAGCCCGGGCACGGTGAAGTCAGCGAATAGTGTTCCGACCGAGATG
>NZ_JBTWBG010000015.1:0-13673 GCF_054850705.1 Haloarcula sp. H-GB5 | reverse complement strand
CATCGATGACTTGCTCGACAGACTTGAAGGCCACTACCGCCGGCAGTCGTCCTCTAGGTATGAAGCCCCGGACTGGAATCTCACGGTGACCGGCTCGGCGACTGCTTGGCGACGACTCTTCATGGAATTTTCCCAGATGCGAGGTTCAGATTCCGACCGTGCCGACAAAGGCTCTCTTCGTCTCAAACGGTTGCTCGCCGCAGACCTCGTAGACACAGGCGCAGCGCTGGCTGCCCTCGAACTCATCAACCAGTACGATCTGGACAGGGCCACGGACACGTTCATCGCAGAAGTGACGGACAGCACGGACGGCGAGTAGCCAACTCGTCGTGTCTTGGTCTCGGCTCTTACCGAAGACAGCAAAACACTGGTATCTGTCTCGAGGTTGGTAGATCGGGCTGTGCAAGATGCACAGCGCGTATCTCGCATAGAGGGAGCCCCGAAGTCGAGAGTACTACCTGTCAATGATGAGGCCCCGACAGAGCTCGTCGATCTCAAACCCGTCGCCCAGTATATCGGCGTGGATTGTTTTCAGTGAGAGTACGATACTCTCAGCTATTCAGTTTCTCTCTGAAGGTCTTGCCACTGCCACCAGAAACACGAGTATACTCAGATGCCCCAATCTGCCTCGCTAACACATCATACTCAGTCACTCGCGCCTCATCAACCTCTAAATAAATATCCTCAACCTCTAAAATCCGGCCAGCTGGAACCTCTCCTGTTGCCGAGCCAGAGTCAAGTAGTAAGTCGCCTTCATAAGCTTCGACACGAACGTCCAACGTTACTCTTTGCTCTGTGTTATTCTCTATCCTGACTATCGACTGGATACCGAAATCAGACTGCTGGAAATCAATGTTAGATACAACCACCCCGTCGTCAGACTCTCTAGAGTCCCAGAGACGCCATTCACCCTCAATTCTGCGTAACTCCAGTCGGAACGTCCCTGTTGCAGATTCGTCATCGTATTCTAATTCAAGAGATGTTGTAACCACTGCGCTGTCTTGGTTTTCTTCGACCAACTCGACACTGTTGACTGTAACATCAACTTCTTGGAGTGCTTCGATATCTTCCTCTGTAGCCGGTTCTCTATTCCCATTGTCTGCACGGAACTCGTTCACCCATTCTCTGTCGCCCTCTTCGTAGTATTTTTGCAGATACATTTCGACTGCGGCCACAGGGTCATCAGGGATGTTTACCGCCGTTTCTGTTGGCGTCGGCGTCTCGGTATCGGTCGGGGTCAAGGTCTCCGTTGTGGTCGTGTCGGTCGCAGTTTGAGTTTCAGTGTTTTCGGGTGGTCCTGAGTTAGAGTTGAGCTGGCTGCAGCCTGCGATTCCTACGGAAGCTGTAGAGATGATAGCGAGATACGTGCGCCGGTCCATGGCCGTAGTTGATTCACTGTGTGGATAGGTATTTCGTCTGTATCGACAGTTTAAGTGCGTATGCCACTTGGCAGACAAAAACCCAGTCAGTTGGATTCTATTATTTTGTATGGTTGGTTCAGGAATTATGAGACCCGATTCTTGTGCACAGTGTGTGGAAAGCACTGATCACTACCGCCGAATCCGGCGTTTTGCGAATTCGTCCATTGGGTAGAATCTGGTTGGTTCTGAGCCGTCACTTCCTCCTTTGCCGTCCTCATCATCACCATCGTCGGCTTCACCTGCTAACTGGATTACTGCGACGGTGGCTGTAACGACGGTACTGAGCGTGAACAGTGCTGTTTCGACTACCGGCGGTCTCCTGGGTGGTATGGCCGATCGACTTTTTCCCAGCGTTTTGCTCTGGGAGATTTCCCCCAGATGTCGGTTACGGCCGGGGCCGAATCGCTGTTCCCATCGCTGTCGTCATCGTCGCTATTGTCATCCGGGTTCTGGGTAGAATCTCCCCACGACAGGTTCAAATTTTCAACCACGGTTATCGAGACAGGCGATATGTCGGGTAGTCTGAAGTCGATGTCCATATTCGAGTACAACGGTTTCAGGGCTTGTAAAACCAGTTTGTGCCACACGGCATACTTGGGAGGTGAGTCGGCGTGAGGGGGCAACCGCAGACCGCTCTGCTCGTAATACGACGTTGACTGGATTCGGTGTATCGAGTGTGGTGGCGACGGTGAACAGGTTGAGTGCATCGACGACTTCTGTCACGCGCAGGGCCGTTGTATGCATAACCCCGTGAACAACGTCTGTAGTCTTTGCAGCGGCACTGGCGTGATCACGACGGAACTTCGCGACCGGTGGCTAAACCGTGATGCGTTCGAGGGTGTGGCTGCACCCAACGCTGATTTCTGGAACCGAGGGAAGCTTCACGAGGTGGCTCGCGAGCGGTACGTCAGACGGGAATTGAGCACGCAACGAAACTAGAAATACACGCGAACCCAGTGCTGAATGGAACCTCTGACCGTGCCGTAGAAAGGGGGTCAACGAGAACCAAACAGCTGGAAGCGAGTGGGGCCAATTTTCTATCGAAGAGTCTCTACCTGTCGGTCTAACAACCCACCCCCATTTCAAAAACTTGTGAGATACCTGCTACGCCGATAATAGTCTTCTATTTCCCTAGCTACCCGACTGATTTCTTCGTCTGCGCCTCCGATTCAAGGAATCGGGAGGCGCGTTTCAGATTTGTCCCGATAGCTTTCGCTATCGACGCATTCTTGACCTTGATTTTCCCCGTGAACTTCGTCTTTTCTCTGTCCTGGTGATACACTTCGTGCACCAGAGACTCTGCACCAGCGCGTAGCTGCAGCAACTCTTCTTCTGGATCAGAAAGGCGCTTGCGACGCTGAGCTACCTCTAATCGTCGCTCGTAGAACCCATACGCGTAGTATTGCACCTTCTCTTGGACAAAACAGTTCTCCTCGAGAGGACAGTTGCTACACAGGCTTTTGTCCATCTTCCCGGAGTAGCGTCCACTCTCTGGCAGATACCGCTGGTCGAATGGTTCGTGTCCGGCAGGACACGCAACCATTCTGTTCCGCTCCCACTCAGCGTCTGCCAACGAGATTTTGTCCTCAGCTGGCTGTTCACCAGGAATTCCAGAGAAGTGCTGTGTGATCCCGTACTCCTCACAAAGCGCTTCTACGTCATGGTCAGCGTAGCCGCCGTCAACGAGGAGATCTTCTAACCCCGTTTCGTTCGGTAGCTCTGGCACATCGTCTTCCAACAACTCGCCGTCAGGCGTGTTGTTGGTGTCTGCCCGAACAGCCGTTATCACCCGAAATGGATTGTCTCCATCACACGTTTCAGCAACATTCGCTTTGTAGCCGAAGAAATCTTCTTCGTCTTTTTCTCGGTAGGTTGCCTCGTCATCGTGTGGATGCTGAAGAGATCCGCTTCCGACCTCGTCGGGCTCTTTTAGCCCGACGCGGTCGTTCGATGTTTCGGGTTCTGAACTCCCGTCATCAGTGGTTGACTCGTGTTGTTTTTCTGCCTCAATCGACTCGAATTCCCGAAGCGGCTTCCATCCCGGTGACCCGTCACCGGGATTGGACTGCACCTCATCGTCATCATCGTCTTCATCAGTATCATCAGATTCCAACTCAGTAATGCGATAGCACTGTTCATCCAGGACACGCTCCAGATGAGCGAAACTCTCCAAGCTGGCGTACTCTGGCTTATCTTCGAAGCGATCAACAAGCCACGCAGTATGCTCAATGAGCGTGTCAATGGTTGATGAGACTTCGTCTGGTTCGAGTTGATATGACAGTGAGAGGTTCTCAACGTCGGCAAAGCGGTCCATTCCAGCCGGCAACTCCTCACCGATCTCCGCAGGGAGATCGGTCAGGAAGTTGTGAAGGACTTTCGCAATGAGATCCACCCGAGACAGTTGCTTGATATTGGCCTCAATGTACGTTGAGTCCATGCGCTGGGTACTCCCGTCAATATCGAATTCGTCCATGAGATAGGCGCGGTGATCTTCAAACACTTCGTGAAGAAGATCACGCCCAGTTTCTTCTTCGAATTCCATCAGTCGCCGCCGGAAGTTGGTGAACGTCTTTTGGCAGATGTTGTCGCCCAGAGCTTCCTTCCCCAGTGCGTTCCTGACACGAAAATCAAACAGATAGGCGTACTCAAGCTCCTCATCAGACAAGTCCATCAGATGTTTGATTATTTCCAGTGAGACGAGTTCGTTGACTGGTTTGTTCGGACGGCTATACCCCTCGTGGTATAGCACTCCGAACTTATCCTCGTCAATCTGTGTGAAGACGTGTTCGTAGAAGTGCGTTGACCAGTGGTTCTCCAGCTTTTCGCGTGCGCCAGCCGGCAGCTCTTTTACTGGCGAAAAGAGCTGCTCTTGAGCATGAGAATCATTTTTTTGAAACATGGGGGTTACCAAGCCGATGAACTATTGCTTACGAAGACATTTAATTTACAGTAACATATAATTAGTGTATTTATTATCACAAAAATCAGCTACTGTCTATTGATTTGCTCCTATATTATTACTAGTATTATTGGAAACCATCTTACCAAGTTGGAGGTTCAGAATCGACCCCTTTCTACGGCACGGTCAACCTCTACATCTTGCACGGCAACCAGTGACAACATCATTAGGTCGACAACTGTTTCACTGTATCAGGCAAGACTCTCGCTCTCTGTCGGTTTGTGATTCCCTCGGGGCTGGAGTTTAAATACGATGACGAACGCAACCATGCGTGTGACTGACCGAAATCCTGAGTACGATCCCGCTGATATCCTCGGCGCAGCGAGTTCCGACCCTGAAACGAGAGGGAACGGACGGGAACGAGTCCTCGAATCCACCAAGTATCCCGACCGTACAGAGGATGAGACTCGCACCTGTAGAACCTGCGGACAGGACATTCCACGGGACGAGCGCCAGTGTCCGTTCTGCGCTCAAACCGGCGTCTCAGAGACTTCGTTCGACGATCAGGATAGCAGCCCACTTGGGGAGTGGACGTTCGGGCGGGTTATTCTGGCACTCGTCGAAGCAAACACTGACTTTCATGCACGAGCCCTCGGTGCTGCGGCCTTCTCCGTGTCTGATAGCATCGCGAGCGGCGAGGACGTCTCTCATGGAACCGTGAAGTGTCGAGCAGCCTTCGGAACTGAGCCAGCCGCCACTCTCACGAAGGGCTGGCCCGACCTGCCAACCGAAACCACGATCGACGAGGAACCCGGACAGGCGCTCTTGGAGACAGCCGACAAACAGACTAACTGGGATGGAGACGACGTCCAGCCACGGATCTATCTCGAGGACGGGTCGCCGGTCACCGACCGCTCGGAGTTCCAGCAGCTCACGGATGAGTTCCGACAGAACGACGGCACGTACTGGCTTGTTCCCGGCGTCGTGCAGCGCCATCAGGCAAGAGCCGAACCGGAGATAATCGGTATCGGGTTCCACTGTCGGCAGTGTGGCGCCGTGACGGGACACGAATCGCACGGACTCGATGGCTTCGAGTGTCACCCACATCTTGACCGGCTGATCTGGACCTGCAGGGAGTGTGGGCAGCACCGACACGAGCCCGAACAGGAAGATAACACGGAGGACGCCACGGACTACGAGCATCTTCCTGACGGCGTCTCACCCGAAGACATCCACGGCGACGAGCCAGACTTCCAGGAACAAGCGTTTCAGGACCAGATCAGTGCCTATCGCGAGCGGAATGGCTTCTTTCCGTGGGAGCGGTAGTCCTCAGTTGAAATTGCAGTCAATCCGGCAGTAGCCGATCCAAGACGACATTCGTCCCGTCCTCGGTCCGGGGCACTGTATTCTCCAGCAAGTGCTCGTCATTTTCGTCGACGTCGAGAATGCCGGTTTCGACGATGCGAGGACCGTCCTCCCGTTCGCCGGTGAGGGTCAGGCACAGCTGGCCGTCGACCTTCCCACCGACAACCGAGATCGTCGCAACTTCGTCGGGAAACGAGACGGTCGTCCAGCCATCGGGTTTCCGGACCCGTAATTCGGTCATCAGTTCTTCTTCTCTCGGCGAAAAGCATCAGCGCTCTGGCTGGCATCCGAGCCATTTTGTGTCTCCCTCGGAGCCGGAGGAGATCATGAGTACCACAGCGCCCTCCTTCGAGGAGTATGACTTCGACCGCGGCGACCACGTCCGAACCGACTGGACCGACGGAGACGGCCCACTCGATGCAGTCGTCGGAACCGTTACAGAAATTTCGCGTTCCGGCGGCAACGTGATCGTCTCTGTCGAGGCTGACGACGACCAGTATCCCGACAACTCGATCTACGGCGGCACACACGATTGCGCTCCCGAGTGGGTCGAGCCACTAGAGCAATCCTAGCCCAACGGCGCGGACTCGCCCGTATTTTGTGAGCCTCTACCGGAAGAGGTGGATTTCGACCAAATTCGATCAGAACCCGGTAACAGAGAACGTACTTGCCAATTATAATCTCACCGGTAACACTTCACTCAAGAATTCGTTCAGGACAATCAAATAGTCGGAATCTGTTGTGTTTAGATATGACGACAGATACCGAGATCGCACTTTTACGTATTCAACCAGACACATTAGAACAGTTGGCTTCAGATGTTCTCTCCGCATACGGATACGATGTTAATCCGAGTGGAACCCAAGGAACTGACGCCGGACGAGACGCATATGTGACCATCGGTGGTCAAGCAGGTATAGCACATTACAGTAAACAAAAAACGTGGCGACAGAAACTTCGTAAAGATGCTTCTAAGGCAGGAGATCACGAGCGAGAATATGAGATATTTGTCTTTGTGACGAATCAAGAAGTGACTGGTCAGCAGGAGATGGATATGCGAGAAGAAGTTCGAGAAGAGTACGATTGGGAACTTGATCTGTGGCATCTTGAGCGGTTGCGTAATAAGCTTGAGACAGACCTGCCCGAAATTGCTCAACGTCATTTGGGTGTCGATCCGCAGGGAAGGCCAGACAGCATTGAGGCTATTGAAGATTTGAAGCAGTCACGAATTGAAGCAATAATAGATCGGGAGGAAATCCCTGTAAATCTTGAAGACGGTCCCTTTGTGGCGATTCACCTGCTACCGAATGGAATGGAGAGCATGGAATATGGGGTTCCCCCCTCTGAATTGCCGACGCCACCTAAGTTCGGAGATGAAGAGGCTCCGTTCGACGGCGATCCAATTGATATTGGTAAAACTTTTGTTCGTGAGAGAGGCGCTGACGAGCATCGTGACTACACATTCATTCACGAGGATGGGTGGATTGAGGCTGTTTCAACCTACTTCGTCGGCCATGATGGAACGTTCCCAGCACATAAATTCGACACAGAGGTGGTCAAAACGGTTCGTGGATCGTTGAAGTGCTTGAAAGAGATTGGAGCGAAACCGCCCATATTCGCATATCTTACGGTCCATGGTTTCAAAGATGTTGAGATGTGGTATGAAAAGCGCGTTCACGGTCCACAAGATGCAAAAATCCCAAGAGAGACCATGTCACTTACTCGTGCTGAAATTACAGCGTTCGACGAATCTACACCTCAAGCATTGAAACCGGTTCTTGATCGGTTCTGGAATGGTTGTGGATGGAGTGTGGGTTGCATAGACTACTCCGACGGTGAATGGGACCCGTATTATAAAGGGCGTTAAGATACTCTCAAAGCCCTGAGTTTGTTGAGGTCACGCTTCAGGCATTATCTAGGATAGCAAGTTCATTTTGCGGTTGTTGAATTGTAAAACTGGCTTCCCCACAACATCAACACGTCGTCGCGACGGCCTGAGAGAGGCAGCGACACCTCCACTTTTTTGAATTATGTATAATGTTCACATGGGTTGCGATGGTTTCCAGACTACTCCTGACAGTGTGCGACCGCGCGCCAGGATCTGTTGGGAGGGTCCAACGACGGCGCGAGTGCATAGATCGAGCTAATAAAGCAATCTTAGTCTGACAACAAGGGAACTCACCCGTATTTTGTGAGCCTCCGTCGGGCGAGAGGCGTTCCAGAGAGAGCGTCTTGACCTCCAGTTATGTCAGAGGAACACGCGATCCAGACCAAGTTGAAGGGCTACGTCGTCATGACTCAGAGCGGGCCAGACGGCCTCGGCTTTGGCACGTACACACGCACCCATCCTGCATACCTGAAAGAGCGCGTTGAGGCGCATCAGTCACCAGCAGCCGGCGTCGTGGTCAACGTCAAGCGAGCACGCCACATCGCTCGCGAGTACCACGGCTGGGATTTACCAGACGAAAGCGAGCTCCGTCACCAAGCGATGGAGGGCGCTGCGTGATGTCCAGTGACTCGTCTCAGTATATGACCTGCAGAACCGACGAGTGCGACGCGCCGATCTTCGACGCCGAGCGCATCGCGTGTGTCGACGGAGAGTACGGGCCCTGCATGGCTGTCGGGCGTCACGCCGGCGTCTGTTCCAGCGGCCATCTCTCTGTCTGGGACGTCGCTGAGGCCTGAGTGCTGTCGGTTGCGTGCTCGTACTGGAAGCAATTTTGTGTCCCCCCGATGGGGTGAGGGGTTTCCCGAACATGAGCACCGAACAGCAGTCTGTCGACGAACAGTCTCCAAGTACCGAAGCCGACGACCGACCGGACATTCGTGACCAGCACCGGCAGGCACAGACGAGTGGCGAGGTTTTTGCGGGGCGTCCCCGAGGTGAGAGGTAGATGTGTTGTCCCGACTGCCGCCGGCCACGGTCAGCGTCGGCGTGTGTCGACAAACGCTACTACGTCAATGGGGTGGCTTCCGACCCGATTCCGTGGGGCGAGGGTAGCCAGTATCTCACGTACAAGCTACAAGTCCTCCAGAGCAACGAACGGGCCGTTACCGTCGACCTCGAACGGTGGCGCGACCAGTCGTGTCCTGCGTGTGGTGTCGAGCACGGCGAGATACATCATCGGTTGTGCGACTACGAGGAATGCCCCGCGTGTGGCGAGCTGTTGCTACTGTGCTCTTGTGTCGTCGAGATTGAAGTCGTTGCATCATCCGGCGTGAAGGGCCGTCTCAAGCAGTCCCTCGCTCGGCTCCTGTAAGCAAGACACCAGCTTCTAGAGCGGGCTCGATGTCAGACGGACCTCATGTAGCGTACTTTTGTGTGTTCCTAGCGGGTGCAGCGTGTTATAGAATCCTTCGCAGTCGATTTGCTGCGGTGCAACCGGAGGTGAGAAAATGTTGTGATAGACAGAGTTACAGAAGGCAGTCCAAGATACAGAGGATGGATGCAGCAATAGCTGGGATTCATTTCAGTTATAAGCGGAAGCCCTGATGGTTATACCCGAAGTGCGGGATCAGTTACAGCGGAAACGTGGGGTCGGTCATTCCAATGGAGGGTGTCCAGCGAGTCGTATTTTGACACTACCCGACTAACCCTGATTTGTAGTCGTCTCGGTCGTCCGAAAGCTCATCTAAACGAGATTGTGGAATACGGAGTGTGAACTCAGTTTTCCCCGCTGACTTCTCCGTGATGTTGGAGATATGGCCCTCCAAGGGCTCATTCTTGATGACTTTCGATGTACCCATAAAATTCGAACCACTGTAGCTGAGACCGCTTTCCTCAACAGTCATCTTGACAGCGGTAATGCTGCCACTGTGAGGAGTTCCACTTGTCCGCCATTCATTGATAATGACTCTGGAACCCTTGGAGATATCCACGAAGTCCTCCATACTCACTCGAATATCCGTTCTCTTCCCACCACCGTTGCTGTTTGACTGCGAACCCGCATTTGCGTCAGATGACTCAATAGCCGAGTAGAGGTCTGCAGTCACCTCGGCCACGTTATCCTCCGATATCTTTTTGCCGATAATCCCCGCAAGGCTCGGGCTCTCTTCTCGCAGCTCTTCGAAATCCATCTTGTGTAAGACAGGGAGGAGCACGTTATGATCTTCGTCGTTATGTATCTGGACTAATCCCCCGAGTTCCAACTGTGACATCCCTTCGAAGTACGTGGGAGACATAATGATTACTGCGTGGTCCGACTTGCTCAGTGCCTTGTCGATGGATTCCTGAATATTGTCGCCGATGTTCAGCTTCACGCCATCATACCAAACATCCAGTCCATAGGCGGTCAATTCTTCGTAGAGTTCCTTAGCGACCTGCTTGGAGTCAGCGTGAGAGTAGGAAATCATCACATCATGTTCGCTCTCGTCCTCACTGGCGGTATCGCTCATAATATACAGAACGTGAGAGCGGAGTGGTAAAAAGGATTAGACGGTCAACGAGAGCACTTGTAATCAGAACACGGCACCGAACTACTCACCTCAAACGTACACCACACCTAACCCGCCTGACGGAGTTGCCGATTCTAGGCAGCGTGGGGCTGGCAAGCCGGCTGAGAGCGCGAGAGACGAGCGTGTGTCGGCATGGGACTGACGGCCGGGCAGATACGGGTGGCTGGCTGGTGTGTCGTCTGACCGCCGGGCAGCCGCCGCTGAGCGGCTCGCTCGCTCTTGTTTGAGCCGGTACGTGGACCGAGAGCCGGCGAAGAGGATACTGGTGAGATTCATCTCATGTGTGGCCGGCAGGAGGTTTTGGTATTGCTGGGCCTGGAGTCGAGTCGTGTGGCACTCGTGACGGTGTCGAGGGAGGCGGCGGTTCGGATGGCGGGACTCGTGGGACCACTGGTGGCGAGACTCGTTGCCCTGACGCCGGCGGCACGGCTGACTTCGGGGGGACTGCTGGCTTCGACGGGACTGCTGGGGCTTACGGCACTACTCCGAACGGTATCGCGACGACGGACTCGGTGTCGGACCAGCACACCTTGAAAGCCCCACGCCGCTGGCGGTCGCTCAGCGACATATCCGCGCAAACCGCACGCGGATAGGGGTCGCTGACGCGACCACGGCAAGCGCCAGCGGCGTGCCCCTTTCAGTCCCACCCGACTGCTACGGCACAGCACAGCAGAATCGAACGCACGCGTCAGAGTCGCGCGCGATCCGGCTGAGGAACCCTCGCGGCCGGCGCTCCCTTGCCGGAACGAGGACGCTCCTTGCAGTCGCTGTGTTCCGGGCTGCTCACTTCGTTGCGCTGCCGGGCTTTCACCCATCCGGCACTCGCTTGGCCGCGCGGGATGCTAGCTCACCGCAACCGCACACGATGGGGCCGCCCGCCGGGGTGTCAACCACCTACCCGTATTTATATATTATTCTCCCTCGAATAGCGAAACACAAGACGCCGCTTAGAAACACTCAGACACCCGAATATTACACTTGAAACAATCCAAATAGTCCGGTACCTTTAAGTAGTCGGCACCCATGCCTTTACGTACGGAA
The DNA here is from genome assembly GCF_054850705.1 of Haloarcula sp. H-GB5. NCBI lineage: Archaea > Methanobacteriati > Methanobacteriota > Halobacteria > Halobacteriales > Haloarculaceae > Haloarcula > Haloarcula sp. H-GB5. The sequence goes on along the minus strand of NZ_JBTWBG010000015.1, from coordinate 2,492 downwards.
AGACACGACGCACGCGGCGCTGGCAGGGCAGTTTTACGCCGCAGAAATCGGGTGCGACAACACCCGACAAGTGTCTTTCCGCGGAGATGCGAAAGACAATGTACGCTAGCAATTCCAGCGGTAAGAAAGCATCGGCAAGCAACAAGACTGTTTCCCTTTCGGCCCACGTTGAGGGTGGCCCCGAACAGCTTCTAGAGGCGGTTGCAGCAACCGAGAACGGCGACGAACTCGATTTCAGGATGAATCGGGGTAGCGATAGCCGTGGCAACTACTACGCCCGGCAGGAAGAGGCATACGACTACGACTGGACCCGCTCGACCGAGGTTGGTCCGGACCGGCGCTTTGGCGAAACGCTGGAACAGCAGGAGGAACGTCACGGACGCGAAGCCGAGCAAGCCCGCCACTCCGAGGTCGCACGCGCTCACGTCGACGGTGCCGACCGCGAGGCGTCGGCTCGCCAGCTCACCGACGCGGAAACCGGACGCGCTGATGGGTTCCGCTCCCCGGCTGACCCCCGACAGTGGATGGACCGCGACACGCTGGCGCGAGTCAACCAGCAGGCCGCGACGCTGGCAGACAAAACCAGTCTGTCGCAGGCGGCGGCAAGCCGCCGACTCGCGGCCCTTGTGTCCGGGCAGATGGGCGACTGTAACAGCCTGTATGAGGCTTCCTTTACCGTGTTCAGGGACGCCCGTGACGAACTGCAAGTCCCCACGCCTATCGACGAGGTGAGTCCCTACGGCTACGAGTGTACGGTTGAAGGCGAAGTCACGCACATCATTGAGGAGCCAGACGCCCGCAATCAGTACCAAGTCCTCTACATCGAGGACGACGAGGGCACGAGCGCGAAGGTCACGGTCTGGGGCAAGTCCATGCACGGCGGCGAGATGGTGCGCACGCTCCACGAGGGCGACAGAGTTCGGATTTCCGGGGGCAAGCCGGACGACTACAACGGTATCAAGACCGTGGCGGTCACGAGCGACACGCTCATGTGTATCATCGAGCGCGGCGACGGTCCCGCGCCCACCGGACACGGGAGTAGTATGTTCGGCTCCTCGGGTGAGAGCCCGGCGGTAGCGTCGTGGGAGGCCGAGTCAGACACCCATCAGTGGGCCAACGAGCGGGACACTGACCGCGCGGTCGCCGTGACGCTCGGGAAGGCCCGCTGTCCCGAGTCCGGGTGTTCGGACCTGTTCGATACCGAGCACGGGGCCGCCACCCATCAGGGGCTCGTCCACTCCGCAGACTAACGCCCGGTAGCGAGGGCGTCCCCCATCGAGCGGGGGGCTTCCTCGGGCGGTGCGACGGTGCTCGCGCACGCGGCCTCGCCGCCGCCTCCGGCACACCGGGCGGCGGCGAGACAACCGCGCGCACGGACTGGCACGCCACCGCACCAGCGCGTCAACGTGGGTCAGTCTGGTGGCGGCTGTGAGAGAGCCGATGTCCTGGTGTGTGCGTGGGCGTGGGCCAGCCGGCCCGGGAGCAACTGGGGCTGAGTGGCTGGTGGGTTGCGACAGCGCGCGACGCCGACGGAACGCTCCGCTCGGCGCTATCGCGCGCCTCGCGGCGGTCCATCGTGCCTGCGGTAGCGGGCGCGATCCCGGCCTGCCGCCGGGAGGTAGACGGGAACCGCTCTTGCCGGTGAGTCGGGGCATCTTCTTCTAACCAACAAAGTCGGCGCAATCTGGGGTGCTGTTGGTTAGTCGGTGTCTGGGCCCGGTATCCCGGATAGACACACCTCGATTTTGTGTGGCCGCAGGCTGGTGGCGGCCAGACAGGGCCGCCGGGAGGTGATATCTCAAATGGGAGACGTCCAGTGTCCACGCTGTGAAGACGTATTCATTACCGAGTTCGATGCGGTCCGGATTCGGTCGGGGTCGTTCCACGACTCTGACCGCAACGAATCGTTTGACCAGCTCTGTGAGGACTGCTATCGCGAGGTCGTGAAGTAGCGCTGGTCAGACTACTCCCTCATTTTTTCCACTGGGTCTGGGAGACGACCAAACTCAGTTTCTAGCAAGACTTCCAGATCATCAGTTTCCGTGTCTCTCTCAGCGAAGAACCCTTCAACCACTTCGCGGTCGCTATGATACTGGACGATAGCTTCGTATCCGTATCGGTTGTTTGCCCCGGCAGGGTACCAGTGCTTGACACGGACTTTGAACTCTCTATCTTCCCACGTCCACAGGCGGACTTTGATCGGGTGTTTGAGCTTCTGCCGGGCAATGTCGATCACTTCGTCGACGACCGGCCCGATCGTTTCGATGCTCGGAATCTGACGCTGGTTGGATGGCTGTTGCTCTGGAGAAAGGTGTGGCTGTGGCATGAGAACGGTGCGATTCAGACTTGGCCGTCATCGCTCAAAAAGCTCCGGGTCGGGGTGGCTCCAGCTGGCACACATCGAGATACCGATTCCACGGAGTTCCGGATGTATCGCAAGCGTGGGTCTGCCGGCCGGGGAGAAACCGGGCTGAGTAGCTAGTGGAACGTCC
>NZ_JBTWBG010000014.1:0-14619 GCF_054850705.1 Haloarcula sp. H-GB5 | reverse complement strand
GGACGAAATGGCTGAGAAAGGGCTTATCAAGAAAATGGATAAGAACGGACGAGGAAACAAGTATCGACTGACAAGGCGTGGCGTGCGAGACCTCCAAGGCCATCGAGAGTGGGAAAATAAGTATCTGGCTCCGATTGACGAACTTTCTGTGTAGTGACTTTGAAAGAAGTACACACCATATTTCGGGGAAAACAGCCCTACGCTGGACTGACCGACGCAGCGTGCAGACAATACGCAAACGCAAACGCAAACGCAAACGCAAACAAAAACATTAACGAAAATATTAGGCCTGCTCGACGGCGCGTGCCTTCTTTGCTTCCAGCAGTTCGTCCCACAGTTCCGGTGCCGCTTCTTGCAGTCCCACGCGAGCCGCTAACCGAAGCAACTCGCTCTTCGTTGAATCGTCGACGTCTCGGCCTGCAGCGTCGGCCAACGTCTCGACAGCAGCATCCAGATCATCGTCGCGCTCAACGAGCGCACCAAACAGTGCAGCCAGTGACTCGTCACGAATTGCGAGTGTCTTCCGGTCGCCGTCGTCGATGGCCTCTAACTGCTCTTGGATGTCCTCAGATAGTTCGCCCTGCTGTTCGTTAGCTGCGGCATCAGTCCGACGTCCCTTCTGAGTCTGTGCTTTCAATTCCTCAATATCTTCTTCGTTGCTCATAGTTCCTCCAATAGTGCTTCGCTGTTCTTTCGATACGATTCGGCCGCTCGTTCGGCTGTGACCGATAGCTCGTCATCTGCATACGCAAGGATTGTTTCACCGTTTCGCTGGCTGTTCCTGATATCCTGTGACTTCGGTACCGCCGCTGGCGCGACTAGCCCGCTCCAATCGTCATCAAGTTCTTCTAGAAGCTCCTCAGCAAGATTGGTTCTAGTGTCGACGCGATTTGGAACAATCATCGCCATCTTGATGTCCTTCTCGAAGTTCGCACTCAGCTCTTCAATGTCGTCGTCGAGCATTCCTATCTGTTGGCGCTCGAACTCGCCAAGTTCGACCGGTACAACGACGCGCTCAGTTGCCCACAGACCGTTCAGTGTCACGTTGTTCGTGAGCCCAGGGAGGTCAACCAGTACAATGTCGTATCCCAGCGGTTCGATGTCTTCGTCAAGAAACGACTCCAGCATCTGGTATCGCTTTGGCACCGGAACACTCGCGAGGTCGTCATCCACTTGATCGAGGCCGACGTGGGCCGGGATCAGGTCTGGGCCTTCCTCGGTCGGGACGATCATATCCTCGGCTGCGTTCGGGAGCTTCTCTTTGACCATTGACCAGTCGTCGCTGAGAACCGTCGCGATGTTCGGCCAGCGTTCGTCGGCCTCTGGCAAGTCAGTCCAGACGCCGAAGTGTTTTGCGAGGTCGCCCTGTTTCCCAGCAAGGTCAATCAGTAGCACATCCAAGTCGTGCTCAGACAACGCGACGCCGAAGTGTGCTGTCGATGTCGTCTTGCCGACGCCGCCTTTGTCGAGAAATACACTTACAGTTTTCATTTTCGTCACCGTATACGCAATCGTTTGCGGAGGCGCAAACATAATAGTTCTGCTGATAGAAGAAAGCTCAGGAAGTTATACGGGAAAATAATGCTGTTCTATAGTTGAGCGAGATTGATATAGCCACATAGACTTTATCAGACACAGAAAGCCCGAATATTCACACACAGAGTGTCTGAAACGTCGATATTCTGGTTTTGTAGATAGGTTTGTATTATAATAGTAAGCACCACCAGTTTTACCCGGACCGCCGCTGTACGGGAAGCATGGATCGGCTTCCGCCTGCATACGACGCTACTCCCGGGGGTGATGCCCTCGAAGAAGCCATCGAGAAACGACTAGTCGATATCGACTCCGGGCGCTACCAAACGAACGTCGCCAGCGTGCTGCGGAAGTTCGCAGCTTGGTCCCGGGACCAGCACGGTATCTCCAGTCCCGAGGATATCGACGACGACCTTTGTCGGCAGTACGCTCGTGACCTCGCCCGGGCCGACGACAGAGACGATATCTCACCAGAAACCGCCCGACGCTACTTCGCCTACGTCCGCTCGTTTCTGACGTGGGCCGTCTACGAGAGTCTGATTCCGACGAACCCAGCCAAGACCAACCACGCCGAAGGCCCGCTGCCAACCGACGAGACTGAAACAGACCAGCAGTACTGGACGACACGCGACCGCGATGCTATTTGCGCTACTGCGACCGCCCGCGTCGACGACGCCGGCGAAAGCGATGACGTCGACCGCACGGCGGCCTACCGCGACCAAGCACTCGTCTTCCTCCTCGCCTACTCCGGTGCGCGTAGTGCAGAACTGGTCGCTGTTTCTGATGATGAAGAACGGAACGGCCTGCGGTGGCGTCACGTCGATTTAGAGGCTGGTACAATGCAAGTATTCGGCAAGAACCGTTCCCGCGAGTCTGCGCCGATCCTCGACGATGCACTTCGCCCGCTTCGGCGCTGGAAGCAACTTCGAGAACCTGACGAGAATGAGGCCGTGTTCCCCAGACTCGACAACGCTGCGAAAGCGCTTGATCCCACGCCGTCGATCACCACGCAGTCGGCCCGGGATATCCTTGCCAAACTCTGCGAGTGGTCCGACTACGAGTTCGAGGAGCCACTGAAGCCACACGGTGCCCGCCGTGGCCTCGGGCGGGAGATCTATCGTGAGAATCCACAGCTGGCGCAAGATGTACTCCGTCACAAATCAATCGAAACGACCCATGAGGGGTACGCTCAGGAGGCCGCAAAGCGGACACGCGATGAAGCGAACGATATCATCGGCGATGGGCAATAAAGCCGCGACATACTTCGCGGAAGACAGCACTTGACATCATTGTTATCCTGTTTCGAAATAAATAGTTTTTCAGGAGCGGGTAGCCCAACAGGCCGGGTAAGTACTGACACAGATGGGTGTTATTTTGAATATGCACAGGCATCAGTACTGCAGTATGGTTCGATGTACGAATCGGGATAGTATTTTTATCAGACGGCATGTATTATTATCACAATTCATCAATGGTCGATATTCCAGATAGTCTCTCCCAGCTTGATGCTGAGCGGGTTGAATCATTACTTCAAAAGAAAGGATTTGACTCGATAAACAAGACACAAGCGGCGTTTCTTGAGGCAGGCGGGATGGATAAGGAGAATACCCTTCTCTGTGCAGAGACTGGAAATGGGAAGACGTTCTGTGCTGAGACTGTAGTCCAGCGGGCACTTGACAACGGGAAGTCGGTTGCGTATCTCGTCCCAAGTGTCTCGCTCACGAACGGGAAGTATGAATCCATCAACGAGTGGCTTGACGGGGAATATACCCTCGCGAATGCGACGTGGGGTGAGACAGCCGGTTATCAGCATGCCGATGTGATCGTTGCAACCTTCGACTCATATTATGAGGCAGCGATTCGCGGTGTCGGCCTCGGTATTGATACGCTCATTTTTGATGATTTCCATGAGATTTACTCAGACTTCCGTGGGGATACCATTGAAAAATGCCTGACCATTGCCCGGCAGAACGGGGTCGAGATCTTTGCTAATAGTGCGACGGTCGGGAATCCTGATGAAATTGCTCGCTGGTTAGAGTCCGATCTTATCATCAGCCCTGCGAAACGAAGCGTTCCGATCGTCGAAAGGCCGGTAATGAAAGATGATTCACGGAAATCCTATGGCGAGTTCATCGGCGATCTGATCATGGATAATCGAGAGGTCGGCCCGTTTATGATATTCAATTTCTCGACATCGAATGCACAGACTCGGGCTCTGCGGATCAAAGACAACTGTCGGTTCGAGCGACCGGATACGGATTATCGAGAAAAGGTTGAGGCCGCAATTGATACTGTTCTCACCAGTACCCACTATGATTTAATCAACTGTCTGGAGAATGGGGTCGCTTTCCACTACGCCGGGCTCGAGAAATCTATCAAAGAACTCGTGGAAAAAGGAGTAAAAAACGGCGATATCAAGTGTATTTCCTGTACAACTACTCTCGCATACGGATTTGACTCGCCTATACAGTCGGTTATTGTTGCCGACCTCGCTCGCTTTGGGCAATTCATTGGGAAGTACGAGTACATACAATGGATCGGTCGTGCTGGTCGGGGTGGAGATATGGATGAGGCATATGCCTACCCCATCTACACCGACGAAGAGGCTGAAGAATACTTCGAGTTTGGAACACCAATCGAAGAGAAATCGCTTGAATCTATTGGGTCACACTTCGGGCCTGTACCTGACGACTTTCCGGGCGATGAATACATTTCAAACGCGGAGAACGCTGACACCAATCTCCGCTGGCTGCTGATTGAACTTGTTGTCAGTGGATGGAATACACTCGATAAACTGATCGAATTTGTTTCAATGACGCTGTACGGGTTCTATCAGGCCGCGTCGATATCGGCGACTCCGGCTCTCGATACTGATGAGGTCACCCAGAAGGTCATTCAGTTCACGAAGGAGCTTGATGAGAAAGGCTTCATCAACTATCGGTCGGACAACCAGATCACGCCAACCGGACTTGGAGAGGCTGTTTTCGAATATGACCATTCGACCCGTCTTGAGGCCACACCAGACGCACTCAAGGGAGTTGTCAAGATGCTCGAAAACTACCACCCAATTTCGCCTGAGCGACTGGTCAAAGAGTTTGCGATGGTCTCATACACATGTGATCTCAGTGAATCGCCGGATACCGATAACCCGCTGTGGGAGTTGCTAGAGAGACACGGCTATGAACGGTCCGACTCATCAATGACCGCGGCCGTAATGACGTGGCTCTGGTGTCAGGGTATCAATGCCGATTTAATCGAAGCCCGGGCAGAGATCGACGTGGCGCATCTCTCAACAACTGCTAACAATCTCTCTGAAGCGATCCGGGCAATTGGTGAGTTGTACGCTGCGACTCAATATCAAGAACCAACGTGGGTTGAGACGTTCGCTCAGCAACTTACGGATGGTGTCACCGCGAAGGATCTCCATCTGACGTCCTACAATGGGGTCGCTCGTGGGCGAGTGATGGCACTCGAAGATCAGATTCAGACTGCATGGTCAGGATTAGATGAGGATACGCTGCCAGGCCACGCCGCAACAATTGAAAAACTGGCTTTCCAACAAAAGCGGGTTCCATCAACGTTTGAGGAGAATATCGTTCGGGGTGCCGATCACATCTCGACTACGACGGCACCGACCGTTGTCGAAGCTGTTGAAGACTGGGTAGCCGGCGACTCCGGAGAACGAACTCAGCCGCCGATTGCCGAATCTGGTCGTAACTTCCTTAATTTCGGGAATTCGTCTGGGACAATCGATATGCCGCAGACTGCGGGTGAGTCTACTGAGTCAGGTTCTCGTGATACGACACGTAGAACGTCGCTTGATGACTTTATATAACCAGCGTGTCATAGAATACGTCTCACACCCTCTACCTGACAATCATACACCCTTCAATTCGAACTTAGTCCCGTGGTTTCGCTATTCGCCGATTCTGTTCAAGCTAGAGACCGTGAATTATGCCTGTTGAGATCTATTGTAGGACAGGATCCTCTATACTGGGCATAGCCCCGAAATACTCTGAAAGAGCAGACTAGTTTGGATTGTCATCGCCCGCCGACTGTGTGTCATTAACTACAGGTTTTGGCCAGCAGTCATTGCAATGTTCCATCTCCTCGCGATCACCACGGATGGTTTCGCCGTCTGGAAAGTCTTCCAATCTGGTGCCACACTCTGTGAATTGCCCCTTGTGACCCTGTTCATCGTATTTTGAGACGACCACGTGAATCACGTTCTCGATCTCGACTGCGGCGTGGCCATTCAGAGTCGGATCAAAATCAGGCGCGTTGACAGTCATCCAGAAAGCTCACCCGCTCTGTATTGTTGTTCCCACTCGTTTCGAGCAGCTATCTCTCGTTCGCCACGTCGCGTGATTGAGTAGATGTTGGTCCGTCTGTCTTTTTGTGCCTTCTCAACGAGCCCTTTGTCGACAAGTGTGTCAAGGTTCGGGTATAGCCTCCCGTGATGGATTTCTCCCTCGTAGTATTCCTCCATCTCCTCTTTGATCGCGAGGCCATGTGGGCCGTCTAGACCGCACACCACGTACAGTAAATCACGCTGAAAACCGGTGAGGTCAAACATCTCAGGATAACTAACAACTTTGCGCCATTAAGTTTACTGAAATTGACCAAAATCCAGACGCATTGATGGCTAGGACCGGTCTCGAAAGCGGCTGAAATCTGATGTTAAATGGTTGTCAATCCCCGTCTTACTCGCCTGCCTCGTCTTCCCCTGGCTGAACATCCCGAAGCCGGCCACCGATCTCCTGCTCGTACTCTTCCAAGAGCTTGTAGAACTCTGCAATCGTCTCCGCAGCAGTCTCACCCTTCGACTTGATGGTCACTCTGTCTTGATCGCGAGTGTCAGTGCCTCGATCCAACCGTGCTTCCATACTGCATCCAAAGTCCGTTCGTTCGACCTTTTCGACTGAGTCTGGAGCCGTGTCTGGCTCTACATCTGGTTCACTTGACATGGGTCTTCTCGGGACGCTCTCACTGGAACGCCCCGCACCCGACTGGGGCACACAAAACAGCCGTCAATCGCTGCCCTCGAACGCATCCAGACTGGCCTGCTCACTTGGGACAGACGTCGCAACAGGAGATGCTTGGTCTTCCGCGCCCGTGTCTGCCCCCTGCGTTGGACTGGGCTGGTTCTCCGCCTCGACCGTGTTCTCGAAGGCGTCGGTCACCCACTCGTGAAGCTCCTCGACCTCCTCGTCGTCTAGCTCGCGAACGCTCCCACCCAGCGAAGAGTACGACGTCTGCCACGCTCGCTGGAACTCGACAGTCAGCGAGTCGCCCTGGATAACGTAGGCATCCAGATTCAGGAAACAGCAGTTCAGCGCCGTCATTCGGGCACACAGTGGGTCCTTATCTTGCCCGACAAACAGCGCGTCTGGCTGCTTTCGACCGGCGACCAGCAGTGTTCGACCGCTCCCACAGGCCGGGTCAAGGACCGTCTGTCTATCATCGGTATCACTCTCGTCTCCGACGCCGGCGATCTCGGCCATCGTCTCGCAAACAGAGTGGGGCGTGAAGTGCTGGCCGAACGCATCGCTGGACATCCCGTATTCCTCGTAGACAGCACCCAGAACGTCGGCGTCGGTAGCCGCCATCCGTTCTTGGAGCTGGCCGAACGCCTTGGCGAAGAGGTCGACCGAGCGCTGTCCGTCTGGATGGTCCATATCGCCACGCTCGCGATAGTCGTCGACAATCTCTAGATACGGATCGTCTCGGTCCTGCAGTGCGAACAGCATGAGGTTGACCCAGTCTCTGAAGACCGTGTGCGCGCTGTGTCCGCGCTGGCGAATTTGCTCAAGCGTTGCACCAATCTCGTCGACGTCGATCTGTGGCGAAGCCATGCTCTCTCAGCCACCAGAGAGTCACAAAATCTGGCCTGCTGGAGAGCGTCACTCTGAGAGTTCTACTTGCCAAGTGATCGGGTCAAGATAGGGACCGAGTGAATATAGAGTCTGTTCAGTCGTCGTCAGCCGTATATGCGCCACCACGGCGTTTGATCCGGGCGACAACAAGCAACTGTTCTTCTTGCCGAAACGTCACGGAGAGACGGAACTGTCCGATTCGAATTTTCTTGTGTGGGCTGTTCTGAAGTGGTTCGCCGTACTCTGGCGGGTCGCGCCACGGCGAGGTGACGATCTCAGTGAGTTTATCGAGGATTCGGTCCTGTACCTCTGGTGAGAGTGAGTTAAGATCATCCTGTGCCGTGGAAGAGAGTTCCCACGTCCACTCGTCATCACTCATCGCTTGTTCCAAACCTCTCACGCGCTTCTTCGGCGTCCATCGTTTTTCCTTCACGACTTTCTTCCTCAGCAGCGAGGAGTGCGATAAGTTCGTCGCGGTCGAACGTCGGGAACTCCACAGCATCTCGGAGTGTGTAACGAATAAACTCGCTCCGGCTGTTGAAACCGCGTCCTTGCCACGTCTTGTCGATTTCGTCGAGGAATGACTCTGTGGCTTTGAAATTCACTGTGACGATTTTATCCTCCTCGTCTCCTCCTGTGGTTGCTTCAGACATACGTTCGTAATACGTTTGTAGTACTATTAATCATTTTGCCGGGTTCATACTGAACACATCGATACGTCTACACGCATACTGAGCGGTCGTTTCAATTGCTTTCACGGATGAAGAGCCCGTATTCACAACAGCTACGACGAGTCGTACAGGTCTTCGACCAAGCGTCGGTAGTAGTCCTGACTGGAGTCTGGAACAGGATCAGCCCCCTCTATGTCCTTCGCGATGATACTGGCGAACTGCTTGGGTGGCTTCCAACTATCGTCAATTTCGCGGGCTTCGGACTCTTTCAGGACTGCATACTCACCGTCGGCGGTGACGTACAGAACCCGAAGCCCCGGCTTCTCGCTCAGCGGGCCCCTGAGTAGCTTCCCTGTTCGTGTATTCACCAGCCACTCAAGTAAGAGCCCAGCCCGACACTGGATTGCGTACAACTGCACTTCGTTCTCCTCGGGAGATTCTGTGCGACCGTTGTCGGCCCACGATTGGGGTAGCGACCGATTGTCAGTCTCATCTTTCCAGCGCCACTTCAACTTTTTCGGCCCGGTAGTCCCTCGTCGGTATCCACTACTCATTGTTGGATTCTCTCAGCCACTAGAGAAACACAAAATCCGCTCTGTGTCGCCTCTATAGCAACTTTTTTGCTGTTTGAGGGTATATGTGTTAGTACGAGGACTCATCATGAAAACAGCCGAGTCCCCCACCACGACCAGCGAGTATTCGGCCACAGACCAGTGGATATCCCGCCAGCCCAGTGGGACCCGTGATCTTGACTTCCAGCAGATCCGACAGCGTCGGTCAGCAACGTGGAACGCCGCCCTCGATGCCAGTGTCGACGTAACGAAGGGCGGTCGCCCGGACCTGTTTCTCGTCTCCGTCGACGACAACTGTCCTGTGAACTGCTCGCTGGCCGAGCATCCCAACGGGACCTACGCCGGCTGGTGCAGCTGCGAAGTCTTCCAGGCGACGACCGTCTGCCCGCATCTCTGTGTTCTCCGTCAGCACGCTGCCCTCGGCGATCTCGACCTGCCAATGCGGAACCAGACCTGAAGCACAACTCAGTCGTCGCCCATCGAGATATCAGCCAGCGGTTGGATATCGACGCGCCCAGTCCGATCGTGGTCAAGACACTGGCACAGTCGTTCTCGAACCGTCGCCTGCGAACACGGCTCGACACCAACGCCTAACCGCGGATCGTCTCGAATCTGGACGTACTCTGCGTCGACGTCCAACGGCGTGTGCTCGACCCGACACCAGATTGTCGTCGCTCCGGCTTGGTCTAGATCAGTCACGTACCGAGCAGCCACCGCTTCGTGGCGAAGTTCGACAAGGACTCGTTCGACAAACGATGCGACCTTCGTCGGCGACCGTGGCGCTGGGACCGACGCAAGAACAGTCTCAGAGTCGTGCTGTGCTGCCGATTCGGGAGTATCAGTAACTGACATACGTCTCTCTCAGGACGTGCTTGCTGGCTCGCCCTGCACCCCACCGGGGCACACAAAACAGGCCGTCGCGAGCGGTCACGCAACGATATGCTCCTCGATCTCTTGGAACCACTGCCGGGCCGTCGTAATATGCACATCCAGCGGCTCGCAGATCGTCGCCTGCGTGAGCCGGATGTCTGACTCTTTTCCGGCAAGATACAGAGCGCCGGCTGCGACACCGTCTGGTCGTCCGTTGACCTCCGCTGACTCGGTCGCCTGCTCTGCGAGTTCGAGCGCTCGCTGACGAATCTCCGGCGCAACGTTGAATGGAAGGTCCGAACAAATCCGCGCCACCCAGTCCACCGGGAGCGACACTGGGATTGGGAGATCGAGTTCCACCAAGAACGTCCGGTAGCAGTTCCAGATATGGGAGTCGGAACACCGGGCAACGTCGGCTACCGTCTCCATCGTCACGAGGCCGTTGCATCGGCAGGCAGCGTACACAGCGGCCGCTGCACCGCCCTCGATTGAGCGCCCGATTAGGAGGTCTTTGTCCTGGGCTTCCCGGAAGAGCGTGGATGCCTGCTGTTTCACCGCTTTGGTTTCAGACAGCGCACTCGCAATGCGTCGGATTTCACCGAGTCCATGGGCAAGATTCCGGTAGCGCTTGCTATCGAACTTTGCCCGACCGTGAAGCCACCGCTGGCGAGCAAGCCGGTGACGCCGTCTCGGAGAAATATCTGCGCTATCAACTCGCCCGATATTCGTCGACAGACCTCGGTCGTGGCGAGTGGCCGTCCGCGGAGCACCCGTCCTCTTCTGTTCCTCCTTGTCGTACGTCCGCCACGCTGGCCTGCGGTCGATCTGCTCTTCCTCTGTCACCAGGCCACAATTCTCGCAGTGCGTTTCTCGCCCGCTGCTATCGAGCGTGCCGCCACACTCGGGACAACTCGGCGTGGCTGTGGACAATTCTGTCTGGACAGTTTGCGAAGATATATTCCGAGACATCCTCTCACCTGACCGGAGGGTCAGAAAACACACTGCGGCCCCCGGTTAGGCGTCTGGCAGTTTTCCATCCGGTCGGGGGACTCGGTCGGCTTCAATCTCGATCTCGACCCGGCGACGGTGCTTGCATCGCTCGGCCTCATCGGGACAACTGCACGTCTCCTCAAGCACATCCACCTCGTACCGGCTATCCGACGCTGAGTGAACCTCGTATCGACCGGGCTTTGCGAGGAAGGAAACGTCGATATCTTCCTGCTTCGCTCGTTTCGTGCGTGGTTCATCCTCAGAAGAGACAGCCAAGGGGTCCTCGTTGGGGTCCGTGACGCCGCCGTCGTCGAACCGAACCTGCATGACTCCGCCGTCAGCGACTGCTTTGCGGGGTTCGCCGTCGACGTGCAATCCGAACTGGTCGTCGAGAGCGTCGTCGTCCACCCACTGCGGGATAGGGCGCTCGCCGGTGGCGAAGGCGACTCGCTTCTGGTGCTTGCACTCCTCGCCGGGGTTGAACTGTTTCCACTTGCACTCACAACTCCCTGTTCGAGTGTCGACAAGGTACTCTGAGCCGGACCCAGAGTTGACCAGGAAGAGATCGTCGGCGTTTCGTGCCCGACCAATCGAGTCTAACACGGTCATCACTTCGGTCAGCGCCCGAACGGTACAGCTGTTCGGGCCAGCCTCCTCTAGTTCACTCTCGTCGATGCTGCCGGCGTCGCTACGGGATTCTGTGGTAGCCATGAATAACAGGCGGCACGCCCTCTGTGGGACGCCCCTCACCACGCTGGGGCGCAGAAAATTCGGGGACTAGAGTCTGTGCAAGCGTAATTCTATTCTCGGACAGGAGTGGTCAGTACAGCAGAGGTAGTTGTCGAGATACACGCAGGGGTTTGCAAACCACAAACAGTATGTGTGATTCTTTCAGCTACTTATATAATGGAACGAGAACGCCTTGGCCGCGGGCTCTTACTGGTCCTTCTTGGACTCGGCGGTATTTTATTTATCTTCAGTATTACCAGTGACCGACCAATCGGTGCCATGTTTGGCGTGTTGGTCGTGTTCGCAGGAATAACGTGTTACCGACTATCCGACCAGTTGTTTGATACGGGCTCCCTCACGTTCGACCCTGCAGACACTCAAGTGTTGACGGCCAATCTCCTGCAACTCGGGCTAGTCCTCCTTTGTTTCGCTCTCGTCACTTATCTCTTCAGTGACCTCGAGCTACTCATAGAGGCAGTTCGGACAGGCCTTCAACCGCCGACCGTGCCGGTATATCTCGGTTCTGTTATCGGACTCGCGCTCGGCGGAGGGATGGCCTATCTCACTTTCCGATGGGAACGACTTCAAGACGCGAGCCGATCGGTTCAGGGCCGAATGGTTGGCTTCTCCGCTACGTTTGGCACGTACTTCCTGTTACTCCCCACTCATCCGGAAGCTGCACTCGTCTATGCCACAGCCTATACGCTCAGTCGCCTCCTTGTCCTCTTTGGGATGAGGTCGCTATCGAAACGGTAAGTTCGCACACTTACTGAACAGGGTTGTAGCCAGCACCATGGTCAAGGAAACTGCCTTCCCACCCGGTCAGAGTTCGGTCGCCTGCATCTGCTCGTGTGCGTCGGGATTGACAACCGGGATGACGCCCTCGATCTCGTCTTTGCCGTACTCCTCACGAATCAGGTCGTGGATATCGTTCGCGAGAGCAACGGCTTCGTCTTGCTTGTTGGAACTCGCCTCGTTTTCGGGAAAATCTGCTGGCCCGACGCCCTCAACGACGATGAACAGCTGGTCGTCACTCATTTTCGACCTCCTCAACAAGCAGCGTCGTTTCTGGCAGGTCGTCGCGAGAGGTCGACAGGAACTCGGAGGTCTCCAGCGTTTCCTTGACTAAATCGACCAGTTCCTCCGTGACATCGCCAAAGTGAACGATGGCGTCAGGATCAAGGTAGTTGTCGTACTGCTGTGCAGCCGTTTCGTCTGTCTTGTTCTTACTCATGATCGGTATGCGGTGCGCCCTCTGTGGGACGCACCTCACCCCGCTGGGGCACAGAAATCACACGACGGCTTGCTCCTCAGCATCCGATTCATCGCGACGGATCTCGCGTGCCCGCTCTCGGAGGCGAGACTGCACTGGCGTCCGGTTCTGGTGCTGGTTTTCGTATGCGAGATACTGCTGGACCGTCTCCATTGAGTGCATACAGTTGATGCCAGCGACGATTGGCTGGAGATGGTCGGCGTCCAGCAACCGCTCTGGCGGGAGTTTGTCGAGAATTGGGTCGCTCATGCATCTCCCTCCCGGAAGTCATCGAGTGTCGTCTTGCGCCTGTACCGACAGTCGGGATAGTGAGCCAGAAGCGTCTCGTCGACGGCGTCCCAGAAGCCGATTTTGTGTGGCGCAACCGACTGCCAGAACCGGGCGCGTGCCAGTGCTGCTGCAACTCGGTGGCGTTCCTCGCGACGCCACTGCTCGCGCTCAATCATCGCCATGCCGACGCTCCCTCCGGTCTGTCTGCCATGTACGAGCTGGCAAGCTCCAGCCCAGCATCGAGTGATCGTCGCGTCCCGACCAGTTTGGTTGCCCGTTCGAGCGTCCAGCCAGCATCGCTCCGTTTGAGCAAGACTGTGGCTCCAGTGTCGGGGATGTGCCAGCCGATCGTGTCGTTGCCAGCGGCGAGAAATTCCCACTCACCCACAGCAGCCTCCTGTGCTGCGCTCTGTGTGTCAATCAGCACATCCGAGCGTGGGCCACCAGCGCCGAAATCACCCAACGTGGCCGTTCCTGCTGCGTTCATGCAGCGACCTCCCGCCGGTCCCAACCGGCGAGTTCGGCTTCGATGGCGCTGATGATACTTGTGATCTGTTCCTCTAGCGTGTCTGCCTGCTCGCCGTCGACGTCCAGGAGCGAGCGAAGTTCGAGTATGTCTGGAAGGTCAATGCTGTCTGAGCGCCGGGCCACCGCACGGAGGACAACTGCTTGAACATCGGCGCTGCCGGACTGCCCTCGAACAGTCGTCGCGATGGACTCGACGAACTTTGGGATGGTTCGCTGCGACAGGTCTTCCGAACGACGGCAAGACATATTTCGAGACATCCTCTCACCCGCCAGAGGAACACAAAATTAGGACCCGTTGCCGCTGTGGATAGGATTTTTTACTTACTGCGTTGGCTGCAATACCTGCTCAATAAAACTGCGAACTTATCAGTCTGAATCTTGCTTACGGTTAACCAGCAGTACAGGAACAGTCACTAGCATTGCAAGCAACAGACCGGCACCAATGATAAGGAAAAACACGTCTGATACCCCCTCTGTTGTCACGTAATCATACGACAAGGCAACTGCCGTGACTACAGAAACCCCGATGAACAGTAGTTGGCGAAACTCCGAAGACCAGCCCATAGAGGGGACATTCATATTACGTAGTAGAACATCTACAGGCAAATACATATTGGTGATGATTTGTTAGTACACCACCTGTACTGCTCATTAGCGGACCAGACCTACCGGTTTCGTGGAACTACCGCCGGCTACCCAATCCACCCGCCAATCTCGACCTGTTCACTGTCTGCCGGAGCATCCTCTGCTGTCTTCGCAACTGCGTCAAACGGTGGTTCAACGAGACACGGCGCTCCGTCGTCGTATGTCCGGTCAGGACGTTTCACACAGTCGACCGGCAGGATAGGGCTACATTCACTACAAGAGTGCGTTGCCCCGTCGAAGCCGTTGATACTCACCGACCAGGAGATGATACTTGCGAGCCGATACGTCTCCGCTGCTGGCCGGCGAGTACTGGCAGACCGGCAGCCGACAGCCCCACAGACATCGCAGGTGACGAGATAGTCCCGATCTGCCTCGTGGAAGAGCGAAGCGGCCTGCTCGACGTTGTCGCGGTCCTGAAGCGCACACTCCCGGCAAATCGTGAATCGGAACACGCCGTCTTCTCGGTCGACCTCGTTGGGCCACCGGACGTAGGTGTACGCCTCGCCGGAGATATCGGCTGTCCTGTCTCCACAGAACCGACAGCACTCAGCCGTTGCCTCGGGCTGGACGTCGGTCACTGAGACCACCGTGCAAGTGTTGACTGATCGCGAGCAGTGTCCACGGGGCAGAGAAACCGCCATTTATACCGTTCACGAATCGGT
>NZ_JBTWBG010000013.1:0-15739 GCF_054850705.1 Haloarcula sp. H-GB5 | reverse complement strand
GATATCGAGACGGATACACTGGTGGACCTGTACACGATGCTGTCGGATGTCCAGCGGAGTGCCAACGACCTTCGGAAAGCGGTCGCTGACGTCATCCTGAGTCGGCTCCATCACGATCAGCCAGTCAGCGGGCAGTTTGGCTCCGTCCAGCGGACCGCACGCCGCCAACGCTCGCTCAAAGATGAGGAGACTGTGCTGAACGCACTGGAGGCTGCCGGGATTGACCGTGAGCGCGTGACGAGTGTTGATCGAGACAAGGTAGACGATGCTCTGGAGGTTACTGAACTGTCTGAGACAGATCTGTACGATATCGAGAGTACCGAGTACGTCCGCAAAGCCGATGTTGACGAGGAGACCAAAGAGACCCGGCTTCAGGGGCTGAAAGATCGCCTTGTCGCCAGCGATGCTGACGATGACGAAGTTCAGCAACTCCAAGACGAGATTGCGGAACTCGAAGACCGCATCGAGGAGTTGACCTCGTTTGACTCCGGGGCGTCCTATCACACGTCTTCAGCGACCGAATAAGCGCTCATCAGCTGCCTGCTTGTAGTAGTCTGTTGTCGCCTCAGGTGAGCAAATCACACTAGGTGTAGCTGTTCTATCGGTTTGAACTGTCAGCAACAAAAACTCAGGCTCAGACACACACACCAGATTTTGAGTAAGCATTATACGATTAGTGTCGTAGAAGACGAGATAACTTGATCTGGAGTGAGTTCTTTACTCCAAACTAGGTGTGTTCCTCTAGTCTAGTTGTTCTAGTAAATAGTAGTGTAGTCCGCGTAGAGACAACGAACGTGTCGCCACAATCTTCTATGTCGCTTCTCTCTGCCCCGGCCTACTTGTCCTTCTTACTCCAAACTAGGTGTGTGTCCCCCTTCATCTTACTCAAAATCTGGTGTGGGCCAGCTAAGTTTTGTGTAAGAAGGAAATCCTGATATCTGTCTTTTCACTTGGTTTCCTTGGCGTCTTACTCATAATCAGGTACCTAAGTTTTATTTCGCTGACTGCTGTCTAACTCTAATAATGGATAGCGAGGACGGGTCAGAGACACTCCATAGCGTATTTGATAGTGTCGATAAGAGCGGAGGAAGAATCTTTGAGCAACGTGAGATTCTTCAAATTGACTATGTACCCAGTGAAAAACGAATCGTCGGGCGGGATGAACAGATAGAGAAAGTTGCTGAGGAGATTGGGCCAATTGTCGTCGGGAAGCCGCCGAATTCGATCATCATCTACGGGAAAACCGGATGTGGGAAGTCACTCGTCGCAAAGCACGTCTCCAAGATTGCTCGGGAAGAAGCTGAAAACCGGGATGTGAAGCTTGCTACAGGATATATTAATTGTCAGCAGGCAAAGGGTAACTCTGACGCTCTGAGCAAATACGGTCGTGCAATCAACCCACCAGAAAGCGGTGTAAAGTTTCCGGCACGCGGGATTTCAGAGAACGAGTACTTTGAACGGGTGTGGTCGGTCCTGAACGAATTTTATGACGCTGCAATCATTGTCTTAGACGAAGTTGACAAACTCAATAACGACGATCTTCTGATGGCCTTGTCAAGAGCCGGGGAAGACGGGAGTGTTGATGTTCCAATTGGAGTGATAGCGGTATCAAACAAAATCAACTATCGGGACAAAATGAGCGAACGGACAAAGAGTTCGTTCGGTCATAACGAGTTTATTTTTGAACCCTATGATGCGGAGCAAATTCGAGAGATCCTTCAAAATCGGACCGATGCCTTCGTTGACGGCGTCCTTGACGAGGGGGTCATTCCTCGTGCTGCGGCACTGAGCGCTAAGGAACATGGAGACGCACGAAAGGCTATGCGCCTCCTCCGGTATGCTGGTGACCAAGCAAACAAGGAGAACGCTGAGCGAGTAAAAGAGTCACACCTTTCGGATGCACGCGCCTCAGCAGAGTCTGACCGGTTGCTTGAATTGATTTCTGGGCTTCCGCCACATAGCAAGCATGTTCTAGTCGCGCTAGCGAACCTCAGTCAGAACCACCCAGACCGAGAATGGTTCCGAACGATGCGAATACGCGAGATGTATCTCAATATTTGTGAGCAGAGTGGGGCAGATCCGCTTTCAACAGAACGGACCCGACAACTACTCAACGAACTCTGCTTCTTAGAGATTGCAGGGAGTCGACGAGGGACTGGAGAAGGGAAAGGGCACTATAGCCAGTACACTCTCTTGTGGGACGCAGATATCGTCCTCACACTTGAAACCTGAATTACAGTCTCTTTCTCCGGCGAGGCGAATTCTCTGGGGTTGCGCTCATTTCGTGAGACGTAACCAGAACTCGCTACGTGCCCAGTTACGCCAGCTGCTCTCACCAAAATTCTGTTTTTTGGCCCCCAGCCGGGTGCGGGGCGGTCCAGTGAGAGCGTCCCGACAGTACCCATGGCATCGAAGACCACCAACAGCGATCAGACCGGAGAACAGCACCCAGCATCCAGCGAAGCGCAGTTCCCAGACCTCACCGTCCACGCCGAGGGGACCGCAGATCGACTTCGACGAGTGAATGAACCCGGGAAGGCCGATTGTCTCGAAACAGTCGAGGTCGAGCTAGCTGTCGAGTACGATATCGCCTCCTACGACGAGTGGCGCAATCTCGTCGACCCAGACTACGCCATACACGGACGGACCGTTGAGAAGGGCACGATCATCGACGACTTGCTCGACAGACTTGAAGGCCACTACCGCCGGCAGTCGTCCTCTAGGTATGAAGCCCCGGACTGGAATCTCACGGTGACCGGCTCGGCGACTGCTTGGCGACGACTCTTGATGGGATTTTCCCAGATGCGCGGTTCAGATTCCGACCGTGCCCACAAAGGCACTCTTCGTCTCAAACGGTTGCTCGCCGCAGGCCTCGTAGACACAGGCGCAGCGCTGGCTGCCCTCGAACTCATCAACCAGTACGATCTGGACAGGGCCACGGACACGTTCATCGCAGAAGTGACAGACAGCACGGACGGCGAGTAGCCAACTCGTCCTATATCGCTCTCGGCTCTTACCGAAGACAGCAAAACACTGGTATCTGTCTCGAGATTGGTAGATCGGGCTGTGCAAGATGCACAGCGCGAGTCTTACACCAACCCCGCTCTGGATTATAGAGAATCCGAATCAGCGGCACAGAAGTGCTACTTCTTGCGTTTCTAGGGTTCTAATCCATATTCCTCTGGATCATACTCACCAAGAACGGGAACAGATAGTATCAGTGTTCCACACACAGCCAGAGAAACCCAGAACATATCTACACTGAGTGGGCCTACAGTGGCCGGACTACTGCCCGGGTTAGAGAGTACGATAGTCATTATTGCCCCGCATACACCAAGAATTGGGAGTCGGTAATGGTGGATTTTTGCCAATATTCGGAGCACGTTTCAACAGTTTCTGCAATTTCCAATCGTAATATTGTTTTTGTATACTCAAACCACACCTCGGATAGCCGGGCTAATTCAGCAGATTAGGAATAGTATGGCTGCCATCGTCGTGCTGACTGTACCCTCTGGGTCGGTCACCGCGTTTATGACAGAAATGGCAGGAGTCCGTTGAGAGACTGCTGAATAGAAGGCGCGTATCCCGCAACGGAAGTCACACCGCAGCCCGCACAGTCGAGGGAACTGATGAGAAGTAGTCACGACGGTACGAATAGCCGGAACGGACGAAAAAACCGGGCCAGAGCGCGCCGGGTGTTGTCCCTGACGAACGCCCACGCCCCGATTTTCGACTCGTCGAGGTGCCACTGACCGCCGTCCCTGTAGGCGGTGTCCGCCTGCTCGTGGTAGTCCAGTGCCTCGCGGACACGTGACTCGGTCATATCACAGGCATCAGCGAGTTCCGGGACTGTCTTCGGACCGTCCTTCAGTTCCTCGGCGACGAGGTGGCCGACCTGCATCGACAGAAACACTTCGCTGGAATCGGCTTCAGCCATCCCGTCGTCGCCCGACAGAATGCCTTCCCGGAGGCTATAGAGTGCGTCCAGCAGAAGCCAGCCACCGCCGCCGACTCCGACCGCGGCGACTGTCGCGTCTCCTTGCGCCCAATAGGCGACCCCACCGGCAGCTACGGCAACGAGACCGAGTACGAGTCGGAAATGGCGTTCATCCAGTCCGGGCAACGGACGCGCGAGTTCGGCGGATTCGCCCACGAGCACGACAGCTGCGACGATGATGGCCTGCGACCAAGTGAAACCGAACACGATACCGAACAGCGCAATCAGCCCCACAGCGTAGGCGGCACGGCGGACGGGGCTGGTGCCCAGCAGAGAGTCAGTCAGGGACATTATGTGTCAGGAAGGGACCCGATTCTTAAAACAATCGGGCCACGGTTTCATTGTCGGAACCACCAGTGCAAATGTGTCGTTGCTGTCTTCATACTCTACATCTTGCACGGCAACCAGTGACAACATCATCAGGTCGACAACTGTTTCACTGTATCAGGCAAGACTCTCGCTCTCTGTCGGTTTGTGCTTCCCTCGGGGCTGGAGTTTAAATATGATGACGAACGCAACCAAGCGTGTGACTGACCGAAATCCTGAGTACGATCCCGATGATATCCTCGGCGCAGCGAGTTCCGATCCTGAAACGAGGGGGAACGGACGGGAACGAGTCCTCGAATCCACCGGCTATCCCGACCGTACAGAGGATGAGACTCGTACCTGTACGACCTGTGGCCAGGATATCCCACGGGATGAACGACAGTGTCCGTTCTGCGCTCAAACCGGTATCTCAGAGACTTCGTCCGACGATCAGGATAGCAGCCCACTTGGGGAGTGGACGTTCGGGCGGGTTATTCTGGCACTCGTCGAAGCGAACACTGACTTCCATGCACGAGCCCTCGGCGCTGCGGCCTTCTCCGTTTCCGACAGCATCGCGAGCGGCGAAGACACCTCCCATGGAACGGTGAAGTGCCGAGCAGCCTTCGGGACCGAGCCAGCCGCCACTCTCACGCAAGGCTGGCCCGACCTGCCGACCGAAACCACAATCCACGAGGAACCCGGACAGGCGCTCTTGGAGACAGCCGACGAACAGACCAACTGGGACGGGGATGGGGACGACGTCCAGCCACGGATCTATCTTGAGGACGGGTCGCCGGTCACCGACCGCTCGGAGTTCCAGCAGATTCTGACCGAGTTCCGAGAGGATGATGGGATGTACTGGCTTGTTCCCGGCGTCGTGCAGCGCCATCAGGCAAGAGCCGAACCGGAGATAATCGGTATCGGGTTCCACTGTCGGCAGTGTGGCGCCGTGACGGGACACGAATCTCACGGGCTCGATGGCTTCGAGTGTCACCCACATCTTGACCGCATGATCTGGACCTGCAGAGAGTGTGGGCAGCACCGACACGAACCTGAGCAGGAAGATGACACGGCGGACGTCACGGGCTATGAGCATCTTCCCGACGGCGTCTCACCGGAGGATATCCACGGCGACGAGCCAGACTTCCAGGAACAAGCGTTTCAGGACCAGATCAGTGCCTATCGCGAGCGGAATGGCTTCTTCCCGTGGGAACGGTAGTCCTCAGTTGAAATTGCAGTCAATCCGGTAGTAGCCGATCCAAAACGACACTCGTCCCGTCTTCGGTCCGGGATATTGTA
This sequence comes from Haloarcula sp. H-GB5, assembly GCF_054850705.1. Classification (NCBI taxonomy): domain Archaea; kingdom Methanobacteriati; phylum Methanobacteriota; class Halobacteria; order Halobacteriales; family Haloarculaceae; genus Haloarcula; species Haloarcula sp. H-GB5. Next base: position 10,137 of record NZ_JBTWBG010000013.1, on the reverse strand, counting down.
ATCTCAAACAAATTTTCGTCAGCCTTGTGCGCACTAGCCATGTTGTCTCACCGATTCGAGGGAAATACTACCGCCTTGACTAGGTGAAGAGTACCATCCGTACTGTATTACTCGGGGTTCTGTGGTTCCGCTGTCTCTGGAGCGTACCCGGTCTCTTGGAGAGTTGTCAGAACTTGCTCGATTGTTTCGAGAGTGTCGTATAGGTTTTCTGTGGTGCGACCGCTGCTAAGGAACTCGTTACTGTCTGTGTTCTCTACAAGAAGGTTAGCATGGGCGACGTCATTGCGGAGCTGGGTGACTTCGTGAAGGCGTGATCCTGCGCTCCCTTTCGTCGAGAACCCGCAGACTTGCCAGCAGGCCTTGACGCTGGAAACGATCGTTTCGAGCGTGGAAAACTGGGCATAGTGGAGCTCATTTAGAGCGACGTTAGCGGCTTGTGCGTCCTCATATCGGTCATCAATACCCTCGAGTTCGTCTGTAGTGACTGGCGAATTTCTCCAGTCTGGCTTCTTATCGAGGATGAGTTCTCGCAGGTGTTGCTCAAGATATGTGATACGGTCGAAGAGGTAGATGCGTGCTGGGGCGGTATTGAGGTCAGCTCGGGTGAGGATACCGGTGACGTGGCTGTGACCGCCAAGGAAGTAGAAAGGCCTCTCAATAAGTGCAGAAAGAAAATTTGTAAACGAGGAGTCTCCGCTGATCATATAATCGATGGTCAGTGGGGTGAGAGAGCCGCTGAGAGTCTCTCCCTCGTCGCTGTTTGTGATGTCGTTCTTATGTATGAACCCGACTGGATCGTCGTCAGCGTAGACCGGGGCTGCATCGTACTCGTTTTCAGTGAGCCACGCAGCGGCATCCTTTAGTGGCGTATCGCAATCGAGATGTTCGACAGGGTGTGTAGCAAGTTCAGCCGCGGTGCAGTCATAGAGATCGCGGGACATACCCAGTAGTGAACGCCCGATAAGTTAATTCAACGGAATGTATGGAGCGTAGCCACGACAGCCCAATCTACCCCAAGCTTAATGCTTGAAGGGCATATATTATCTACTATCTATGCTTAATGGACATTTTGGGTCAGCGGGGGCAAGTATCGAGTACGGTGCCGCTGAATGTCTCTTTCCTGTTGATGGGCTAGACGCGACGGTATTCCAGTACCAGGATGCACAAATCGCACTGGACAGCGCTAACGGATCGGACGTTGTGATTGTTGCCCCGACAAGCCTTGCCACCAGTTACGCCCTTACTCAGCACACGCTCACTGCGATCCCTGTTGCCAGTCTCTCTGCTACGATTCGGGAACAAGTTGGTGACGAACTTGCTACCCCCATCGATTCGTTCAACCTTATCCAGATTGGGAAGTGGAACACTGATAGCCCGAACCACTCACTTGCTGAATTCACAGACGCCTGAATCACTGCTTGAGTGGACATAGTCGCTGTAAATTCATTTGTAGAATGCAAGTATCTGACAGTCTACCGAACATATTTTATTCATGATTACTGGCAATCCTTAGAGTCAATTGATTTAATAAATACTGTATCAGCAAATTACTAATCTATTTATTTCAATAGTTGTGATAGAATCATATGGCTGGTGTCCTTTCCAAACAAAATGTTATTAATGAGATTCGAAATATGGACCCATTTCGTTTTGAACAATTTATTGCAGAGGTCTGGGAGAATTTAGGGTTCAAAACCACTGTCCGGAACAAAAGTGGGGATCGTGGAATTGATATAGTCGCAGAAAAAGAAAATTCAAAGCAACTAATACAAGTTAAAAGATATAGTGAATCAAATAAGATCGGGAGTGCAGATGTCCGAAAATATGCGACACTATATCAGCAAGTGGCCGATGCTGATAAAGTCGTGATTGTTACTAGCGGTTTTTTCACCAGTCAAGCTCGAAAACTAGCAGAAGACTTGGATGTGGAGACAATCAGTGCAGATGAGCTGTTTGATATAGTAAATTCACACTCCTCCGGCGTCGTTACTAAATATTTGCATGGCCGAAATCAATCACAGATTGAGGAGCACCTCCCCTCAGGGGGATCTAACTCTATTTCGAATAATTCAAGCGTAAAAAATTCTGGGACCAATAATAACAATAGTGATCAGGCAACAATAAAATGTAAAAAATGCAATCAACAAGTCACAGGAAGAAAGAAAGAGTATGTCGGCCATTGGGAACAGTGTGAGCTACCAGATGACCGCCCAACACAGATACCGGTAGATCTCTGGTGGGATATCAAAGATGAATTCAAAGACGAACGAAACATTTCTCAATCTAATGGCCTAAACAAACTGTCTAATCAAGAAGTTCAAGAACTAAGTGGTGGAAACAAACGAGAATATGAATATCGTTTAGGCTTATACATTGAGAAACACTTTACAGCAATCCTTGCATTGGTAGGACTCTTACTATCGATAACTGGTGGAGAAATTATGATTATGAGCGACGGAATCATTAACGGAATTGCCACGCTGATAACCTTCATTGGCAGTTTTTGCTTATTGGCGGCATATATTGATGCAAAAGAGAGTATGTGAATGTTATCAATCTGAAACAGGTTACACTTCACACACCTATATATCGACACTCCGTTTATACGTGTGCAGCCTGTCAAATGTGAGGTTATACTTTACCGAGGCGACTAAGCCTTTCTAGTTCCAACCCGCGAATTTTCTCCGTATCAGCGGTTCCGGCTTTCGGGCTGATTTGTTGCACGCCGATTACACCCGGTACCCGGTGCTATGAGGGGGTACGAGGGCTGCATGAGCGCCGGGTGTCAGGCCCCGCCGAAATCACTGACTGCGAACTTCCCCACGCCGCCGCTCATACGCCGCACGCTCCAGTGCCCACTTGTACGCACTCTCGGACATCGGGCCACCACGCCAGAACCCGCTCGGTTGCTGCGACAGGTACCGTCAGCTGCCGGTTCCACACCATGACCGCGTAGCCTTAGCCCAACGGCGGAGACTCACCCCTATTTTGTGAGCCTCCGCCGGGCGAGAGGCGTTCCGGAGAGAGCGTCCTGACCACCAGCTATGTCAGAAAAACACGCGATCCAGACCAAGTTGAAGGGCTACGTCGTCATGACTCAGAGCGGGCCAGACGGCCTCGGCTTTGGCACGTACACACGCAACCATCCTGCATATCTGAAAGAGCGCGTTGAGGCGCATCAGTCTCCAGCAGCCGGCGTCGTGGGCAACGTCAAGCGAGCACGCCACATCGCTCGCGAGTACCACGGCTGGGATCTACCAGACGAAAGTGAGCTCCGTCACCAAGCGATGGAGGGCGATGCGTGATGTCAAGTGACTCGTCTCAGTATATGACCTGCAGAACCGACGAGTGCGATGCGCCGATCTTCGACGCCGAGCGCATCGCGTCTGTCGACGGAGCGTACGGGCCCTGCATGGCTGTCGGGCGTCACGCCGGCGTCTGTTCCAGCGGTCATCTCTCTGTCTGGGACGTCGCTGAGGCCTGAGTCCCCGTCGGCCGCGTACTCGCCCGTATTTTGTGTCCCCCCGAGAGGGTGAGGGGTTTCCCGAACATGAGTACCGAACAGCAGTCCGTCGACGAACAGTCTCCAAGCACCGAAGCCGACGACCAACCAGACATTCGTACCCAGCACCGGCAGGCACAGACGAGTGGCGAGGTGTTTCAGGGGCGTCCCCGAGGTGAGAGATGATGTGTTGTCCCGACTGCCGCCGGCCACGGTCAGCGTCGGCGTGTGTCGACAAGCGTTACTACGTCAACGGGCAAGCCCATGACCCGATCCCATGGGGCGAGGGGAGCCAGTATCTCACGTACAAGCTGCAAGTCCTCCAGAGCAACGAACCAGTCGTTACCGTCGACCTCGAACGGTGGCGCGACCAGTCGTGTCCTGCCTGTGGCGTCGAGCACGGCGAGGTCCATCATCGGCTCTGTGACTACGAGGAGTGCCCCGCGTGTGGCGAGCTGTTGCTACTGTGTTCTTGTGTCGTCGAGATTGAAGTCCTCACAACATCCGGCCTGAAGGGCCGTCTCAAGCAGTCCCTCGCTCGTCTCCTGTAAGCGAGACGCCAGCTTCTAGAGTGGGCTCGATGTCAGACCGACCTCGTGTAGCGTACTTTTGTGTGCGCCGACGAGGGTGCCGGCGTCGCACTGACTGCAGTGCGTGGAGCACCGGCAGGTCACGATCTACCAATGCATATGCTCATCTACGCGCTCGTTGAGGCATCGACAGCAGACGCAGCACTCGCCGCTGGCAAAGGCGTCTTCGACAACCTGGTCGGCGTCGACAGGCACTCAGACGCAGTGTTCGACTACTACGTCACGTTCGACGAGAGTTCCACCGTCGCAGGCCAATCCCGGTGGGGCGAGCGTCCGACCGCGGCCCCGGTCGACTCCGAGGCCGGGCAAGAACTCCTTGGCGATGGCTGGGAGACAACGAAGTCAGCGTTCGAGCGTAATCTCCAGACGGTCAAAGACGCCCTCGACGAGCTTTCAGACGAGGAGATTATGCGCGACAAAGACCTCGCTCGATGTGCGTTCCAGAGAGTCGGAGCCGCCAAAGGTCCAGAGATTGCACTGTACGAGGAACACGGATGCGGGATTCGCGATCGGACGCAGCTTGACCGGCTTCTGGACGAGAGTGATACCCTCTGGATCGTCCCCGCCGACGTCCACTTCTGAGGGAGAGAGCTGCGGCAGTCAGTTTTCGTCGAACCCGATTTTGTGTGTTCCTGGCGGATGAGGAACTCATGTCAGAAACGCCAGATTCGTGCCCGAACGAGGAGTGTGACGCAGACATCGTCAAGACCGAGACTGTCGACGTCGAGGCAGACCCACGCGCTCGTGACCCGCGTACCGAGCCTGTCGTGACGTGTACGGAGGGCCACCAGCGAGTCATGTAGAATCGCTGGTCTGCGTTTCCGGGGAGTGACGACGCGCACGTCGGGGTCGCGCGCGGTTGGAGAGCGAGAGGGACACGACTGCACTGGCGCTGGCAGTCGGTCCCTCTCAGCGTGGGGCAGACGGCCGGGCGAAGCAGACGGATGTCCGATGGAAAGCAGCGTGGGGCAGACAGCCGGGCGAAGCAGACGGATGTCCGATGGAAAGCAGCGTGGGGCAGACAGCCGGGCGAAGCAGACGGATGCCCGATGGATAGCAGCGTGGGGGAGACGGCCGGGCGAAACAGAGGTATGACTGGTGGATAGCAGCGTGGGGCTGGCAGGCGGGCTGAGAGCGCGAGAGACGAGCGTGTGTCGGCGTGGGACTGACGGCCGGGCAGATACAGGTGGTTGGCTGGTATGTCGTCTGACCGCCGGGCAGCCGCCGCTGGGCGGCACGCTCGCTCTTGCCGAAGCCGGTGCGTGGGCTGTGGGCCGGCGGAGAGGGTTCGGGTGGGATTCGTCTCGTGTGTAGCGAGCGGGAGGTTCTGGTATTGCTGGCCCTGGAGGTGAGTCGTGTGGCACTCGTGACGGTATCAAGGGGGGTGACGGTTCGGGTGACGGTACTCGTCGAACTGCTGTGGGCGGGACTCGTGGCACTGACGTCGGCGGTACGACTGACTGCGACGGGACTGCTGGCTTCGACGGCACTACTCCAAACGGTATCGCGACGACGGACTCGGTGTCGGACCAGCACACCTTGAAAGCCCCACGCCGCTGGCGGTCGCTCAGCGACATATCCGCGCAAACCGCACGCGGATAGGGGCCGCTGACGCGACCACGACAAGCGCCAGCGGCGTGCCCCTTTAAGTCCCGCCCAACTGCTACGGCACAACACAGCTGAGTCGAACGCACGCGTCGGGGTCGCGCGCGATCCGGCTGAGGAACCCTCGCGGCCGGCGCTCCCTCGCCGGAACGAGCACGTCGCCGCGGAGCATCTTGCTTACGACGCCAGCCCGCCGATCCGCCGGCGGCTGACCGGAGTCAGCCTTGGCGGAGTCGCCGCGCTGCCGCCGACGCGGGCGATTCTCCGTTGCTCCTCCGGTCCGGGCTGCTCACTTTGTTGCGCTGCCGGGCTTTCGGCATCCGGCACTCGCTTGGCCGCGCGGGATGCTAGTCCAACCGCAACCGCACACGAGGTGACCGCCGTCGGGAGGTCAATCATGCACCTGTCATTTATATACTAATACCCTCCAAAACTCGAACCGCAAAACACCACAGAGAGCCATTCAGACATCCGATTTTTGCACTTGAAACAATCCAAATGGTCCGTTATCTTTAAGTAGTCGGCACCCATGCCATTAAGTACGGAAAGACACGACGCACGCGGCGCTGGCAGGGCAGTTTCACGCCGCAGAAATCGGGTGCTGGTACACCCGACAAGTGTCTTTCCATGAGGTCCAGAAAGACAATGTACGCTAGCAATTCCAGCGGTAAGAAAGCATCGGCAAGCAACCAGACGGTTTCCCTTTCGGCCCACGTCGAGGGTGGCCCCGAACAGCTTCTAGAGGCGGTTGCAGAGACGGAGAACGGCGACGAACTCGATTTCAGGATGAATCGGGGTAGCGATAGCCGTGGCAACTTCTACGCCCGACAGGAGGAAGCATACGACTGGACCCGCTCGACCGAGGTTGGTCCGGACCGGCGGTTTGGCGAAACGCTGGAACAGCAGGAAGAACGCCACGGGCGCGAAGCCGAGCAAGCCCGACACTCCGAGGTCGCACGCGCCCACGTCGACGGTGCCGACCGCGAAGCCTCGGCTCGCCAGCTCACCGACGCGGAAACCGGACGGGCTGACGGGTTCCGTTCCCCGGCTGACCCCCGGCAGTGGATGGACCGCGACACGCTGGCGCGAGTCAACCAGCAGGCCGCGACGCTGGCAGACAAAACCAGCCTGTCACGAGCGGCAGCAGGCCGCCGACTCGCGGCCCTTGTGTCCGGGCAGATGGGCGACTGTAACAGCCTGTATGAGGCTTCCTTTACCGTCTTAGACGAGGCCCAGAGCGAACTGGCAACTCCCACGCCTATCGCGGATGTCTCGCCCTACGGCTACGAGTGTACGGTTGAAGGCGAAGTAACGCACATCATCGCGGAGCCAGACGCGCGGAACCAGTACCAAGTCCTCTATATCGAGGACGACGAGGGCACGAGCGCGAAGGTCACAGTCTGGGGCAAGTCCATGCACGGCGGCGAGATGGTGCGCACGCTTCACGAGGGCGACCGGGTGCGAATCTCCGGGGGCAAGCCAGACGACTACAACGGTATCAAGACGGTGGCCGTCACGAGCGACACGCTCATGTGCATCATCGAGCGTGGCGACGGTCCCGCGCCTACCGGACACGGGGGCGGCTCGTTCGGTTCGTCCGGCGATAGTCGAACGGCGGCGTCATGGGAAGCAGAGTCAGACACCCATCAGTGGGCCAACGAGCGGGATTCTGACCGCGCGGTCGCCGTGACGCTCGGCAAGGCCCGCTGTCCCGAGTCCGGGTGTTCGGACCTGTTCGACACTGAGCATGGAGCCGCCACCCATCAGGGTCTCGTCCACTCCGAAGCAGACTAACGCCCGGTAGCGAGGGCGTTCCCCATCGAGCGGGGGCTTCCTCAGGCGGTGCGACGGTGCTCGCGCACGCGGCCTCGCCGCCGCCTCCGGCACAGCGGGCGGCGGCGAGACAACCGCGCGCACGGACTGGCACGCCACCGCACCAGCGCGTCGACGTGGGTCAGTCTGGTGGGGGCTGTGAGAGAGCCGATGTCTTGGTGTGTGCGTGAGCGTGGGCCAGCCGGCCCGGGAGAAACCGGGCTGAGTGGCTGGTGGGTCGCGACAGCGCGCGACGCCACCGACAGACTCCCGCTGGTCGTCTGTCGAGCCCTCGTTCGCTGTCGCTCACGAGGACGACGGAACGCTCCGCTCGGCGCTATCGCGCGCCTCGCGGCGGTCCATCGTGCCTGCGGTAGCGGGCGCGATCCCGGCCTGCCGCTGGAAGCAGAGACTGGAATCGTTTTTACTCATAGTTGGTCGACCGTCGATCAAGGGAGTCCCAGTGGACCAGCTACTGGATGCACTATCTCAAAGAGAGGCTTATCGCGATACCGTAATAGTGACCAGAACACTCTTTACTGGTTCTCTGTAAACTGTAATTAACGTACACTATGTCACGCACCTCAAACCAAACCGACGGCGACATTGTCCGCGACTTTCTCTCGGTCGCGGATCTCCTCGAAGAGCCTCAACTGGCACAGCTGTACGCATACCTCGCTCGCGAAGACGAGGCGACTGTCCAAGACGTAATGCACGAACTCAGCCTCGCACAGGGAACTGCCTACAGCTACGTTAACCGGCTCGTTGACGCCGACGTCGTTGAGGTCACTCACGACGAGCAGCCCCGTCGATATGCAGCCCGCGAGATCCATCTGACTGTGACGACAGTCGCGGGCGACCGCGAGTACACGATCACGCCAGCGCTCATCGACGCAGTCGGCCGCCGTGAGTCCAACGATGACATCGACACCTACATCGACCGCCACAGCGTCGCCGGCCTCGCAACGGCGCTCACCTACGCGGTCGCCCGCGAACGTGGGGAAACGACCCACCGGCTGATGGCTGAGGACCTCGATGTCTCGCCGCTAGCTGCGGAGATGATCCTGCAGGCGCTCCGGCCCGTCGTCCACGAGCACTACGACATCGAAGCGTCGGGCGCGTCGCTTGAGGAGTTGGACAGCGACGACAGCGACGCGGCTGACGGCACGTGAGGAGCCTCCATATCGTCGACACCGGCCTGTTCGTCGCGATGGGGCAGCTGTCGAACAGCCGGTACAAGGCCGTCCGTCGATTTGCCCGCCAGAACGACATCACCTTCGTCCTTCCAGAGCGAGTGTACGAGGAGCTAACAGTCGACGACTCCGACGTTGAAGCGCCACCTGTCGATGCTGCGATCAACGAAGAGTGGGCTGATGTCGCAGCGCCACTTGATTTTTCCAAACCCATCGTCTCGAGGGCGATGGATGGCGTCCAGAGATACATTGCGAGCGCCGATGACCGACCCGCAGACGAGGTCGAGCGAGCCGACGCCGCGCTTGCGGCCCTAGCTGCTCAGCATCTCAGTTCGGGGACAGTACGCCAAGTGTACATCTATACAACCGATATCGCCGCCGGCGAAGGGGCTGAAACTGTGCTCACCAGTGAGGGATATGGTGACTCGGTAACGTTCGTGAACGGCTTCCGGTTCCTCGAAGATTTACTCCCGGGCGATAGCTAGTCGATTCTCAACGCCCTGTCGAGATATCCCCACTTTATATTCGACATTTTGTAAATTGCGGTACGATTGTTTCCACCGAGACGATTCAGGATCTATTCGCCTAGCACACCCGTTTTTGTCTAACCAACAAAGACAGCGGATTCTGGGGAGCTGTTGGTTAGTCGGTGTCCGGGCCCGGTATCCCGGATAGACACCCCTCGATTTTGTGTGGCCGCAGGCAGGTGGCGGCCAGACAGGGCCGCCGGGAAGTGATTTCTCAAATGGGAGACGTCCAGTGTCCACGCTGTGAAGACGTGTTCATTACCGAGTTCGATGAGATCCGGATTCGGTCGGGGTCGTTCCACGACTCTGAAAGCAACGAATCGTTTGACCAGCTCTGTGAGGACTGCTATCGCGAGGTCGTGAAGTAGCGCTGGTTAAAACTACTCCCTCGTTTTTTCGACTGGGTCTGGGATACGACCAAACTCAGTTTCTAGCAAGACTTCCAGATCATCAGTTTCCGTGTCCCTCTCAGCGAAGAACCCTTCAACCACTTCGCGGCCGCTATGATACTGGATGATAGCTTCGTATCCGTACCGGTTGTTTGCCCCGGCAGGATACCAGTGCTTGACACGGACTTTGAACTCTCTATCTTCCCACGTCCACAGGCGGACTTTGATCGGGTGTTTGAGCTCCTGCCGGGCAATGTCGATCACTTCGTCGACAACCGGCCCAATCACTTCGATACTCGGAATCTGACGCTGGTTGGATGGCTGTGGCTCTGGAGAAAGGTGTGGCTGTGACATGAGAACGGTGCGTTGCACACTTGTCCGTCATCGCTCAAAAAGCTCCGGGTCGGGGTGGTTCCAGCTGGCACACGTCGAGGTACTGGTCCCACAGAGTGCCAGGTGTATCGCAAGCGTGGGTCTGCCGGCCCGGGCAGGAACGGGTGCGAGGGCAGGGTGTCGTGA
>NZ_JBTWBG010000012.1:0-19628 GCF_054850705.1 Haloarcula sp. H-GB5 | reverse complement strand
GTCCGGCGTCTTTCTGTTGACTCTTCTCAGTCGCCCGCTTGAGCGCTTTTTCTGCTTCGGGGTTCAGCGATAGTTCTGCCTCGTGGTACTGCTCCCGTGCTTCTTGATCCACGACCCGGCCAATGTCCTCCGGAGCATCGCGAGCGGCAGCCGTTGGGTCGCGCGTTCGAGCGGGTTCTTCAAACGCGGTCGCTGCTTGTTCGCGCATCTGTCGGATATCTTCCCGACCCATTTCTAATTCCGCACGCTCGCCAGTCGCCGCGATATGTGCATGGGGAAACTCTGTGTCTCGGTGAACACCATACACGCAGTCGGTTGTCGGCTGCTGTGTAAACTCACTGTTCATGAAGTCCCGAGTGTTGGCACGGACTTCTTCTGGCGAATATTGTCCCGTGGGGTCTGGCGAGACGATCATGTGCCGCTGGAATCCGAACTCACGGCTCTTGTCGACAAACCGATTCACCTCTGAGTTAGACAGTTCTCGCCCGGCGGGGTTTCGGAGGTCGACCGTCGCGCCGACGTCCTGTTCGCGATCACGCTGAATGTAATCGACGAGGTTCCCTGCACCACCCTCCTGATAATCTGTTTTCAGCATCATGCACTCTCACCTGCCGATTCAGCAGCGGCCGAGGCATCTGACTCAGGGTTGCTTTCCTCGTCTGGTGTTTGCGATTCTATGTCTGGATCTCTCCCAACATGCTCGCCGGCAAATTTCAGCGCAAGCCGTCGCTGTTCAGCTGAGTAGTCATCTTGAAGCAGTTTCCAGATCGCGATAGTGTATGCCGTCCGGACTTTTTGGACGGTTTTTACCTCCTCCATTGTTCCAGACTCAAATTCTTCTAACAGCTCGGTCACCTCGCGTTTTGCCTCCTCCAGCAGAGCTTCGATTTTTGTGTTAGTGCTGTACCGCTGATACTGACTCTCTCCAGTCTCCCACTCGACGTAATCCTCGATAACCTCGTGTCCATACTCGGAGGTGGATGTCCCCGCGGCGTCAGCCAGCTGGTCAAACAATTTTTTGTTCTCTTCGGTCGTGTAAATCTGGAGTAGAGTGCGTCTCTCAGTCATTCCTGACCCTCCTTGTTTCGGATGGTTTCAACCTCTTCCTCTAGTTTATCTGTCGCTTCCTCCATCGCAGTAGCGCGCTTGTCTGCCGGGTACTCAGAGGCTATTAAATCCCACAGAGCGACCGAGTAGAACAGTTCCTGCTCCGTGTCAACGTTTGTTGCTTCCTCAACGTCTTCGACGACGGCATCAGCGATGTAGTCCAGTTCCGATCCAAGATTTAATTCCCCCGCACGCTGTTCCTGTAGTTCACGAGATATACGCTGTTCCGTCGCTTTCAGAATGTACTCTGAAACCCCTTCTCCCGCTTTGTTAGCCTGCTTCACGATCTCTTTTCGCTGCTCTGTACTCAGCCGAATTGTAACTTTGTCACTCATTTGAATTCTCCGTAGTGTCAAACTCCGCATCAGTCTCTGCCTCGATACCACCGTCAGCGACAACTGCTTCTGGCTGTGTCTGGTCAAGTGCTACAGACACCACGTCCACTAATTCCTCTTCGCTGAGTCCGTTGAGGACGTGTTCAGCCTTCTCCGGGGACAATCCACGATTCGCTAGCTCTTGCTCGACTGCTTTGGAATGGACGAACTCTTCGAAGTCAGCAGCGCGGGAGTCGACCTCGTGAGCAACAACGTCGAGCGTATCTTCCGCGTCAGCGTCGAGGTCAATGATCTGCTTCTCTTCCCACGACGTCTTGATCGTCAGCGGGTAGTCTCCGTGTTCGTCGACGCGAACCAGTGCTTGCGAGTAGCCCTGACCGTCACCCAGTGACTCCTTGCCGGCTTCGGCGTGCTGGATGTAGGACTGCTGTTCGTCCGTCAGTCCAGCGCTTGTTGCCGTCTCGTCGCCTAGCTCTGGCTCGCGGTGATGTACTTTGATCGGGCACATTCCCGCGATTTCCTCAGCGGCTCCCTTGTCCTCGAACTCCGACAGTGTCTGAGACAGCATCACTAGCCGCAGTCCGGCGTGGCGCTGGTGGCGAGCAATCTGGTTCAGCGACTCCAAGTTCGCGTCGTCGTTGAACAGGTAGTGAGCTTCGTCGATGATGATCTCGACCTTCTGCTGCATATTCTTGGCCTGCTGGTACAGTGTCGACAACAGCAGTTGCATGATGAACGACTGCTTGCCGAGGCCACTACCAGAGCCTTCGACCTGCTGGAGATCCAGATAGACGGCCTTGCTGCTGTCGTCGATCAGCCGCAGGTCCGACTCTTTCGAGAGGTTACCGAAGGTACTCCCCGGGCGGAACGGATGCAGCGCAATCGAGAGTTCGTTTGCGTACTGCTGGATTTTCTGCTGGGAAGATTCCGTCGTCGCTCCCGGGAACATTCCCGGCTCTTCCTGGAGGCGGTCAACGACTTCGAGGAAGTCGCTCAGGTCCGGCGAGTTCTCCGGCGTATGTGTCGATGGGTCCGCTGGGTCGATATCCGATTCAGTGAATATCTTGTCGATCAGGAACGTGATCAGGCCGCTGTGCATCTCCAGATCGACATCGCGAGATTGGAGGAAGTTCTCGATCACTCCGTACACTTCGTCTTTCTTCGCTGAGACGGGCTGCATATCCGGGGATTGTTCGAGCACATGCTGAGGCGTCGGATGCATCTCACACGGGTTCAGCGGCGTCTCACCGCTGATCGTGATGGTCTTTGCATCCAGCATCTTGGCGCTGCCGTGCATATCCCCGACCGGGTCGATGTAGATCTGCTTGACGTCCGACCGCTTTTTCAGCATCCGCATCGCCCGAGCCTGCGTGCCGTGGGTCTTTCCGCCGCCGGGCATCCCAGTGACCAGCTCCGAGTGACCGGTTTCCAGTTCCCACGGGTCGATCAACAGCGAGGAATCGTTGTGGCCGTGCAGTCCGTACTCGATGCCGTCCTCCATCCGGAGGTAGTTCGACGAGAACGGGAACAGCGACCCGAGCGCTTCCCCAGTCATCGAAGAAAGCCGATTCTGCCCGAGTTCGTTGGCCCCGATCGGCGAGACAGTCACCAGTCCTGCTTCCTGCCGGCGGGTCGTTCGCTTGACGCCGCAATTCGACGGCGAGTCTCGCAGCAGCGTTTCGAGCCGGTTCGTTTGCTTCCGAAGGTCTTCTTCGGTCTCCGCAGTCAGCCGGATGAACGCCCCGACACGGAACAGCGACGTGTGATTGCGACGGACCATCTGCCGGATGTACTTCGCTTGGTTGACCTCCTGTTCGATATCTTCCGCTTCCAGCTCTCCTTTGTCGTTCTGTAGCATCTTCAGCGAGGAAATCCACTCTTTCATGACCGACACTGCTGTATCAGCGTCGTATGGGTCGATGTGGATTGAGACGTCGACGGCAAGGTCCGTATCCAGCAGTAGTTGCTCTAGCATTCCACTGGTCGGATGCTCGGGATACGTCTCGATCCAGAAGCACCGGGTGTACGTCTCTTGGTCGATGAGGGCGTGGTCGGCTTCCCATTCGATATCCGTCGGCGCGACCAGTGACCGATGGTTCTCTCCCGGTCTATGCAACTGGGAGACGAAGTCGGTCTCGTCGACCTCGTAGTCGGTCCCACCGACGTCGTCGGTGTCCATGCCCTCCGCAGCGTCGTGGGCTGTGGCACCCTTGCCGTGCTTGATGAGTTCCCGAGCGGAGTACGTCACCGGGGAGACGGAGGCCGCCTCTTCGTACTCCCGCTCGGTCCGGGTTTCACAGGCCCAGTAGTCCTCAGTCAAGTGCGCCAGCTCATGCGGGCTGACCGACCGACTACGACACCGGAACATATTGTTGACTGCTCTGTCGACGGTTTCGAGCCGGTCGTGGAGTTTCTTCGCCTTGAACTCCTCTCGCTCGGCGTCAGTGAGCGTGTCACTGTCGAATCGAGTGAACAGCCGCCCAATGACCGGTATCCCAGTCAGGTAATCCGCGATGGAGTCGCTGTTCATCTGGAGATCATGGATATCGTCGTCAGTGACCCAAACGACGATGTAGTACTTGCGCTGAAGCTCAGTCTCAGTCTCAACGTTGCCGCTGTCGTCGATGTAGCGGTTGACGAACTCCATCAGGACGCCCCGGAAGATCGAATGGCTCTCCGCGTCGGGGTCGTCGAGCCGGTCGACGTGTGCCTGTATGTGGGACTCGTTGTCGACCTCGGCCGTCGTGACGTGGAGTTTCGCCCGGCCAGTCAGCGATTCAGACAGGCGTGTGAGCGATGTGACGGCTTTCTCCCATTTCTCGTCATCTTGTAGCGACATATTGGCGGGCTCGACTTCGACCGCGCCGACGTACGCTCCGTCGACGCGCTCAATGCCGTGGGGCATAACCCGCTCTAATCGCGTGACCTGCCGAGTATCCTGATTCCCTTGGCCGTGAGTGTACTGACGCTTTTTGACGAGCCAGAACAGTTTGACCCGCAGCCACTCGGTCAGGCGATAGTGATCTGGCCGGACTTTGTGCAGGATGTAGAGGAACACTTCCACAACCGCTGTGAGGGCCAACGTGGGGAAGAACAGCGCTGCTGGCACGAACGGCATCCCCATCGCGATGAGGAAGCCAAACGGCGGGATGAGGAACAGGATGAGTTCCCCGAGTGTGTAGTCGCCCCAGAAGTTGGTCGAATCTCCGAGCGATTCGTGGATGATGTTCGTATTGTATTCTTCTTCTGAGTCAGCCATTAGTCATCATCCTCCTTGTGCGGCAAGCCGTCGCGGTACACATCCGGCCCTAATATATCGTCATCAGTTGCAAACACATCCCTGAGCGAGTCGTACGACTCGGACTCATCGGACTCCGTGGTCTCGGTATCGTTCTCGTCGAAGTCATCGTCGGAGAACGGCGGATCAACCTCAGACTCGTAGACCCTGGTATCGCCAGAGTTGATCTGTGTTTGGCGCTCCATCTTGGTTTGGCGCTCCATCTTCGTCTGGCGTTCACTAATCGGAGTGTCGTCACTCTCGGAGTCGCCGGACGAGCCAGACGAGCCGGACGAACCACCGTTGGTGAATCGGCTGTTGAGGGGACTTCCACCGGACCCGCTCCCGCCGCCAGAGGGTGGTGAGCCACCAGACCCGCTGCTGCCACTGCCGCCACCAGAAGGCGGAGCGGAACCGCCTGACCCACCGGAGCCACCGCCGCCGGAACCATTGTTGCCGCCACCTCCGGAGCCGTTGGGACTACTGCCGCCACCGGAGCCGGTGGGGCCGCCGCTAGAACCCCTCTTCATGCCAGCGGGGTTGGCTGCCATCTGGCGGTGGACCATTTGGGCACCCGTAGCAGCACTGCCGACACGTCCTTTTGCAGCGCCTGAGGCAGCTCGAATCGTGCCACCAGTCGCCATTGCTGCACCGGGGCCACCGACCGCGCCAGCGCCGGCCGTCGCCGCTGCACCACCAGCCGCCGCACCGATCTTGAGTGGCTTTTTGCCACCGGCGAGTGCCTGTTCGCTGACTTGGATTGCTACGCGGCTACTGCGCTGGATGAGGACCTTCTGGGATTTTGCCGCCAAGTACAGCGTCACGAGGCTGATAAACAGCGATAACTTAGAGGGAAGTCCCCAGTTTGTCGCTTCAAAGCTCATGCGGATCAAGATTGCAGGCGGAATGCCCGCAGCGAGGACTCCGGGATACGCGCCGGCGACCTGTTTCGCCAGCCCCGAGAAGCGATTCAGCGGCCAGACCTCGACCGCCCAGAACGTCGCGACCAGTGGCATCGACAGGGTCAGCAGGAAGACCAGCAGCCACCGAGTGATGAAGATGAACGCCGCCTTGAGGTAAACGTACAGTCCAACGATCATCAGAACGACGAATATCCCAAGGCTGAGTTCCGCAATTTCCTGGACTGAGCCAATTAGTGCGGCGATCTCTTCTTTCGACTGACCGGAGCGGTAAGTCGCCTCACCGATAGCGTCGAAGAATTGCGTCCCTAGTGAGGCCACTGGGAGCCAGAAGAACAGCGAAAGGAAGGCAACTCCGAGGCGACGTAGGAGTTTCTTCCGGATAACAGGGTTCATTGACCCGTACCTGAGCCCAATCATCGCCAGAACAGAAAGCTGGATGCCGAGCGCTAACCCAACGATTCCATCGAAGTAGATGCCTGAGATTAGCGAGTTCCACGGAGCATTGCTCGCAGACTCAAATGCAATGTCGACAGGGGCTGCTGAATTCGGTCCTTCAGGGGCAGGTGTCCCAACCATTGGATCGATAAGTTTCTCTAGAAACCCGTCGAGATAATCAACGATGTCCGATTTGAGTTGATCAAGGAAGCCACTGATACCAGCTGTAATTGCCGACGAGAGTTCTGCAACCACCCTCTCGGCAATCTCCTTTACGATTTCCCCAGCAATTTCCGTCTGCATTGCTATGTCTCTGTCTCCGCTGGGGTTGCAGTGATTTCTTCTGGCTCACCGGCCAGAGATCGTTTGCAGCCGCTTGTGTCGTCATATCTGATGGGCAGGCTGACTGTAACTGAGTCGCTCCAGAGAAAATTGACAGTCAGTGCTTGATCGATCTCAACTATTTCACCACTCTCATCAACTCTCCTACAATTACCTCCATGGTCTTCAAGAAGGAAATCAAATTTAACCACAGCGGTTTCGCTGGGCTTCACTGGAACGAAGCGATTGCTTTTCTCCTCACCATTCAGTAGTGTCTGAGATGCTGCATCTGTGCGTTTCCCCACGTTCCGCACAACCATCGCCAAGCTACCATCGACGAAGTCTGGATGTTCAGCCCCAGGGATAACCTCCTCAAACTCAAACGTAGTGCCCAGTTCGAGTGGGAGTTTGGTTTCGACGTCGTCACCACGGAGATAGAGCGTGTGCTGTCCCCGAGGCAGCGGTTCGTACGAGTCCTCGCCCTCTGTTAGCGAAAGGCGTGTCCGGGTTTCACCGGGGCTGAAATAGTCGCTGACGAACTCCCGACCGGACTCTGTGATGATGCTGACCGATGAGGGCTCGATCTCATCGGTCACAGCCACGTCCAGAGCCAACTGGCGGCCGTTCTCGACAATCTCAATCGACGTCTCTTCGATGTAGTCGGACTGCTCTTCTGGCGGGCCGGCGCTTCCGTCACCTCCGTCACTGCTATCAGACAGCCCGCCACTGCAGCCTGCAAGCGCGGCAAGACCCCCGCTAAGGAGTCCAAGCACTGTTCTGCGGTCGATACTGCTATTTCGTGGTATAGTCTTGTGTGTCATGAATTATACCAACCAACAAATTTGCCTCTCGTCCAGACGTCGTAGCCATACAGCGCCAGCACAGCCGGCAACACCGTCAGGAGCGTCACTACAGCGAGGTCGATGAACTCCGCAAGGTCTGGAAGATTCACTTCGTAGGCGACCCGCTCTTGGGTGTCTCGTACCGGTACAGCACGCCCCTGCTCCCACCAGATCTGAGTCGGGCGATACGTGACTATCGCCGAGGAGACTTCGCCCTGGTCGACGGTGACCGTAATCTCATCATCGCCAGCGAGTGACTGTTTGACCCGGGACTGCCCCGTTGCGACAGTAACGTTCCCTGCCGCAATCGGGAAGCCAGCCGTCGGTTCGACCCGGACCAGCAGGTCCGTCGAGTTGTCGGTCGAGTTGACGACCTCGGAGGTGATGTTGACCTCGCGGATTGGCGTCGGGTTCGTCGAGTCCGCTGGCTGTTCGATGCTGTGCCCACGGACGAGTCCGTTGATCTCGAAGTTCTCCGTCCGGAGTTGTTCCGCACTCCGAATCGTGAACCGATCCGCCGTCGTGAACGTCTCCGAACGGTTGATCCGAATCTCCGGCGGGAGCGTCGTCCTGTTGGTCGCGTTAGCGGTCGTGTTCGCCGTCGTGTTCACAGTCGCATTCGTCGGATACGTCGCTTCGAGCGATGGGACGAACCGCCAGCCGTCGGAACTCTCATTTTGGACGCGGTTGACCGTGACTGCCGGACCTTCCGTCGTCCGGACAGCGTGGGTTTCGAGTGGTCGTACTGGGGTCGTCGTGTTTTCCGACCAGTTTTTCCAGCCGGGCGGTGAGCGGGTATAGAACCGCCACTTGCTCTGGACCTCGTATCCCCCGTCGAACTGGACGCTCTGCCAGCTGCCGGGGATTACAGTCCCGATCCGATAGTCGTCGGTCGTGGCCCCTCTGCCGTTCGGCACGACGCCGGGCTCGACGACCATCTCCCGCTCGGAGAGGTTTTCCACCTGGACTTTCCGTGAGTCCGTGACCGTCAGTTCGTACTCGTCAATCTCGTCATCGCCAATCTCCGAGAGATTCGTCGAGATCGTCGTGACCAACTGGAGTTCCGTGGTCCCGTTGATCTCAGTGTAGTTGAGCGTGGGCTGGGCGGCAGTGCTGTTGTCCATCGAAGTACCGTTGGCGTACAGCGTCGTGTTCGTCGACGTGTTCACTACTCGGAAGTCGTCCTCGAAGAACTCCGAGATGAATACCCGGTAGTCGTGAATGGCACGAACGGTCCCGTTCGGACGGACCAGCCGTTCCGTGCCTCCCTGTTGATGGACGACCGTCGATGGCTCGATGCTGAAAAACGCGACGTAGGCGTCACGAATCCAGATGCCAGAGCGAGTGTCCGTGACGTTCACTGGGTAGGAGGCGTTCTCGATGCCAGTCCGGAACGAGTCGTGTTCGGGCCGGTTCCACAGTGTTGTGTTCGATGGCTCGCGAGAAACCATATCTCCCGTGCATGAGGGGAGGACGGCCAGTGTGCCGTTCTCAGCCTCGGCCCGGTCAGCCCGTGTGAGGTTCGGATGGTCAGGGTCGCCAGACCACAGCGCACGGAAGAACGTGTGGTTGTGGTTGTAGGAGCGGTTCGGAGGCACGACGCCTGCCGTCGCGTTGTCCCCGACAGAGGCATTGGCCGGCGGGTTCGAGGTGTTCTCGTAGCACGAGACTTTCGCGCTGAGGTTCTGCCTTGCTCCGAGTTCGACGGACCTGTTCACACCTGTCTGGTTCGCTGTTGACCCTCGGTCGATGGACTCGGTGCCTTCGGTTCCGTTGGCTGTTGTCCTGTTGCCTGCTGTCTCGTTGCCTGCTGGGTCTTGGACGCTGGATTCGTTGTTGTCAGTGCGATTCGTCTGTGTTCCCTCGCCCCTGGAGCCATTCGGTGCGGTGGCGTTTTGTTGGAGTACCCCCACGCCACCGTGACTCGCGTCAGTGAGGGATTGTGCCGTCCCCCGCTCAATCTGAGCTGGGTTGCCACCAGCGGACGCCGGCCCCGCAGCTGCGGCTGTCGAGAGCAGCGAGCAAAGGGCCGCGATCATCAGCAGTGAGCGGAGTGGTGGCATCGTATCTTCAGAATGGGGTCACGCAGTCCGAGAAGCCGAAGCCGACGTTGTCCCCGAACTTCGTGATGAGTTCTGGAGCCACGATTGCCAGGACGACGACGCCGAGGCCGACCAGCGAGAGGATGAGGTCCCGGCGGGCCTCGTTTTGCTGGTTCGGGTTGCCAGAGGCCCGCATGTACGACAGGCCACTGCGACCGACGAACACCATCGTCGCTGGCAGGCCAAGACCAGCCAGTGCGCCAAAGACGACGTTGACGCCGTCCTCGACAGCAGTGTCACAGTAGATGTTCCCGACGTCGGTCTGGCCCATCGCCGAGCCAGCAAACAGCGTGAGGATCAGCAGTAACTGCGTTGTCTGTCGCACGCCGGGCGTGAGCCACGCGTCAGCGAATCGCCGCTTTGCGTGCGTGTAGAGTGTTGGTTGTGTGGTCGATGCGTTCGATGCGTTGGTTTGAGTTGACATGGATGTCTCTGTTTTTGCGGTCTTGCTTGTCCACCGATTCCCCACCGGTAATCCGCTACGGATTCTATGTTGGTTTTCTTATACTATTGTTGAATTCTGTCTTGAATACGCCAGCAAATTATGACAGTGGGATTAACTAAAATCTTGTCTATCAACTTAACCTTGATCCTCTATAATACTTAGTATTATAGAGGATACTACGGACCCGTTCTGTTGCTTGATTTTTAATGTAGCACCGAGGGTGCAATCAGACCTCATATTCGGTGTCTTATCACTTATCTTATGCAGTACAAATCTAGACAATATAGACTATATAGTTGGTAAGTAAATCGAAAGTAGTACCACTTTGCTGACATGATAAGGTATATACGTCTAGTCTAGAGATTTATGTTTAAGACAAGACCTGCACCGCTGACAGCCGCAACGGACACAGGCATCCCTCAACCGGATGGGGTCAACGGATGTCTGACGCTCCTAGCGGTTTTAAGTCACCGGATGTGCAAGTCGCAGGACAGAGAAGACACTACGAGAAAGCAACTTGCCTGAGAACGGACCGGCGTTCCCAGCTCGAACCCGTTGGCGCGGGAATCGCTGGGAACGACCAACTTGTCTGTACCGGTTCCTTCTCGGCAGAATGGCTTAAGCGTTACCCACCAGCAACAGGTATCCCCAGCCATATCTGCCGCCGTCGAGAGGCGGAGGGTGCTCACTAACCAGGATGGATATGAAGCACCACGAACGAGAGCGCAGCCAGAGAGGCATACAGTCAGAACCGTTCACGAACGACCGCCGCACGCAGAATTTTATTTTTTCGCTGCGCGGCAGAATGGAGTGTACCCCGGGGGTCCCCTGGACCCCCGAAGGCGGCCGTCAGGCCGTCTACCCGCACTGCGGTCCGTCGGCAGACGCAACCGCAGGCGGGGTGGGGGTCTGCACCCCCACCCCACCCACACACCAAGAAGGTGTGTGTGGTGTGGGTGTGAACCCCCCCGCACACACCGAGATGGTGTGTGGGTGCGGGTCCGCCCTTCGGGAGGTGCAATCCTGATGCGGGACACTTCGAAACTAGACTGGATGGTTCCCGCAGACGAGTGGGAGCAGTTCCGCCGCCACATCGAATCCCGATTCGGGGTTGCTGAGGGCTATCTGGGCCGTGAAGCCGAACTCGCGATGGAGCAATACATTGACGCGGACGGCTATGCTCGCGTTGAGACGCTCGTCGACCGCCTTGTCTCAGCCGCCGGTCGCTCTCCGGATCACGCCAGCGAAAAAATAAAATCTGATCTGTCGTCTCAGGAACCGACCCGCATCGGCATCCGTGTCGGGACGCCCCTCAAAGAGGAGTTCTGCGCATACGTTGACGAGCACACGGACTACAACTACGGCGTCGCCCTCGCACGCGCATTGAACGTCTATCGCGATGGTGGCCGCTCTCGCCGCGTAGAAGACAAGCTTGACCGCGTCGTTGACGACGCTGAATCTATGCTGGGCGAGCTCAATGATGACTCCGATAAGAGTCTCAGTAGCGTCCAGCGCAAGACCATCGCCATCTGCCACGATGTCGGCGAGTCGTTCACCGATGCGGTCCTGAACGAGAGCATTCACAGCATCGCCGCCGAGGGGCCGAAAGCGTCTGATCCAACGCTGGAGAAGTACCGTGACCTCGTGATCGACCGCCTCGACTACGAACGCCACCCGAACAACGAGGAGCTGTGGATCTCTCGCGACCAGGCCGAAGAGATCGCCCCCGACGCAACGCCCGCTGAGTGCCGCCGCTCGGTTGACCTACTGGATACTGACGAGATGAAGCGCCGTCTCATCTACACCGTTGGCCGCCGCGCAATGGCGACGTCCTCAAAGGACGTGACGCTCCCTGAGCGAGAACTTCGTCAGGAGGTGTTCGACGACGAGATATCGAGACCAACGATGCATGAAGTGATGCAAGCAGCTGCTGAGCACTTCGGAATCGGGACCGGCAAACCAGACAGACAGCAGGTGCTGCGCCTGAATCTGACCGAACTCGAAATCGACCACCCCGATATGGCCCGGACGATTCGACACTTCGCGAACGCCGACGGCGACTCAAAGCTTGCTGACAGCGGCGAGACGACGCTGGGCTCCTATGGCGGTGGTCAGCAGCCGTCGGCAATGACTGATGGAGGTACTGTCGCTGACTGAATACTCGCACTGAACCGCTTGCCAGCACACTCGCGGGCACGCCATTGTGCCGGCCGGTAGCTTCAGCTATGCCGTTCGACGGGCACCACAGGAGCGGCAACGCTGATGAACCGGCGCTGGCTGTGACGGGACGTGGTGATCTGCTCGATGAGCGACCGGAACTGCAGCCGACTGACAAGCTTGTGCTGTCGCTGGTTGCTCATCTGCAGAGGGATGGTATTGGACGGGTTGACCGATGAGGATGAACGGCCCGTTACTATCCTCCTCAAATCGGCTGTGTTAGGGTTTGATGCTGGCCCGATGGCTCAGGCTCTGCTCGTCAGTTCTATAGAGTAAATAGGAGTCCGGCATTCTGGATGTTTCTCTGAGATTCTGCCCATTCTGTCTGAACAGACTGGATTACAGGGATAATCATAACCCGCTCTTGCGTAGGTGATTATTGATACTGTTGAGGCGTAGCTGTAGAGTCGAAGAGGACAAGGGCACCGCAGCGGTGCCCGACACGAATGATTCCGCTAGATGTGTTTATGTGGGAATCGGTCGCAGCGGACCTGCTGGAACAGGTTCGATGGCGTGACGGTGTTATCTGTCCTCGCTGCCGTTCTGACCGGAAAGTCAGAAACGGCAGCTACAGAGAGTTTCAACGGTATCTCTGTAAGAATTGCGACCGTACGTTCAACAATAAGACTGGCACAATCATCGCCTGTTCGAAGAGAGCACTTTTCTCCGGTTTAACACGAGTCTTTGCCAACTAAAGTGCAAAATCGAGGTGACACACAAAACGATGCATCGGCGCATCGAGCCCTTCACCAGAGCGCTCGATGCGCCTTCCCTCGGCTCGTCGGACCGGTTGAAGTCGACGAGTGTACGTCTCTGCCGGGAAGAAAGGCTGCGAGCGCGAAGTCGCGCTCGCGTGGCCTGTCCACGCGCGGGCGTAGTTCAATGTAGCGGCAACAAGCCACCCGTGCTCATTATCGCCGACCGCGGCACCGGACACCGGTATATGATCCCTGCGAAAGCCGCAGACGAATCGACGATACGACTCCTGCTGGCGGTCAGCCAGCAGGAGTCGTTGACCGTCTATACCGACGGCTTTCGAGCGTACGAACCGCTCGAAGAAGACGACGCATTCGACCGTGAATACGTCGTCCACGGTAACGGCGAATACGCCGACGACGAGGTCCACGTCAACACCTGTGAGAGCCACCGAGGTATCTTCAAAGACAAGTTGACACAGTATCTCAGAGCGTTCCAACTTCGTCATCGTGTCTATCGAAAACCGGCAAAAGAAGCGCTCAAAATCATCCTCAAAACTGCGCTCTAACTCATCAACAATCTACGCCACAAGATCGAAATCATTTCGTCTGAAAAATACACGACTGTTAATCAATATCGTAAAGTTATGATGTGAATTTAGATCGTCTACCATGTATTAATTTGGTCTTAGTGATTTGCTGTCGTTATATGGCGGAATTCAAGGACTTCGAGGAGTTTGTTGAGGAACTACGGGAAATCTGCCGAATGGGTTATGTGGAAACTCACCGGAATGCAGACACTGGTGTTGGAAAGACTCTCGAAGACCTACTCGGTATCAAGGAGAACAACATCCCTGGACCCGATGCAGCAGGGGTGGAGCTAAAAGCTGTACGCAAGAACTCTGGAAGTCTGACAACCCTGTTCACGAAGGAACCTCCGCGCGGAAAGGAAAACAGACCACTGTGGTCGCAAGAGATGATTCGTGAGCTCGGGTATATTGACGACAAGGGTCGAGAAGCACTGAAGGTCACGATTGCACCAGATGAGCCAAACAACCGTGGATTCTATCTGGACTACACTGACGAGACCATTACAATTGCTCACGAGGACGAAGGCCCATGTGCAATCTATCCTATCGACTGGCTTCAGGAGAAGTTTGAGAACAAGTTCCCGCAAGCTGTGATGGTGTTTGCAGACTCTGAGATGAGGGATGGTCGCGAGTACTTCCACTACAACCAGGCTTATCACTTAGACGGGTTCGATGGCGATGAATTCCTGAATCTGATGAGAGAGGGAATCATCACCGTAGACCTTCGGATGCATCTCAAGGAATCTGGAGCGAACCGTAATCGAGGAACTGCGTGGCGTATCATGGACGAAAGCAAGCTTGACCGAGCATTTGCGGAACGTACTCCACTGCTCACTGATGTGGATGTCGAGGAGGTTGAGAAAGAAGCGGAATCTGCCACAAAAACTCAAGATACTCTTCTCGATTTCGAATGACGGAGCGATACGAAATTCCAGACAAGAGCGACCTAGCAGAAGCAATTGGGCAGCAGCGTCTATCTCAGGAAATGTATGACGACCTGTCTGCTCTAGTTTCGGTCGTCAATGATTACGAGAAGTCGATTCCGTTTGAATATGCGTTGTATAGGGCTCACCACGACTATGATTACTCCCTGTCGCCTGAGTCAGAAGATGACAACCTCTACGATAAGCACAAGGGCAGATTGGACAAAATTGGCAGGTGGAACGAAAAAATAGTGGGAGATGTCGTTGGACGAATTCCTCATGTCGGGGTCTGGGTAGAGTTTGTCACCTCTGAGTTAGGATATGATACGGTCTCTGAACAAAATTTGAACAAGATTCAGAAGGCTTGTGTTCGAATAGGAGATGAGCGGAAGGAAGAGTATTATAAAGCATGTGGACGAGAGTTTCAGGAACGTGTCCTCGAGGATTCAGATTCAACACTAGCTAATTCTGGGACAATTGGGGACTTCATTGATGAAGTGATAAACAACTTCTCAAGACTAGCTGGCGAAGAATTCCCATCTCGAATCAATGCGGGGAAGCAAGGTGGAAAAAGTAGTGCTGGAAGTGCTAATGAAGAACTTGCTCGACGCCTTTTGATATCTGAAGGACTAGATAATGAGTCTGACTCAGAATCAGGAGACTTCACGACGAAGGGCGATGATGATTCGGATATTATCGTCTTTGGTCATGAGGACCAATCGATGTTTGTAGAGGTCAAGTCTACGTCAATTCGGGAACGTGTACGTCGGTCTTTAATGGGAGAGGGAGACTATTGGTGCTTATTTGGCTTCTTCAATGATGCTAATAAGGTTCGGTCGGAAGTGCTTGAAGGTAACCGTCAAGGAGACCCGTGGTCTGAACAGTCAGGAGTAGCATATGTCCCTGCAGGAAAGGTAGCAGAGATAGAAGCGGTTGATAACAAAGAGGACGACGAGAGATCTGTCTACACTCTCCGTAACGAGGACGACCTTCTATATCTTCGTGCCAACAATCTATTTGCTCAGGATATGGCTCAGTTCACTAAAACTGGTGAGCTAACGGACGTGGACCCAGGGCATGAAGAGCAATTCCTCTGAGTCTAAGGAGCTCGAAGGATGACGATATTCTCGTTGGCCATCAGGTCTCCTTTGGTTCCTTCAACGTTCTCAGGCGCATTCTCCCACGGTAGTGTCTTGTTCGGAATCTCTCGTGGTAGGTTGTGTTCGAATTCGTACCCAAGATGTTCGCAAAGCTCTCTCGTAATGAGGTGAGTGGGGATATTGACTCGGCTCATCGTTCGATTCGCAACTACCCAGGCAACAGGTTGACCACTCTTCGTGATTTCACCGACCTGCTCCATCACGGCGAAATAGTCTCTGAAAAAGTTCATGGCATCGTCTGCCCGACCGTCTTTTGCACGTAGGGTATCTAACGTGGCCTTTAGCGTTGGTGAGTACTCTTCAAGCTCTGAAAGTGGTTCGAGTACCTGATTCTTGCCACCGAGACCGTTCTTGTCCACGTCCTTCATCTCGTCGTACCCCACCTTCCCCGTCAGCAGAGCAGGGTCCTGACTGAACTGACCGTAAGCAACAGTCGTTCTGTGGTCTCCGTACGGAGGCGAAGTGATTACAATATCTGCAGCATCTTCGCCTACGTCTTCAACGGCAGAGCGAGAGTCTGAATAATGAATCGTAGTGTCTAACGAGTGGTCAACCTTCTCGCCGAAGTCGACCATCAGGTTGTAGTTCTTCTTCAGTTTCGTAGTGAAGATGGGTTCCACATCTGGGTCGTGCTCTTCTCGGTCTTCTTCGGAGAGGCGGTATCGCTTGAATTCTCCGTTACGCTGGTAGCTTACCTTCCTCGTGGTATGAGAGAGGACTAGGCGGAAGAATCGAGCATACTCAATTCCAAACTCATCCTCGATGTCATCGATACGGTCTCGGATATGCGTTAGTTCATGGAGCTGAGATTCTGGGAACCATCCGTCACGAACATCAGGCATCTCCAACCAGGCGATCTCGCCTTCTGCTTCAAACACCTCCCGAACTTCTCGAAGTTCGTCGTTCAACCCTTCGAGGAGTGCATCTCGTGCATCAGATAAACCAGACCGTTCGAGTGGGATTGCCTTTGCCTGAGACAGCATCACGGCAAACGGGTTGATGTCGTTTGCTTCAGCGTTCAATCCGTGTAAACGAGCTTCTACAGAGGTTGTTCCGCTCCCTGAGAATGGGTCGTACACGAGGTCTCCTTCTGAAATGATTCCCTCTCCTTTGTAGAAGTCGAGAAGTCGACCAACAATCTGTGGAACCATCCGCGCTGGATAGTTGTGTAGGCCATGGGTGTACTCTCGTGTGTCTGCTCCTTTGAACGTCCAATCGATGTCATCGAGGCTCGAAATCTCATCTGGTTCTGAGATAGCTCCAAGGGTTTCTTGCCGAGATTTCCGTGTCATATTTTCACTTATTATGTACCCGCGCGTGGTAGTCGTTTCGCAACGTGACTACTATAATACCCCTTCTCAGTTACCACGGATTAAGTTTATTATGTAGATTAACATTGTGAAGCGGCGGCATTAATTAACATCCAATGAGACTTGGCGACTGAACGTGGTAGATATACGGCTCAACGATGCAGATAGAGCTATTCTCTCTGAACTGCTGGAAGGGCGAGCTACAGCTGCATATCTAGAGACTCAGATTGACTGGTCACGCAGCTATATTACACAACGACTCAAACGGCTCGAAGAACACGGAATAGTAGAGAATTTAGAGGCTACTGGTCTGTATGCTACAAGAGTTGAGATTGACGGACCTGAATTAGTATAGACTGTCTAACGGAAGAAGATAAATAGGTTACATTCACAATCATATTCACCGTTCACCTTTCCTGAAATCAGAAATATACTGGCTCACCGTCCGGCCCCCGACCCCAAGTGCATCCGCAATCTCCTGATTTTCGAAATCCTGTGTCACCAAATATGCAGCCATCGCTGCCGTTCCCTCCGCAACGATCACTGCTGGAATCCCGACCTGCCAGCACTCGTCGTGGGTTGTCAGTCGCCACTCTAGCGGCTTTTCTAGTCTAACCGTCTCGACGATCACTGCCCACAGTTGCGCGTATGTCTCCGCATCGCGAGCGCTGTCTTCAGTGTCTTCGAACACCACCGCGCCCGGCGGTGTCTCTCGGTTCAGTCCCGTCGCTGCCCGAACCGCCTCCTCGTCACTCACCACGCTGACGCCGACTTACTCGCTCGTACCCACCGGAACGTACACGAACGACCCCCGGAACTCGTAGATTCTCCTCTGTTCATACTCGGCTGTAATCTCAATATCGGCCACTACAGCACACAATATGTGTAATTCAATCACACTCATACACGATTATTACACAAGTGTAATACCCACAGGTTGTCGACGAGGATCGAGGTCGGCTCCTATTTGAGCGTAGCGACTACATCGAATTGTGATCGTGCCGATGTCGGGAGTCAAACCTCGAGGCTTAGCTCTTTTCGCTGGGGAAATCCCTTACCCACCCCTACCACAAAACTGCGTAAAAGGCAGAGATAAGCAGACAGGCCGCAGAAAGGAAGTGCTTTGTACAGACCCGCGAGAAGGCGGATCAGTTATTTACTCAGAAGCCACCGTACAAAGGGTTCCTGACCAACACTGATGCCCGTGTGTCAGCAACAGACTGTGACTCATGACGACAGCACCGAACTCTAGGAGTTTGGTGAAAGCACGATAGGGGAGTACGGAGAGTGGAACGCAGGTGGAGGGGAAACGGGGCACGTTGGAGGGCAGCGGGTCGAGCACTTAGCGCTCGCCAACACTGGGGGTCAGTTGGGGAGTGATGGGGCAAGCGTGTCGGATACTTTTCGGGGACCGCCTCCGACCGGCGGCTACCTGCACATACTGGCCAGTGGATAATCAAGCCCCACAGAGTGTTTCTGACTCTGAAACACTCCTTCTGGGTCGGCTCTTACCAAGCACAGCGAAACAGCCGAATTCCTCTCTGTATTGACCGTGAGCCAGTCCAAAATTTTGTGTTCCTCTGTCGGGTGAGAGGATGACTGACCTTTCACTCGGTACGTTTGGAGACGGAGACAGCGCCGACAACGACCTCGATCCCGATGCTGCAAGCATCGCCCGATGCGCGACGACGTGTCGCGCTCCTGACCGCGACGATACCAGTTGGGCAGCCCCGGACGAGGACTGGGGGCTGGCAACGCAGCGGCCAGAGTCGTCGATCAACACGTCGGCTGGTCGAGCAACCAAACAGCAAACGCGGTGGGTCGTCGGCGGGGACGTCGGAGACTACGTTGAACAGTACGCAACTGGTGACCTCCTGCAAATTCCAAACACGTACGGCGACTTCAGTTCAGTCGACACTCGAGTCACAGTCGTCGACGGGCTCGCTGACAGCTACGGGTACGGCATCGACGCCCAAGCACTGGAAAAGGCATTGCGAGTCCTCACTGGCGGTGGCCGATACACTGCGTCGAGATACACGGCAATCCCGTGCGGGAAGCAGCCGTGGATTCTGACGGGGCCAGAAGGGACGCTCTTGTGCAGCTGTATGCCCGTCGAACGGCCGGAGAATCCATACACAAGGGAGCTTCGGACGCCAGAGAGGACCCTGCAGATTGAGGAGCAGAACCAAACAGTCCGCACGGGAGCCGCTGAGTTTGCCCACCTGCTGTCCGACGCTCTCGGTGTCGATATCGAGGGCGTAGAGCACGCAACAGTCCGCGGGCAAACCCAGCACTCGTTCGTCGGCGAGGAGGACAAGTTCACGATCAAAGCCAGTGACTTAGCACAACTGCATGGGTTGACGAGCGATCCATCTGTCATCCAAGGAGGAGTCAGCCGTGGAGTCCAGCCCCCCAGCGGTGGCGACTCAATCTCGGTTGAGTGGGACGGGCCGGAGCATCCGGTTGGATATCTCGACGAGGGAGACGTGATCGCCGGCTACGAGTTTGCGTGGGAACGGCCCGAAGAGTCGCTGGAAGACGTTGCGGTGGTTCGCGAGTACCGGATCACACAGAACTACTCGCGCTGGACGGTTGATTACAATACCCATCGCCTTGCGTCGGTGGTCCCATAGCGCCGCCAACGGCATATTTTGTGAGCCCTCCGGCAAGTGGAGGGTGATCCAGATGTCACAGTCCACAGCGACCAGTAGCACCGAAGCAGCAACCACCGACGCCGAAACGAGCGTGCCAGAGACGGCGACAGACAGTGACGCAGAACTCGACACTGCGGACCTCCTGTCGCTCGATGCCCCGCAGCATCTTCGGATCAGCGGCGAGGTACAGTTGTTTGAGCGGATTTTCGCGGCGGCTGGCACGGTCACAGACAAGACGCGGATAGGGATTGCAGAGTCGGGAATCGCCATCCGGGCGGCTGACCTGCAGGGA
>NZ_JBTWBG010000011.1:0-35740 GCF_054850705.1 Haloarcula sp. H-GB5 | reverse complement strand
GGGGTAGTGAGCGGTTGCGCAGTTTCGTGAAACGCTTTAGTGCTGCCTGTCGCGGTCAGTCATCTGCCGCTGCGAGAGTTGGTTTGCAGACAGCGGCTCCGGAGGTGTGGGAGGAGTTATTAGAAGCAAAGCGGCAGCGCGCTGTCGAACAGGCATAGCGTTTGCGTTAACGTTTGCGATTGCGTTATTGTATTCAAAAACGAGGGGTTGTACCGAGTTGTCTGAGCGTCGGTTACTCAGAACATCCGGACTTGCAGCGTCTTCAGTTACTGTCTGTGCTATTTCGGTCGCGCCAACTACGGATGTCCTCGAAGAGACTCCAAGCTATCACAGGCAGCAGTAGGACGTACACGACCAGTGCAACGGTCCCGAGATCCTGGCTCTGGAGCCACGGCTCGATGAACAGCGCCATCACCAGCACAGCGACGACAGCTGGCCAGCCGGCGGAGCGGACGGTTTCTCTCCGAATGCCGTATTTTGTTTGTGCCATGGTTTGTGTGAGTGTCGCCAAATATGGCTATTGAACCCGGCCCGGTGCCGGGTTAGGCGACGGCCCGAAGGATTCGGAACAGGATGAAGACGATCCCGGCGACCTTCGCCAAGATTGTCACCCATTCCTTGAGCCATTCGGGCGGTGGTGTTATCTGGGTCATCACGACCCATCTATTACTATAGCCTACTACCCCTTAAACCTATCGGAAATCTGTCAGGTCAGAATTGTTTAGTTAATCTTACCAACCCGTAATGCGTAGATTGGCACGGTGTTATCTGGGTCATTACAGGTTCACGCCTGTGATGTTTTCCAGTTTTCTACGCTCCAGAGTCGTACCAGCCCACAAATCTAACCTGCTAATCGCCGAGATTAGAAAAATAGTCTGCGAGAAATAGATTTTTAAGCGCTCAGCGCGTGCTTCTACTCGTATCCCGTCGAGGGTTGTCACTTTCAGACACCCTCTTTCTACCGGACCCTCAGCGGTATCTCAACATTCATTTTTGTCCGCTTTTGCGAGGGTTTCGGCAGCCATCTCAGTGAGCCTCATCCGGTCGCCTTTGATTAGTCCCAGCCGCTTGGCGATCTCCTGGCTGTCCGCATCTTCCCAGTTCTCGATGAGCCACTGTGCGTTTCTCTCGATGCCTTCCAGCCGGTTCAGTCGTTCTTGCTGGTCCGTGATCTCGTCAAGGTCCATCTATTCAGAACCCTCCGATGCACTGTTGGTTTCGGCACCCACGACGTTCGTCGCTGACCAGCCGCACTGACACTCTGCACGAAGAACCAGCACCGGTATTCCGTCTCTGATTTTGATGTCCTGAGACGTTGACACAGGATGGCGTTCGGTTACGTCGTGGTGAAGCCGATACGTCTCACCTGAGTTCGGACAGCGGGGCGTCTGGTCGACGATAGGCGTTCCTTGCGAGCCTCTCTGAAACTGGGATGACTGTCCGATTTTCCGATTATTCGTTGAATTTAGGTCATTCATCGGTTTTTACCTCAGGGCCCGCGCCGGACTCGAACCGGCGTGCCACCTGTCGGGTCAGTCGCCTGCAGCAGCGAGCGAGGTCTGCGTGACAGCTGGGTTCGGATCGGCCCCCATCGTGATCCGAGCGCGGCGGTCGACCAGTCCGGGACCGCCATCGCGAACGGCGCCGTCGACGGGCAGCTCACCAGCAGCGAGGTCGAGCAGTTCGACCAGCAGTTTCAGCAGCGGGATCAGGTCGGGCCGCTCGAGCAGCAGTGGTCGAAGATCGCCACCGGAACGCGTCGCCTCCAGGAAGCGATCGCTGCCGTAGTCGATATCGCGATGGGTCGCTGCGAACAGTGCGTCGGCAAATCGGTGCATCGGGCGCTCACTGAGGCCCGTCGAGTCGTTGCTGTCCGGATGCAGGGTAGGGGTTAGAGCGTCGGATGCGGCCCGCTCGTCGCCGAATGGCAGCCGTAGCCGCCAGTTCGTGGCTTTGCCACAACCAAGATCCTCGCGCTCCAGGAGGCCGGCGGCCTCGAGGTCGGCGAACGCTTGCTCGTTCGTCTCGGTACTGAGTGCCTGCGTCGTCCGGTCGGCCAGGTCGGCGACCTCGCTCGTCGAGAGTGGCTGGTCGACGTCCAGGAGGACCTGGACGACCTTCGAGACTGTTCGGGACCCGATGTCCGGGAGCAGTTCTTCAGCATCGAGTTCCGCGAGACCGTACCGGACGTCGTGGAGCTCCATATCGCGTGGCATCTCCTGTTCGCTCCCGAGTTTGCTGACGGCCTTCGCTGCGGCGAAGGGATCACTGGTGACCGCTCGCAGCAACGACGTGGTCGGTCTGGTGTCGGTGATGTGCTTGAGGTTCGCCTGCCGGGCGACGGCCTGGGCGTACGCCGAGCGCCGATCGGCGTCGACGACATCGATATTCAGTGCGAACGGTGCAAAGTTCTCTTCGCCGCGCTGCAGCACGAGTTGTCGGTCGATCTGTTCCAGGCCGTCTCGCAGCGAGTGGACGTCGGACCCGACGAGCGTCCAGCTGCCACAGACAGTCCCGACCGGGTCGGCGTCGTCGACGTCGGGAGCGCCCAGCAGTCGTTCGCGTTTTTCTTCTCGCGGTTCGTACAGCACGCGATTCGCGGAGTAGACGCCGTAGCGAGACGAACACGCGGTTTGCTTCGCCAGCATTTGGACCAGGTGACCGCGCCGATCCTCGTTGCGGACGGCCCAGTCGGGCAGGTCCAGGACGCGATGCAGGTCGATGCCCAGCATGTCGTACAGCCGGGTCGCGACGGCAGCCAGGCCGTGGGCCTGTCGCAGCAGTTTCGCCTGCTGTTCCTCCGTGGCCGATTTAAGTGGGGCGTACTCGTCGGCCAGCATCTCTAATCCATCGCGAGCTTTCCGCAGTCGGTCCAGATACATCGATGCGTTGGCCGACCCCAGCCAGCCCAGACAGGCGCCGTCGCGAAGGACGACGCTGTTGGAAACCGGCAGTCCGTCGAGTCCGGACTTGTCTGGCCCACCGGCGAGGCGATCTTCGGTTAAGACCTGCTGGAACGCCGGTTCCGAGAGTAACGCACTGCAGAGTCGCACCATCGTGAGGCCGCCCCAGGCGGCTGCTTCGACGCGGACAACGGCTTCATCTTTCTCCTCAAGGAACGACCAGGAGGCTTCTCTGCTGTCGCCATCGGTGTCTGCTGGCCGGTCGCAAAGCGCGATATCGCCACGTTGCGCCATCGAGACCGCCGCATCGTGTTCCCAGCCGTCGAGGTAGTCGACGCCGAGCCGGTCGCGAGAGGATGCACCGGACCCACCTGCGGTCGCCGCCGCGGCCTCGCTGTCAGGCCGGTCGGGGGGGCCGTCCCCAGCGGTTTGGGAGTACACGGGACTGTGCTGTGTTTTTGGGGGGTCGCTCACGGTGGATGCATCGGACCGCTGGCTGGTATCCGCTCCACGCTGTCCCTCGTCAATACGGCCCGTACCGCCGTGAGAGTCGGCCAGGGATATCGAGGGGTGTTCATCGAGTAGTGCAGCGCCTGCCGGCAAAAGGCGAACATGGCGGTCCTGCATCGATCCGTAGGTTTCGATGAGGTCGTGTTCGCGCATGCGCGTGACCCACTGCTTCAGTGCGTCGCGGCTCGGGATGTCCGCGATCGTGTCGGCTTCGAGTGTATCGTAGCTAGCTGACTCCTGCGGTTGGTCGGACAGGACCTTCAGGCGTCGCCAGTCTGCGTGGTCGTCGCCCTTCTCGGCCAGCGCCTCCCGGGCAGCCTCCCGTCGCTGTTCGCTGCGAGTTGTAATGTCTGGTGACCCCAGTAGCCCTGACTCTGCGCGCTCAGTCACGCTCGCCGGGAGAAGATCCTTGTGCGTCTGGAGCAGCTTCCGCAGCGACAGTTGCGACCCGATGATGTGGACATCAACCCCTGGGGTCAGACGGAGGAAGTACCGAAGCAGGGCGGTTTGTTGGTTGGTCTTGAGCTCACTGAACTCTTCGAGCCGGACATCGAGACGTGGGTCGACGTCGGCGGCCTCGAGGATCGGGACCGGGCCGTCGTCGACGTCGTCCATCGACGAAGGACCAAGGTCCGTCGACGTGCCGAGCCGGCGAGTGATACGAACGAATCGGAGCCACGCCTGTTGATGGTCCAGCGCGTACGCAGCGCATCGTGCGTAGCCGGTGTAGGTGCGGCCGGCGTCTTCCGTCGAGAAAGCGGTCACGTCGTACTCCTGTGCGAGTGTCACCCGGCGGCTGGCTCGGTCCTGGTCGCCGACCAGCTGCCGTAGTGCTCGAAGGAGTGCATCCGCGAGGTCGTGGTGATCGGGCCGCCAGAGTTCGCGGTTGATAGCTCTGGGGCTGGTGAGGTGCTCCGGGCCGATCGTGATCTCGGCGTCCGGTGCGATGTGTCCTTGGGTAGTGAGTGTCAGACTCATTAGAGACTACAGACTCTCAGATAGCGACGAGAGCGCCCCCACGGCGCGCAGAGATGACTCTGACTGTGGGGAAACGCTTATACTCTGGCGAGAAGTAGCAGGAAGCGACCAAGCTTTAGGGGCCGAACTGACGGCCCCGTTCCTGCTACC
Organism: Haloarcula sp. H-GB5; assembly: GCF_054850705.1. Classification (NCBI taxonomy): domain Archaea; kingdom Methanobacteriati; phylum Methanobacteriota; class Halobacteria; order Halobacteriales; family Haloarculaceae; genus Haloarcula; species Haloarcula sp. H-GB5. The sequence goes on along the minus strand of NZ_JBTWBG010000011.1, from coordinate 31,199 downwards.
TACTCGCGTAGCGGTGCGTGTGTCCTGTTCTAACGCTAGTTCGTGTTGATGCCCGCCTTCTTTAGTGTGTCGGGGACGGCGGCGGTGTTGTCTGACGGCCGTCATGCGTTCTCCCTCCGAAGCGTTGACTCATCGAGTAGGACGGGCCAACTCAGCTGGGCGACCTCGTTCTCGCTGCGGTCGCCGGTGACCTCGTACCACTTGCTTCGAAGCAGGTCATCCATCGTCGCTGCGGGCACGATGATCCGGGCGAGATGGCGTCGGCCGCCTCGCTGCTGATAGACGACGAGCAGGTAGTGACCAGCAGCATCGAGCATCTGCTCATGGGCTTGTCGCTTGATGTACCAGTGACCCGGAGAGTCCCGATCGCCGTTGCTGCGACGGACCAGTGCCGCTTTGATCTCGACCGGATGGCCTTCGCAGGCGACACAGATCCCACCGAACCGGAGACGCGATGGGTCGCCGGGCCAGAGATGATCGACGAGGACAGCGTCGTGCCACAGGACCTCACTGTCTTCGACGCCCTCGAGTTCGTCGAACAGTTGCAGCACATCAGCTGCGACGCCTTCGCCTAACTGTTTGCTCGAAACGCGTGCCTGATGCGTACTACTCGCCACGGCCAAGCACCTCCCGAACCTTCTCGGCGATATCGTGCGGGCGGCGGCCGTGCATCCACGGATGCTCGTTGCGGTCGTAGCCTTCGGCAACGGCGCTCGGAGTCGGAGTGAATCCTTCCGCGAACCCGTGATTCAGCGCGACGTTCTGGCGCTGCAGGTGGTCGTGCAGAATCGGACTGATGCCAGGCCCATCAGGCCGCTCGCCAGCTGCAGTGCGAGCGCGTCGACGGTCACTCATCGCGACCACCGTCCGTGGCGATCCGCTCGGCAGCTGTATGTTGACCTTCTGCGGGAGCGACGCTCGGTTCGTACGTCATCTCGGGCGGCCGGCGCGGCCCCTCAGGCAGGCGGTCGGGCCGCTCGCCGATTTTCTTGAGTGTATCGGCGCGCTCCTGGAGCGCGTCGACGATCGTGTCCCGTGGCCCGCGGTCGAGATCGTGCTCGACCTCCATCCAGTGCCGGATCACGAGCTTCGAGTCGATGCCCTGTATCCGAGAAAGAACCAGCTGGCCTGGCGTCGACACGTCGGTGTCCTCGACGAGTCGCATCTCGCCGAACTCCGACGTCGGGTCGACTTCCTGCCGGACGACCGTGCGCTCGAGGAGGTCCTGGTCCAGCCAGCGGGCCGGGTCTTCTCCGATCTCCGCTTCGCGGTCTGGGTACACAGCCCGGTCGCTGCTGCTGGAGCCGCCCTGTGCTTCCGAGGGCATCAGGCCGTCCTCCTAAGCTCTGTATAACCAAGGCGTGAGCCGTCGGATTCTTGAGCGCAGCGTGCGTTTGATTTCATGGGTCTTGGGTGGCAGCGAGCGCGGCCAGGGTTCCAAGCTAGACGCGCTCGCTGTCGACTGACCCTCCCGGACTCGAACCGGGATTCCACCTGTGGGCCTGATCCGCAGCGTCGTGAGTGGTTACTGGTTCTCGGTGTTGACAGTCCGCGATTTCCGTATGAACAACCACCACGCCAAGACTGCAATCCCGACAACCAGTACGCTTCCCAGTGCCCCTGCAGCTATCTCCTGAGTCGAGCCATACATCACCACAATAGCCAGACCAAGCGCCGTCGTTGCGAGACTGCTGATCGTGAGTGCGATACTTCCCGATTGTTGTGTTAGCAGATTCATTGTTAATCAGTAATCTTCGCCGTACTTCCGCTGCAGTCTATCCAGTTCGTCCATGAGGCCTCTCGTTTTGGACAACGAGAGGTCCGAGATATCTGCGAGCAGGCGCTCGATAGGGTCGTAGCTCCCAGTCGTGCCGGCGCGTACGTCGTCGAGAGCGCCGAACAGTGTCTCGATTTCAGTCTTTGTCAGATTGGAGTTGCGGCCGTAGATGAGGTCTCGTGCGTCGTCATCATCCAGCCCAGTCTGCCGAAGCCGTTCGAGGTCCTCGGCCATCGACGTGACAGCCTCGGCGGCCTCGGCGAGCGCTTCGAGCTGGGCGACGAACTCCTGAGTTTCCATCGTGGTTAGTTCGTCGACGACGATCTCTTCGGGACAGTCGTCGACGTCCGCTGCGAACAGTCGGTCGAAGGGTGTCTCTTGGTTGTCGCTCATGAATCTTCCTCGTGACAATCTCTGATTGTATCTCGGTTCCCTCTCGCGGCATCAGCGACCTTCCGTGCGAGTGGGTGCAGCCGACGGGTCTGGCCACGGTGTCGCCGAGCGGCTTCTTCCCAGGACTCGCCGTTGCCCGCTCGGACGCCAGGTTCGTCGACGACGCCGCCGTAGCGATCCATCACTGCGATTCCTCCTGGCTGTCACGCGGCTGGAGATGGATGACAACAGCACCGATCTGGATGCGATGCTGAATTTCTGTCACGCGGTAGTGGTCGGTGTCCCAGGTGACGATCTCGCCTTCGCGGGGAATCGCAGCTCCGTAGTGCTCGATTGTTTCCGTGAAGCTGTCGGGGGTGTCCGGTTTTTCGACGAGTTCAAGTCGGGTCACTGTGAGTCCTCCCGCTCGTCGTCAACGACCGGCTGGATCAACGCTCCGGGACGGTTTGCGCTGTCGTATGGTCGCACCGTCCACCAGTTGGTCTCGCCGTCAGAGTCAGTCTCAGTCCGGTACGTGTCGCTCATCGATTCGAAGTCCAGCGCCACATCAGTCGTCTCGACAAACGTCTGCAGTGTCACTTCCACCGAGTCGCCGATGCACAGAACCGGCCCTTCATCAGACGTTTCCAGCGACAGGTCGTCAACGTCGATGCGATTGTAGTAGAGCAGGTCCCGTAGCCAGAACTGCAGCGGCTTCTTGCGACCGTCCCAGAAGTAGTAGTGGGCCTCGGAGATCGCATCGTTCTGCTTGAGTTCGCTGACGCTCGTATCGAAGTCAGCATCGATGTCGAACGTCTCGACAGCCTGTCGGAACCCTGCCGCGTATGCGGTCAGGAGGCCGTCGTTCAGTTCATCGCGTTTTTCCTCGTACGTGTCCGCGTCGTTCTTGGTTTCGAAGTCAGTGTCACTCATGCTTGATCAGCTCCAGGAACAGCCGTCACCGAAGACCAGTAGCTGTCGATGTCCTCGATGAGCTCCATGTCTTCAGCGCCGGGTTGAAACTCGCAGTTGTTGCAGGATTTGGGACCGCCGAACACCTGCGACCAGCTGCGGCCGCCACACTCCGGGCAGGCCGGTGGTTGGCCGTCCGTCCGCTCGCGCATCTCGTTCCAGAGATCCTGTCGTCGGTCCCACGCCGCGTCGCGAGCCGTTGCGGTGTTGGACGCGAGACGCTCACAGATTTCAGACCACTCGGCTTTCAGCGCGGCCTTCGAGAGGTCTTCGACTGAGCGATTCGTGCGTTCGTATCGGACATCGTTGGTTTGGTTACTCACGGTGATCAGCCTCCAGAACCTCGGAGAGTCGTTCGTGCAGCGATTCAGCAGCATCACGGTCGAGCGTGAGTATCTGCGTGCAGTCTCGGCCGGCGTAGCTGTAGCGGGCCGAAAGTTCGAAGCCAAAGGACCCACCAGGCACGAGTTGGCTCTTGAACTGCACGTCGTCATGGTCGAAAACCTCCATCTCGACTTCAGCCGGTTCGATCTCCATGAACAGGCGATCCGGGTCAGGATGCTCTTCGAAGCGCTCGATATCACTCTGCTCGTCGGTGGGCGTCATGCGCGACCCCCAGTCAATAATCTCGGGAGTTGCTGAATCGCCAAGCCGAAGCAGACGATCACAGTCATCACCACGAACAGTCCCAGCGTACTGGGCGGCGTGATCGGCTCGCCGTTGACAGTCATGTCCATCATCTCCAGAAATCGAACCGAGATAACGGACGAAACAGCCACCATGCACAGCGTCGCCAGCGGCGTGACCGCGGCTACGGCCCACTGCTTCCAGGCCGGTGTCGGTTCCGGGGCAGTATCAGACCGCCTTTCCCAGCGCTCTTGGGACTGGAACACTGGGATTTCCTTCGGGTCGCGTTTCGTCACGTCGCCCGTAACCTCGACGAAGACCTCAGAGTCGTCGACTTCCGTGCTGACGGAGATGTTGTCGACATCTCGGTCCCAGCCAACGAACTCGTCCCAGCCGATATCGTACACGTTCAGCTGCGTGGTTGCGGACAGTTCGACAGTCTCGTTCACGTCGATGTCTTCGAAGTTTTGAGTCATGCTGCGTCTCCAGTGACGAACTCGCTCAGTTGGTTGTTGACTCGCTCCAGCTGCGACAGTGCCAAGTCCCGGCGGGCGTCCGAGTCGAAACTCACAGAGAACTGCCCAGAAAACGGAAGCACGGTGATCTCGCCGACGACCTGCTTGTCGCTGACCTTCGAGCGGTCGACAGCACTGTAAATCGTTTTCAGCGCCATCCGATGATCGTCGAGCATCGATTCAGCGACCGGGCGATCCTCTGGATGGTACTCCAGGACGACGCCGTTCCCGTTGCGCCGGGCGCGAAGCCGGAGCGTTGTCTCAGGCATCGAGATCAACCTCCGATCGGTCAAAGGTCCGGTCACAGGCGTCGTAGCAACAGACGAACTGCTCGCCGTCGATGTTGGTAAAGCCGACGTGGTTACAGGGGAGCGGTCGGTAGCCGGAGTCGATGACGGCAGCCCGTCGCTGCTCACCCATCTCGGTCAGCTCGTACTGCAGGACCTCCGCGCCGTCAACCTCAACGAACTCGGCTGACAGGACCTTGGTGTCTGCGAGTCGCTTCACCAGTCGTTGCACGTCGCCGCTGGGCAACTCCCGGAGCACGAACGGCTCGGTCGGGACATCGGCCATCGCGTCTGGATGGCCGCTGACCAGCTGGGCTGGCTCCGGCGCGAGTCCGGGCTGGCTCATCGCTGCCCTCCTGCGACCGCCGCCAGCAGCTGGCTGGCTTCTCGCGTTCGTTTCGTGGAGACGTCGGCCTCGGTCAACGCCAGCAGCACCGAGCATGCATCCAGACTCGCCTTTGCCCGGCAGCGGTCGTAGCCCGGTGTTTCGAGCACAGCCCGGCAGTGCGCCAGGATATCGGCATCGGTGTCGGCCTCAGCCAGCAATCGCTTGGCTGTCTGGAGTCGGCGTTCGTGGCGACCTCGTTCGGTATCGTTATCCGGAGTGGTTGTTTCGTTCATGATGCCGTGCGCGAACGGGTTAGCGGGGTCATGGCCCCGTTGGCCCTGTTTTAGTGAGCCATTATTCCCCGGTAAGCCGCGCATATTCGGTGATGTCTCACCACAAGCACTTAGTATTTTGCGTTTGCAAACATAGTTATGGGCAAGGAAGAACAAAATTGTGTCAGTAATAATTTCTGCTTGGAATCCGATGGAGACAATATGGAACCCTCTGATAATGAGAATGTGCCGAAGATTAACACAGAGTTGCAAATTTTGAGGTTCATGTCGGAGTACGACATTCCTCTTCAGCCCCGCCAGATATTTGGCGGAATGATTGTAAAGGAAGATGTCACATTTTCTTACGGAACTCTTCAAAACAAACTCGGCAACCTGGTTGAATCCGGTGATTTGGACCGAGTTAAGATAGAACGAAGTGGGTCGATTGAGGTCATGGGCGAAGATGATAGTGGCAGGGCCAACTATCTGATAACTGAGCAAGGGAAAGAGCGCGTCGAGTCGGAATACCCCTAACAAACACCTAATTGCGTTAGCTAACACAAATCCTAAGTGGGTGGGCCTACTTAGTAAGTAGTAGGAACAGACGCGCCGCTGGGCGATTTCGTGCCTTCGAGAACACGAGTTGCCCACGCTGTCATCAGCAGCGTAGGCGCGTCGGTTCCGCGAAAACCCATGAGTAAGTCTGCAACGCCGACTAGTAAATGTGTCGGCACGACTGAGGAACATCCACAGGAACGAACCGCCCGCGAACTGCTCACCCAAGGCCGCCCGCTGTTCCTGGGCGTCGACGGTGAAGGCGCAGCCCACTACTGGGACAGCTACGAGTTCGCAGTGGCTATCGTTGCGAGGGACGGCCAAGGCGAGACGGTCGCACTGGCTGACACGCCGTACGACACGCTCAAAGGTTGGTGTAACTACACGGAGGACGAACGCGGCTGGACCGTCGGCCCGCACGTCGGCGGGTCGCTCGTCGACGATCTCGCCCAGAGGGTGGAAGCATGAGTAAAACGAGTGTTCGGTGTACTGTCGAAAACCGGAAGCGAATCGAACGCGCGGCCCGCGCGCTGCGAGAGACCGTGCCGACCGCCGTGGTCGAAACGACCGCACCGGTTCGCTCGGAGTACGACGTCTGGACGCTCGACGCCGTGCTTCGAGACACTGAGGGTATCCCGCCCGAGGTACTCCGGGAGCTGGCGCTGGCTGGACTGACGCTCCAGCCGACGCCCTCGCAGGCTGGTCACCAGCATCTCGTGGCGACGGCCTGAGCGGGGCAGCGATACCTCTGCTTTTTTGAAGGATTGGGCGTGCCTTTTGCATGGGTTGCGGTAGTTCCTGAATCTGCGTTGTTGACGGACCGCGACCCCGCGCCGGGGCCTGTTAGTGGCAGGTCCCATGACGGCGCGAGTGCGTGGATATTGCTGACGGGTGACTGGTACGTAAAGGCCCCTTGGACTTCCGGAAACGATGAAGGCTAACCAACAGATCGGCCTGTCAGCGACAGATGTTGGTTAGCCAGAGAGGGCAAGACTGGTGAGCTCATGCAACCACTCAGGGTCGTCGCCGTCGACGATGATATTCCCATCCCAGGCGCGAACCACTTCATAGTCGCCGTTCCGGTCGATGTCGATATGCCACCGACGGTCACCGTGGACGGTCGCGACCTCGAACCGTCCGGTATCCACGTCGACGGCATCGATGTGTTCAATTTCGACCGCTGGACCGTCAGTTAGCTCCACTACTTCGCGTGTTGTGGACATACACAGCCTGATACGGATGATTGATACAAAAGGACCCCTTACACTTCCGGATTGGTCTCTGGGTTTGCCTGTTGCAAAGCACCGCACTTCTTGAACCCAGAATCAGTATGAGTATCTGTCGGCACCAGACAGGGGCGAGTTCTGGGTTTCCCAGAGCGAGTTACGGTCTGGTATCATGCTTTCGTGCGTAGATTCGGATACTGGATAGCGACATCGATCAGTTGTTGTGAGTATGCCGAACTAGCTTATGCGTGAGTGGTACAGATGAGCGAGATAGCAAAATATGTAGACACAGATACTGGATAGCGACAGCGATCAGTTGTTGTGAGTATGCCGAACTAGCTTATGCGTGAGTGGTACAGATGAGCGAGATAGCAAAATAGGTCGATAATGGAGGTTTTTAATCAAAAGTTCTGAACGGCCCAGAAGATATTGTCGGTAGAAGTAACCGCTCAAGCTTTTGTAGCTGAGACAGAATAACTGTTACATCGTTAGGGCCTCTGGGGGAGAGCCATGGCAGTTTCCATGGCTCAAGCTCAACTGGGAGTTAGTCTCGCTTCAGTCATCTTTTCAGCTGTACTGGTGTTGGTCACGTACTTCTACTGGCAGGAAACGAAGAATCACACCGCAGAGATGCGAGCAACACGTGAATCAGAGTTTCAGCCAGTGTTGACGGCAACAGTGGAACCGGAATTCGGACTTCACAATCGCTTCTATATTGAGAATACTGGGAAAGGTGCCGCGCATGACGTTAATGCAAAATGGGGGTTTGGGCATCTGGACGCCGAAGTTGAATGGTCGATTCCATTAATCTCTCCTGGGCAAAGGCACAAATTTTCACTCCCATTCACAGAGGATTGGAACGATATCAGCACACATACAGAAGTCAAGTCTGAGTTAGAGGGGTCAGACGGCACCCTCTACTTCGATTGGTCGTGTGAAGACAGCCTTGGTAACAAGATCGGCAATCGAAATGAGATCGACGTATTGAGTACGGTGAGAGCTAGGGAAAATGCCGAGTTCGTTATGAAAGACGAGCAGAGAGAGATTCGAAAAGAATTGGAAGATTTGACTGATGTGGTGGATGATATCCCCGATACAATCTCATCTCTGCGAAGTAACACCTGCAGGTCGGATGCAGTCAAAAGGGAACTTGAGAAGATGGGATCAGCGAATAGGAACCAACTTTCCGGTCTAACTGGAGTCCCTGATAGGGACATAGCAACCATCGTTTCTGATTTAAAATCAGCTGGAGTGGTTGATTATAACGAACCTGAAGACATAATGTGGTATAGTCCTGACGCCGCGGATACTGTAATTGAGTGGACCGGATATGATTGATCGTTATCCACCCACTACGGAACGGGGACCGTCAGGTCCAGCGGTGATGATATCGACGCATCCTGTACCCAGTACTCTCGCCCGAGGCTGTCCCCGTCACAACCCAATAAATCATAGTCGACCAGCTTCGTGAGCTTTGTCCGCCGCTCTCGCTTCGAGATCGGCGTCTGGTCGCGGTCGGCATAGACGACATTTTCAATGGCGTCGTATCGCTCATGGAAGTCGTGGCTGGCAAGTCGGCCACGTCGACGAACGATCTCGTAGCAGACGTGGTGGTGGTACGGAAGTGATTTCAGCGCCTCTTCTCGCATCCGGCGCGTGGCCCGTGCGTAGGCATCGGCAACGTCGATGTCTTCGACAGTACTGTGAGACCGTTCGGCTGCAAGATTCGCAGCTGCGCGCAACGAGTAGATCGCCCCGCGTGCGATCCCAGCGGCCTCGTCGGCAATGGTCGCGAGCTGCTCGTCACTAATGACATTGGGCTCCAACCCAGCCCGCCGTCGCTCCTGGAGGATATCAGTTAGCTCTGCCGTGGAGTACTTGTCCAGCCCGAGCGTCCAGTTCGTCACCGCATGTCGAGTCTCGTCGTCAGCTCGCGATAACCAGTCGTTGTGGTTGTGACAGATGGCGATCCACGAGAGCTTTGGGATACCACGGAGGACCGCCAGTGCGTCGGTGTCCGGAACGTCGCCGCCCTCGTCGAGGACGATCACCGTCGGCTCGGTGACGCGGACTTCGAGTTCGCGTTCAAGCGTTTCCCGGGCAGTCGTCGTCGCTGGGTTTGCTCCCGGCAGTTCACGGAGTATCGACCGCAGGATGCCAGCCGTCGACAGTCCCAAACACTGCACGCGTGCCGATGGTGTGGGTTGCTGACGGTCCAGATGCTCAAGCACGTACCGAGTAAGCGCGGACTTGCCGACGCCTTTCGATCCGTGGATCAAAACATCATGGCCGCGCTCGCCAGCAAGGACAGGCTCGACAGCCGATGTGAGTACCGAAAGTTCGGCCTCGCGATGCTGGATCGTGGCTGGATAGTCATCGTCGAACACCCGAGGCTTAGTTATCATGCTACCCGGTACTGATGATAGTCTGGTATATAAATGGGAGTTACACTTCCGGTATTGCTACAATGGCGTTACCGGTCGCCGATGTAGATGTGGGCAGCGATTCCGACAGCCAGTCCACCGCCCAGCAGCAATCCTGTTTGAAGATCCACTGCAGTGCTGTGTTGAATAGCGTCTCCTGAGCCACAGTGAGGCGGCACCGATTTTGAGATTACCGGCATCAGCCCCTGACAAGTCAACTCAAATTTCCACTGTCCCGACCAGCACCGCTATTCAACAGAGCACACTGCAGTAAACTGGGGTACGAGAACGGCAACAGCCACAGCGAGAATAAGTGCGAACGCAGGGGAATGTGTAAACCCGCGGTGAGTAAGTCCTTCATCGAGCAGTTTTCCAGCTCCAACTGCAGTGCCGACCCCAACAACACCAAGAACGACAAGACCACCGAGACGGGCCAGTTCCATACCAATCCCAACGAATGTTGCGACGGCATTAGCGACGAACGCATTCACACCTGGAACACGAACCCCAGCATAGATCGCAGCGATTGGGAGTCCTGCAAGTAGGAGGTAGCCGAAATATCGCCGTGGGATCGAACTGTGGATATCGATATCAGGCAAGATGCTTCCGACCAGAGCCAGTGCTGCTCCTAACCCAGCCACCACCGGAGATTGACCGTTATATATCAACCCTGCAGCCACCAGCCCACTGACGACGACACCGATTTTCAGATGCCCCTCAAAATCTGTCATACCGGAACGACGACAGCCATGATATTAATTACTCGGACACCGGAGTGAAAGTGAAAGGCGAGTAGACGTAACTATTGCATCACGATACGTGAACTGTCCGAACTTTGAAGTCCAGCAGACAGCATTATTATTATGAATGATATTACAATTATTTCTTTCCAGTTGTCCTTTATAACAATTTTCAACCCCTCTAATCTCGGGAAGTTAGCGTTGCGCCGTTCACCAGCTTGTTTGAATTGCCTACTCATCCCAATTAGAAGTCCAGCCGGAAGAGCTCCGACGTAGGGTAGCCCAATCAGTCCCCACACGGAGCTGATGATTGTGACACCGCCGATCAGCAACAGTACCCCCACAGAAGCGATTGTTCCGAGTGTTGTTATGCCAATAAATGGGATTCCTCGCGTCAGTGTTGACAAGAAGGATGATCCCAACCAGACACCAGCACCGGCAACAAGTCCAATAATTAATACAAACGAAATACCAGGCTGCATATCAGATGCGAGCATCGCCAGCAAACCAGCTAAGAAATACCCCCCGCCAACTGCCGCTGCAGCAGAAACGTTTGGCCTCAGTTTCTCGTGAGATAACTCCGTACAAGAATAGGCAGCAGCCGACGCTGCCGCCAGTATTGGAATATATGTTAGATAGTTAGGTGCTGGAAAAACCTGGGTTGGCTGTCTGGTCTCAAGCCCAATCCCACCGAAGTAGACATCCGACATCTCGACAAAATGAGCGCCAAGATACACCCACAGTGTTGTCCGCCAACGTGGGAAATCAGCAGCCAGCGCTTGCGGGAGTATGAGTGTTGTCAGCGCCCACCCACCAATGAAGGCGAATGCGCCAGATATCAAACCATATTTAATTCGTTTACGGCGGTGAGTCCGCATATTGGAGTAACTGGATAGTATTAAGTAAATATCTATCCCAACTTAGGGAGTTACTTTCAACAAAAGTTCTGTGTTGCGTACACTTTCTCCGAATCGGTTATCTTGATTCCCACACCCTCAGATTTCCAATATGGTTTTAATATATTCTTTCGGTGATTGGTTGAATTCATCCACCAATTGACGACCCCCTTCGCCACATCTGATGAATTGCTGTAATACCGCTTCTCACCCTGCATTTCGACACGTCTGTCATACCAAGTGTATGCAATATTCTCTGCGCCTGTTGCGTACGAGTTCCCGGACGTTGCCACCCGACAGTCGTAACCCGCTTCAGTGTATCGGTCAGCAAAGTTATCGCCAGCAGGGTCTTCGTGAGAAAAGTATGAGCGATTCGCCATGTCTTTACTATGCCCTCGTGCGATTTGTTGGAGTTGTGCGTCGAATTCGAGTTGAGACAAGCCGCGTTCAGCACGCCGCTCATTGATCTCCTCGTGGATATGGTACTCAACCGCAGTTGCATTGATACCAGACGAATCATCAAATACAATCGGTTGATCGGGCAGCTGCACTGCAGCACCGCCAGCGAAAGAAAGGACACCAGCGACCGCGATCAACACGACAGCTATCTTAACGAATCCAATATCTCGGACGAAACGGATCGGAAAATGAGTGAAGTAGCGAAGTACAGGAAGGCCCTCCATCCAACCGCAACGATGACACTGAAGAAGACGATCTCCATCCAGTCGCCAAATACGCTGCCCGCAGTCCGGACAGTGGTCGGGCATACTCGAATACTATATGAACAGTGAGTAACAGTGTTGTGGTCAGTTATCGGGGTCAATACTGATGCCAAGCACATCAGCCGGACTGGCAACAGCATTCTGGAACCGAACATCCTCAAACTCAGATCCAAACTCATCAGGATTAGTGTCGGCGGGTTCGAATTCCGGAGTCAATCTTGATATACGTGAGCCGTCACCTCGGCCGCCCCCACCACCGCCACCGCCTCCACCGCCACCGCCGCTTCCACCGCCACCGCCGCTTCCACCGCCTCCGCCGGTAAACGACCCACCACCAGTCGTGAAGGTGCTACTGCCACTGAACCCAGACCCACCGGGCCCACTGCCACCTTCACTGAAGCCCGGGCTGCTGAATCCACTGCTGAACCCAGTAAACGCGCTACTGGCTGAAACGCCGGAGAACCCACTGCCGACCGGGCTGGATGCTTCAGACCGGCCACGCGTTCGACCACTGCCCATGCCTGAGGACACGCCAGCAGATCCACCGCTGACATCAGTCCGCCCGGACCCGCTTCCGAGCGACGGCGTCGGTGAAACTGGCTGTCCGTCGGGACTCTGAGTCCGCCGGCGTTCCAGTTCTCGAATGTCGTCGCTGCGGAACACGGGCTCGGACTGCGTGTCTGCGTCCAGGTCCGACCGGCGACTGTTCGGACCGTCGACGGAACTACCCCGCCGCTCGAAGACGTCGAGCGTGGCGACCTCGTCGTTGGGCATGTCGACGGCCAGCTGGCGCTGGCGTCGGAACTCGCTGCCCTCCGGGAACACAGCTTCGAGTTCAGTCGTTCGGTCACCGGTCGCACGCACGTAGGCCGTTCCGTCGTCCGCATCGGAGCGCAGGAACCGCGTGCCAGCTGCGTCGGGGTCTGGCATCGGCTCACCGTCGGGACCGCTCACACGGCCACTGCCGGCCGCACGGGACGGCATCCCTTCGATACGGTCGCCCTCGAATGCCGAGAGACGCTGCGTGTTTGGCGTGAGGTCACCGGGTCGGGCCAGCCGCGGCCGGAAGTCAGACAGCGACCGGCTGGCCCCGAGGTCCGTTCGCAGTGGCGATGCGTCCGGACTCGCGAACAGCCCCGGCAACTCATACTGGCCTTCTTGGGCTTCGAGATCCGCCGGGAGTCGGTCAGACTCCGACCGGAACAGCGCGCCCTCGCTGTAGCCGGTATCAGCAGAGACGCCCTCAAAGCCAGCGGCCTTTTCTGCTTCACCGAGTCGGCGACCGGCGCGCTGGCCCGCTCGCTCCGCAGCGTCGAACGGGCGATTCGCCGCATCGCTGGCACTCGCCGCCGCCTGATCGATGCGGTCGGCCACCGGGTCGGTGGCGTCGTCGAGGCGCTCCCTCGTTCCCTGCACTCCCTCACCGACTCGTTCACCAGCCGCGCGGCCACGCTGTTCGGCTCGGTCCAGCGCGTTGTTGGCCCGGTCGGTAACCGGGCTGGCAGCGTCGGAGAGGCGTTCCCGAGCGTCCTGGACACGACTGCCCGCACGCTCACCAGCGGCCCGGCCGCGCTGTTCAGCGTTGTCGAGCGTGCTTTCGGCCCTATTCCTGACGGCCTCGTTGAGCGTAGTCCCGCCATCAGACGCATCCGGCGTGCGGTCTGGCGTTGACTGTCTGTCCGGGAGTCGGTCCGAGACGCGTCCACTCGCACGGCCAAGCCGGTTCGCAACATCCGGCGTCGACACGTCCGGGACCTGCGGACGGGAAATGTCTGGCGTCGACAGGCTGGGTGTGTCCGGCACAGCCTCGCCGACTCGCAGGCCGGCACGGTAGCCGAGTTCACCGCTGGCTGTGTTGATATCGCCCATCGTCTGGATTTCCTGCGGCTGGTCCGCCGCCCGCTTTCGGGCCTCCTGGACGGCTTCACTCGTGGGCGCACCCGGACTGGTTTCGAACTCGGGGAGCTCACCTTCTGCACCACGCTCGCTGGTGATGTCCTCGAAATCGACTGTGGCGTCTGCCTTCCGTCGGGTGTTGAGGTTGCTGACGCCCTGAGCGGAGCGGCCGACCGCCTTCGTGGCAGCTGTCCCAGCCGCGATGCCGCCGGCCAGTGCCGCCCCTTCTCGGACAGGGTTCTCTCGAACCATCACCACCTGGTCCCGAGTCGTGTCGGTGATCGTGTTTAGCACGGTCTCGCTCGTGTCGATCACGCCCTCGTTCTGTGCAGTGCCCACGAAGTTGCTACCCGTCTCGACGCCTTTGTCGGCCACCAGCGTCAGCCCCGCCGTCGCCGCCGCAGCCTCTCCGGGGAGTCGGCCCAGTCCAGCCGCTGCTTGGCCCACGGTCTCTGAGCCGGTTGCATCCTCAGCGAACGATTCGGCTTCCTCCGCGACACCGAAATATGCCTGGCGTTGTTCGATATCCTCAGCGATCTGTTGCTCTTCCTGAGCGTCGGCGATTCCCGGCCCTTCGGTAAGTTGTCGCTGGACATCAGCGTCGGGACTGTCGGTCCCAACCAACGTGTTCGCGACATCGTTCGCGGCCCCACGAATTCCAGCACGAGTCTGCCGGTCAAGGAACGGGTCGCTGGGTATCTCGTCGGGATCGTCCTCGACGAACTCCGTTGGCTCATCGACCGCTGGCTGTCCCTGGTCCTGCGCCTCCGGCGAATTTTCGTCTGCCGAATCTGGCTGTGCGCCGGCTGGCTGCCCGTTAGACGATCCTCGCTTCTGGGACTGATCAACCTGTGGCTCGCCGTCCTCGAACGTCACATCATCCTCGCGTACGTCTGGGTTCGACTCCGCGATGGACTGCTCCATCGCCTCTTGGCGAACGTCTTCGGACACGTCGACGCTGCCGTCGTCGTTCACCGAGACATCCTCGTTCGTGAACGACGTGTTCAGTTCGTCTTCGACAGCGCGCTCGGCAGATTCGTCGGCCTGCCGATCGGCGATGTTCTGCACCCGTTCCTCACCGACCGGAGACAGCTCGGCTTTGAGTTGATCGCCGTCCCGGACGACCTCGACGTCCTCTTCACGAAGCTCTGCGCCAGTCGTCTTGAGCCCGTCGACGACGTCGGTCACCTTCTTGCCAGCCACATCGTCCTCGAGGGACTGGGCCTGCTCGCGAACTCGCGGATCGCTCGCCGTGTCCTCAAGCTTGCCCGTCCGAGTCGCTTCGATATCCTCCGTCGAGTCGTTCTGTGGCGCGTCGGTTTCGGCGTCTGGCGTTGACGCTTCCGACCCGCTCGCGCCGTCCGGGCCGATGCCCTGCCCAGTATCTGGGTCTGGAGAGGTATCCGAGACGCCGCCACCGCCACCAAGCCCAGGCGCTGGGTCGCTCGACGAGCCACCGCCGGCTGTTGAGTCTGGTGTGCTGTCGTTGTCGGAGTTGTCTGACGAGCTACTGGACGACCCGCCGTCTGAGGAACCGTCTGACGAACTCCCAGACGAGTCGCTCGACGAAGAGCCACTGTCGTCAAACGGGTTGTCGTTGTCCGGCCTGATATCTGGGGTCGGGTCGTCATAGTCTCCGCCGAAGGGATTGTCCGAACTCCCCGACGAGTCATCAGAGCCACTGCCACTGTCATCGCTCCCGCCATCATCAGGCGACGTATCCGAGACGCCGCCACCGCCGCCTAACCCCGGCGCCGGGTTGGACGACGAACCGCCCCCGGCTGTCGAGTCATTGTCGTCGGTGCTGGACGACCCGGAACTGTCCCCGTCGTCCGGGTCATTGTGGTTAACCTGATCGTCAATATCCTCACTGGAGTCGTTGACAACGGTAACGTCTGGATTCTCGTCCATCCACTGATCCATCGCGTTACCCATCGAGTTCACCTCCGTGGTCAGTACTCTGGCCGAATCCGATGGCCGTCTTGTAACCGATCAAAAATCTCATTGCGTAGTCCTCCAAGGAGATACAACACGCCGCAGAACCCTCAAGCTCCGCTTATCTGACAGACTCGTACAGAATCGTGTCGGAATCTGGAGACTCTTCCGGGGCGTCACTAGGTAAGAGCCAAAACGTCAAGTATCGGTACAAGTATAAATAGTAATAATCGCCATGTTAGCTGGGGCAAAAGAGTTCGCAGAACACCTCTTGCAATCACTTAGCCGTGAAGAAATTGGACATTCTACGGACGCTCAGCGTATAGCGATAGAAAACGAAGCTGACTGGGCAATAACCGGCTCAACCAGATTGGTTGCTGGTGTGCCAGACCAATTTAGAGGGGTTCCAATAACAGAAGAGAAAGAGCGGAATATTGTGGTGAAGTTACCAAAATCCGTAGATGCATCAGATCAAAGCCATGCTGTCGCATCGACTGCAAATAAAGAATCAGTCAGTACATGGCTCCAGTGTTGCTTCCTGAACGATACTCACCTAGTGCCGACTGTATATGCTTGGGCCGACGACTTTCGATGGTTGTTGATGGATGAGGTTGAGGCAGAGAAGCATTATCGTCCTCGAAGTGACGATTTTAGTTATCCTCCAGAGCGACTATCTCAGAGCCCACACAAGACAAGATCAGTCATACGCGACTTGGCAAGAGAACGAGGGTGGGAGGTCCACGACCCCCAGTTTAATGTGGGGTACGTGGGGGAGAACCAACCAGTTGTATTAGACTTACCAGAACTGTATCGAGCGGAGGATCCAAAGTTTACCTCACAAAGTTCCGACAATCTGAAATCTCCTCTTTCAGTCCACTCTCAGTAGAACAGGCACACGCTACATTGTGGGTAACTCGTCGCCACGACGCCACGCCAGCAGGTACTGCAGACACACAACAACATCTGACACCGACGCAATGGTGTAGGCCAGCCAGTTGACCGAGAGGTACGCGAGCAGTCCGGCGTGGATCGAGAACTGAGGTCGGCCGATCACGACCGCGAACACGCCGATGCCGGCTGCGTAACCAGCCACCAGCGGAGCGATATGGGCAGCTGCTCGAGGCGCTGGGTGACTGGACGTCCACTCAGCCTCGAAGGCGATACTGTCCCAGTCCAGTGCGGTGTTTGCCCACGAGGTCGCGCAGACGACGTGCGTCAACTCGTGTGCGACCACACCCGGGAGCAGCAACGAGAGGATCGTCGCCTGGGCCCAGGTCGGAAGCGAGCGCCACCAGTCCGGAGTCGGGCTCACTGGGGACCACCCCAGACACGGTAAAGGACGGTCCCGAGGGTCACAGACACGCCGACGACGCCATACAGAACGACGAAGGCCATCGTCGGCAGCGCCGACAGCGGCTCAGCGAGCGTCATCGCAGCGCCTATCGAAGCGCCGAGGTAGAGAACACCGACCACCAGCGGAACGCCGAACGGACCGTGAGTCCTGAGAGCGCTGTCGATGTAGCCGATGATCGGAACGTGCTCGAGCATCATCCATCACCGAAGATCGAGCGGTACGCAATCAGTGCCCCACCAACGACGATCAGGTAGCCGACGATGGTCGCGCCAGCTGGGGCACCGGCCAGGAACAGTCCCATGAACAGCGCGAGCATGATACCGGGAACCGTCAGCGTGCCGGTCTGTTGCCACAGTGCCAGCGTGAACGGCGCGCCCAGCATGAGGACGACAGCGGGTCGGCCCAGCGTCGACGTGATCGGGCCGAACGTCCCGCGGAACCAGTTGCCCGACGCCCAGACATCGATCCAGTCGGTTTGCAGGAGCAGGTCTTCCATTTCAGAACACCGTCCCCCGGAGGATCTGGTACAGCGCAAGGCCGATTACGAAGTTGACCATAATCTGGGCGCTGTTCGCGATGACTGCCGGGACACCCCAGCCTTTTAGAATCGCATGTAGCGACGTTGTCAACGCGAATATCTGCTGGAAGGTTTGCGTCATCCCTGTTGCGATACCGAAAAAGCCCGGGTCCTGTGAGCCGACACCAGAGGGTTCTGGGCTGTTGATGTCGTCGTTCACCGATTTGATATCCTCTGTCGTGACGCCGTTCGCTCCAACCTCGACGACGATGCCGGCGGAGGCTGCGAGCGTGTTGACCGTCGCCATCGCGAGCACCAGTGCAACCATCGTTCCTGCTATTTTGAGACCTTGGATTTCGACCATCAGAGACCTCCTTTTTGCTTTTCGGCGAGGTAGCCACCGCCAGCGATGAGCGCGGCGATCCACCAGAGCGGCGGGGAGATCGCCACTGCCTGGAGCCACATCAGGATGCCAGCCATCGAGACGACGGTGACGCCTATGATGTGATGTGTCTCGCGTCCAGCCAGCGCTGCGAGAAACGCGATGAACATGAAGCCGAACGTTCCCAACCAGTCCGAATCGAGTGGGATGTCCAGCGTGAACCCGCCGCCACCGATGAGCTGTGTGCGGGTGAGCGTGTCGCCGTCACGCTCGATGCTCCAGTCGACGACGTAGCTGGTGTCGTTCTGTATCGGGATGTTATAGACGGAGTAGTTCTGGATAGGGGCGTTCGTCACCGTATCCGAGTACACAGTGTTGTTCGGGTTGTTCCGTTCGTAGACGTCGACACTGAGTTGGCTGGTCGACGTACTATTATCCAAGAACCGAATCGTCAGCGAGCGCTGTCCGTTCGCCGTGGCAGTGCTTGTTGTCGTAACGAACGTGTCCAGTTTCTGAGATTCGAGGTTGATATTCTGAATGGTGATCGGTTCAACTTCTGAACGCGATGCGGTGTACGCGCCCAGCACACGCTGGTTCGGGCCGTTGACCAGTCGGAGCCGGTAGCGCTCGTTCTCAGCCAATCTCGCCGGGAACTGCCCGGTCGATCCAAAGTTGTCTCCAAGAATCGTGCGGTAGCGGGTCTCGTCGTCGCCATCGTTGTCAAAGTCTTTCGTGATCGGTTTCTCGATATATAATGTGGTCTCACTACTGGGGTACGCCCCCGTGTAGTCAGTCAATCCAAACTCAACCTCGACGTTCGACGTGTTCGCAGTATTCAGCAGGTAGACATCCTGCTGCTCGCTCAGGCTGTCCACAACGATCCGACGGTACGCGTAGTCGCTGTTCGACGCTTTAACAGTGACCACGAATCGCTGGTCCGACGGGATTTCGGAGAGATCGGCCGTGCCGTCGGTGACGGTCTTCTCGATAACTTCTTCGGTGCCTTCAGTGAAGAACCGAATCCGGAGTTCCGCACTCCCGCTGATCAGTTCGCTCGGGCTCGACTCTTTGAACACGAACAGCGTGGACGGCGCACTCTGCAGGTCGATGCGATGAGTGCCAGACGGTATCTGGAAGCGGACTGTCCCATCGGGCTGGACCTGGCCCTCGTCGATAGATGCGCCACTCTGTGCGTCGACAGCGACCGCTCCCTGGCCGTTGGTGTCCACAGTGAGGTTGCCGGATGACGACGCGTCGATGATGAGTTCGGTGCGACCGTCGTTGCTGACCGAGACATCGTCAGTCAGCTTGACGGACTGGATGCCGCCCTCGACCCGGACCAGCGGCTTGTGGGCGGGTCGGATCGTGACCTGATTCTGTGCCGCGCCGATGCTGGTGATGTTCGTCCAGGCCGTCGAGTTGTCCGCGAGCGTGACCTCCGAGGTGCCAGCGCTCTCGAACTGGATGCCGCGTAGCGTCACCGCGTCGGAGCTATCGAACGGGTTCCCGGACTCAATCTGGCTGTCGTCCTGAAGCGTCACCGAGAGCCCCGAGTCAGTCTGCAGCGTCGACCCAGCAGTGTAGGGCTGGTAGGTCGTCGCAGCGTACGCTCCAACAGACAGTAGGACCAGCAGCGTCAGGCCAAGAACTTTGACTTGCTTGCGTCTCATCGTGCGAGGGCATCATTTCTGATCGGAGCACTCAGATACCAGACATCGACGACAAGCAGCAGCACAGCCGGCAACACGCCGATGCCCCACTGATATGCGAGGTCGACCGCACGAAGGAATCCAGCCTCTTCGACAGCGCCGATGGACTGTGCTTGCTGATACATCGCGTGCGCAACCTCAGGAATCGTCAACATGAACATGACCAGGAACAGGTGCAGTGCCAGCACGACAACCGTCGAGAAGGGCAAGCTGGTAGTCGCACCAACGAGCCTCGAGGAGACGATCGCCTCGATGCCGACCCGCAATAGCACGATAAAGATCAGCCAGTCCCACGTCGTGAGGACGTACTGGCGGCCCTGTGCGAGGACTGAGCCAGTCGGAGCGCTCCAGCTATCCGTTCCGATGATCGTCCCGATAAACGCCGTGTCGAGAAGTCCCCAGAACGCTCCTGCGATTGCTACACTCAGGCCTCCAGCGATCACGACCCAGCCGAGCGACCCCGACCGGGCCGCCATCTCACCCCTCCTCCGAGGTCGCGATGAAGTTACTCACGCGACGCCGGAGCATGTCCCGATTCGGTGCGGCAAGCAGTAGCGACAGGACCGACAGAACGGTTCCGCCACCGCCGTCGCCCCCACTACCGCCACCACCGGAGCCCAGCTGGTTCAGCAACCAGATGAAGCCCATCACCGTCAGCGCAAGCGCCAAGCCGACACCGAGCGCGATGGCAGCGATCTTCAGCACCCGGCCCTGGTCGCGAGCCTTCTGCTTCCCGAACTCGTAGGCCCGCCGAATCATGTTCGGGTTGACTGGGTTCGGCGCTCGCTGCTTCACTTCCTCGAGGCCGAATGCATGGCCAACAGCGGGAGCGGGCGGCCGGATCTGGTACTCCCGGCGAGCGGCGCCACCGTCAGCCATCGCTTCGCCGTTGTCGTGGCCGTTCTCGTCAGCTGGCGTGATTTCGATGACCTTCTTCGAGTGACCGTTTTCGTCCGCCACAACCTCGAACTCTCCGCACTCCTCGTACTCGGACTGGATTGCGGCAGTGGTCGAGATCGGGCACGCGATGCCTGCGTGACACCGAATCGTTTGGACGCCGTGGAACGAAACGGGATCGACGCCTTCGCCGACGTTGGCGAACATCAAACCCGGCGGCGTCACGTACCAGCCGTCTTTGTCAGCGTGGTAGTCCGCCGGCATCTCCGTGATTTTGTTGTCGTCCCATTCGATGAGCAGCATCACGTCGTGGCCGCGCGCCTTTTTGTGCAGGTACTTGACGAAGTGCTTCTCTGAGTACGCCGCCGTCCCGGGGATGAACGATTTCACACCCATTATTCGTCACCCCCGAATCCGAGGAACGATTTTGCCGATTCGATGATGCCGCCGCCCGATCCAGGCCCACCGCCGTCGGAGCTAATCGACGCGTACGCTCGGGAGGTCGTGATGCCGTCGAATGCTTTCGCATTGATACTGAGCGCCGTCATCTGGGTTTTGACGCCCTCTTCCCCGAGCGTCGAATCGATCTTCCGTGCGAGCTTGCTGGGCAGGCGTTTCTTTCTGCCCTCTTTTGCGCCTAACAACGCTCTGCGGTACTCGCCGACGCATTTTGAGGATACACCAGACTGGGCTGGGTACTCGGCTTTGACCTGCATCGCTAGAACTTGATGCAGGAGTTTTCGGTCCTCGTACTCTTCGCGAGTGATATTCGACAGCGCGTTGTGCTGAGAGAGTTCCGCGGATAGGATTTCAGTGATATCGTGCTCTTCGGCAGTCGGCGGTGGATCGATATCCGGGTCACCGACCTGATCGAGCAGCGTCTGTTCGCGACCAATCGCGGCCTGGTCGGCCCCAGCAGATGCCGCTTCCTCCATCGCCATCTGCCGCTCTGCGCGTTCCTTGTCGATTTCGCGTTGGATCTGTTGTGCTTCGCTCATGAGTCAGCTCCTGTGATTTCTTTCATCTGCTGAATGCGGTCAGGGTCCAGTGCTTCACCAGCGTCGTCGGTCGCCGGCTGCAGCGCCTCGTGGACAGCAAACAGCAAGGCGACGAAGTGCATCGCGGCATTTCCATAGGCGAGCCACGCGACTGCTGGTTCGACGAAAACATGTTCTGAGCCGGACCCTCCGACGACGACGACCGCCGACGACGAGATCCCGATAACGAACCAGACGAACAGGCCCATGATTCCGCTGAAGCCGCGAGCATACCCCATCCAAGCTCCGGCTGTCAGCGCCATGCCAGCGACCCACAGCAGGGCGTAGACGATGACGTTCATCGCATCATACCCCCGCTATTCGACGATGTCGTCGCCCAGCCAACGGCTAGCAGCAACCCAACGATTCCGAGCGGGACTGCAGTCAGCCCAAGCACCGGAAGCAACTCGGCAAGCGACGACGACAGGTCGAGACCAAACTCGAGCTCGTCAGTCGTCTCTGCGTCCGCTCCCTGTGACTCGCTATACCGTTGCTGGGAATCAGAGTAGGCCGCGTCGGCTGCCAACGTGCCGGCGCTAGCGACGATAAGCGTGCACGCGAGTAGCGCGAACGCGGCAAACAGGTGGCTCAATTGCATGCGTACGTGAAAAGTGAATTAGGTCGGTTTTACCGCATGCCGCCGCCGGTAATGAAGCCGCCGAGGCCGCTCCTCATGAAGTAGCCGACGATGGCGACGACCGGCACAGCGAGCAGTGCAACAGCGAGCAGGATGAAGGCCGTCCCTCCGACCTGCTCGACCTGATTGATCGCATCGGAGAACGCTCCGTTGGACGGGGCTTCCGACACGAAGTACCCGGCCACAATCGCCATCAGGATCAGCATGATGACGGAGAGTCCGAGCGTCACTGCCGCGCCGACGATGTTGTGCGAGCGACTCACCGAGCGGTCGATATGTGCGTTTGAAATAGCCTGTGCTTGAGCGACCGACATCTCGACAACTAGCTCGCCGAAGTCAGCGAGGTCGTGCGCGAGGGCCGCCACGAGGGCGAACATCGCGAGCAGTCGGTTCACAACGGGACTACGACGTTGCGCCGTAGACGCCACCTGTTTTGTGGACATCTCATATAATCCGAATATACCACTCTGGATAAAAGCGAGTGTGTTGTAACGAGTCTTAACGAAGCGTACAGTGTCTCTACGGCTATTGTTCGAGGGATAACGTATTTACAGAGTCTCTAATGTCTGGGATATATGGCGTCAAGTCCCGATAAGATGCAGGAGTTGTTTAAGGAACTTAGTGGTCCGTATCGGACGCGACTCGGTATCCAATTAATAAGCGGATCTGCACGGACCACTATCCCGTCTGATATCCGAAAAGACGTGGGTATCACGCTCGATCAAGAGGGGTTCGAAGTTGATGCATATTGGTTCGAAAATCACGAAAAACTCGTGATTGACCTGGAGGGGGCGGGCAATGGCGGAGAGTGAAGCCAGAGCGACCGAGATCCGAGAAGCGTACCAGCGCTGCCTCGATGCCCGGCGGCAGTGGATGTCTGTCCGTGGCCGGACGACTGACGGGGGATATAGAGAGAAAGCTCACGCCGATCTCCACGAGGCTGTATTATCGTGGTTCGAGGCGCTGGTGCCGTACATCAGTGAGCGACCGGGTGAAGTGAAGCAACTCTGGGAGGGAGCGCCGCTGTACCCAGTGCAACCGATCACACAGAAAATTCTGGTCTGTGCCAACGACCATGCCTACCTTCGAAATACCGACGACGGGCCTGACAAGACCGACCTGTGTCCAGACTGTGGCACTCGGCTTCAGCCCGACGAACAGCCAAAACGGGACGAACAGGGCCGGCAGCTGTATGTCTGGAAACAGGGGCTCAAAAACCTCTCATCGTGGACACATCAGACAGTGACGAAAGAGACGGGGGGCGGTGAACTGTCGTCAGCGACAAAGACGGTCGAGCGACCACAACGGTTAGATCCCGAGATACTGATGCGGGCGGCCCGGTATCTCGATCTTGCCGCTGAGCAGTGTAGCCTGCTGGCAACGACTGATGACGCACTTCCCACGGGGGAACTATGAGCGCATGGGAGCAGCCGTTCGTCGGGCCAGCCGCGGAGTCTCCGCTATCGGTCCGTGGAGACCAACTGTATGCTGAGTACCCGGAAGCGGACGGGTACGGGTTCCCTCCAGGCTGGCGACTCTCTGAATGGGTCGTCGATTTCCAAGATACGCCTTTCTATGACGTGTATCAGGACCACGTCGAGAAGGGCATGGAGCTGACGATACTGGTCTCAGATTACCACGCAATGCGAGGGACCGGGAAGACGACGCTCTCGGTTAAGATAGCGCGTGAGTTTGACCGGACAGATGACGGTCTAACTCCAAATAAGGCGACCAACAGCGCCGAAGAGTTCATCGACGCGTATACCAGAGAAGCGCAGGGCAGCGGGTTGGTTTTCGATGAAGCGGAGTCCGGCATCAACGCTCGGGATGCGATGACGAAGGTCAACAAGGAGTTGAACGAGAAGGTGTCGATGGGGCGTGTCGGCGAGAAATACGGCGTTTGGAACATGCCTGACATCGGCCAGATTGATAAAGAAGTCCGGAAGCTGGCCCACTACTGGGTGCTGGTCCAGCGCCGAGGTCGAGCACGAGTCTACAAGCTCGGGAACAATCCCTTCGAAGACCAGACCTGGACGAAACCTATCTGCGATATCGAGTGGTCAGCGCTGCCGGCGAACGACCCAGTGAAAGCATCGCTCGACGAGGACAAGCACGGCAAACTGCATGGTGATGGTGAAGACTTCATCCCGCGAGAAGAGCACGAAGAGGCACTTGAGAGGCAGGAAAAGCAGGCGCGTAAAGAAGCGCGAAATGAATTTATTCGCGAGGCCGCCACGACAAATCTCTTGAACCAGTCGGATATCGCCGATATTGTTGGGTTGGACCCAAGTTCGATATCGAGAATCCTGTCGCAGGAGGGCGCTACGGCATGATTCAAGATTTTATTCGTGCTAATCGCAAGACAGCGGTATGTTTGCGGTATGCTGATTGTTGCATGAAGAAGATATCCATCCTATATACACAGTACAACTCTGAGCCGGGACCCAGTTCACAATTAACGGGTGGTCCGCGTGCCCGATGACTGCCCCACAGTGTCCGTGGTTCTCCCCACCTACAACGAGCGGGGATCGATTCTCGCGGTCCTCCACGATCTCGAACGGGCCCTGGACGCAGCTGGCTATGGCTGGGAAGTGATCGTCGTCGACGACGACTCCCCAGACCGGACATGGGAGCTCGTCAGAGACAGCTACGGTGACCACTCACGCGTGCACGTGATCCGTCGGACCGAACAAAGTGGTCTGTCGTCAGCGGTGCTGCGAGGATTCTCAGCAGCAGACGGCGAGACGAGAGTCTGCATGGATGCCGACGGCCAGCATCCAGCTGGGCAAGTGCCAGCGCTCGTCGACGCTTCCGACGGAGGCTTCGCTGTTGGATCGCGTCACTGCGACGGCGGCAGCATCAATGGCTGGCCGTGGACACGCAAGGTTATCTCTGCGGTGGCTGGCCGAATCTCTCATCTCACGATCCCATCGTCACGTCCGGTGTCCGATCCGATGTCTGGGTTCTTCGCCGTCGACGCCGAGGTCCTGGACGACGAGGTCTTCGTCGACGCAGATCCACACGGGTACAAGATCCTCCTAGAGTTGCTGGTGCACACAGACGCGAGCGTGGCCGAAGTGCCGATCACATTCGATACGCGCGATGCGGGCGAATCGAAACTGACCGCCGACGAGCAGGTGCGCTTCCTCGAGCACAGCGTCGGCCTCGGAATCGCAGACCGTGGGCTGGATCTGAACGCGCCGCTGTTGATACGGTCGGTTGAACTGGGCCTCATGGCCGGCGTGAGCGTCCTGATGTTGCTCGTCGGTATCATCGTCGGCGGCCTCGACGGAGCGGTCGGAGCAGGGCTCATCGGCGGAGCGGGGTCGCTTCTGGTACTCGGGATGCTCCGATGGTTAGAGACAGGCGACAGTTGGGAGGATACCGCGTAATGGACCTGCAGGTCGACACGGACGTGCAAGCGCCCGATGCACTGACGATTCTCGTCGCGGTCATGCTGATGGATTTTGGACGAGAGGTCTGGGCAGTCTCAGCCCCTGGGACATGGCTCATGCCAGTGTTGACGATCTACGTCTGGGCAACTGCTATCGGATTACTCATCGTCGGCCTTTCGACGATCGACCTGTCAGATCACGGCTGGGCAATCGCTGCGGTCGTGACTGGCGCTATCGGCTCGACCGTGCTCATCGCGATGATCTCGCTGTACGGACAGCCAGTGACGACCGACGTTGGGCAGTTTCTCCACGACGCGACAGCGCTGACAGTCGGTGGGAAGAACCCATACCAGCACGAGCTTGGGATGAACGCAACGACGTTCCCGACGCCGACGATGGACGGTGGAACTGTCTCTCGGTACAGTTACCCAGCCGGCGCAATCGTCGCGATGGCGCCGCAGTACGCGGTCGGCCTCGAGGGCGTCCGGATCACACCAACGATTCTGAGTCTGGCCATCGGTGCCGTGATCCTCGCTGCTGCCGACAACGAGTTCGCGATGCTCGCTCCGGCGACCCTGCTCGCTGGTGATCTGGTGACGTGGCCGCTGAACGGACTCACAGACACCATCTGGATTTTTGCGCTGTGTCTCGCTGCGTACTGGTGGTCCGATCGGCTGGTCTGGTCGGCGGTTGCATACGGCTTCGCCGCCAGCGTCGAGCAGATTCCCTGGTTCATTGGACCGTTCCTGCTGGTCTGGTTACTTCGAGACAGAGGTACAGACGCCGCCGGAACATGGCTTGCTGCCAGTCTCACGACGTTTTTCGTGGTGAACCTCCCAATCATCATCTGGGGGCCGAAAGCGTGGCTGACCGGCGCACTTCAGCCCCTGTTCGGCAGTGGGAGTCCACCAGTGCATCAGGGCGTCGGCCTCTCGGCGCTGACTGTGTTCGGCGCGTATCCTATCGCGAAGTGGGCACAGACGGCACTCGTCGCACTCATCGCCGCCGTGGCGTTGATTGTCTACTACCGACGAACAGAGTTCCGGTGGGCTGCCTGGGTGAGTTGGATGCCGATCCTTTTGGTTCACTATCGGTCGTTCGCGACGTACTTCGTCGCCGGGCTGCCGCTTGTCGCGATCGCGTACTTCGAGCGGAGGAACGGGCATGCTCCGTAGTATCCTCGCCATCGCGATCATCGCGAGCGCTGGCCTGGTGGCCGTCGGCCACGCCGACGCGACATTGCCAGCTGACGTCGACGTGGATGATGGAAGCTGCGTCGACGGGAACGTCACGGAGCTGGTCGTCGACGTCGACCTCCAGACCGACGAACCAGTCCAGGCCGTGATCCGGGCCTGGTCACAGCGCGATCGCGTCCGAGTGGCGTGGGATCGACAGCGGTTGCAGCCTGGAAATCATCAGCTGACGATTCGGGCACCGAACTCGGTCGCGTCGCTGCGGTCCGATAGCCGAGCACAACTGATGCTAAACGTGGGCCAGAAACGGGCGTACGACCACTTTGAAACTGGTAAAATCTGTACGAGTCGTAACAACGTCCGAACAACAAACAGTAGCGAGTGAGATGGACTTCTTATGAGTGGATCTATCGACGAACTCAAGGCGTTGCTCGAGGAGCAACAGCAGCGGATCGAGGCGCTGGAGCAAGAACAGGAGAAACTCCAGAAGCAGTATCAGGCCGCGAAACAGCAGAACGAGCAGGTCCTGAACCTGTTCGAGCAATTCAAGAGCGGGGCGATTTCGCGGCGGGCGTTCTTGACGAGCGTGTCCGCGGTCGCCGGAATTAGCTGGCTTGCCGGCAGCGCTGACGCTGCTCCGAACTGGTCGAACGCCAGTGGAAATTCCGGCACTCAATCGAAGCCACTGAAAAATGTCTACGCACAGAACGGGACCTTCCAATCGGTCAGTTCAGACGAAACGAACACTGATCTAATTAAATCTAAGAATGGTAATCAGATAATAAAATTCGAGTCGGCAAATATAAACGATGGTACCAAACAGGCTCTAAGTTATTCTGCCGCGCTTATTTTTGTCCAAACGCAATTCGACGACTTTGGGATGTTCACTATCAAAGGAGGGTCAAACTCTGTTGCAGAGGCCATTGACCCGAGCGGAGCGTTCACAACAACCGCAGATAACCAAGGGACGACGAATATCTATCACGATGGGTCTGACTACGTTATCGAAAACGAAACCGGCACAGATCCATTTGGCTATAATATCACTTATTTTGCTGATTAGTGACTGAGACCGAACCGGTCGTTCACTAATTCTCTGCTGAAAACAATCTGGCTGCAGCTGTCCGGAACGAGGGTTAACGGACCAACCTACGGACCCAATCGACGGCCCTCAACAGCAAAGGCCGACTGCGCTCAGTCTCACGCAGCAGTTCATCGCGAGAGGCAACGATCACGACCGACGAGGCCGCGGCGCTGGAGTGGAGCCCGAAGAACCCGAACGCTTCTCGGGAAGTCCCGTTCGACGAGTGGCCTGAATCACAGACAACAATCAATCGACGAGTGGACACTGCCCTCGAACGCGTCGATGAGTTCGACAGAGATACGACGACTCCACACGGGCTGCGAGCGACGGCGGCATCACATGCGAGCGCGCGTGGACTGAGTCCGCTTCCGCTACAGTCGATGTTTGGGTGGGCCGACATCTCGACGGCGCGAAACTACGTCGCGAGCAGTTCAGAAAACACCCAGCGCCAGCTGCACCAAATCTATTCGCGGTAGATCGCAGAAAGGTACTCGATTCTACGGCGTCGTGGAAAGGTCGTAGAGTTCAGGTCGTTCACGAACAGCTGTTCGGATGGTCTTTCTAGTACAGTCAAGTTCTTTGGCCGCCTGTCGCTGGCTCATCTGGTCGCGAGCGACTTCCTCCAGGACTTCACACACGCGGTGGTAGTCGGCGTTCTCGACGAGGCGTCCGTCGTCCTTCGCGAAGCCAAGCGGTGCCGGTCCGTGTCGATACTCGTCGCTCTCCTGACGGGCAGCGATTCCTTGTCGGATGTTCTGGCGCTTTATCTTCGCGTCAAGCTCGGCGAAGACACCGAGCATCTGGAACAGTGCTCGCTGGTACGGGTCTTCGTCCTCCTGATCGGGCTGTAGAACCATGCG
The DNA here is from genome assembly GCF_054850705.1 of Haloarcula sp. H-GB5. Lineage (NCBI taxonomy): Archaea > Methanobacteriati > Methanobacteriota > Halobacteria > Halobacteriales > Haloarculaceae > Haloarcula > Haloarcula sp. H-GB5. The sequence continues at coordinate 2,591 of NZ_JBTWBG010000011.1, read as the reverse complement.
TTCCGAAACGATGTGGACTGCAACCCCCGCGCTGCGAAGCCGTTCGACGGTTGTCTCCAGGTCGGAGATGCTACGAGCGATCCGTGATACCTCGTGGACGACCACGGCGTCGATCTCGCCGTCGGCCGCGTCCTCGAGCAAAGACTGGTAGCCCGATCGGGCAACGTTGGTTCCAGTCGACTTATCGCGATAGGTCTGGATCTCGTTCGGTTCGACACCGAGTTCGTCAGTGGCGTAGTCGTGAGTCGCATTCAACTGCCGATCGAGATTCTGATCAGCAGTTGAAACTCTGACGTACGTCGCGACAGTCATACTCAGTCCCAGGGGTGGCAGCTACTTAATAAAACGGACTTACTCCCATCTGGGAGTGGACTTCAGTATACTCTCATGGTGTCGACACCTGATTCGAGTGAGCCACAGTTGATTGGACAAAGCCCCGCTGCTGCAGGATATAAATTGTATATTGCAATATAAATCTGCGACCGCTGTCTGACGTGTGGCTTGCCTCAGCGGTGGTATTATGTTTGCGGTTGCGCAAACGGTTACGTACACGGTAACGAAAATGAAAAGCGCAAGCGTATTTCTCGACAAAGGGGGTGTCGGCAAAACGACGTCGACAGCGCACTTCGGCGTCGCGCTGTCTGAGCAAGACCTTGATGTGTTGCTGGTCGATCTGGCCGGGAAGCAGGGTGACCTCGCGAAGCACTTCGGCGTCTGGACCGACCTTCCAGAGGCCGACGAGCGCTGGCCGAACATCGCGACGGTTCTCAGCGATGACTGGTCAATGGTCAAGGAGAAACTTCCGGACGCAGCCGAGGATATGATCGTCCCGACGGAGGAAGGGCCAGACCTGATCCCGGCCCACGTTGGCCTCGATCAAGTGGATGACGACCTCGCAAGCGTTCCCGTGCCAAAGCGATACCAAATGCTGGAGTCGTTTCTCGACGAGGATATCGAACCGCTCGGCTACGACGTCGTCTTGGTCGACCTGCCTGGTCTCACGAACAACGTGACGCTGAACGGTCTGTGGGCGACAGAGAAGGTGATTGCGCCGGTCGAGCTTGGAGAGTTCGAACGCCAGCAGATGGAAATGCTTGAAGAAGATATCGACGACCTCAGTCGTAACTTCGAGAAAGATATCGAGATCGCGATCATCGTGCCAAACCGCGTCGACACAAGAACGAACTTATCGGCAGAGTTGCTCGATGAACTGGACGAGAAATGGAACGGACTGATGGCACCAGATCCAGTTCCAAAGTCTCAGGATATTCGCAATAGCCAGCGACGCGGCGAGACGGTGTTTGCACAGGAAGACGTGTCGTCGACGGCAGAACGGGCGCGTGAATCGTATCGTACGAACAGCGAAACACTACTGAGTAAGCTATGAGTGACGATCCAGACCTAGAAGAACTGAAGAATAAGACGACGAAAGGGAAACGAACTGATGCAGCTGCCGATGAGCAACAGGGTGCGCTTTCCGAGGACATCATGGAGCGCCTCGCAGCAATCGAAGACGGTGAGCGCAAGACACTCGCGATTCGTGACGAATCGTTGAGTGCGCTGTTCGGCGCGCTCGAGGACAGGCCGGACGAGATGGACGACGTCCTAGACGACCTCGCCGAAGCTGCTGGAAAGGACGTCAGCAACGCGACGAAGAGCGACCTCACGCGACTCGCTGCGAGAGTTGGTTTGCAGACAGCGACTCCGGAGGTTTGGGAAGAACTGCTTGAAGCGAAACGACAACGAGCCGTCGAACAGGCGTAGCGTTTGCGTTATCGTTTGCGGTTACGTAATAGACTCTGTATTCTTGAGATGACTATGACCGCCGCACCAGCGACCAACACGGCTGTTATTACGACATTTAGCGTCTCATAACCGTTAGAGAGTAACCACTCCTGTCCGACCAACACAAACACAGCAAACGTTGCTGCGACATACGGTGCCAGCTGATCGGCAGCGCGTTTGAGAGGTCTTCGATCTGTTTCTGTCATGGGCTTATCAGCAGTCGCAGCCTGCTGAGGCTGTGGACGACAGCTCCCGCACGCTTGTGAATCCCCTCTCGGGGGCTCGGGTTAGAACCCGAGTATTTCTTTGAGCGCTGCGGCCGACATCAGGACGTAGAAGGTGATTTCAGCCACCTTCTTTATCCGTTCGTATTTGCCGTCCATTGTTAGGGTGAAGCGGACATCGTCCCGCTTCACTTAGTTCAAAGAACGCTACCCACTTAATGGTTATGCTATAGCTTAACGTTTTTCTATGGGATAACCAATAAGTAGGCCCGTACAGATACTTTCCGTATGGACAGAGTTCCGGAGGTCGATGGTAGTAGAGCATTGATGACTGATACGGACCGACAGAAACTCGCTATGACTGGCCAATACGACGAGAAGTCACGATATCAAGGAGCATCACTTGTTCGACAGCGAATAGAGAATCTGGAAGAAGACCGCGAATTTCTTGAAGAGCATCATCCAGAATTGCTGGCAGAATTGCAAGCAGTGTTCTGTGAGAGTGAGTAACGTTTTTTAATATTGAAGTTAGATATAGACTTGTTAGGGTGAAGCGGGCGTCCTTATCGCCCCTCACTTTCT
>NZ_JBTWBG010000010.1:0-41581 GCF_054850705.1 Haloarcula sp. H-GB5 | reverse complement strand
TTCCGACGTCTTTCTGTTGACTCTTCTCAGTCGCCCGCTTGAGCGCTTTTTCTGCTTCGGGGTTCAGCGATAGTTCTGCCTCGTGGTACTGCTCCCGTGCTTCTTCATCCACGACCCGGCCAATGTCTTCCGGAGCATCGCGAGCGGCAGTCGTTGGGTCCCTCGTCCGGGAGGGCTCTTCATACGCGGTCGCTGCTTGTTCGCGCAACTCTCGGATATCTTCCCGATCCATCTCCAACTCTGCGCGCTCGCCAGTCGCCGCGATGTGTGCGTGGGGAAACTCTGTGTCTCGGTGGACCCCATACACGTAGTCAGTCGTCGGCTGCTGGGCAAACTCACTGTTCATGAAGTCCCGAGTGTTGGCACGGACTTCTTCTGGCGAATATTGTCCCGTAGGATCAGGGGAGACGATCATGTGCCGCTGGAATCCGAACTCACGGCTCTTGTCGACAAACCGATTCACCTTTGAATCGGACAGTTCTCGACCAGCGGGATTCCGTAGGTCAACTGTCGCGCCGGCGTCCTGGTCCCGGTCGCGCCGGATGTAATCAACGAGATTCCCTGCACCACCTTCTCGGTAATCTGTTTTCAGCATCATGCACTCTCACCTGCCGATTCAGCAGCAGTCGAGGCATCTGACTCAGAGTCGCCTTCGGCTCTCGATTCAAGACCCGGATCTTGTCCGACGTGTTCACCAGCAAATTTCAGCGCAAGCCGTCGCTGCTCAGCTGAGTAGTCATCTTGAAGCAGTTTCCAGATCGCAATGGTGTATGCTGTTCTGACCTCCTGAATGGTCTTCACCTCCTCCATTGTTCCAGACTCAAACTCCGCTACCAGCTCTTTCACCTCGCGCTGTGCCTCTTCCAGCAGTAGCTCTATGCTCGTGTCAGTGTTGTACCGACGATACTGGTTCTCCCCAGTTTCCCGGTCAATGTGTTCCTCAATAACCTCGTGTCCGTATTTCGAGGTAGATGTCCCCTCATCGTCAGCCAACTGGTCAAACCATTCTTTGTACGCTTCGGTGGTGTAAATCTGGAGTAGAGTGTCTCTCTCAGTCATTCCTGACCCTCCTTGTTTCGGATGTTTTCAACCTCTTCTTGGACTTTCTCCGACGCTCCTTCCATCGCAGCAGCGCGCTTGTCTGCCGGGAACTCAGAGGAAATTAAGTCCCACAGAGCGACCGAGTAGAACAGTTCCTGATCCGTGTCAATGTCTGTTGCTCCGTCAACCTCTGCTGCGACAATATCTGCTAAATCATCAAGTTCCGACTCAAGATTCAATTCGTTGGCTCGTTGCTCTTTCAACTCACGGTCAATGCGCTGTTCCGTAGCCTTCAGAACGTACTCCGATAGCTTTTCATCTGCTTTCTGCGCCTGCTTTACAACCTGTTCTCCCTGTTCTGGGTTCAATCGAATCGAGATGACGTTACTCATTTGAATTCTCCGTAGTGTCGAACTCCGCATCAGTCTCTGTCTCGATACCACCGTCAGCGACAACTGCTTCTGGCTGTGTCTGGTCAAGTGCTACAGACACCACGTCCACCAACTCGTCTTCGCTGAGTCCGTTGAGGACGTGTTCAGCCTTCTCCGGGGACAATCCACGATTCGCTAACTCTTGCTCGACTGCCTTCGAGCGTACGAACTCTTCGAAGTCAGCAGCGCGGGAGTCAGCCTCGTGAGCAACAACGTCGAGCGCATCTTCCGCGTCAGCGTCGAGGTCAATGATCTGCTTTTCCTCCCACGACGTCTTGATCGTCAGCGGGTAGTCTCCGTGTTCGTCGACGCGAACCAGTGCTTGCGAGTAGCCCTGACCGTCACCCAGTGACTCCTTGCCGGCTTCGGCGTGCTGGATGTAAGACTGCTGTTCGTCCGTCAGTCCAGCGCTTGTTGCTGTCTCGTCGCCTAGCTCTGGCTCGCGGTGATGCACCTTGATCGGGCACATTCCTGCGATTTCCTCGGCTGCGCCCTTGTCCTCGAACTCCGAGAGCGTCTGGGACAGCATCACCAGTCGCAGTCCGGCGTGGCGCTGGTGGCGAGCAATCTGGTTCAGCGACTCCAGATTTGCGTCGTCGTTGAACAGGTAGTGAGCTTCGTCGATGATGATCTCGACCTTCTGCTGCATATTCTTGGCCTGCTGGTACAGCGTCGACAACAGCAGTTGCATGATGAACGACTGCTTGCCGAGGCCACTGCCCGAGCCTTCGACCTGCTGGAGGTCCAGATAGACGGCCTTGCTGCTGTCGTCGATCAGCCGCAGGTCCGACTCTTTCGAGAGGTTGCCGAACGTACTCCCCGGTCGGAACGGATGCAGCGCAATCGAGAGTTCGTTTGCGTACTGCTGGATTTTCTGCTGGGAGGACTCCGTCGTCGCTCCGGGGAACATTTCTGGCTCTTCCTGGAGACGGTCGACCACTTCGAGGAAGTCACTCAGGTCCGGCGAGTTCTCCGGCGTGTGCGTCGACGGGTCCGCTGGGTCGATATCCGATTCAGTGAATATCTTGTCGATCAGGAACGTGATGAGGCCGCTGTGCATCTCCAGATCGACATCCCGGGATTGCAGGAAGTTCTCGATGACCCCGTACACTTCGTCTTTCTTGGCGGAGACGGGCTGCATATCCGGGGACTGTTCGAGGACATGCGGCGGCGTCGGATGCATCTCACACGGGTTCAGCGGCGTCTCGCCGCTGATCGTGATTGTCTTTGCATCCAGCATCTTCGCGCTGCCATGCATATCCCCGACCGGGTCGATGTAGATCTGCTTGACGTCCGACCGCTTTTTCAGCATCCGCATCGCCCGAGCCTGCGTACCGTGCGTCTTCCCGCCACCGGGCATCCCAGTGACCAGCTCCGAGTGACCGGTTTCCAGTTCCCACGGGTCGATCAACAGCGAGGAATCGTTGTGTCCGTGCAGTCCGTACTCGATGCCGTCCTCCATCCGGAGGTAGTTCGACGAGAACGGGAACAGCGACCCGAGTGCTTCCCCGGTCATTGAGGAGAGTCGGTTTTGTCCGAGTTCGTTGGCCCCGATCGGCGAGACAGTCACCAGTCCTGCTTCCTGCCGGCGGGTCGTTCGCTTGACCCCGCAGTTCGACGGTGAGTCTCGCAGGAGCGTTTCGAGCCGGTTCGTTTGCTTCCGGAGGTCTTCTTCGGTCTCAGCGGTCAGTCGGATGAACGCCCCGACACGGAACAACGACGTGTGGTTGCGCCGGACCATTTGCCGGATGTACTTCGCTTGGTTGACCTCCTGTTCGATATCCTCCGCTTCCAGCTCCCCCTTGTCGTTTTGCAGCATCTTCAGCGAGGAGATCCACTCCTTCATCACCGACACTGCTGTATCAGCGTCGTATGGGTCGATGTGGATTGAGACGTCGACGGCAAGGTCCGTATCCAATAGCAGTTGCTCCAGCATTCCACTGGTCGGATGCTCGGGATACGTCTCGATCCAGAAGCACCGGGTGTACGTCTCTTGGTCGATGAGGGCGTGGTCGGCTTCCCACTCGATATCTGTTGGCGCAACCAGTGACCGATGGTTCTCTCCCGGCCTATGCAACTGGGAGACGAAGTCGGTCTCGTCAACCTCGTAGTCGGTCCCACCGACGTCGTCGGTGTCCATGCCCTCCGCAGCGTCATGGGCTGTGGCACCCTTGCCGTGCTTGATGAGTTCCCGAGCGGAGTACGTCACCGGAGAGACGGAGGCCGCCTCTTCGTACTCCCGCTCGGACCGCGTTTCACAGGCCCAGTAGTCCTCAGTCAAGTGCGCCAGTTCGTGGGGGCTGACCGACCGGCTACGGCACCGAAACATATTGTTGACTGCTCTGTCGACGGTTTCGAGCCGGTCGTGGAGCTTCTTCGCCTTGAATTCCTCTCGCTCAGCGTCAGTGAGCGTGTCACTGTCGAATCGAGTGAACAGCCGCCCAATGACCGGTATCCCAGTCAGGTAATCCGCGATGGAGTCGCTGTTCATCTGGAGGTCGTGAATGTCGTCGTCAGTCACCCAAACGACGATGTAGTACTTGCGTTGGAGTTCAGTCTCAGTCTCGACATTCCCGCTGTCGTCGATGTAGCGGTTGACGAACTCCATGAGGACGCCCCGGAAGATCGAATGGCTCTCCGCGTCGGGGTCGTCGAGTCGGTCGACGTGTGCCTGTATGTGAGACTCGTTGTCGACCTCGGCCGTCGTGACGTGGAGTTTCGCCCGGCCAGTCAGCGATTCAGACAGGCGTGTGAGCGATGTGACGGCTTTGTCCCATTTCTCGTCGTCCTGCAGCGACATATTGGCGGGCTCGACCTCGACCGCGCCGACATACGCTCCGTCGACGCGCTCAATGCCGTGGGGCATGACCCGCTCTAGTCGCGTGACCTGCCGGGTATCCTGATTCCCTTGGCCGTGAGTGTACTGCTTCTTTTTGACGAGCCAGAACAGTTTGACCCGCAGCCACTCAGTCAGGCGATAGTGATCTGGCCGGACTTTGTGCAGGATGTAGAGGAACACTTCCACAACCGCTGTGAGAGCCAACGTTGGGAAGAACAGCGCCGCTGGCACGAACGGCATTCCCATCGCGACGAGGAAGCCAAACGGCGGGATGAGGAACAGGATGAGTTCCCCCAGCGTGTAGTCACCCCAGAAGTTGGTCGAATCTCCGAGGGATTCGTGGATGATGTTCGTATTGTATTCTTCTTCTTCTGAGTCAGCCATTAGTCGTCATCCTCCTTGTGAGGCAGGCCGTCGCGGTACACATCCGGCCCTAATATATCGTCATCAGTCGCAAACACATCCTTGAGCGAGTCGTACGACTCGGACTCATCGGACTCCGTGGTCTCGGTATCGTTCTCGTCGAAGTCGTCGTCGGAGAACGGCGGGTCAACCTCAGATTCGAACACTCTGGTATCGCCAGAGTTGATCTGTGTTTGGCGCTCCATCTTCGTCTGGCGTTCACTAATCGGGGTGTCGTCGCTCTCGGAGTCGCCAGACGAGCCAGACGAGCTGGACGAACCACCGTTGGTGAATCGGCTGTTGAGGGGACTTCCGGTAGATGAGCTACTGGACCCGCCAGAGGGTGGTGAGCCACCAGAGCCACCAGACCCGCTGCTGCCACTGCCGCCGCCAGAAGGCGGAGCGGAACCGCCTGACCCACCGGAGCCACCGCCGCCGGAGCCACTGTTGCCGCCACCTCCGGAGCCGTTGGGGCCGCTGCTGGAACCCCTCTTCATGCCAGCGGGGTTGGCTGCCATCTGGCGGTGGACCATCTGAGCACCCGTGGCAGCACTGCCGACACGCCCTTTTGCAGCGCCTGAGGCAGCTCGAATCGTGCCACCCGTCGCCATTGCTGCGCCGGGGCCACCGACCGCGCCAGCGCCGGCTGTCGCCGCTGCACCACCAGCCGCCGCACCGATCTTGAGTGGCTTTTTGCCGCCGGCGAGTGCCTGTTCGCTGACTTGGATTGCCACGCGGCTACTCCGCTGGATGAGGACCTTCTGGGACTTCGCCGCCAAGTACAGCGTCACGAGGCTGATGAACAGCGATAACTTAGAGGGAAGTCCCCAGTTTGTCGCTTCAAAGCTCATGCGGATCAGGATCGCAGGCGGGATGCCCGCAGCGAGGACGCCCGGGTACGCGCCGGCGACCTGTTTCGCCAGTCCCGAGAAGCGATTCAGCGGCCAGACCTCCACTGCCCAGAATGTCGCGACCAGTGGCATCGACAGCGTCAGCAGGAAGACCAGCAGCCATCTGGTGATGAAGATGAACGCCGCCTTGAGGTAGACGTACAGTCCGACAATGATGAGGACGACGAATATCCCAAGGCTGAACGAAGCGATTTCTTGAACTGAACCGATCATTGCGGCGATCTCAGTCCTCGACTGACCGGAGCGGTAGATTGCTTTTCCGATAGCATCGAAGAATTGCGTCCCCAGTGAGGCCACTGGGAGCCAGAAGAACAGCGAAAGGAAGGCAACTCCGAGTCGGCGAAGAAGCTTCTTCCGAATAACCGGGTTCATCGACCCGTACCTGAGCCCGATCATCGCCAAGACGATGAACTGCAGTCCGAGTGCCAACCCAACGATTCCGTCGAAGTAGATGCCCGATATTAACGAGTTCCACGGGGTATTACTCGCAGATTCGAACGCAATGTCGACGGGGGCTGCTGAATTCGGCCCTTCAGGAGCAGGCGTCCGCACCATCGGGTCGATAATGCTCTCGAAAAACCCCTCCAAATACCCGACTATATCTGTTCTGAGGTTATCGAGGAAGCCGCGGATACCGGACGCGATTGCCGATGAGAGTTCTCCAACCAGCCTCTCAGCGATTTCCTTCACGACATCTCCAGCAAATCCCGACTGCATTGCTACGCCTCCGTCTCCGTCTTTGTCGGGGTTGTGGTGACCTCTTCTGGCTCACCAGCTAGGGTTCGTTTGCACCCGTTACCGGTGCTGTCAAACCTGTCAGTATACTTGATAGGTTGGATGACGATAACCGGGTCACTCCAGAGGAATCCAACAGTCAATTCCTCCTCTCTTAGAGTCGTTTCTTCGACTTTTACGCATTGTGAGCCGTTGGCGAGGAGAAAAGTAAATTCAACAATACCGGTTTCACCCGGCTCTATTGGTTCGAACGGATCGCTGTCTTTGTTTTCTCCATTGAGGATTGTCCGGGTTGCTGCGCCGGTTCGCTGGCCCACATTCCGGATAACTACCCCTAAGCTATCGTCGCGGATCTCTTCATGCTCAGTCCCGGGAACGGCTTCTTCAAATTCAAACGTGGTGCCAAGTTCGAGTGGGAGTTTAGTTTCGACGTCGTCACCACGGAGATAGAGCGTGTGCTGGCCCCGAGGCAGCGGTTCATTCGAGTCCTCGCCCTCTGTTAGCGAAAGGCGTGTCCGGGTTTCACCGGGGCTGAAATAGTCGCTGACGAACTCCCGACCGGACTCTGTGATGATGCTGACCGATGAGGGCTCGATCTCATCGGTCACAGCCACGTCCAGAGCCAATTGGCGGCCGTTCTTGACAATCTCAATCGACGTCTCTTCGATGTAGTCGGACTGCTCTTCTGGCGGGCCGGCGCTTCCACCGTCTCCGCCGCTGTCATCAGACAGCCCGCCACTGCAGCCTGCAAGCGCGGCAAGACCCCCGCTAAGGAGTCCAAGCACTGTTCTGCGGTCGATACTGCTGTTTCGTGGTATAGTCTTGTGTGTCATGGATTATACCAACCAACAAATTTGCCTCTCGTCCAGACGTCGTAGCCATACAGCGCCAGCACAGCTGGAAACAACGTCAGGAGCGTCACTACAGCGAGGTCGATGAACTCCGCAAAGTCTGGGAGGTTCACTTCGTAGGCCACCCGCTCTTGGGTGTCTCGTACCGGGACAGCACGCCCTTGCTCCCACCAGATCTGAGCCGGGCGATACGTGACTATCGCAGAGGAGACCTCACCCTGGTCGACGGTGACCGTAATCTCATCATCGCCAGACAGTGACCGTTCGACTCGGGACTGACCCGTTGCGACGGTAACGTTCCCTGCCGCAATCGGGAAGCCAGCCGTCGGTTCGACCCGGACCAGCAGGTCTGTCGAGTTGTCGGTCGAGTTGACGACCTCAGAGGTGATATTGACCTCGCGGATTAGCGTCGGGTTCGTCGAGTCCGCTGGCTGTTCGATGCTGTTCCCACGGACGAGCCCGTTGATTTCGAAGTTCTCCGTCCGGAGTTGTTCCGCACTCCGTATCGTGAACCGATCTGCCGTCGTGAACGTCTCCGAACGGTTGATCCGAATCTCCGGCGGGAGCGTCGTCCTATTGGTCGCGTTTGCCGTCGTGTTTGCAGTCGCATTCACCGGATACGTCGCTTCGAGCGATGGGACGAACCGCCAGCCGTCGGAACTCTCGTTTTGGACGCGGTTGACCGTGACTGCCGGGCCTTCCGTCGTTCGGACAGCGTGGGTTTCGAGCGGTCGCACTGGCGTCGTCGTGTTCTCCGACCAGTTTTCCCACCCGGGCGGTGAGCGAGTATAGAACCGCCACTTGCTCTGGACTTCGTATCCGCCATCGAACTGGACGCTCTGCCAGCTGCCGGGGATTACAGTCCCGATGCGATAGTCGTCGGTCGTGGCCCCTCTGCCGTTGGGGACGACACCGGGTTCGACGACCATCTCCCGCTCGGAGAGGTTTTCCACCTGGACCGTCCGCGAGTCCGTGACCGTCAGTTCGTACTCGTCAATCTCGTCATCGCCTATCTCCGAGAGATTCGTCGAGATCGTCGTGACCAACTGGAGTTCGGTGGTCCCGTTGATCTCCGTGTAGTTGAGCGTGGGCTGGGCGGCAGTGCTGTTATCCATCGCAGTGCCGTTGGCGTACAGCGTCGTGTTCGTCGACGTGTTCAGGACGCGGAAGTCGTCCTCGAAGAACTCCGAGATGAATACTCGATAGTCGTGGATGGCACGAACGGTTCCGTTCGGGCGGACCAGACGCTCCGTACCCGACTTTTTATGGACGACCGTCGATGGCTCGATGCTGAAGACCGCGACGTAGGCGTCACGAATCCAGAGTCCAGAGCGAGTGTCCGTGACGTTTACTGGGTAGGAGGCGTTCTCGATGCCAGTCCGGAACGAGTCGTGTTCGGGCCGGTTCCACAGCGTTGTGTTCGATGGCTCGCGAGACACCATATCTCCCGTGCATGAGGGGAGGACGGCCAGCGTGCCGTTCTCAGCCTCGGCCCGGTCAGCCCGTGTGAGATTCGGATGGTCAGGGTCGCCGGACCACAGCGCACGGAAGAACGTGTGGTTGTGGTTGTAGGACCGGTTCGGGGGCACAACGCCTGCTGTCGCGTTGTCCCCGACAGAGGCATTGGCCGGCGGGTCCGAGGCGTTCTCGTAGCACGAGACTTTCGCGCTGAGGTTCTGCCTTGCTCCGAGTTCGACGGACCTATTCACGCCTGTCTGGTTCGCTGCTGGCCCTCGATCAACGGACTCGTTGCCCTCGGTTCCGTTGCCTGCTGTCTCGTTGCCTACTGAGTCTCGGACGCTGGAGTCGTTGTTGTCAGTGCGATTCGTCTGTGTTCTCTCCCTACTGGAGCCATTCGGCGCGGTGGCGTTTTGTTGGAGTATCCCCACGCCACCGTGACTCGCGTCGGTGTAGGAGTGTGCCGTCCCCCGCTCAATCTGGGCTGGGTTGCTGCCAGTGGACGCCGGCCCCGCAGCTGCGGCTGTCGAGAGCAGCGAGCAAAGGGCCGCGATCATCAGCAGTGAGCGGAGTGGTGGCATCGTATCTTCAGAATGGCGTCACGCAGTCCGAGAAGCCGAAGCCGACGTTGTCCCCGAACTTCGTGATGAGTTCCGGAGCCACGATTGCCAGTACGACGACGCCGAGGCCAACCAGCGAGAGGATGAGGTCCCGGCGAGCCTCGTTTTGCTGGTTCGGGTTGCCAGAAGCCCGCATATACGACAGGCCACTGCGACCGACGAACACCATCGTCGCTGGCAGGCCAAGACCAGCCAGCGCGCCAAAGACGACGTTGACGCCATCCTCGACAGCAGTATCACAGTAGATGTTCCCGACGTCGGTCTGGCCCATCGCCGAGCCAGCAAATAGCGTGAGGATCAACAGCAGTTGGGTCGCCTGTCGCACGCCGGGCGTGAGCCACGCGTCAGCGAATCGCCGCTTCGCGTGAGTGTAGAGTGTTGGTTGTGTGTTCGATGCGTTCGATGCGTTGGTTTGAGTTGACATGGATGTCTCTGGTTCTGGTTTCTTGCTTGCCCACCGATGCCCCACCGGTAATCCGCTACCGATTCTGTGTTAGATTTCTAATACTATTGTTGAACCCTATCTTGGATTTGGCAGCAGATTATGACATTGGAGTTAACTAAAAACTTGTGAGACAAACAAACTCTATCTCTATATAATACTTTCGTATTATATCGGGCGCTTTGTGCCCTCGCCATTGCTTGATTTTTAATGCATCCTCAGGATAGAAGAAGGACGGCAAATCGGAGATAATATAGGATTTCTTATATCATACAAATCTAGACAATATAGTCTATATAGCTGGTAACTAAATCGAAAGTAGTACCACTTTGCTTACATGATAAGATATATAAGGTAGACCTAGATTTTGTCTTTGGAATAGGTGAACAGCTCAACGGGGCCCTACGAGACGGGGACCTCTCCCCGTCGACAGCTGGGGAGGGCAAAGCCCACGAAGCCGAAGTTGAATAGAATCCAGGTGGGAAGCTGACGAGCAGTCGAATGACCTCACGGACAATGTCTCGTCGAAAGCAACGATCACGAAGCAGATCAACGGCAGACGCTGCTACTGGGAACTGGGGACAAGAAATGAAGTCGAAGTATGATGTGCCGGCCAATCCGGAAAACTACTACCTGTCTGGATAGAGTATTCAGTATTGGTCGGCCCGCCCCCGGGTGTTTCCGCGTAAATTGAAAGATGGGCAAATAGGGCCGAATGTTGGGCGTTAATAGCGTAATTCGCCTTCCAGACTAACGACTCCGCAAACTACACCCCCGGGTGTTTCCGCGTAGTCTTATCAGTCAAGATATTCTTCGATTGACCGGTTCGTCGTGATGAGATCAATAGCGTCGCCAAGTCGAGAGTCTTCGGAGAGGATATCCAGTGTCATCCCGAGGTCGGAGCCAAGTTCGAAAACATAGTGAGGGCCACCACGATTGCCGGTTTGTTTCTTTGTCGCGTTGACAACCCCCATCAGATCAAGTTCAAGCAGGTGGTCGCGGACGCTCCGTTGGGTTCGAATGTCCGCCTTGATCTCCGTAGCGATATCCTTGTATCGAGCGTAGAGTTCGGTCGTCTTCGCTGGGTTCTGGCCCTCTACCTCTAGTGCGACGACAGCTGTTAGCGACAGTTGATCCTGCATCGTCATCTCGCGAATTCCCTTTTCGATGTTTTTTCGATCAATGCGTTCCTGTGCCGTCCTCACATGCTCTTCGGTGACGACATCACTCCCGGTGTTCGACGCCAGTTCACCGGCTTTGTACAGGTATCGCAGTGCCTGCCTCGCCGAACCCTTATCTTGTGCTGCATGCGCGGCACAGAGCGGAATGACGTCACCCTCTAAAACACCCTCTTTGAATGCCTGATCGGCGCGCCGCTCTAAGATAGATCGCAGTTGATTCGCGTCATACGGTGCGAAGTGAATTTCCTCATCAAACAGGGTATCCTTGACTTTTGGAGAGAGATTGTCACGGAATTTAAAATTATTCGAAATGCCGATAACACTCAGATGCATATCATCGGGGATATTACCGTTGGACTTAGCGCGAGGGATTGAGTACAAGATTTCATCTGAGGTCCCGATGTTATCGATTTCGTCCAATACGATGATAACCGTTCCACCAATGTCACTCACAGCATCGAAGAATGCATCGGTGATTTTACTCATTGGATGCCCGTTCAGATTCTCACCAGTGAGACGCTCAACAAGGTTGATCAATACGTGGTATGAAGATGAGTCACCGGCACAATTGTATTGAGTTGTTGTGATATTCAGTCCTGCGTCATCGGCAGCTGCGACGAGATCCTCAAGTTTGTACTCGACACCTGCTGTTTTCCCTTGTCCCGTTTTACCGAAGAGAAACATATTGTGTGGACCGACACCGGTATTGCGAATCGCAGGTGCGAGCGCATTATGGATCTGCCCTAGTTCTTCATCACGCTCGGGCAGTTCCTCTGGATCCCAATCATCTGTGAGAGGACGTTCATCCTCGAATATCGGAGAGCCGCGCTCAAACGTCCGTGACATACGGTGCTTCTTTCACCCCAAGCACATAAGACTAAGTGTTCGGACGTATCGGTTGGTTCGCCTACTACGGTCGGTACAGGTATTTCTGCAACCCCCGGGTGCTTCCGCGTAAATCTGGTCAAGCAGATCAACCACGACAAAGATAAGATATCCTCCCCGGGGGCCCGGGTGTTTCCGCGTAATTCTATAGATGGTGTGAGGTGCGGAAGAGCATAATGAGTCTCGGCAGGAGAGGATTATTGGCGATACTGCGATTAAGAATGCCCTCTAACGCGGGTTTTCCTATCAGCATAAACTGAATCAGCTCCTGTTTCTTACGTTTATTATATCTCTTTCTTTCTAGCTAGTTATTGCCTAGAGTAGAAGAAAGAGAGAAACGGTCTGCTATCCGTTTCAAACCTCTGTATCAGCTTTCTGCTCTCTCTAGAATTAAATATCTCTTCTAGTATTTTCCTGTATTTATATGTGTATCTTGTTTATTCTCATTTAGCCTGTCTTGCCTATCTAGAGTTTACGCGGAAACACCCGGGGGCGGGGGTCCCAAATCATAAGGATGGATTTAGCTGCCATTCGGTGGCGAGGGCAGCAGTTCGCAGGCTCTACCCCCAGCGCTGACGTGGACATCGACGCCTACGGACTGGTGTTCTCCGATGAAATGGCTGTCATCGCCGAAGTTCTCTATGATCTGGGGCATCGGAAGATCAACTACGGCGATGAATTGACGCTGGCTGTGACTGGACGCGCTGATCGACTTGAGGAGTGGCTGGCGTTGCATCCAGATGTCAGGCCGGTGCTGTCGCTGATCGCTCACTTGCGGGGGACGACGCTGGAACGGCTGACCGACGGGGCCGAATCAGTGCGTTACCAACCCCCCAAATCGGTCGTGCTGGAGATTGATCCCGACCCGATGACGACCCAGACTTCGCTCGTCAATTCTGCAAACTAGAGAGCAACCCGTCGATCTGGATGATTCCCTCTACGCGGTTGTGATTAGCGCGATAATCACGACCATTCTAAAGCGTCAGCGTCGAAGACAGAACCGATCAATTACTATCGACTGCAACATATGACATCTCAGATGTGCCAAACTGATGTACGACGGTAGTATGTGATTTTATAACTGTCCATTAGAAGTTATATGTAAATGGTTACTACTTCTGACGATACGTACTCAGTTGATGATGCGAAAGAAGAAATAGACATTCTACGGCGTGTTGAAGATGATGTCGTCGACGCTATCAACCATGCAAAGAATGAAGAGGTACTCAAGTACCTCATCGAAAAAGAAAAGCTGGACACCCGTCATGACGGGCAGCGAGGACTTGGTGCGGTCCGACGTGCAGTCCTGCAGTCTCCGATTGCCTCCGACCGTCTCAAACGCGTGGTCAGTCTCCGTGGCGACGAAACGCCGGAAGACATCCTAGTTCCAAAAGACGTGATGCGGAACGCCAAAGTAGCTCTCGAAGCGGGGAAGCCGGTTGTTCTCTATGGTCCGACAGGGACGGGCAAGACGACGTTTGCCAAACAACTTGCGCGTGAGACTGGAATCGGTTACGCACTTCACACGACCACTCCGTCTTGGACGCCCTCAGACATTATTGGGGGTATCAGTCCCGACTATACTGGCGACTCGCTGAGCTATCGAACCAAACTTGGCTGTGTCTCTGAAGCCGTCCAACGCGCTCGGGAGTTCAATGTTGAGTATGGCGTTATTTTGGATGAAATCACCCGAGCAGATATCTCCAAAATCTTCGGCCCACTCTACACTGCCATCGAGAACCCTCACCAAACGATATTTGAGACCGATGAGGGCGACACCATCGAACTCGACGAGCGGGTCAACATCATCTGCACGATGAATATGTCCGATCGGACAGTCAATGAGCTTGACAACGCCATCACCCGTCGGTTTGCGATGATTGAACTCGACGAGTATGAGGAGGGCAAGCGCAGGCAACTGTTCAAAGACTGGATCACCACGCACGTCAGCGAGCAGACCGACTTAGAGGATAGCGAAATCCTCCGGTTGTTCGAACGTGACTATGAAGGTATCAACCACGGACACGAATCGACCTCTCAGGGCTCAATCATGCGATTCGGACCAATGCATTACCGTGATGTCGCCGTGTTCCTCGGTGTCGGGTGCCGAGAGGGCGGGGAGTACGAACATGACCAGACTGACGCCGTCGCGCAAGCCTTCAGGACGTATATTGTCCCTCGGTTACTGAATTCCGCAGCCTTCCCACAGGTCGAGCGAATTGCAGAACACTACCGTGCACTGAACGGAGAGTTCGAAGACTTCGACCTCTCGCCGGCGGCGGAGCTCGCAGAGCGCGAACTTGAACAGGAACGTCGGCAGATGGGGTCCTACGAATCATGAGCACTGTCGACGAGGTGTATCAGTACGGGCAGGACACATTCAACGTCCCCGAGCGCGGCGAAATTCGGATAGAGGGGTGTCCATCATCCATCACTGACCAGCTTCGTCGAGCGTCGTTCACGCGCGAGAGTCCGGGTGTCTACACCAAGAGTCAGGCAGCCCTCGATGACGATCAAGAGTATCAGGTCGTGACTGTAACGGTCGACGGAGAAGAAGACGAGGTTCTCCACGTCGAAGCCACAGACATCATCGGTGTGGTGAGCCTGACGCCGTCGTCGAAGGTTCAGGTTGACCCCAAGATCGATTGGGAGTACATCTTCGATATGCTGCTGGCGGTCTACGACCAGAACCGTTCTATTGAATACCACGGCATCCCGTTGCAGGATTTCCTCTCGGACGATATTCACCTCGACGACGTGTTCGTCGTGCTGGCAATCAACTATCTCGATGGATTGGAGACGATCCAGCGCAACGGGTACATTCGGGATCTCATCATCCGTCGGATCGACAGTCTCGATGGCCGTGGCGAAATCGATGTCGAACAGACCCTCATGAACCACGCACGAGGGAATCTGGAGCCACATTGGATACGTAACGAGACCGAGTACAACAATGCCGCAAACTCTCTGCTTCATTATGCAGGGAAGACGCTCCTCCGGCTGTTCCGGGAGAACGCCGCTGAGCACGACCACCCTGCACACGACCGTATCTTCTCGGAAGTTCACCGGGAGGTCGAGCGCTTAGAGAGTATGGGCGTTGGGAGCGGGCTGGACCGGATGGGCGAGTATCGACAACTCTCACTGTACGACTTACCGAAGCAGCGTCGGTACTATCGGAAGGCATTCGACGTCTCCAAAGCTATCCTGTCGTCCTCGCTCGGCCAGCAGCTCCGGGACGGACCGCGAGAGCTCGTCGTCGACTACGTACTCAACATGGAGTCGCTGTTCGAGCAGTACTCGCAGGTCGTTATCGAGCGTGAGCTCTCGTACATCAAGTCCTACGATCACCTCAACGAACTCGACGACGTGACGCCGGTCAGGTCGCCGTCAGTCAATCCGTTCAAGGATGAGGGGAAAGTCTCTCACCAGCCCGACCACGCGCTGCAGGAGGGCGACGAGACGCTCAGCGTACTTGACTCGAAGTACTATGCGGAAGGACACGACCCGGTGAAAGACTCGTCGTCGCGGTCGCGGCTATTCAGCTATGCTTATCTTCTCCATGCTGATCGGCTTGCATTCCTGTGTCCGCTATTGGAGCCGAAGCGTCGTCGCGTCGTACAGACAGGTGCTGAACTACAGATACTCTCACCTGAAGAGTTCTCCCTGGAGGCGTACGACGGCGTCATCCACGAGTATCTCCACGAGGTACTCGTCAAGGAAGTCCCCGAACTGGAAGCGTTCCGAGCCGTTGCCGAAAACAAACTGTGTCTTGATGGTGTCGATGAATCGGATCTTCACAAGGCAAAGCAGTTGAGCGGCCCATTCACGTTCAAAGATACTCGGGACTTCTCGCTTCGCGTGCTCAAAGCTGCCGCTGACGAACACTCCTTCAACGTTCGGAATCGATACGACCTAGAGCAAGAGGGCGATTGGACGCGAGAGCAAATAGAACTCAAGTGTGACGACCGATACGAACACGCCACAACGTGTGTTCCCGTGTTCTGTCGGGAAGATGGGCAGGAATGGATTGACCTCTACTTCTTAGTGAATGGTTCGGGTGAAGTGGAGAAGGAAGGCCCATTCAAACTGTTATAACGGGAGTATACGGAATGGGGAAACTCTACCCACGGTTTGTTTATCAGCGTGGGAACTGACCCACAGCCTATTTATCGACGTGGGTGCCGAACCCACATCTATTTCAGCGTGTGTCTACAACGTTGTAGTAATGAGTCAGCACAAGCCGGGGCCTGATGGGGAAGACGGTTCCCATGCTGATGAACTAGAAGAGCGCGTTGATGACTGTTTAGACGGTGATGTTGCCGACGCCGACGATGTTGTAGGCGCGTTCCTCTCCTCGTAGCGTAACAATACGTTTACTGTACCGTAGGTTGCAGTATTTTCCACTGTGGTCCGAGAGCATTCGTTGTCTACTGACGATACAGCTGTTGCGATTTTTCACTCAGAAGCGGAGAGAGAAATCGGTCGGTTGGATGCTACTGATTCAAATGATGCCCTGACCGCAATCATCAACTGTCTTTCACACCCGGTCCCCGAGTCCGTCATAGAGAAGGGCTACGAAAACTGTAAAGAACTACAACAACTCAGACAGGGAGATCTGCGGCTGTACGTGACTCTAGTAACCGACATACTGGACTATACTGTGCTGTGGGTCTTCGCGGTCAAGAAACACAGATATCGGAACCTACAGAAATTCGATGCACGAGCCTGTGGGAAAGTCCGAGCGCTTCGAGAGATTTCCTCTGACGAGATTGAGGGATACCTCCAACGAAACGAGGCCTTGACTCTTGAAAAACTCCGGCAGACGAGAGAAAAACTATAGAGCAACTCCTGTCGACAACGGCCACCCTGAGCAGTCAAAACGGCGCGAGAAGCCAATTCCCGTCTTCCTTTCGTTCCAACTGCGGACCAAACACTTCCTGTAGTGAGTGTAGTTCCTCGCCGTCGCGAAGGTCGTAGGTCTTCCCACTCCGGTGGAATGACCCGTCGACGACGAACTGTACGGTCGGACTCTGGTACTCAAGATCGTTCGCTCGGCGGTCCATCTCTTGGGCAAGGTTCACGGCGAGATCACCATCTCGGAAGGCGTCGGCGAGACCAACGACGCTCACCTCATTGGGGACGTTGTCGTCTTTGAGTCGCTGGAGGAACTCCTCGACCGGTATCTGGTGGTCAAACGCCTCGTACTCATCGGCAATGATGAGATTGTAGCGGCCGGGGATTTGGCCTGGACCTGCCATTGCTTAGTTGTAGTCTCTTATTCACGCATATAGTAGTTTGTCACACGTTTTTCCACCATTTCGAAGTGGCTACAGTCAGCCCCACCCCAATAGTGATAGTATGCGATATTGCTACGCTCTTCCGTAGAAGATTGTTGGTGAGTTGGAGCAGTAGCTGGAAGTCACAGCGGGCAAGGGTGGCGCGGCCGCGCCACCCGACGAAGCATGATTCCACTCAAGACGTTCGTCTCGGAGCGTCGGGCCGCGAATCTGCTGGCACAGATTCGCTGGCGTGACGGCGTCTATTGCCCGCGCTGCCGTGCCGAATCCGCGATTCGGTACGGCAGCTATCGGGTGTTTCAACGGTATCTGTGTAAGGATTGCGGCCGGACGTTCAACGACAAGACTGGCACGGTTTTCGAACACTCAACGATACCGCTCAGGAAGTGGTATCTCGCCGTCTACACGTATATCCGGCTGAACACGAGTATTCGGCAACTCGATGCAGAACTCGCCGTTTCGTACAAGACGGTCTACCGGCGCGTCCAGCGCTTCCTGCGGGCGCTGGACGCGCCTCGGCCACAACTCGAAGGGCCAGTCGAAATCGACGAACTGTACGTCTCTGCCGGACTGAAGGGCCGCGAGCGCGACGGCTGGTCGCGCTCGCGTGGCCTGTCCACGCGCGGCCGTGGAACGTATCACGAGGACAAGCCACCAGTGTTCATCCTCGCTGACCGTGGCACGGGAGAAACGTACGTTCATCCGGCGAAAGCCGCGGGTGAGTCAACGATTCGACTCCTGCTTGACGACCGCAAAGAGGAGTCGCTGACAGTCTATACTGACGGCTTTCGAGCGTACGAGCCACTCGACGAGGACGACGCATTCGACCGCCAGTACGTCGTCCACGGAGAGGGTGAATACGCTGATGGAGACGTGCACGTGAACACCTGCGAGAGCCACGCGTCGCTGGCGCGACGGTGGCTCTCGCCTCATCGAGGTGTCTCCAAAGACAAACTCACACCCTATCTCAGAGCGTTACAGCTTCGAAAACGCGTCCGCCGAAAACCCGGCGACGAAGCGCTCAAAACCATCCTTGAAACAGCGCTATGACGCCACCAACAATCGCTTACCCAAGAGCGTATTGCTAATTCGACCAGGGTTTCAGCAAGCAGTATTTCATCAAGCGGCCAAGGAACGACCCGGCTGATATAAAACTCGAAAACGACGCTAATCGCTGTCGCCACTGAACCTGAGGTCAACAGACCCAATAGAAAAGTTAGCAGCGAGAGGACGGTGCCGCCGTAGATATACATATTCACTAATCCTACCCGAGAAGTAGCCATTCCACCTGCGTACTTCACAGCACCCCTATTTCGCCGCATAACTATATTTGAGATCTAACTAACAAATAACCCTAGTCAGTTAATGATATACTGATTGAATTGAGAAGGGTATATGAGATGCAGGACACCGCTGAAATTCTTGCCGCTCGATGGGAAATAATGGCCGAACTCGAAAGGCAGGGAGAGCTACAGCCAATTAGTGTCCGGACGACAGATGCGACAATTGCTGAGTATGCTGAAATTCTGATTACGTCTATCAAGATATTCCAAACAGCTCGGCAAGCAATTTTCGCCGCTGAAGAGCAATATAACCGAGATATTGAGAGACGGATAGAAACAGATGGCAGGGTCATCGACCCCTCCATGCCAGTACGTTTTAGCGGTGCTATCACTGATATTGCTGCTATCATAGAAAGAGCAGGATGTGAACTAAATGAACTAAATCAGCGTATGGAACAGCTGAGTGATTCTGCCACCTTCGGCCAATCTTCATACTACGAAGAACAAGCGCGGAGTGCGCTAACGAATGCCAGAAAAATAATCGAGATTGCCGAGTTACATCCTCAAACGCATCTTTGGCTGGTCTGGATTAACGAAAGCCTGAGTCAGGCTTCACAGATTCACTACAAAACGATGGAACAGAATAGATTTGAAAATCACAATGACGGTGTGTTCACATATGTGGCACACCCACCCCTCGTCGTAGCAACAGTGGGCTGCACAGCAACTATCGAGGAAGTTGGTGCTTTTTATTTGAATAAATTCACTGACCGAAGTCACGAACCAGACAACACCAGCAGCAAGGAAGTACTTCGAGATCTCAAAGCAACGTACGAACGCGCTGAACCCGAATTGGTAGACGAAATCATCGAGACAGTTGTCAATGCACGGAATGACCTGTCCCACTATGTTACTAGGAGAGAGGGAGCGGTTCCGATTGATGATATGGGGCGGTATATTGAAATCTGTCAAGCGTGTGTTAAGATGACCGGAATATTAGTCAGAGAGATGGCTGATTTGAGACTTGAGCAATTTCATCAGCAGGTAATTTCGTCCCAATAATCGGCAAAATCGAATTTGTCTTCAGGAGAAAGAGCCGTAAGCTGCTTCGACAGCCTCAGTAGCTCGTGATATCCCGGTCCCCGAGCACTCGCGTGTAAGTGTCGTCGCCGGTCACGTCGGCGAGTCGGCCGGCGAGCTCACGCATATCGTCGTCGACATCCCATTTCTCGACATAGTTCTGGACGGCCCGGCCCTTCTCGTAGCGGTAGCGAAGGAACTGGAGCTTATCGAGGTTCGAGAGATGGTCGTCGCCGTCGCCGTTGACACGCTCCTGGATGTACGCCTGGCGCTTCTCGTTGTCCCACGTGCCGAGTTCGAAGTCGTCGTTCTGGTTGTACAGGCGCATCTCCTTGAGGTCCTCCGGATTGGCGTTGGTCCCTCGTGAGAGCTTGTTCACGTCGTCGTAGGAGACGTTCCCCGTGTCCAGCAGGTCGATGAACACGTCCTCGACACCGATGTCGCTAGCCTCTTGGATGATGCCGTAGATTTCTTGGACGACCTCTTTGGCGGACATGATCTCGCCGTCGCGCTGGACCTTCCCGTGGTGCTTGGAGTACTCGCGGAAACACGCGCCCATCTCCATCACGCCGATGTCGCCTCGCGAGAGGTCGCGGTTCTCTTCGAGTTGCTTGCGGGTCCGTCGTGCTGTGCGGTAGATATCCCGACGGAGGGACTTCCACGAAGCAGGGTCAGTGTCGTCGATAGGTCGGGCGACGACAACGATGTCAAAGGAGACTGATTCTCCACCAATGAATTTGCTAATATCTGCTGTAACAGGATAGGTAGCAGTCACTTCAAAGCCAACATCGCAGAGGGATTCCAGAAGTTCGCCCCATGAGTCTGAGTCGCTATGATGGTAGGTGAACGACAGAGTCCCATTCTCTTTCAGAGCCTTTCTAATCACGGTGAACGCCTCATGCAACTCTGATTCGAAATCTTCTGAATCCTTCTCTAAATACGGGTTAGCAACGATACTTTCTGCTCTAGGAGTCTTCTCCTGATCAAAGCCATCATAACGGTCTTTGAGCAACGTCTTCAACCAGACATAAAAGTAGTCAGCTACCTCAGAATAGATAATATTGTCATAGTATGGAGGGTCTGTGATAACTGCATCAAATTCGTTCTCCCTGTTCAGTTTGCGCATGTCTCCCAAATGGATTGAGGAGTTTTCCCCGATTGGCTTAGAAAACGGTTCAGTTTCTACTGTCTCGCCATTGGAGACATACCGCTCGGTCGGTGCAGCAGCATATTTTACACCACTTCTCATCATATCAAATGAAGACTGGAAAGTGCCGCGTCCAAATTCTGTCCCCCAAACGTTGTTCTCTACCGGATACATCGGTGGATCAAATGAATTTGTCCTGAAGAAGTCTCCAATCTTGTTGTAGCCCATATCATACGAGACCATCATCGTATTCGTACGGAGAGAATCTGAAAACGCTAGTAGGAGGTATTCGGCAGCATTCTGACTTTCTAAGTTCTCAATAGCTCTTAAAATCTTAGAGAAAGCCAACAATTGCCGCTCATTATACATGTCTGTCCACTTGGTGTACCCGTGTTTGAATACGTCATTTCCGCTAATAGATGATGCAGCAGTAATCGCTCCTTCGGGGATATCTTCTTTTGGCACATAGTCATGGAGATTAGAACTTTGTTGCCACTCCTCTTTTGCCTCGGAGAATAATTCTATATCCGCTTGTTCCACTTGCTTGTAACCCTTGTGTACACTCTTTGGTTCGCCAGCTTCGTCACAATGGTCACAATAGTATTCGACAGCATACAGTCGGACTTCTGGTGGCCCTTGTTCCTTTACTGCATCAACGATTCCGTACTTTTGGCCACAGTCAGGACAGTTGTATTTCCCACCGCGAGAGACGTTGCCTTCCTTCGGCACAAATCCATGACCACAGTCGTTACAGATGCTTTCTGACTGCCAGTCGTCTACCAGAGTGATCGATTCACAACTTGGGCAAAGGACGTTATATTTATCATCATTCTCATAGCGCCCTCTGGCAATTCTGTAGTCCTTGAATAGCGGAACGGTGTGTCCACAGGAGACGCAGTCCAGTTCCTTCACCCAAAAGTTGTACATCACGTCAGCTTCGTGGTCGCCATTCGGACACGGTGTCTTGTAGTATTGCGTAATCTCGTCGGCGACCTCTGCTTCCACCTGCTCAAAGGCTGCTTCGAGCTCTTCGACGTCGGTCTGGCCGGCTTCGAGTTCCTTCTTGGTGACGAACCACGCGACAGGGTTGAGATCGTTGCCGACTACCTCCGCGCCGAAACGGGAAGCTTCAACGAGCGACGTACCGCCGCCCATGAACGGGTCGAGCACCTTCTTGTCTTCAACGCGCACGTCCTTGGGGTACAGCTCCCACAAGCTCTCCGGGTCGGACATGTCCACGCGCTCAAGCAGCGATGCGATGTCCATCTCTGCGGTTCCGTCGGCGTCGTCGCCGTAATCCGCCAGCGTCCCGCCTTCGTGGCCGGGTTCGAACACGGAGACCTTTTCGGGGTCGTCCAGCAGAGTGTAGAGAGAGATAGTGCGGAAGACACAGCCAAGCCGTCGCGCCCACCATTTGTGCATCGTGTAGATGGGGCGATAGTGCATCTTCGCCCGCCCCTCTTTCGCAGCGATCTCGTTAACGCGCTCGATGGGGAACCCACGTTCGATGGGGAGTTCCGTCCGCTCGCGCTGGCCCGATGAAGATCCGGATTGCTCAGACATGAGTCAGTATGTAACAGGGATTACCGACGACCCCCATAAGTGTGCGTTCTCCCGGTCAGGATAGTTTTCCTAATTACAGGGCAGTACGGGTAATCTTCATACCTTAAACTCAGTATTGTAAGAATATGAGTGATGAGTCAGAATCGGCAGGCGAAGGGTCGACGGATGATAGAACTGAATCCCCCTCAGGTGACGATGAAACAGATTTGCCGCCCGGCCTCCCTTATCCAGTCGCCTATCGGAATACCGTATGGACAATGCCGTCAAATCAGATGGTGATCCGACGCTACACTGGATTCAAGTGGTTCAAAAAAACAGCGGAGGAAGGAGAATTGTACTTTGGTCCCGCAGCGAGTTATGCCGATGATGATCCCAATGAGGGGCAGGTGACAGACGAAGTTCGCTCCAGAGAACAGACCCAATCTGCAGGTGATCAAGTCACGCTGCAGGATGGGAGTGAAATGAATATTTCGAAGGGTATGGAGAGGTTCCGTCAGAATACTCAATCACAGTATTTTCTTTCCTGCTGGCGACTCGGGACAGATGAGAACCGAGATCATTGGGAAAAGTTTGGTTCTGATAATCTGACCGTTGCTATCGAAACAACTGTCGGACAGATATGGAATCATCTACAGTCTGAGAGAGAAGTTCACATGGGAATGGTACGGTATATTGATCGCCAACAGGATACGATTCCCAATGCTCCACCGGAGACGTACTTTTTCAAGGGTTTGGACTATTCTTGGGAGAAGGAATTTCGGTTGGCACTAATCGGTGGTGGTAATCCAATAATGGACATACGCGACGACCCCGACGAAGAATTTCAGCTTCCAGATTATCAGGAACAGGAGTTCGCGTCGTTTGATCAAGATGCTGTAATCAACCGAGTACTGATTGAGCCGGAAGCTACAGATGAAGACCTGCAACGGGTAGAAGAGATTCTATCAGAGAACTCGATTCAAGCTGAGGTTGAACATTCTCGATTGGATAGCGATTCACAGCAGTGTCCAAGCCGGTTCGTATACGGAAATGCAAATCTCCAAACCTCAGAGGAAGAACTGAATAGGCGATTGAAACAGGAAATTGAGTCAACGGACTGGTCAACCTACGATACTGTAGATTGGATACAAATACTACCACTATGGGCGGCAGATAGAGCTGAAATAGTCGGGTCGCATTTTGAAGTCTACCAATACCGTCCAGAAGAGACGCCTCCAGAGCCCGAAGAATACGGACATTCGCGTCTAAAACAGTTCAGGAGAGTATCTCGCTTCAATGACGGAGAGCACATACAGACTTGGGACATAGACCCTCAGGATGAATCGTCCAGTGGCGATTAGACCAATTTGTTGCTTTCCTTAATTATATGTCTGCGAAAGCAAATTACGAAGTCACCCAATGGTGACATACGATACCGCTGGCGGCGCTGGTTTCTACAAAGCTGACCTCCACGTTCACACACCCGGCTCGTATGATTATGCTGACAGCGATGCGGAGCCTGAAGATCTCATTGAGCGGTTTGAGGAAGAAGGTATAGAGCTCGTCGCGGTCACCGACCACAATACTGTAGAGTACTATGAAATGCTCCAGGGAGCCGCAGAGGATTCCAATGTAACAGTTCTACCTGGTGTAGAGATAACGACGGGCCAAAGTGGAGAGCATCAAATACACATGACGGCTATCTTCCCCCCTGAGAAGGCTCAGTCGATCACATCGGGTTAGAGTAAGCGTCTGCTTGGAGAGGATGTGCAGTCAACCCAAGCAGACAGCGAGATAGAGGAAGAGCACCTGCTTAATTTTGTCGTCAACAGTCTCGAAGAGGAGCTCACGGTAGACCTCGACGAGAACGTAGAGGTCACGACAGAGACATTGTGCGAGGTCCTCGCCGGCGCCAGCGCCGGCGGGACCTCAATCAACCACGTCTGCGAAACGACTGACGACTCACCGCACGCCAATACCGTGCGTGGACATCTTACCGATCAGTTTGAGCTTGATTCGGTTGAGGCGGTTGGAGACACACTGTTACAACGAGATGCGCTTGCGACACTGCCAGATCGACCGGTGGAGGTCTGCGCAGACCTCCACCTCGATCCCTACTACGGTGATGAGGACGAAACTGAGGCTCTGTACTCCTCACAGGCCAAGCGTGGAACAACGACGTTTCACGCCTATGCGACGCTCTACGTGCGCGTACGCAACAAGCGGTACACGCTGGCGGTTCGCCAGCTCGTCGCTGGCGAAACCACCAGCGATGTCCTCGCCGAGTTCCTGGAACTCCTTGACGGCCTTGACCTCGGCGTCAAGGCCGTCTACCTTGATCGGGGTTTCTACAACAGCACCTGTCTCAAGCTGCTGTACGCGCACAATTACGCCTATGTGATGCCGATCGTCAAGTGGGGTGAGACGATTCAAAACAAACTCAGCGAAGGCTGGAGCCGCGAGATCGAACACGATCTCGCTGGCGAGGTGGAGTTCCCTGTGTTCATCGACTGCGTGTACCAGCAGGGACGGTACGACGAACACGGGGTGGCGCGTCACGGCTACGCCGCTGACGCGCCCTTTATCGACACGCCACGAGATGCACGAGAGCACTACAGCAAGCGCTTCGGCATCGAATCAAGCTACCGATTAGCCAAGCAGAGCCTCGCTTTCACTAGTTCTCAGGATGCTGGACTGCGGTTGGTAATGTTTGTAGTGAGCCTACTGCTTCAGAACAGTTGGCGATATCTCCACTGGAGGTACGTGGCGGCGCCCCGCCGTGGGGGCCGCCGCCTCTTGCAGTGGTCGTTCACGGAGTTTTGCGAAATGACGCTCCGCGCAGCTTGGACAGCACTTGGTGTCCGCAGGACTGTTCCAGCGAACCAGCCACTTGACGACCGGTTCTTCCGGTAGCTGTCCATCTGTCCGGACAGCGGTCGTCAGTGGTGACACTGTCGCGTCGGCGGCAGTCCGCCGCCGACAGCGACGGTCCATCCCGAAAATCATGCTCACTAGCGGTTCGAAGATGCTCCACAGCTAGTTCGGTTTGGTTCACCGTCATCAAACGGGGTTACGCGGCTGTCGATGTGATCGACTGAGGCTGATTCTTTGGTTCCGTTTCTCCATGATATCGGTATCACGGAAGACCCTGAACACGCAATTGCAAAAGATACAATTCCAAAAATATGCGATAAGACGAAAGAATACGGTGGTCTTCCAATCTTAGCACATATTGACGCCCATGCGGGCGCTGACTACGAGTTAGAAGATCGTAGAAATCCAACTCGGGAAAATGTGTTTGACGATGAGAGGGTTGCCGCACTGGAGGTAGTGGATGAAGAGACTGCTGAAGACTTTGAGGACTACGCTCATATACGCTCTTCTGATTCCCACTCACTGGCAGATATTGGAGACCGCTACACCTTCGTCAAAATGGATTCTCCGTCATTTGAAGGGCTTAGGACCGCATTTGCAGATCCCACTTCTCGGCTATCACTGACTGAGGAGCCTACTACTCATCCGAGTGTGGATGGACTGCTGGCTCATAACGGCTTCCTGCAAGAAAGACACCTTCAGTTTAACAAGAATCTCAACTGCCTCATCGGTGGCAAAGGCACGGGTAAGTCTACAGTCATCGAGCATATCCGTTATGCTCTGGATATTGAGCCACGTTCGGACGGTATCAAGGAAGATTACAACGCGCTCATTGAGAATACGCTCCGGCCCGATGGAAGTGTCGAACTGATCGTCACTGCCTCAAATGGAGACCAATATCGAATTACGAGAGATTATGATGAGATGCCAGAAATCGAACGCTTGCCGGCGGATAGTTCAGGTACACCTCAAGTAGTCGATATCCCAATCGAACAGTTCAAAGCTGAATTCTTTGATGTCGAAATCCACAGCCAGCGAGAGCTGATCGAATTAGCCCGAGACCAAATCGACCAGCTTGATCTTCTGGATTCGTACTTTGATATCACTGACGAGCTTGATACCCGAGAAGACATCAAACAGGACATTCAGACGAAGAACCGTGAGATAGCAGATTTACGTGACCAAGTGTCATCACTGAAGGCCGAAGAAGAACGGTTTGAAGCACTGAAACAGCAGGTGGAGGTGATGGAACAGAAGGGTGTCGGTGAGTACGTAGAGGGTCAAGAAGAGTGGGAACAAGAACGAACTGCTCTCAGTAATCTTATTGAAGATGTAGAGACGGTAGAACAAGCAGTCTCTTCGCTCAGTTTAGCAGACCAGCTCTCGACTACTGATATTGATGATGGACCGAATGCAGATCTGCTTGATGAGGCTGATGAAGCCGCTTCGGAGCTAAAAACCGAACTCGCGGAATTTGAAGAAGAGTTAGAAGATGCAGTCGATGAAGGACGTAGAGAGATAGAGGATATACGACAGCGATGGAATAAGGAAAATGAACAGCGTGAGGATGAACACGAAGCTCTCGCCGACGAAATTGAGCAAGAGATTGGTGTCGACATCGAGGAATTCTTCGATAAAAAGGCTAATTTAGAGGATCTGAGAGGGGTTTCTGAAGAGCTGGAAGAGAAAAGAGACGAATTGGAGACTGCAAAAGAAGAGAAGACTGAACTCTTAGATAACCTCCAAGCGGCTCGTCAAAACCTAAGTGATGCTCGTAACGATGGCATAGAGGAGCTGAATACCCATCTCGGGAACGTCCGCGTGGCACTACACAGCCAGTCTAACAGGAGTGAGTACACTGACTGGATAAACCATGTATTAGAGGGGTCTGGTGTTTGGACCGAACACAAGGAACAAATCACGGAGGCTGTTGACCCACCGAAATTAGCCGAAATAGTGCGTAACGATGATACAGAAGCCTTGACAGAGATAGCAGATGTCACCCCGACCACTGCGGAGAACTTTGTTTCACATGACGATTTGAACGAACAATTGACCAAGTTAGAACTATTCGAGATTCATGACCGCCCTGTTATTGAATTGAACGACGGTGGGTGGAAAGATCTCACAGAGATGTCGGACGGCCAGCAATGTACTGCCCTCCTGTCTATTGCTATGATTGAGCGGGATGTTCCATTGATTATCGACCAGCCGGAGGATATGCTCGATAACAAGTTCATTTTCACGGACGTTGTCGATATCATCCGCTCAATCAAACAGGATCGGCAAGTCGTTGCGGCAACGCACAACGCGAATATTCCTATCTTAGGTGACGCAGAGCAAATCGTCGTGATGCGGTCTAACGGACGTGCTGGTTTCTATCGTGATTGTGGCTCAATAGACGACGAAGCAATCAAATCGCTAGCTCAAGAAATTCTTGAGGGTGGTGAGTTAGCCTTCCAGAGGCGGCGAGAGATGTATCGGCTGGCCGTCTGAAGCCAACTCCGGGTAATTTCCTCTATCTATT
Source organism: Haloarcula sp. H-GB5 (assembly GCF_054850705.1). Classification (NCBI taxonomy): domain Archaea; kingdom Methanobacteriati; phylum Methanobacteriota; class Halobacteria; order Halobacteriales; family Haloarculaceae; genus Haloarcula; species Haloarcula sp. H-GB5. Next base: position 14,035 of record NZ_JBTWBG010000010.1, on the reverse strand, counting down.
AACTACTGGAACCGAGCAAACAACTTATCCCGTACTCACAGAAAGATTGAGTCATCGATGAAAGCGGACACACTGGACCTGAAGGACATCTTTCGGAAGGACACCCGATACGTCGTCCCGCGCTTCCAGCGCCCGTATGTCTGGAACCAAGAGGAACACTGGCAGTTGCTGTGGGAGGACCTTCGACTCGTCGTCGACGAGCTGATGGAGCGCCAAGCAGAGGCCGCGGACCAGTTCGAACGCGACGAAGCACAACTGGAAACCTCGCCCCACTTCCTTGGAGCCATCGTCCTCGACCAGCAGTCGACGCCGACACAGAAGCTTGAAACCCGCGAAATCATCGACGGCCAGCAGCGACTCATCACGCTGCAAGTGCTCCTCTCTGCGGCGCACTCTGTGTCTACGGAGCTCGGCAGTGATGAATCGGCGTCGATGTTCGAGAAGTTGATGTACAACGATTCGGACCTGATTCGGGACGAAACGGACCGCCTGAAGGTGTGGCCCATCGAAGCCGATCAGGTAGCCTTCACCGACGTCATGTCTCTCTCTGACCCCGAGTCGGACGTCACCGAGATCGACGGCGACGAAATTCTGCACGAGTGTTTCGAGTTCTTCAGCAAGCAAATCCACGAATGGGCCGAGGATGGACCGGAATCGCCCGGGGAGCACCTCGACGCGCTCGTGACGACGATGTGGAAGCTGCTTCGTGTAGTCGTCATCGATCTCGAATCGAACGACGACGCACAGGTCATCTTCGAGACGCTGAACGCTCGTGGGACGCCGCTGCTCGCCGCCGACCTGATCAAGAACTACCTCTTCCGGGAGGCGACGCTCGAACAGAACGACCCCGGAGAACTCCACGACAAGTACTGGAAGCAGTTCGACGAGGACGAATGGCGTGTCGAAGTCTCGCAGGGACGGCTCGAACGCCCGAAGATTGACGTGTTCATCATGCACTGGCTCACGATGCAGATGGGGCAGCAGGTCCGAGCGAAGAAACTCTTCCCCGCGTTCCGGAAATATCTCGACCGGACAGACCTGAGTACCGAGGAGATACTCCAGCGCTTCGATTACTACGCCTCGATATACGAGGAGCTCACCGAGCCCGACGACCAGTCACGTGAAGGTGTGTTTCTCCACCGCTTGGACGTACTCGACACGACGACGCCGTTCCCGGTTCTCCTGTACCTCTTTGGGCAGGAAGACGTTCCGAATGACCAGCTGGTGAAGGCCGTCGAAGCAATCGAGAGCTGGTTGATGCGTCGGATGCTCTGCCGCCTCACCTCGAAGAACTACAACAAGATCTTCATCGAACTGCTTGAAGAGCTGAAACAGACTCCTGACGAGGAAGTCGGTGACACGGTCGTAGAATTCTTCCAGAACAAGGACGGCGAGAGCGATTACTGGCCCACAGACGACGATCTCTCGAACGCGATGGTCGAACTCCAGTACTGGTCCAGAATCAACCAACGCCGCTTGAAGATGGTGTTCTCCGCTATTGAGCGCGAGCTCCGTGATACGGGCTACAGCGAGACGCTGGAGTTTACACAGGACCTCGAAATCGAACACATACTGCCACAGGAGTGGTCTCACCACTGGTCGCTCCCCGGTGAGCGGCCCGCCGAAGCTGAGCGTATCGAACGGGACGAAGTGAAGAATACGGTCGGGAACCTGACGATACTCACCGACAAACTGAACCCCTCGATTTCGAATGCAGCATGGGATGACAAACGCGAAGCCATTCAGGACCACACTGTCCTGCTCCTTAACAAGCACCTCATCGACACGTGGCCCGGTGAGTGGAATGAAGAAACCATCGCCGAGCGAGGGGCATGGTTGGCAGACCAAGCGAGCGATATCTGGTTCGCGCCGGACTCCTCGCGCTGGTCTTGAGAACTTAATTCTGCGATTTTCTCTAGTTATACTCCTTATTCCACCCATTGCCGACTGTCTGTCCGTAGTGTTATTACGGTGCATTACATAAATTTACATCGTAATGCCGGTCGATTTCGAGAGCTATCACCCGACGGACCTTCCCGACGAGGACACGAACGGTCGTCGCATACTCGAATTTCTCGCTGATGACCCGGACCTCGGTTTCCGTCCCGGCGAACTGGCCGAGGAGCTCAATATCCCGAAGGGGAGTGTCGGAACAACCCTCCGCCGGCTCGAACAGCGAGGATTCGTTCGTCACAAGGGCGAATATTGGGCGATAAACGTGGAAGCGTACGACGCTCACACCGCGAGCGAAATCGGGCTGCACGCGGTGGCCCAACGGTTTGAGGGCGATTACTACGACCAGAATCCCGATTGGGACGACGACCTTCCAGATATCGACGACCAAGCTCGGACCGAGTGATGTATCAACGCGGAACCGTCGTTGTCGCGTCGGACCCGTTCGGAAACACGCCTCGACGCCCGTATCTACTGGTCAGCGACGAGACCCATCCCTTCACCGGAGAGCAGTACATCGCCGTCGGTATCTCGACCAAGGAGTACGATGATTCGATTCCGCTCGCCGAGTCATTTACCTCAGGAGAACTGACCCGAGAGTCGTTTGTCTCGCCGTGGGCAGTCGTCTCACTGCTTGAGAGCGACATCGAACGGGCCGTGGCACAGGTCGAAGATACAGTAACTGATGAGGTAGCAGAACGACTGACAGCGTACGTCGAGTGAACGGTCGCTACTTTTGGAAGCTAATCTCGACCTTCAGACTCGACGCCTCGTCCGGCATCCGTTCGAAGAGGTCCTGGACCTTCGCGTAGTCTTGCTCGGACCGCAGGGTCAGGCTCACCTGTGTCCGGTCGACATCGGCAGTGCCCTGCAGCGCGCCGGGAATTCCCTCCTTGTCGGGAAGCATGAAGGTGACGTCACCGTACTCGACGGAGCCGCTCTTGTGGTTGTTACGCCACTTGGTCCGCATCGCGGCGACGTCGTCGCCATTGTACTCGAAGCGCCACGTCTCGGCGTCGGCATCGGCCTTGCGGAACGGGTAGCCAGGCACCCAATCGGAGGCCTTGTCCGAGCCCGTCGTGTTGACGACATACTCAGGATCGTCTTCCTTGCCGATGTTCTCCAGCAGGAACGTTCGGACCATGTACTCGGTGACGCTGCTGTCGAATCGGTCGGTGACCTTGTTGACGGTGAACTGTTCGCCGGCGTCCAGTCCTTCGATGTATTCCAGAATCTGGTCGCCAATGCGGTCCGAGACAGTCGGGACAATCTTGACCGTCGTCGGGTCGCGGTCACCGAGTGAGTCCAGATACCGGCCGCCAGCTTCGAGGACGTACTCGTCGATGAGGAACTCGTTGACTGCCTCTCGGGCTGCGGCTTGCGTCTCGTCCGGTGGGAGGAACACCGTCTCGTCGGCACGAACCTCGCCGATGATGGTGTCGAGATTCGCGTACCCGTTCTCCTCTATCTCTTCGGCGATACGGTCAGTCAAATAGGACGCCCCGACGACTGTCGCACTGCCCACATCGCGGAGCGTCGCGTCGGACTGTGGCTTGTCGAGTATCCCGTTCCCGTGGACGATGACGTACTGGTCCTCCCGGTTCAGTCGACCGATGGCCCGCATGACTACGTCGAGTGTGTCGCCGTCGATCCAGATTTCGCCGTCTTCAACGAGGTCAACCTGGAAATCACCGATGTCGATGGCGGTGGTCCCGCTCCCGAATCGCTGTCGGAGTTCCTCTTCGACGTCGTCGACGCCCCACACATCCACAGCGTCCGTCTGGACGAGCACCGTATCGAGTGAACTCCCGGCGAGATCATCTCGGAAGCCTTTGGAGTCTCGTGCGAGGACTGGCTTGCCTTCCAGCGCTTCTACAGTCGCGTTCAACACGTCGTTCGCACTCCCGGGGATGGGAAGCTCAGGGTCACGAAGGAATTGCTCGTAGATGTCCTCAACGGAAATCTCGCCGCGACGTTCGAGCAGGTCCTCAGCGATATCCCAAATATGCGGCTGGAGGTCTAGCGAGTCAGCAGCTGCGGAGTCAGCGATGTTCGCCGCGTCGAGTTCAGCCCCATCCATTACGTAGACGTCGAGGTCCATTGGTTCCATCCTGTCCCACTCATCCTCGTCCAGTAGATTGTCTCCGTCAACGGCTTCGCCATAGAGTAGCTGTAGCTCCTCGCGGAGTTCGTTCTCCTCCTGATCCTTCATCCCGCTAATAGACTCGCGGATTTCGTCGTCCAATGACTCGTCGGCAAGAACCTGCCGTGCACCCTCGATATAGCGAGCCTTGTCGATGTACCTGGTCCCGGACTCGATGGCCTTGTCGCCCGATGGCTGGACAAACACGAGGGTGTTACGCCACTCGCGGCCGCGCCCGTCGTTCGTGATGACCTGCTCGACCTCCTCCTGCGTCCACTGATCGTCCTTCACCACGACCTTGATATCGCGGTCGTCGGGGATATCTCGCATATCGTTCGTCCGGAACCCGACAGGCGAAGCGTTCGAACCGAAGATGTCGGTGATGAAGTCGGCTATCTCGGCTTTCGAAGCTGTCTCGGAGACGTCGACCGCGGCGTTGCGAATCAGCGCATTCGGGTTCTGGCGGTCACGGATGGCGTACTTCCCGTTGAGCTTGTGGAGGTGCCACGCGACGCCGTGGAGCCGTTCAAGATTGAGCACCACGTCGGAGACGAGGTCGCCGGTCTGGTACGCGCCCATGACGATTTCTGAAACCTCGGCACCTTCGCCTTCACTCGGCTTTAGCGAGTAGAGCAGAATCGTGTTCAGGATGCGGCGGCCGTGAGGGACCTCGTCGGTATCAATACGGCTCTTGATGTCCCCCGTCGCGGCGTTGAGTCGCTCGTAGTTGATCTTCGCCAGCTCGTCCTCGAACTCGATGGCGTCGATGTCACCGTGGGTAATGAGGTCCGTCTGGTCCTGCATCTCTAGCAGAACCTTCGAGAAGAGGTAAATCATCCCCCGAGTGTTCTGGTTGTCCTCGTCGGCGTAGTACCGCGTTTCGAGGGCATCGAGAAGCACAGGATGGAACGGATAGAGGTCGTGCATCTCCGACAGCAAGTCGTCAGGCAGAGAGACGTGGTCGGACTGGTCGTAGGCATCAAAGTATCCGTTAACAATCTCTCGGGCTGGCTTCTCCTCAACAGAATCAATCAGGCGGTGGCGGAGGACCTCGCGCTTGTCCACCTGGTTGTTCATGTTTACCTCGACTGCCTGCTCTCGGTTCAGAATATCGTGGACCTCAGAGCCCTCTCGGAGCACAGAGACGATGGTGTAGAGTTCGAGGTCCGAGAGCGCTGTCGATTCGAGCAACGACTGGAGGAAGGCCTTGTTCGCGCTTTTGCGGTCTCCCTGGAGGGTATCGAACCAGTCCTCAAGCTCGTCGACGAAGAACCCGACCGTCTCGTCGCCGACGGCATCCTGAATCGTTTGCATATCTGGGTAGCCGCCAGACTCGAACGTTCCGGGGTCGTAGTCCAGCGCCTCGAAGAACGGTTCCCACAGGTGCTCGTACTGCTCATTGTGCATGGCGACCGTGATGGGAATCGCAGACTCCGGGAGCGAATCCTCAAACCCTTCGATGGAATCGGCAGCCCACGTCCCGGCTGCACTGGGGTCGTCGAAACAGTGATACAGTGCCACCATCTGGTGGGACTTCCCGCTCCCGTATGGTCCATAGAGAATATGCGTCCCACGGGGATCTTCACCGGTCAGTGAATCGCGAAGAATCGACAGAGCCTCTCTCAGCCCCTGTGTCATCAGCGTCCGCTCAAAGAAGAGATCGGCGTCGGACTCGAACTCCCCATCGTCGTCGACGTTGTAGAGTTTCACCTGCCCGTCGATTTGCCCTTCCTCTCGTAACTCACGGCTCAGGGTGACCGTATCGGCGAGAGTCTGGGACAGCGCCGTTGTTTCTGCCATCTTGATACTCAAATACACATCAGTATGGCGCAATAAACACTATGGTCGTGATTTCGGCTGCAGATACTGACTTGACCGACTCGGCGGGATACTCACAAAACGTATTTGACAGTCACTGGACTTTGAGTGACCATGGATGGCTACGACCTCGTCGATGTCGAGGTCACCCACGAGTCTGCGGACGATATTCTTGATAGCTTGTCCCAAGACGCTACCGACCACATACAGAGCGTCCAAGCCACTCGCCTCCAGGCCGGCCAGCCGGACTCTGAACTCCGTGCACTGAAGCAGTTAGACGAGAACTCGGTGAAGATGCTCGAACACCAGGTAGATGCTGCGTATCGAGCACTTTTCGAGATGGACGGGAAAGCGCTGCTCGCCGACGAAGTCGGTTTGGGCAAGACCATCGAGGTCGGGATGATTCTGAAGGAGATGCACTTCCGGGAGACGAACGACTCAGTCCTCATCCTGACGCCAGCACAGTTGGCCAAACAGTGGCAGGCCGAACTCAGAGAGAAGTTCGGTCTCGACTTCGTCTGCAACTACGACGACGAGTTCAGCGGTTTCGACGACCACGACTACATCATCGCCAGCATCGATACCGCAAAAAGCGACCGGCAGCGCTCGACGGTCCTCAAGCGGGATTGGGACGTGCTTGTCCTTGACGAGGCTCACTATGTCAAGAATGAGGATACGGACCGCTACGATCTCATCGACCGACTTACCTACAATTACGCGTTCTTCTTGACGGCGACGCCGATTCAGAACGAACTCACCGACCTCTACAATGTCGTCTCATTACTCCGCCCTGGCCTCTTCGGAACGCGAGATGTCTTCCACCAGTACTTCATCGATAGTAGTCAGGAGACGCTCGTCAACCGGGACGAGCTACACGAGCGGTTGCACAAGGTGATGATTCGGAACAGACGAGCCGAAACAGACATCGACTTCACCGACCGAACAGTCGATACGCGAACGTTCGATCCATCGCCGGCAGAGCGAGAACTCTACCAAGCAGTCTCGGACTATGTGAAGGGTGCGTACGGGCAAGAGCAGGGTCAAAAGTTGGTCCTGATGCTATTGCAGAAAGAGGTCGTCAGTAGTCCTGCTGCGCTCAAACATACTATCGAGAAGCGGCTGGACGAACAGACAGAACTCACCCACGCCGATGAGCTGGAGTCGATTCTTGACCTCATTGAGGGGATTGAGACGGTAACCAAGCAGGAACGCCTCCTCGACATCGTCGAAGAGGCCCGCAATAACGTCGAGAAGGGTCGTGTCATCGTCTTCACTCAGTTCCGGGCGACACAGCGCCAAGTACTCGACAGACTCACTTCAGAGGGCTACACCGTCCACTCGTTCCATGGTGGGCACTCCAGCGAGGAGAAAGAGCAGATTGTGAAGGACTTCGAAGAGGAAGGCGGCGTTCTTGTCTCGACCGACGCGATGAGCGAGGGCCGTAATCTCCAGTTCTGCAATATCCTCGTGAACTACGACCTACCGTGGAACCCGATGCGTGTCGAGCAGCGAATCGGCCGTATCCACCGCATCGGGCAAAAACGCAGTGTCTATATTTTTAATATGGCGCTGAAAGACACGGTTGAGGAATATGTCCTGGACCGTCTGTATCATAAGATCGACCTTTTCCAGCAGAGTGTCGGTGAACTAAGCTCGATACTGAGCCGACTAGAGGAGTCTGGAACCAGCTTCGAAGATGAAATCTTCGAGCGGTTGGTCAACGCTGGCTCCGAAGTTGATCTGGAGAATGACTTCGACGACATGGCCGTGGATCTTCAGGAACAGCGCGAACTGGCCGACAAATTAGAGGAATTCAACAGTGGTGTCTTCGACGGATTCGACTTGGGGGCAAGTGATGACTGACGCTGCCGTGCCCGTGACGCAGTCTGCTGTAGAAACCTTCACTGAGCAGTATCTACGAACGCTCGGCTGCGATATCGACAAGCATGACAATCGATGGGCGGTCACTACTCCGAACGAAGTCGACAGCGAGCTACTAACAGACTCACTAACGCTCGTCTGTGGCAGTGACGTCGGCGACGGGACGGCCGAGGAACTCCATCCCGAGAGTCAATTTTTCCAGACACTTCTCACCGAGGCGAGCGAGCGGACACCGACGGGGAAAATCTCTCTCGAAACGGACGATGCTGCTGTTCAAATCCCTAAGTGGCTTCAGGGAAGCGACATCGAGGTGCGTTCAGCGGATTTCACACCGTACTACGACCGAACAGCACTCGTGGTGCTATTCCGTGTGAGTATTGAGACAGTCAGCGAGTACCAAACAGAACTCCTGCAGGCTGTGGCACTCGATACTCGATCCGAGGGATTCTTGCCCACGCTGGAGGAGACCTTTCTACAGATCGCATCGCCAGATAATGAAGCGGGAACGAGTGAGTCGATGGATATGCAGGCTGCCGACATCCGGCCTCTTCTTGACACTGCTCGAGAGCAAGTCGTCGGCCGAATCCAGGAGACTATCGACGAGGTCCATCAGGAAGCTTCCCGTGCCGCGGACGCCGAAGTCGAGGAGTTCCGTCAGATGCAACAGCAGCGTATCCAAGAGCTAGAAGAGCAACTATCGAACCTCTCTGCGAGAATCGATGATTTGAGCCAACAAATCAATAGCAGTGACGCAGGCGAACGCGTCGAAGCGCTCAAAGAGCGCAAAGAACTCAAAACCGAATATGAGGATGTCGAGACCGAACTCGATGATTTGCGACAATGTCGTGATCAAGGATTTCCTGAGCGACAGCGTGAGATTCGGGCAAGACATGCGCTGGATGTTCAGGTGAAGCCACTGACGATAACCGAAGTCGAATACGAAAGTGGAGAACTCGAAGTGGTATTGGCCACTGATGAACACACACGAGACTTTACTGCAGGATATGGAACTGGCGTCGGTATTACTGAGGTGGTCAATTGCAGTAAGTGTGAAAAAAAGCTCACTGAGACAAACCCTGTGCGGGATATCGCTCGAGGATTGACTTGTTTAGACTGTTATCGAGAAGAATAGATTCGGCGGTGGTACGTTGACCAGTCCTCGCAGGTGTCCTCATCTCCCATCGTCCCAGCAGACATCAGAGTACTAACCCCGTTCATGAGTGGGCACATCTATCAAACACTCTACTGACTTTCAGAACAAGAAGGTAGTGCTTTCTACGGTCCCGCGAAAGGGTGTACCGTTTATATACTCATCTCCTGCCGCAAGAAGTATGCCTGAAATCGGGATGTACGTCTGTGTCTCAAGAGAACCTACGGGGACAACCTGAGGAACTTCGCGAATTTGATCAAACCAGTATCTACTCCAAGCAGCGTGTCATAGAATACGTCTCACACCCTCTACCTGACGATCATGCAGCTCTCAATTCGCGTATAAGCCCGTAATTTCGTCAGTCATTAGTTTTGATCAAGATTGAGACTGTGAATACTGCCTGTTGAGAACCATTGTATGACACGCTCACTCCAAGGCCAAACAGCGAGCCTTACTCCTCCTCATCTTCGCCAGCACGCTCTACAACGGTGTTTGTGGCATCGACGATCTCGCTCGACTTTGGATTGTTGATGTTCTGAACTACTTCGCCGTTGTAATGAACTGAGGCACGCATATAGTATACGTCAGTGTGAACTGATACTTCTTCGTCAAAGTCAATATCCTCGTACGAAGAGCTTGACACTATGCTGTCACTACTATTCCGTATGCTTGCGGCAGTTGCTTCAGCGGTCTTATTTTTTCCGACACCCGGATTAGCCAACTTTGGAATATAGTCGGAGACTAATTCGGATACTGCTTCACTGATTGACGCGTAATCAGACGTAACAAAATAGATACTATCTTTGTATTCATACGACCAAATGTCGATCTCGACACCTATTGTCCGCCCGTCTTGCGAGCCAGTCACACCAGTCGACTCAGTCACATCAAGTCTCTTACGCAGTGCCCGCAACTCTTCTCTCGCTGACTCTATACTTCCGCTGTCAATTTTAGACTCTATATCCTTCAGTTCCCCTACTATGTCCTGTCTATTCTCATTCATTCCTATTTGCCAGGTCGGATGCACATTTATTTAAATTTGTTATAATAGCCAATATGTTTACGACTTGGTATCAAAGGCTAAGATGAAATAAATGAACGAACGTCAGTGCCCTGACTGTGATGTCGAGATGAAGAAGACAAGCGTAAGTGCAGAGGGTGTTGGGGATCTCTATGTCGAAACCGACAGAGATGGCGGTGTACTTGACCGCCTTGGTATCGATCATCAAACCCCCATTCATGCGTTCCTTTGCCCGGAGTGTGGATTAACCCAGTTCTATGCTGATCTCTCTGAATAGGCTCATCGAAATCGCTGATGGCCTGATATAAAAACTTTCTCCGCGTTTTGCACACTATTTAGAAATTGTATTAAAGCTTCAAGATTACTAAAGAACAGTACGCGCGCCTACCCAACAGCCTGTTCGTCCCCGCTGTGTTTGCCGACTACGCACGTTTATTGACCAGTCGTTTCATTCACTCACACGAGCAGCAAACCGTTTTCGCAACGACAGATACCGGTACATCTAATCGTTTTTGAGTGCTACCATCCCTGAAGCCAACGCCCTTGGATAAGAACTGATGAGTGAAACTGTATTAACGACATATGAGGCGTAATCGCCCACCTGGCTCGTTAGGAGCTGTCTATGATATGCTATATGAGGATATTAATCCCGGAGAGAGCATCGAGGTTGATACCGCCGTGACCAAAGTGCGTGAGACCGAGCGGTCAGTCGGTACCGCCGAGCACGTAGTTGAACGACTGGTCGACCGTGGCTACCTGTACAAGGTTGACGGACAGCTGTATATTACCGAACACCGGGATGGCTCGCAAGACTCGAAAAGCGAGCAGTAATCCTACGAATCGAGGTCGGTAGTACCGAAGTCGCCGATGTCGCCACCCGACTGTGACGTGTTGTCCTCATCTGTTGAGACCTCTGTGGCACTACCGGATGCGTCCTCTGCTGTGGTTGGTGTCGCGTCACCAGTTTGGTCCTGCGAGCTTGGGGCAGTTTCGGCGTCGTCGGTGAGTTCCTCAAGCGCTTGGATAACGGTTTGCCGGTACTGGTCAGGATCGGTGTCATACTCTTCGCGAGCCATGGCGGCGTACTCGTTGGTATCGTCGTCGAAGCGTTCGAGCCGCTCAAGAGTTCGCTTCGCTGTTTCTGTCACCCACCGATTGCGGGTGTCTGCATCAACAACGGTCAGGTGCTCTGGTCGGAGCGAGACGTTGGTGTCGCCGTCGTCGGTTTCATAGGTGCGGGGCTTGCCGACGAGCGCGACGAAGACGGGCGGATCAACCTCTCGTAGCATTGCGGCTGCTTCGGGCTGGTACTGGCCAGCATACGTGAAGAATGTCCCTGTGGGACCGACAATTCGGCCCTGCCAGTATTCATCATCGCTGCCGACATCGTCGGTTTCGGTCAGGGTGCCGACGACAAACACGCGGTTTGCTTTTGCGCCTGTCGGCAGCAGGGCATAGACGGGTGCGCGGTCATCGTCTGACTCCCGGAAGGTATAGCCTGCATCGTTGAATTCCCCAGCGAAGGCTCGCTGTGCGAGTTCGCGCATCGGGGCTTGTCCTTGGCTCATTTAGATCGACCTCGCAGTGATGAGGAGTTGTTCTGGATCGTGCATCTCGGCGAGTTGCTCAAACTCATTGACGAGCAAATACCGGCCCAGTTCAGGGCCTTGGACGCGATAGTAGTGCCCAAGCGTCACCTCACGTATCTCGTCGGCGACGACGCTCGTATCCAAAGCGTCCATGGCCATTTCTTGGGCTTGTGACAACGTGATGTCGGCGACCTGCTCAGTCGCCTCTTTGTCGAAGATGACCTCTTGGACTGTATCGCCATTGTCAATCACACCTTTGATTCGGAGGTCGAACTCGCCTTCGCCCTCGCCGTGTTCACTGCATCGCCCGTTTTGGAGGACACGTGTGCAGTCGTCTTCAGGACAGCGTTTGATCAGCCCGCTGCCTGACTGGATATCGACGAGCGCCCCTTCAGCGTCGGTGGTGTCGTCGCCGACTTCGATATCCCGATCGAGTGCTTCGATGGTGGTGGTGCGATTGAGTTTGACCGAGTACTGGCCCTGATACTCATCGGTGACGACATTTCCAAGGCGGTAGACCTGACCTTCGGTGAGTGTTTCGAGATCTGACTTGGCCCATTTGGTGAACTTGATGGTTCCAGTTTCATCACCGAGGAGGCCGACTTGTGCTATCGAATCACTGCGGGGCTCCCAGAGGTCGGCGACTTTCGCGGTAATGTCGACCCACTGTTCGGCTTCGGTAATTTCCTCGAGATCGACTTGTTGGTTGCCGTCCTCGCTGCTAACTTCGTCGCGGTCAACATCGCTGTCAGAAAGATAGGTACTCACGACACTGCGTCGAGCTTCGTCGAGTGGGACTCTGTAGTCATCGACAAGTGTGGTGAGCCGTTCCTCGATGTCGTCGAGGGAGGCATCGACTGACTCGGGTAACTGGTCGTGTATGTCTTGGGCTTCCTGCTGTATATCAGAGTTGCTCATAGTGTTCTCCGTCTCGTTTGCGATGGGAGACACCCGGCGGTACGCTTGGGGTGGTCTAAAACCCATGCAAATCGTGGCGAAAGTGAAATTGTCCCACTCCGCCCGAAGCGCTTCAATCACTGGACGTCGGTGGGCTGGCTCACAGTGTGGACCGTCTGGTCTCCGATCCGTTTGAAAAATTTTTGTGTTCCTCTGTCGGGTGAGAGGATGACTGACCTTTCACTCGGTACGTTCGGAGACGGAGACAGCGCTGACAACGACCTCGATCCCGATGCTGCAAGCATCGCCCGGTGCGCGACGACGTGTCGCGCTCCTGACCGCGACGATACCAGTTGGGCCGCCCCGGACGAGGACTGGGGGCTGACAACGCAGCGGCCGGCGTCGTCAATCAACACGTCGGCTGGTCGAGCAACCAAACAGCAAACGCGCTGGGTCGTCGGCGGGGATGTCGGGGCATATGTTGAGCAGTACGCGACCGGCGACCTGCTGCAAATCCCAAACACGTACGGCGAGTTCGACTCTATTGACACCCGAGTCACATTCGTCGACGGGCTCGCTGACAGCTACGGGTACGGCATCGACGCCCAAGCACTGGAAAAGGCATTGCGAGTCCTCACTGGCGGTGGCCGATACACTGCGTCGCAATATACCGCTATCCCGTGTGGGAAACAGCCGTGGATTCTGACGGGTCCAGAAGGGACGCTCTTGTGCAGCTGTATGCCCGTCGAGCGACCGGAGAACCCATACACGAGAGAGCTTCGGACGCCAGAGACAACCCTGCAGATTGAGGAGCAGAACCAAACAGTTCGTACGGGGGCTGCTGAGTTTGCTCACCTGCTGTCCGACGCTCTCGGTGTCGATATCGAGGGTGTAGAGTACGCAACAGTACGCGGGCAAACCCAGCACTCATTCATCGACGGGGAGGACAAGTTCCCGATCAGAGCTAGTGACTTAGCACAGTTGCACGGGTTAACGTCGGATCCATCTGTCATCCAAGGAGGAGTCAGCCGTGGAGTCCAGCCCCCCAGCGGTGGCGACCCAATCTCGGTTGAGTGGGACGGGCCGGATCATCCGGTCGGATATCTCGACGAGGGAGACGTGATCGCCGGCTACGAGTTTACGTGGGAACAACCCGAAGAGTCGCTGGAAGACGTTGCGGTGGTTCGCGAGTACCGGATCACACGGAACTACTCGCGCTGGACGGTTGACTACCACACCCATCGCCTTGCGTCGGTGGTCCCCTGACCGACGCCGCCAACGGCATATTTTGTGTGCCCTCCGGCAAGTGGAGGGTAAGCGAAATGTCACAGTCCACAGCGACCAGTAGTACCGAAGCAGCAACCACAGACGCCGAAACGAGCGTGCCAGAGACGGCGACAGACAGTGACGCAGAACTCGACACTGCGGACCTCCTGTCGCTCGATGCCCCGCAGCATCTTCGGATCAGCGGCGAGGTCCAGTTGTTTGAGTGGATCTTCGCGGCGGCTGGCACGGTCACAGACAAGACGCGACTCGGGATTGCAGAGTCGGGAATCGCCATCCGGGCGGCCGACCAGCAGGGG